>NZ_SGXR01000002.1:1892-5095 GCF_004216825.1 Sphingomonas sp. BK036 | reverse complement strand
TTCGACCAATCCCTCGACGGCGAGGGGATTGGCAATCTGGCGTCGTGCTAATCATCTGCACTATCGTCTGACGTGCTGGGTTGCCCCAGTGTTGTCATTGATGGTGTGAGACTCTCAAGCGCGAATAGAGCAATTAGTATCGGTTAGCTCCATGCGTTACCGCACTTCTACATCCGATCTATCAACGTCGTGGTCTCCGACGGCTCTATGAAATCTTATCTCGAGGGAGGCTTCCCGCTTAGATGCTTTCAGCGGTTATCCCGTCCATACATAGCTACCCAGCTGCGCTCTTGGCAGAACGACTGGTACACCAGAGGTATGTTCAACCCGGTCCTCTCGTACTAGGGTCAACTCCTCTCAAATTTCGACGCCCACGGCAGATAGGGACCAAACTGTCTCGCGACGTTCTGAACCCAGCTCACGTACCACTTTAATTGGCGAACAGCCAAACCCTTGGGACCTGCTCCAGCCCCAGGATGTGATGAGCCGACATCGAGGTGCCAAACAACCCCGTCGATATGAGCTCTTGGGGGTTATCAGCCTGTTATCCCCGGCGTACCTTTTATCCGTTGAGCGATGGCCCTTCCACGAGGGACCACCGGATCACTATGACCGACTTTCGTCTCTGCTCGACTTGTCAGTCTCGCAGTCAGGCGGGCTTATGCCATTGCACTCTAACAGACGGTTTCCGACCGTCCTGAGCCCACCATTGCGCGCCTCCGTTACTCTTTAGGAGGCGACCGCCCCAGTCAAACTACCCGCCACAGAGGGTCCCTGTTCCGGCTTACGGAACGAGGTTAGACATCAGAAACAAACAGGGTGGTATTTCACCTATGGCTCCACATCAGCTGGCGCCGATGCTTCAAAGCCTCCCACCTATGCTACACAGTTTCTTCCTAATGCCACTCTGAAGCTGCAGTAAAGGTGCACGGGGTCTTTCCGTCTAACCGCGGGTACTCCGCATCTTCACGGAGAATTCAATTTCGCTGAGCATGTCCTGGAGACAGTGGGGAAGTCGTTACGCCATTCGTGCAGGTCGGAACTTACCCGACAAGGAATTTCGCTACCTTAGGACCGTTATAGTTACGGCCGCCGTTTACCTGGGCTTCATTTCAGAGCTTGCACCCCTCCACTTAACCTTCAGGCACCGGGCAGGCGTCAGGCCCTATACGTCGTCTTGAAGCCGACTTAGCAGAGCCCTGTGTTTTTGCTAAACAGTCGCTACCCCCTGGCCTGTGCCCCCTCAAAGTGCTTGCGCATAGTGAGGGCCTCCTTCTTCCGAAGGTACGGAGGCAATTTGCCGAGTTCCTTCAGGACACTTCTCTCAAGCGCCTTGGTATACTCTACCTGACCACCTGTGTCGGTTTCGGGTACGGTCTATACGGTGGGGCTATTTCCTGGAACCATTTCGAAGCCTGCTCAATCCGATAAGAGCAGACAACACACATGATCCGTCACACACCACCAGGCCCACGAATATTAACGTGGTTCCCATCGACTACCCCCTTCGGGCTCGTCTTAGGGGCCGGCTCACCCTGCGCGGATTAGCCTTGCGCAGGAACCCTTGGTCTTTCGGCGAGAGGGCATCTCACCCTCTTTATCGCTACTCATGTCTGCATTCGCACTTCCGATACCTCCACGACCCATTACCAGATCGCTTCACAGGCTTACGGAACGCTCCGCTACCGCGTACCACATCAGTGGCACACCCTAAGCTTCGGCACGTATCTTGAGCCCCGTTACATCTTCGCCGCAGGACCTCTTGTTTAGACCAGTGAGCTGTTACGCTTTCTTTAAAGGATGGCTGCTTCTAAGCCAACCTCCTGGTTGTTTTGGAAGTCCCACATGCTTTCCCACTTAGATACGATTTGGGGGCCTTAGCTGTAGGTCAGGGCTGTTTCCCTTTTGACGACGGACCTTAGCACCCGCCGTCTGTCTCCCGCATATCACTCTTAGGTATTCGGAGTTTGGTTAGGTTTGGTAGATCTCGCGACCCCCTAGCCCATCCAGTGCTCTACCCCCTAAGGTGTTCGTGCGAGGCACTACCTCAATAGTTTTCGCGGAGAACCAGCTATTTCCCGGCTTGATTGGCCTTTCACCCCTAAACACAACTCATCCGGTAACTTTTCAACGTTAATCGGTTCGGACCTCCAGTGCATGTTACTGCACCTTCATCCTGGTCATGCCTAGATCGCCGGGTTTCGGGTCTAATACATCAAACTCTGGCGCCCTATTCAGACTCGCTTTCGCTGCGCCTACACCTATCGGCTTAAGCTTGCTTGATACATTAAGTCACAGACCCATTATGCAAGAGGTACGCTGTCAGGCCATAAAAGCCCTCCAACTGCTTGTAGGCAATCCGTTTCAGGTACTGTTTCACTCCCCTCATCGGGGTGCTTTTCACCTTTCCCTCACGGTACTAGTTCGCTATCGGTCATGTACGAGTATTTAGGCTTGGAGGGTGGTCCCCCCATGTTCAGACAGAATTTCACGTGTTCCGCCCTACTCGAGTCCGACAATTTCATTTTCGCATACGGGGCTGTCACCCGCTATGGCGCTACTTTCCAGAAGCTTCTGCTAATTCACTTGTCGGCACTGGCCTGGTCCGCGTTCGCTCGCCACTACTAACGGAATCTCGGTTGATGTCTTTTCCTCCAGCTACTGAGATGTTTCAGTTCGCCGGGTTCGCTTCACGAAGCCTATTTTATTCAGCTAAGTGATACCTAACCTAATTAACCCAAGCTGCGTGTTGCCACACAGTTCGGATTAATCGGGATAGGTGGGTTTCCCCATTCGGAAATCGTCGGGTCAATGCTTGCTCACAGCTCACCGACGCTTATCGCAGCGTGCCACGTCCTTCATCGCCTGTACATGCCAAGGCATCCACGAATTGCCCTTACCTCACGCTTGAGAGTCCACACCACCAACGACATCACTGGGTGTCCTTTCGGATCACCAACTCGGCAGAGCAGTGCGTCGTGGTCTTTGTCAGGTGCGGATGATTATAATCTCAGCCAGATTATATATTATGATGATGTCGATATCTGGAGCCTCGAACCACCCGTCAGATCGCCTTGCACAGAAGTGCCTAACGAACTGCCTAAGCAATCCTCGTCCCCAAAATCGAGCACCTCACGGCATCGATTTTAAAAAACCCATTCACAATGTCAAATACGACGGGCGTACCCGTCAATCACCGTTCT
>NZ_SGXR01000001.1:0-26324 GCF_004216825.1 Sphingomonas sp. BK036 | reverse complement strand
GCTCACGGTCACTTTCCAAAGCCTGTCCGTCATCGTGCCGTTTCCTTTGCTAGTTCGCTCTGTCTATCGCCCACGCCCGCGATCCTTGCCCTGCTCGCGGTCCTGACGCTCCCTGTCACGGCTGGCCTTGATCTTCTCCAACGCCTCGGCCTGACGCTTCTCCTGCGCTGTCTGGGGTGGTTTGCCGTCGGCATCGGCCCTGCCCGCCATGCGATCCCCAAGCGTTCGCCCGTCCAGTGTCGGGGCCTGCGACGGCTCGGCCAGCGTGCGGTCCTGCTGCGCCGCCAATTTCCCGTCGCGTTCCGTGATGGCGCGGGCGTCTGCCCGTCGCTGCTCATCCGCCTTGGTCGTGCCGTCGATCGCCGCCATGCCTGTCTCCCTCGCTGCCTGTGCCTCCGCCGCCAGCGCCGGCTTGGCGCGGGTGGCGAGGCGTTCCGCCATTAGCTCGCCGGGGGACTGGTTGCCCTCCCACGGAAACGCCTGCCGCATGTAACCGGCAAGCCGATCAATCTGCCCGCTTAGCCGCTCGATCCGCTTGGCGATCGCCGCTCGGGTCTGCTCCCACGCCTTCGCCGCCACCTCATAGGCCCCGCGCTTCATCGAAGCTAACAGGCCGGCGGGAGCCTCGGGACGTTGCAGGCGGTGCGCCTCCTGCCGGCGCTCATGCCCCGAGAGAAGCCGGCGCGCATAGGCGTCCACCTTTTCCGCCTTAGCGACGACGCCGACAAACTGCCGGTCGTTCTCGGTCTTCCACTCACGCAACACCAGCTCGGGCGGGCGCACAACCGGTGCTGCCGGCTCGGCCGGCGTGCCCAGCAGCCGGACGCCACTGTTCCGCGCTGCCTCGCGCCCCGCCTCGATCAGGCTGCGGGGGCGTTCCGGTTCGACCTGGCGCTCGGCCTCGATCCGCTCGCGCGCCTCGGCAAGATCGATCACCTCCGCGTTCAACCCTTCGACAACGCGGGCTTTATCCCCTTGGTCGGTCGTCCGCCCCTTACGTTCGATATGGATGACATTGGGGCCGTAATGCTTGGTTGGCATCCGGTGCTCGTTCGCGGCGATAAACGCCGTGTCGCCGCGCTCACGCGCTGCCTCGATCTGCCCTGCCTTTAGCAAATACCCGGCCCGCCAACGTGCCGCTTTGATGGGGTGCCCGGCCTGCTCCAACGCATCCCCGCACATTGCCGCAAACGTCCCGCGCCAATGCATGACTTCGCCCGATCGCTGATTGTCCAGCTCACGGCTCTTAGGGCCAAACCCCTCCTCGCCAATGCGCCGCGTCGAGCACAGCACATGCGCGTGATGGTTGCGATTGCCCTGCCCTTTTCCCGCATAGGCATCGGGCTCATGGATAGAAGCATCGACCACGATCCCATGGCGTTCAACCAACGCGTTTGCGAATTGCGCCACCAGTGCCCGCCGGCCTGCGTCGTCCAAATCGGCCGGGAGTGCGACTTCGAACTCACGCGCGACGGTACTGTTGACCCGCGTCTCCGCCGCTTCGACCGCGTTCCATAAGACGGCACGATCCTGCACCCAGTCCGGCGCATTGGGCGGAGCGTAGATCGCGCAATCCTCGCGCGCCACGCCACCGCGCCCGGAATAGTCAAACACCCGACCCGTTGCCTGATCTTCGATCCGTGCGCCTGAGCGATACGCACACGCGGCTGTCGCGCAACGCCCGGCGGAGCGCCCGATCGTCTTCACGCTCATGTGATACGGAGCGAGCGGCATACCAGTTAGTCCCGTAACGCCGGGTCGTACAAACGTAGCGTCTCTGCGACATGCTCGTCGGAAGTTAGCTCGCCTTCTATAAAACGGCGGTTTAGCTCCTCGACTTCCGGTCCAAGGATGAAACCCTCGAAGCGCACACTGCCCCGCGCGAAGTCCACCGCACGCTGCCGCTTGGCGCGCTCCTCTGCACTGATAGCCGGCGTGCTGTCCCGTTCTTTCATCATGGTGCCTCCTTGCTATCGGTCGCTTGGCGGATTCCACAGTATTGCAAGATTGCGGCGGTCAGGCCGGGGCGGTCTAGGTCGCCGTCTACGTAGCGGGCGAACAGTGCCTCCGTCTGATCGTCGAGGACGAACCCCTCCAGACGAACGCTGCCACGTGCAAAATCTAGCGCTCGCTTTCGCCGCTCCCGTTGCCCTGCACTATCGTCCATGATGCTGACCATACAGTGCGCCGACTTCCGCAAGCGCTTCTTCGATCGTGATTTCGCCGGAGATAAAACGCTGGCTGATCTGCTCGGCTTCCGGCGAGGGTATCAACCCTTCGAAGCGGATGCTGCCTCGCGCGAAATCGATGGCGCGCTGTCGCTTGGCGCGTTCCTCCGCGCTGATCGCTGTCGCTGTCGCTGTCGCTGTCGCTGTGTCTAGGCCGTCCGACATATGCGCGCGCCCTTCTTCTGGTTCTAACTTCTTCTCGCGACCGGTAGCTCTTGCGTTCCCGGTCGTGGCAAGCCCGTTCTACACGGGTGCGCAGGCGTCTTCAACGCCGGAGAGGGGTGTCGGGGTCTCCCGACCGTACGCAAACTGTAGGTTTGCATAAGTGCGCCGTTAGCTTCTCTAACGGCTGCGTCAGCAGTCTTCTTTCTTCTGTCCTTCTCACTCATTCTCGTTCCTGTTTTTTGGCCTTCTGCTTGCACTGCTTTTGCCTTCTGCCTACCCTGCCCTTCTGATTGTGGGAGACGGGCATTGGCCGAAACCAAATTATCCCAGCGCGAGAAGCTGTTGGAGCAGCGACGTCAACTCGCCGCTCGTATCGCTGCCCTTGATGCTCGTGAAAAATCACAGGAGCGCAAGGTCGATACTCGTCGCAAGATACTGATCGGGGGCGCGATCAATGCCTCGATCAAGCGCGGCAAGTTTACCGAGGAACAGCTTATGTCGATTCTGAACCGGGAACTGTTCGCTACTCGTGACCGGGAGGTGTTCGGTCTGCCTCCTCGCCCTGACGGCCTTACCAAACCGCCGCGTGGTGACGCGGCCAATGTCGGATCGGACGACCAATGATCCGGGTGCGATCTTTCCTGCTGGCGGGAGTGATCGCACTCTCTCCCGTTTCGATGGCTCATGCCGATGTGCCGCGTTGCGACGCGGTGCTGGAAGGCGCGAAGTTCATGGAGGGCAAGGACAAGGACTATACCGCACGGCACGCGGAGCATGTTCGCGCCGTCTGCACCGCGCATGATAGCAGCGCCGATCGCTGGTCCCGCATTATCTCCGATCTGCATCTCGACGCCACCCGCATGATCGCCGCCGCCAATGCGAAAAACTGGAACGGTGTCGCCGATGGTCTCGACCATGCCGCGCCCCTCCTCGAACAACTGACGGCGCAAGCCAAGGCCGATACCGCCAAGCCCCACCCCGCATCCGAACCCGTCGATTTCCGGCTAAAGGGTTTCGTGGAGCTGGCGACCGATGGCTATCGCCAGCGGCTGGTGGCGGCTGGCCTCGCCCCGCCCGCATCACTGCGCGCCGGCCTGTCCGATCTGTCGCGCGCGCTGCGCTCGAACGGCACGGGCCCGCTTGCCGGGACCGCTTACGTGCTGATCATGGACCTGTCGGGCAACGCCGACGATCTCGCCGCCATCCTAGCCGATGAGGCAGCGCGCAACGAACGCCACAAACAGGAATCGTTGAATACCGATCTGAACAACGTGAAGATGGAGCGCGAGAATCCGACCACAATGACCGGCTACTGGTCCGGCATGGGGCAGAGGCTCGGGCGCTGGACAGCGTTGTTCGAGTGGATGCTGATCGCCGCGTTCGTCGGCTCGATCTTCGCGTACCGGTCGAAGCGGCCGCGCATTGCATGGAAGCTCGTCGCCCTCACCCCGCCGATCTTCCTCCCGCTGTTCGCGCTGCACGTCTTCCTGCCCATTTTCCCGTGGTGGGCGATGGACCTCGCCGCGATCCTCGCGCTGGCGGCGCTGTGGGGCTACACCGAACGCTATCCGCTGCTCTACACCGGCAGGGCTCCCTTCGGGTCGTCCGGGGCGGCACAGGGCACGCCTGAAGCTCCCGCGGGGCCTGTCGGACCTCCCGCAGGCCCAGACACCCACGGCAGCGCCTATTGGGGTTCAGTGTCCCAGATGCGTGCGCTGGGGCACCTACCCCCCGCCAACGCTTCCACCCCCGCCGGATTCGCTCTCGGTCGCGCGATAGGACCCGTGGCGGGTGACAACCGGTTCCGGCAGTCCGGCCACGTCGTCACCTTCGCCCCGACCGGCGCGGGCAAGGGAACGGGTTTGGTCATCCCGACCCTGCTCGAATATCCCGGCTCGGCGCTGGTGCTGGACGTGAAAGGCGAGAACTACGCCGTCACCGCCCGCGCCCGCCGCGCGATGGGGCAGGCCGTGTTCCTGCTCGACCCCTACGGGGTGACGGGCGACACCGCCCACGGTTTCAACTGGCTCGACCGTATCGACCTCGAAAGCGAGGATTGTCTGGCGCAGGCGATGACCATCGCCGACGCCTGCGTGGTCCCGTCCGACAAGGGCGGGGACGATCATTGGGACGATACCGCCCGCGATCTCATCCGGGGCGTGGTGCTGCACGTCGCCGGCCTCCCCGCCGATCAGCGCAATATGGGCGAGGTCCGCCGGCTGCTCGGTTCCAGCGCCGAGGAACTGGACGAAACGCTGGCGGCGATGATGGTCAGCGATGCAGCGTTCGGCATTGTCGCTCGCGCCGCCAATACCTTCTCCGGCATGGCCGAACGCGAACGCGGCTCGGTGCTGTCGTCAGCACGCCGGCACACCGCCTTCCTCGATGATCCCCGCATCGCCCGTGCGCTGGCCCGCTCGGATTTTTCGCTGCGCGATCTCAAGCACAAGGCGATGACGGTTTACATCGTCCTGCCCGCCGACAAACTGCGCGGAGGCAATGCCCGGTTCGTGCGCGGGCTGGTCAACGACGCGCTCGCCGGAGTGATGGCGGACACCGTGACGCCGCTCCACAAGGTCGTGTTCCTGCTCGATGAGTTCGCCCAGCTCGGCCGAATGACCGCGATCGAGGACGCGATCAGCCTGGTGCGCGGGTTCGGTGTCGCGCTGTGGTTGTTCCTACAGGACATGGACCAGCTCAAAATCTATCCGAAGAAGGGCAGCTTCCTCGCCAACGCCACCAGCCAGTTCTTCAACGCCCGCGACCTCGACACCGCCAAATACATTTCCGAGATGCTCGGCAAGGCGACGATCGAGTTCGAGACGGCCAATGAAGGCAAGAGCGGTGGCAGCAACGTTGGCGGCGGTGGCGGATCGTTCAACCGGGGCAAGTCGTCCGGTGTCAGTCAGCAATTCGCCGGCCGCGAGCTGCTCACGCCCGATGAGGTCATGCGCGAGCGACGCGCGATCGTGTTCGTTGCCGGGGAACCGGCATGGCTCCTCGACCGGATCGATTATCGTACCGACGCCGAATATCGCGGGATGTTCGATCCCAATCCCTACCATGCCGGCCCACGGTTATGATCTGGCTGGTGGTAGCGATCGTTGGCGGCTTGATCCTCGGCAAGCTCATGGGCTTCATGGTGGTAGAGTTCGTGATGCACCCCGTTATGCTCATCGCCCGTGGAGCTGCTGCATTGCTTGGAGCGATAGTGGGATGGGGCCGTCGCCTGCCCTGACAACGAGGGAAGGCTTTGCCCTATCCGCTTAGGAGTCGGTGCAGGTACACACCGCCATATCGGCTAAGCTTTCATCGGAAGCTTGCGACCGTAAGGTCGCCCCTGTGTCGGCGTTAGCCGGCACGCATCCACAAACATATTGCCCGACGGGCAATTCCGCATCTGTCTTAACGTTGATGTGACGAAGCTGCTTAAGCGTTAAAAGATTCTGTTAAATATGAACTGTTAAGAAGGTTAAGCTTGTGAAAAAGTGAAATATTTAGTTTGTTATCAGCGTCTTATGAAAGGCCGTGGTGGGTGATACCCCGTGATTCGGTGGGTGATACCCCGATAGCATGGTGGGTGATACCCCGAGGCAATAGTGGGTGAAACCCCGAGTCCGCTGATCCCCGAAAGCGGTTGGCGGTGCCAGTTATCCACAGTTAGCCGGTTACCAGCAGCTCGACCGAGATCAATCTATGGTTATTGGCCGCCGCTGCATGGTGGGTGATACCCCGATAGTTACGCACCCGGTGGGTGATACCCCGATAGTTAGCGGCGGCCGGCGAGATGATCCATGCGGGCGTCTACCTCCTCGGTTCGACGGCGATCGGCGTCAAAGCGGGCACTCCGCTCCTCTTCTGCGCGCATCCGCTCAGCAAGCGCCAGCGCCTCAACCTCCCCGCGCCGTCTGAACTGTACGGCCGGACTCTTGTCGGCCGTTTCCCCCATTTCCATTGCGTAGTCTGGAAGCTGGTCGGCCTCGATCACGCGCCTGAGCATTCGGTTGAACTCCTTGGGCTGAGCGTCGCTGCCGGTCTTGTCGCGCAACACCTCGACCCGGCATAGCCACCCACCCTGCTGCGAGCCGACATGCTTGCGCGCGATCCGATACAACGCCCGTTCCAGCCCGCCGGACAGAAGGAAATAGTCGGGGTGCATGGTAAGAAGAGACTTCTCGTTGACGATCCCCTCATAAACCCAATCCGAGAGGGTCAACGTCATGCCCCGAGGCTGCTCGGTGTCGGCGTCGGTGTCGAACGTCCAGCTATCCAGCCAGTTGAAGCCGGCTTTTTGCCGTCGCTTTGTCGCGCGAATCGAAGTCGTGATGGACGTAGTTTGGAGACGCAGCAACGCCGCTTGCAGCTCCTGATAATCCCTACCCCCGGTGCCGCGCTTGATCGCCCGCAACAGGTCATAGGGCGTTGTCGTCAGTGTGCGAGGCAAGTCGTTCAAGCCCTGCTGCTTCATTCGATTGAGGGTTGATGCGGCCCATATCAGGATATCGGCATCCCATATCGTTGCCATGCCGTAGTCGGGGATCGCCTGCACGCGTACCCAGGCTTCACCGTCAGGGCTTTTATACTCGATCGGCTTCAACCGCTTGCGCTTTTGAAGCGAGAAGAACGGCCGCTCCATGATCTCGCGCTGGTCACGAAGCGAAAGGTCGCCCAGCGCCGGGATAAACAGGTCAAACTCAGGATTGGGATCGCGCCGTTTGCTCATGGCGCGAACCTGGTGTGGCCCCGCTTGACCAAATACTGACGGAGCAGGCGTTCAGTAATGACGGTAAGCGGTTCCCCTCCCTCTTCTACGCTGAGCTGACGCAACGCTCGGTGCATGTCTTCGGGAATATGGATCAACACCGGCTTCTTGCCGGGATGACTGCTGCGTCGTACCGGCATCGTCGGTTCGATCGCTGTACGACGCGCACGGCGCGGTGCGTCGCTCTGCACTGGCTCAGGAGCCGCGTCTGCAATGGGAGCCGCTACTGGAGCCGGCTCCGTGGGCTCGTCATCGAAAATGCCGGCAAGTGCCGAAGGCTTCCGAGCCATTATGCCACCTCGCTTACTTGCTTAGTCGCATAACCGCTTAGTCGCTTAGCTTCTTCGTAAGCTGACCGCAACTCCGCCGCCGCCTTGCTGTCGGGCTCCGTTTCCGCCGCTGTTTTTCCAAGAGGCGTGGCCTTGTAGAAGTCCTTACGGAAATGAAGGCGGCTGTTGAACATCGTCACGCCCTTGGCTGAGAAGCCAGCATGGGCCTCCTGCCCCTCCCCACCCTGATGCGGAACTTGGGTCAGGATGACGGCGAACGGCGTGCCGGCTTGCTGTACCTGTTTGATGGTTTGCAGGACCGAATGAACGTCGAGCCCGCGAGGGGCCACGGGGATGACGACGAAGTCCGCCTGCTCGGCCGCGAGCATCGCAATGTCTTTAGAGTTCGCAGGCGTGTCGATTATGATAAGATCAATCTTGCCGCTGCCCCGCCCTCGCGAGATATGGAGAGGTAGACCAGCGACGCTGCTGTCCTTCACCATTACATCATCGGAATCACGACGCTCCGACCAGTAAAGAGCGGATCCCTGTCGATCGTCAGCATCAAGGATGACGACAGACGCGCCTTCGCGTGCTGCCTCGACGGCGAAGCCGGTTGAAAGGGTCGTTTTGGACTGCCCCCCTTTTTGCGCAATCACTGCCCAGACCTGCATACCCGCTCCTACTAAACTCGTAAGCGACTTATATCGCTTAGTCGGTTAGTACGCAACCATAGCGTTTAGTAGCTTATTCGCTTAGTTGTCCCAGTGACATTGGGATAGAGTGACCGGCAATATCCTTTTGACACAATGCCGCCGGAGCGTCCTCCAACGGACTTTGGAATTTCATGATTGATGCAACTCAGAGTTCGAGGACGCCTTGGCGGTTAGGGTAAGCGGCCTTGTCGTTATCCTGCCAACCGAACCAAATCTCGAACGAGATGCCGTTTAGCGCCGCTAGCTGATAAGCCTGACGGAAGGCGGCATTGCTATCCTGACCCTGCACCGACAAACCTACATCAGACAGAAATTTGTACCCGTTCTCTTCCTTTTGGCCAACTTCGGCATTCACGAAGAGCATATCGTAGATCACTTGAGCATTGTGGCCCTTGGCATGCACCTCTCGGATCATGCGGTTCATGATCGTATTCCAATAGCTTTCTCCCTTGCTTAGTTTTTTCCCGTTGAGGATCACCTGGAGACAGTTGGTGAAGTTCAGTTGGGGTGGGGTCGCAGAGTCGAAAATCATCGTGCGACCATCGTCCTTCATGCCGATGGGCTCGCCTGGCTTGATGACTTTGGGCTGGTCCGTCTTGGTGGCATCCCAATGATCCAGCAGTCGCGTAATCACCGTATCGTGCGTGTCAGTTAAAGGGACAGCGATTGCCTGGAGGCGAGTGTTCGTCAGCGCGGAGAGTTCTGCGGTCGGCATCGTAGGCTCCTTAGCGGCCATAGGCGACCGTAAAAGCCCTATGACCAGTTATTATCGCCTATGCAAGCCTATAAAGCCTAATAATCCCTAATCTTCCTATAGCGTCCTAATGCGCCTGTGGATTGTTGAATTTCCAAGCCCCTGCCAACGTCACACCTGTGAAAACCGCTTAGTGGCTTAGTAGCTTATTATTTGGTTAGGTGAGTTGCGTGTTGCCATCGAGCATCCGCCCACCCAAATTCTACTCGTTCAATATTTCCGATCGCGGGCGGCACACCCTCGCGCCAGAAGCGGAGCATCTTGCCCCGATCGTCCAACTCAGATTCCGTGACCACAGCCCGCACCGCCTGAATGAATTGCCCATGGCTGAAAACATAGACGAGGCCAGGAGAGGGCAGGGCGGCAAGCCGCATCAACGCGGCCTCGGCGCGGCGTAGCAGTGCGCCGAAACTTTCCGCGCCCTCGCCATCGCAATAGGCCGGATCAGCTTCACCCCAATACCGCACAAGATGCGGTGCCCGATCTACCGCCAACGTACCGTTCCAGCGGGAAGGCTGGAGATAGGTAAACTCTTCGATCGGCCACACTTCCACAGGCACGTCGGGGAAGCGCTCGATCGTCGGGGCGGCTGTCTGTTGGGTACGCAGGAACGGCGAAGTCACGATCAGCGATGGTGTTTCGGTCCAGTCCGCCGCAAGCCGTCGCGCCTGATCCCAACCCTTTTCGGTCAGCTCGATCGTCGCAAGGTCATGACATGGCATTCCGGCATTGCCGGTGCTCTGCCCATGACGGATGAAGGTGGCTTTCATACCTTGTTCTCCTTGGCAGCCAACTCGCGTAGCCCCTTGTAAAGCGTGGTCCGGCTGACCTCGTAGCGCTCGGCCACCTCCGTTACGGTCGCGTTGGGGTCAGTCAGCAGGAGCCGGGCTTCGCGGAGCTGCTTGGAGGTAAGGGCAGGGGGCCTGCCTCCCATGCGGCCACGGGCACGCCCCGCCGCCAGCCCCGCTCGGGTCCGTTCACTGATAAGGTGACGCTCAAACTCGGCGAGGCTGGCGAAAATGTTGAACACCAGTTTGCCCGCCGCCGTCGTGGTGTCGATCGCCTCCGTGACGCTCTCAAACGCGATGCCTCGCTGCGCCAGCTCGTTGATGTTGGCGATAAGGTCGGGAAGCGACCGCCCGAGCCGGTCAAGCCGCCACACCACCAACGTGTCGCCAGCACGAAGCGCCTTCATGGCATTCGCCAGCTCCGGCCTGTCCGCCGTCTTGCCGGATGCGTGTTCGGAGTAAACCGGCGCGCATCCACGCGCGTGGAGAATGTCGAGTTGGGGATTGAGGTCCTGGTCGGCCGTGGACACGCGCGCATAGCCAATCCGCCGCGTACCGGACTGGCTTGGCAGGGGAGCGGAAAGCGTGTCCAACATTCTTTGAGCAACCATCCTTTTATGGACTTAGTTTCTCGCACGGGTTATTGAACATATCAATAGCGGAAAAGGCAATGTCGGCATATGCGGCCGGCAGCGTTCATGAAACGGCCGTTTATTGAACATATACGAGTGGATTGATCGCCCGAGGCATATTGCTTTCGCGACGGGGGCACCATGTCATTAGGTCCGCACATTATGCTCCTAAATCGCCAGCCGCTTGCTAAAGTCGATCGCGAAACCTCAGCGACAAGTTGGCAAGTCGGGAACCGACCGGGCCGCTGCTTTTCGCCAACGCAAAGAGTCCAATGGCCACCAATAAAGAAAAATCTCTAAGGAAAGCCGCAAGCGCTCTCCAGGCTGCCAAATGTGCCCGGCCAGTGCTATTCGAGTTTGATGATGAAGATTTTCCCTACGGAACCTCCGGCTCTTCGGTCCTAGTCGAGCTCGGAGGGCAGGTATTCGCAGTAACGGCAGCCCATCTTTTCGATAAATATATGGGAAGTCCTATACAGGCGGACCAACTGCGCATACCATACTCGATCGAACACGCTGTAGAGCCGAATAACGCTTTTGTTCCACACGAAGCGATTCTGCGGATTAAGCCAATCGCTACAGAGGAAACGGCCGAGTGGCAGGACCTAGCCATCGCGCCAGTCAAACAAGATCTGCTTGTGCGGCACCTCTTTTGTGGCGAGGAACCCCTCTGCTTAGACGGCCTTACTTTGGATGTATCGTTTGGAACAGTCTTGGTCCGAGGGTTTCCAAGTGAAACTCGAGAATTCGACCCGGAAGACCGTATCATCAGATATTGTCCAATTTTGCTCGTCGGGCAAAGTCATCGTGGGTCATGGAAGGAAGACGACTGCACCTTCCAAGTCGACGTTAAGTCCATTCATGGCTTAACGAACTTCGACGATCTATCGGGCAGCCCGGTCATTCGCGTAAACGCAAATGGGCAGCATCAACTAGCAGGCATCGTTTTGCGCGGAGGCAATGATCAACTTCATGTTCTTGAAGCGCGGATCATCGCGTCGACATTAAACGCTTACTCCCGCGGTGAGAATGAAGCGACGATTCTGCTAGGCAACTGCTAATGACGGATTCTGATAAGAGCTACCGCCTCAGGAGCGGCGGTAATAAAACTACTCAATTTTAACTGCCAACCGTACTCAAAGCTACTGGAATGCGGAACATATGAACACTCCTACACGCACGGCTAATCCGCAATTACCGGTAGTCGGCCTATTCGCGAACGAACTTGAACTGCGCGATGCCTTGGCTGCGAACCTAGACCTGATCGAACCGGGTTTGCAATTGCTTGGTAAAGAATACTCTGTGGCTAACCCGCATGGGGCGGCCGGTCGGATTGACATTATTGCAAGAGATTCTTTTGATCACATCGTATGCGTCGAAGTAAAACGCAGTGACGCCAGCGCCCGTACCGGAGTACATGAGCTCAGCAAATACGTAACACTATTAGTCGATCAGGAGCGCATTCCACGCGAGATGATCCGATGTGTCATGATATCTACGGACTGGCATGAACTTAACGTCCCGTTATCCTATTTTGCCGTTTCCGCCGGCGTCGATGTCCGCGGTTTCATTGTCAAGAACGTGAATGGTTCACTTTCACTTGAAGTGCAGCCACTTCTGCCTTTGACCTTCTTGCCACAGCTCAGCCCCGAGATCGATCTTTTGCACTTCGCGGCGGCGGAAGACCGACTCATTTATTTAAAGCATGTTCGCGGCCGCGCAAACTTGCTCCCTCAGATTCGAATCGCCCTTATCGAACTTGATCTCGCAAATGATGTCTTTGCTGAAGAAGCTCCGTTTAGGATCGTCGCATGCGTCTGGCGTATAGCTGAGCGGCATCTGGAGGCAATTGAGAACGTGATCGGTCAGCCAGTCGGTAGCCGGCCCCCGTATGGCTTCCTAGGATGGGAGGCCGAATGTGATGCGCTTGAGTGGATCTGCGCAGACGGTGCCCCAGGGATCATTCCAACTCTTGCCGAGGATCGACGAGGAACGGCGGAAAAGATTGCATCGCTACTGACGCGGTATGATGTAACGTCAGTCACTCGCATGGGGGCGTGGCCGCGATCGCAGCTCATCGCCGATGACGAATACGTTCTCCGCCAGATCGGCGCTCTTTCAATCAGTTCTGGCGCCGGTCGTCGCAACCGGCACAGCTTCGAAGCTAAGGTAACACCCTTGGCCAAACCGTCTTGGCAGGCGCAGCAGCAAGCCTTTATGGACTTCATCTCCTTTGAACCCCGCTGGAAGAAGCCAGTCCAATCGTTTTTCGAGCGTTGGCAAGATAGCGACATAACTATTGTGCTATCTGCGCACGACAAGCGGCACTTCTATTACATACTGCATCAAGCGCGCGCGCATTCGACTACGGTTACATCCTATTTTGTCGTAAAGGCGGAGCGCGATGGAGTGATGGTAGAGGCCTTGCATGGCCACTACAGCTGGGACGGGAAAACTTGTCCAGACGACCCTGAAGCGGGCATGCGCCGGATCTACGGCAGCCTGCCGCAGGTCGCGCTGGCCATGTTCAGTGCAGTCGATCAACGTCGCTATGACATTGCTTGGCGGATACATGGTTTCATTCCCGTCATCGATCAATACTCAGCGCGAGGCGAACGTGTCGGCAAAGCTGTGGTGCGCCGATCCGCGCGGGATTTCGTCACGGCCAATCCGCGCTATGCCACCAAGGTTTCAGCACTGCTTGAGCGCTATGGAAACATACCAACGGATCCGACGGGCATGGTACCCCGTGATTGAAGCCAGGAATCGCAGATCAAAGATAGCGGTGACCTACCCTGCGCCTACTGCAATTTAGCACACTTCTTAGTGATGATGACTGACGGGCGGGCGGACAGCAGGCGGGAGCCGTTGGAGCGCGGCCCCAGCCGAAGCCACTCTCGGTGTTCAACAAACCGACGTTTTCCGAACGCCAATAATCTGGCTTGCTCTACGACGATGCGTGCGAAAGGTGGGTATGATTGCCGCATAGAATAGATACAGGATGCTTCCAAAGGCTATGAGCGAGCCTTAAAAAACCATTTTCTAGGGATGGAGTAACATGAAGAATTCGCGATACTCGCCTACGGATATTGTAAGCCATCTCGGCGACTTAACGCATCTCCTCACCCCGTATGAGGGCGAGGCGGTCCCAATCTCTGACCTCAAGCTCAAGCTCTCTGGCCTCAAGCTCTCTGATTTTCTGTCGCCACCCTCGGTCGCGGCACCACCAGCGCCACATACCGACGCCCTCCCCCGCATCGCTCGCTGCTCAATCATGCCCGATTAACGGCCGTTTTCTGCACAAAATCCGGTAGGTCAGCGGTCAGCTTTAAAGGAGGCAACCCATGACAGCTGCAGTTCGATTGCTCCTAATGCTGCACTTTTCGCCGGTATACGAGGTGAGGGTGCAGCGGAATCGGCTTATTCGAACGCGCTTATTGCCGGTTTGCGATACTAGCGATACCAAAGTGCCCGGCTGCAAAGTAGCCAGGCACCTAGCACCGCTTTCATGCGATCCTTCGCACGCCAACGTTACACGCTAGCGGGAGTACGCGTCCGGCGAGCGAACCGCGCGTAGATCGACGTGATCTGCGCCAGCGTCGAATAGCATGCCTTACTTTTACCCATCGTCTGGGGGTTATGGTCGGCGATCTCCATATAGGCCTGCTTCGCTGCCTCAATGAGCTCGTCGTCGGTGAAGACATTGGGTTTCCGGACGTCCCACGCCTGTTGCACCTTCGACACGAACTCCGCATGCGCCGCTATGATGGGGAAGATCACACCATCAGGGACCTCGATGATCTTCCCATCCTCGCGGGTGATTGACCGAATGCGCGTACCCTTGAAGCCCTGGTGTGATTTCCAGTGCTCGTACAGGCTCCATGCAATCGGGGCCAACTGGATGAAGGCGTCGTATACCGGCCCACCTTCGTCGACGACGCGCTGGAATAGCTTCAAGCAACGGGTTTTCTGCGAGTAGGTAAAGACCTTGTTGCTCGCATCGAGCCGATCGATTTCACTAAGCACCTTTTCAGGCATCAGGGCAAAGGTCACCTGAATCAGCTTCTCAGTGTCGAGATAGCGACCGTCGTCGACGACGATATCGGACTCCGATTTCCGCAACATCATCGTCGGAAGCCGCCGCTGCATTGCTTCTTCGAGATCGTCGAGTTGCCCACGCCGGCCAGCGATCGAAATCGGTCGCACATCGTTCTGAAAGTTACGAGCGATCGAGACTTCGGCGATGAGATCGCTATCGTCGGTGATGATCAACTCGAACTTGATGCTGGGATTGAACCCGGCCTCCTTGTCGACCCCCTCGTCAAAATAGCGACGGAGTTCACCTTGTGTTTGAGACCCGTTGATGATGCTCGGGCTATCCAAGGTCAATGACTTGGCCGTATCGTCAATCTTGCCGCCACGAGCGACGATGACCATGCCGCCATTCAAGATGTTAAATTGGTCAGGGTGGTCCCGAAGCGTTTTGCGGATAGCTTGATGAACCAGCGTAGAAGACTGCTTCTGTTTACCCGCTGCATTAACGAGGTACTCTCGTACATTCTCGTCATCTTCGAGCAGCAAAACGGCAGAAGCAGCAGCCTGCCCGGAATAAACCCGGCGTCCCGCTTCGACATCCTCAGGTGAGCTGATGTTGCGGCAAACGCGGTAATCCAGCACGAACGCGTCGCGCTTAATCTTAGTAGCCATTATATACTCCATCTTCCGACGATCATTCGCAAAATGGCGCACCCACCTGGGTGACCGGAATGGACCGACCACTGCATGATCGGCACGACTGACGAAAGAGTCAAGGGTTGGGAGAGCCGCTCATTACGGGGTGCGCAGGCCCTGCCTCGGAACGGTTTTCTCAAAAACCGTTCCAATTCAGATTCTTAAGATTTTGCTCCGCATACAAAGTTATGAGAAGGAGTAGCCGTTGGAGTACGGCCCCGGACGAAGCCACTCTAGGTGTTCAACAAACCGTCGTTTTACGCAGGGCAACGCAGACAGCCCTCTACCATTCCCAAACTAGCAAACGACAATGTATGGCTAGCTGCCTCAACAACGTGGGCGTCAGCTACACGTAGCCGAAAGCGGGACATGGTCGATGGCCGATAAGAAATGGAAACAGAGCCGGGATTCCCTGTTCCGTGGCGATCACAAAGACAGTGTCTGCATACCTACCCCTCACGCAGATGACTCGATTGTACGTCACGTAATGTACCTTGAAGGTCCCGGCCGCGAGACTCCTTACCTGTCCACAACCGAACATAGAGGTGTAGCCGAGACGTTCGCGCAAGATGGCGGTGTTTGGCAAACATCTGTCGCACATGCAAAAGCGAGTGGCGTCACTCACATAAGCAAGTCAGAATTGCTTGGGTTGATGCAAGGCAATGGAAAAGGCAAGGCCGCGTGGCCCGATGCTTCTGAGGTAATGGAGGCGCGTCGCTATGTCGAAGAGCACAGCGAGCATCTGCTAGACTTTCGACCGGTTGCCGACGCTGCTGCATCTGTGAAAGCGGTTTTCAAAAAGCCATGAAATTACATTCTTGCCAAAATTGCTGGTTCAATGGCCTTCAGTACGGCGCAGTTGGCCTATCGTTCGGATATTGCGCGCGCCATCGAAAGGTACTTAATCTACCGGACGAAACAACATGTGGACAGCATATTCGCAAAGACTTGAGTTCTAAGCGGGCGGAAGAAGTCGCGGTATACCATTCTAAGGCATACGCTGATGATAAGATTGTACGGCTTACAACCGGTTTAGAAGTCGCCTCCGACGCTTCGGCAGCTGCAAGAGACGTGAATATAATCCGTTCGGATATCGTTGGTGAGTCGGTAGTCGATTACGGTTATCTAGATTCAAAGATCGAGTCATTGGCGCAACTTAGAGGCATTAGATCGGCACGTTCCGATATTGCCCTGACAAGTCTAGGCCGTGCATATGTACAGAACTGCGCCAGGCGCGGTGGTCGATGGACGAGTGGTATTCACCTATTTTGGTGGACTAAAAAACGCCTAGCCGAGGTTCCACAATTACGTGTTGAAGACATAAGGTATGCTGGACATATTCAGCTGTCACGGCAAACCGATTTAGCTGCATGGTCTGTTATGATGTTCAAGCTATACCTCTTAGATGATATTGTATCTTATGCTGGCATTCAAAACGATGTTTTAGGACGAGAGAGTGGCATAGCGAATAGTGCTGCGATTGCCGTTCCGACCTTTAATGTTAGAAAATTGAGCGCATGGATTTCAAGGGAGTTATTGCCTGCACTAGAAGCACGTTTAGATTATGAGCGTTACTCTGAGCTTTCGCGCGAGCTACACCAAGAATAAATGGAAGGAAGCAATCGACGCCAAAAATACGGCAGATAAATGGTATGATCGCATTTGAGTGTCGGCGGACTTGTCCTTGATCTTGTTCCTCGAAACGTCATCGGCTAACCGCGTAGTATCGGATTAGGGGAGTAGCGATGCTGACCGTTCTACATCCGCAAATAAAGCCACAGATTGCCAGCTTCCAAGGAGGGTTGCTTCCTGTTCGCCTGCCGGGAGACAAGCGACTATCTCTCGTCGTTAAGGTTGGCAAGGAGATGATCTTGGCTGCCAAGGTGCGCGGCGGTTTCGCATTTTACCTTCCGAAATTATCATCTACTTCAGGCCTGACAACCTCGCTGGTTACCGCGTTTTTTGACGACGCCGATGAACCGCTAACGCTTACCTCCGCTATGTTTGGTGACGATGCATGGACGCATGGCATTCTAGAGATCTTGCGATACGATGAAGTCGATATCTACTTTTTCGATGACCAGAATTACGAATGGTTGAGCTATCGCACGACACTTGACGATCCGGGAAGCTGCCTCATCGGTGAAGAGTCGATCTACCTTCTCGATTACCACCCTCAGAATGCTCAGGGCATTCATGAGGCGTTACAGAATTGGTTCGGTTGGCGAGATGAAAAGGACGACGAACAGGCAATTCGCGCCGTGTTTGCCGAGCCTCTGTCGCCGGAAGAACTATACGTCATGGACATGACAGTTGAGAATAATAGCTATTTGGGGTCAGGCGGCTTCCGTCGAGACAGTCTAACGAGGGACGATCCCGGCTATTACCAAGAGCGCGACATATCGGTCTGCCTTCTGCGTGCCTTAGATCCCTACAAAATCATGATGAACCCGCGTCGGAAGGACAGCAACAAGGAGATATTAGACCACCTTGTTTTGACCGACGACGTGGCGGTGCTGATCCAAGCAAAAGACAGCCCAACAACTGAACCGAGCCTTGGCCGATCCATCGATCGCAAGCGGAAAATGACGCACCAGCAGATCGGTGCTGCAATCAAGCAGATAAACGGCGCAGCGCGCTATCTGGCGAGGGAAAAGACGGCCAAGCTGATTGTTGGTGGGAAGGATGTGGAGGTCACGCTGGGCGAGCGTCGGGTGATCGGTCTAGCCATTGTCAAAGAGCTATTTGATGATGAGGGCGAAGCATATGCCGTTGCCTGCGCTAGCATGGCGGGTCTGAAAGGCGGCGGTATCGTGATGGACTATTTGTCTTTTCACGCCTTTACGCATCATTTCTCGAACGAGCCGGGTTTTATCGCAGCATTGGAACTGCTCGCACGCGAAGTCCGCTCTGGTAAGTGGATCAAGCCTAAGGAGTTCGTGGTGGAGAGTGTGTTGGCTGCGCTGGCCGAACAGAGGGGCTATTCTGAGAAGCCGGAATAGGGTCGGTACATAGAACGCTTATGATATGCCCTACCGGACTGGCGGCCCGTCCCTCCGGTGACAACTGTCCAGATCGAGAATGGCGGTCAAGGCGACCAGTCCTTTCCCGGCGAGATCAGGTTGCGGGGAGGTCGGTTTAGGTACCCGTCTACGCCTCAGTCGTCAGCGTCGTCGGGTCGTTCTAACTTGTAGAGGGGAACGTCAGGCACGATGCACTCGCCCGTGTCTTCACTGCCTGCACGAGGGGTTACCTCAACTTCTCATGGGTCCAGCTCGCGGATTACAACCGGAGTTCCAGCGCAGCCGCAATCGTCGCATACCGGCCTTTCCCAGACAAGGTCTGGCGCATCGTTGCGAACCCCTCTTGCGGATAGAGGTTTGGCGAAGCTCATTTGGGGCAGGAATCAAGGACCAACCGACTGAAATCGAAGGCTTCTAGCCGTCGCTTAAAATCGCTAACAACCATTGGTCGAACAACGTTGCATAACTTTCATCGTGGCCTACATTGCCATTAACGACGCTGGATAAACCAGCGCTGCGTCGGGCTTCGTTCCGGCCGTGAGTTCCCGGCACAATGGCTGGCAGGCTACCGCGCGTAGCTCTCACATCATTCTCACCATGATGGCTGCCGTTTTCGGCTGGGAGTTCGTATGTCGCACGATCCGACAAAAATTTTGCATCTGGATGTTAATGCATCTACACAAACCTCTGTGAAGGTAACGTTCGACCCGACCAAAAACGAAGCGAACATCACCAAGCATGGTCTGTCGTTCACTGACTTCGCCGCGTTCGATGATACGCCTGTGGTGGTTGAGGATGATCGCTATGATTACGGCGAAACACGCTTGCGGGCGTTTGGCTGGATCGGGGGCGCTCCCCGCTGCCTTGTGTTCACGCTGCGGGGCGAAACCATTCACATCATAAGTTTCCGCAAAGTCCACGCGAAGGAGATGCGCCGCTATGAGTAAGGGACCGCCGCCCGAAGGCTATGACGACAACCCCGAATGGACTTCCGAGGAGTTCGCCCGCGCGCGTCCTGCCAATGAGGTACTGCCTACCGCCGTAGTATCGGCCCTTGTGAAAAATAGGGGCGGTCGCCCGGCTGGGCAGACCAAGGAACAGGTGTCATTGAGAATCGATCGTGATGTATTAGAAGGTTATCGAGCCGCCGGTGCCGGCTGGCAGACACGTATGAACGATGATCTGCGCACGAGACAAAGGTCGCAATACAGTGTGGCAGCCGCCGCGCGTGGGCAAGGCGTAGGCGCTGTCTACGCCGCAATCGCTGTTTGAGGGCTATCTAATGGCAATGGACAAAGACGAACAGGCGCTGCTGCTTTTCACCAACCGCCTGCTACTCGATTGGATTAGCATCGCCGTAGACCGTGGCGAGGTTACGCGCGCGAATGTCGATAAACTCATCGACTTTTCGGCAGCGCAGGTAGTGCAGGGTGCCCCATGGCTCAAGTCAGAGGCTGAGGCGTTCGCAGCAGTTACAAAGAGCCGGATGCCAGACGGAGTTTAAGCATCTTGTATCTCGCCAATATCGTCCTCGAACGTCCGGATAAAGCCAATCAACCGCTCGAGAATCCGATTCACAACCTTTCTTCGTTCTAAAATTCTCGGCTGCACATTTAATGCCGCGACGACATCGTCTCGCAGAGGATTTTGACCGCTGAAATTGAAGTGATCGATTAGCTTGTCGAATTTCGATCGGTCCAAGCCTTCTTGCGCGCATATGGCGGCAAGTGCCTTTTCCTTCTCCTGATCCCAATATACCTTAAACGCTTCACCGACATCATCACCCGGTTCGAGCGTCGGCATGTTCTGTTGGATGAACTTCTCGATCAGATCGCGCTTACTGCGAAGCTGCCCGTCGGACCCCACCATGTCCATGATATCGGCAAAGCGCTTCTCCGGGTTTTGACCTGAGTCGGTGCCGGCACTTTCGTCGGCCTTGATTTCGCAAAGCAAGTTAAGAATGTAAGCGACATTAATGCGGTCTGTCCGAACCAGTTCTATCTCAAAATCCACGTCGTTGACGATGGATGCTGTTCCCTCTTCACGAGACTTCTGAGTCAGTTCGTAGATATCAAGGTACTTGCTTTTGAAGTCATCAAATAACTGATTGTCTAGGTCAAGCTGTTGCCAATCGAACTCGGCGAAGACACTTAGGATGTTGCGCAGCCGTGCTAACTCACGGAAAGTGCGCACGAAAGCCAGTTTGGCGTTTTCGTCTTCCAGCGCATCGACGGCATCGACCGTTGGCGTCAGAGAGCGCAGCATTGCTGCTGCCTCATTGAACCGAGCAACGTAGCTGACATAGGGATCGATCAGGATCGTCTCGTTCGCACCCTTGTCAGCGAACAATGCAATCGCCTCGTCCGTAGCTTTCTTCAGATTGCGGAACGCAACGATATTACCTTGCGATTTCACCTCGTTAAGAATGCGATTGGTACGGGAATAGGCTTGGATCAGGCCATGCTGCTTGAGGTTCTTATCAACATACAAAGTATTGACCTTCTTCGCGTCGAACCCTGTAAGAAACATCGCTACCACGAGCAGGATGTCCACCCGGTCGGCATCCTTGGCATTCTCCCGTTCGCGTTCTTTGATCCGTTTCGCGATATCTTTGTAATAGCTGTAGAAACTCAGACTGTCTTTCGTCGAGAAGGCGGTGCCATACATTTCGTTATAGTCGACGATAAAGCGATCGAGCTTTTCACGACTATGAGCGTTGACCGGTGTGTCACGGACGATGTCGAATTCCGGCTCGCTAATAAGGCCGTTGGCGTCCCGATCGTCCTCGTTGGTGCCGTAGGTGAAGATGGTCGCTACGCGCAGGTCGTGCAGACCGCTCGCCTTTTTCCGCGCAAAGGCTTCATAATATTGGATCAGCGCATCAATACTCCCTACGGCCATGATCGCAGTAAAGTCGCGACTATGGGTCTTCCGTCCGTGATTCGCGATGATCCAATCCACCACACTTTCGATGCGGTCCGGGTTCTCGAAGAATTCCTTTGTGTCGATGCCGGCGACCTTCTCGTCGATCAGGCTACCATCGCGTCGGTGCAGCTTACCCCAGTATTCGACCGAGAAGCGCAGCACATTCTGGTCCCGGATCGCGTCGGTAATGACATAGCGATGCAGACATTCGCCAAATAGGTCCTTCGTCGTGCGGGCGATTGCCTCACTTTTGTTGGCATTATCCTTAAAGATGGGCGTGCCGGTAAATCCGAACATCTGGTAGTTCGTGAAGAAGCTAGTGATACGCTTGTGCGTGTCGCCAAACTGCGACCGGTGGCATTCGTCAAATATGAATACGATCCGCTTGCCCCTCAACGGTTCCATCTGATCGAGGAACTGCTGCTTTGAAATCGCAGCGTTCAGCTTTTGAATAGTCGTGACGATCAGCCGCGTCATATCGGTAAACTGACGAACAAGCTTGTGTGTGTTGTGTGTGCCGTCGACGCTCCCGTCGCTATAGGCATTAAATTCGCGCGTTGTCTGGTAATCAAGGTCGGCGCGATCCACCACGAACACAACTTTGTCCACCTCCGGCATCTCGGTGAGGATTTGCGATGCCTTGAAACTGGTGAGCGTCTTGCCCGATCCGGTAGTATGCCAGATATAGCCGCCATGGGTGCTGTTCTTCACCCGGTTCACCAATGCCTCAACCGCGTAGAATTGATAGGGCCGTAGCACCATCAACTGCCGGTCACCCTCGTGCAATACCGTGTATTTCGCAATCATCTTCGACACATGGCATTTGTCTAGGAAGGCGTCAGCGAAATCCGCGAGCGAGTTGATCGCGCCGTTATGGACGTCGCTCCACGTGAACGTTTGCTTGAAACTCTGCTTGCGGTTGTTAGCGTAATAGCGAGTATCAACTCCATTGGAGATGACGAAAAGCTGCACATACTGGAACAGCCCGCGCCCGGCGGAGTAGCTATGCCGGTGGTAGCGGTTGACCTGATTGAACGCCTCTTTGATCTCCAGCCCGCGCCGTTTCAGCTCGATCTGGATCAGAGGCAGCCCGTTGACCAGCAGGGTCACGTCGTAGCGGTTCTGGTACGATCCCTCCTGCACGATCTGGCTGGCGACCTGATAGCGGTTGTGACACCACTCGCGAGTGTTCATAAATTCGATATAAAGCCGTGTGCCGTCTTCGCGGGTCAGCTCGTAACGGTCGCGGAGCGTCTTCGCCCGTTCGAACACGTTGCCCCGGTCGAGATGGTTGAGCACGCGCGCGAATTCCGCGTCGGTCAGCGCGACAGCGTTATGAGCTTCCAGTTCGGCCTTGAGGTTGGCCAGCAACGCCGCCTCATCCGCGATCACAACACGCACCCAGCCGCGCGCGACCAGACGGTCGATCAGATCGCTTTCAAGCTGGGCCTCAGTCTGCGTTGCCATCGTCATGCTCTATTAAATTATCAATGGACTCCGCTACAGCGTCTCGGTAGTTTTCAAGCTCTATTATATAGTCCTCGTAATAAAGTCTGTAGAGGGCAAAGCTGTAAATAAGCTTTCCATCGAGCGGGAATTGACTATCTAGTTCGTCGTTGAACTCTTGGTTATCTTCATATTCTATATCAGGAAGTCCACCGGGCAACGGCTGCTCATCGTCACTGTCGGGCAAGACAACCAATGCCGCAGTGCGCCGCTCGAAATAGGCTTCGAGCATATAAAGCGCGATGGCTTCCGACGTATGGAACGATAGCAAGGCAAACCGCCTGCTACTTTCCATTGCCTTGGGTGCACCTCGCCCATGCGATATGTCACTACGATGATTGCGCAATGTCGCGAGCGATTGAGAAAAACTGACTACATGACTCTTGAACTCATCTTCAACAACATCATCGTTGTCTCTAAGATCTTGCATCGCGTGAGTTACGAGCTTCGCAAATGTCATCTTTTCGATACGTTGCCGATCCCACTCGGGTTTAGTAATAATCAGGACCGTCTTGGAAATACCCTCCAGCAGAGCTTTACAGGTTTCAATACTAATATCAGGATGCTTGACTAGGTTCCGGCGAGCTTTCCCAATGAGCGGGACATAGTATTTCGCACATTCGGGAAACCGCTGCTCATTTTCTTTAATAAGCTTGATAACACGCCGCACCGTTCGACCCTCAAACAAACATATGCTGTAGGAGAGCCTTTTTGAAGGCCTTCATGTGAAGCACTTTCGCCGATACTGCCGCTAGCCTTTCGTCAAGAGCACTCAAGGCATCGGCAATCTTACGCTGCTCATCTAAACAGGGCACAAAGTATTCCTGCTTGCTAACAACGCCCCAGTCGGCACGTGGCATTTTTGATCCAGATGACTGACTTGCTGCCGAAACAAACTCGTCGGTTTGGACAAGATAGTAGAGAAATTTAGGATGAACTTTCTTAGCCTGGAAAACCCATATTTCAGTTGAGCAAATTCCATCTGAATCGGCAAACAGGAATTTACGTAAATACGGTCTAAGCTTACCGAACAGAACATTACCTTTTTTAAATCTACTTTTTAAGCTTAGCTGATCGCCGAAAGCTGTTTCACCCAGTACGATTCCAGTGCCAGCTTCGATATTCTCAAGCTCGATAGTTAGAGGCTTTTCAGTTGATACCTGAGGGTCAAATTTGGCGGTGACGCGCTCAGCCAGTTGGGTGAATGGCTTCTTGTCCCATTCTGGAAATACAGCACCATCATCACGCTTGAACCGTAATGACTGATCGAACATTCCTTGTATCAAAACACTCTTATACTTCGCCAAGCAGCCTTGCTGACGCCGCAATAAATCAATCCGTTCATCTATAGCGCCAAGAAAGTCAGCAATTTTGCGTTGCTCAGCTGCTTCAGGAATTGCCATTGGCACCCTGCCGAAATCCCGCGCATATAGTCTAAGCCGGTCATTAGTTAGGCCATAGGAATACGCCCAGAGCAAATACACGGAGCGCTTGCGTTTGAACCAGTGATCGAAGAACGCGGGAACCGTATCTGGTTTTGGCTGGAGCACCACATAGGCGGGACTTACCATGCAGTCCTCGGGCGCCCGGCCTACGGCACCCTGCCACATTCGCATCATGTTATAAACGTGATCGTCTTTGTAGACCCTGAGATTAGCCTCGTCCGGTGCATTGCTCGCGAACTCACGTTCCAACGAGTCACGGCGCACCATTCCTTGATCCATCGTGACCGAGTAAAGTGGCAGGCCTTCTATCGCACGTTGGCGACGGCTTTTGAACGCGTCGTCACCATGCTTCGGCTGCCAAGCTTTTTTGAATGCCGGAAATCGCAGTTTTGGCTTCACAGCGGAGCCTCAATGCCCAGTTCTTGGCAAAATCCGGCGATCCGCGCGTCCACGTCGGCCATGCCCTCATTGATATTCTTCAATTCCACAAGCACCGCATTTAAATCGATCGAAGCCTCATCCTCGAACGTATCGACATAACGCGGAATATTAAGATTCCAGTCGTTTTCCTCTATCTCAGCCATTGTCGCGACATGGCTGTAGCGATCGACCGTTTTCCGGTCGCCATAGGTGGCGATGATCCTATCCACATCACTGTCGCGCAGGATGTTCTGGTTTTTCGCCTTTTGGAAGTTACCGGGACCGCTGGCATCGATGAATAAGATATCGTTCGGGTTCTCGCGGCACTTTTTGAATACCATGATACAGGTCGGAATTCCCGTGCCATAAAATATGTTCGCGGGCAGGCCAATGACGGCATCCAGCCAGTTGCGTTCCGAGATCAGAATTTTGCGGATCGCCCCCTCGCTGCCGCCCCGGAACAATGCGCCATGCGGAAGGATGACCGCCATCGTGCCATTTTCCGCCAGATGATGCAGCATGTGCAGCACGAACGCATAATCAGCCTTCGACGCAGGCGGCAGTTTCCCGAACGTGCTGAACCGGTCGTCGGTAGTGAAGCTGGGGTCCGCGCTCCAGTCGGCTGAAAATGGTGGATTGGCGACAATAGCCTCGAACTGCCGATCCTGATGTTCGTCGCGTTTTAAGGTATCTTCCTGTTTAAGATCGAACTGCCGGTAATGAACGCCGTGCAGAATCATGTTCATCCGCGCGAGATTGTAGGTCGTGCGATTCAATTCCTGCCCGAAAAATCCCTTCGCAATGTTGCGGATGCCCACCTCGCGCGCCACGCGCAGCAGCAGGGAGCCGGACCCGCACGTCGGATCGTACACGCTGTCGAGCCGTGTCTTACCGCTGGTGACAATGCGGGCGAGGATCGTTGATACCTGTTGCGGGGTATAGAACTCTCCCGCCTTCTTGCCCGCGCCGCTGGCAAACTGAGCAATTAGATATTCATAGGCATCGCCCAACACGTCGCTTTCGGCGTTGTTAAGCTGAAAATCGATCCTGCTCTTGTCACTTAGCCGACCCATGACCTTGGCGACAAGGTCGTTGCGGTCCGCAACCGTACGGCCCAACTTGGTCGAGCCAAGGTCCATATCCTCAAACAGGTGGTCGAAATCTTCCTCGCTTTCTGTCCCCATCGTAGATTTTTGGATGTTGGTCAGAATGCGACTCAGGTCGTCGAGGATGAAGTTGTTGCCTCTTTGCGCCCCCTTCGCGGCCACCGCCTCGAACAGCTCAGACGGACGAAGAAAATAGCCGAGTTCCTCCACCGCCTCCGCGCGGATAGCGTCGAGATATTCCTCGCCGTCGTCGGTGCCTTCTCGGATGTCATCATAGGTGATGCCGTCCGCCGCCAGAATGCCGTTGCCGTACATGTGCATCCGCTCGGACAGGTAGCGGAAGAAGATGAAACCGAGGATGTAGTCGCGGAATTCGTCGGCATCCATCTTGCCGCGCAGGTCGTTCGCAATCTTCCATAACGCATCTCGCAGTAGCCGTTTCTGCTCTTCAGTCATGCGTCGGTCATATCCATTTGATCAATTTTTCACCTTCTACCGGGTATAGGCTTTACGCGCACGCCCTTTCACCCAAGCCAAAAAAACCATTTTATATCAATGGCTTGATTGCATCTTGACTGATGCCGGTCGGGTAGATCTCAAAGTCGGCTACCCGATCTCCTCGACCCCCACGACGCGGTCGATCGTGGACCCGCCGTTACGTATCGCCTCTTTGGTAAGCGCCGCATCACAGGCCGCTGCCTCGTCGGCATGATGCCCCTCATAGACGCTTTCAACCTTGTTATCGTTGGGAAAGAGGCTGCTCACGGTCACTTTCCAAAGCCTGTCCGTCATCGTGCCGTTTCCTTTGCTAGTTCGCTCTGTCTATCGCCCACGCCCGCGATCCTTGCCCTGCT
>NZ_SGXR01000011.1:0-40087 GCF_004216825.1 Sphingomonas sp. BK036 | reverse complement strand
GAGTGCCGCGGCCAGATACACGAGCGCCGTCATACCATGCTGATTCTGATCGCGAGTGCCGCGAGCGTTACCAGCAGCACCGGGATCGTTAGCGTCGCGCCGACCTTGAAGTAATAGCCCCAGCCAATCCGGATGCCTTTTTGCCCAAGGACATGCAGCCAGAGCAGCGTCGCCAGCGAGCCGATCGGCGTGATCTTCGGGCCAAGGTCGCAGCCGATCACGTTGGCGTAGATCATCGCTTCCTTGATCGCGCCTGAGGCATGCGTCGCGTCGATCGACAGCGCGCCCACCAGCACAGTCGGCATGTTGTTCATCACCGACGACAGCAGTGCCGCGACGATTCCGGTTCCGAACGCTGCACCCCACACACCGCCTTGCGCGGTACGATCGAGCAGGCTGGCAAGGTGGTCAGTCAGGCCCGCATTGCGGAGGCCATAGACGACCAGATACATGCCGAGTGAGAAGATCACGACCTGCCACGGCGCGCCGGCCAGCACCTTGCGCGTCTGGATGACGTGACCGCGCGCGGCGATGATGAGCAGGAGTACAGCGCCGGCAGCGGCCACGGCGCTGACCGGCACGCCGAGGGGTTCGAGCAGGAAGAAGCCGGCGAGCAGTAGGGCAAGAACGACCCAGCCCGCCTTGAACGTGGCACGGTCGCGGATCGCATCACCGGGCGTGCGGAGCTGCGCCACATCGTAGCTCGCCGGTATGTCACGCCGGAAGAACAGCAGCAGCGCGACCAGTGTTGCGGCGATCGACGCCAGATCGACAGGCACCATCACCGAGGCATAATCGGCAAAGCCGATCCGGAAGAAGTCGGCCGACACGATGTTGACGAGGTTGGAGACGATCAGCGGCAGACTGGCGGTATCGGCTATGAACCCCGCAGCCATCACGAACGCCAGCGTCGCCTTGTCCTTGTATCCCAGCGCGCGCAGCATCGCGATGACGATCGGCGTCAGGATCAGCGCCGCGCCATCATTGGCAAACAGCGCCGACACCGCCGCGCCGAGCAGAACGATCAGTACGAACAGACGGCGACCATGCCCCCTGCCCCAGCGGGCGACATGGAGCGCGGCCCATTCGAAGAACCCGGCTTCATCTAGCAAAAGGCTGACGATGATGATCGCGACGAACGTCGCAGTCGCATTCCAGACGATGCCCCACACCACAGGCACGTCAGAAAGCGAAACGACCCCGACGAGCAGCGCGACGGCCGCGCCGCCCAGCGCGCTCCAGCCAATGCCCAGGCCCTTGGGCTGCCAGATGACGAGCGCGATCGTGACGACGAAGATAGCGAGCGCGAGCAGCATCAGGCGATGCGCTGACCCGAGGCATCCACGACCTGTTCGCCGTCTTCCTTGGCAAACGCGCCCTGTTGGGCATCGGGCAGCAGATCAAGGACCGCTTCGGATGGTCGGCACAGCTTCACGCCGAGCGGCGAGACGACGAGCGGTCGGTTGATGAGGATCGGATGCGCCATCATCGCGTCCACCAGCGCGTCGTCTGATCGCGACGTGTCGGCCAGGCCAAGCTCCGCATAAGGAGTCCCCTTCTCACGCAGCAGATCGCGGGGCGTGATCCCGGCGCGATCGATCAGCTCGACCAGCAGCGCGCGCGAGGGTGGCGTCTTCAGATATTCGACCACATGTGGCTCGATGCCGGCATTGCGGATCATCGCCAGTGTGTTGCGCGACGTGCCGCATTCGGGGTTGTGATAGATCACGATATCGACGGCCACGGGGCGTCCTTTCAGCAGCAGGGGGTGAGTTCGGCCAGGAGTGGCGCGCACAACTCGGGCGAACTGGCGCAACAGTCTTTGACGAGGAACAGCGTCAGCGCGCGCAGCCCGCCCAGATCGGCGCGGTAGATGATTGATCGGCTATGTCGTTCGGAGCGCACGATGCCAGCCCGCGCGAGAATGCCGAGGTGCGCAGACATGGTGTTTTGCGGCACATCGAGCTGGCGAGCGATTTCGCCCGCTGCCATGCCGTCCGGTTCGTGCCGCACCAGCAGGCGGAACACGTCGAGGCGTGTGCCTTGCGCGAGCGCGGCCAATGTAGAAATAGCCGAATCCTTTTCCATATATCCAGCTTAGCGGATATCGAGCAGCAGGCAACGCTGCGATTTTCGGCAAAACTAGGCCGCAATGCCTTCCGGCTTGGAACAGGATAATGGGCGCATTGCGCGCCAGCCTTCCAAGGACCAGCAGCATGAGTGATTTAGACGACGCCTAGGCCGTCCAGGAAGTGTCGCGCCAAAATCGCCAGTGTCGCCTTCGTGGCTTCCTAAGATCAGTACGCCCTACCCTGCCAACTGACGATTAGGATAATACGTGGCGTCAAAACCGGCCCGGTTGTGACACCGCAATTCGGCTGGCCGAGGAGAAAGGTTTACGTTCTATCCAAGCTGAAGGTCGGCATGAGCGTCACAATCGCTCGGTTTGACACCGACAAACACCCAAAAGGCGCTTACCTTGATAAGCGCGAGAGCGCGGCGCGGCGGGGAGTGCAACCAACCACCGGCGTACCGGGTGTCGAAAGCAAGCTGATAAGTCGCACCAGACGGAGCACTGTGCCGTTGACATAGGCGGTATGATATTGCCCCGTAGGATGCAGCGGCGTGCCTTGTTTGCAAGCCAGCGAAGGGGGAGCCGATGGCGAAAGACTCAGTAAAGAAGCTGGAAATACCCGGCACCCTCATCGAAGCGGTCAAAAGTACGCGGGTAATCCCTTTCCTAGGAGCGGGTGCCTCGAAAGAAGCTTCTGACGGATATGGCAAAACTCCTCCGGACGCCGATGCTTTACGTGACCTACTGGCATCCAAGTTTTTTGGGAAAGATATTAAAAACAGGGACTTAATGACAGTCGCCGAGATGGCGATTGCCTCTGCCGGAGGCCAGTCGTTAGTTTTTGAGGAAATACGGAAGATACTAAGTCCGTTTGAGCCTGGGGACGCTCACCGCGCGCTCGCCGAGTTCAGATGGCGATCAATAGCTACCACTAATTACGATTTGCTAATTGAACGGGCATACAGCGATGTAAAGACCCGACGACAAAATCTTGTTCGGTTTGTCAAAGACGATGAACCTGTTGAACAGCGTCTGCAAGAAACCCATAATCCGCTTCAATATCTGAAGCTACACGGGTGTGTTGACCATATACATGATTCAGACATACCTTTAATATTGACGAAAGAGAGCTACGCAAGATTCTCAAAAAATAGAACTCGCCTATTTGACAGAATAAAAGACTATTCGCATGAGTCATCAATATTGTTCATCGGCTATAGGCTTGATGATCCGCACATAAGGGACCTGATTTACAATCTTGCGCCAACAAAACGCCCAAGATGGTACATGGTCACCCCAGATGCTGAGGACTATGACGTTTCATACTGGGATAGCCAGAATGTCGGGGTTATCAAGAGCCGCTTCGGCGATTTTATGTCTGCCTTACAGGAAGAGATACCGCCGCTATTCCGTGCGTTGTCACCTTCTCTAGCGGTTGCTGACCTTCCTATCAGGAAGTTTTATGTCACGAGCAATGTGGAGAGTGCCCGTCTAAGAGATTCACTAAACACCGATTTTGCCGTCATTCACTCCGGGATGTCTGCCGAAGAGCAGATTCCTAAGCTATTTTACGAAGGCTATGATAACGGATGGGGTGGCATTCTCCGTAGGCTGGATGTTAGGCGAAAGGTAGAAGATGATCTTCTATATAAAGCTGTTCTTGAAAATGAGAGTCCCAAGGGCCCAGTTTTACTAGTACTTAGAGGACCGGCTGGTGCTGGGAAAACGATCGCTCTTAAACGCACGGCATTCGAAGCGGCTACATCATCAAACGTAATCACTCTGTGGTTGGAAGAGGGAGGTAGTATCCACCTCGGCGCTATTGCCGAGTTATACGAGCTTTGTCAAAAGCCTATATACCTATTTGTTGATCAGATTGGGTTTCACGTAGGAAAGATTCTTAACGCACTAAGAGAAGCAAAAGCAAAATCTATACCATTAGTAGTCATAGGAGCTGAGCGAGATGCTGACTGGAATACCTACTGCTACGCGCTGGATAACGAATTTCCGCCAAACTTTGTTCGTGTAGGAAATTTATCAGAGCCGGAAGTCCAAGGACTGCTCGATCTTCTGGAAAGACATGACTGCTTAGGCCTATTGAAGCGCCTAAATCGAGACCAGCAGGTTCAGGCCTTTATGAACGAGGACAAGGCCGATAGGCAGCTATTGGTTGCACTCCACGAGCTGACAAGAGGAAAGCCATTCGAGGCTATAGTCCTTGAGGAGCATGAGCGAATATCGCCTGAACAGGCACGGCAGCTACACTTAGACATAGCAACGATGCATCAGTTTTCAGTGCATGTTAGAGCTGGGATTATATCCCGAATATCAGGTATATCGTTTACAGACTTTCAGGAAGAATTTCTTGAGCCACTCAAGAATATTGTCCGGGTAGATAATGATCCATATTCAGGAGATCTGTCTTATAGGACAAGGCATGCACGAGTTGCATCTATTGTTTTTAGACAAGTGTGTCCCGACGATGTATCAAAGGCCAAGCAGCTGACCCGGCTTATAGGGGGTTTGGACGTTGGATATTCCGTAGATAAGAGGGCTCTTGAGGAGATTACTAAGGGACGTGCGTTAGCGGATGCGTTTTCTCGGATAGCAGACGCTAGACTCGTCTACGAAGCCGCCATCAAATCAGCTCCAAAGCAGGCATTTCTCTATCAACAGTGGGCTCTTCTCGAAGCTAACCACCCCCAAGGCTCTTTGTTAGAAGCCGAAAAGTTGGCTGAGGAGGCGCATGGGCATGATCCTAAAAGTAAGGCAATCATACATACTCAGGCCGAGATAGACCGTCGTAGGGCAATACTTGAGACTTCCGATCTTCTGAAAGATACGTTAAGAAGACGAGCCCGAATCCGTCTCGCGGAAATGCCTAGCAATGATAGATTTGCTGTATCAAGTAGATGCAAGATCCTAGTTGATGAACTAGACGAATTAGGCTCATCTATTGACGAGAACTCTAGACAGCATGAAGTTATGCTGTATGCCGAGAAACTCAAGGTGACTGAGGAGGCGATCTCACGTGCTCAGCAGAACCATCCTGACGATGCAGACCTAATCCAAGTTGAAGCTCGTCTACGGCGGGTTACGGAAGAAGAGGATAAGGCTCTTCGAGCACTTGAGCGTGCTCTGCTAGCCGGAGTTCGGGGATCCGGTACAGCTATTAGAGTTGCACAAATGTATGAAACTCGGAACCGCGAATTTGACGCAGGTAGAACTCTCAAGGAGGCACTAGCTCGAAGCCCGGACGATAAGCCGTTGCACGAGGCTATGGCAATCCACCTGTTATCTCGATCAGAAACCGATTTAGGCCTAGTCGGGGAACACCTTAGAAGAAGCTACTCTGTAGGCGACCGTAATTTTGAAGCTCGATTTAATCTAGCACAGCTTTTGTTCATCGCAGGGGATGTGCCAAACTCAAAAACCATTTTTGAAGAGATAGATAAATTTGCGCCAGATACGTTTCGTAGAGCAACTCCCGTTCGAGACAATATTTTTACGATCAGACTGTCTGAGGTAACAGGGTCAGTACAGACCATCAAGGGAAGCTTTTTGTTCATCAGGAGCGCTGCTTACCCCACAGACATATTTGCACATAGAAACTTGTCAAACTATGACGACTTTGACGACCTTGAGATCGGCCAAGAGGTATCATTCAAAATAAGATTTAATAGAACGGGTCCTACAGCGGTTGCCGTGATGGCGGCACGGTCAAGGCGTAGCCAAGTCGTTTCGAACACAGCTGAGGTGTCATAACCGAACGGTTCTGACGCTTGAGATAGGTCGCCGCCTTTCAAGCGCTTACTGGTGTCAGAACCCTCATTCAGAATAGCTCGACAAGGGGTTGCAGTCGGTGGCTTGCTTGGACCAAATCGCTTTTCCGAAAGCGGTCGAGGTAATCTTCGGCGGTGACAGCGGGATTGTGAAACTGACGGCGTTGGTTTCCGATTGCGGTCAGCGCCTTGGCCGTATCGAGGTCGATGACATTAACGATGAAGTCGTCGGGATGCTTCACCTCGATACCGTGGCGGGCGGCTGCTTCGACCGGAAAATCCTTGAGGTTGTACGTGACAATCGCGTCGGCTCTGCCGTGAATCGCTGCGGCAAGAACATGGACGTCCTTGGGATCAGGCAGTGTCAGGGCAGGCATCAGCGGTTCGTAGCCTTCCACCAGCGCCTCTCCGAAGCTGTCCATGTAGGTCCGCTGGCGTTGGAAATGGTCAGCTGCCAGATCGGCAAACCGTCGCCTTAAGCTTTCCTCCCACTCGGCCAGGATGGCCTCGCTCCAGAGCGGCCGGAACAGCCGGCTGGCGGCGAACCACAAAAGCGCACCCCGCACGATGGAGGGGTGCATGACGTTGGCATCGAGCAGGACGGTGTAGCGGCCGACCAGCATCAGGGACGATCGAGAGGCGTGTGATCGTCGAAGAGGCCAGCTTCCTGATCCAGATCCGCCATTTCCTGCAGGGCCTCATGCCGGGCCGCATCCATGCGGCTGCGGTAGGTCAGCACGTCGCGTCCGAGCAGCTTACGATGCGTGCCGACCATCCGGAACGGCAGATCACCGCGTTCTAAGAGCTTAATGAGGTGTGGACGCGACATGTTGAGCAGGTCGGCTGCTTGGCTAGTTGTAAGCTCTGCCTGTACCGGCACGACAGTGACGGCATGACCGTTGCCGATCTCAACTAGCATCTTGACGATGCTGTTGAACACACCAGACGGCAGGCTGATAACGTCCTCACCTGCCCCTTCTACAGTCAGGTGAATAGGGCGGCTGGAATCTACCCTCGACAGTGCACGCGCGGCGTTACCGGCCGCCTCGATCTCGTGTGCAGTAGGCTCGTAGGCCTCGTCGATATTGAAGGCCACGGCGGCCATGTTTCATCTCCCAGGGCGGAAGCCATCTAGTGACTGCGAGTTGTAAACGCAATAAGTGAAACGAGTGTCAACGGGAAGACGTTCCACTGCGGTGATCGTCGAGCATGCTGAGCGGGGTGGGCGTAATCCAGTCGCCTCCCAGCTTGGGGTATGGACCGTAGAACAGATCACCCAGCGCACGCCGATAGTGCGCGTTCATCCAGCGCCGGCGTCGATGCTCCGGGCCATCGTGGAGCATGTGGCAGCGTTGGCAGAGCGCTGCGAGCTGGTGAAGCGCACTGTCGCTCGGATCATGGTTAAGGTGCGCACAGGCCAGGACCACCGGTGTCCACCGGCCTTGTACCAGAATGTTTTCCGTAGGCCGTCGCACGCGCCGGCCCCGGCCATTGCGCCAGCATTGCCGGTTCCGATCCCACCACCGTCCGTCGCCTAGGTGGAAGACCTTCTGCCTGTGGGGACGTCCACAATGCTCGCAGTGTCCCCCCGCCCGCACGAAGCGTACCTGGTGTGATAGCTGCACCCAGTCGATCGGGTACAAGAACACGTGCTCGGGCCGGATAGGCATCAGGCCTTCCCTGCCGAAGTGTCAGGCTGCGCAGTCCACCGCATTATAAAGCCACCGTCGCTGCGGTCAGCGCCCGGTAGAGTGTGGCATGGTGGCATTTGAGCAGCTTGGCGGCTTCGCGCACCGATGTGCCTTCGCTTATCAATCGTTCGCCGAGCGTGATCTGATCGGGGGTGAGCTTTGGCGGACGGCCAAAGCGGACTCCCCTCGCCTTAGCCGCCACTCGTCCGCTGCTGGTGCGCTGGTGGATCAGCTCACGCTCGAACTCAGCGATGCCGGCGAACACGGTCAGCACCATGCGACCAGCTGGCGAGGTCGTGTCGGCCCAGGGCTCGGCCAGCGAGCGCAGGCCGGAACCAGCCTCCTTCAGCTTCTCGGCGATGTCCAGCAGGTCGCGCGTCGAGCGCGCCAGTCGGTCGAGCCGCGTCACTACCACCGTGTCGTCGTCGCGCAGCTGCTCGATCATCTTGGCCAGCTCGGGCCGGTCACGCTTCGCGCCCGAGATCTTCTCCTCGAACGTCCGCTTGCATCCGGCCTCCTTCAACGCGGCGCGTTGCAGCCGGAGATCTTGGTCATCGGTGGACACACGAGCATAGCCAATCAGCATGTTGCAAAATTGTATCGTAATAAAAGTATTTTGCAACCGACTTTTGCGACATCAGCACATGAGAGAACACGAGCTCTAAGGGCTCTGTTGCGAAACTTAGAACATTTGCGACAGTCGACAGTTGCTATCCTGCGGCCCTCACAGCCTCATTCTTCAAGCCTGCCTGTGCGAGCCTCCTTCTTCGACTTGTCCCATTCCTTCTTGATGAGCCGTTGGGCTGCTTTCTCGACCGTATCCGCCTTTTTGAGCCAATCGGGCTTTGGAGTATGCCGCGCACTCACTAGCTCCTCGACTGCGCGGAAGAGCGCGCGATCCAGGGCATGTTTGTCCTCAGTCCCTACGTCGCGGCAGGCCGGGTTTAGGCGGAGTACGATACCAGCGCGCGCGGCATGTACCTTTCGCCAATTCACCGGCTTGGCAGGGCTAACTGCACCACGCCGCACCTCGGCCGTTAACTCTACAACCAGCCCTCGCATTGCTTCTCGCCATACCGCGCGCTCGCTGGTGACGATCTGGACGAAGATGGCCTTGTCTGCGTTCTCCTTCCCGGCCTGCGCGCCAAAACGCGCGCCAAGGTAGGCAAGCACGCCCGCAAAGGCCGTTCCGAAGCCCTGCACCCACGTCCAGCCGCCTGATCCTGACCCCCCTGATATTCCTGTCACGTATGCTCCCTTATGCCGCGAACCTCGGGTGCAGCTTACGACCACCCAACCACGCTGCTACAGGCCACGAAGGCTATCAGTTCACAAGTGAGATTGTTATCTTGCTCACTTGTGTGCTATCCATCATGTTCACACGCGAACACGTGCAGGGGCTACATGAAGACCATATCTATCATCAGCCAGAAGGGCGGAGCGGGTAAGACCACGCTTGCCATCCACCTTGCCGGTGCCGCCACCAGTGCGGGCCTCTCCGCGCTAATCCTCGACGCGGACCCGCAAGCGACCGCTAGCCAATGGAACCACTGGCGAGGCGGCGCGGACCCTGAGGTCGTAGATTGTGCCTCCCCCACCCTCCTTCCGCGCAAGGTGCAGCAAGCAGCCGATCTAGGCGCGGACCTAGTCATTATCGATACGCCCCCACACGCGGACATCATGGCGCGCGAGGCGTGCAAGGCTGCGGACCTGATCCTTATTCCTTGTCGTCCCCAAGCGTTCGACTTGTCAGCCGTTGAAACGACGGCCGAGCTGGTGAAGGCAGCAGGCAAGCCGGCCTTCGTGCTCTTCATGGGCGGTCCTCAGCGCGCGCCAACTACTTACAGAGACGCGCGGGAGCTGATTGAGGGCAGCGAAGGCGTTGAGGGTATGGGTGTGCCGGTCGCGCCCGTCATGCTCACGATGCGCGCGATCTATCACCACAGCACGGCGCAAGGGAAAACCGCGATAGAGGCGGAGCCTGACGGTAAGGCGGCGGAGGAGATCGCCGCGCTATGGACGTGGACAAGCGAACGTGTGAACTTGCCCACAAGTAAGCAGGGCAGAAAGAAGCGAGGCTGACATGAGCAAATTTGGCGCCATGAGGCAGCAGCGTGCAGAACGCGCGAAGGTGGAGCCGAGCGTCTCGACCCCAGCCATTGAGGGCTCGGCGTCGGTGCGATCGGCGGCGCGGCAGGGCAAGAAGGCTGTCAGCGCATACTTTAGTCCGGAAGTTAGCCGAGGCTTAAATGTGCTGGCGGCCGAGAACGGAACTACCCTTCAGGCCTTGATGGGCGAGGCAATCGACCTTCTCATGCGCCAGTACGGCAAGCACCCGTTCGGGGAGCGGTGACGCGCAGCTTTGAAGAGGGGTCTGCACATAGAACGGACCCAGATGTACGCTAACGCGATCGGGTGTCAGCAAACCCCCAGATTCGGGTTTCCGTACAGCTGACCAAAGCGACAGGGTTTGTCGCACACTCTGCCATCCTGTTGGCGCCACGACCCAAGGCCGGAGCGCACCCTGTCCGAAAGCATGTGTTTTCCGACAGTCTCAAAACGCTGCGGCAGCCTATACCAGCGTCATGACCAAGATACCGGATACGGACAAGAGATCGCAGGTTTCACCGGAATCCTCATTTTTGCACCTGAACGACGGCGCCCGGCATCATCGGGTCGCCCGGAGCAATGACGAGGTAACGGCGCATGTCGCCTTTTGCGTCGCTGACGATCTGGCGGAGCGGTCCGAGCGTGTTGACTATCGCGCCGCCCGCCGGATTGGTCATGAACTTCGCCAGAGGCTGGATCACGCCGCTGCCATCAGCGCGGGAGGATAGCCCAAGGACATAGGGCATCTTTGGACTGAGGCCCGCAACCGCCGCCTGCAAAATCTGGACTTGGCCCTGATCGAACAGCGTGACCTGGCTGCGCCCAGTCCCGGAAAGAGTCAGCTGGATCTTCATGCCGGCCTGGGCGAGCGGCATCAGGTTTGCACGGCCATCGCCTACCGGCACCGCGCCGGGAACGTAGGCCACGCCTTGGGGCCCCTGACCGATCGGAATCGTCGCGATAACGGTGTTGCTGGCGGTATCGATCGCCGCGACTGCGTCGGCGTTCTCCAGCCCGACATACATCCGCGTACCGTCGCCCGACGGCCAAAGGCCGTGCGGGAGCGCGCCGACCGGGATGTTCGCGACCTGCGCGAAGTCGGTGGTGCGGAACACCTTGACGACGTTCTCGGTGCCGACCGTCACATAGGCGAACTGGCCAGCCTTGGTGCGGGCGATGTTGACGTGGTTGGTGATCGCGCCTGTGTCGAACGTCTTGAGCACTGCGAAGGGTGGCTTGGCGTCGAACACCATGACTTTGCCGACGTCTTTCAGCGTCAACCAGACCTGCTTGCCGTCGGGCGTCGCGGCGATGTCGGGGCAGAACGGGCTCGCCTGCTTGACGCGACCGACGATCTTCTTCGAGGCGGTGTCGATCACAACGGTCTCGGGAGAAAAGCTCGAACAGACGTAACCGTATTTCCCGTTCGGCGAGAAGATCGTCATGCCGGGGCCATTAGGAACGGGGATGCGCGTAGTCGGCGCGAAGGTCTTGCCGTCGAGCACCTGGATATAATCCTCGCCGCGCACCGCGACCCAGACTTCGCGACCGTCGGGGCGGAAGAACGCTTCGTGCGGCGATCGGCCCACATAGGTCGTATGCTTCACGGCATTGGTCGCAGTGTCGATGAACGTCACCGAGTTCGAGCCGATCGAGATCGCCGCCAGCGTCTTGCGATCAGGCGAGAAGCCCATGCCGTGGACGAGCAGCTGTCCCTTGTAGAGCGGGCTGAGGTTCGCGGGGGTCTGGTCGCCGAGTTTTATCACGCCGAGCAGCGTGTTGGTCGACGGATCGATCACCGACACGGTGTTGGAGAACTGGTCCGAGGTGTAGAACCGGTCCTGCGCGCTGACGGGGACGTCGGGGGTCGCGTTCGGCACTTGCTGGGCAAACGCAGGGCCCGAGAAACACAAGGCGGCGCAGGCGGTTAGGGTGAAACGCTTCATGGACGGTCTCCGTGATGGGGGTGACCGGTCGCGGTCGGTTCGGTGTGAGGCAGCAACGCGCCGCCTTCGGATAGGATGCCCTGCATCACCGCGATTTCCTGACGCTGTTCGACGATGATTCCCTGGGCGAGCCGGCGCAGGCGTTCATCCTTGCCGAACCGCAGTTCGACTTCGGCCATGTCGATCGCACCCTGATGATGCGGGATCATCATTCTTGCGAAGTCGCGATCGGGATCGCTTGAATAACCGGTCATCATCGCGCCGTGCATCCGCGCCATCGCCGCATCCATTGCGGACGCGAAACCGTCCGTTTGCGCTAACGCACCCGTCGATACGGACACGGCTATCGCCGTTAGCAAGGCCGTGCGAGATTTCATCGTCATGCCTTTAGTATTCCCATTTATGACACGCGAGCGATGAATGCCGAGCGTGACAGCGTAAATGATCGCGGCGCAGCCATCGATCCAACGCATAAGCATGGTTGTTCTGATCATCTAAAAAGAACGGTAGACAATCTATGATCGCGTTTTCGTATTGAAACCATCGCTACCATGCGTTGGACGCAGGGGAGATATCGGTCGATCTAGCGGCATCGGACTGGCACGATCACCCGCCGGATCCGCGATAAGGATCAAACGATGAAAGCTGCGATCGTTCTGGTTGCCGCGATGTTGGCCTCCGTAGCCCCAGTCCCGGCGATCGCTCAGGCCTATTGGGCTGCACCTGCGGCGGACGACTTTCCCTGCGATATCAAGGCGGTTCAGGCACCGTGGTCGAAGGCTGATATCGACCTTAGTCATCATGACCGGATCTATGTGTCTGACCCGACATCGACAAAGATCGTTGTCATCGATCCTGCAGCGGGCAACGAACTGGGACGCATCGACCTCACCAAAAGCGCGATAGCTGAGCCCAGCTTTTCCAGCCCCAAAGTCCAGCACCTGGCTGCAACGCGCGACGGGCGGACCCTGGCGGTATCGGCATTAGCGCAGCACAGTGTGACGCTCGTAGATCTGGCCACGAACACGGAACGAGGCCGGACCGTGTTCCAGACGTCGCCTACCGCCGTCGCGTTTACGCCCAATGGGCACGAACTCTGGGTTTCGCTCGGCGATGAACATGCCATCGCAGTCGTGGATCCTAAGACCGCGCGGGAGATCACCCGCGTACCAGCAAGTGGCGGAGCGGGCGCGACCATCCTGTCGCCAAACGGACGCTATGCCTTTGTATCGCTTACTGAAAGGCCGTCCATCCTGGTTGTCGACGTCGAGCATCGGCGCGTCGTCGGACACGTTGCCAGCAACGGTGCAGGTGAGGGAGCAATCGCGGTCTCGCCAGATGGCAAACAGATTTGGGCAACACGCCGCGAGAGCGGCACGACCACGGTTTTTGCTGCCAAACCGCCGTTTGCGGTACGCGAAGTGATAAACACTGGTCCAGCAACGGGCGCGGTCAACTTCGCCCAGCGCGCGGACGATTCCTTTGCCTATGTCAGCATTGGCGGCGATCAACCTGCAATCAAGGTCTATAGAACCGACAGCCTGGAGGCTGTGGCAACCGTCCCGCTACAAGCGGCTCCAAGTGCGGTTTGGCCGTCGGGCGATGGTACGAGAATCTATGCCAGCCTGGCCGGAACCAACAAGGTCGCTGGGATCGACACGCTGACGTACACCACCGTGTCGACAATCCCTATCAGTACGGATGCGCAAAGCCTGATCTACGTTCCTGGTGCCGTGCGATCAGGAAAAGGTCTCGCCAATCTGGTGCCATCCGGGCGCGATGCGGCGCTTGCCGTGGCGGCGCGTTGATCGGTCTTACACCGTCTGTAATTTCCCAAGGAAAGCCCTTTCTAAAATGACCAAGCCCCCCGTCAGGATCGCGATCAGCGGTGCCGCAGGACAAATTTGCTATTCGCTGCTCTTCCGGGTTGCGCAGGGTGACGTGTTCGGACCGGACCAGCCCGTTATCCTTCAACTGCTCGACGTGCCGCAGGCTATGGACGCCGTACGCGGCGTGGTCATGGAACTGGAGGATTGCGCGTTCCCGCTACTGGCAGGTGTGATCATTACTGATGATCCGATGGTGGCTTTCAAGGACATCGATGCGGCCATGCTGGTTGGGTCTCGTCCCCGCTCAAAGGGCATGGAGCGCCGTGATTTGCTCGCTGCCAACGCAGCGATCTTCAAGACGCAGGGCGCAGCATTGGACGCAGTGGCCAAACGTGACGCCAAGATCCTGGTCGTCGGCAATCCCGCCAACACAAATGCCTGGATTCTTGCGCAAAGCGCACCGGGTTTTCCTGCCGAAAACATCACGTCGATGATCCGCCTCGATCACAACCGCGCGCAGGGACAGCTTGCGGCCAAGGCGGGTGTAGGTGTCGATGCGATTACAAAGCTCGTCGTCTGGGGAAACCATTCGCCGACGATGTTTGCCGACTGGGGGAATGCCGAACTCGATGGCCAAAAGCTTGCCGACCGTATCGGAAACGAGGCCTGGTACCGCGAAACCCTGATCCCCACCGTTGCGCAGCGCGGAACCGCGATCATCGAAGCACGGGGTGCGTCCTCGGCCGCGTCGGCCGCAAATGCAGCGATCGACCATCTGCGCGACTGGGTGCACGGCGCAGGCGATAATTGGGTGTCGATGGGCGTGGTGTCAGATGGCTCCTACGGTATCCCGCAAGGACTGGTGTGCGGCGTGCCGGTGCACTGCATGAGCGGTGGGTATGCGCGTATCGAAGGCCTGACCCTCGATCCGTTCCAGCGATCGATGCTCGATCGCACGATTGCCGAACTGGTCGATGAACGTGAGGCGGTTATCGACATTCTGAAATGAACGATCGGTATATCTGATTGGAATGACTGTAATCTTTGGTTGGTGCGATTGATCTCCTTTCCCTATCATTGGGGCAAGGAGATCGGGCATGACCCTCGAACAACTCAGGATTTTCGTCGGTGTCGCAGAGCGCGAGCACATGACGCGCGCTGCCGAAGCGCTCAATGTGACGCAGTCAGCCGCAAGCGCTGCCATCGCCGCGCTAGAAGCTCGGCACGGCGTGTCGCTGTTCCACCGGGTCGGCCGCGGGATCGAACTGTCCGAAGCGGGCCGCATGTTTCTGGTCGACGCGCGCGCAGTGCTTGGCCGTGCCGCCAGCGCGGAACTTGCACTGGCCGAATATGCAGGACTGGAGCGCGGCACACTGCGGCTGGTCGCAAGCCAGACGATCGCAGGCTATTGGCTGCCCCGCCAGCTGGCGGCGTTCCATGCGCGCTACCCCGCGATCTCAATCGAACTGGCGATCGACAACACCGAGGGGGCCGCGGCGCGCGTGCTCGACGGTGCGGTCGAGCTCGGCTTCGTCGAGGGTGTGATCGACGAGCCCGCGCTCGCGCATTGGACGGTCGCGAACGACCGCATGGTGCTGGTAAGCGATCGCGCAGCCGACACGATCGACGAGGACTGGATCCGCGCCGCGCGCTGGATCGTCCGCGAACAGGGATCGGGCACGCGCTCGTCGTTCGAGGAGGTGTTGCGCCAGCGCGGCGTCGATCCGTCGGACCTCACCACCGCGCTGACCCTGCCGTCGAACGAGGCGGTACGTAGCGCGGTCGAGGCTGGCGCAGGCGTCGCGGTCCTGTCGCAGCATGTCGTCGCACCTGCAATCGCGGCCGGAACGTTGCACGATCTGCCGCTCGGTCTGCCGCGGCGTCCGTTCTACGCGCTGCGGCACAAAGAGCGCTATCGTACCCGGGCGGCCGATGCGCTGACCGATCTCATCAAGGAGACTGGCAAGTGACCGCCGATCTGAAACCCGTTCTTGATGGCCTGAAGCCGCTCAGCCGGCTCGACTCACCGCGCGAGATGATCCGGCAGTTCACGCCCAACTGGTTCGCCGCGACCATGGGCACCGGTATCCTGGCGCTGGCCTTACCGCAGGTGCCGGGCGTCGGCACGTCGCTGCACCCGGTCGGCGAGGCATTGTGGTATTTCAACATCGCGCTCTTCACGCTGTTCGCCGGGCTCTACACCGCGCGCTGGACGATGTTCGGGCACGAGGCGCGGCGGATCTTCGGGCACAACACCGTATCGATGTTCATCGGTACGATCCCGATGGGCCTCGCGACGATCATCAACGGGTTCCTGGCGTTCGGCCTGCCGCGGTTCGGCGCCGGCGTGATCCCGATCGCCGAGACATTGTGGTGGATCGACGTCGCGATGTCGCTCGCCTGCGGTGTAGCGATCCCCTACCTCATGTTTACCCGGCACGAACATTCGCTCGACGGCATGACCGCGGTGTGGCTCCTGCCAGTGGTCGCGGCCGAGGTCGCAGGCGCGAGCGGAGGCCTGCTCGCACCGCATCTGGCCGACGCCCATCATCAGTTCGTGGTGCTGGCGACCTCCTATGTCCTGTGGGCCTATTCGGTGCCGGTCGCGTTCGGCATTCTCGCGATCCTGATCCTGCGGATGGCTCTCCACAAGCTGCCGCACGAGAGCATGGCCGCCTCGAGCTGGCTCGCGCTCGGTCCGATCGGCACCGGTGCGCTCGGGATGCTGGTGCTCGGTAGCGACGCGCCCGCGATCCTCGCCGCCAACGGCCTCGGCCAGATCGGCGCGGTAGCGCAGGGGATCGGCACGATCGCCGGGCTGTTGCTCTGGGGCTTCGGCCTGTGGTGGCTGGCGCTCGCGACGCTGATCACGATCCGCTACTGGCGCGCGGGTATCCCGTTCAACCTTGGCTGGTGGGGCTACACCTTCCCGCTCGGCGTCTACACTGTCGCCACCTTCAAGCTCGGCACGACGCTCCAGCTCGGCTTTTTCGGGATCGTCGGCACCATCCTCACCATCGCGCTCGCAGCGATGTGGCTGCTGGTCGGCGCCAAGACGGTCGCAGGCGGCTGGCGCGGAAACCTGTTCGTGTCGCCCTGCATCGCCCAAGCCAATTGATGGGCCGAACTGATCGTCCTGCCGGATCGAACCGGCCCATCCGATCGACCCGTACCGGGCAGACCGTCGGACGGATCGCGCATAAGAGCATGACATCGAAGGGAGAATGCTGGTGGACAGCCTGGATATGAAACTGGCGCAGGCGACGAACCGCCGTCGCTTTCTCGCAGAGGCTGCGATCGGCAGCGGCGCGCTGATCGCCGCACCCGCGCTGGCGCAGAGCATGGTCGACCTGCATCTTCCGGGTGGCCCATCGGAACGGCCGATAACCAGTGCGTTCCCCGGCAAGGGCAGCATGATCCTCCAGCGGATCCACCCGCCGCTGCTGGAAACGCCGATGAGCGTGTTCAATGGCGACGTCTTCACACCGAACGACCAGTTCTTCGTCCGCTGGCACTGGGCCGACATTCCGACCGCGATCGATGTCGAGGCGTTCCGGATCAAGGTGCACGGCGCGGTCACGCGGCCGCTGTCGATCTCGCTCGCGCAACTGCTGAAGTTGCCACGCGTCGAGCTGGCGGCGATCAACCAATGCTCGGGCAATTCGCGTGCGCTGTTCCAGCCCCCTGTTGCCGGTGCGCAGTGGCGTCACGGGGCGATGGGCAACGCCAAATGGCTCGGCGTGCGCCTGCGCGACGTGCTCGATATCGCCGGCGTGAAGCCGGGCGCGGTCGCGGTGCGGTTCGGTGCGCTCGACCAGCCGGTGGTCGCGGGTGGACCGGATTTTGCGAAGTCGCTGTCGATCGACCACGCACGCGACGGCGAAGTGATGCTCGCCTTCGGGATGAACGGTGAACAGATGCCGCTCCTCAACGGCTTCCCGGTCCGGCTGATCGTACCCGGCTGGTATTCGACCTATTGGGTCAAGATGCTGAACGACATCGAGGTGCTTGCCGCGCCCGACGACGGTTACTGGATGGCCAAGGCGTACAAGATCCCTGACACTCCAGGCGCGAACGTGCGGCCTGGCCAGAAGGATTTCCCGGCCGTCCCGATCAACAAGATGATCCCGCGCAGTTGGGTCACGAGCCTCGACGAAGGGCAGGCGATCGCGTTTGACCGGTCAATCCCGCTGGGCGGCATCGCGATGGGCGGCGATTGCGGCGTCGCCAAGGTCGATGTGTCGACCGACAACGGCAAGAGCTGGTACAAGACGACGCTTGGCCCCGATCACGGCAAATACAGTTTCCGCCGCTGGGATGCGCAGGTGCCGCTCAGCCATGCGGGCCCGACCAGACTGATGTCGCGCTGCTGGAACACCGCCGGCATCGCGCAGCCGATGACGCCGATCTGGAACCCGGGCGGGTTCATGCGCGGCAACATCGAAACCACCAACATCGTCGTCGGCTGAGGAGCGCTCCCCCATGAAAACGCCTTCCATCGGCACGCTGTCGTTCGGGTTCGTCGGCGCGACCGTCGTTCTTCTACTCGCGATCGGTGCCCCGAACAGCCGCATCGCCCCGCCGCCTGCCGCCCCGACCGCACCACCGCCGCCAAGCGTTTCGGCGCGCGGCTTCTCGCTGGCGTCCACCTCGGTCGATCTCCCGACCGACGAAGGGCAATATCCCGCCGGCCCGCATGCCGACGTCATCAACGCCAACTGCACCTCGTGTCATTCGGCGAGCATGGCGCTGAACCAGCCGCCACTCTCCTCCGATCAGTGGACCGCGGAGGTCACCAAGATGCGCGAGGTCTACAAGGCTCCTGTTGCACAGGCTGACGTGCCGGCGATCGTCGCTTATCTGACCGCCATGAGCGCAAAGCAGCCGGGCGCCGCGAAGGGCAAGGCGCAAGACCCCGATCCGAAGGCTGCGCCCGACGTATCGGGGGGATCAGGCTAAGCACATCACTCACGACACGCGGTTCTGCGCGCGAAGTGCTGTGCGGCGTGTACGTGTCTCGCGCAGTGTTGCATTGGGCGCGAGGCCGTTCGCGGGCACCTTGGGTATCGCAACGCGCTGCGACAGGTAGATGCCATTGTGGCCCGAGCAGAGATAGGCCACGAAACAGGCGACGGCGATCGGCACCGCATAGCTGGCGCCAAACAGTTCAATCCCCATGAAGGTGCAGGCGAGCGGGGTATTGGCAGCCCCGGCAAAGACCGCAACAAAGCCGATCGCGGCGAACAGGCCCGTCGGTACGTCCAAGAAAGGCGCCAGCGCGTTACCGAGCGCCGCGCCGATGAAGAACAACGGCGTGACTTCACCGCCTTTGAAACCCGCACCGAGCGTGACGACAGTAAACAGCAGCTTGATCGCCCAACTCCACGGATGCGTGTCTGGTCCGAAGAAGCTGGCGATGGTAAGGCTCTCGGGCCTCGCTGCCAGGACACCCAGGCCTAGATAGTCGCGCGTGCCGAACAGGAAGACGAGCGCGATAACGACGACCCCGCCGATCACTGGACGTAGCGGACCATAGGGGACGATCCGCTTCAGACATCCCCCGACCACGTGGTTGGCTTCGGCGAAGGCCAAACCGACCAATCCGAATATGATCCCCGCAATACCCGCCTTCGTCACGAGCAGCGCATCGACCGGTATCAACGCACCGATCGGGTAGACACCGTGATGGATACCCCAGGCGAGGCACGTCCAATCGCCGACTAGCGCTGCAACGAGGCAAGGCACTAGCGCGGAATATTCAACGCGGCCGATCGCCAGCACTTCGAGCGCGAAGACCGCGCCTGCGATCGGCGTGCCGAAGACCGCGCCGAACCCGGCTGCGATACCCGTCATCAACAGGATGCGCGTGCCGCCCGCATCGAGGCGGAGCGCGCGGCCGAAACCGCTGGCAAGGCTTCCACCCAATTGGACGGCGGTGCCCTCACGTCCGGCCGAGCCACCGAAAAGATGCGTCACCACTGTGCCGAAGAAGATGAGCGGCGCCATCCGCAGAGGCACCCCGCCGCCAGGCTCGTGGATCTGCTCGACGATCAGATTGTTGCCGCCTTCCACTGTGCGCCCGGTGACATGGTAGAGGAATCCGACAACGAACCCGCCCACCGGTAGCAGATAGAGCAGCCAAGGCGATGCAAACCGCAGTCGCGTAACGGTATCGAGACTCAGCAGGAACGCCGCACATAGCGTCCCGACGAGTGCCGCCATGGGCAGCAAGATCAGCGCCCAGCGCAGGACAGAGATCGCATGGTCGTGACGATCGCGCATGAATGCCGCGACATTCAGCGTGCCGACGAGATTGCGAAAGGTAGCGCGCACAATTCCTCCTTGCTGCCTGAAGGCGCCAAGTAGGAATCATCAGCTCTTATCAGAGCGGTTCGGCCAAATTGCCCGGCAGAAATCCATTGCCAAAGTCGATCTATTAGACGTTTGCCCCAACCGTCAATGGGCATGTTGGTCGGGCAAATGCTCGGACCGGCCAGTCGGCAGCGTCTATCTGAGCCCGTTATATGTACCGACCCCGGGTACGCTGCATGCGGGACCGATCGGCTTTGGCCCACGTCGTTTTCGGGCTTCGTCACAAGGGGGCGATACCGCACGAAAGCCGCGGATGCGCTGCGGGGTCTGATCGGTTCGCAGCAAACCTAGGGATGGCTGCTACGAGCGTGCCGTCCAGATGCCGACGAGCGCGGCCAGTGACACGAGCATAAGAAACCCGTTCATCACTAGGAGCAACGTCGCTGGCAGGCGCTTGATGTCCGGTCGTGGCGGCGGGGCGCCTGCGCCCATCTCTCGCCACACCGCAGCGGCGAAGCAAAAGGCGCTGAACAAGATCAGCATGGTCCCGGTCGCCGTCGCCAGCCACGGGAACACGACGTCCTTGAGCAGCGCGCGCGCGCCGATACCGGAAGCGAGCGCCGCCAGTCCGGTACGCACCCAGGCAGCATAGGTGCGTTCGCCGGCGAGGATTGTGCGGTCCGCGGCAAGCTCTGTGCGACGGTCGGCGCTGTCCACCTGCTGGACTGCGCTGTCCTTCAGCTTGCTCGCGCTCTCCGCCAGCTTCGCATGGGCCCGATCGGCGTCGTGCGGCGCGTCCATCAGCCAGCGGTAACGGCGATGCGATGCCAGGCAGTCGAGAGATAGCCGGCGAAGTTCCAGATCGGCTCGGGCCGTTCGGGCTGCATCTGCCCGGCACCGTCAACGGCGCGCACGATCAGGACGTGGAGTCCGGGAGACAGATCGACCGTGACGTGCCACTGCGTCCAGCTCCAAGGCGCATCGGGTTTTGCAGTCAGTTCCGCCTGCAGCCAGTCGGTGCCGCCATTGACGGAGACCTCGACGCGGGTGACCGCTCGGCCGAAGGCGACCGCATAACCCGCGATTTCGCACGCGCCGGCGCTGACATGCGCGCCGTCCACCGGCGCGCAGATCGCAGCATTGAGCGGCATCTCCTCGATAGTCAGACCCCGATCCCAGTCTGCGTCCTCCTTCGCTACCGACGCCGGAAAGAGCTTGTAGTCCTTAGCCTGGATCGGCGCATCGGACGGGCGATCGCGCACCTCGATGCGCGTCAGCCACTTGGCGCTACGAACGCCCGCATAACCCGGCACGACGAGCCGCAGCGGTGCGCCATGTTCGGGGGCCAGCGCCTCGCCATTCATGGCCCAGACGATCAGCACGTCGGGCTCTAGCGCCTTGGCGATCGAGATCGAGGCACCGAACGGTGCCGTCTCACCATCGACATCCACGTTGTCGGCCCCCGTAGTGCCGACGAACGACGCGCCGTCCTGGATGCCGGCTGCGGCGAGCACGTCGCACAGTGCGACGCCGGTCCACGCCGCATTGCCAATCGCGCCCACGTCCCAGGGATCGCCCGAAGTCTTTTCCACGTCTTGAAGATGTGCCCGACGATTGCCGGCGCACTGCATGGTCGCGGTCACTGTCCGGGTCGCAAATGCCGTTTGAAGTTCGGCAACCGTGTAGGAGCGCGGGCGGTCGACTAAGCCGTCCAGCGCTATACGATGATCGTCGGCCAGCTCCGGCGTTGGTCCGTGACTGCGGATGTAGAAGTTCGCCTGCGGCGTCAGGAAGGACGTGATCAGTTTATCCGGGGGCGTTTCCGCATTGAGCGGCTCCGGACAGCGGAGGATCAGATTCTGTTCGGCGCGATCGGATGCGGTCATGCAAGCGGCCTACCATGATGAAATCAGTAGCGAAATCGATCGTTTTGCTGGGCGATGTCACCCAGACTCTTTCGATAGCCTATCCCTTTCTAGACGGCGGTGGAGCGATCACCATGCCGTCGCGCGAAAGGCGCCGAGCGCCAGACAGCCTTTCCCGTAGATCGTCGCGATGTGACTGGACTTGCTACGACGGCTTTGTCCCAAAAGTCGTCGCTAGGTACTAGGGATGACGGAAAACCCTGTCGCCATCGCAGATGCGCGACAAACGGGTGATTTGCGCCGCCTGAACCCGGATGAGGGCGCTTAACGTATATCTGGGTCCGTTCTATGTACCGACCCCGAAGAGGGGGCGATCCGAATGATCCGTCCCGAGTGGAACATGCAAGGGCTGGGTGAATGCCCGGCATCTGTAACGGGCACCCCGGAATCCGCCAGCCCACTTGTTAGCATGTGAACATGATAGCACGAGAACACGAGAACACGATGGAACGTGAACACGTGTCTGGCATGTAGAGGTTGGTAGCAAAGCCTATCGGTGAGTTTTGGGGTAGCGGCTCACCTTTGGGCCGACGCGCTGAAATCTACCAGCACGGGCAGTTCGGGAATTCCGCCGCGCAGCTTTGCCCGTCGTACAATGCTGTGCTGGTCGATCAGGTTCTGTGCGTCGCGCTTGCCGCTGGACGTTTTTGGGAACCAGTGGAGTGCCACCCGTTCGACCTTGCGCCCGTTCTTGATCGGCGTGAAATCGACATAGAAGGGGCAAAGCTTGTTAATTTCCTCGACAGCCACCTTCAGACAATATTTGTTCATATCAGCGAAGCGTTCGAGTTTACCTTCAGGCACGTTAAGCAGGCCGCGCAGCTCTTCGATCGTAAACTCCTCTTTCTGTTTGTATTCGAGACCAATGCGCCGCTCGATCATTTCATAGAGACAAAGTGCGTATTTTGACTCGAAGCAATACATTACCTGCGTCTTGAGACGGGCATAAACCTGACTGTTCCGCAGTATCTCGATTAGCTCTTCTGGGATACGATAGTGAAGGAAGCCGTCTTTTTCGAGGCTTTCATCACTTGGGCCGAGCAGCTGGACACGGCGCTTGTAGCTCTTGCCATCCTTGCGGATCGTGACGATCGCGATGGTGCCCATGAGGCGCAGCAGTGAACTCTCTATGCGCTCGTTGCCTTGGTGCGTCCCTTTCAGTCCGGATTTCGCAATGCGATGGATGATCGGCTCGCCAATGCGTTCCCAGGCATTGGCGATCAGCAGGTTGTAGATACGGCGATCCGCGAGGGTGAGGGGGCTTAGCTCTACAATATCGACCAACTCGCCGGGCTTGACGATTTCACCGTAGTTGGCGGGATCAAAAGGATTTCCACGTCCCTTCTGGGCCAGCGTGCGGAATGTCATATCGACCACGGCAGGTTGCGACATAGGCTTGACCAACGGTGAGCTAGAGGAACTTACCAACTCACCCTAATCACGAAAAGTGAGCTAGGCAAATGTTTCAGCTCCCCCGTGGAGCAGAGAGGCGGATACCCCAAAACTCACCGATCCTTTTAACCCAACCATTGGGGTACCCCAACACTCACTGGACCCTGCCCGAACACTCACTTTTACCGACCCCAAAGCTCACCGCATGCTACCCCGAAACTCACGCGAATCGACCCCAACGCTCACTATTGGAGGCATTTTTCGGCAGAAATACGGACCTTTCAGGGCTCTGAATCTTGAATCAGAAGAATTAGAGAATCTGAACGGCGAAAGGTGAGCTTTGGGGTGGCGAGCCTGTGGATAACCACCGTCAGAATAGGCAAATGGAATCGGCCTAATGGCCGATGCACTATTCGTCTGGTGCCAGCTGCGCTGTCACCAGAGCGGCGCAAACGCCGCGTGCTTAGCGGAAAAAGAAGAAAGGCAAGCTGGCGACCAGATACTACGCCAGAGCCGACCAAGAGCGCCATGAGGGCAGGGAAGAGGGCTTTGCCACGATCCGCACCCTTGCAGCACCGAACCTCGCTGTTGGTGCTTAAATCAGCTCCTTCGCGATCGGTTTCGTAGATCGTCAATCCGATCACCAGCTCCGTCACCTTCGGAAGGTGAGGCGCTACCCCAAAACTCACCTTTCGCACATCGTCACGCAGGATCGAACAGGCCAGTGAACTCGCGTTGATCGTAGTAGCGGATTTTCTCGACCGCGAGCGGGTTTTCGCCCTGGCGGAGCAGCAGAAGCTGATCGGGCCGCATTCGCATGATTTCGTCCGGTGTGGCGAGCCGGCGAGCGGAGACGTGCCCGCTGACACTCTCCGAGGGACCAGCGCGGTTTTCGCCCCAGCCGGTGCCGCGCGACGTGCTGACGGTATCATATTCGATCGTGGTGTCGCCGATCGTGCGCGAGAGCATGTCGGCGGTGGCATGATCGTTGACCCCGAACGTCTGGATCACGCCGGCGTTGGACATGAAGGTGCCGGCGCGCTCGCCATAGGTGGCCTTAAGCTGGTGCATGTCCTGGAGGATCGGCCAGAGCTGGAGGCCATAGCCCGCCATCAGGCCCATCGCGCGTTCAACCGGTTCGAGACGGCCGAGCGCGGCGAACTCGTCCAGCAGGAACAGCACGGGCCGGGCAGGACGGGCGGTGGACCGCGCCATGTCGGTGACGGCCTGGCTCACCAGCAGCCGCAGCCAGCGCGCATAGGTGTCGAGCCGATCGGGCGGCAGGCACAGGAACACGGTGGCGGTCGTGTCCTTCAGCCCCGCGAAGGTGAAATCCGACGCGGCGGTGCTGGCGACGATGCGAGGGCTGTCGAGAAAGTGGGTATGGCGCTGTGCCGAGGACAGCACGCCAGCGGCTTCGCGATCGGACTTGCCGAGCTGGCGGTTGGCGGCGCGGGCGATCAGGCCACCGGCGCCGGCGCTGTCCTGCATTTTGGCCAGCAAAGCGGCAAAGCCGGCAGGGGCGAGCGTCAGCTTGTCGCGCACCGTCGCCAGCACGCGGGCGTCGGCGGGTTCGTGGACGACGGTATGCAGGATCAGCCCCGCGATCAGCGCCTTGGCTTCCTCGTTCCAATGCGCTTCGCCCGATTGCCCCGGCGCGTCATGCACTAGGGCGTCGGCGAGGGTGTTGGCATCTTCCGCGAGATCGAGGCTGGCGGGATCGAGCCGGTCGAGCGGATTGTAGCGGGCAGGCGGCTGACCCGACACGCCGAACGGATCGAGGCACCAGACCTTGCCCTTGGCGGCACGCGCACGGGCGGTGACGCGGGCATTCTCACCCTTGGGGTCGATGCAGATCACCGAGCGATCGAGCAGCAGCAGGTTGGGAATGATCGTGCCGACGCCCTTGCCCGACCGGGTGGGTGCCATCGTTAGCAGATGCGCCGCGCCGTCGTAATGCAGCAGCTTGCCTGACTTCGCCGAGCGGCCAATCAGGAGATCTCCGTTCGCCTCCAGCTTTCGCACGTCGGTTCGGTCGCCGAAACGAGCGGAGCCGAGCAGATCGCTCCGCTGGTTGGCGGCGCGCCGGTTGAAGCGCCAAGCCAGGAACAGGATCGCGCCGGCCAGCAGGAACGGAATGTCGGTCGCAATCTCACCATAGCCGAAGATGCCCTTGAGCCAGGCGTTGCTCGCCATCAGCACCACGAAGGCGACGAAGACCGCGAACAGCGGGCTGATCCGTCGCCTCGGCATCAGTGCGCTTCCATCGGCGTGACCGGCAAGGACCGGTCGGAGTCGGGATGATCGAGCAGCCGGAGCAGGATTTGCGATACAAGGGGAGGGGGCACGCCCTCGTCAAGCATCATCGCGAAGAACGCATCGTCGTTGGGCGTCGGGATCATGTCCTCGATGACCAGGTTGGCGCGCGAGTCCGCCATGTCCTCATGCCACATCGCGATTTCCGCCGGCGTGCCGCGCACGAAATTCATCGCGCGGACTTGGGCACGGATCGTCTCGATATCGAAATCGCTCATTGCGCTTCGCTCCCTTCCGCTTCCGCGTCGAACGCCCGCTTGCCGCGCCGCTTCCATAGCGCCAGCACGTCGCCAGCATCGTCGCCGCGACCACGCCCGGCGAGATCGAGCAGCGCGCCGTAGAGCGTGGCGCGATCGTCGTCGGTCAGCTCGACCAGCCCGGCTTTCTGGACCAGCCCGCCCAGTTCAATCAGATGGCGTGTTCGTTCGCGACGTTGCACGACCCAGCCCCTGCTATCCGTTCGCCGTTCCGCCGCTTCCGCCCGCAGCGTCGCCGCCTGGTTCAGTCGCAGTGCCCGATCCGTCGATTGCAGCAGCGCCGCCACCTTTGCGCCCACGTCGTTGAAAGAAGGCCGCGCCCTTCGCGCGCCATGCCTCCTTCGCGCCCGCATCCTTTGATCCGATCGCATCGAGCAGCACCCCGGCGAGGGTTTCCGGATCAAGCGCATCGGCCCCGGTCGCAACGACGAGCTGGCCAAGCTGTTCGACCCGCTTTGCCTTGAGCGCGCGGGCCTTGTCACCCAGTGCCTTCAGCTCGGCATCGTAATCGCGAACCTTCCGCATCGCCTTTACCCTTCCGCGTATCGCTCATCAACATCTTAGCGCGCCGAGCATATGGGTAAAGCCAGAACGAGCAGAACGCAGCACCAAGTCAATCAGGAGGAGCGAAGCGGAGGATGAGTGCGCGCTTATACGTCGTTGCCGACGTGCGCTCAGAAGTGCAATAAGCAGGGCGTCATGGCGATCTACCATTTCTCCGCCAAGGTTGTGAGCCGCGCGAACGGATCGAGCGCCGTCGCGAGCGCCGCCTATCGCTCCGCATCCGAGCTGCACGACGATCGGTTGAACCGGAATCACGACTTCAGCAACAAGGCAGGCGTGATCCACTCCGAAGTGATGTTGCCACAGGGCGCACCGGAGCGTTTAAACGACCGCACGACCTTGTGGAACGAGGTGGAGGCAGGCGAGAAACGCAAGGACGCTCAGCTTGCCCGCGAGGTGGAGTTCTCGATTCCGCGCGAGATGAATGAGAAACAGGGCGTCCAGCTAGCGCGCGATTTCGTGAAGCAGCAGTTTGTCGATCGCGGGATGGTCGCGGATCTGAACGTGCATTGGGACAAGGCGAAGGACGGCACGCCCAAGCCGCACGCGCATGTCATGCTTGCGATGCGCGACGTGGGGCCGGAGGGGTTCGGGAAGAAGAACCGCGACTGGAACTCGACCGAGCTTTTGAAGGACTGGCGCGAGGCGTGGAGCGCCCACGTTAATGAGCGCATGGCCGAGCTTGGGCTTGAGGGTCGCATCGACCACCGCAGTTACGAGGCGCAGGGGATCGGGCTGGAACCGCAGCACAAGATCGGCCCGGCCGCATCGCGTCGTCCGGAGCAGGGGCTTGAGGCGGAGCGGATCGAGGATCACACGCGCATCGCTCGTGAGAACGGCGAGAAGATCATCGCCGATCCCAATGTCGCGCTGGACGCGATCACGCGGCAGCAGGCCACGTTCACCACTCGCGACCTGGCGACGTTCGCCTTCCGGCACAGCGACGGCAAGGAGCAGTTCGACCAGGTGATGGGGGCGGTGCGCGCCAGCCCCGAGCTGGTCGCATTGGGGAAGGACGGGCGCGACCAGGAGCGGTTCACCAGCCGCGACATGATCGCGGTGGAGAACCGGCTTGAGCGCGCGAGCGACGAGCTGGCGGGCCGCGCCGCGCATGGCATCGTCGATCGGCATCGTGACGCCGCGATCGACGCAGCCGAGGGCCGAGGGCTTGTCCTGTCGAGCGAGCAGCGCGACGCCTTCGATCACGTCACCGGCAACAGTGGGCTGGCGTCCGTCGTCGGCTATGCCGGCAGCGGTAAATCGGCGATGCTGGGCGTCGCGCGCGAGGCTTGGGAGGGGCAGGGCTACACGGTGCGCGGCGCGGCGTTGTCAGGCATCGCGGCCGAGAACCTTGAGGGCGGGTCCGGCATCCAGTCCCGCACCATCGCCAGCCTTGAACACGCATGGGGGCGGGGGCGTGAACAGCTAGGCCCAAGGGACGTGTTGGTGGTGGACGAGGCCGGCATGATCGGCTCGCGTCAGATGGAGCGGGTGCTGTCCCAAGCACGCGATGCCGGGGCCAAGGTCGTGATGGTCGGCGACCCCGAGCAGTTGCAGGCGATCGAGGCCGGCGCGGCCTTTCGCAGCGTCACCGAGCGCCACGGCGCGGCCGAGATCACCGAGATACGCCGGCAGCGCGAGGACTGGCAGCGCGACGCCACGCGTGCGCTGGCGACCGGGCGCACCGGCGAGGCGATCCATGCCTATGACAGCAAGGGCATGGTCCACGTCGCCGACAACCGTGACGAGGCGCGGGGCGAGCTGGTGGACGGTTGGGATCGCGCACGCCAGACCGAGCCGGGCAAGACCCGGATCATCCTCACCCACACCAACGCCGAAGTGCAGAGCCTCAATGGCGAGGCGCGCAACCGGTTGCGCGCATCCGGCGACCTTGGCGACGACGTGACGGTGAAGGCCGAGCGCGGTGAGCGGCAGTTCGCGACGGGCGACCGCATCATGTTCCTGCGCAACGAGCGCGGCATGGGGGTGAAGAACGGCACGCTGGCGACGATCGAGCGGGTATCGTCCGAGGGCATGGCGGTGCGCCTCGATGACGGGCGCGGCGTCGCGTTCGACACCAAGGACTATGCCCATGTCGATCATGGCTATGCGGCGACGTTCCATAAATCGCAGGGCGTGACGGTCGATCGCGCGCACGTCCTCGCCACCCCCGGCATGGACCGGCACAGCGCCTATGTCGGCATGTCGCGTCATCGTGACGACGTGCAGCTCCACTATGGCCGCGACGACTTCAGCGACCAGCGCCAGCTCGTCCGCGCGCTCTCGCGTGATCGCGGCAAGGACATGGCGGGCGATTACGCTAAGCCCGAGCAGGATCAGGCGCGGGCGTTCGCCGATCGGCGCGAGATCCGGTTCCCGGAACTCGCACGCCAGATGGTCGAGAAGGTGCGCGACAAGGCCAAGGGCATGTTTGCCGGTTTCCGGCCAAAGCCGGCTGTCGCGAAAGAGGGGGCGATTAACACTGCCCGCGATCACGGCCAGGGGGGTCTGATTAACACCGCCCGTGATCGCAGCCAGGGGGGGCCGATTAACACCACCTTGGACGTCTCTCAGGCCAAGGCGATCGAACGCTATGCACGTGCCGCGGGCGATATCGGCCGGATGCGCAACAAGGGTCTGCCGGTGCTGCCGCATCAGGAGAGCGCTTTGCAGAAGGCTGGCGAGAGGCTGGACGCGACCCGTCCCCATGCCGCGCGCGACCTTGCATCGGCGCTTGCGCGTGATCCGAAGCTTATCGAGCAGGTGTCGGGCGGCAACACAGTTGGCGCGACACGCGCGATGGCCGACGAGAAGCGTGTGCGGCTAGACCCGGACGCGCGTGCCGAGCGGTTCGTGGAAGGCTGGCAGAAAATGCAGCAGGCGCGGGCAGGAATGGAGCGGGCCGGCGACAGTGCCGGTGCCGAGCGGTTGCGTGAGCGGATGGAGAAGGTGGCGGGCGGGCTGCACCGCGACCCGCAGCTCGAATCCGCACTGCGTCGCCATGCACCCGACCTGGCGCTGAAGCAGGAAAGCGAGCGGTCGATCGGCGATGCGCTGTCGTCGTCGCTCGATCGTGGGCGCGACCGGGATCGGGGGATGAGCCGGTGACGGTTCGTGCTTTCGGGTACGATCCGGTTTGTGGTTTCATGCAGTAAAGGGGAAGAAGTGCATGGGTGACGATCACGAACTGGACGCCGCAGCGGAGGCGTTTGAAGGTGTCCGCGGTGAGCTTGCGCTGTTGCGCCGCGCCGTCGAGCGGCTGTCCGCGGAGCGCGCCGAGGTGCCGGAGATACCCGATTACAGCGAGACGCTGGGGAAAATGGCGAAGGCGCTCAACGCAACCATGCAAAATGTCGGCGTGCTGGCGAAAACGGCCGAGGACAATGTCGCGCCGCGCTATGTCGCCGACCGGATCGTCGCGGCTGGCGGCCATGCCCGCGACGAGGATCGGCGCATGATCGCGACCGCCGGTGAGAAGATGGACAAGGCGACGACCGCTTTGCACGGTATCGGCGGTTCGGCCCGCCGTGCGGACGAGCAGCGCCGTACCTTGTGGCAGGTCGGTGCGGGAGCGTGCCTGGGCGGGGCGCTGCTATGGACGATCGTGCCGGGGATCATCGCGCGCGAGCTCCCGGCGAAGTGGCAGGTGCCCGAGTGGATGGCAGCGCGCACGCTCGACCTACCGAAATGGGAAGCAGGGCAGCGCCTCATGCGAGCTGCTGGGCCGGAGGCTTTCGCTAACATCGCGGCAGCCGATCGGATCATCACCGCAAATCGCAAGGCTGTGCAAGCCTGCTACAAGATAGCTGTGAGGACTAAGAAGACGGTGCGCTGTACCATCGAGATCAGTCAGGATGACGGGGCGGCAAGAAGTGCGATCGTCAGCTCCACGGATTGAAGTGCCCAAGCGGTGCAAGCCGATCATTCCACCGGACAGCAGCGATGCGCTATGCGGAAGGGGCAAGTGCTTCGATGATCCGGCAGTCGGCGACGGTGTTGCGGCTACAGGAATCTATCAACGCGTCGAGTTCACCAGCAAGCGCGGTGAGGTCTGCAATTTTGCGTCTGATCGCGTCGCGGTGTTGGTTGGCAACGACATCGACAGCGATGCACGACCGATCGCGGTGATCGGCAAGCCCCATCAACTCGCGTACTTGGTCGATCGAGAAGCCAAGATCGCGCGCACGACGGATGAAGGAAAGGCGGCGTAGATGCGCGCCCTCATAGGTCCGATAGTTTCCCGCCGATCGCTCAGGAGCCGGCAGCAAGCCAATCTGCTCATAGTAGCGGATCGTCTCGACCTTGGTGCCGGTCGCACCGGCCAGTTTTCCGATCGTCAGTTTCTCAGACACAGCGCTTGACCCTCTAGCGACTAGAGGGTGCATATAGGCTGTCAGATCGATTCTATCGAGGTGGCGAACATGGCCTGCACAAGCTGCGCGTCCGACAAGGCGGGTACTCTCAACGACCCCAAGTGGCGCCGAGCGCTATGGATTGCGCTCGCCATCAATGGCGGCATGTTCGTTATCGAAATCATTGCCGGCATCACGGGTGGATCGAAGGCACTCCAAGCCGACGCGCTCGACTTTTTTGGGGATACTGCGAACTACGCAATCAGCCTTGGCGTTGCCGGGATGGCGATGGCCTGGCGTGCACGCGCTGCGATGTTGAAGGGGGCGACGCTTGCTTTGCTAGGCATCTATGTCCTGTTCGCGGCGGGATGGGGGGCGCTCCACGACGCAACGCCCCATGCCGAGATTATGGGCATGGTTGGCATCGCGGCGCTGATCGCGAACCTTGTGGTCGCGGTCATGCTGTACCGCTTCCGAAGTGGTGATGCGAACATGAGATCGGTATGGATTTGCTCGCGCAATGACGCGATCGGCAACATCGCCGTCGTACTGGCCGCAGGCGGAGTGTTCGGCCTAAACAGCGCGTGGCCTGATCTTGCCGTCGCCGCTTTGATGGCTGTGTTGGGAATATCCGGCGGTGTTCAGATCATGCGGCAGGCACGCGCCGAAATGCACGGCGAGCCTTTATCCGCCCCCGCTAGTTACCAGCAGTCGTTACATGGCAGTCGGTAAGCTGCTAAGGCGCGGGCCGATGCACCGCCTTTTCGCCCTGCTCCTCAGTTTCATGCTCGTGCTTATGCTCGGGCTTGGATCAGTCGCGCATGCGACCGAAGGCGTGACGTGCATTGATACCACAGCGGTCAGCTCCCTCGATCATTGCGACGGCGACGCTGACCAAGTGCCGGCAGACGCCGACAAGGCGTATCCTCACCATCATGGCGGTTGCCACGGCCATCACGTCGGCGTGCCGATCGCGTCCAATTCAACCGGACCAGCCAGCAGCGTTCGTATGACTGCATCGGTGTGGCGCAATGCGCCTAAGGCTCCGGTAGCGTCGGACCCAGCCCTACGTCCTCCCCAAGCCTGACCAACGCCTAATTCCGCCGGGAAAGCCCGTGCGGACGCCCAAGGTTCGTCAGGAGTCCATTACCCATGCACCGTTTTATTGCGGCCTTATTGGCCGTGGCGTCCTGCGCGTCGATCGCACAGGCGCAGTCAGCCGATCTAACATCGACCAGTCCCCCGCTCACCCTTGAGCAAGCGCTTTCACTTGCCGGAGCGACCGCCCCCAGCCTTGAGGCTGCCACGGCTGGCGTCCGGGCAGCAGAGGCAGGCCGCACGGTTGCCGGCTACCGGCCGAACCCGTCGATCATCGCCGAGACCGAGAACATTGCCGGCAGCGGTCAATATCGGGGCCTTCGCAGCGCCGAGACAACGGCAGGTCTGGCACTACCGATCGAACTGGGTGGAAAACGATCGGCACGGATCGCCGTCGCGGACGCGATTGGCAATCGAGCGCGGATAGGCACGGCGTTGGCCGCGGCCGATCTACGGCTTGCCATCACGCAGCTCTACATCGAGGCGACCGCAGCGGAACGCCGACTGGTGACCGCGCGCGAGCAGGCCGGTATCGCCCGCGAAGCATCGCGCGCAGCCGGCGTCCGCGTTCAAGCGGGGCGAGCATCACCGCTCGAACAGCAGCGCGCCGATGTATTGCGGATCAACGCGGAGACGGCTGTGGAGCGCGCAGAGCGGCTTGCCGAGGTCGCGCGAAGTAATCTTGCCCGACGGATCAGCCGACCCCTCAGGGGACCGTTGGACTTGGCGTGGTTCAATCGCGTTGAGGGCTTTGGTCCGGCACGGCCGATCGAGACCGCAGGGACGTTGGCATTGGCAGCGACCCGCGCAGACGTGACAACGGCAGAGGCACAGGTGCGGCTTGCCAGGTCGCAGCGCATTCCCGACGTGACACTTAGCGCCAGCGCACGCCGGCTTGAGGCTACGAACGACGTGGCAGCGGTGTTCGGGGTGTCTATCCCGTTTCCGCTGTTCAACAACGGCAAGGCGGCAGTGACGCAGGCGCGGGCGCAGACCGATCAGGCGCAGGCGCTACGTCGCGTCGCCGAGCTGGATACCGCGCAGGATATCGCAAGCGCACAGGCAAACGTCGCAAATGCCGCGACGACCGCTCGTAACGCCAGCGGGCCGGCATTGGCATCGGCAAGCGAAGCCGCTCGTATTGCCCGGATAGGCTACCGGGAGGGCAAGTTCGGGCAGCTCGATTTGCTCGATGCCGAACGTACCCTGTCCGAAACACGAACCGCCGCGATCGATGCGCTCGCCACCTATCACGACGCCAAGGCACGCCTCGAACGGCTCGTTGCCGCAGCGCCCTCGCCCGAGGAAACCAATTAATGACGAAGATCATCATACGGGCGCTCGCGCCTGTGACCCTGGCTATCCTCCTTGCCGGGTGCGGCGGGGGTGGCAACAGCGAGGCCGGTGAGAAGGCCGGAGCCGAGAAGATCGAAGGTGCCGAGGCCGACGAAGCCAAGGAGGGTCCAAAGGATATCGTCACCCTGTCCGCGCAGCAGATCGCGGATGCCGGGATAGAAGTTACGCGTCCTACAGTAGGCGGTGTGGCAGGAGCGATCGAGCTATCGGCAACGATCGAGGGCGATCCTCAGGGTGTGCAGGTTGTGTCCACCTCCGTAGGCGGTCGGCTCGTTTCCCTCACCCGCAATCTCGGGCAGTCAGTCAGCCGGGGAGACCCGCTGGCTATCATCGAAAGCCGGGAAGCGGCATCACTGAAAGCGGAGGTAGAAGCCGCGCGCGCGCGTTCCGCACTCGCCCAATCGAACCTTCGCCGCGAACAGCGTTTGTTCGCTGAACGGGTTTCGCCAGAGCAGGATCTGGTCGCAGCGCGAACGGCCGCAACGGAGGCCAGCATTGCCCTTCGCCTGGCACAGCAGCAGTTGTCAGCAACAGGCAGCGGAGGCGGCGCGCTCAACCGCATCGCGGTTCGCTCGCCGATCGCCGGCCAGGTCATCGCGCGATCGGCCACCCTCGGGCAAGCCGTCGCGGCCGATGCAGAGCTGTTCCGCGTCGCCAATCTGTCGAAGGTCACTGTCACCACATCACTCGTCCCCACCGATGCCGGTCGGGTGAAACCCGGCGTGCGTGTCGAAGTAACGGCACCGGGGCGGCGTGAGGAGGGGCGCGTCACTTTCGTGTCCCCCATTCTGGACGAGACGACCCGATTGGTGCCGGTGATCGCCACCCTCGACAACGCCGGCAGCACATGGCGCGTCGGCGAAACGGTCAACGTATCGATCCTCGTTCCTGCGACCGGGGATCGGACCGTCGCTGTGCCATCGGCCGCAGTTCAGATGATTGAGGACAAGTCGTTTGTTTTTGTCCGGACCGCGACAGGTTTCCGGGCAATCCCTGTGACGCTTGGCCGCACCAATGGCGGACAGGTCACGGTCACGGCCGGCCTTACCGGCTCGGAGCGCATCGCTTCCACCAACAGCTTCACGCTCAAAGCCGAACTCGGCAAGGGTGCGGGCGGGGATGAGGACTGAGCCATGATCGGTCGCATCGTCACCCTCTCCGTCGAGAAGCGCTGGCTCGTCCTGCTTCTCACCATCGCGGCTGCATTGCTGGGGATTGGCGCGCTGCGTCAGCTTCCAATCGACGCCGTACCCGACATCACCAACAACCAGGTGCAGATCAACGTCGTTGCCCCTGCCCTCTCCCCTGATCAGATCGAGAAGCAGGTTGCGTTCACCGTCGAAACCGCGCTCGCGGGCATTCCCGGCCTTGAATATACCCGCTCGCTAAGCCGAAATGGCTTTGCCCAGATCACAGCGGTTTTCACGGAAAAGACCGATATCTACTTTGCGCGGGCGCAGGTCGCGGAACGCCTGCGAACCGCTGAGGAAGACCTTCCCGAAGGTGTGAACCCCGAGATGGGGCCGATCGCCACGGGCCTTGGCGATATCTTCATGTGGACGGTCGAATATCGCGAGCTGGATCAGGTCCATCACCGCAACGGCGAACCCGGCCTGCAACGCGATGCCAGCTATATCACCCCCGAGGGGGATCACCTCGTCAGTGACGCCGACAAGGCGACCTACCTGCGCACTGTGCAGGATTGGATCGTCACGCCGCAGCTAAAAAGCACGGCCGGGCTTGCCGGCGTCGACTCCCTTGGTGGCTACACCAAGGAATATCTCGTCGTTCCAGACGTACAGCGCATGGCAGCGATGCGGCTAACGCTTCAGGATCTAACGACCGCCCTTCAGCGCAGCAATACCAGCGCGGGCGCGGGCGTGGTCAACCGCAACGGCGAAGGGCTGGCGGTTCGATCGGATGGGCGTGTCCGCAACGCCGACGAGCTGGCCCGTACCGTCGTTGCCACCCGCGAGAGCGTTCCGATCCTGCTCAACCAGATTGCGACCGTTCGCACCGGACAAGGGCTGCGCATGGGATCGGCGTCGGAAAACGGCCATGAGGTTGTCGTCGGGACCGCGGTCATGCGGATCGGGGAAAATAGCCGCACGGTATCGACTGGCGTTGCCGAACGGCTGACGCAGATCGGCCGCTCGTTGCCGGTCGATGTGGTTGTGAAGCCGGTGATGAACCGGACCGAGCTTGTGAACTCCACAATTTCGACGGTTGCCCGCAACCTTGCCGAAGGTGCGGTGCTGGTGATCGTCGTCCTGTTTGCGCTGCTTGGCAATTTTCGCGCGGCGCTGATCGCGGCCTGCGTCATTCCGATTACGATGCTGCTGACCAGCATCGGCATGTTGGAGGCGGGCGTTTCGGCCAATCTGATGAGCCTTGGTGCGCTCGACTTTGGTCTGATCGTGGATGGCGCGGTCATTATCGTGGAGAACGCATTACGGCGTTTGGGCGAGGCGCAGCATGGTCGCGATGACGTGCTGACGATCGAGCAACGTCTCGGGATTGTCGCGGCATCGGCGCGCGAGATGATCCGCCCATCGGTGTACGGGCAGGCTATTATCATCTTGGTCTATGCGCCGTTGCTCACCTTCACGGGTGTCGAAGGCAAGATGTTCGAGCCGATGGCGCTCACCGTCATCATTGCTTTGGTGTTCGCCTTCATCCTGTCGCTGACCTTCATACCGGCAGCGATTGCGATCTGGCTCAGCAAGCGGGTCGAGGAGAAGGAAAGCCGCGTCGTCACGTTCCTCCGGCAGCGCTATGAGCCGGGACTTGATGCGGCGATGCGCCGGCCCACCCTTACCATCGGCGTTGCGATCGGTGCGCTGGCGCTTGCCGGGGCAGCCTTCACGACATTGGGGCAAGAGTTCTTGCCGCAGCTCGATGAGGGCAACATTCTCGTGCAGGCAGTTCGCATCCCCGGCACATCGGTCGATCAGAGCCAGGCAATGCAATTCCAGGTGGAAAAGGCACTCGCCAAGGCCCCTGAGGTCCGTTTTGCCTTCTCCCGCACCGGCACGTCCGAAATCGCATCGGACCCAATGCCGCCTAACGCGACTGACACGTTTGTCATCTTGAAGCCGAAGAAGGAGTGGCCCGACCCCGGCCTGTCCAAGGAAGAGCTGGTGGAGCGGCTGGAAAAGCGCCTCTCCACCCTGCCGGGCAACGCCTATGAGATCACCCAGCCAATCCAGATGCGGTTCAACGAGCTGATTGCAGGCGTGCGCGGCGATATCGCGATCAAGGTCTTTGGCGATGACTTTGGCGAGATGAACGCGACCGCAGATCGGATCGCCGGCATCCTTCGAAAGACGCGGGGTGCAGCAGACGTGCGGGTCGAACAAACCGAAGGTTTGCCGATGCTCGATATCCGGCCGAACCGTACCGCCATGTCCCGCGTCGGGGTAACGGCCGGTGACGTGCAGGACACGGTTGCCGCAGCCATTGGCGGCCGACAGGCTGGCGTGATCTTTGAAGGCGATCGTCGCTTCCCCGTCGTGATCCGGATGGCAGAAAGCTCACGATCCGATTTGACGGCGGTTGCTCAGGTCCCGGTGCCGACCGGCAGTGGCGGCTTCGTACCGCTATCGACTGTGGCGGATATCGCCGTCGTCGATGGTCCCAACCAGATCAGTCGCGAGAACGGCAAGCGGCGTGTCGTGGTGCAGGCCAACGTGCGCGATCGAGACGTGGCGGGTGTCGTGGCTGATGCCCGGTCAGCCATCGACGCTCAGGTGAAATTGCCGCCCGGCACGTATCTCGAATGGGGCGGTCAGTTCGAGAACCTGGCATCCGCCCGCGATCGGCTCAGCGTTGTGGTGCCGATCTGCTTCGTGGTCATCATGTTCCTGCTCTACGGCGCGCTTGGTTCCGTCAGGGATGCGTTGATCGTGTTTACCGGCGTTCCGCTGGCGCTGGTCGGAGGCATCCTTGCGCTGGTGCTAAGAGGCATGCCGTTCTCCATTTCAGCGGCAGTCGGCTTCATCGCGCTATCGGGTGTCGCGGTTCTCAACGGGCTGGTCATGGTGTCGTCCATCCATGATCTGATGCGGCAAGGCATGGATCGTGCGGTAGCGGCGCATCAAGGCGCTCTGGCGCGGCTCCGGCCAGTTGCGATGACGGCGCTCGTTGCGTCGCTTGGCTTCGTGCCGATGGCACTTGGTCATGGTGCTGGAGCCGAGGTGCAAAAGCCGCTGGCGACCGTCGTCATTGGTGGCCTGATATCCGCAACCTTGCTCACCTTGTTCGTGCTGCCGACGCTCTACGCTCGTTTCGGACGGCGCGAGCTGCCAGCCTCATCAGGGGGACACATCGAACTGCCGCCTTTGAATCATGACAGCGTGAGGGCTTAAGCTATGCAGGCCGTTGCCTTCACGCTCATTCCCGTCGTCGCCGTACTGATCGGCTCGCTATTCGCGGTATCGAGACGGCCAAGTGATGCCTTCGTAAGCGCTATGCAGCACTTGGCGGCAGGCGTCGTGTTCGCCGCAGCGGCAGCCGAGATCCTGCCCCAGGTGATGCACGAAGGTTCACCGATCGCGACATTCACAGGCGGCGCGCTTGGCATTCTCGTGATGCTGTCGCTCAAAGCCCTTGAGGGTCGCGCCAGTGGCCCGATCGCTATGTTGGGCGCGGTCGCAGTGGATATCCTGATCGACGGGCTTGTTCTCGGGTTGGCGTTCGTCGCTGGCGGGAAGGCCGGCGTGTTGCTGACGATCGCGTTGACGTTGGAGGTGCTGTTTCTCGGACTGACCGTGACGACCGAGTTGGGCGAGACGATCAAGTCCAAGGCGCGGATCATCGGGATTACAATGGGGATCGCCTTGTTGCTCCCGATCGGTGCGGCGATAGCGACTCCCGTTGCGACGTTTCCGCCCGTCGTCATCGCCGGGTTTCTCAGTTTCGGTCTGATGGCGCTGCTCTACCTCGTGACGGAAGAGCTGTTGGTCGAGGCACACGAGAAGCCGGACACCCCGCTTATCAGCGCGATGTTTTTCATCGGGTTTCTGGGATTGCTCCTGATCGAGGAGTTTTTGGGCTGACCGCTCGACGTGGAACGCCGTGGACCGATGATGATGACGCCGAGCTTCGTCGGCGTATCGAGGCCAAGCAAACTCTGGCGGTAATCGCGCGCGAGATGGGACGAACGATGGATGCGGTTCGGGGGAGAGCCTCAACCTTGCGGGTAACTCTCCGCTCGTCGCAGCGACCGTGGCGGGACGGCGTGCCGCGCCGAGTAGACATAGACTAGAAAAATAGGGGCGGTTCCCCGCCCCTATCCAGCTTTAGCCGTGCTTCATGCCGCCCTTGGCATGATCGCAGCAATCCGCAGCCTTGGCTTTTGCGCCATCCTTGCAGCAGTCCGCACCGTCCTTGCAGCACGCCATGTCGGCGCAGCAATTGGCGACAGCGGCGAATGCGCCAGTCGACAGGGTGAGGGCGAAGGCAGCGCTGATGAGCTTGAACTTGGTCATGATATTCTCCGAAGTTTACGTGTGATGGTGTTCGACGTCACACGGTTTGCGGAGGGGGCGTGGCCGGAGCGTATGCCATGCCTAAAAGGCCCGTCTGTGGAGCCGGCCAAGGCGATAGACGGGAGGAAGGAACCAGCTCGATATGCTCGACGGTTTCGCCTGCAACCGCAACGCACGGTATGGCGCAGGCCGACGCAGGCGCCTTTTTGACGGGAGCGCCTGCTGATTTGCTGGTGCAGTCCATCATCGCGGACGCAGCCGGAGGCGCGGCCATCGCCATCGTCTCGCAGAGCGGGCCAAGCCGGACCAGCAACATCACCGCCAAGACGAAAAACGCCATGGAATGCAATATCTTGGGGAGTGGGCGAGCCCGGCGTTTCATTGGATGCATCTAGAAGCCCACTCAGTGATGCACAATGTCGCAGGAGCGGTTTGCCACACTAAGCGGACTTTACTCGCCTTTCCGGTACGTTGGTGAGGTTGCGATGCTCGAAAGGTCCGTGGCGCTATCGATCGGCACGCCTGCTTCCTTTCGCTCGGAATAGCGATCGACGAGCTGCGTGGTGTGCGGGCGTAGCAGGACCGTGAAGCGCACCAGTTCCTCCATCACATCCACGATCCGATCGTAATAGCTGGACGGCTTCATCCGGCCGGCGTCGTCAAACTCCGCAAACGCCTTCGCGACGCTGGATTGATTGGGGATCGTCACCATCCGCATCCAACGGCCAAGGACGCGCAGGGTGTTCACGCTGTTGAACGATTGCGATCCGGCTGACACCTGCATCACGGCGAGTGTTCGGCCCTGCGTCGGGCGCATTCCGCCCATCGAAAGTGGCAGGTGATCGACTTGCAGCTTCATGATGCCGGTAATCTGGCCGTGTCGTTCAGGGCTGCACCATACATGCCCCTCCGACCACATCGACAGTTCGCGCAACTCGTGGACGGCCGGGTGATCGTCCCCCGTCACCTGATCGGGCAGCGGCAGGGTCGAAGGATCGAAGATACGCGTTTCGCAGCCGAAAAATTGTAGCAGGCGAGCAGCTTCTTCGACGCACAGCCGCGAGAAGGACCGCTCCCGCAGGGAGCCGTAGAGCAACAGGATACGCGGAGGCGGATCACCAGGGCCCAGCCCAAGGGCAGGACGATCGAGCACATAGCGCTGATCGAGCGCGGGCAGATTATCAGGATCGGAGAGAGTGCGGAGCGGCATCAGGCGGTCCTTGGGCCAAGCAGAATGATACAGGTGCCGATCAGGCAAAGTGCAGCTCCACCCGCGTCCCAGCGATCGGGCCTTACCCCTTCGACAGCCCACAGCCAGATAAGCGATGCGCAGATGTAGACGCCGCCATAGGCAGCATAGGCCCTCCCCGCTGCGTCGCTATCCACGCGTGTCAGCAGCCAGGCGAACAGCATAAGCGAGGCTATGCCTGGAGCGAGCCACAGGGGCGATTTGCCCAGCCGCAACCATGCCCAAAAGGCAAAGCAGCCTGCGATTTCCGCGAGTGCCGCGGCCAGATACACGAGCGCCGTCATACCATGCTGATTCTGATCGCGAGTGCCGCGAGCGTTACCAGCAGCACCGGGATCGTTAGCGT
>NZ_SGXR01000010.1:0-70056 GCF_004216825.1 Sphingomonas sp. BK036 | reverse complement strand
GTGGATCAGCCGGTCGAACGCGGTATCCGCGATCACCGCATCCACCGCAGCCTTGTCGGCAAGGTCGACCGACAGGGGGACGCACTCGATCCCCCTGTCGGCCAGCGCTTCGATCACGAAGCGTCCGGTGAACCCGCTTGCACCCGTCAACGCAATCCGCATCAGAAGGACCAACCGGCCTGGTTGCGGCGCATATCGGCCTCGACCATTAGAGCGGTCAGCTCCTCTAGCTGGACCTGCGGGGTCCAGCCCAGCTCGCGCTGCGCCTTTGCGGGGTCGCCGATCAACAGTTCGACTTCGGCCGGGCGATAGAATTGCGGGTTGATCCGGACCAGTTGCTTGCCGGTCTTGCGATCGACGCCGGTCTCGGTTTCGTCCTTGCCCGACCAGTCAATATTGATCTCCACTTGGCGAAACGCCATCTCGACGAAGGTGCGGACCGTCTCGGTCCGATTTGTCGCCAGCACATAGGTTTCGGGAACGTCGTGCTGCAGCATCAGTCGCATGCCCTCGACATAATCCTTGGCATAGCCCCAGTCGCGCTTTGCATCGAGGTTGCCGAGTTCGAGCAGGTCGGCCTTGCCGAGCGCGATCTTGGCGACTGTGTCGGTAATCTTGCGCGTCACGAACTCGCGTCCGCGGAGCGGCGATTCATGATTGAACAGGATGCCACTGCAGCCAAAGATGCCGAAGCTCTCGCGGTAGTTGACGGTCAGCCAATGCGCATACAGCTTGGCGACACCATACGGGCTGCGCGGGTAGAACGGCGTGTCCTCGACCTGCGGGATCGCCTGGACCTTGCCAAACATCTCCGAGGTCGATGCCTGGTAGAAGCGGATGTCGCGATTTACCGTGCGGATCGCCTCGAGCAGGTATGCCGCGCCGAGACCGGTGATCTGGCCGGTGGTGATCGGCTGGTCGAACGAGACCCCGACGAAGCTCTGAGCTGCCAGATTATAGACTTCGGTCGCTTGCGATGACTCGATAAGGCGGATCGCCGACCCCATGTCGGTCAGGTCATATTCGACCAGTTTCAGGTTTGGGTGATTGGTGATACCCAGTTCGTCGATACGCCAGAAATTGACCGAACTGGTCCGCCGATACGTGCCGAAAACCGTATAGCCCCGATTGAGCAGGTTTTCGGCAAGATAGGCGCCGTCCTGGCCGCTGATGCCGGTAACGATTGCTGTCTTGCTCACATGGGCTCCTCTGGATGAAATTGCAGGCACAGATAGTGCGCCCGCCCATCCGATAAGTTTGGATCGAATTGGGCGGGTCTGTAAGCATGAAATCCATGAATATCCAGCGATGGCGGCATTCCTGCCCATTGACCAAGCATTGCGGCGTTTCGGGCGTTATCCTAAGTGGGGCGGTATCCGACCAGTAACGGCCTTTCCGCGCCGGATTGGGCGTTGCTGACAGGAGGCGTGCGATGCACATGAAAATATTGGTTGCGCTGACGGTGTCGGCTGGGCTTTCGTTTCCGACCGAGGCAATGGCACAGACTGCGACCCCAGCCCCGCAGGCAGCACGCGAAAACGGAGCGGTTGCATCATCCCTCGGGACCGCCGAGGTTGCGGCAATGCGATTGTTGGACGATGCCCCGACCGCTCCTGCGGCGAAGGGGCGTAACAATCGCATCCTGAGCGAGAACGAGGGCTATAATCTTGGACGCGCGGCCGAGGGACGGGTCGGCGTCCGGGTTGGAAGCGACATGAGCTTTCGCGTCGAAAAGCGCGCCGATACGCCATGACAACCATTCTAAGGAACGGTTGGCAATGTGCGATATTGCTGACTGGCTTGATCCGGCGCTGAGAAGATCTGGAGTAATACGTGCGAAAGAGAATGCTCCTGGACGCTACGAAGACGTTCGAATGTCGGTTTTCGACCGGTATTCAACGCGTCGTGCGTGAACTCGTCCGTCGTAGCGACCTGATCGGGGACACGCTTGAGGTGGAGGTGATCCCGGTCGTCGCCAGCAGCCGAGGCTATCACCGCCTCAACGCCGCAGGGCTGACGCGGCTACTCGACCCGCCGCCTGCGACCGGTGGTACCATCGTCGCTCAGTCCCGGTTAGCCCGCCGCGCCAAGGAACTCCTACAGTCCAACATGCGTGTCTATGCGACAATGCAGCGTCTGAGCATGCGACGGCGACTGGCAGTGCTGACAAGCAATCTTGACCCGATTGACGTCGCACCCGACGATATCGTTGCGCTAATCGACGATTTCGCAGGCGGCAGTCCATCCTTGGGCGCGATTGCCAAGGCACGCTGCACGGGCGCAGCTACGATCGCAATTGTCTATGATCTTATCCCTATCCTTTATCGAGAGATGGTGCCGCAGCCAATCGCCTATCTGTTCAAGCAAGCGTTTGAGCAATTGGCGGGCAAGGTTCATGGATTGATCGCGATCTCGAAAAGCGGTGCCGATCTGATCCGAGCGCAGCCCGCTGTTGAGAAGGCAGGCATCTCGGTGGCCAGCTTTTATCTAGGGCAGGATTTACACGCTGCGAGCGGAGATTTTGCCTCGTCAACGATCCCCGATGACGCATGGCGTGGTGGCCCGACTTTCATCATGGTTGGTTCGATCGAGCCCCGCAAACGCCATGCGGCCGCGTTGGCCGCCTTTAACAAACTATGGGAGGCCGGTGTTACGGCAAATCTTCTGATTGTGGGCAGGATTGGTTGGGACGTCGATGCGTTCATCGAAGAGGCACAGCGACATACGCAATATGGCAAATCGCTGTTCATGTGTCATCAGGTCGGGGATCATGAGTTGCGCGATGCCATGGCACGCGCGGATGCGACGATCATGGCGTCCAAAGCAGAGGGCTTCGGTTTGCCGATCGTAGAGTCCTTGGCCTATGGCGTGCCCGTCCTCACTTCGGATATTCCAATTTTCCGGGAGATTGCGGGTGAGGCTGGATGTTATTTCCCGCCTGATGATATTGCGGCGTTCGCCGCGGCGATAAAGGAGTTCGTCGATCGCCCCGAAGGCTATCAGGCTGCCGCGCGCGCATTCCACTGGATCGATTGGGATGAATCTGCGCGAGAGTTCGCGGAAGCTGTACGTATTCTTCTGGGTAATTCTGAATAGTCGTTGGCCCGGCATGCCAATCCGGCTCACTCAATATAAGCCGGAGAGCATTTCTTTATTGAAGTTTCTGCCTACCCCTATTTCAATGCAATATATCCGTTTCGTATTTTAATTCATTGATATATGGTTGTCGTTTGTCCGGGAGGCAGTCTTAATTTGCCGAGTATCGACCTTCTTTGGACGATCGCTTAGCCCAAATAGGGGGGATACGCCCAATTTTATCATAATCGTATAGGCAAGAAGAGGAAAGCCGACACCGCTAACGACTCCCACGACAAAGAAGACCCACACGTCTGTCGTTATCCCGAGCTTTTCAAGAACTACGCGGCTACCCGATGCGGCGATAATGTGCATGACGTAAATGGGCATTGACCGTAGCCCGATCCATTCGAGATAAAATGCTGATTTGTCTACCATGCGTGCGGTCGCCAAAACGACGATGCTTCCCATGAGGGCACATGGTATTGCAGATAACGATGTATAGGCTGTCTTGCCGGATGCAAGGACCTGCCAGCCTAGGTAGTACCCGAGGACGCCGGTCAATATGACTATAGCGGGACGACTTGGATTCCAGTTTTTTATGAAGTCACCCGCGGCAACCCCAATGACAAAAAACAACAAGTGATGACATAGTAAGTTCGCAAAGCTTCCGGGTTCTAAGCTATCTGCTAATATTATGCCAGATACGCCAAAAGCTAGCAGAACTATTTTGTTTGACGATATTGCAGCGATGCAAAAATACAAAAATAAAGCGTAGAGAAACCAAAACGGAGATATTGGTTTCCAGCCTATGCTCAACACATCTATCCAGGTCGTAGCATTATTTGTCGATCCTGATAGTATTACCAGTAATGATCCCTGTATAAGTGACCATATTACGTATGGTAGGAGAACTGAATTTATCTTTGAACGGATGAAACAAGATTTTCCCTTACCTAGAGATTGATTAACATTCATCCCGGCAAGAAGCATAAATAGTGGCATGTGAAACGTATACAAGCCAACATCAAAAATACTCCAGGCGCTGCCCGTAGCAATTCCGCTAGCTACCAATCCTCGTTCCACATGGCCAGCGACGACTAGAATAATGCCGACGCCACGAGCAATATCAAGCCATGCCAGTCTTTGTAAATTACGTGACGAGTCCCCGTAAATCATGTCATATTTCTTCTTTTATTTTCCTCGTACATGAAGAGTATGCATAACAACCTTTTTCTGAAGACTGTTTGCCGATGAACCAAGTATTTTAAGGGGATGGATCCTTAAAATCTAATATTTAAAATATAAATCGCAAATTCTGTATGTGGCTCATAGTGGCTAGCAGATGAGTGATGGCCCGCCTTATATTCGTATTTTCCAGAAGTCGTTCGTAATTTTCTCCGTTACTCCCGGAACGCGTCCTCGCGCAGGCGGGTGAACGGCGACATGATATAAGCCATGACCGACCGCTTGTCGCCGATCAGGTTGACGTCGGCAGTCATGCCGGGGCCGATCACGAGGTGCCGGCCGTCGGGGCCGCGGAAGTTCTGGGCGTCGGCGCGGACGCGCACCGTATAATGCCCCTCGCCGGTACGTTCGTCGACCGTGGCATCGGGCGAGATCGTGACGACGCGTCCGTCCATGCCGCCGTAGATGCCCGCTTCATACGCGGTGATGTTAACCTTGGCATGCTGGCCAAGTCGCACGGAGGCGATGTCCTTGGGGTTGACCATCGCTTCGACGGTCAACGCATCGGCGGATGGCACGACTTCGGCGATCGGTTGCCCCGCGGCGATACTGGCGCCGACGGTGGACACCAGCACCCGGTTGACGCGGCCGTTGACCGGCGCCGCTACGGTCGCGCGGCCAAGTCGGGCGGCCAGCGCAGGAACCGCCTGGCGTCGCGCCGCCAGCTCGGCCTGCGCGGTGGCGAGCTCGGTCCCCGCCTGCGCGCGCCAGGCGCCGCGCACCTGCGCCAACGAGGCGCGGGCCTCGGCAACCGCCGATTGTGCCCGCGCGATCCCGGCTGCGGCCTGTGCCGCATCGGTGGTGGCGACCGCGGCGCTATTTTCCAGCTGAATCAGGGTGAGCTGCGGCTCGATCCCGCGCTCGACCAGCGGGCGCATCATGGCGAGCTGGCGCCGCGCGGAATCGCGCGCCGACACCCGCGACTGATAGGCCGCGCTCGCCTCCGCGACCGCACGCCCGGCCTGTGCCTCGCGCGCGGCCGCGGCTAGGCTGAGGCTAGCGAGATCGCTCATCCGCGCGGTGTGCAGCGATCGCTCGATCGCGATCTGCTCGGCGATCTCGGGCGTAGGCGCAGTGGGATAGACCGGCTCGTGGCCCGCAATTTCGGCGCGCAACCGCGCGATCTTGGCGGTGAGCGCGCCCACTGTCGCCTCCGAGCTGCCGAGTTCTGCCCCGGCCTGGGTGCGGTCGAGGCGGACCAGAGGCTGGCCGCGCCTGACGACGTCGCCGGCGCGCACCAGGATCTCGGACACGATACCGCCTTCCAGGTTGCTCAGCACCTGCAATCGGCTCGAGGGTATCACCCGGCCCGACGCATGGACGGTCCGGTCGAGCTCGACCACGGTCGCCCAGATCACGAAGATCACTATGAAGCCGAGGATCAGCCACAGGAGGAGGTTGGAGACCGCCTTGGGTTTGATCCTGTCTGCCAGATCCTCGAAATGGGTATGTGCGGAATGGGGCTCGGTCATGGATCGGGTCTCAGGCCGCGACGCGGGGGCGCTGAAGGTCCTTGAGGATGGCGTCGCGCGGGCCGTCCTGCACCACCCGGCCGTTCTCGACCATCACGATCCGCTCGACGAGGCGGAGCAGCGCCGGACGATGGGTGATGAGCACGAAGGTGCGGCCCCGAAGCTCGGCTTCCAGCCGGCCGATCAGCTGCGCCTCGCTGGCCTGGTCCATCGCGCTGGTGGGCTCGTCGAACACGACGATCTGCGGCTTGCCGGCCAGAGCGCGGGCAAGCGAGATCGCTTGGCGCTGGCCGCCCGACAGTCCTTCGCCGCGATCGGCGAGCTGCAGGTCGTAGCCGTTGGCGATCCGCCCCATGAAGCCATGTGCGCCCGACAGCTCGGCGACGCGCAGCATTTCTGTATCGTCGATCCCGTCGCGTGCGAGCACAATGTTCTCGCGGACGCTGCCGGATAGCAGTACCGGCTCCTGCAGCGCGGTACCGATCAGTCCGCGCATCGCCCAGGGGTCGTATTGGCGGATGTCGGTGCCGTCGATCATCACCAGGCCTTCCTGGGGTGGGTACAGGCCGAGAATGAGGCGCGCGATGGTCGACTTGCCCGATCCGATCCTGCCGAGCAGGGCCACGCGCTGGCCCGCCGGAATCATCAGGTTGAGGCCGTCGAGCGTCTTCTCGGCCGCGCCCGGATAGCGGAATTCGACACCGCGCAACTCGATTCGGCCATCGAACCTAGCCGGGCGAAGGGCACCGGCACCCGGTTCCTCCGACCCGGTCTCCATCATGCCGTTAATCTGCTTGTAGGAGGCGCGCGTCGCCGACAACCGCGAGAGGAGCGAGGCGATGGTCGCGAGCGGCTGAACCGCGCGACCGGACAGGATCGAGCACGCCACTAGCGCGCCAGTGGTCAGCCGATGATCGGCGATAAGGAACACGCCGGCGACCACGGTTCCAGCATAAGACAGCGTGTTCGCCGAGGCCGCTACGGTAACCGCGATCGTCGAGACCAGCCGCTGGCGCGTCGAGCTGTCGCCATGCGCGACATTGGCCTTGCTCCACCGGCGCCCGAGCAGGCGCCCTGCGCCCGACGTCTTGACCATCTCCAGTGCGCCGACCGTCTCGACCAGCACGCTCTGCTTAGACAGGCCTTCGCTCATCGATTTCGCCGACAGGCGATCGAGCGCGGGGCGAGTCAGCCAGCCGGCGCCTATGACGATCGGGATGGCGGCGAGCGGCACCCACACCAGCGGTCCGCCGAGAATCGCGATGAACACTAGGGTCACGACGATGAACGGTACGTCGACCAGCGCGGTCATGGTGGCGGAAGCAAAGAAGTCGCGCAGCGTCTCCAGTTCGCGCATCATGCCCGTCAATGCGCCGGTCGATCCCTTCTTCTGGTCAAGCCGGATCGCCACCAGCCGCCGAAAGACGCGGCTGCCGACGTCATGATCTATGTCGGCGCCGGCGAGATCCGTGAAATATGCACGCAGGATGCGCAGCAGGAAGTCGAAGACCACCACGACCACCAGCCCGATCGACAGCGCGACCAGCGAGGTGAAGGCGTTGTTGGGCACCACGCGGTCGTACACCGTCATGGTGAAGAGCGAGGTGATGAGCCCGAAGATGTTTACCATCGCCGCGGCCAGGGCGACCTTCATGTAGGTCGCCTTGTTGCGGAGCATCGGCTCCATCAGCCACGGCGCGAAGCGCGGCGCGGGATGCTCGACCAGGTCGGGGGTTCTGCTCATCGGGGATCCAGCGTTGCGTTCAGCGTTATGGGGGCGATGCCGAGTTCGGGCAGCAGGCGGCCGGTCCGGGCAAGCAGCGCATAGCGGGCGCTGTCGAGCTCGATCACGGTCTGGATATAGCGCGCGGCGACCCCGAAATAGTTGCTCTCGGCGCCCAGCAGATCGAAGAGCGTGCCGCGCGACACGCGGAACCGCTCGGCCAGCACGTCGCGCGACCGCCGGCTGGCGATGTAGTTGCTCTCGATCGCTTTGCGCGCCGCTTCCAGCGCGTCGACGTCGGACAGCGCGATCTCAGCATCGCGCTGGGCGTCGATCCGCGTACGCCGTAGTCGCGCGTCGGCACCGTTGACGCGCGCCGCCGCCTGGCGACCGCGCTCCGCTGCGCCACCGCCGAGCCGCATCGATAGGGTGACGCTGCCGCGGATGTCATAGTCGCGCTCGGTCTCGATGATGCCGTAGCGGCCGGCGTCGAGGCCTGCCGAAAGCTGCGGGAGCCGGTCAGACTGGAGCGCGCGCGCATCGAGCCGCGCTGCGTCTGCGCCCAGGCGTGCTGCCCGCACCGTCGGCAGGCGATCGATCGCGTCGGGAAGCGCTGCCTTAGCAATCCCGCCGAGCACCGGCACCGGCGCACGACCGAGATCGCCCAGCGCGGGAGATCCGATCACCGCGGCATATTGCGCCTCGGCACTGGTGAGCAGCCGGTGGAAATCAGCCGCCTGCGCGTCGGCCGATGCGATATAGCTGTCGACCTGAGCGATATCGGCGGGTGCCGCCGCGCCTTGCATGACACGATCCTCTAACGCCGCGCGCAAGTCACTCTGGTTGGCGGTGAACGCATCGGCAAGCCGCACCAGCACGCGGTACCCATAGACCTGATACCACGCCGCGATCGCCCGCAACGCGACTTGCGTGCCCGTATCCTCGACCCCCGCCCGCGCGGCCTCCAGCCGGGCCTCGCCGGCATGGACGCGATTGAGGCTCGATCCCCAATCCAGCACCGGCTGCTGGACCCGGATGAGCCCGTCGGTCCGCCCATCTGGGCGCGAGCGTTCCAGCACGTTGCCCGGATCGTTGGAAAAGGCGCGGCTCAGTATCTTGAAGCTCGATATCGACAGGTCGGCGGTCGGCAGCCTGCGCGCGCGCGCTTCGGCACGGACCGCGTCGGCTTCGTCGACCTGCGCCGTTGCCTCGTCCAGCGCCGGGTTGTGACGCACGGCATCGGCGATCGCACGATGGAACAGCGTGGGATCAGTGGTGCTGCGCGCCAGACGCAGTACAGGGTCGGCTGCCGGATCGATGTGGAGCGGATCGCCGCCAGGCGCGGGCAGCCCGCCCTCTATGCTGCGACGGGGCAGCGGTCGTGGCGCAACCGGAGCCGACGTTGTGCCGCTCGATCGGACGAGGACATTTGCTGTTGGAATCGGCAGCAACGGACCCTGCTGGGACGGTGATATCGGGGAGGGTACTGGACCTGCCGGCGCGGCCTGAGCAGGCAATGTCGGGGACGCGGGAAGCGGGCGCGGCGTTGCCCCTTGCTGCGGATCGACCACCAGTGAGCCGGGCAGCGAGCTGGGTGGCGCGGTGATCACCTGCGCCTGTACCGCAGGCACAGCGGTCATTGTCAGCGTGCCGACAAACCCACCCGCAAACAAGGTGCGCCCGACACGTCCGATGCGGCGCCTGCGCGCTGCTGATTGAATCATACCATGTTTGCCTTGGGGCATCGCGTAAGGGCCGCTGTTTGTGTTGTCGCGGAGGACAGCGGGGTGAATGTTTGAAACCAGAATCGGCGTGGAGGTTTGCTCCACGCCGAATGCTTGACCCAATTCGAAGATTATCGCCAGCAGTTAGAAACGCCTGCCGGTCGGGTGCCAGGCCGGAGCCGGAAGCCGCGACGGGTGGTGATATGGACATCGTCCGTTACTAACGCACCCGCTCGCTTCCAGCCTGTTCAACTACACCGCGATGCCGCCGACAATGTTTGCGGCCAGCAGCGCGGTATGTTCGGCGGAGGCTGAGAAATCGTACAGGAGTGCGCCCTTGGATAGGCCGTGATCGAGCTGGTCGACCCAGAAAGCGCGACCGCCGGCATCGGGCACACGATCCAGCGAGTTCTGGTACATCAGATCCACCAACTGACCATTGTTCAGGCCTTGCGTCGCGTTGCTGAATTCAGCCGAGGCCGCGAAATTATCGGCAACCTGGGCTAGCGTCAGCGTACCGGCTTTGACTTGTTCGGCCCAGAACGTCAGGCCTGAGACGTCGGGCAGCCGGTTACTGGTGCTGTCGTACAGCAACGCAATCGACTGATAGGTATCGTCGGTCTGGAAATATCCTTGTCCGACAATGTCAGCTGTCAGGCCACGATGCTCGGTGCCTTCGGAGAGGCCGACCATGAACTCACCGCGCGACAGACCGCTGTCCAGCTGTGCCGTCCAGTAGGCCCGGCCGCCGCTATCGGCTGCGCGACCTAGCGCCTGCTGATAGATGTAATCGACGAATGCCCCGTTCGAAAGACTGCCGGTCGCGGACTGGAAGCCTGCGTCGGACGCGAACGCATTGGCCACCGCGGTGAGGGGCGCGCCGCGATCCTCGACCTGATCGATCCAGAAATCCAGACCGGCTCCGTCAGGGCCACGATCCAATACCGTATCGTACAAGCGGATGATCTTGGCACCCAGGCTGTCAGGATCCGTGCTGAATACGCCATCCCTGAAGTTGATGTACTCGATGCCCGTCAACGTGTCAGTGCCTTGGGCCGCATCGCCGTTCAGTGTGGTCACGCTCGCCACCGTCGACATGCCGGAGATCCGGAACAGGCTGTCATACCCCGCCCGATCGATACCGGCACCACCATCGAGCGTATCGTTGCCGATGCCGCCGGTCATGAAATCGTTTCCGGCCCCGCCGAGCAGAGTATCGTTACCGGCACCACCGTTGAGCGTGTCGTTGCCATTCCCGCCATCCAGCGTGTCGTTCCCGGCCAGGCCGGCCAGCACGTCATTGCCGTCCATCCCACTAAGCACATCGTTGCCCGTCGCACCGGTGATGGTCTCGTCGATCGCAAAGCCCGTCAAAGTGAGGTTGCCGATCGCGCCATCGAAGTTGAAGGCCGTGAACCCGCCTGTATAGCCGTTGCTGATCCGGAAGATGGTCACGAAGCTGTTGACCGCCCCCGCACCGTCACGATCGCTCTGCAGCAGTAGGTCCGTCCCCGACTGGATTAGGCGCAGATGCCCACTGACGAAGGCGTCGCTGTTCGCGGTGTAGCCGGTCAGCCCACGATTGAGGAAATCCGTCATCTCGAACTTGTCGCCCGCATTTCCAGCTTGGAAGTCGGTTACGCGGTTGGTTCGGACGGTCGTTGCCACCTCGACAGAATTTGCCGCCGAGGTACCGACGCCGAATTGGACGATGTCGGCTCCGGATCCCAGCGTGAGCTGATAGTTGTTCACGGTGGACGCGCTGCGCATGCTGATGCTGACGATATCGGCGCCCGATCCGGCGTTGACAGTGGCACTGGCGACCCCGGTTAGGACGATCCGGTCGTCGCCAGCCCCGCCATCGACGGTCACGACGTCGCTGTTCCGGTCGTTGGAGGTCGCGCCCACCGCTAGGTAGGTAGTGCCCGAGAGCCCCGTAGCGTTGGCGGCCAACGCCGTCGACAGTGTGCCGCTGCGGAGTTCGATGAAGTCGCTGCCGTCGCCACCGTCCATGTTGATATTGGTCGCGACCGCCGCGGCAGCCCGCGTCGCCAGGATGCTGTCGTTGCCGCCATAGCCGAACAGCGAGTCAGTCTGGCTGAGTGCGGGCGCTGTGGCCTCGACCGCATTGTCGATGATCAGGTTGAAGTCGTCATTGCCCCGCAGGGTGTCGCCATAGCTAGAGCCGGTCAGGTATTCGATGTCAATCAGCGTATCGATGCCTTCGCCGATCGTGTACTGTCCCGTGCCCTGAATACGAAGATCTACGGTCACGCCGGCGGTCGAGTTCACGTAGGTGGCAGTATCCAGCCCCTCGCCGCCGATCAGCGTATCGTTGCCAAGCCCGCCGGATAGCGTGTCGTTGCCGTACCAGCCGTCGAGTACGTCGTCGCCAGCGTTGCCGACCAGTGTGTCCAGCGTACCGCCACCGCGCACAACGTCATTGCCGAGACCGCCGCGGAAGACCACCCGCTCGACGCTGATGAACTCACCGCGCTGGACGCCGTCCACCATGATCGCGCTGTTGCCGGCCAAATTGCCGAGATCGAAGCGGACCCCGCCGGTATGATCCGTATAATAGGCATAGGCAATATCGGTGCCGTCACCACCGTCATACGTGTCGTCACCGCCATCGTTGGTGTAGATGGTGCTGAGACCGGCTGCCGTACCGTTGGCTATGCCACCGACCAGCGTGTCGTCGCCATCGCCGCCGCGCAGGATGTCGTTACCCATGCCGCCGACCAGCGTGTCGTTGCCCGCGCCACCCTCGAGCACATCGTTGCCGTCGGAGGTCGCTCCGGTGTTGGACGTGTTGACATAGTCGCCGAAGAGCACGTCGTTGCCGGTGCCGCCGACCAGCGTGTCGCCGAAACCGCCACCGATCAGGAAGTCCGCGCCCGCACCGCCGATCAGCCGGTTGGCTGTGGTGTTCCCGCCCGTGAGGTTGTTGGCGAACGCCGCCGCACCCGTCACGTTTTCGATCTCGCGGATCGTGTCGCTACCGCCGAAGGTCCCGGTGTTCTGCGCCGTGAGCGTGTTGAGGTTTACCGTGACCGTCGAAGTGGCGGCGGAATAGTCGACGGTGTCGGCACCGGCGCCGCCGGTATAGATATCCGCGCCGCCGCCATCGAAGAAGACGTTGTCGTTAGCGTCGCCGGTAATCGTGTCGGCACCGGTGCCGGTGCGGACGTTCTCGAAGCCGATTATGGTGTCGTTGCCGAAGCCGGTGTTCTGTGCGGTGAGAAGGGAAAGGTCTACGGTCACACCGGTCGTGCCGCTAAACGACACGGTGTCAATGCCCACACCACCGTCGAGCGTGTCGTTGCCGAGGCCGCCTTCGATGACGTTGGCGTTGGCGTCGCCAGTCAGGATATCGTTGCCGTCACCGCCGAGCAGGTTCTCGATGCTACGCAGCGCGGCGATCTGTGATCCGCTGGCGCTGGCGGATCCGTCCGCCGCGCCAGTCAGCGTGACGGTGACGCCTGCAGTATAGCCTGCAAACGATGCGGTATCCGATCCCGTGCCTCCGTCCAGTAGATCGACGGCGCCACCCGCGTTGGCCCCCGGATTGAGCGTGTCGTCGCCGTCGCCGCCCGAGAGGACGTTCTCGGCCGCATCCCCAGTGAGACTATCATTGAACGCGGAGCCAAGCAGGTTTTGGAAGCCGCTGAGCGTGTCCGTGCCGGTAATCCCGGTATTCTGCGCGGTCCCTTGCAGCGCCAAGCTGACCGTCACGCCGGTCGTAGCGCCCACATAGGACGCGGTGTCGTTGCCGGCCCCGCCGACCAACGCATCGTTGCCAAGACCGCCTTCGATGATGTTGGCGTCGGCATTGCCGATCAGCGTGTCATTCAGCTGCGAACCGATCAGGTTCTCGATGCCGATCAGCGTGTCGTTGCCTGCCGCGACGGTGTTCTGCGCCGCGCCCTGCAGGTTCAGGTCGACCGTGACGCCGGTCGCGGAGCCGGCGGTGAAGGTGTTGACGAACGACACGGTGTCGTTGCCGTTGCCGCCATTCAGGATGTCGCTGGCAATCGTTCCCTGAAGGAAGTCGTTGCCTTCGCCACCGTCCGCCATAAGGCTGCTGGTGTTGTTAGCAGTTACCGTGGTCGTCACCACCGCCGCGTTCTGGAGCGAGACGTTCAGCTGATAAGTCTGACCGGCGTTCAGCGGCTGGGCGGTGGCAGCACCATTCCACAGACCGACGCGGATATAATAGGTTCCCGCCGTAGCGAAGGTGTAGGTCAGATAGGCGTCGTCATGTCCGGGATAGCTGGCGTCGCCCGAGCCGGTGTCGTTGCTCGCGAGCACGGTCCCTGCGCTGTTGACCAGTTCGATGAAGCTGTCATCGAGCGTGCCGGGGCCATCGATGTCGAAGATCGCCTGCGATCCGGGGGCCGTCACGTCGATCCGGTAATATTCCAGCGCGCCGCCTGCCGCGGTGGCGTTGATCGTCGCGTGCGGGATGCTGGTTGCGCTCGTAATGTCGGCATTAGCGTCGACGTCATAGGCGCCGGCGGTCGCCACCGCCGTGGCGATGCTGCCGTTGTCGGTCGATTGCGGCTTGGTGATGTCTGCCTGCGACGGTGCCGAGAACGTGGTCGTGGTGGTGAAGCCGCCACCGACCAGCCGGTCATCGCCAGCGCCGCCCGACAGCGTGTCAGCGCCACCGGTGCCACCGCTGAGGATGTTGTTCTGGCTGTTGCCGGTCAGCGTGTCGTTGCCGACGGTGCCACCGATATTCTCGATGTTGCGCAGCGTGTCGGTCTCGCCGTCATGGCTGACGATGACGTCCGCCCCGGTGTCGTTCAGCGTAACGGTGACGCCGGTTGTGTTGGTGAAGATCACCGCGTCGCTACCAGCACCGCCGTCGAGAATGTTATTCGCGGTGTTGCCCACAAGGACGTCGTTGCCCGCGCCCCCCACGACGTTCTCAATCAGCGACCGGCTGTCGTTGTTGTACAGCAGCGACATGGCGATATTGCCGGGCGCCAGCGAGGTCAGCCCCTGATAGGCTAGACTATTGGCTAGCTGCGACTGGTCGAAGGTCGAGAATTCGCCCGGACGCAGGTCAACCGTGACTCCGTTCGAATAGTTGCTGACGTTGATCGTGTCGTTGCCACCGCCGTCCCAGACGGTGAGGAAAATCTTGTTGCCCGATGGCGCACCCTGACCGACGCCGTCGACGAACATTTCGCCAGTCGTCTGGCTGAAGGTGTAGACGGTGTCCCCCGCGTTGGTCGTGTAGTTGGCACCATACATATACTGGAGTGCGGCCAGATCATACTGCATGTAGGTCTGTGGCTGGTTGATCTTCTCGCCGGCAAAATTGCTGTTGGTGAAGGGCGCGGGCGTATAGGTCATCAGCGACCAGGCTTGCCCGTCGCGGTCCGGGGTCAGCGACTGTGTGCCGTAGCGCGGCGCACCGCCGAAATAGAAGGACAGGTCGCTGTTGGTATAGTCCTGATGCCCGTGCTTCAGCCCCATGGTGTGGCCGATCTCGTGCATCATCGTGGCGTAGCCCCACGTCCCCTTGAAGGCGAGATCGTAATAGGGCTGGCTGGTGCGACCGAACCAGATATCGCCCGAGAGACCGCGCGTGTCGGACGGAAAATTGCCGTACGCCGAGGCGACGTCGTTGTCGGCGCTCTGCGAGATGCGGATGTTGGCGTGCACCGTGTCGGTATCAGTGATCTGGGTGAACGTCAGGCCGGTCGCGGCCGACAGCTGGGCGAACGAAGCACGCGCCGCTGCTTGCTGCTGCGTACCCAGGTCGATGTGATACAGGCTGACGCCGTTGGTGTCGTACCCACTGCCATTATAGTTTGAGCCTGAGGTAGGAAAGCTGTAGGTAAGGTTCAGCGTACCCCATTTCGAGCCGATCAGTGTGGCGTCGATGTTACGGTTGCCGGTAAAGAAGTGGCTTCCGTCGGGGTTGGTGCCGAGAGGCAGCAGCGTGCCGATGTTGTTGCCTTCCGGATTTGCACCGGTCGGGTCGATGCCCTTCGGGTTGGCGTTGTCGGTACCGCCCTGTGCCTCGCGCAAGCCTTGGCACATGGCGCAGCTACAACCAGCCACGATCGTTGCATGATCGATCTCGGCGAGCGGATCCCAAGTGCCGACGTCCATTTCTCTGACTCCCATGTCACCATCGGTCACAGTATTGGTATTCGCGACCGGATCGTAGGAGCCGATGACCACCTCATCGCCCGGCAGGCGGTTGGAATAGCCTAGCGACCCTGAGGAGCTGATGACATTATCGCCGGCGGATCCGTTACCGAGGTTGAAAATGCTCATCAGTGGTTCCCCTGTTTTGAAAGATTGTGTCGCCGTTATTCCTAAAGGCGCACAAATGACGGTCATATTCGATCAAAATCGGCATATAAGTCCGTAATGATTCGTTCATGTTTGTGTCATGGTCACATGGCGCATTGACGCTGGTCAAGAGCCAGCGGGCGCAATTCGATCCAGAAGCGACTGGAACGCAATGTAAATCGCTGGAGCTGGGCAGCAACGGCTCTGCCAAAAATGATACCCAAGGATTGCAAGGCGGACACAACCCGTTATCGACGCTGCAACATCCGGCTTCGCGAGCGCGCGAAACCAAGTGTCGGTACGCACCAAATCATGGTGTTGACACGCGTGACCCGCGATCGCAGTTTGCGAATCCGAGAACCCTGTTCAAGCCGACGGAGACCGCAATGCTCCGCATCTTGCTATTATGCTTCACTGCGTTTGCCGCATGCACACCTTCACCTCAGGATGCCGCCATGCGCAAATCGAGTCCGGACCCAGAAGCCATCATACTAGGCTCTAGCGAGTCAAGACCGGAGGATTGGGAACCCGGTGCAGCGGGTCCGACTGGCCAGGACGCTGGCGACCGCGCACATGCTGCGCAAGGTCCCATTCCCGAGCCGATATCGGCCGCTGAAAATCCTGTTTCCATCCCGGCACCGGCCATCCCGGCTGGCGTGCCCGGAGAGGCGCTGGGGCGCCGGATAGTGTCCACCGCCTTCGTAATGGTGGGCCCCGATGGCCATCTGATAGTGGAACTGCGCAACGGCCATGTGCTGGTCCTTCGTAACGTGGTCATGCGCTCGGACGACTATTGCGGTCTGCATGTGGCTGGTGGGACGAACGGGATGAAATATTGCGGCGCATACGCCGATGTCGTCGCGGCTCGCCCCGGTGGCCCGACCGCTCTTGTCGAGCCCGAACCAGCAGCCTCAAACCCGGTCAAGCCGTAGCATAGGCGAATAGCCATTGCGTCTTGGTGAGGCTGCAGGTTTCTCCTCAAACCGGATAGAGCTTGCAAATTTCGACGTGTCGACGTGACGCCAAATAGGCACGCGCACGATGCAACATGCCTTGACTAAATTACATGCCTACATGCAGACTTCGTACTGCAGAGAATTCGACAATTATAGAGGTCGAGCATCAATGTGTTTTGTGATCGTTTCGTATCTACCATATGTAGAAACTCACTTTTGTTCGTAAAATCCTATGTGCCAATGCAAGATTTGGTGAGGCCCTGCCTACGTCATGACAGTCGCCGACCGATACAATGATCACAATGATCTGCCGACGCTGCTGTCTCTGTTATCGTAACTTCTGAAACACCGAGACCTACTCTAAGATCGGCCGCGGGCGGCTTCCTGTTAGTCCCTGGCCTTCATGGCCTCGATCAGCTTCTTGACCTCCTGGCTGCGACCGCGCGGCATGATCAGCACGTCGTTGCCGCTCGCCACCACAATCAGGTCCTTGACCCCAACCAGTGAAACGCGGACGCCGTCGCTACGAACGAAGCAGTCCCTCGTATCGATCGCGAGCACGCCGCCGTCATTGTCGCCACGGTGCGCGTTGCCGTCGACGTCGACGTCGCTGATCGCATGCAGCGCATCCCAGCTGCCGACATCGTTCCAGCCCATGTCGACAGGCACGACTGCAACCCGGTCCGCCTTTTCCATGACCGCATAGTCGATCGAGTCGTCGGGCGACGCGGCGAAGGCCACCGCGTCGGGATAGATTCGCGTTCCCACGATGCGTGCCTTGTTCATCGCTTCGCGCGTCGCGACGAGGATGCCAGGATCAAACTGCGCGAGTGCCTCAAGATACGCGTCGGCGAGGAATAAGAAGATCCCGCCGTTCCAGGCGTGGTCGCCGCTCGCGAGCATTGACTTGGCCTTGTCCAGCGGGGGCTTTTCGACGAACCGTGCCACGCGGTTGACGCCGGGTTGCAATTCGTCGCCGATTTGAATCCAGCCATAACCGATCTCGGGCGCGTCGGGTGCGATCCCGAACGTTACCAACCAACCTTGCAAGACCAGTGGCATCGCTGCCTCGATCGCCGCGTGGAACGCTGTGACGTCGCCGATCACGTGATCTGACGGCATCACCAGTAAGGCGTCGCTGCCGCCATTCGCGGAGATGCCGCCTGCCGCTATCGCGGCGAGCGCGATCGCCGGCGCCGTGTTGCGGCCGGCGGGCTCAAGGATAAGCGCCTGAGGGCGCGCGCTGGCATCGGCAAGCTGTTGCTCTACAAGATCTGCATGACGTGCGTTGGCGACGACAATGGGCGCGGCATATCGTTCGCCACGCGCGCGGCCCGCTGTCAGCTGGAGCATGGTTTCGTCGGCGGTAAGTGCCAGCATCTGTTTGGGCATTTCGGGGCGCGACATCGGCCAGAGGCGAGTCCCCGATCCGCCGGACAATATTACGGGAACGATCTTACGTGCGGTCATGCATCCTCCTTGCGGCGTCGGACTATACTGCCCCATCCGCCGTTGCCAATCGCCGAATGATCCGAAAAGCCCCCACAAGCCAACGCAACAGTGGGCAAAAAAACGTCCGTTTTCAGAGCCTTTTGGTATGCACAAGGTGCATCGCGCTGATCTGGCGGCGGATCGCCTTGGTATTGAAATCCGCGATCACGCGGCTTTCAGGTCGGTCCAGCAGATCAGCGGCGTAGTGATGAGTGCATCATAGTCGGTCAATAACGCCTGTAGCACTCAATGATACCGTGATCGCGGGCGTAGCGTGCGGCAATGAGCATGGCGTTATCGATCGCGGCCCAAGGTCAGGATCGGCATCGCTCGGCAGCATGTCACATCCCTCGGTTGCCATACGGCCACATAGGACGCGCGTTTCGCTCCAGCGGGCGTGTAGTGCATCGAGCAAGTGTGCGGGAACAGGCGGATCGAAATCGCCTCGCATCCACCCCCCGCGTTGCATGGCGTATTCCTGTTCCGACCGACAGGATCATTGTAAATGATCGTGGCAGCCATAGACCCGCGCATCAGCCATTCCGAATTATGGCCGCCTGACATCAGCTCGCCTTCGCCGTTTCACGTTCCGTATCGAATGCGCGTTTTCCTCGTCTTTTCCACAGCGCCAGGATGTCGCGGGCATCTTCACCGCGACCACGCCCGGCAAGGTCGAGCAGTGCGCCGTAAAGGGTCGCGCGATCGTCGTCGGTCAGCTCGACCAATCCGGCTTTCTGGACCAGCCCGCCTAGCTCAATCAAGTGGCGCGTTCGTTCGCGACGTTGCACGACCCAGCCCCTGTTATCCGTTCGCCGTTCCGCTGCTTCCGTCCGCAGCGTCGCCGCCCGGTTCAGTCGCAACGCCCGATCCGTCGATTGCAGCAGCGCCGCAACTTTTACGCCCGCGCCGTTGAAAGAAGGCCACGCCCGTTGCGCGCCATGCCTCCTTCGCGTTCGCGTCCTTCGACCGGACCGCATCGAGCAGCACACCGGCGAGTGTTTCCGCATCGAGGGCATCGGCTCCCGTTGCCGCAACGAGCTGGCCAAGCTGTTCAACCCGCTTCGCCTTCAAAGCGCGAGCCTTAACACTCAGTGCCTTCAGCTCGGCGTCATAATCGCGAACTTTCCGCATCAAGAATTATCTTCGTCGGGTCCATCGGGCTTTGCGGCAGTATCCGACCATAGTGAGCCTGCCGCGCCGTTCGCATCAATGCCGGGCGGGGCTTCATCATCCCATAGAACGCGCCAGCCATAGACCGCCCTATTGTCGTTGGCATTTCCATCAAGCTCAAAAGGATAATCTTCAAGCATCCATCGCGTCTTCATAGGCACGGCTCATAGCGCTCTCCCACCGCAGTAGTTTGCCATATCGGGCGCGAAGCGCAAGCCAGAAGCAAGTCAGTTAGAAGATGCGTAGCAGATAGTAAGTGCGCGCTTATACGTCGTTGCCGACGTGCGCTTAGGCGTGTCGTAAGAAGACTGTCATGGCAATCTACCATTTCAGCGCGAAGGTCATCAGTCGGGCGAAAGGCTCCAGCGCGGTGGCATCAGCCGCTTATCGCTCCGCTTCACGCCTGTTCGATGAGCAGTACGAGCGTCATCATGACTTCTCGAACAAGGCAGGCGTCATCTATTCCGAAGTAATGTTGCCGCGGGGCGCGCCGGAGCGTTTAAATGACCGCACAGTGCTCTGGAACGAGGTAGAGGCTGGCGAGAAGAGGTCGGACGCACAGCTGGCTCGCGAGGTCGAGTTTTCGATCCCACGTGAGATGGACCAGAGGCAAGGCATTGCGCTAGCCCGCGACTTTGTAGAAGAGCAGTTCGTGAAGCGGGGCATGGTCGCCGACATCAACGTACATTGGGATAAGGCGGACAACGGGAATTCGAAGCCGCACGCGCACGTTATGTTGTCGATGCGTGAGATGGGGCAGGATGGTTTCGGCAAGAAGGCGCGCGACTGGAACAGTACCGAGCTGTTGAAAAACTGGCGCGAGGCGTGGAGCGCGCATGTCAACCAGCGCATGGCCGAGCTGGGGCTAGAGGGCCGGATCGATCATCGATCGCATGCCGATCGCGGTATCGGGCTGGAACCGCAACACAAGATCGGGCCGGCGGGAATGCGTCGCCTCAATCGTGGCGAGGATGCCGAGCGGGCCGGTGACCATGTTCGGATCGCGCGGGAGAACGGCGCGAAGATCATCGCTGATCCCGTTATCGCGCTGGACGGAATCACGCGGCAGCAATCCACCTTTACCATCCGCGATCTCGCCATGTTCGCGTTCCGCCATAGCGATGGCAAGGAGCATTTTGATCAGGTGATGGACGCGGTGCGGGCGTCGCCCGAATTGGTGGCGTTGGGGCAAGACGGACGGGGCCAGGACCGATTTACCAGCCGTGAGATGATCGCGACCGAAGCACTGCTTGAGCGGGCGAGCGACGAACTGGCTCGCGGCGGTGATCACGGTGTCGGTGATCGGCATCGTGCCGGCGCGCTCGAGGCGGCCGGAGACCGCGGGTTGGTATTGTCGGGCGAGCAGCGCGACGCCTTTGATCATGTCACCGGCGGGCAGAGGCTGGCATTGGTGATCGGCTATGCCGGCACCGGCAAATCGGCGATGCTGGGTGTCGCACGCGAGGCGTGGGAGCGTGACGGCTACCAGGTTCGCGGTGCGGCGCTCTCGGGGATCGCGGCCGAAAATCTAGAGGGCGGATCGGGGATCGGTTCGCGAACGATCGCCAGTCTTGAACATGCCTGGAGCCAGGGTCGCGAGCAGCTCGGTCCCAAGGACGTCCTGGTTGTCGACGAGGCGGGCATGATCGGCAGTCGTCAGATGGAGCGGGTGCTGTCCCGTGCCCGTAATGCCGATGCCAAGGTGGTGCTGGTCGGCGATCCGGAGCAGCTGCAGGCGATCGAGGCGGGTGCCGCGTTCCGGTCGATCGCCGAACGTCACGGCGCGACCGAGATCACCGAGGTCCGCCGGCAGCGTGAGGACTGGCAGAAGGAGGCGACGCGGGCACTGGCGACCGGACGCACCGCCGAAGCGCTGGATGTCTATGCCGCGTATGGCATGATCTACGCGGCCGACACGCGTGAGGCCGCGCGTGGCGATCTGGTAGACGGTTGGGATCGTGCGCGCCAAGCCGATCCGGACAAGACCCGTATTATTCTCACTCATACGAATGCCGAGGTGCGCGAGCTGAACGAGGAAGCTCGTGGCCGGCTGCGGGCAGGCGACGAACTCGGTGATGACGTTGCGTTCGGTGCTGACCGCGGTCGTCGCGACTTCGCAGCCGGCGACCGCATGATGTTCCTTCGGAACGAGCGGTCGTTGGGAGTGAAAAACGGCACATTGGGCACGATTGAAAAGGTGTCGCCTGAGGGCATGACGGTCCGTTTGGACGGGGGGCGCCAGGTCGCGTTCGAGACGAAGGACTATGCCGCGGTTGATCACGGTTACGCGGCCACCTTCCATAAGGCGCAGGGCGTGACGGTCGACGGTGCCCATGCGCTCGCTACGCCCGGTATGGATCGGCACAGCGGCTATGTCGGTCTGTCGCGGCACCGTGACAGCGTGCAGCTTCATTACGGCCGAGACGATTTTGCCGATCAGGGTCAGCTCGTTCGCACCCTGTCGCGCGACCGCGGTAAGGACATGGCCAGCGATTACGGCACCGATCGTAGTGAGCAGGACCATGCACGCGCCTTCGCCGATCGGCGCGAGATCCGGTTCCCCGACCGCGTGCGTGAAGTTGTCGTCAAGGTCCGCCATAAGGCGCGGGGAATGTTCGACGGCTTCCGGCCGAAGCCGACGCAGGAAACATCCATCTTGAATGTAACTGCCCGAGGCGAGCCGGCGATGGGCGGAAAGTCCGACCAGAGCCGCCCGATCGAACACTATGCGCATGCCGCAGCCGATATCAACCGGATGCACCGGCAGGATCTTCCTGTGCTGGCGCACCAGGAAACCGCGCTGCGAAAGGCCGGCGAGGTGCTGGACGCGACCCGCCCCCATGCCGCGCGCGACCTCGCATCGGCGTTAGCGCGCGATCCGGCGCTGATCGAGCAGGCGGCGGGCGGTAATACGAGCGGCGCGGCGCGCGCGATGGCCGAGGAGCAGCGCGTGCGGCTTGATCCAGACGCGCGCGCCGACCGGTTCGTGGCGGGTTGGCAGCAGATGCAGCAGGCGCGCGCCAGCATGGAGCGTACCGGCGACACTGCCAGCGCTGCGCGAGTACGTGACCGTATGGAGAAGGCAGCAGGCGGATTGCACCGCGATCCGCAGCTCGAATCCGCACTGCGCTTCCGCGTGCCCGAGTTGAGGCTGACAATGGAGCGCGAACAGTCGATCGGCGACGCGTTGGCATCGTCGCTTGATCGCGGGCATGATCGGGATCGGGGTATGAGCCGGTAAAGTTCGTGCTTTTGGGTACGATAAGGAGGCAGGATGACGGACCCTGATCATGAGCCGGATGCCGCGACGGAGGCGTTCGAGGGTGTACGCAGCGAGCTGAGGCGCCAGTCGGACGAAATCGCGTTGCTGCGCCGGGCGATCGAGGGGATCGCCGCGGCGCGCGATGACCGGACTGAGCTGCCCGATTATAGCGAGACGTTGGGCCAGCTCACGAAGCTCGCGACGGCCACCTATCAGCGGACAGAGATTCTGCGAAAAGCGGCCGAGGAGGAAATGGTACCCCGGCAGGTTGCTGCCCGGGTCGCCGGTGCCGTTGCTGAGGACCGGCAGGCGGTGAAGGTCGCGGCCGGCGAGTTGCGCGATGCGACGCACGCCCTGCAGGGCGTCATCATGTCGGCGCGGCGCAGCGACAAACAGAACCGGTGGCTGACCTGGACGGCGATCGGCGGGATCGTCGTCGGCATGATCTTGTGGGCGGTGTTCGCCGGGATCGTCGCGCGGGTTGTATCGCCAGGCTGGCACTGGCCGGAGAGAATGGCGGCGCGCACGCTCAATATGCCGATGTGGGAGAGCGGGCAGCGGATGATGCGGACCGCGGCACCTGACGCTTTCGCCAACATCGCCGCGGGTGATCGAATTGTCACGGCTAATCGCAAGACGCTGGAGACGTGCAAAAAGCGGTCAACCAAAATACGAAAAGCCGTGCAATGTACGGTCAAGGTGGCTTTTGATGGCAAACGGTAGCCGCTAACATTTTCTCGCAGGCCGACATCATTCTGGGTGAATTAACTAGGCGGCGTGGACGAATTTGAGCAGGTAGCGGATGGTAGCGATCCGGACGCCGTCCGCGACCACGCATCGATAGTTCGATCGGCAACAAATCCTTCAGGACCCGCCACTCCGCCTCGCTCAGATCGCCCCGGCTCAATTACGCCCCAAAGGAAGCCTTGAATCAAACGCTCGATCCAGCGTCAACCAATTCGTCCGCGAAGCTTAGTGAGACCGCAGTAATGAGCGGCTTGACGCTACCAACCAACCCCAACAACAACCCGGTGGCGCGGCTCCCGATCACCCGCACCCGGCGGGACGGTTTGAACGCGATCAATGCCCGTTGCTTTCAAATGACGAACAGCAGAATCTTAACGCCCACTATCCGGGCGACGATTGCGGTTGGCAGCGACGCGAATGAGAGTGCGTCAAGCACCAAGAAGGGAATGGCAGCGGAGAGGAACAGGGGCGCGTGCGGTGCACTTCGCAGTGCGCCCGCGCCTCGCGAAGTGTCGCGTTCGGGATAACCCGCCTATGTCGCTTGCCGGGCGGGACGGTCGTTCCGTAAGGCCGGGGTAATCCAGGGAGACACTTCATGCGCGTTCTAGTCACCGGCGCAGCCGGGTTCATCGGTTCTCACGTCTGCCGCCATCTGCTCGCCCGTGGCGATACAGTGCTCGGCATCGACAATCTCAACGACTATTACGACGTCATGCTGAAGCATGCGCGGCTGGCTGAGATCATAAAGGATAATGGCGGGTTCAGTTTCAAGCAGATCGACTTCTCGGATCACGTCGCCCTTGACGCAGGGCTCGACGCCGAAGAGTTTGACCGCATCGTGCACCTCGGCGCGCAGGCAGGCGTCCGCTATTCAATCAAGAATCCAAGAGCCTACCTCCGGGCGAACCTTGCCGGTCACCTTAACATGATCGAGATGGGACGTAGCCGTCGGATTGAGCATCTTGTCTACGCGTCATCGTCCTCGGTCTATGGCGGTAACGACACGCTGCCGTTCCGCGTCGAGGATCGCGTTGACCATCCCTTGTCGCTGTACGCTGCCACCAAGAAGGCCGATGAGTTGATGAGTGAGACCTACGCGCATCTTTACCGCCTACCACAGACCGGCTTGCGGTTCTTCACCGTCTACGGCCCTTGGGGGCGGCCCGACATGGCAATGTGGTTGTTTACTAGGGCGATTTTGAGTGGCCAGCCGATAGACGTGTTTGGCGAAGGGTGCATGCGTCGCGACTTTACTTATATTGATGACATCGTCGCAGGTGTCGTCGCGTGTCTGGATACCCCCCCGGCCGACGATGGTTTGGTTAAGGCAGGAGGCAGCATCAGTCCGCATCGGATCTACAATTTAGGTAACAGCCGATCCGAAGACCTTGGTGAGATGATTTCAGTCATCGAGCAGGCTTGCGATCGTGTTGCCACGCGTCGTCTTTTACCAATGCAACCTGGAGATGTGCGCGACACATTCGCGGACATTGGGGCAATTCGAAAAGACCTTGGTTTCGAACCACTGACCACCATTGCCGAAGGTGTTCCGCGTTTTGTTCAGTGGTATAGGAACTACCATAATGTCTAGGGTCGGGACCCATTGATTGGAGAGGTGCGATTTGATTTAGGTTCCGTTAAGAGACCGCGTATGAGATACCCGTACTGGCTGACCGACGAGCAGATGGTGCGGCTCGAGCCAAATTTTCTCAAAAGTCACGGTAGGCCCCGAGTTGGTGACCGGCGGGTTTTAAGCGGTATTGTTTTTCGTCAACCGCAACGCTCTGCGCTAGTGCGATGCACCCAAGGAGTATGGCCCCATAAGACGCTCTACAAGCGGTGGGGCGGAAGGGGTGTCTTCGTCCGCATAATGGAGGGCTAGCTGCCGCGTGCGCCACGCCCAAGACGATCATGATCGATGCGACTCACCTGAAAGTACACCGCACGGCATTTAGCCTGCGGATTAAAAGGGCGCCTTGAGCCACCGCGCTGCCGCGCTACTGGGGTCAGTTCCGGCTGAGGGCGGAACTGACCACTTTCACGGCGCGATCGGGACGCTGCCAATCTGATCCGGGTCATCAGCGCGCGCTACATGCACGATAGATAACCTCCAGAATCAGTTGCGGCCGTTGATCGCCAGAAGGATTGCCTTTCCATAGTTTGTCTTCTTGAACTTCTCGCCGGCCTCACGTGCCTGATCGACGGTGATGAAACCTTGGTAAAACGCGATTTCCTCCAGGCAGGCGACTTGGATACCTTGCCGACGCTGAATCGTCCGGACGAATTCGCCGGCTTCAAGCAGGCTGTCGTGCGTGCCGGTGTCGAGCCAAGCGTATCCGCGGCCCATTTGTTCGACGAACAGATCGCCGGCTTCCATGTAGAGGCGGTTAAGATCTGTGATCTCTAGTTCGCCACGCGGTGATGGCTTCAGGTCGCGGGCGAATTGCACGACTCGGTTGTCGTAAAAGTACAGCCCGGTGACCGCATGGTTCGACTTGGGCTTTGCCGGCTTTTCCTCGAGGCTGACCGCCTTGCCGCCTTCGCCGAACTCGACCACGCCGTAGCGCTCGGGATTCTCAACGCGGTAGGAGAACACCGTCGCGCCACTCTTGCGCTCGACCGCGCTCGCCAGGAGGTGGGTCAGGTGCGCGCCGAAGAAAATGTTGTCGCCGAGCACCAGCGCGACATGGTCGTCGCCGATAAAGTCCGCGCCGATCATGAACGCCTGAGCGAGGCCCTCGGGCTTGGGCTGTTCGGCATAGGCGATCGACAGGCCGAGTGCCGATCCGTCACCGAACAGGTTCTTGTAGTTACCTACATATTCGGGGGTTGAGATGATCAGGATGTCACGGATGCCGGCGAGCATCAGCACCGACAGCGGGTAATAGATCATTGGCTTGTCGTAAATCGGCAGCAGCTGTTTGTTGACCGCCAGTGTGGCCGGATGGAGGCGCGTGCCCGAACCACCTGCGAGAATGATGCCCTTCATGAGCGTGTCTCCTTGTTGGGTACCCCGAGTAGCTCGTCAAGGATGTTGCCAAGAGCGGTCTGCCACGCCGGCGGGTGGATACCGTAGTCGCGGGTAATCGCGTCATGGCTGAGAAGCGAGTTGGCAGGCCGCGTGGCCGGCGTCGGGTATTCGGCGGTGGTGATGCCCTGCACCTCTGCACTGCTCCCGCCACGCGTGGCGCTCTGTGTGAAGATTTCGCGCGCGAAGCCCGCCCAGGTGACGGAACCGGCGTTGCTGAAATGATATATGCCGGTAGGGGCGGCGGGATCCTTGACGAGACGCATCGAGATCGTCGCGAGCGCAGCGGCGAGATCGGCTGCAGACGTCGGGCTGCCACGCTGGTCGTCGACCACGCGCAGGCGCGGGCTGGTCGCGCTGACGCGCAGCATTGTCTTTACGAAATTGCTGCCGTGCGCGCTGACCACCCAGGCAGTCCGGATGATCACGTGACGGGCTCCCGAGGTCCGCACCGCCAGTTCGCCCCCGAGCTTGGACGCGCCGTACACGCCGAGCGGCGCGACCGGATCGTTGACGCCCCATGCCCCCTCACGCGCGCCGTCGAAGACGTAATCGGTCGAAACTTGGACGATCGGGATGCCGGCCTTGGTGCAGGCTTCGGCGAAGGCCGCGGGGGCCATCGCGTTGACCGCCCAGGCGGTGACGATGTCGCTCTCCGCCTTGTCGACCGCGGTATAGGCCCCCGCCGAGATCACCGCGGCCCAGGGCTCGTCGTCATGGCCTCCGGCGACCATCGCGGCGATCGCCACGGTATCGCGCAGGTCGAGATCGTCGATGTCGATCGCGGTGACCGCCCAGCCCTCGGGCCAGGGATAGCGCTTGAGCTCGGTGCCGAGCTGGCCGTTCCCACCGGTGACGAGGATCCGCTTCATACCGAAAGCCCGCGGCGCTGGTCGGCCTTGTGCTCGGCGACGATCACCTGCCACCAGTCCTGGTTATCGAGATACCAGGCGACGGTCTTCTGGATGCCCGTCTCGAACGTCTCGGCGGGCTCCCAGCCAAGCTCGGCCTTGATCCGGGTCGCATCGATCGCATAGCGCTTGTCGTGGCCAGGGCGGTCGGCGACATAGGTGATCTGCGTCGCGTAGGACTGGCCATCGGCGCGTGGGCGGAGGCGATCGAGGATCGTGCAGACGGTCTTCACGACCTCGAGATTCTGCTTCTCGTTATTGCCACCGACATTGTAGGTCCGGCCGGGCTCGCCCTTTTCGAACACCGCGTGCAGCGCGCGAACATGATCCTCGACATACAGCCAGTCGCGGACCTGATCGCCCTTGCCGTAGACGGGCAGGTCGGCGCCCGCGAGCGCCTTGACGATCATCAGCGGAATCAGCTTTTCGGGAAAGTGATACGGCCCGTAATTGTTCGAGCAGTTGGTGATCAGCACGGGCAGCCCGAAGGTATGGCCCCAGGCGCTGACGAGATGGTCCGACCCCGCCTTCGACGCCGAATAGGGCGAACGCGGATCATAGGGCGTTTCCTCCGTGAACAGCCCGGTGTCGCCGAGCGAACCGTATACCTCATCGGTCGAGATGTGATGGAAGCGGAACGCCGCCTTCACGTCGTCGCCAAGCGACAGCCAATAGGCGCGCGCCTCGCTCAGCATCGTGAAGGTGCCGACGACGTTGGTCTGGACGAACGCGCCCGGGCCGTCGATCGAGCGATCGACATGGCTTTCAGCCGCGAGATGCGTGATCACGTCGGGCTTGAACGCGGCGATCGCCGCGCGGACCGCGTCCGCATCGCAGATGTCGCCTTGGACGAAGCGGTAGCGGTTCGACTTCGCGACGCGTTCGAGGGTCTTCAGCGTGCCGGCATAGGTCAGCTTGTCGAAGTTGAGCACTTCATGGTCGGCGTTTTCCATCAGGTGACGGACAAGCGCCGAACCGATGAAGCCGGCCCCGCCGGTGACGAAAATACGCATGGATCTGTCCTTCAGGCGAGCGGCGCGAGCGGGCGACCGTCATAGGGAAAGGGGCTGTCGAAATCGGCGAGCAATGGCTGGGCTTGGTCCTTGGCCGACAATTCGGGGCACGTGCCGGCGGGCATCGGCCAGTCAATGCCGATCGCGGGGTCATCCCAGCGGACTCCGCCATCGCTGTCGGCTGCGTAGGTGTCGGAGCATTTATACGTTACTTCGCAATCGGGCTCGAGCGTCACGAAGCCGTGCGCGAACCCGATAGGGATAAAGAGTTGGTGGCCGTTCTCGGCCGACAGCTCGGCTCCGACCCAATGGCCGTAGGTCGGCGATCCATTGCGGATGTCGACTGCAACATCGAAAATACGGCCACGGACGCACCGCACCAGCTTATCCTGCCCTCGCGGCGGGGTCTGGAAATGCAAACCGCGGAGCGTGAATGCGGGGACTGACAACGAATGATTGTCCTGCACGAAACGACAGTCGATGCCGAGTCTTGCAAATCTAGGTTCGCTGTATACTTCGGTGAACCAGCCGCGAGTATCGCCAAAGCGCTTTGAAACGATTAGTTTCACGATATCAATCGTCATAACCTCGTTCTCAATCAATTAATAAATATTAAATTGAAGATGTATATATTTTAATATTAAAAAGATAATGTTAAAATATATAATTTAAGTTAACATAAAACATTTTATGTAAATCCATAATCTAATTGATAAAATAGAAGTAATATTTGTTACAATGCTATACTATTATAATTGTAAAAAATACCATGCTTGTTCCAAGCGAGATAAAGCGTTCTAGAGGTCGTAAGCAGCCTGAGAACTGGGGCCGAGTCCGGCTGAACGAGAGCCAGATGCTGGTTTATGCCGCCGAGGCCGAAGCTCGCGGCATTCCGATCAGCACCTATCTGCGTGATCGGCTGGCGAGTGCGGACCTTATGCGCGAGGAGCTTGCGAGCATCCGCGCGAGACGCTCGATAAGCTGCGCGATCAGCCCGCAGATACCGGCAATAATGCAGATGCTCCGATGCAGGCTGAGCCGGCAATGCCCAACGTCGTTCAGATTGAAACACTGATGCTATTGCGGACAATTACACCGTCTGGAAAAATACGAATGATCCGGACCGAACTTGATCGTCAGGGAATAAAGCCGTGGCGCCAAGAAGTGCGATAAGACCGGCAATCATCGGACAGGCCAAGGCATATAAACCGGGCACGATAATGAGGAAAATGTAGACCGAAAGGGAGCGGCCAGATGCACCTTGATCGGAAGCGCCATCCCGTCCGGCCGAATAATAGGAATGGGCGTGGGCATAATCGCCCTACCTGGATTTTCGGCATCAGGCAGATGCCGCTGCTGGGGCCTCGCTGGCCCAGCCGAACCCTGCGCAGTCCGCCGGCGTCGATAAAGCGCTCGGCTCCGCATCAGCATCGTTGAAAGTCCATGAAACCGTCGCTTTCCCCTCAACGTCAGCATCATCGATTAAAACGGTAATGTGCGTTTAGGTGTTTGATCCCATGGTTTGATGCTGCGATCCTTTCGTTGAAAATGGAGGGAGGTCGTATGGGACAAGTTCGTCACGGGAACGCCACGACCACGCACGCTGTCATAGGTATAAGACCGATCTACCTCCGACCTACGCAATATGTGGCACAAGCATGGATTCAAAATCGTTGGTCTTGAAGACCATGCCGTCGTGCATGATTCCGGTCATGATCTGTTGATGTTCAGCCGAATTGGCAAATCCCCGCATGAGGGCTGCCTCGGACAGGCCGTTGTCGACTGCCGATGTCCAAAAAGCGTGTCCGCCTTCATCACTGTGCCGTCCGAGTACGTTAGTATATACAAACTCAACCAGCTCACCGCTGTTGAGACCCGCAACGTGACCCTTCCATTCGGCAGACGCCGTGAAGGCATCCGAGACTTGGCGATACGTCAATTCACCGCGCTCCAGTTTGCCAGTCCAGAACTCAAATCCTCCACTTTCTGGGAGACGGCCGAATGCGGCATGATAGAAAGAATATATCATCCTTGCAGCGTCATTAGCAATAAAAGATCCCGATTCGGTAATAGTTGCGGTAAGACCCTTAAAGTCTGCACTGTCAAAAAACTGTGACGCTACGGAGCTTCTGGAATCTCCCGAATCAAGGCGATGGAGATAGCTGTCTTGCATGTCTTCCCCAATCACGAGGAAAAATCTGCTGTATAATTTTTCAACGAAGTCTTGATTCGACATAGCGCTGTATAATCCGAGCGTGTCATGATCCGTACTTAGTCGGCTGACGATTGTGTCGCCTGCGCCCCCCCCTTCCAGGCTCCGTACACCAAGCCGCAACTCGATCGCATCTGGAGTTCGGTTGAGAACGCCTAAGTAAACACGGGCAACGCGAGCTGCCGCGTCATCTATGTCCCCGGTGAAATATCCGTCCTTGAAATTGACATGCTCGGTCTCGAAATATTTATCAGATCCGTAAGAGCTGGTGATGGTAATTTCGTTATTCACCGATAAGGCGGCAGTATCCTTGAAGAACTTGCTATAGACCGCCTGGTCTAATCCTGCTCCGCCATGGAATATGTCGTTGCCACGGCCGCCGAGAAAAATATCATTTCCTCCGCCTCCCTCAATAAGCATACCGGATCGGTTGCTTGTCATGGCGAAGACGTCATCATATTTGGTGCCGACAATAGTTTCGAAGTTCGGGGCGACGATGGCGCCTGGTTCGTGCGAGGCTTGCGAGTCCGCGTAAGCGTGAACACCCCGCGTTAGCGCCGACAGGTCGAGCGTATCTCGTCCGGTGCCGCCGTCCATGATACCAAGTGCGAGGCTGGCGACGCTGAGGGTGTAGGTGTCGTCGTAACTGCTACCGAGGATGGATTCGACATTGAGCGCAGTCAATATGTCAGGCGCGCCGGAGGCGGCGCCGTCGAGCATGACGTGCGCGCCCTTGGTCAGCGCCGACAGGTCGAGCGTATCGTGTCCGCCTCGGCCATCGATGACGCCAAGCGCCAGACTGGTCGCACCTAAGGCATAGATGTCGTCGTAGCTGCTGCCGAGAACGGTTTCGACATTCAGTGCGGTCAGCGCGTCCGGTGTACCGGAGGTGGCGCCGTCCAACACCACGTGCGTACCTTTGGTCAATGCCGACAGGTCGAGCGTATCGCGTCCGGCAGCACCGTCGACAATCCCGACCGATGCGCTTGCTGCATCGAGCGTGTAGATATCGTCGTAGTCGCTGCCGCGGATGGTTTCAATATTGAGCGCGGTCAGCGTGTCCGGTGTGCCGGTGGCAGGGCCGTCGAGGACCACATGCGCGCCGCGGGTCAGCGCCGACAGATCCAGGGCATCGCGTCCGGCACCGCCATCGACGATGCCGAGCCCGAGGCTGGCAGCGCCGAGGGCATAGGTATCGTCATAGCTACTGCCGAGGACCGTTTCCACGCTGAGCGCGGTCATGGCGTCGGCCGTGCCAGTGGCGGCTCCGTCGAGCACCACGTGCGCGCCGCTGCTCAGTGCCGACAGGTCGAGCGTATCGCGACCTGTACCACCGTCGATGATGCCTAGCGCAAGGCTGGCGGCACCAAGGGTATAAATATCGTCATAGCTGCTGCCGAGGACGGTTTCGACACTGAGTGCGGTGAGCGCGTCCGGCGTGCCGGTGGTGGCGCCACCGAGCACGACATGCGCGCCTTTGATCAATGCCGACAGGTCAAGCGTATCGCGTCCTGCACGACCGTCGATGATTCCTAGCGCGAGGCTGGCGGCACTAAGGATATAGGTGTCGTCGAAGCTGCTGCCGAGGACAGTTTCGACATTGAGTGCTGTCGGTACGTCCGGCATGCCGATGATAACGCCGTCGAGCACCAGGTGCGCACCATACGTCAACGCCGACAGGTCGAGCGTATCGCGTCCGGCACCACCGTCGATATTACCAAGCGTAAGGTTGGCGCCACCAAGAGTATAGATGTCGTCATAGTTGCTGCCGACGATGGTTTCGACGTTGAATGCGGTAAGCGCGTCCGGCGTGCCGGTGGTGGCGCCGTCGAGCACGACATGCGCGCCTTTGGTCAATGCCGACAGGTCGAGCGTATCGCGTCCGGCACCACCGTCGATGACACCAAGTGCAAGTCTGGCGGCGCCAAGGGCATAGATGTCGTTGAAGCTGCTGCCGAGGATGGTTTCGACGTTGAGTGTGGTCAGTGTGCCCGCGATGCCGGTGGAGGCACCGTCGAGCACGACATGGGCACCTATGCTCAGCGCCGACAGGTCGAGCGTATCGCGTCCGGCACCGCCGTTGATGATACCGAGCGCAAGACTGGCGGCACCAAGGGCATAGACGTCATCGTACCCGCTGCCGAGGACGGCTTCGATACTGAGCGCATATAGAACGTCTGGCGTACCGGTGGTGACGCCGTCGAGCATCACGTGCACACCTTTGGCCAGTGCCGACACGTCGAGCGTATCGCGCCCGGCACCGCCGTCGACGGTGCCGAGCGCGAGGCCGTCGGTGCCAAGGGTGTAGATATCGTCGCCGCCGCGAAGAAGGATCGTACCTTTGATAAGCCCGTTGTTTGTGACTTTGTCGATACCATCGTTCAGGTAGATCGTGCCATCGATCTCTCCTGCATTGAAGATGGTATTGTCGGAGATGCCAAGGGCATAGATTGCGGCATCAGTTCCACGCGTCACGGAGCCTGCCTTCAGATCGATCGTATTGCCGCCGCCCTCGAGAAGAATGCCAAACCGATCGGCATATAGCGTTCCTGAGTTCACGATCGAGTTGGTACCACCTTGCGCTTGAACCGCAGAGAACTTGGCTTGAATGATGCCGCTGTTGGTGATTTCATTTACATCTGTACCAAGCAAAAGTACGCCTTGGTCTCCACCGTAGATTTGACCTGCGTTACTAAGCATAAGCCCACCTCCGGCAAATATGCCGCGCATATTGCCGGATATCGTACCACCTAAGAAATTGTTGACGGTCATTCCGCCAAAGCCGCCGATGCCATCTGACGCATCAGTAGTATCAAGGCCGGTAGCGGTGATAGATGCATAGTTATTGACAACGGTACCAAGGCCGACCGTCACACCGCGTACCACTCCGGTGATGACTGCCCCGGCATAGTTATTGATTACCCCGCCGCCCGTAACCAAGACGCCTTCTGCGCCATTATCCGCTCCTCCTGCGGCGATTCCTTCGATTATCCCGTAATTGTCGACGTGGCCGTATCCATCGATATCGACACCGTCACCATCACCACTCCCTACGCCCACGTAGTTACCGGTAATGCGACCATAGTTTATCACCATGCCGCCTCCGTCCGATCCAACGCCGGAACCGTTGCGGCCGGTAATCGATGCGCCCGCGTCGTTGAACACAGTCACATAAACATCGCTAGTGATGCCGTGGCGCTGGCCCGAAATTACGCCGCCCGCGAGATTGTTGACTTCGCCCGATTTGCCTTGCCAGTCGACGGCATCGTTCTTGTCACCGATAATTCCACCGGATACGATCCTCCCGGCATTGTGAATGACCGTGCCGTTACCCGGACGAATGGCATCCGCCCCAATCGCTTCGATTACACCCGATGCAAGATTGGATATGACGATGCCACCACCAGATGTCGGTCGAGCGGTAATCGAATCAAAGTCGATAGCCTGGCCGTCAGTGGTAGAGGTGATCCTGCCGGCATTGTTCAGGTAAATGGACGCATTTGTCAGCGGTGTGCTGATCCGGAAAGCATCGTTGGACGAGCGGATGATACCACCCTCAAGGTTATTGATCGTCAGCCGGACGACATCGAAATTCTGAGTATTTAAATCGATAGCGCGACCACTCTTCGCTGAAGATTCGATAATACCCTGGTTATCGATGCGAATATCCGTGATCGGCGCAGCCCATTTGATTGCCGTTCCATTAACGCTCAAAATCGCCGAACGACTAATCTCCAGTCGATCGCTTCCCTGGAGCGTGCGCGTAGTTTTTTGCGTGCCATCAGAGACACTTATTGTGTACTTTGTCAAAATTGCTCCCCCGGGGTGGCACGGGGCGCACCGACAATCGCCCTAAACGCACATTCCGACGCGATACAAGATGCGGATCATATCATGGTAAATATAAAACAATCGTGAGCTTGACGTGTGTACGGTTGTTATGCGGCGAGCGCCCGAACCGTGGCTATGGATAAGAACAACCGCAAGCCGTTCGACGGCAGCGGTTCGAAGCCATAGCTGATGTAGAGCGTCAGGCGTCGCGCTACCTTTTCGGGATCACCACAGTCGAGCACGTCGAGCATAACGACGGCAATCCCCAACGCGTCAGCGGCGCCAGCCAAGCGCGCGAGACAATCCACTAGCAGATCGCTACCATAGCCCCGCCCCTGGAACCGGCTATCGACCCCGATCATCGAGACATAGGCCGCCGGGATGCTGCCATGGGAAGGGCGGGTGCGGGCGAACCGCTCAGGCAGTTCGGTATAGTCGATAGCATGGGCGTTGGTGGCGTAGAAGCCGATCAGCTCGTCCTTGGGGCCGACCATCACGAACGTGCGGACGTTGCCCGCCATGGTGAGCTTGTTGGCAGTGCGGCGGAAAAAGTTGTCGACCTGCTCAATACCACAAGAGAAAGCCGTTCGATCGTGCTTGGTAGGATCGAGCGGCTCTATGACGATAGGCTTTGCGTCTTCGAGCGCAGTCACCGGCTGGTGATCGTCTCGCGATGGCGCGCGAAGGCGGTCCGCAGCCGATCGGTGGGTGCTGGCGGCGTATCGAGCGCGGCAAAGAAGCTGGCATGGTCAACCGGCAGCAAGCTGGTGCGCTCGTGCGCCGCGATCGTCTCCATCGCGGAGCGATAGGCAGCGTTCATGGTGAAGACGGAATCGTCCACACCCGAAAGTGCTGCAGCCTGCTGGATGGCCTGCTTGATGCGCGGCTTGGTGCGGAAGTTCATCCGCTCGCTGCTACGCTCCTCAACGGCGCTGACCTGATCTTGAAAGCCTAGCACGGCACACCTCATTCAACCTCCGCGTTATGTACGCCTTAGTGGCGTACATTTCAATAAATGATTGAAAGCTGTTCAATCTGGATGCCAACGCTCTTCCCTGCCTCTCTACATATGATAATGTCCTTTATCACTTAAATGTGATTGTGAAGACGCTGATCGTCCGAAATTTGCCGATGCCGTATAATCCGCACGCACAGCACAAAGGTCGTTAACCAAAGTTCGGTATCGATCGGGCCATGACCTCATCCGCTATCCCGGCCCGGCTCGGCATCCGGATCGCCACGTTCGAGTTCGGTCGATGGACAGGGCTGGTCGCCGGTTTCATCCTGCCGTTGATCGCGGCGGTGCTGTTCCGGACCTATCATGTCGCGCTCGCATCGTCGGGGTTGGAGAGCATGCGCCAGCTTGGCCTGGTCTATCTCGCGGGCGAAATCACGGTCGTATTGTATGCGCGCCGTCACGGGCTCGATCTGGCGCGTATCGTCCGGGGGCTGCCGCATTGGGCCAGGACCGCGTTGCTGTTCTTTCTCGCGACCTTCTGGATCAGTTCGGCGGTCGCCTCGCAGATGGTGCCGTTCTCGCTGGGGCTGTGTCTGGGGTGGATCGTGCATCTGCTGTTTGCCGCCAGCCTCTACCATCTGGCGTCTTCGGTACGCGAGATCGACACGAACGCCATCGCCGGCGGCTTCGTCGCCGGGCTCTTCGGGATGACGGCGCTCACTGTCGTGCATTTCGCCGCGGTGTCGACCGCGTTGTTAGGGCAGGCTTCGGATTTCGGCCGGGGGGGCGGCATTGATCTCGGCTCTGCGATACCCGGCTTCATATCGAGCCGCCTGTTCGGATCCTGGTGCGGCGCGGTTCTGGCCTTGCTGACCGGGATCGCTTGGCAACGCGACGCCGCGGCCCGGAACGCCGGGCGGACCGCACGGACTTCAAGCACAGAACACCCGACCGCGCTCTACGCCATGCTGGCTCTGGCATTCGGCCTGACGGTCTGGACGGCGACGCGTGCCGCGCTGATGGGATGGGGGATCAGCATGGTGACGGCCTGGTTCCTCGCTGGCCGTCCAGCGTCGCGCACGGTCTGGACGCGGCTGCCCTTCTACCTTGTCGCGGCCGGTGCGATCGCGCTGCTGCTGCCCCCCTATGGCAACGGGCCGTTTACCTTTTTCCGGTGGGCGGGCGCGACTTCGACGGATGCCGCGACATCGGGGCGACTGACGCTATGGGCCAGGGCGCTCCACGTGGCGGCCGAGTATCCGCTGTTAGGATCGGGCGCAGGCTCGAGTTGGTGGCTGGTCTCGCTGGATGGCTTTTATCACGTCCAGCCGCATAACGCGGTGGTGCAGTTCCTACTGAACTGGGGGCTGATCCCGACGATCCCGGCGCTGGCGCTGCTGCTGGGGGCGACGTGGCATGCGCACTGTATCGCGCGCCGTCACCGCGGGCTGTTGCCCGTCATCCTGATGCTGGATTGCCTACTGTCGATGAGTCTGTTCGACGGGATGCTGCACTTCGCCCAGTTCGTCATGCTGATCTTCGGCTGCCTTGCGATCTGCCTCGCGCGCGACGACAGACCGCGTGCACCTCACATTTAAAAACAATTAGAGTCGACATGCAGGCATGTCGACTCTAATGAGTATGATTACAACCGCACGCCGGTTGCGATGTTCTCGCGGTGGTCGTCCCGACCGGTCTGCGCCTCGACCGTCGAGAACAGTTTGACGCGCTCGGCAGGCGGTACGCGACACCCGCCGACGCGGTACCGACCAACTGCGCGCGCAGCGTCAGCGGCACGCCGGCATAGCCCGCGGTCGTATCGGCACGCGTGCCCTCGATCCGGGTGCGCGCGTCGATCCCAACATAGGGGCGGAACGCGGCGTCGGACGCCTTGCGGCGCGCGAACGTCACGTCTGCATCGGTGAAGCCGGTAACCTGGCGATCGCGCGCGACGGTCAGCGCGAACAGTCCGCCTGCCTTGCTCACCCGGTCGCGCGTCGTACGGAATAGGTAAGGCCGACCTTGGGCGTCAGCGTCCAGTCGTCCGCCATGGCCAGCGCATAGCCGACCGACACGTCGCTCACCCAGTTGTGCAGGCCATAGCGCCCGGTCGCGCTGCTTGCCTCCGGCTGCGCGCGCCGCGCCATCATAGAGGATCGATGCGCCGATCCGGATGTTGCTCACGGCATAGCGGCCATGCACGCCGGCGACGACGCCGTCGGTGCTGGTCGCCGCCCCGAGCGACGTGATCCGCTGGCGGCTGTCGAGATAGTCGCAAACGCGCCGACTGACTAGTCGCGGTTGCCGATGCCGATCCCGCTGAGGAAGCCGTAGCTGCTACTGCGCGCCTTGGCGGTACCTTCGTCGCGGTCGGCGCCCAGCGTGTGCTACTGCGCGACGCCTTGTACGAAGGTGAACACGCCGACGTCCTCACGGTCGGTGGTCACAAAGCCCGGCCCGCGCGCGACGTCGGTCAGGCTCAGCGTCTGGTCGACGCCCATCTGCGTCGCCGAGCCATAGACCTTGGGTGCCAGCTGCGCGAACGCCAGCGGTTCGACGTGCCGTTTGCGGTCAGCAGCGACGGCAGCGCTGCGAACAGCGTGCTGGTCACAGGCTGCACCTGGATCGCGGCATTGGCGTAGTCGACGCTGCGCATGACCTGCGGGCTGAACGCCGGATCGCCGAGGCACTGGCCGAGCAACTGGATCCGGTCGGCACGCTGGACGATGAAGCCGAGCAGCGACGCCGCCTTGTGATCGTCGTGTAGGTGCCGGCGATCCCGCCGCTTGCGACGATCAGATCGTACGAGGTGCCCGGGCGGATCGCGCCGCCAGCGACGATCCGCAGCGTAGCGCCAGACGCGATCGAAAGTCCGCCGTTGATCACGAGCTTGTCGGCAACGGTCGGTGCGATCCCGAACAGCGACACCGATCCGCCCAGGAGCGAGACGTTGCCGGTGACCGTCATCGTGCCGGGCGACACGCCAGGGCTCAGCGTGCCCGCGACCGCGATGTTGCCGATCACCGAACCGGCCGCCCCAAAGGTCGCACCCGAGCGTACTGTGATCTGCGCGGCGCGGACCGTCGACCCCGACAACCGGCAAACCAACGACTTGACAAGTCGACTACCCGAGATGTCGACACAACCCAGCGAGGCTGTGCCGGCGATCGTCACATACCCACTGGTCATGCCGAACGCCTCGACGTTGGCAATCGTGGAGAACGCGACCGGTGCCGCGGTGCTGCCGCCCGACACCAGGATCGTGTCGGTGCCGGCGCCGCCATCGACCGACCCCGGCCGGAAATCGTCCCGGCATTGTTGATCGAGGCGGAGATATAGCCATTGGTGTTGCTGGCATCACGCCGGATCAGGATGCCTTGCGCGCCGGTCACGGTGCCACCTGCCGCGACCGCGACCGTCGTGCTTGCCGAAGGATAGCTCGTCTGGGTCGAGCCAAGGAAACAATAGCCGACCGAAGCCCCGGCATAGGGATCGCCCGGCACGGTGGTCGGGGCGCCGGTAGTAACAAACAGTCCCGGCTTTCCCGTCCCGCCATTGATTTGGAAGGAGGTGCTGCTCGCACGACTGGTGATTGCGGCCACTGCGCCGCCCGGCTGCACGATGACGCCGCCCGCGACGACGATGCGCGTATTCGCGGTTGCGACCGTCAGCCCGTTGGTACCGGTGCAGGCCGTGGTGCCATGGGTGACCGTCGGGTCGGGCAAACATTGCGCCAAGGCCGGCCCTGCCGCCAGTACCGCCACAAGCATCGCACGGCAACGCACACATGCGCACGCCGCCCCCGCGACGTCATTTCCCCGACCTTCATGCATCCCCCAATATTTATGGCAGCAATGTTAGCGTCGCATATGCGACGCCTCACACCATGCGCTCCTCATTTACAGGCCTAACGTGTCGATATGTCGATATGTCGATATGTCGTCATATTATATTTCGGGTGTCGTACATTCGTGTACGGTACGCGTCATCGCCTCGATGGCCCTGTCGCGTGGAGCTTATGAACCAGATCCTGTCCCCGGTTTTTGCCCCCTCCCCTACCCTCCTGCTACCCGTATTGATCGCGGATGCTGAGCCGCAGACGCAGCGTCGATTTCTCGAATTCTTCGTGGCAACGATTCGCAACGCCCATACCCGGCGTGCCTATGCACGCGGGGTTAGCGACTTTCTCGACTGGTGCGCGGTACGCGGCGTTGTCGCGCTCGAGCAGATCGAGCCGCTCCACGTCGCCGCCTGGATCGAGGAGCTCGGGCGCGCCGTAGCAGTGCCGACGGTCAAGCTGCGCCTCGCCGCGATCCGCCACCTGTTCGACTGGCTCGTCACGGGCCAGATTGTGCCGCATAATCCCGCCATCTCCGTCCGCGGCCCGGCGCACAGCGTCCGGCGTGGTAAGACGCCGGTGCTCGACCCCAGGGAGGCGCGCGCACTGATCGACGCGATCGACGTGACCACGCCGATCGGGTTGCGCGACCGCGCGCTTATCGGGTTGATGGTCTATAGTTTCGCGCGGGTCGGCGCCGCCTTGTCGATGCGCGTCGAGGACGTGTTTGTACAGAACCGACGCTTATGGGTACGGCTCCACGAAAAGGGCGGCAAGCGGCACGAGATGCCATGCCATCACAATCTCGAGGAGTATCTCCATGCCTATCTCGACGACTGCGACTTGCGCGGCGATCGTAAGGCGCCGCTGTTCCGCACCATCGGACGCGGTACGAGCGTGCTGAGCCAATCTCCCCTGCCCCAGGCTAACGCCTTTCAAATGGTCCGTCGCCGCGCAGCTGCGGCGGGGATCGAGACGGCGATCGGCAATCATTCGTTCCGCGCAACCGGGATTACCGCGTATCTCAAGAACGGAGGTACACTCGAACGCGCGGCCGCGATGGCCAACCACGCCTCGACCCGCACGACGCAACTCTATGACCGGCGCCACGACGACGTGTCACTCGACGAGGTCGAGCGCGTAATGATCTGATGTGTCGATATGTCGACATGTATGACGCTGAAAACCGTGGTGGCGAGCGAGCCCGTATCTGGGCTAGAACGCATTTCGATGCAGCAGCACCCGGAACGTCATCACGATGATCTTCAAATCACGCCAGATCGACCAATTCTCGATATATTCAAGATCGGCCCGCAGCCGGTTCTGCAGATCAGCCTCGACCAGGGTCGCACCGCGATAGCCCCGGACCTGTGCCAAGCCGGTCAGCCCGGGCTTGGCGGCATGGCGGTGCCAATAGCGATGATCTACCTCCCAGAACAGCTTGTCGGCCGCGCGCGAACCTAGCGCATGTGGGCGCGGCCCGACGATGCTCATGTCGCCCCCCAAGACGTTGAGCAGCTGCGGCAGTTCGTCGAGGCTGGTGCGCCGGATGAAACGGCCGACGCGCGTGACGCGGTCGTCATCGCGTGCGGTCGAGCGATCCCCGGCGCCATCGGCACTATCGACCCGCATACTGCGAAACTTCTTCATCCGGAACATCTGGTTGCCGCGGCCGATACGCGTCTGCGTGAAGAAGACGGGGCCTGCGGAATCGCGCTTTATTAGGAGTGCGACGATCGCGAACATCGGCAGCAACGCGATCAGCGCGGCCCCCGCCAAGGCGACATCGAACGCACGCTTGACGCTCCGGTCGACCAGCCCGAGCGGACCGTTGGCGATGATCAGTGTCGGCGTATCGCCGAAGCTGGCCATGCCCAGCGGCGCCAGCGTATCGAGTTCGGGGACGAAGATCTCGCCCTGAATATTGGCCCCCTTCAACGCATGCGCCCAAGCTACGCGACGTTCGGGCGCACAGGCGACGATGACGCGATCGGCATGTTCGAGCGACGTCGCCAGCCGGTCGTACATCACCGGATCGTGGCTGTCGGGATCGAACGCTGCATCCGCCGCGATCACGATCGAGAAGATACCGGGGGGAACCGGTGAGTTTCCATCACGCAACAGCACGACGCTGAACGGATTGCCGCCGATGATCTGGTCCATGTGGCGGGCAAAGACATAGCGGCCGATCGACAGTGTGACGACCGTGAAGACCGACCCGATCGAGACTACGAGACGTGGGAAGGTATCGGTCGTCTTCAGCGCGAAGGCCGCGAAGATGACCGCGCAGATCGCGATAGCGAACGCCTGCAGGCCCTTGGCGATTGCGCGGAACGGGTCCTGCACGTTGCCCGCGGCATAGGCATGCGCATTGACCGCGGCAACGATATAGATCGGTAGCACGACGACGAGCACGAACGCCCAGTTGGACGCGCCCAGGACGTGATCGCGGACGGTCGCCGCAAGCCCGAAGCTCAGCACGATGCATAGCAGATCGAACGCCAACAGTCCGACCACCATCCGCATCCGCAGTGTCGTCGCGCGCGGTCGCCAAAACTGGCGACCTGCGGATGGCGTCGCGAACGATGCCTCTTGCGAACGTTGGGTGTTCAACCGGTCCACTTCCAATTTCATTACGCCCTCGGAATACTACCGAAATGAATTAAGTCAGCGCGATAGACCGTTACGCTGCCAGAAGATAGCAGTGGGCGGCCTGTATAGTCCTGTGAACCACATACACGTACGAACCTAACAGTCCCGTGAACCGCACGTAACGAACCAGACGTCGCAGACGGGTGCGTCCAACGGGTAGGTAAGCGCCAAGCCAGTCAGGTTCGGCGTATCGATTATGAGCCGATTTCGGTCCGATCTCGAGTGGCACGCGATCGCCGGGTCTGCGATTTGGCGGCGGGGCTGACTCCGTCGGCGCGGGGCGAACTGTAGATCACGGATCTCGCGCACTGCTACCTCGACACGGGCGACCTCCATGTCGAGCAGATGGGCCGCAGCTATACCTAGCTCGACACGGGGACGCATGATTCGCTGCTGAAGGCGTCCGAATTCGTCCAGACGATCCAGCGCCGGCAGGGCATCCAGATCGCGTGCCTGGAGGAGATCGCCTATCATCAGGGGTTGATCAGTGCCAATCAGGCACTGAACCTGGCGGCAGGCCTCGCTAGATCGCCATACGGGGCGGCGATCCTCCGGGCGATCGAGCACCGCGCCCCGCGGAGGTAAGGATCGAGGGCCGGCCGGAAAAGCTCGACCCTAAAGGCACGCGTACGATATCAAGATGTATGGATGTCGACGTGAAGACGTGATGCAGCCGCCTGGTAGCGGGTCAAAATCCTTATGAATTCATACTCGAAAGCACGAACTCGGAGGTCGATGCAGGCGTGTTTCGCCTTGTGCAGGACGGCGGGATGCCAAAAGTTCGTGCTTTCGAGTATGAATAGGGAATGACCCGCTCGTCCCCTGTCCTGCCCGCCGCCCCCTCCCCCGCAAAGCTCGCTTCCCCAGACCAGGGCGACGCGTCTCCCGCGATCCGGGCGACCCGCAAGGCGGATGTGGCAGGTGCCCCCCCACGCGAAGCGCCGGCCCGGATCGCCTCGAAGGCGACCGGTCCGAAAATGCCCGCCAAGACGTCCACCAAATCCCCCGGCAAGACTCCGGCAAAGGTTCCCCAAGGCGAGCTGTTCCTGCTCGACAGCCCGCTGCACGGCGAGATTCGTGGCGAGCGCTCGCTGATGGCGTTCCCGTTCTTCGCGCTCAGCAAGAACGCCTGGATGAAGCCGCTTAGTTACAGGACCGACACGGTGACGATCGAGGTGCGGCCGTCGGCGAGCGGTGTTGCAACGATCTACGACAAGGAGATCGTGCTCTATATCGCGAGCCTGATGGCGGCCAAGCTCGAGGCGGGCGACGAGGTCGCGCAGGATTTCGTCTTCACCGCGCATGACCTGTTTAGCGTCACCGGCAGCAATCACAGCGCGCGCTCCTATGGACGGCTGTCGGAGGCGCTGGAACGGCTCCAAGGCACGCAGATCAAGACCAATATCGAGGCGGGCGGCGAGGGCGAGGAGGGCTTCTTCTCGTGGCTGTCCGAGGCCAAGCTGCATTATTCCAAGACACGCAGCGGCGAGCGCCGGCTCAAGGCGATCAAGGTACGGCTGTGCGACTGGCTATTCCGTGCGATTTTGCTCGACCGCCACGTGCTCGACTATGCGATCGCGTATTTCCAGCTCGGGCCGATCGAACGACGGATCTACGAAGTCGCGCGGTCGACCGGCGATGGCGACGGCTTCGAGATTGACCTGCCGACTTTCCGGCTACAGATCGGCTACCAGAACCCACTGGCCAATTTTAGGGCGGCGCTGAAGCAGATAGCCGGCACCGACACGATCCCAGACTATCATCTTGAGCTCGTCGACACGGCGGTCGAGCCGGAAGAACCCGGGCGGCGCGGTCGTAAGGCCAATCCGGTGCGCGTGATGATCACCCGGCGCCCGATCGCGCTGGCGCCTGCGCTGTCTTCTGAGCCCTTGCCCGACTCTCCTCCATCGCCCGACCCTCGGTCATCGACTGCGGAGCCATTGGATTCGGCGGCTTCAAACTCAGAGATTTCGGGCTCGGGCGAATCACCCGCGACCGACTCGGACCATGCGTTTAAATGATACTCGAAAGCATGAACTTTCCAGGTAAATTAATACTCGAAAGCACGAACTTTTTCTGAATTGATACTCGAAAGCACGAACTTTTCGACCAATTTATACTCGAAAGCACGAACTTTTTCTGAATTGATACTCGAAAGCACGAACCGCAAGGGCTTCCGTCGCACGGCATTAACTGCAAAATCCTGCAGGGTCGGCATCGATGTCGACGCTAATGAAGATGGAGCGGCTGTGACCCCCTAAAGAAAAGCCCGGCACGAAGGCCGGGCATCCCAAGGTTTTGATGGAGCAACGTCGCCAAACGTAGCCCCGGGCTGAAAAACACCGCGCCCTTTCCAGATAGACCCCGACGAACCTTGGTTCAAGGATGCGCGTTTCGCGCCACGCTCTTTTTTTGTTCTGGTCCCAGCCCCGATAGGGGACGGAAGATGACGGCTATCACCCTCGGTCAGGCCGCCACACAGGCGCTTGGCGGGTTCGCGCGCGGACGCAAACCCGCGCGATCGGGCGCACCGCACCGCACCGGTGCGCCGGTGCTGCGCGACAGCATCGAGGCGGGGACGTTCGAGGAGATGTTCTTCGCGGTTCCCGCCAAAGGCGAAACCGACGCATTGCTGCGGATCGCCCGGCGGACGCTGGACGCCGGGCGCCGGCTCCGCCGCGAGGCGCGGGCCGGTACGCGTGCGCTCACCAACGCCGAACGCACGATCGCGACGCTGACGGCGGGCGCAGTGCGTATCTACGAAGAGCTGCTGACGCTCGCCCGGCTCAACCGCGGCCGCGTGTTTCCGAGCTACGACCACCTGTCCGAAGTGACCGGCCTGGGCCGCGCGACCGTCGCGCGTGCTCTCCTTATCCTCGAGAACATCGGCTTTCTCGTCCGGCAGCGCCGGTTCAAGCGCGTCGCGGCCGAGGGGGCGGGGCCACGCTACAAGCAGACCTCGAATGTCTACCGCCCGACGCTGCCGCAGCGCGTCTTGGCCTATCTGCCGCGTTGGATGCGACCGGCACCGGTGCCCGACGATGCCATGCAGTACGCGGCGGACCAGCGCGATGCGGTGACCGGCATGATTGCAGGACTGTCGTGCCGCGATCTCGCAGTCGTCACGGTCGGGGGGCAATTGGGCAAGGCTCTCGCTAAGCTTGGTGCAGGTATAGATCGACTTGAGCGTGAGTCTCATAACCATACTCAACCGCTCCAAAACTAGTTTGAGATAACATGAAAATGAACCAATCTGATCGATCACCTCAATCAGCCAAACGAACCCGAAAGGACGGTTGACCAAACACACGTACCAAAATGAGAGACTCCTGGAGTGCCGGCTAACGCCGACACGTGCTCCCTAGCTGGAGCAAGCGGTTGACGTTGTACGGATGTTCGCAACGCTCGATTGGTCCAGCGTGAGTATCAGCTAAGGTAAAGATACGATCTCAATGCAGAACGAGGAAAAGCTTGCCTTTGGTGTTGATCCATCGGCATGTAGACATGTAGGGAGTACGACATGCCGACGATTGCGATCATCAGCCAAAAGGGCGGGGCGGGCAAGACCACGCTCGCGCTCCACCTCGCCGCTGCGGCGCAGGATGCAGGGCGTATCGCGCTGATCTTCGACACCGATCCACAGGCGACTGCCAGCCAATGGGCCGCTTGGCGGCAGGATGCCCCCCCCGAGGTAATCGACAGCCCGCCGCCACGGCTCTGCGCTAAGGTCGAGCAGGCGCGCGGGCAGGGGGCCGAGTTCATCGTCATCGACACGCCCCCGCATGCCGACAGCGCCGCGCGCGCCGCGGTCGAGATCGCCGATCTGGTGCTGATCCCATGCCGACCAAGCGCGTTCGACCTGTCGGCGATCCGGACCACTGCCAAACTGGTCCAGCTGCTGCGCAAACCGGCGTTCGTGGTTTTTACCGCAGGGTCGCCCAACGCGCCGCGCATCTATCAAGAGGCGGGCGATCTAGTCGCCGGCTTGGGCACGCCAGCCTGCCCGATCCAGATTCCCGACCGTGCGGCCTTCCGCCACGCCAGCGCCGAGGGCCGGACGGTCATGGAATTCGAACCCGGTGGCAAGGCCGCGGATGATATCCGCAGCCTCTACACCTGGACCTGTCGACAAGTCGACGCATCGACAAAGTCTTGTAAAGCGAAAGTCTCCGCATGAGCCGCAAGCCCTCGTTCGCTAATCTGCGCGATCGTAAACCGCTCGAGTCCGCTGCTCCGGTTGCGGAAACCAAGCCGGCATCCGGCCCGGCCAGTCGCCAGGGCCGCAAGCAGATCGCCGGGTTCTTCACTCCCGAAATGTCGTTCGCGATGCATACGCTGGCAAGGCGGCAGGGCAGGAGCCTTCAGGCGCTGATGGCGGAATCGTTCAACGACGTCCTGCGCAAGCATGGCGAAAGCCCGATCGGGGATTGATGGAAAACGGCTTGCGGGCGTCCGCCGGCACCCGGTAACGCGTATCGCAGATCCTGATGGCTGCAGAACCACGCCATGCAGTATGTCCTATCGAAGGAACCGATAATGCAGGCTGTGCCTGACCCGACCAAAACCAATTTTCCGTTCGCGCCGGCTCGGCTGCGCCGGACTGTGCTCGACATGGCCTATGCAGGGCAGACCGTGCACATCGGCTGTGCCTTCTCGATTATCGAGCTGCTGGCGGTCCTGTATCGAAACCATCTGCAGTTCTCCCCGACCGATCCGGCATCCCCCGGTCGCGACATGCTGGTCCTTAGCAAGGGGCATGGCGTGATGGCGCAATATGCCTGTATGCGTGAGATCGGCTGGATCGACGATGCGGCCGTTTCCGGCTATTTCGCGGACGGATCGACGCTCAAGGGCCTGTCCGATTCTCGCGTGCCCGGGCTGGAGGTCACGTCCGGCTCGCTCGGCCACGGTTTGTCGATCGCGGTCGGCATGGCACTCGGCGCACGCCGCAACGGCAGTAACCAGCGTGTGTTCTGCATCGTTGGCGACGGCGAGATGAACGAGGGGCCGAACTGGGAAGCGATGCTGTTCGCGCCGCAGCATAAGCTCGACAATCTGGTGGTCATCATCGACGAGAACGGCTTCCAGGCGATGGGCCGGACCGACGAGATCATCGCGCTCGGCGACTTGGCGACCAAGTTCGCCGCGTTCGGTTTCGATGCGGTGACGATCGACGGCCATGACGAAGCCGCGATCGACGATGCGGTGACGTCTCTGCTCGGCAACGGGTCGGGACGACCAAAGGCGATCATCGCCAAGACGATCAAGGGATATGGCGTGCCGTTCATGGAAAATGACAATATCTGGCATTACACGCGGCTGACCGACCAGACCTACCAAGCCGCGATCGCGGCGCTGGAGGAGGCACGGTGAGGGACGCTTTCTCCAACAGCTTGGTTCGCCTTGCCGACGCCGATCCGCGCGTCCTGTTGCTGACCGGCGATCATGGCTACGCCTTGTTCGATACGTTTCGCGCGGCGCATCCTGATCGCTACATCAATGCTGGCATCGCCGAGCAGAACATGGTCGGCATGGCGGCCGGCCTTGCCCGCATGGGCTTTCATCCGTTCGTCTACGGGCTGAGCGCGTTCGTGCCCGTCCGGGTGCTTGAGCAGATCAAGCTCGACGTGGCGCATGACAATCTGCCGGTGGTCTTCTGCGGTGATGGGGCAGGGTTCGTCTACAGCACGCTGGGGACCAGCCATCAGGCGCTTGAGGACATAGCCTGTATCCGGGCGGTGCCTGGGATGATGGTGCTGTCGCCTGCGGATCGTCACGAACTCAGCGCTGCGATGGATCATGCGCATGGGGCCAGGCTCTCGGTCTATTTGCGGATGGGCAAGGCCGACCGGGGCGACATCCACGCGGACGGGACGACGATCGATACGGCACGGCTACAATGCCTGCGGCCGGGGCGCGATGGCGGCACGGTCATCCTCGCGACCGGTCCGATCGCCACCACCGCGCTCGCCGTCGCCGACCGGATCGAGGGTGTCGGGCTGTGGAGCGCGCCGTCAATCAAGCCGTTCGATACCGAGACGCTGGCGACGATCTGTCGGTCGGCCGGACGGTTGGTGACGATGGAGGAACATTCGGTGATGGGCGGCTTCGGATCGCTCGTTACTGAGGAAGTTTCGGCAATCCATCCGCTTCACGTCCTGCGGATTGGTGTGCAGGATCGTTTTTCGGAGCATTGCGGATCCTATGAGTATCTGCTGCGCGAGCACGGTCTGGATCTCGAAACCGTGACGGCCCAGGTCAGGGCCTATGACGCAGGCTAGCGACTGGCGCGGTCCGCACGCCCACGATCTTGGCGGCCGGCACGTCTTCCTGACCGGGGGGACGGGGGCGGTCGGCCGCACGCTACTCGACTATCTCGATCGCTGCGACGCCGCGCATGCCGGGCTGCGCGTCACCGTCTTGACGCGCGATGCGAAGGCCTTTGCCGACCGCCATCCGGCGCAGGCGCAACGGCCGTGGCTCGACTTAGTCGAGGGCAACCTCAGCGCGCTGCCGCCCTTGCCCGTGGGCACGACCGACGTGATCCACGCCGCAGCCGATACGCACCTTGGGACCGGACATGCCGCCTGGATCGACCAGATCGTTGGCGGTACGCGGATCTTGCTCGATGCCGCAGTACAGGCGCGGGCAGGGCGGTTCCTGCTCGTTAGTTCGGGCGCGGTCTATGGCCCGCAACCGGCGTCGATGGCCACGCTGAACGAGGACTATGGCGGCGCACCCGATCCGTTACTGGCGGGCTCGACCTACGGGCAGGCCAAACGCGTGGCCGAGCAACTGTGCACCATCGCTTGTCACGAGCAGGGCCTCGCTACCGTCATCGCCCGACTGTTCGCGTTTGGCAGCGTCCACATGCCACGCGACGACCGCTATGCGCTGGGCAGCTTCGTGCGCGATGCGCTGGCGGATGACGACAGGCCAATCGAAGTGGCCGGTGACGGTTTGGCCATACGCTCGTATCTCGGTGGGAACGACATGGCGCATGCGCTGGTCACCGCATTGACAGCAGGCAAACCTGGCGGTGCTTATAATATCGGGTCCGACGACCCCGTGACGATCCGTGCGTTGGCGGAACGCATCCGCGACCGTCTGTCGCCGCAACGCGATGTCGTCGTCCGCGGCGCTGCCGGCAACGGCCAGCGGTCGCGCTACGTACCCGACGTCGATCGTATTGTCGCGCTCGGTGCGGTATCGCAAACCGATCTGAATAGCGTGATCGACGAGGTGGCCGGCGTAACCACGACTTGCTTGCCTCGCTGTGTCGATCTGTAGTCATGTCTACAGATCGACAATGTTATGCTGAGGGTAGTCCGGTTCGATCGGTTTACATGATCTTGGCGTGGATGGTGGGCGTGTCGCTCTCTTCGTCATGCGCGCGCGTCGTGACCCGGTACACTACACCCTCATTCTCGAAGGTGAGATTGATCTGCGGTTCGCCGTCGAACGCGTGCGAAAAGCTTTTGTCACTGCCTTCGACGAGTACATGATAGTTGGTCATAATCTCTCCATGGTCATGTATTGGCAACGCACGACTGTCCGCTGGGATGCATGCCGCGCTGTTCCCGGTCGCCGGTACGAAGTCAGTGGAGCCAGATCAGCGACCCCAGATCAGCGAGTGATCGTGGGAACCAGTACCCGACGGGCGATCATGTCCGACGCCGGCACCGTGACATGGCCGGAGTCGAACGTCGTAATGCCCAGGCGCCCGTCGTCGCCTATACTAGGTCATGCAACCGTACGACGTGCAGAACAGGTCGATCAGGCTTACATAACGGGAATATCGATCGCTGTTGAAATCCCGCTTGAGTGCGCGATCGCGTTCGAGAACGTCGGGGTTCCAGGCCCGTCGCCATATACAGCGGCGTATCCTTTAATGCGGTGCCGTAAAACGGCTAAGGGGGATCGCTGAACGCATGCCAGCGGTGGTGCGTTATTGCGGTCGACACTTCGAGGCATGGCGCCGACCAGCCTCGACGACCGACCAGTCTCTACGGCCGTCACGGCTTCGTCAGTGCCGGATCACGTCTCGGCAAGGGGGCGATAGGTACTCCAACCCCAAATGCCGTCAAGCGAACGCCTTGATACCCCGGCGCTTCAACGTTCGCCGAAAAATTGCCTGTGCCATCAGCATGAGCGGGCGTGGCGTGATCGCAATCGGAAATGTCCTCATCCAGAATGTCGGGTAGCGCCAGTAATAGGAGACTGACATCGGGATCGCCTGCTTCCAATAGGGGCTACCCGCACCGTAGATCTTGGCACCTAGGAAATGCGTTCGGACATAGAAGGCGGAAACCTTGGCCATCGCGCTGCGATACGCCCAATGGTCTCGGCCTAGCGTGTCGCCGAAGGCACGTTCGTAACCGACCATGTCGAGCTGCGTTCGCGCGAAGGTGTCGCGTCCCTGGAACGAGTCGTTGCCAAGCCGGCAACCAACGAGAATGTCGGGTACGCAGACCCAGGTCGATTGCTCGTCGAGCGATCTGGCGACCACATAGGTATGAACATAACCGTTCAGATAAGGCTCGATCGGGCTTGCATCGACGGCTCTTGCCCAAGCTTCGCGGCGCACGACGATGCTCGACATATAGCCGAACCACGGACCGACCGAACTGATGATCTCGCCACGACCGTTGAGGAGGGTCTCGGCTGCAAAGTTGGTCGCGATATAGTTATGCGGCGCGGTTCTCTCCGTCATATCGTGATTGTAGCCGTCCGAACCCAGACTGATGCCGGCAAGCATCGGATATACGGCAAGAACGCGTTCGACCCGGGCGAACGCACCAGTGTCGAGCAAGACATCGTCGCTACCGAAGAGCCAGCAATAGTCGCCCGATGCACAGGCGACCGCATTGAGAATATTGCGGTCGAAACCGAGATTGTCGGTGAGACGATGATAGACGATCGGGATATCGCGGTCGGCGTAACTCGCGACAAGCGTAGGCGTATCGTCGGTGGATGCATTGTCGCTGATGACGATCTCAACGTCTAGGCCGTATCCGGTCTGCGCCATGAGGCTGTCGAGCATCACGCGAAGTTCGGGCGCGCGATTATAGGTTGGTACGCAGATGGAAAGACGCATTGTTGCCTCCTTAGGCAAGAACAGAATAACGCCGTGCATGAAGCCAGCATCGGACTGGAAGCACCCATGCCGCCGTGAGCAGAAAGCATCCGATAAGGCCGCATATCATTCCCGGGAGACCGAAATATCGTGCCCCGAGAAATTGCAGGGAGATACTCAGCAGCGATTGGACAGGTGCGACTATCCATAGCAGTAAAAGATCGTTCATACTTTGCAAAACCATCGCGAAGGTGTCCGTCCATACCCTCACCATGACATAAAGCGTAAGAAGGCCGATCACGACGAGGGGGATTGGTGTACGCAGACCGGGGGCGATGATACGAACGATAAGCGTATTTGTCAGCGCGACGCCGACCCCTGCGAGCAACGTGAACATCATGCCAAATATGATATAGTTCTTGGTCTTGGCAAAGACGCTGTGCCAGTCGTTGCGCGCGATCGCTTCGCTGCAGATTGGCCACAGCGCCTGGAGCAATGCCGTGTAGACGAAGAATATCAAAAGAAAGAGCTTCGTTGCGACGCTGTAGATTACGATATCCTGGACCGCCAGGACGCGGACCATAATGATATAGTCGACCTGCAGGACAGACGCGGCCAGTAGACCGGAAATCCAGAATCGAAAGGAGCGTTGCAACAGCGGTTTGGCGAGCGTCTGGCTGAAACCATGATGGCGTGTGGCACGGGCGGCCGTGAAGCCTAGGGCGATCATCGGCAGCACCGCCAGCGGCAGATAATAGAGCAGCGTCGATAGCGCGATCCGTGGGCCGGTGCTGATATGCTGCAATAACCAGATGGCGGCGGTGCCGATGACCGTTCCCGCTGCCGGAACGAGGTTCGACAGATAGCCGCGATGTCGCGCGAACCAGATCCGGTAGACCACCCCGCCGAGTGCGGTACCGATCGAGGGAAGTGCCATTGCGTAAAAAGCGAGGGTGCGATCAGATGCCGACAGAAAGGTGAACCCGCCGAGCAGAAGGCTCGACAACCACGGCCCGAGCGATAGCATCACTAGGCCGGTGAAACAGGCCGTCCCGAGCGACAACAGAGCGCCGGTCAGGATCAGATCGTCGGTTTCTTCACCCTTGGCTCGGCGCTCCGAAATATAATTCTGCAGGCTGATGCCGATGCTGAAATCGCTCAGCAGCAACCATCCGTTCAGGCTGGCGAGCACCGCGAAGACGCCGTAGCCGCTCGTGCCGAGGCTTCCCATGAGGATGCGCACGGCAACGAGCTGGGCGATCACTTGGATGCCGCGGCCGATCCAGCCGCCTCCGGCTACCAGCCAGACCGATGGAATACGAAATCCCGACAGGCCGGCGCCGACCCGCCCGGTTTGTCGATCGGCATCGTTCACGCGCTGTTCCCCGCCAATGGCGACATCGACGGGGAACAGGTACTACATGTAGACATGTCGACGATCATACAATCTGGAATCATGGGGTCGTCGAACCGATTCTAGTCAGGAGTGCGATTGATCAGAAATTCAGCCCGAAGAATTCTTCGAGCTTCTCACCGACATAGTCGAAATGCTCCGCGCCAAGTGCCGGATACAGGCCGATCCAAAACGTGTTGTTCATCACGCGGTCGGTCTGCGTCAGGTCGCCGACGACGCGGTAGTTGACGTGCTCAAAATAGGGCTGGCGCGTCAGGTTGCCGGCGAACAGCAGGCGCGTGCCGATCTTGTTCTGGTCGAGGAAGCGGGTCACGTCGACGCGCTTGGCATCGACGCCATCGCGCAGCATCAGCGGAAAGCCGAACCATGACGGATCCGAATTCGGCGTCGCTTCGGGCATGATGAAGATTTCTTCCAGGCTTTTCAGCCGCTCTGTGAGCAGTCCGAAATTGCGCCGGCGGGCGGCGATGAAACCTTCCGCACGATCGAGCTGGGCAAGACCGCACGCTGCCTGCATGTCGGTGATCTTCAGATTGTAGCCGAGGTGCGAATAGACGTACTTGTGGTCGTAGCCGAACGGCAGCGTGCCGTGCTGCTGGCCGAAGCGCGAGCCGCAGGTGTTGTCGCAGCCGGGCGCGCAATAGCAGTCACGACCCCAGTCGCGAATCGACTCTATCAGCGGACGCAGCTCGGCCGACTTGGTGAACACCGCGCCGCCTTCGCCCATCGTCATGTGATGCGCCGGGTAGAAGCTCAGCGTCGCGACGTCGCCCCAGGTGCCGACCAGCTTGTTGTCATAGGTCGCGCCGAGCGCGTCGCAGCAATCCTCGACCAGCCATAGATCATGCTCGTCGCAGATCCGGCGGACCTCGGCGAGGTTGAACGGGTTGCCGAGCGTGTGCGCGATCATGATCGCCCCGGTTTTCTCGGTAATCGCCGCCTCGATCAGGTTGACGTCGATGTTGTAGGTCGGGATCTCGACGTCGACGAACACCGGTACCAAGCCGTGCTGGATCGACGGGTTGACCGTGGTCGGGAAGCCGGCCGCGACGGTGATGACCTCATCCCCAGGCTTCAGGCGACGATCGCCGAGCTTGTGGCTGGTCAGGCACGACAGCGCCAGCAAGTTCGCGGACGAGCCCGAGGTAGTGGTCAGTAGGAACGGCGCGCCGACCATCTTTGCAAGCTTCGCCTCGAATTCGGTGTTGAAGCGACCGGTGGTCAGCCAGCCGTCGAGCGACGCCTCGACCATCATCTCGATCTCGGGTGCGCCGATCACCTTGCCCGCGGGCGGGATCACGGACTCACCGGGCACGAACGGCTTGAGTGCGAATTGCTGTTCGGCGTACTGGCCGACTAGGGTGCGGATCTGCTTGCGGAGTTCGTCAGCGGTCATGGGTAATAGGTCCTATGCGGAAAGATTGTGGCTGGCGCCGGCGAAGCGCTCCAGCTCTTCAAGAGAATATGCGTGCATGTCGGCCCCCGACAGCCAGGCGCGATGCCAGGCAACGATGCGGTCGAGGGCTTCGGACAACGACCAGCGTGGCTGCCAGCCAAGCCCGAACCGCGCCTTGGAGATGTCGAGCTTGAGATAGTTGGCTTCGTGCGGCTGGACCGACTCGTCGCGCGTCCAGTCGGCGCCATCGCCCCAGCGTGCGCACATACGTTCGACGATCCACTGCACCGGCTGCGCGTCCTCGTCGCGCGGACCGAAGTTCCATGCCTGGGCGGCGGTAGGATCGGTCCACAGCGCCTGGCATAGCACGAGATAGCCCGACACCGGCTCCAGTACGTGTTGCCACGGCCGGGTCGCGAGCGGGTTGCGGATCAGTACCGGAGCGCCCTCGGCGACGGCGCGCAGGATGTCCGGGATCAGCCGATCGGCTGCCCAGTCGCCGCCACCGATGACGTTGCCGGCGCGGCCTGAGGCAAGCGCGACGCCGTCTCGGTCGCCGTCGCCGGTGAAGAACGACCGGCGATACGCCGAGGTGACCAGTTCGGAGCACCCCTTCGAGTTGCTGTACGGATCATGGCCGCCCATCGCCTCGTCTTCGCGGTAGCCCCACACCCATTCGCGGTTCTCGTAGCATTTGTCGGTCGTGACCACGCAGACGGCGCGGACCGACGCTGCCTTGCGGACCGCCTCGAGCAGGTGGACGCTGCCCATGACGTTGGTGGCATAGGTGCCGACCGGATCGTCGTACGAGGCGCGTACCAGCGGCTGCGCCGCCATGTGGATGACGATCTCGGGATTGGCTGCGACCAGCGCGGCCTCCAGCGCCTCGCGGTCGCGGATGTCGCCGATGATCGACGTCATGCCGGCCGCGACGCCGGCAACCTCGAACAGCGCCGGGCTGGTCGGAGGCGCCAGCGCGAAGCCGGTCAGCTCGGCACCCATCTGCTGGAGCCAGAGCGACATCCAGCTGCCCTTGAAGCCGGTGTGACCGGTTAGGAAGATGCGCTTGCCCGCCCAGAAGGCGGGGTCGACGGTGCCCTTGGTCGCGGCCGGTGCGATTGCGGGGGCCATCATAACAGGGGCCGTCACCATATCCGCCACGGGGCCTTGCCGCCCTGCCACAAGCTCTCGAGATGCTGTTTGTCGCGCAGCGTATCCATCGGCTGCCAGAAGCCGTGATGCTCGTATGCCATCAGCTCGCCATCGGTGGCCAGCGTGCGCAGCGGTTCCTGCTCCCAAGTAGTCGAATCGTTTTCAAGATAGTCGAGCACCTTGGGTGACAGCACGAAATAGCCGCCATTGATCATGCCGCCATCGCCCTGCGGCTTTTCGAGGAACTCGGTGATCTGGCCATCGTCGATCTGCAACGCGCCGAACCGCCCGGGCGGATAGGTTGCGGTCAGCGTCGCAGCCTTGCCGTGGCTGCGGTGAAATTCGATCGACTTGGTGATGTCGATGTCGGCAACGCCGTCGCCGTACGTGAAGAAGAAGAATTCCTCGTCCTTGACGTACTCGGCAACCCGCTTGAGGCGACCGCCGGTCATGGAGTCGTCGCCGGTATCGATCAGCGTGACCTTCCATGGCTCCGCCCGCTTCTCGTGCACGATCATCTCGTTCGCCTTCATGTCGAAGGTGACGTCGGACATGTGCAGGAAGTAGTTCGCGAAATACTCCTTGATCACATAGCCTTTGTAGCCGCAGCAGATGATGAACTCGGTGACGCCGTGCGCGGCATAGATCTTCATGATGTGCCACAGGATCGGACGACCCCCGATCTCGATCATCGGCTTGGGGCGCAGGCTGGTCTCTTCGGCGAAACGCGTGCCGAGACCACCGGCCAGAATGACTGCCTTCATTGTCCTACCTCAGTTCGAGCTGACGAATGCGTCGGAAAAGAAGCGCTTGGCCGGAAGGCCGAGCGCCAGAAGTGCCGCGCGCGCAGATGTGATCATGGCGTTCGAGCCACAGGCATAGACCACCGTGTCGTCGGGATCGATACCCTGATGTATCGCCGCATCGTGAACATAGCCCCGCGCGGCGCTCCAGCGTGTATCTGGACCCGATAGCAAGTGGTGGACGCCGACGTCGAGGTCCAATCCTACCGGATCCCAGCAAAAGCTCTCGGCTTCGCGGTTGCCCCAGAACACCGTCAGGCGGTGTCGCGCCGCCAGCGCGGGATTCGCGGCGAGTTCCTCGAGCAGCGCCTTGACGGGCGCGATGCCGGTACCGGTCGCCAGGAACACAATGTTGGTCGGCGCTTGCTCGCGCAGAAAGAATGTCCCGAACGGCCCCTCGATCCGCAGCAGGTCGTTGGCCTTGGCCCGCTCGAACCAGTATCCGCTCAGGATGCCGCCCTTGTAGCGTTTGATGATCAGTTCGAGCATGCCGTCGCCGCGCGGCGCGTTAGCGAGCGAATAGCTGCGGCGCACGCCTTCAACGATGACGTCGATATACTGCCCCGGCAGGAACCGCATCGGCGAGGTGGGCGGCGTCTTCAGCATCACGCGAACGATGTCGGGGGCAAGCCGCTCGATCGACACGATCCGACTGGCCATCGTCTTAATCTCGATTCCTGCGAGCCGGTCGAGCGGTTCGATGTCGAGCATGACGTCGGTGGTCGCCGATCGGCAGCAGGTGAGGATAACCCCTTCTGCCACATCCTCGGGCGTCAGACTTTCCTCGTGGCGCAGGATCTCGGTAGTGCCAGCGAGCACGGGCGCCTTGCAGATTCCGCAGCGTCCGGTGCGACAGCTATATTCGAGGACGATCCCGTGGGTCCGCGCGGCATCGAGGATCGACACCGTCGGATCCGCGCTGAACGCTCTATCGGTATTGAGGGTGACGGTGTTCATGACGATGCGCCTGATAAGCGATTGTTAGATACAGTCCAGCGCTTACCCTCCGGACAATGTTTGAAGTGAACGCGCGAAGTGATCGTGGCGACTGTATCCGGCACTTTATCATTTCGGGCGATCCGCGTAAGGGCGCGCGCTCTTGATCCGCCTCGGCGGGGCGACATCTGGTCGAAGCCTCCGCTCGAGCGGACCATTCCAACCCCTTGCCGAAAGGGGGACCGCTCAAGGTGCCGTATCGATAGCCGGGTTCGGTCAACGGGATTGCTGACGTATGAAGATTGCGATTGTCCACGACTGGCTGACGCTGAAGGGCGGCGCCGAAGCGTGTCTCGAAGAATTTCTTGAGCTCTATCCGCAGGCTGATTTGTTCTGCGTCGTTGACTTCCTACCCGAGGACGAACGCGCTTTCCTCAAGGGGCATCGCGTTACAACCAGCTTTATTCAGCGTATGCCCTGGGCGGCAAAACGTTACCGATCGTATCTGCCGTTCATGCCGCTCGCGATCGAGCAACTCGATGTTACCGGCTACGATCTAGTCATCAGTGCGTCGGCAGCAGTGGCGAAAGGTGTCATCACTGGGCCGGATCAGGTCCACGTCTCGTATATCCACAGCCCCATCCGCTATGCCTGGGATCTTCAACACCAATATCTGCGGGAAGCTGGGCTGACCAAAGGGATGAAGAGCGTGGTGGCGCGGGTGATCCTGCATTATATCAGGATGTGGGATACCCGGACGGCGAACGGTGTCGATTACATGATTGCGAATTCGGAGTTCGTCGCGCGGCGTATCCGCAAGGCTTACGGTAGGACAGCAAAGGTCATCCACCCGCCAGTCAATCTTGATCGGTTCAACATTGATAATGCCGGAAGCGATGCCAAAGGTAACGACGGAGAAGATTTTTACGTTACCGTCTCGCGGATGGTACCATACAAGCGCATTCCCTTGATCGTAGAGGCGTTTGCGAAGATGCCCGATCGCCATCTGATCGTGATCGGCGATGGGCCGGAGATGGCGGCCGTCCGGGCTGTCGGGGCCCCCAACGTCACCGTCATAGGTCGTCAGCCAGACGAGGTCGTGGTCTCACATCTCCAGCGCGCCAAGGCGTTCCTATTTGCGGCTGAAGAGGATTTCGGTATTGCCCCGCTCGAAGCACAGGCATGTGGCACTCCGGTCATCGCCTATGGCAAGGGTGGCGCGCTAGAAACGATCCGGGGTCAAGACGGTGACGGTCAGACAGGTGTGTTCTTTCGTGAACAGACCGCGGACTCGATCGTCGTAGCGGTCGAGCATTTTGAACGCCGGCATCCCGCAATCACGCCCGATGCGTGCCGCGCGAATGCCGCAAGGTTTTCGACTGAACGCTTTCGCCGGGAATTCAGCACTTTTGTCGAAAGCGTCATAGCGCACAACCGCGGCGAATGCATACGTTTTGAAGCGGGGGCCTATGCGGACGCGGGGGCCGATCGCTCCTACCCGGACGCCCGGCCGGCTTATCCTGACTCGCGGTCAGATGGTGTCGGCCCATAGGCCACAGAACAGGAAGCTGGCTTGGTGAGCCTGCACCAAGTCGATAGTCAGGATGAAGTGCGTCGCCCAGGCCGGGGCGGTACGATAGGTTCGTGACGCCAGCGGCGCGATCGCGACGAAGCGATCGGTGGGGGGCGTGACCGGGAGTGTCCCGATATCCTGAACGCGAGTCATGACCGGCACGCGGTTGGCGTCGTGACCGTCTATCCGCGCCCATCGCGAGATGGCCAGCACGGTGCCGTCGGTACCCAAGTGCCGCACGTCGCGCCGCACCCGAAAACCTGCGAGTACCTGATCACCTTTGCGTACCGGCACGGCGATCAGGACGAACGCTGCCGCTGCCGTCGTACCATAGGCTTTGGTCGCAACCATCACGCCGGGTTGCCGGGTCAGACGCAGGTTGTCGCCGTCTTGGCCAATACGCGAGCGGATCGGTAGCGCGGTATCGGCGATCCGCCAGATCGGATCCTGCCAATCCGGCGCCGTGAAGTTCGGGTCGGCCAGCATTGTTTGGCTCTCGTGTAGCCGCATCGGCATCGTCCCCAAATCGAACCCGGTGCTGTGCTCCATGCTAAATCGACCGGCACCCGTAGCCCAGACTGAGGGACGCGTCGGATCGGTATGTTCGACATCAACTTGATGGATAACCATGCCGACCAGCGCAACGTCTGCGTCGGCACCAACATCAATTACGTACTTTCCAGCAATAGGCTTGCCAGTATTCAACAACCACCCGCCGTTCAGCCTCACGAGAGCGCCATTGCCCGAGCAGGCGATCACGGGCGACGCCCATAGCTTGCTTTCGTGATGGCAGTCGGTCGCGGTCACCACACCCGCAGTCACTGTATAGAGCTGGCGGGTATAGTCGATGGAACAGCCAATCAGCTGAAGTGATCCTGATGGCTGCGCCATGCGTACCGCCACGTCCGAATTATATAGAGAACAGCCGAAAAAACTGTTTCGTTCGCCGTTGTCCTCAAGGAATGGCCAGTCGATACAGCGCACGCATTCGAAGACCTCGCAGTGAATGAAGATGCTGTTATAGGCACGATTGCCGAAGCGGATCCCAGTACCGCATCGCGATATCGCCATGTTCTCGACGTGCAGCTGCGCAGAGGTAGCAACCGCATCGGTGTCAAAATCCAGCCCGATACTTTTGGTGCCGCTGCCACCGCCCCGCAGATGGATGGCGCCTGAGATCATGCCTTTGGAACCATAATTATTGGCCGCCCCGCTACGCGCGACCGAACTGGCGGTGATCCGCAGGCAGCGGCCATCGAAGCCCGTGAAATCGAGCAACGCCTGTCCCCATAGCGACACGCGCGACGCATCGAGCGTGATGGTCGAGCGGCAGCGATACGCGGTCAGCGGTTGAAGTTGTACGACACCGCCGTTGGCGCGGGCGGCGACCGAATCGATCGCACGCTGGATCGCGGGGGCATCGTCGGCGATGCCGTCGCCTTTTGCGCCATATTGTTCGGGCGTCACGCTGGCCCGACCCGCGGCACCGGCATGCGAGACCGGGAGCATGTCGTCGGCACGGGCGGTGGATCCGACCATTAACGGGGCAGAGGTCAACGCGGCGAGCAACGAGCGCCGTGAGGTGGGGAGGGGAGGAAGAATAGTGGTATCCTTGTTACGCAACGACATTTTCGGTCTGAAGGGAGGGTAAACCTAGTCTGGAATGCGATCTCGGTACGTGTCTCTTAAGGGGACATGCCGATCAGTAGAACACTGATCGGCGAAGTCACGAGCGGACGAATGCAAGCCGTCGGATCAAGACGGGCAAGCGGCGTGATGTCGATCTGTCCATAAGTCTCCATGGTACGTGTGGAGGAAGGCTCCGTTCCATGCCCGACCGCACGTCGCGCCCATTCCGGCGCAGCCGGCGCCCGACGAGGGTCTGTTATTCGGCGAGACTTCGGCATAAGCGGGCCCATCGGCTGCCAGCAGCCTTATCGACCGAGTATATGGACCGAAATATGAATGCACCTTATTGCGGCCATGACGCATCCGCGCGTTCGGATCGCAGCCGTTCCTCCGGTAGGTCGCGCGCAAGACCGGCGCTTTTCGCCCGCAATGCAGACTTTAAGGCGGGTCGGCGCCTGATCGCGACCGGCGGATATTTCGCGGTGCTGGCAGTGTTCGGCGGTGGTCTCGCCGGGTGGACGCCAGGATATATCTTGGTCTCCGCGGCGATCGTCGTCGCAGTACTAGCACTGGCATGGCGCGATGGGTTCCACGCGCTCGACGACACGCCACCTTTGGCGAAGATCGCGCTGATCGGCATCGCCGTGCTGCCGCTGTTGCAGTTGATACCGCTGCCGCCTGGTGCGTGGCAGGCGCTGCCGGGGCAGGCGTTGCGTCATCAGGTGCTGACGCTGGCAGGCCTGGGGAACAGCTGGCAACCCATGTCGGTCGAACCTGTTGGGACGGCGATCTCAGCCTTGCTGACAATTGGTTTTACAGTCCTGGTCGCAATGCTGATGCGCCTGAGCGACAGGGATTTTCGCAGCGTGCTGCTGCTGGCGTTCGCGCTGGTGCTGTTCGGCATCCTCATCGGCATGGTGCAGGTCGTCACCGATGGCCAGTTTCCCAACCCGCACGGCATCGTTATGGGGCCGACGCTGCAGGGCTTCTATGCCAACAAGAATCACATGGCCGTGATACTGGCCGTCACGATCCTGCTGGCCGGGTTCGTGGTGGTGCCGCGCTTCTTCGTCTCGCAGCGGCGATTGTGGATCAACCTGGGATACATCGCGTTCGCGCTGGTCTGCATCGTTTCTACCAACAGCCGCGCCGGTTTGGCGCTGGGCGGGGTCGCAACGCTGATCGTGTTGCACGACCAGACCCGCAAGATCGACTGGCGCTACAAGATCGCAGGGCTGGCGGTGCTGGTGCTGCTGGCGGGCCTGATACTGTCGACCGCTGCGTTCGAGCTGGTTTCGGGGCGGTTCGAAGACGTCGACAGCGATCTGCGCTGGCGTATCGCGACTTGGTCGTGGCCGCTTGCCGAACGTTATTGGGCGCTCGGCAGCGGTGCGGGATCGTTCGCGACGCTGTTCGCGGCCAACGAACAGCTGGCCTGGGTAAAGCCGACGTTCGTGAACCATGCGCACAACGAATATCTGCAACTTGTGATTGAGTTCGGCATGACCGGGTTTGTGGTTCTCGCGGTGCTCCTGGCGTCGCTAGTCCGTCCGCTCCTGCTGTGGTGGCGGCAGCCGCGCACCGCGCGGGACCACGCGCTTATGACCTTCGGCTTTGCCGGGATCCTGCTGTTGGCATTGCACAGTGCCGTCGATTATCCGCTGCGCCGTCCCGCCGGCTGGGCGTTCCTAGCCCTAGCGCTGGTCGCGGTCTATCGCGGCTATCGAACGGCTATGGTAGGCGGTGCTCCTGCGCAGCGGGAGGAAACGGCTTGATGGAGGATCATCGCTGCTGCTACGGCGAGGTATCTTCGGATCACCGTATCTTCAGATTATTGTATTTACTTTCGTGAAGGGTGTGCGTGTGCGCCTCAAGATCTTATCGACCTGGGCGTTGGCTGCATGTGTGGCAGGCTGTGCGGGCGGCTCCGATATCCCCGTCGGCCAGACCGAACTACCGTCCGCCACGTTGACGCGACCCGTCCCGGTCACGCTCAACGAATATCTGCTCGGGCCGCTCGACACGATCGCGATCACCGTCTTCAACGAGCCGTCGCTCAGCATCCCCGAAGCCGGCGTTTCGCTGAGTGGCAAGGTATCGTTACCGTTGATTGGCGAGTTGCCGGTTTCTGGTCGCTCGACCAGCCAGGTTGCGACGATGATCACCAACGCGCTCAACGCACGCTATCTGCGCAATGCGCAAGTCTCGGTCTCGGTCGAGCGTGCGGCCAATTTCACGGTCACCATCGACGGCGAAGTCAAGAAGCCTGGCGTATACCAGATCCCAACTGCTCACCTAACTCTGGTGCAGGCCATAGCGCTGGGCGAGGGGGTGTCCGATATTGCCAAGCTGGACGAAGTCCTGGTGATCCGCGAAATCGAGGGCAAGCGCTACGTCGCCCGCTTCGATCTGGCTGAGATCCGCGCTGTGCGGATGATCGATCCCCAGATTCAACAGGGCGATATCATCGTCGTTGGCTATTCGCGATCCACGGCGCTGACCCGCACGCTGATCGGCACGTTACCGGGCGTTGCGGCGCTCTTCGTGGCGCTGCGGCAATGATGTCCGCGCGCGTCACGCCGTCCCACGCTATTATGCTGCAGAGTGCGATCGCCATCTCTGTCATATTGTCCAATTGAACGAGGCGTACCGCACAATGCAGTTTCCGTTTGCCGGAGCCGGTGCACCGACCGAACCGACCATAACCCCTCCCGCGGGCGAGGGCGACAGCAGCGCAAGCACGCTGCGTGAGATCTGGGCGGCCGCGTACCGTTCGCGATACTGGATCGCGGGGATTTTCGCGGTCTGTATCGCGCTCGGCATCACGCTGGCGCTGCTGACGACACGTCTGTACCAGGCGACCGCGTCGATCGAGGTCCGCCAGGAAGCCGAGAAGGTTCTAGGCACCGAGCAGGATCGCGAGGATTCGAGCTCGCGGGCAGACGCCGAGCGCTTCCTACAGACTCAGCTCGACATCATCCGCAGTCGCGGCGTCGCCGAGGCGGTGGCCGAGAGCGAGGGACTGTTCCGCGGTGAGGCGTTCCTCGACACGATGCGCGTCCCCGATGCCGATGTGCAGGTACCCTTGGGTATGTCGCCGCGCGATGCGCAGCGCGCGCGTGTGATCAAGGCACTGCGCGACAACATGCAGGTTCGCTACACCGGTACCACGCGGATCGCAGCGATCTCGTTCACCAGCCCCGACCCGCGGCTGTCGGCCCGGATCGCCAACGCCTATGCAACGTCGTACATCCGCAACAATCTGGCCCGGAAGGCCGGTAGTTCGGTCTATGCGCTGGACTTCCTGCGTGACCAGCTTCGCGAGGCGCAGGCGCGTCTTGCCAAGTCGGAGCAGGAAGTCGTCGATTACGCCCGCCGTACGCGTATCGTCGATGCCGGCAACGCTGCGGGCAATGCGGCCACGACCGACGCGAGCGCACGCCCGCAGTCGCTGATCACAGCCCAGCTGGTGGCATTGAACCAGGCCTATTCGACTGCGATCGCTGATCGGATTTCGGCCGAACAGAAATGGGTGAACGCATCGCGCCTGCCGCTGCTCAGCGTGCCCGACGTGCTGTCCAACAGTGCGATTCAACCGCTGATCGAGCGTCGCGCGCAGATTCAGGCCCAATACCAGCAGCAATTGTCGACACGTCGCGCGGACTATCCTGCCGTCCTGGAGGCTGCTGCTCAGGTAAAGGAGCTGAACCGACAAATAACGACGCTGGCTCGTGGTATTCGCGATGGCATCAAGAACCAGTATGACGTCGCGGCCTCGCGCGAACGCGAACTGGTCGGTGCGATCGACGGGTTAAAGAACAGCACGTTGTCCGAGCAAAAGCAGGGCATCGAATTGTCGATCCTACGCCGAGAGGCCGATACCAACCGCCAGCAATATGAAGCGTTGTTGCGCCGCTATAATTCGCTAAACGCGGAATCCGGTATTCAGACAAATAACCTGTCGTCGGTCGATCAAGCACAGGTCCCTGATCGACCGTCGTGGCCGAAGCTGCCACTCAACATCGCGCTCGCGTTGATCGTGGCGATGCTGCTGTCTGCTCTGTTCGTCTTCCTGCACGAGCAATTGTTCAGCCGCGTACGGACGCCGGACGAAGTGCGCGCCGCCTCGCATCTGTCGATCCTCGGCGTGGTGCCGTCGAGCGCTAGCCCCGAGGAGGAGTTGGCCGATCCGAAGTCGTTCCAGAGCGAAGCCTACAGCTCGGTGCGAACTGGTCTCTCGCTGACCAAGGGCGGCGTGCCGCAAGCCATGATGGTGACCAGCACGCAGCAGGGCGAGGGCAAGTCGACCGCCTGCCACGCGCTTGCGCTTAGCTTTGCACGGCTTGGCAGGCGGGTTCTCATCGTCGATATCGATCTGCGTCGACCAAACGTCCACCGCCTCTTCGGCGTGGCGAACAAGCAGGGCTTCAGCAACGTGTTGGCAGGACAGTTGGCGATCGATGATGCGATCCAGCCAAGCGGTACGAGCGGACTCGACATGATTGTTGCTGGCGACATCCCCCCCAATCCTGCCGAGCTGATCGGCAGTCCGCACCTCGGCGTCCTGCTTGCCCAGCTGCGCCAGCGCTACGACATCATCCTGTTCGATTCCGCACCAGTCTTGGGGCTTGCCGATGCGGTCGTCTTGTCGAGCGAAGTCGACGCCACGGTGTTTGTCGTCGAGTCCGGCCGCAATCCGGCCCGCACGATTCAGGTCGCGCTCGCTCGACTGGCCCAGGGTGGCGGTACTATCATCGGTGCCGTGCTGCTGAAGTTCGATCCAGGCCGGATCGGCTACGGCTACGGCACGGAATATGGCTACCAATATGATTATGCCGCACGGAATGACTAAACCGACGCGTCTGCGGCAGGGTATGGCGAGCATGCTGGCTGCAGCGGTAATGCTGCCAGTCGTCGCCTACCTTGCGAGTGCATCGAATGCGGTAACGATCGTACGCGGCGAGCGCGACGGTGCGCTGCTCGCGGCGCCTCTGTCCGGACCGTCGGCCAATGCGATGGCGGCAGGCAATGCGGAGACCGATCCTTCTACCGGTCCGGCATCGACGACGGCGCCACGACTGGCAGCCATACCGGACGCGACGATGCGTGGTGCGCTCGCTGCCCGGCCCCTTGATCAGGGTATTGTCAACCTGGCGATGGTTCGCGAAATCCAGGCCTACGCCGCTGGCAATGCCAACGGGCAGGGTGCTGGGGTGACCAGCCAGCGTTCGGTCGTTCAGGGGCCCGTCGTGAATGGACAGGCGACTCCGGGCTATACGATTCCAGCGCTCGACGACGCACGGCTGGCCGCATGGATGCCCGTCGTCGCGCAACTGGGCTGGCGCGATACCGCGACCCAGTTCAACCGCTTGTATGTCGCGGCTGCGGGTGCGGATATCGCGACGATACTCGACGTCAGCGAGGCTTTGCTGCGCCGCCAGCAGCTGATGGACCGGATCACGCCTGTGCTCGCTCTCGTCGAGACCGATCCGAAGATCAGTCTCGATCTGGTCGGCCGGCTGCAGAACCGGCCGGCCTGGCGCGGTGCCTATCTCGAATCGACCACGATCCTGACGCGGCGCGACCAGCTCGTTGCCCGCTACGGTATCCTGCGCGAATTGATGCGGCGGGGCGGTCAGTTGACCAAGACCGAGGTGGCGGCGAATGTCATCGCGCTTGATCGCGGCAAATTGCCGGAATTGGGATTTGCGCTTTGGAAAGCGGTACACCGCGACGTCGTCGTTCCCTTGAACGATCCCGATTTTCAGCGCGCCGCGGCGAATTCCGCCGACGACGTGACCCCGGTACCCTATGATTGGCAGCTAATGACCGGCGAGGGATTTAGCACTGATGCGTTTGTCGAGGATGGCCGTAGCGCGCTCGAGATCAAGTGGAACGGGCGCGGCGTGCCGATCTTTGTGCGGCAGCGCACTTCCGCACGCTCGGGCCGCTACCGCCTCGACATCGTCCTGGATCCCGAGAACATCGCCGATCTTTCGGCAATTCAGTTCCGCCTAATGTGCGACGATACCGCCATAGCCCTGCGGCAGGAGGGTAGAGTCCCGACGCGACTTGCGACTGTCCAGCCGGTACCGTGCGCCTATCCCGTTTTCGAGGTCGTTGGCGACGTGCAATCCTCGTCGACGCCACACACGCTGTTGCTGCACGCTCTGCACCTGCGCCCTCTAGCGTAAGGTAGAAGAGCGAATGGCGACGCGCATTGATCAAGGCCGATATAGGACGTCCGACCAATTGGGGCGTCGCACGTCCTCTAGAACGGCTGCAGCGCGGTCTGCCTACGTCTGGCGGGGCACCAACCTAGTCCACACGCTGTATTTCAAACTGCTGCTGCTGCTCGCGCCGATCCAGAGCATCCTGCTCACGCCGGTACAAGGATCGACCCCCGCGTTCCTGCTCATCCTCAGTGCAGCAGCGATATTGTTGCGCGGCGAGGCGCGTTATGGTCGCGTTTTAATGTTCATTCTTGGCTTTTGGCTGATCTACATCCTCTACATGATGTTTAGCCTGTCGGGGTATCTGATCAACGAACCGGATTTTGGTGCCGTCAGAACCATCAGGGATGTTTATGTGTACGGCATATTGCGTCAGACGCAGGTCACGCAGGGCCTATATCTGTTTGTCGCGATGTTGTTCGGCTTCCTTGTGTATACTTATTTTCAGGAAGCATTTGTGAAGTTTGCGTACTTTGGCATTATTCTTCTGGCTATGTACGGATTTTATGAGTTCACATTTTACGCGATATTTCATGCTAATGGCGATATTTTATCGAACCGCAACTTCGGCGATCTTGACACTGCTGCTGCGGGTGCGGGGGACAGTGCTGGCGCCGGGTCGTTTGCGACGGGTAGCGCTTTGCAAGGGTCGAATCTGTTCGGTGCCGGATTCATGCGCCTAAAAAGCCTAGTCGGCGAGCCATCGATGTACGCGCTGAGCGTAACGCCGTTCGCGGTCTATGCCTATGCACGTCGCTGGTGGTTTTTGTTCGCACTACTAGCGCTGTCACTGGTTCTGTCGACATCGAGCACGGCGGTCATCGGCCTGATCGTCGGGTTGGCCTACGCCGAGATACGGCAGCGGCAGGAGTTCATCCTGTACATCGCCGGTGCGCTGGTCGTTTGCGTCATGTTGTACATGACGTCGGACCCGGTGCATCAGGCGCTTAACACGCTGCTATTTGACAAACTCGATACGGTTTCGGGCAATGAGCGGATGATGTTGTTCACCAACAGTGTCGAACTGATCTTCGACGGCAACGTTGTTAGGGCATTGTTTGGTGTCGGGTTCGGTACTATCCGTTCGACCGATATGTTCTCCAATCTGTTGGCCAATATCGGCATCATCGGGCTCTTGTGCTATAGTGCGCTGTTACTGGCGCCTTGCTTTATGCTGCGCAAGGCGTCGGATCGCGACGCGATCGTCGCGACCTTGGTATCGCTGTACGTGATGGAGATGGCAACGGTGGCCGAATTCGCATATTTGCCCCCCTGGTTCATGATCGCGTTGGCCTATGTCCGAGTGAGGGAACAGAGGCATCCTACGCTTGCAGCGCCCGGTCGGGCTATGGCAGGCGTATGATTGCGGGTAAGCCAGTACTGGTCCTAAACGGTCGCTTCCTGGGACGTCCGGTGACGGGGGTCGAGCGGCTGGCGATCGAATTGGCAGACGCCATCCGGTGCCGCATTGATACAGGCGTTGCCGTCGATGGTGACGATACCGATACCGGTACCGGTGCGCGGCATCCTGTTGGCGGTTTCGAAATCCTTGCGCCGATACCCGATCTGACGGCCGTCGCCGCTGCGGCTGCCGAGCGCTTTCCCAAAATTCCGGTGCATGCCGTCGGTCATCTTGGCGGGCACGCCTGGGAGCAGCGCGAACTGGCTCGGGCGCGGCCCGATGCGTGGCTGCTGAACCTGTGCAACACGTCGCCGATCCTGCGCCGGCGCCAGGCTGTGGTGATCTGCGATGCGCAGTTTATACTCCATCCCGAGTCCTATTCGCGTGCATTCCGCTGGTGGTATCGGTTCGCCTTGTCGATCGCGAGCCGGCGTGCAGCCGCGCTGTTCACCATTTCCGACTTTTCGCGGCTTGAGCTTGAGCGGTTCGGCGTCGTCCCGAAAGGGAAGGCGCAGGTGCTGCAGCTGGGAATCGATCATCTGGCGCGGGTTACGGCGGATGATGGCGTGATCGCGCGCCACGGTCTCGACCGGCCCTATATCCTGGCGATCGGATCGCTGGCGCGGCACAAGAATCTGCGGATGCTGATCGATGCGTTCTGCGAGGCGCGCCCCGCCGGCGTCGATCTAGTCATCGCCGGGGGGGGCAACGCCCGCGTGTTCGGCGATGCGGGCCTGCGCAAGGCCGATGCGATCCGCTATCTCGGCCGGGTCAGCGACGGCGAACTCAAGGCGCTGTACGGCCATGCGATGGTGTTTGCCTGTCCCTCGCTATCCGAGGGGTTCGGGTTCACGCCGCTGGAGGCGATGAGTATGGGCTGTCCGGTGGTCGCCACCACCGGTGGGGCCGTTCCCGAAATCTGCGACGATGCCGCGCTTTATGCCGACCCGAGCGATCCGGTGGCATGGCGCGATGCGCTGGCTCGGATCGTCGATGATGCCGATCTGCGCGACGATCTGCGCGCGCGGGGCCGCGCGAGAGCCGCGCGCTATACCTGGCACGATGCCGCGGGGCAGGTGCTCGACACGCTCGCCGCTTTGGACACGGCAAAGGGCTGAACGGGGTGGGTTCGCGGTCGACCGCGGCTGCCGATTTCTTGTTTGCCGCCCGATTTCCGCCTGCCGCGATGCGCGGCGTGCAGCGCGGTGCGGTACTCCTCGCCGGCTTGTGCTTCACCATGTTGCATGGGCTATAGGCGACCCGATAGGTCGAGCGACGACCCCGATAGAGCTGGTGGATCGTCGATTGCGTCAAGGCATCGCGGAACCACGGGGTGGCGGGTGTTGCGTCGCAACGCCACAGGTCGCGCAGCGACCGCCCACGATCCTGTGCGATGCGCTCGAGTGAACTCGCCGGAATGGGAATGCGACAATCGGTAGCGATCATCTCTCCACCGAGGATTTCGGCGCGCGTAGGGCGGCGCAACGCCGATAACGGACTGCCGCCCTATGCCCCCGCGACCGATACGCACAACCGGAGACTATGGCGATGGCGGACGAGCTGGAACGCGAACCCGTACAGACAGGTCTCGCTCCCCGTTTGCCTGCCCTCTCCCCATCGGTCCCGTGGGGAGGCATGCCGTTGATCAGCGCGAGGATGTCGGCACTATCATAGGTCCCGGCCAACGTATCGGCGAACGCCATCGAAGGCCTGCTGAGCACGGCCGGACTGTCGAGTGCGGCATTGAATTAGGTCCGAATGATTCGAGCGTTGGCTGAAGTTCAGTTCGTCGACTGTTTTGGACTGGCCTTGCCCGGCAATCCCCAGGATGTTCTGACCGCTAGACTGAAGATTGCCGTCATGCCCGGCTGCGTGAAGCGCCGGGACAGAATTGTCACCGCATCCTGCGAGTAGCTCGCAGCCCGCACCCTGTAGCCCGCCACCAGAACGTCGCGTCGGTTGGGCATGGTGAGTTATCTGTGCTCCGTCATGGCTGCTGCCACGGGGCATCGGCCGGAATCAGCCAAGTCTCGTTTCGTCCCCGTTCCCGTACATCCAATCGAGCGTATCGGCGAGGTCGCGTGGGCGCCAGTCGGGCAGCGCCGCGCGCAACCGGCCGACATCCCCCCCAAGTACCGGCACGTCGTTGGCGCGTACGAAGGCAGGATTGACCCGTACGGCGATCCGGTGACCGCTGATGTCGCCGAGCGTCGCGAGGATATCGTCGATCGAGCGCACCGTGCCCGTGCAGATGTTGACCAAGGCAGGCGGAGCGTCCGCCAGCGCCAGACCAGCATAGCCCTCGGCAACCGAGCGGACATCGCCGAAATCGCGCTTCACGAACAGATTGCCCAGTTCGATCGTGTCGACACCACGGCGGAAATGGTCGACGATTTTGGGAACGAGATATTCGATCCCCTGGCCGACCCCGGTATAGTTGAACGGTCGCGCTACGACGATCTCAAGTCGGTTGCGCCACAGCGCCGCCCCCTGCTCCATCGCCAGCTTGCTGATCGCATAATGGTTGGCGGGATGCGTTGCAGCGTCCTCGGCGACCAGGCCTTCGGCGCCCGGGCCATAGACCTGTGCGCTGCTGGCGACGATGCACCGCGCACCGGGGCGCAGCCGTGCAACCGCGTCGAGCAGATGATAGGTACCGAGCTGGTTGACGGTGTAGAACGCCTCCCAGTCGGCTGCGTTGACGAACGCACGCGCGGCGAGGTGGATCAGCCGGTCGAACGCGGTATCCGCGATCACCGCATCCACCGCAGCCTTGTCGGCAAGGTCGACCGACAGGGGGACGCACTCGATCCCCC
>NZ_SGXR01000009.1:0-148667 GCF_004216825.1 Sphingomonas sp. BK036 | reverse complement strand
TCATCTAAACCTACAATGTCAAAGAGCCGACAAAAATACCGACACTCGCATAACCTCCCTAGCAGGAAGCTTGCAGCATCTGGTTTTTTGCGACCTCAGCGACCAGACCGTGTGGCCGTTCGCTGCGGTGACACCCCTCTACGGCCACCTCCCGAAGCCGTCAAACGCTTTCTTGCATTTTTGTGGCAATTTTCGCCCGCCCACGCGTTCTGCGCCCCCAACCCACCCACGCGGGCGCCAGCCAAGCGATTGGAATGGCATCGCATTCCAGGTTGGCATCGTCGTCGCGTCCTGCGACACGCGCCATTCGTCTTTAGGGTCTCGCCTTAAGCGCTTGTGAAGGCCCATACCGCTACATGCCTGATATGATGGACACCGTGCCCTCTGCTCCCCAGCCCGCGACCGTGCCGCAAACCGTGCCCCCAATCGTCGGATCGGATGTCACCGCGACACCAGCCGAGACGGCGACGCTCGCTGGACAGGTACGCAGTGCGCTGATCTGGCGGTCGGGCAGCCAGATCGTCGCGCAGATGGTACAATGGTGCGCGACCTTCCTGGTGATCCGAATCCTCGCGCCGGCCGATTATGGTTTGTTTGCGATGTGCCAGGTGATCCTCACCTTCATGGCGATGCTCAATGGCTATGGACTGGCAAGCGGACTGATCCAGCAGAAGGAGATCAGCCAGCGTGAAGTGCGCCAGCTGTTCGGGATGCTGATCGTGCTGAACGGCGCGCTGGCGATCGCGCAGCTCTCGCTCGCGCCGCTGGCGTCCGCTTATTACCGACAGCCGATCGTCGGCGACATGCTCCGCGTGCAGGCGTTGCTGTATCTCACCACACCGTTCATCGCGCTTCCCTATGCGCTGTTGTCGCGCGCGATGGATTTCCGTCACCAGGCCAAGGCGAACATCACGGCGTCGATCGCCTCCGCCAGCGCGGCGCTGGGTGGTGCACTCTATGGCCTTGGCGTGTGGACGTTGGTGCTCGCGCCGATCGTGCTGTTCAGCGTCCGCGGCGCGATGATGACATGGTCGGCGCGGTCGCTCGTCTGGCCGAGTTTCGACTTTCGCGGCGCGGGGACGATCGCGCGCTATGGCGTGGTGATGGCGGCGGGGCAGCTGTTCTGGTTCCTGCAAAGCCAGGCGGACGTGTTCATCGCGGGGCGCAGTTTTTCGCCGCATACGCTCGGCATCTACACCACCAGCCTGTTCCTCACGCAGATCTTCGTGTCGAAGTTCGTGCCGCCGCTGAACGAGGTCGCCTTCTCGGCCTATGCGCGGATGCAGGCCGATCCCGACGCGATCGGGCGCGCGTTCGTCAAGGGCGTGCGGATGGTGATGATCGTCGCGATGCCGTTCTACATGGGACTCGCCGCGACCGCCGAGCCGCTGGTGCTGACCGTGCTGGGCGACAAATGGCGCGAGACCGCGCCGGTCGTGCAGTTGCTCGCGCTGGCGATGCCTTTCATGACTCTGCAGGTGCTGTTCACGCCGGCCTCGGATGCGCGTGGGCGGCCGGGGATCGGCGTGCGGAACGGCGCGACCGGCGCGCTGATCCTGACGATCGCGTTCCTGGTGGGCGTGCGATGGGGCCCGACCGGGATGGGGATCGCCTGGATCGCGGCCTATCCGCTGTATCTGGTGATCAGCGCGTGGCGGACCTTGCCGGTCATCGGCGTGCGGGCGGGGGAGATCGTGCGCGCGGTCGCATCGCCGGCGGTGGCGGCGATCGCGATGGCGACGATCGTCACGCTGGTCGACCGCAGCCTGCCGCCGCTCGACGCGCATTGGCGGCTCGCCGTGCTCGTGCCCGTTGGCGCCGCGGTCTATGCGAGCTGGATGGGACTGTTCGCGCGGCCGACGATCCGCGAATTGATCGCGGTCGTGCGGAAACAGCCTGCGCCTGAATGACCTAAGCGGCGCGATGGCTCACGCGGACTGGATATATTCGCGCATCGCGGCCGCGTCGGCTTCGATCCGGTCGATGCGGTATTTGACGAGATCGCCGATCGAGACGAAACCGACCAGCGTATCGCCATCGATCACCGGGAGATGGCGGATCCGACGCTGCGTCATCAGCGACAAGGCGCCGATCGCCGACTCGCCCGGGCCGACCGACTTCACCGCGGTGGTCATCACCGCGCCGATCCGCTGCTCGAGCGCGGCGGCACCGTCGGCCTGCAGGCAGTGTATGACGTCGCGTTCGGAAAAGATGCCGACCACCCGGTCGCCGTCGAGCACCGGCGCCGCGCCGATCCGCTTGCCCGCGAGCAGCGCCACCGCCTGCGCCACGGTATCGTCGGGGGTCAGCGACAGGATGCCGCCCTCCCGGTTCTTCAGGATCGCCGCGATCGTCATCTTCGCCTCTCCTCAAAATGCGTCTGTTGCGCTTGGGTTGAGGAAACCATGTTTGCAGGGCAATGTGAAGCGATGACCGATCGCCTGCCCGATCACCCCGCCGAAACGCCCACCGGACTCGACGATCCGCACTATGCCGCGTTCGCCTGGGCGCGGTTCCGCGGGATCATGGCGTGGATGGTGCTAGCTGCGGCGATCTGCGTGGCAGGGGTGATCGCGGGCATGGCGCATCTGCAAGGGCCGCTGCATCTGGTGACGATGCTGGCGGTGATCGGCGGAGTCGGCGGATCGGTGATGATGGCCGGACTGTTGATGGGCCTGGTGTTTCTTAGTTCGGGCAGCGGGCACGACGAGGATGTGACTCGGATCGAGTGACTCGCGCTTGCCTGCCGGGGCTGGGTCGCGCAGTCGCATGCATGAAAAAAGGCCGGCACCGCGCTGCGGTACCGGCCTTTTTCTCTTCAACCCGGACACGAATCCGGGTGACTCATGGGAATCAGCCTGCCTGGACCTCATCGGGTACCGCACGAACGCGGCGACGGCGGGGCTTTTCCTCGGGCGACGCGTCCGCGGCGGGGGCTGCTTCGGCTGCCGGCGCCGGCGTTGGTGCCGGTGCGACGGTGGCCGAAATCCCGAGCGATGGCGGCAGGCGATCCGCGTCGAACGCGGTCGGTGCGCCCTCGTCCTGCGTCGCGGGTGCGTCGAGGCTGCGATCGCGACGCGGGCGACCACGACGGCGAGGCTGTTCCTCGGTCGCGGCGACGGCGGGGGCCGCGACGGGCGCCCCGCTCTCGACGGCGTCCGTCGACTGCGCGACCGGATCCGCGGACTCGGTCACCGAACGCAGCGCATCGGCTTCAGAATCCTGGTTCGCGTTGGCCGTCTGCGCGTTGGCGCGCGGCGCACGACGGATCGTCTCGCGCGGCGGCGCATCACGGTAGTCGGAGCGGGGTTCACGAACCTGCTCGTCGCGACCCTGCGCATCACGAGCCTGAGCCTGCTCTTCGTTGCCGCGCTCGTCGCGAGCTTGGGCGTCGCGGGGCTGGGCGTCGCGGTTCGCATTGCGCTGGTTCCGCGGGCTATCGCCACGGACGCGATCTTCGCGCTGGCCTTCGCTGCGCTGGCCCTCGTTACGCTGGCCGTCGTTACGCTGACCTTCGTAGCGGGTGTTCTCGTACCGCGGACGGTCTTCGCGGTTCTGGCTGTCGCGGTTCTGACGGGGGGCGTTCTGGTATTGGCCGTTCTGCTGGCCACCGTTCTGCTGCCCGGCATTTTGCTGCCCAGCATTCTGCTGATCGCCACGGCCCTGCTCTGGCGCGCCCTGCTGCTCGCCCGAACGGATCGGTTCGCCCTCGTCGCCATAATCGTCGTCGCCGTCGAGATCGAAGGGCTGCTGGCGACGCGGCTGCTGTTGCGCCTGGGGCTGGCTCTCTTCGAAGCGCGCGCGCGTCTCGCTCAGGACGCGGAAATAATGGTCCGCGAACTGGAGGTAATATTCGATGTTGACGCGGTCGCCCTGCATCTGCGCGTCGCGCGCGAGGTTCTTGTACTTCTCGTACAGCTGGCTCGCGTTGCCGCGCGCACGGCTGTCGATGCGATTGCCGGTGTCGCGACCGCCCTGGCCACCACCACCGCCGCCGCCCTGGCGTTGACCGCCACCGCTACCGCCGCCGCCATTATTATTGTTGCCACGACCGCGACGGCGGCCGGCTTGCCGGTTGTTGATCAAGCTTGTGTCCTCAGTCGTCGAACCAAAATCTGGTCGTGCTCCGAAATGCGGTGCAAACCCCCCGCCGCGCGCCGATGATCTACACGAGATCGGTGCGTCGAACTTGCCAGGGCCACCGGACTGCAGCGACCTCAAAGCGAAGGATGCGGGTCAACGTTCAAAAACGACCAATGTGTCGAGATTGCGTGCCCCTGCCCATGTGATAGCGTCCGCAAGGGACCTACTACAAGCGAAATATGCGGTTTCGCGCCATATAGTTCAAGGCGCGGTGCAAGGCGTCAGGACTTTGGTCGCGACCAGCGCGCGCGCGTTGTTTCCGTAATCATGGTGGAGCGCGACGTGCAGACCCTGCGCGGCGAGCAGGGCGGTGACGGGTTCCGCCTGTGTCGAGCCGATCTCGATCACCGCTGCGCCACCCGGCGCGATCAGCGCGGGAAGTTGCCGGGCGAGAATGCGGTAATCGTCGAGCCCGTCGCGACCGGCGAACAACGCGGCGTGCGGCTCATGGTCATGGACTTCAGCCGGGAGCTGTTCGTCGGTGGCGATGTAGGGCGGATTGGCGAGGATCAGGTCGAACTGACCGGCGATCGCGCTCGCCCAGCTCCCGCGGATGAAGCGGGCGCGGTCGGTCATGCCGAGCGTGGCGGCGTTGGTGCGGGCGTAAGCGAGCGCTTGGGAAGAAAAGTCGACGCCGAGACCTTGTGCGGGCCATTCGTCAAGCGCGGCGAGCAACAATGTGCCGGGGCCGGTGCCGAGATCGAGCACGGTGCCGGGCGCGCGCCCTGCGAAATGCGCCTGCGCGGCGATCAGCAGCGTCTCGCTGTCCGCGCGGGGGACGAGCGCGCCGGGGCCGACCGCGAGATCGATCGACCAGAAGCCGCGCGTGCCGGTGATGTAGGCGATCGGTTCGTGGCGGAGACGGCGTTCGACCAGCGCGGCGAAGCTGGCCGGAACGGCGTAGCGCGTCGGGTCGAGGAGGATGGCGTTGCGCTCGACACCGAGCGCGTGCGCCATCAGCAGTTCGGCATCGAGGCGGGGGGTGGCGGAGAAGGCGAAGCGCGCGGCGGCGGCGGCGATCGCAGCGTTTACGTCTCCCCTTCCGCTTGCGGGAGGGGGCGGGGGAGGGGCAATCACCGGGCGGCGGCGTTTGTGGGACGCCCCTCCCCTAACCCCTCCCGCAAGCGGGAGGGGGATGCCGTTGAGGCCGGGGCGCCCTCACCCATCCAGCTGCGCCAGCCGGTCCGCCTCATCCTGCGACACCAGCGCGCCGATCAGCTCATCCATCTCGCCCGCGACGATCTCGGGCAGTCGGTGCAGCGTCAGGTTGATTCGGTGATCGGTGACGCGGCCTTGCGGGAAGTTGTACGTCCGGATCCGCTCCGAGCGATCGCCCGAGCCGACCATCGACTTGCGCGCGCCCGCGCGCTCGGCATGCAGCCGGTCGCGCTCCGCCTCGTAGAGCCGCGTCCGCAGCACGCGCAGGGCCTTTGCCTTGTTCTTGTGCTGCGACTTTTCGTCCTGCTGGATCACCGTCAGACCGGTCGGGATATGCACGATGCGCACTGCGCTGTCGGTCGTGTTGACCGACTGGCCGCCCGGTCCGGACGAGCGATAGACGTCGATGCGCAGGTCCTTGTCGTCGATCTTGACGTCGACCTCCTCCGCCTCGGGCAGCACCGCGACGGTCGCCGCGGAGGTGTGGATCCGCCCGCCCGCCTCGGTCGCGGGAACGCGCTGGACGCGGTGGACGCCACTTTCGTATTTGAGCTTGGCGAACACGCCCTGCCCCGTGACGCTGGCAACGACTTCCTTGAAGCCGCCCGCGTCGGACGACGAGCCCGAGATCATCTCGACGCGCCAGCCCTGCGATTCGGCATAACGCTGGTACATGCGGAACAGGTCGCCCGCGAACAGCGCCGCCTCGTCGCCGCCGGTGCCAGCGCGGACCTCGAGCATCGCCGAGCGCTCGTCGGCGGAATCGCGCGGCAGCAGCGCGAGCGCGAGCTTGCGGTCCGCGGTTTCGAGCAGCGTGCGGTTCTCGTGCAACTCCTCGGATGCCATCGCGCGCAACTCGTCATCGGCATCCTCGGCCATGAAGGCGAGGCTTTCCGCCTCCTGTCGCAGCCGGCGCACTTCGGTGGCGGCTTGGGCGACGGGTTCGAGCTCGGCATATTCCTTCGACACTGCGACGAAGCGGTCCGATGGGAGGTCGCCGGTCGACATCAGCGCCTGCAACTCGTCGCGCCGCGCCTCGATCGCGCGGATGCGGTCGGGGGAGATCTGGGTCATGCGAGCACGCCCTCGTCCGTCATCCCAGCGCAGGCTGGGATCCAGGGTAACCGAGCACAGCCTTCATGGCTCTGGATCCCAGCCTGCGCTGGGATGACGGGGGGGCTCAACGCAGCGCCTCCGCCAGATCGGCGAAGGCGACTTCTGCCTGCGTGCCCGCGCCGAGCGTCTTCACGGCCGCGACGCCCTTAGCGAGTTCGTCATCGCCGAGAATGATGGCGAAGCGTGCGCCGAGCGCGTCGGCCTTCGCCATGCGTGCCTTAATCTTGCCCTTATAAGCCATTTCGACCGCAACGCCTGCACGGCGCAGGTCCGCGACGATACCCATCGCGCGCGCTTCGGCGTCTGCGCCCATCGGTACGACCACCGCGTCGATCGCCGCCGCTGCCGGCTCGTCCAGCAGCATGGCGAGCCGCTCGACCCCCGCGGCCCAGCCCACGCCCGCCGTCTCGGGCCCGCCGAGCGAGCCGATCAGCCCGTCATAGCGGCCGCCGGCCAGCACCGTGCCCTGCGCGCCCAACCGGTCGGTTACGAACTCGAACGCGGTGTGGCGGTAATAATCGAGCCCGCGCACCAGCCGTGCATTGCGCTCCCACGCCACGCCCGCGGCATCGAGCCCGGCGGTCACCGCGTCGAAGAACGCGCGTGCCTCGGGCGTCAGATACGCGTCGATATCGGGCGCGCTGTCGGCGATCGGGCGGTCGCGCGGGTCTTTCGAATCGAGGATCCGCATCGGGTTCTTCTCGAGCCGAGTCAGGCTGTCCTCGGACAGCGCGTCGCGATGCGCCTCGAAATGCGCGACCAGTGCCGCGCGCCACGCGTCCCGCGTCTCGGCGTCGCCCAAGGTATTCAGCTGCAACGTCACGCCCTCGGCGATGCCGAGCTCGCGCAGCAGCTGGTCCGCCAGCACGAGCAGTTCGACGTCCGCCGCCGGCTCGGCCGCGCCGATCACCTCGGCGTCGATCTGGTGGAACTGCCGGAACCGCCCCTTTTGCGGGCGTTCGTAGCGGAACACCGGGCCGCTGGTCGTGATCTTGAGCGGCGCGAACTGCTGCCAGCCCTCGGTCAGATAGGCGCGCGCGATCCCGGCGGTGAATTCAGGGCGCAGCGTCAGCGAATCGCCGCCGCGATCCTCGAACGTGTACATTTCCTTCGACACGACATCGGTCGTCTCGCCGAGCGAGCGCGCGAACACCGCGGTCGACTCGAACACCGGGATGTCGACGCGCTGGAAGCAATACAGCGCCCGCACGCGTTCGAACGTCGACAGGACGTGCGCGAACCGGCGCTGCTCGTCACCGAAAATGTCCTGGGTGCCACGAATGCGGCGCGGGGTTTCTATTCTTGCCATGATGCGCGCGTATCTAGGCGACGTGACCGCGAAGCGCTAGCGCCGTGCCATGACTAGCAAAGCCAGATATTGGGGCCTGGGCCAACGCGTTGCCCCGCCGCGCTTCGTCCTGTTCGTGCTGGTGTTCGTGATCGGGCTGGTGACGATGATCCCGCGCTTTGGCCTCGGACGCGGGACGATGGGGGCCTTCGACCTTGCCGCCGCCGTGTTCCTGATCGCGGTGTCGACGCTGTTCCGTAACGCCAGTGCCGAGCGGATGCGGCGCGCCGCGCAGGAGAACGACGCCAACCGCGCGGTGCTGCTCGGGTTCAGCGGCACGATCATGCTCGTCATCCTGGTCGCGGTCGCGAAGGAATTGCAGGGCAAGAACGACGCGGTCGCGATCGTGCTGACGATCACGACGCTGGCGCTCGCCTGGCTGTTCTCGAACATGATCTACACGCTGCACTACGCGCATCTCTATTATGTCGACGATCCTGCGGGGAAGGATGCGAAGGGGCTCGATTTTCCAAGCTGCGACGAGCCCGATTACTGGGACTTCGCCTATTTCGCGTTCACGCTGGGGATGACGTTCCAGACGTCGGACGTCGAGATCACCTCGCGCCGCGTGCGGAAAGCCGCGCTTGGCCAGTGCATGGCGGCGTTCGTGTTCAACATCGGCGTGCTGGCGTTCACGATCAACGTGCTGGGCAGCGGCTGAGCCATCCCCGTCTCGTCATGCCCGTTTCGTCAGGCCGGACCGGGTCCGACCTGACGAGACGGAACGATTATTTCGCGGTCCACTTGTTCATCCAGCCGAGCACCTCGCCATACCATTGGCGCGAGTTCTTCGGCTTGAGCACCCAGTGGTTCTCGTTCGGGTTGACCAGCAACCGCGACGGAATCCCGCGCCGCTGGAGCGCGGTGAACGTCGCGAGCCCCTGCGTGTAGGGAATGCGGAAGTCCTTCTCGCCGGTGATCACCAGCATCGGCGTCTTCCACTTGGCGACGTAATTGACCGGGTTCCATTTCTCGAACGCCTGCGGGTCCTCGTAATAGGCCTTCCCGCCATGCTCCCATTCGTCGAACCAGAGCTCTTCGGTCTCGTAGGCCATCGCGCGCGCATCGAACACGCCGTCATGCTGGACGATGCACTTGAAGCGATCGGGCCACTGCCCCTCGATCCAGTTCATCATATAGCCGCCGTACGACGCGCCGAGCGCGCACGCATTGTCGGCATCGAGCCAGGCGAACTTGTCCGTCGCGGCCTTCAGACCCTTTTGCAGATCCTCGAGCGGCCAGCCGCCCCAGTTGTTGCTGATCGCATCGGTGAAGCCCTGCCCGTAGCCGGTCGACCCGTGGAAATCGACCGCGACCAGCCCGTAGCCCGCGCCGGCGAATACCGCCGGGTTCCAGCGATACGACCAGCTGTTGTTGCTCGACCCCTGCGGCCCGCCATGGACCATGTAGGCGACCGGGACCTTGCCCGTGCTGCCACTGGGCTTGACCGCATAGCCCCAGACCGTGTCGGCGTTGGCGCCCTTGAAGTTGAACCGCGTGACGGTCGGCATGTCGATCCCGGCGAGCCTTGCGGCGTTGACCTGGGTCAGACGCTGCGGTGCACCGCTGCCCGCGATCCGATAGAAATCGGCCGGTGCGGTCAGGCTGTCGATCGCCACCACGGGTCCGCGCGGGGTGATCGCGACTGCGCTGACATGCCCCTCCTGCGTGAGCCGCGTGACGGCGCCAGTGGCTGCATCGACGCGGAACAGCGGCGTTTCCTGCGTATCGTCAGCGGTGACGTAGAGCGACTTCGAGTCGGGTGCCCAGGCGATCGAACCGACCGACCGGTCCCAGCGCTCGGTCAGCGACACCGTCTTGCCGGTCGCGATGTCGCGCACGGTGAGCACCTGGCGATCCGCCTCGAACCCAGGCCTCCGCATCGCGAAATAGGCGAGGCTGCGGCCGTCGGGCGATACCGTCGGCAGGTTGTCGGTGGCCTTGTTCGCCGCGGTCAGATTGACCGGTGCCGACGAGCCATCGGCCGGGACCGAGAAGATATCGAGATTGGTCGACAGCGGCTCGATCCGCCCCGCCTCGCGCATCGCGAAATAGACGGTGCGGCCATCGGGGCTCCACGAGACTTCTTCGGCGCCGCCATAGGGCTTCGACGGCGCGTCGCCGACGAGCGTGCCGACCAGCGGGACGCCGTTGCCGGTCGCGCCCGCGGCGGTCAGCGGCAGTACGAAGAGTTGCGAGCGCGTCCCGTCCGCCCACGTATCCCAGTGGCGCACGAACAGCTGGTCGTAGGTGCGGCCGGCGCCGGCGTTCGGATCCTTCTTCACCATCGCCGGTTCAAGGCTCGGCGCGCCGGGCTTGCGATCCGCCCAGACGAGCAGCTTGTCGCCGGTCGGCGCGACCTTGAAGCCGCCAAAGCCACCCTTGAAGCTCGTGAGGCGGCGCGGCGTGCCGCCGGTGATCGGCACCGACCAGATGGCGTCATCGCCGCCCTTGTCGGAGGTGAAATAGACGGTGGTGCCGACGATCTGCGGGTCGTTCTCATTGACCTGCGGATCGGCGAGCAGCTTCACCGGGCTCGCGCCGGGCGTGGTCAGGTCGAGCCGCCAGAGGTCGAAGCGCCCCTTGTCGGCGGCGAGATCGGTTTCGCGCTGCGCCCAGACGAGCCAATGCCCGTCCGGCGACGCGGTCGGCGCGCCGACGCGGCTGAGCATCGCCACGTCGTCGATGGTGAGCTGCCGGGCGGCGGCGGGGGCACTCGCTAGGGCGAGCGCGGCGAGGCTGGCGGAGAGCATGATCTTCATGGCGTGCGTGATAGGACGCTTGCGGGATCGCGCGCAATCGCGGGAATGGGCGGTGCTGTCGATGCGCTCGTCCGTTTATGGTTCCCCCGCGAAGGCGGTGGCCCAGGAGCCACGAATGCAGCTGCCCGTAGCTCCTGGACTCCCGCCTTCGCGGGAGAACGGGATGGCGTTAAGACGCGCTCATGCCGCTGAAGCATTCCTTCCCGCCCGTCGCCGACCCTGATGCCCGAATCCTCGTCCTTGGCAGCCTGCCGGGCGATCGGTCGCTCGCCGCGCAGCGTTATTATGCGCATCCGCAGAACCAGTTCTGGCGGCTGATGTCGCCGGTCGTCGGGTGCGACCTTGCTGCGCTCGACTATGACGACCGGCTTGCGGCGTTGCGTGCGCAGCGGGTCGCATTGTGGGACGTGATCGGATCGGCGCGACGCGCGGGGAGCACCGACGCCGCGATCCTGGATATCGCGGGCAACGACATTGCCGGGCTGGTCGCGACGCTGCCCGATCTGCGCGCGATCGCGTTCAACGGTGGCACGGCGCTGAAACAGGGCCTGAAGCTGCTCGGCCGGGATTTCAGCGGACCCGAGATCGTCGCGCTGCCGTCGAGCAGCCCGCTGCACACGATCGGTCTCGCCGCCAAGCAGCCTGCATGGTCGGCGCTCGCCGCGTTCCTGCGCGACACACAGCTGTAGCGCCCCGTCGACGCAGGCGGATTAGCTGAGCCTCGACAAGGGATTAGCGCGACATCCGGGTCACGTGCTCCACGCGCAGGCGTGATCGACGGCTGGCTAAACGGTGCGCGGTCCGGCAAGGGCGAGGGATGTCGATCGAAAGCTTCATCGCCGAATACGGCCTCGCCGCGATCTTCCTTGGCGCGGCGTTCGAGGGCGAGACCAGCGTCGTCACCGGCGGGCTGCTCGCGCACCAGCATCTGTTGCCTTTATGGGGCAGCGCCGCGGCGGCGGTGACGGGGTCGTTCTTCGCGGATCAGCTCTTTTTCTTCGCCGGACGGAAGTACCGCGACACCAAGCGCGTGCGCCGGATCGCCGAGAAACCTGCCTTTGCCAAGGCGCTCGACACGCTCGACCGGCATCCGACGATCTTCATCCTCGGCTTCCGCTTTCTGTACGGGTTGCGGACGATCAGCCCGATCGCGGTCGGCACCTCGCACGTGCCCGCGCGCACCTTCGTCGTGCTCAACGCGATCTCCGCGCTGGTGTGGGGGGTGGTCTTCACGGGGATCGGCTATGTGTTCGGCGACGGGCTGATCGAGCTGGTCGGGCGGGTGATGCCGAGACAGAAGCTGGTCGGCGTCGCGATACTGGTCGGCATCGCCGCCTTGATCATCGCCGGCTTCCGCCTGTGGCGCGGGCGTCGTGCGCGCGCCGCGGGCGAGGGTCAGGCGCGCGCGACTGCCGCTGCGTCGTCCACGTCAGACTGATCCGGACGGACGCCGGTATAGAGCACGAACTGCTCGAGCGCCTGCAAGATCCCCACCTCCCCGCCCGAGATGATCCGCTTGCCCGCGCTGCGCGCGGCGACGAGGAACGGGGTTTCGGTGGGGAGCGCGACGACGTCGAACGCGACCTCGCACTCCGCGATCAGCGGCGAGTCGAACGCGAGCACATCGGCGTCCGCGCCCGCCATCCCGAGTGGAGTCACGTTGACGAGCATCGGCGCCCCCGCTGGATCGGGCTCCGCGGTCCAGGCATAACCATGCGTGTCGGCGAGCGCGCGGCCCGCGGTTTCGTTGCGCGCGACGATCGTGCCGTTCGCAAAGCCTGCATCGCGCAACGCCGTCGCGACCGCCTTCGCCATCCCGCCCGATCCACGCAGCATGAAGCGCATCGCGGGATCGACGTCGTGCGACTCGAGCAGCATGCGGACCGCGGTATAATCGGTATTGAACCCGGTCAGGACGCCGTCATCGTTGACGATAGTGTTGACGCTGTCGATTGCTCGGGCCGAGGGGTCGAGCGCGTCGAGCATCGGGATCACCGCTTCCTTGAACGGCATCGACACCGCGCAGCCGCGGATCCCGAGCGCGCGGATGCCGCCGACGACACCCGCCAGATCCTTCGTCGTGAAGGCCTTGTAGACGTAATCGAGCCCGAGCAGTTCGTAGAGGCGGTTGTGGAACCGGGTGCCGAAATTGCTCGGCCGCGCCGACAGCGACATGCACATCTGCGTGTCGCGGCCGAGCAGAGGCTTGACGCGGTTCGGGCGGGCGGGCGTCATTCGAGGTCGTTCTCGCTGATCACGACGATCTCCTGGTCGGGGTCGCGCGCCAAGGCCACGACGCCGAGATCGGCGATCTCTTCGGCATGCTGCCTGAAGATCGCGACGGCATCGCCCTCCGGGGCGACCGTGCTCAGCGCCTCGAGCACGTCATATTGTACCGCGAACTGATAGCGCTCGTCGCTCACTTCGCCCTCGAACTCGACCTGGCGCAGGTCGCTATTGTCCTCGAGCGTCTTCAGATCAATGTCCAACCGGTCTTCGGCCATGCGTATCACTCCTAGATAGATGGCCATTAAGCGCGGTTGGACACTCGATGTTCCAGCTCAGATTGGGTTCCAAACTCAGACGTCGAGGTTGGCGACGTTGAGCGCGTTGTCCTGGATGAACTCGCGGCGGGGTTCGACGACTTCGCCCATCAGCTGCGTGAAGATCTCGTTCGCGCTCTCGGCATTGACCGCGGTCACGCGCAGCATCGAGCGGACCGACGGATCGAGCGTGGTTTCCCAGAGCTGTTCCGCGTTCATCTCGCCCAGACCCTTGTAGCGCTGGATCGCGAGACCCTTGCGGCCGGCGGTCAGGATCGCGTCGAGCAGATGGCTCGGGCGCGACACCTGCGTCGAGCCGCGCGCGGCGACGGCGGTGACCGAACCGATCACACCGGCACCAGCCTCCGCGGCGCCGTCCTCGGCCTCGGGCTCGTCCGCCTGCGATGCCTTGCTGGCGGGGACGAGGTTCGAGGTCTGCGCATAGCTGTCGGCGTGTTCGCCCGACAGTGCGTGCAGCTTGCGTGCCTCGGCCGAGACGAGGAAGCTCGCCTCGATGATGTGATGGTCGGTGACACCGCGCCATGCACGCTGGAAGTGGATGCCGCCGTCTTCGGTCAGCACCGCGGTCCAGCGCGCATCGCCGTCGTCGAGTTCGAGACGACGCGTGACGATCTCGAGCCGCGAGGTGCGATCGGCGACCGAGGCCTCCGGATCGAACACGCCGCCTAGCGCCAGCGCCTCGATCATGCCGGCATCGTAGCGCTTGGGGACGTAGCGCATCAGCGTGCGCATGCGGCGTGCGTGATCGACCAGATCCTTGAGGTCGCGCCCTGAACGCCCGCCGCCGGGGCCGTCGAGCACCATCGTGCCGACGCCGGCATCGACCAGATATTCGTCGAGCGCCGCATCGTCCTTGAGATACACCTCCGACCGGCCCTTGGTCGCCTTATACAAAGGCGGCTGGGCGATGTAGAGATACCCGCCCTCGATGATCTTGGGCATGTGACGGTAGAACAGCGTCAGCAACAGCGTGCGGATGTGCGCGCCGTCGACGTCTGCGTCGGTCATGATGACGATCTTGTGGTAGCGTAGCTTGTCCGCGTTGAAGTCGTCGCGGATGCCGGTGCCCATCGCGGTGATGAGCGTGCCGATCTCGCGACTCGACAGCATGCGGTCTTCGCGTGCGCGTTCGGTGTTCAGGATCTTGCCGCGCAGGGGGAGGATCGCCTGGAAATGGCGATCGCGGCCCTGCTTTGCCGAACCGCCGGCCGAGTCACCCTCGACCAGGAACAGCTCGGACTTGGCGGGATCGCGCTCCTGGCAGTCGGCGAGCTTGCCGGGCAGCGAGGCGATGTCCATCACGCCCTTGCGGCGAGTCAGTTCGCGCGCGCGCTTGGCGGCTTCGCGCGCGGCGGCGGCGTCGATGATCTTGGCGACGATCGCTTTCCCGTGCGCGGGGTTCTCCTCGAGCCATTCGGCCATCTTGTCGGCCATCAGGCTTTCCAAGGGCTGGCGGACTTCGGACGAGACGAGCTTGTCCTTGGTCTGGCTGCTGAACTTCGGATCGGGCAGCTTGACCGAGACGATCGCGGTGAGACCCTCGCGCATGTCCTCGCCGGTGAGCTGGACCTTTTCCTTCTTCAACAGGCCCGACTTCTCGGCATAGTTGTTGAGCGTGCGGGTCAGCGCGGCGCGGAACGCGGCCATGTGCGTGCCGCCGTCGCGCTGCGGGATGTTGTTCGTGAAGGCGAGGACGTTCTCGTAATAAGAGTCGTTCCACTGGAGCGCGACGTCCATCGTGACGTCGTCGCGCGTGCCCGAAATCGCGACCGGCTCCGGCATCAACGGCACCTTGGCGCGATCGAGATACTTGACGAACGCGGCGATGCCGCCCTCGTAATAGAGCTCGACGGTCTTCATCTCCTCGTGCCGCGCGTCGGAGAGGAACAGGCGGACGCCCGAATTGAGGAAGGCGAGCTCGCGATAGCGGTGTTCGAGCTTGTCGAAGTCGAAATCGGTGATCTTGAAGGTGGCGGGCGACGGGAAGAAGGTGACTCGCGTGCCCTTCTGGCCCTCGGCCGCGTCGCCGACGATTTTGAGCGGCATCACCGCGTCGCCGAACGCGAAGCGCATGTAATGCTCCTTGCCGTCGCGCCAGATCGTCAGGTCGAGCCACTCGCTGAGCGCGTTGACGACCGAGACGCCGACGCCGTGGAGGCCGCCCGAGACCTTGTAGGCGTTCTCGTCGTTGGTGTTCTCGAACTTACCACCGGCGTGGAGCTGGGTCATGATGACCTCGGCCGCGGACACGCCTTCCTCGGTATGAATGCCGGTCGGAATGCCGCGGCCATTGTCGGTGACGCTGACCGAACCGTCGGCGTTCAGGACGATGTCGATCCGGTCGCAATGCCCGGCGAGCGCCTCGTCGATCGCGTTGTCGCTGACCTCGAACACCATGTGGTGGAGGCCCGACCCGTCGTCGGTATCGCCGATATACATGCCGGGGCGCTTGCGCACCGCGTCGAGGCCCTTGAGGACCTTGATCGAGTCGGCGCCATAGTCGCCCTGGTTGGGCAGGTTGGGATTATTGGTTTCGGGGTTGGATGCCATGCCCAGCATATAGGCATCGGACGGCCGAAACGGAAGCGAAATGGCCTGTGGGGACAGCGGCGCGGGGGAGTGAAGTATAGGAAGTATAGACGCTGGGAGCGTTTTGCGGGGTGGGTGGACTTTGGGTGTTGGGTGTGGGGCGTGCGAGGGGGGTTGGATCGCCATGCGGGGAGGGTGGCAGGGTGGTGGCGTGTAGGACAGGGGGTTGGGCACTCCCCTCGCGTCAAGCCACCGCCCCGGCGGAGGCCGGGGCCCAATTGGGGGACATGATTGACGCAGGGCCGCCCCCGGTTACGACCACCTTTCCAATTGGGCCCCGGCCTTCGCCGGGGTGGTGGGGTCTGCCCCTCTCCCTTTGGGGGAGAGGGAGGGAGGAGCCGGAGGCGACGGAAGGATGAGGGGCTTTGGCGGGTAGGTTCCGAGCCTCACGCCCCCTCACCCTTCCCACGGCCAAGCGGCCGCGGGCCCCTTCCCTCTCCCCCGGGGGGAGAGGGCGTTGGTCAGAAGCGGTCGGCGCGTTGGCCTAGCAGGGTCACTTCGACGCGGCGGTTGAGGCGCATGCCCGCCGCGGTCGTGTTCGTTGCGACCGGCTGGCTTTCGCCGTGGCCGACGACGCTGAAGCGCGCGCGGACGACGTCCATGTCGTCGAACGCCTGACGGACGCTCGCCGCGCGGCGCTCGGACAGGTCCTGGTTGTGCGCGTCGGTGCCGCGCGAGTCGGTGAAGCCGTCGATCGCCACACGGACGCCCGGATTGCCGCGCAGATAGCGCGCCAGCGGGCGCAGCTTCTCGATCGCGCCGGGGCGGAGCACGTCGCTGTCGGTGCGGAACAGCACGTCCTCCTGCAGCGTCAGCGTCGCGCCGCGCGGGGTCTGGCGGAAGCCGTAGTTGCGCATCGCGCCGCGGTCCCATGTCGTAGTCGTCTCGACGACGGTGGTGCCGCCGCCCCTGCCCGGACCCCGGCCATAAGCGTCCCAATCGAACCGGTCGCGGCGGGGGCCGGCGATCCGCGCGAATTCGCGATTGGCGTCGTCGGCTTCCTGCCGGTTGATCCGTCCGTCGCCGTTTGCGTCGAAATTGGGCATCACGAATGCGCGACCACGCGGCGTATTGCGCAGTTCGGGGAACAGGATCGGCACGCCTGCACCCTCCAGCCGGTAGCCGGGGCGCGACCAGGGCGGGTTGCTCATGTCGTAGCGCGCCTGCGCGAACGCCGGGGCGGTCGTCGCCGCGATCATCACCAGCCCGAGGGCGGCGCGCGTGAATGTCCGGGTCATTGCTGTCTCTCCAGGTCGTCGATGGACGGAGCTTTGGGCGCGTCCGCTTGAACGCGCGGTGACGTCGATCGACAGCGCGCGTTCAGCCTAACGCCCGACCGCGATCCGCGTTGCCTGGGCGTCGATCGCGTCGAACAGCGCGTCCTCGGTGCCCGTCATCCACACCTGGCCGCGCCCCGCGAGGCGCGCAAACAGCGCCGCGCGGCGGGCCGGATCGAGATGCGCGGCGACCTCGTCGAGGAGCAGCACGGGCGGGGTGCCGGTGCGTTCGGCGACAAGATCGGCATGCGCCAGGACGATGCCGAGGAGCAGCGCCTTCTGCTCGCCGGTCGACGCGAGCGAGGCGGCGCGCGCCTTGTCGAGGTGCGTGACGATCAGGTCGACGCGGTGCGGGCCGGCGAGCGTGCGCCCGGCGGCGGCATCGCGCGCGCGCGCCTGGGCGAGATCGGCGTGGAGCCGGGTCGTGTCGCCGTTCCAGCCGTCGAGCGCCAGCCCGGCGCGCGGGAACGGGCCGTCGTCCTGGTGCGCGAGTCGCGCGCCGAGCAACGCCACCGTCTCGCGGCGGGCCGCGTCGACGGCGGCGCCGTGTTCGGCCATCTGCGCCTCGAGCGCGGAGAGCCAGTCGCCATCGGGGCGGCCTTCGTCGGCGAGCAGGCGGTTGCGCGCGCGCATCGCCGCATCGTAGCGCGCGGCGTGGTGCGCATGGGTGGGCGCGAGCGCGAGCGTGAGGCGGTCGAGAAAGCCGCGGCGCTCGCTGGCGGGGGCGACGAACAGCCGGTCCATCGCAGGCGTGAGCCACAGGATGGTGAGCCACTCGGCCAGCGCGTTGGCGGTGGTGGTGGCGCCCTGGATGCGGACGATGCGGCGCTCGGGGGCGGACGCCAGCGTGCCGGTCGCGACGTCGACCTCGGCTGCGGAGGGTGGTTGCCCGTCCGTGTGCCCCTCCCCTCCCGCTTGCGGGAGGGGTCGGGGGAGGGGCGCGTTTTTCTCAACGCCGGACGCCAGTACGTACGTCGCGCCCTCCCCTAACCCCTCCCGCAAGCGGGAGGGGGATTCCGTTTCGCGTCCGGCGAATAGCGTGGCCGCGACGCCGAAGCCGCCTGCCCCGCCCTGGCGCGCCATTTCGCCGAGCGCCGCACGCCGCAGCCCGCGGCCGGGGGCGAGCAGCGATACCGCTTCGAGGATGTTGGTCTTGCCTGCGCCATTCTCGCCGGTCAGCACGACGAACCCTGCGCCCGGTGCGAGCGTCAGGTCGGCGTGATTGCGGAAATCGGTAAGGACGAGGCGCGAGAGCATTGCCCCCGCCTTAAAGGACTTTCGGAACCGATTGCATCGCCCTTTTCCGTTCGCTCAGCACGAACGGGGTAAGGGGTTGGTCCGATCGGCCTTTCGCGTCAGGCGGCGATCCGCTCCGGCGCGATGGCCGCCGCGTTCGCGGCGCGCTGCGTGCTGAGATACGAGGCGAGTTCGGGTCCGAGCTCGCGCTGGGCGTGCAGATACGCGACCGGCGTGGCGATACCGAGCCGTGCGCGTGCGGCGTCGAGCGGCTCGTGCAGCAGAGTCAGATAGTCCTCGCCCGAAATCCACTTCGCCTTGCGGCCGTGGCGATAGCCCTCCCAGACGGCCTTGGCGAAGAGCCGGCTGCCCGTCACGCGGATGCTTTTCAGCGCCGCGGCCGAGCCGATCAGCGCCCAGCCGAGCCCGCCGACCTGCGCGTAGCTGAACGCGACCAGCGCGGCCTCGCCCATGCTCTCGTCCGCCTTGTAGCCGGTCAGCACGTGCCAGATGTCGTGCGTGTCGCGCACGCGCCGGCCGAACCAGGCGTAGGGGTGGGCCAGATCGTCCTCGCTCGGCACCAGGCGCGAGACCTCGACCAAGCCATCGGCGGAATAGCCCGTCGTCTCGAGGAAGTCGCGATACGCCGCTCCGACCGTGCCCGGCGCGAAGCTCGCGACGAACGCGGGATCGGAAAACCGCCGTGCGAGCTCGACCTGGTCATAGGCGATCCGCCCGCCCTGTTCGGTGGCGATCAGCCGAGCATAGTTCATCGGCGCGTTGCCGACGTTCAGCGCGCGCATGATCCGGAACACCTGCGTCGTGTCGTCACCGTTCGCGAGCAATTTCCTGATCGCGTCGAACGCCGTCGGCCAATCGCGACGACCCGTCGTACCGGGAAAGGGAGGAAGCTTCGCCATCGAATCGACTCCTTACTGACATTGCTGTTAGTATCAGATCCGGCGCTGCGTTCAAACGAAAAAGGCCACCCCGCAGGATGGCCTTTCGATCGATAGTCAGGGCGTGAGTGTCACACGCGCATCGGCATCAGCACGTAGAGCGCGGGCGACTTGTCGTTTTCGCGGATCAGCGTCGGGGCGGCGGCGTCGGCGAGGTGGACTTCGACCATGTCGCCGTCGATCTGTGCGAGGATGTCCATCAGGTAGCGGCTGTTGAAGCCGATCTCGAACGGGAGCGCGACGTAATCGCCGGGGACTTCCTCGGCCGCGGTGCCGTTTTCGGGCGAGGTCACCGACAGCGTGATCTTGTCGCGATCGAGCGCCATTTTCACCGCACGGGTTTTCTCGGTGGCGATGGTCGACACGCGGTCGACGCCTTCCATGAAGCTCTTGGGGTCGATCTTGAGGATCTTGTCGTTGCCGGTCGGGATGACGCGGCTGTAATCGGGGAAGGTGCCGTCGATCAGCTTCGAGGTCAGGATCGCCTGGCCGAGGTCGAAGCGGATCTTGGTCGGCGACAGCGACACGCCGACCGAGCCGTCGACCTCGTCGAGCAGCTTGCGCAGTTCGCCGATGCATTTGCGCGGGACGATCACGTCGGGCATCGATTCGGCGCCCTCGGGCCGCGGCAGCGTGACGCGCGCGAGGCGGTGACCGTCGGTCGCGGCGGCCTTGAGCACCGGGTTCGAGCTGTCACCGTCCGCGACGTGGAGGAAGATGCCGTTGAGATAATAGCGCGTCTCTTCGGTCGAGATCGCAAAGCGAGTCTTGTCGATGATCTGCTTCAAGGTCTCGGCGGGGAGTTCGAACTGAGTCGGCAGTTCGCCTTCCGCGATCACCGGGAAATCGTCGCGCGGCAGCGTGCCGAGCGAGAAGCGCGCGCGGCCCGCGACGATGCTCATCCGGCCTTCCGACGCGGCGAGCTGGACCTGACTACCCTCGGGCAGCTTGCGCGCGATGTCGAACAGCGTGTGTGCGGACACGGTGGTCGCGCCGGGCTGATCGACCGCGGCGGCGATCGATTCGTTGATCTGGAGATCCAGATCGGTCGCCATCAGTTTCAGCGTACCCTCGGCGGTCGCCTCGATCAGCACGTTCGACAGGATGGGGATGGTGTTGCGCCGCTCCACCACGGACTGGACATGGCTCAGCCCCTTGAGGAGCGTTGCGCGTTCGATCGTCGCCTTCATCAAAATTCCCCCGGCCTCCACAGCCGGACTCGGGGCTGGGGGCAATCCGCAGATGGCTTACCCAACAACAAAGGGTCGGAGCAAGCGCCCCGACCCTTCTTTGATCACGGTAAACGTCGCGTTAAAACGCGATCAGAAGCGGAAGCCGTAGCTTGCGACGACCTGGTGACGGTCCGTGTCGACGTCGAACCGCTGGCTCGTGCCGCCGGTCGCGTAGTCGATGTTGCCGCGCTCATAGTTCGAATAGCGATATTCGAGCTTGGCATAGCTGTTCGGGCCGACCGCATGCTCGGCGCCCGCGCCGACGCGCCAGCCGTCGAGCTTGAAGTTGGTGTCGGTGGTCTGGCTGGTGCTGCCTGCGAGCACTTCGAGCTTCGAGTTGGTGTAGCCGCCCTTGACGTAGAGCATCGTCGCCGGTGCGACGACATAGCCAGCGCGCGCGCCGACATAGATGTCGCGGCCCTGCTTGACGCGGCCATAGCCGAAGTCGCTGGTATAGTCGTTGCGGTCGCTCTTGGCGGTCGAGCCGGTCAGCTCTGCCTCGGCGCCGAGCACGATGTTGCTCGAGGTCGCGATGTCGTAGCCGATGCCGCCGCCGTACAGCAGGCCGTCGATCTTCTGGTCGTCGCGCCCGTTATTGTTGGACACGCTGCTGCCGGCGCCGGTGTGGTCATAGCCGAGCGTGCCCTCGATGCGGGGGCCGGTGAAGGTCGGGTTGGTCTGGGCGAGCGCGGGGGCTGCGACCGCAGTGGTGGCGAGCAGCGAGGCGGCGATAAGCTTACGCATTGGGATACTCCATTGTCTCTTCGTCATCCCCGAACGCGGGATGGATAGCCCCAATGGACCAGTCCGCCGGGCGTTGCATGAACCCCAGATAAACACGGAAATCCGTTGCTTTTGCGCCACAGGGGGTTGAAACGCGGCCTATGATTCCAAGCCATCGGCAGGGTGAAGCGGACGCCCGCTCAAGCGATACGCCCGCACGACGCAAGGGTCGCGATTTCGTCGCGCGGCACGGCGAAACCGTGTTCAACGCGGCGCACCGGTTGCAGGGCGATGCCGCGCATACGCCGCTGACGCGCGCTGGGTTCGCGCAGGCGGACGAGCTTGGCCGCGCGCTTCGGGACCTGCTTGGGGTAAAGCCTGCGCTGACCCTGTGGGCGTCGCCGACCGGGCGCGCGTTGCAGACCTTGGCGGTGATCTGCGAGCATCTGGAGCTGGATTGGCATGGCGCGCGGACCGATGCGCGGCTGGTCGAGATCGATATGGGTTCCTGGGGCGGGCGCTATTATGCGGACGTGGTCGACGAGGTCGGGCCGGTGATGCTGCCGGGCGGGCTGCTGAAGACCGCGCCCGATGGCGAGACCTATCCGGAGATCGCGGCGCGCGTCGGCGGCTGGCTGGCGGATACCGCGGACGATGCGGGCGACCGGCTGGTGATCATGCACGGGATTTCGAGCCGGGTGATGCTGGGTGCGATGACCGGTGCGGCGATCGACCCCATGCTTGGAACATCGATCGCGCCGGGGTTGCCGCAGGGGTCGGTGACGCTGGTCGAGGCCGGGCGCGCGACCGTGCCGCATCTCGGTACCGGCTTCGCGCCGGCGTGAAACTGGCGGCGCTGTTGATCCTCGCGGTCGCCGTTCCGGCGGCGGGGCGCGACACGATCGGCATCTACAAGGGTTGGGGTGCGTTCCGCGACTCGACGCCCGACCGCTGCTACGCGATCGCGCGGCCGGTGATGGCGGGGGGGCGGTCGAGCGGCTTCGCCAGCATTGCGACGTGGCCCGAGCGCGGGCTGCGCGCGTCGCTCCACATCCGCCTCAGTCGGGAACGCGATCGGTCCGCCGGGGTGACGCTGACGGTGGGCGAGCGCCGATTCGCGGTGGTCGCGAGCGGGCTGGACGCGTGGGCGAGCGATGCCCCCAGCGACCGCGCGATCGTCGCGGCGTTGCGATCGGGGCGCAGCATGAGCGTCGAGGCGGTCGGGGTCGGCGGGCGGCCGTTTGCGGACGTGTACGCGCTGTCCGGGGCGGCGACGGCGATCGATGCGGCGGTGCTGGCTTGTAGCGGGGGGTAGCCCCCCTTCTACCACCCCGGCGGAGGCCGGGGCCCAATTGGGGGACGTGCGTGATGACGCTCCCTGCATCGTTACGACCACCTTCCCAATTGGGCCCCGGCCTTCGCCGGGGGGGTGCTGATGTCGGGGGGCGTTCTGCATTACATCGTCGCCCAACCCCCTTCTTCCGCAGCCAGTAGAAAAATCGGGAAATTTCCGCTAAGCGCCCGCCATGCAGACCGCCGCGAACCTCATGCCCATCCCCGGGCACATCGATCCCGTGCCCGTTCCCCGCAGCTTCGTGCCGCGCAGCGATGGGCGTATCGACCTGCTCGGGCTGTCGCTCGCCGATCTGCGGATGGCGCTGGAGACGTCGCAGCTCGAGGAAAAACAGGCCAAGCTGCGCGCGAAACAGCTCTGGCACTGGATCTATAATCGCGGTGCGACCGAGTTTTCGGCGATGACCGACATCTCGAAGACGATGCACCCGTGGCTCGAGCAGCGCTTCGTCATCAGCCGGCCCAATGTGGTCGAGGCGCAGGTGTCGACCGACGGCACGCGCAAATGGCTGCTGCGCAGCGACGACGCGCAGGATTACGAGATGGTGTTCATTCCCGACGCGGATCGCGGCACGTTGTGCGTGTCGAGCCAGGTCGGCTGCACGCTCAACTGCACCTTCTGCCATACCGGCACGATGCGGCTGGTGCGCAACCTGACGCCCGCCGAGATCGTCGGCCAGGTGATGCTGGCGCGCGATTCGCTGGGCGAATGGCCGAGCCAGCCCGAGGGGCGGATGCTCACCAACATCGTGATGATGGGGATGGGCGAGCCGCTGTATAATTTCGAGAATGTCCGCGATGCGCTGAAGCTGGTGATGGACGGCGCGGGCCTTGCGCTCAGCCGCCGGCGGATCACGCTGTCGACCAGCGGCGTGGTGCCGATGATGGCGCGCGCGGGCGCGGAGATCGGCGTGAACCTCGCAGTGTCGCTCCACGCGGTGACCAAGGAAGTGCGCGACGAGATCGTCCCGCTCAACCGGAAATACGGGATCGAGGAACTGCTACAGGCGTGCGCGGACTATCCCGGCACCAACAATGCGCGGCGGATCACGTTCGAATATGTCATGCTGAAGGACAAGAACGATTCGGACGCCGACGCGCACGAACTCGTCCGGCTGCTGCGCAAATACGAGCTGCCCGCCAAGGTGAACCTGATCCCGTTCAACCCGTGGCCGGGTGCCGTCTACGAATGCTCGACGCCCGAGCGGATCAAGTCGTTCTCCAGCATCGTGTTCGCGGCTGGCATTTCGGCGCCGGTGCGCACGCCGCGCGGTCGCGATATCGATGCGGCGTGCGGGCAGCTGAAGACCGCGTCGGAGAAGAAGAGCCGTGCGCAGCTCGATCGCGAGGCCGCTGCCGAGTCCGACGCTTTTGCTTGAGTGGAGTGGGGTTGCGCTGGCGGCAGGGGCTGGGGTTCTTGGCGGCGCGATGAACGCGCTCGCCGGGGGCGGCAGCTTTGCGACGATGCCCGCGCTGATCGGGCTCGGCGTGCCGTCGACCTTCGCCAACGCGACGAGCAACGTCTCGCTCCAGCCGGGCGCGATGGCGAGCGCGTGGACGTATCGGCATGGGCTGGAGCCCGTGTCGGGCGTCGGCATGCGGACGATGGCGGGGATCACCTTTGTCGGCGGGCTCATCGGCAGCCTGTTGCTCGTCGCGACATCGGCGCGCGCGTTCGACCTGATCGTGCCGTGGCTGCTGCTGTTCGCGACGCTGGCGATCGCGTTCGGGACGCAGGCATCCTTGTGGCTGCGGTCGCGGGTCGAGATCGGGCCGAAATCGCTCGTCGCGGTGCAGGCGATGCTGGGGGTGTATGGCGGCTATTTCGGGGGTGGGGTCGGGCTGATGCTGACCGCGGCCTGGGGATTGCTGTCGGGGGCGACGCCCGCCCGACTCGCGGCACCGCGGACGCTGATGCTCGCGGTCGCCAATCTGGCGGCGACGATCATCTTCATCGCCACCGGCATGGTGTATTGGGCGCTGTGCGTACCGATGCTGCTCGGCGGGATCGTCGGGGGGCATTTCGGCGCGAAGCTCGGGCTGGTGATGTCCGCCAAGGTCATTCGCGTGTGGACGCTGCTGGTGACGATCGCGACGACGATCGTGTTCTTCTGGCGCGCGTACGGCTGAGACGCTTGGCCCCTCTTCCTCGTCACCCCAGCGAAAGCTGGGGTCTCTCGCGGTGAGGGATGCGCTTCGTTACCGGGAGATCCCAGCTTTCGCTGGGATGACGGCGTGGGAGTTGGGCGCGGCCGCCGATGCGGCTCAGCCCGGGCGGCGCATCTTGAAGAGCGCGTCTTCGGTGATCGTGAAATAGTCCGCGGGGCCGCCGCCGCGTAGGATCGGGTTCGCGCGGGCGGTCTGGTAGACGCCGTCCTCGAGCATCGCGGGGTCGATGTGGATCGCGACCGCCTCGCCGAGCACCAGCCACTGGTCGAGTTCGCGGCCTTCCTTGGTTTCCAGGCGGATGAGCTGGGTGAGCTTGCACTCGAACTGCGCGCGCGACGCGGCGACTCGGGGCGGCTTCACCTTGGTGGAGGCGGCCATCTCGAGCTTGGCGAGCGCGAATTCGTCGACGTCGGCGGCGACGTTCGCCGCGGTCGTGTTCATCGCCTCGCCGAGATCGCGCGAGACGAGGTTCCAGACGAATTCGCCGGTCGCCTCGATATTGGCGACGCTGTCCTTCCAGCCCATCGACGAGAAGCCGATCAGCGGCGGGGAATAGTTGAACAGGTTAAAGAACGAATAGGGCGCGAGGTTCGCGACGCCGTCCGCCGACATCGTGCTGACCCAGCCGATCGGCCGCGGCGCGACGATCGCGTTGAGGGGATCATGCGGCAGGCGATGGCCGTTTGCGGGTTCGTAAGAATGCCATTCGGTCATGTACTTAATCCTGCTATATCGCCGTTCGACTGCCTATAGCGAAGGTCGAGCATGAACGATCCCACTGCCCCTTTGATCATCAAGCGCCACCGGATGGCGACGCGCGTCTGGCACTGGGTGACGGTGGTGACGATGTTCATCATGATCGGCAGTGGCATCGGCATCCTGAAGGCGCATCCGCGGCTCTATTGGGGCGCGTATGGCGCGAATTTCGATAGCGCGTGGACGACGCTCGACCAGTGGCCGAGCTGGCTGGTGACGCTGCTCAACCTGCTGACGATCCCGGCGAGCTACAACCTGGCGATCTCGCGGCGCTGGCATTTGCTGTTCGCGCTGGTGCTCGCCTTCGCGCTGCTCGGGTTCATGATCGTGAGCCTGATCAACAAGCATTTCCAGCGCGACCTGCGCGTGCGTGCGGCCGAGCTGTCGCCGCGCGAGGTGGCGCATGACGTGAAGGAGCATCTCGCGTTCCGCTTTCACGATCCGAAGCGGCCGGGGGCGTATAATATTCTCCAGAAGCTGTCCTACGTCGTGACGATCTTCGTGCTGATCCCGGTGATGATCCTGACCGGGCTGACGATGTCGCCGGGGATGGATGCGGCGTGGCCGTGGCTGCTCGACGTGTTCGGCGGGCGGCAGTCGGCGCGCTCGATCCACTTCATCGCGGCCACGGGCCTCGTGCTGTTCATCATCGTCCATCTGGCGCTGGTGATCCTGGCAGGCGCCTGGAACGAAGTGCGGTCGATGATTACGGGGCGCTTCCACGTCCCGGCCCACCAGCCGGAGGACGCCGCATGAGCTCGATCATAACCCGCCGTGCGCTCGTGACGGGGGCCGCGGTCGGCGCGGGCGTGTTGCTGACGGGGTGCGACAAGATCGCCGCGAACCCGGAGGCGCGGAAGATCCTGTTCATGGGCGAGGACATGAACCGCGGGCTGCAACGCGCGCTGACCAACCGCAACGCGCTGGTGCCCGAGTTCAACCCCGCGCAGATGTCGCCGATCTTCCGGTCGAACGGCACGCGCGATCCGGGAACGCCGGACTATACCGCGATGGTCGCGAACAATTTCGCGGACTACCGGCTGCAGGTCGGCGGGCTGGTCGGTCGGCCGCTGTCGGTCACCCTGCCCCAGCTGCGCCAGATGCCGTCGCGCGCGCAAATCACGCGGCACGACTGCGTCGAGGGCTGGTCGGCGATCGGCAAATGGCAGGGGCCGAAGCTCGGCGCGCTGCTGAAGGCCGCGCAGATCCGCGACTCGGCGCGCTATGTCGTGTTCACCTGCGCCGACCTGTACGGCGGCACGCCCTATTACGAGTCGGTCGATCTGGTCGACGCGTTCCACCCGCAGACGATCCTGGCCTGGGCGCTCAACGACCAGGTGCTCGACGTCGCGCACGGCGCGCCCGTCCGGCTGCGCGTCGAACGGCAGCTCGGCTACAAGCACGCCAAATACGTCATGCGGATCGACGCGGTCGACAGCCTCGCGGGGATCGGCAAGGGCAAGGGCGGCTATTGGGAAGATAACGTCGATTATGATTGGTATGCCGGGATCTGACCCCCTGCGGGGGGTGGCGCACTTCCGTACCAGTCATTAGCTAACGCGGCATGGCTCTTTTCGATCGTTTCCTGGCCCGGCAGGTTAAAACCGGCGAACTCACCCTGATCCACGCCGACGGCACCACCAAGCAGTTCGGCAAGCCCGACCCGGCCTATAATCCGGTCACGATCCGCCTGACCAAGCCGGGTGTCGCCGGCGCGATCATCCGTCACCCCGCGCTCGGCGCGGCGGAGGCGTTCATGGACGGGCGGCTCGTGATCGAGCGCGGCGACATTCGCGACCTGGTCAACCTGCTCAAGGGCAACAGCCCGTGGGAGCGCGGCGGCGGGCTCAATCCGTCGTTGCCGATCAAGCTGCTCGACAAGGTGGTCCACCGCGTCGACCGCGTGAACATGGCGCGCCGGTCGAAGAAGAACGTCGCGCATCACTACGACCTGTCGGACCGGCTGTACGACCTGTTCCTCGACGCGGACCGGCAATATTCGTGCGCGTATTTTACCGACGCGGGCAACAGCCTGGAGCAGGCGCAGAACGACAAGAAGGCGCATATCGCCGCCAAGCTCGCGATTCAGCCGGGCATGCGCGTGCTCGATATCGGCTGCGGCTGGGGCGGGATGGCGCTGTACCTGCACGCCAAGACCGGTGCCGAGGTGCTGGGCGTCACGCTGAGCGAGGAACAGCTGAAGGTCGCGCGCCGCCGGGCCGAGGAAGCGGGCGTCGCCGACAAGGTGAAGTTCGAGCTGATCGACTATCGCGCGCTGACGGGGACGTTCGACCGGATCGTGTCGGTCGGCATGTTCGAGCATGTCGGCCCGCCGCAGTACAAGACGTTCTTCCGCAAGTGCCGCGACCTGCTGAGCGAGGACGGCGTGATGCTGCTTCACACGATCGGGCGGATGGGCGGACCGGGTGTCACCGATACGTTCACGACCAAGTACATCTTCCCGGGCGGCTACAACCCGGCGCTGTCGGAGATCGTGCGCGGCTATGAGGGGCTGCGGATGTTCCCCACCGATATCGAGGTGCTGCGCGTGCATTACGCGCTGACGATCGACCTTTGGTACGACCGGACGGTGGCGGCGAAGGATGCGATCGTCGCACTGTACGACGAGCGATTCTATCGGATGTGGACCTTCTATCTGGCAGGCGCCGCGGCGGCGTTCCGGACCGGGGGGATGGTCAATTACCAGATCCAGCTGTCGAAGAGCCGGATGACGCTGCCGCTGACGCGCGATTACATGATCGAGGGCGAGCGGGCGTTGCGCGAGGGGTAAGCGCCCCTTGCGTCATTCCCGCGGAGGCGGGAACCCAGACTGGCAGACCTTGGCGATGGAGCCGCGATGATCAGCCAGTCTGGATCCCCGCCTGCGCGGGGATGACGGTAGAGGGTCGGGACTCAGCGTGGGCCCTGCACGTCGGCCTTTGCCGCGGCGCGCTCGTCGCCGCCGATCTTGCCGTCCTTGTTGGCGTCGTACTTCGCAAAGGTCGCGGCCAGCAGTGCCTGGGCTTCGGCCTGCGTGACCTTGCCGTCCTTGTTCTTGTCCGCGCTCGTGAACCACAGGTCCGCCAGGCGCTTGGCGTGGACCGGATCGGGACGGCCCTGCCCGCCGACCTTCATGTTGCCGATCCGCGCCTGGACCTCGGCGCGAGTCAGGACGCCGTCCTTGTTGGTATCCGACGCGGCGAATTCGGCCTTGAACTTGGCCGAGGCGGACGCGCGGGTTTCCTGCGCGAGCACCGGGCCTGCGAGCCCTGCGAGAACGAGAACGGTAAGCGTTTGGCGTAGCACGGTGCGGTAACCTCCAGAGATTTGCGGCGCGGATAGACCGGTTTGGTTGTACGCGCCATGAATGCAGGAGGCGCGGGGCGGTTGCATGGCGGCGCCCCAGCGCATAGGGGCGCGGGCATTGGATATTGCCTGAAGGACCCTGCCCGTGACCGATCCGATCAACCCCGCCGGCAGCGCCGGAATCAATCGCGTCGTGCTCGCCTATTCCGGCGGCCTGGACACGAGCGTGATCCTGAAATGGCTCCAGCAGACCTATAACTGCGAAGTCGTCACCTTCACCGCCGATCTCGGCCAGGGCGAAGAGCTCGAGCCCGCACGCGCCAAGGCCGAGATGATGGGCGTCAAGCCCGAGCACATCTTCGTCGACGATCTGCGCGAGGAATTCGCGCGCGATTACGTGTTCCCGATGATGCGCTCGAACGCGCTGTACGAGGGGCTGTATCTGCTCGGCACGTCGATCGCGCGGCCGCTGATCGCCAAGCGCCAGATCGAGATCGCCAAGATGGTCGGCGCCGACGCGGTGAGCCACGGCGCGACCGGCAAGGGCAACGACCAGGTCCGCTTCGAGCTCGGCTATTACGCGCTGTCGCCCGACATCAAGGTGATCGCACCGTGGCGCGAATGGGACCTGACCAGCCGCACCAAGCTGATCGAGTTCGCCGAACAGCACCAGATCCCGGTTTCGAAGGACAAGCGCGGCGAGTCGCCCTTCTCGACCGATGCGAACATGCTGCACACCTCGTCCGAGGGTAAGGTGCTCGAAGATCCGTGGGACGAGGTTCCCGACTATGTCTATTCGCGCACGGTGAACCCCGAGGACGCGCCCGACGTGCCCGAATATATCACGATCGATTTCGAGCGTGGGGACGGCGTCGCGATCAACGGCGAGGGGATGAGCCCGGCGACGTTGCTCGAGACGCTCAACGGCTATGGCCGCCGTCACGGGATCGGCCGTCTCGACCTGGTCGAGAACCGGTTCGTCGGCATGAAGAGCCGCGGCATGTACGAGACGCCGGGCGGCACGATCTATCACCTTGCGCATCGCGGCATTGAGCAGCTGACGCTCGACCGGGGTGCGGCGCATCTGAAGGACGAGCTGGCGCCGCGTTATGCCGAGCTGCTGTACAACGGCTTCTGGTTCTCGCCGGAGCGCGAGATGCTGCAGGCGGCGATCGATCACAGCCAGGAAAAGGTCTCGGGCACCGTCCGCCTGAAGCTCTACAAGGGCGGCGTGTACGTGGTCGGGCGCAAGTCGCCCAACTCGCTGTATTCGGAGAAGGTCGTGACGTTCGAGGACGACCAGGGCGCGTACGACCAGCGCGACGCGGCGGGCTTCATCAAGCTGAACGCGCTGCGGCTGCGGTTGCTGGGGCGCCGCGACCGGTAAAGTCACTGTTCCCCCGCGGAGGCGGGGGTCCAGCAGCCACTGGCGATACCGCCTGTAACCCTGGCCTCCCGCCTTCGCGGGAGAACAACACTCGTCCCTCTCGTTAACCACGCCTTAGGCATCTTCACGCATAAACCCCGCAACTTGTGGGGAATGCCTGATGCCGAACACGCCTGTCGACGTCGCGATCATCGGAGCCGGCCCCGCCGGGCTCACCGCCGCCTATCTGCTCGGCAAGGCGGGCTATTCGGTCACCGTGATCGAGAAGGATCCCGTCTATGTCGGCGGGATCAGCCGGACCGTCGAGCATCAGGGCTTCCGATTCGATATCGGCGGGCACCGGTTCTTCTCGAAATCTCAGCCGGTCGTTGATCTGTGGAACGAGATCCTGCCGGACGACTTCATCGAACGCCCGCGGATGAGCCGGATCTATTACGAGGGCAAATTCTACAGCTATCCGCTGCGCGCGTTCGAGGCGCTCGGCAATCTCGGCATCTGGCGCTCCACCGTGTGCATGGCGAGCTATGCCAAGGCCAAGCTGCGCCCCAATCCCAACGTCCGCAGCTTCGAGGACTGGGTGGTCAACCAGTTCGGCCACAAGCTGTATTCGATCTTCTTCAAGACCTATACCGAAAAGGTGTGGGGCATGCCGTGCGACACGATGTCGGCGGACTGGGCCGCCCAGCGGATCAAGGGGCTGAGCCTCGGAGGCGCCGTGCTCGACGGGCTGAAGCGCTCGCTCGGGCTCAACAAAAAGCCCAATGACGGGATGCAGACCAAGACGCTGCTGGAGAGCTTCCGCTATCCGCGGCTCGGGCCGGGGATGATGTGGGACGCCGCGCGCGACAAGGTGCTCGGCCATGGCAACACCATCCTGATGGGGCATTCGCTCAAGCAGCTCGCCGAGGATTCTACCGGTCGCTGGCGCGTTACCGCGACCGATCGCGACGGCGCGACCGTCACGATCGATGCGGGCCATGTGATCAGCAGCGCGCCGATGCGCGAGCTGGCGGGCCGGTTGCACCCGTTGCCGACGACGTTGCCGCAGGCGAGCGCGCTCCGGTATCGCGATTTCCTGACCGTCGCACTGATGATCAAGTCGCCCGACCTGTTCCCCGACAACTGGATCTACATCCATGATTCGAAGGTGAAGGTAGGCCGCGTCCAGAATTTCCGCAGCTGGAGCCCTGAGATGGTGCCCGATCCGGACATCGCGTGCGTGGGCCTCGAATATTTCTGCTTCGAGGGCGACGGGCTGTGGGCATCGAGCGATGCCGACCTGATCGCGCTGGCGACGAAGGAGATGGCGATCCTGGGCCTGTGCGATCCGGCGCAAGTGACGGGTGGCGCGGTAGTGCGGCAGGAGAAGGCATATCCAGTGTACGACGAGGAGTATCGCGATAACGTCGATGCGCTGCGCGAGGAGATCGAGGCGCGACATCCCACGCTGCACTGTGTCGGGCGCAACGGGATGCATCGGTACAACAACCAGGATCACGCGATGATGACCGCGATGTTGACGGTGCGGAACATCCAGGCGGGCGCACGCGTGCACGACATCTGGAGCGTCAACGAGGACGCGGAATATCACGAGGCGGGGAATGAGGGCGAGCAGGCGGGGATCGCCGCGGCGCTGGGAAGCGTGCGGGATGTGCCGGAGCGATTGAAGGCGGCGTGATGCGGCGACACCTACGTCATTTGTGAGCACCACCCCGGCGACGGCCGGGGCCCAGTTGGAAAGGGTGTAGTAAAAGCGCGATGCCCTTCTTTAGCGACGTACCCCAACTGGGCCCCGGCCTTCTCCGGGGTGGCATGAGTCGGGCTATCGCTGGAGCGAGTACGGCATGACGGATGATGTCCCCCCCTCCCCGGCCGAGCCCCCTGCCACGCGCCTTTGGCCGACCGTGCTCGGCGGCTGGATGCTCGCCGCGCTCGTCCTGTGCCTCGCGTTCGCAGGCGCGATCGCGAGCCTGCGCTTTCCGGATCCCGACGACGCGATGCGGCTGCTCGAAGTGCGCGACTGGCTTGGCGGGCAGAGCTGGTGGGACGTCGGTCAGCACCGGCTCAATGGGGGCGACTTCGCGATGCACTGGTCGCGCCTGGTCGACCTGCCGATCGCTGCGGCGATGCTGGTGCTCGATCCGTTTTTCGCGCCCGCTGCGGCGGACCGGATCGCAATGACGGTCGTGCCGCTGCTCACGCTGTTCGCGCTGATGGCGCTCGCCGCTGACCTCACGCGGCGCGTGAGTGATGTCGAACGCGCCAAGCTCGCGCTGCTGCTCGCGCCGCTGTCGATCCCGATCGTCTATCAGATGCGACCGCTGCGGATTGATCATCATGGCTGGCAGGTGGTGCTGGCGATGGCGGCGACGACCCTGCTCGTCGGGCGCCCGACGGCGCGCAACGGTATGCTCGCGGGCCTCGCGCTGGCGGCGCTCGTAACGATCTCGCTGGAGGGGTTGCCGGTTGCCGTCGCGATTACCGCGGTCGCGGCGCTCGCCTGGGCTTGGGAGCCGTCGCGGCGGGCATTCCTCATGGGGCTCGCATCGTCATTCTTCGCTGCGGCGGTGCTGCTGCATGTCGCGACTCGCGGCCCCGGGATGTTCGCCGCGGTGTGCGATGCGGTTTCGCCGGCGTGGCTGGCCATGCTCGGCGTCGCGGCTGTCGGCCTGTCGATCGCGACGCAGTTCGGCGCGCGATCGCTGGCAATCCGGTTCGGGGCGCTGGCGGTAGCCGGCCTTGCCTGTGCGGCGACGTTGCTGCTCGTCGCCCCGGACTGCCTGCGTGGACCTTTCGCGACGCTTGATCCACTGGTGTACCGGATCTGGTATCAGAACGTGCCCGAAGGACTGCCGATCTGGCGACAGGATGGGGGTTGGGCGGCAATGACGATGGGCTTTCCGATCGTCGGGCTGATCGGGACGGGTCTTGCCTGGCATCGCGCCGAGCGCGCGGCGAAAATGCGGTGGGCGATCCTGCTCGCCATTCTCGTTTTTGCGAGCGCATTGTCGTTGCTGGTGATGCGGACGGGAGCGACCGCGAATGCACTGGCGTTGCCGGGTGGCGCATGGGCCCTGCTGGCGATGCTGGAGCGGACTCGGCGGATTGGGCCGGTGCTGGTGCGCACGCTGGCGACCGCGGGCGCGTTGCTCGCCGCGTCGCCGGGGCTTGTCGCGGGCGCGCTGTTCGCCGCAACACCGGGGTCGGCGTCGCATCCGTCCACCAGCACGCCGAGCCTGCCCCCCTGCCAGGGCGTCGCGGATGTTCGCGCACTCGCGCAACTCCCGGCGAGCACGCTCTTCGCGCCGATCGACGTTACGCCCGAGATCGTCGCGATGACGCACCACCATGCGATCGCCGGCGGCTATCATCGCAACACGCACGCGCTTCACCGCGTTATCGCCGGCTTCACCGACACCCCCGACGTCGCGCGTGTAAACATCGCGGCGAGCGGTGCGACGTATCTGGTCGCCTGCCCCGGCGCGATCGAGATGGATATCTATCGGGACGAGGCACCGAGCGGCCTCTGGGCGCGACTCGATCGTGGCGAGCGGTTCGCGTGGCTCACCCCCGTGCCGATCACCGGATCGCCGGTTCTTGCATGGCGCGTGAACAACTCGTCGCGCACACCCTTGTCTGGAGCGCCCGTCCGCCCCTAGGGTCCGACGATATGAGTACTCAGGGGGAAACGCTGCACTGGTGGCAGACGCGCGGCTTTGTCGTTGCGGTTGCGATCGCGTCGATGATACCGTTGTTGTGGCCGGAGATCCCGCCGCTGGTCGATCTGCCGGGGCATATGGGGCGCTACCGCGTCCAGCTGGCGATCGGGGATAATCCCTGGCTTTCCCAGTGGTATAACTTCCAGTGGCAGATGATCGGCAATCTCGGCATCGACCTGCTGATCGTGCCGCTCGCGCCGCTCGTCGGATTGCAGCTGGCGGTCAAGCTGATCGTGATCGCGATTCCGGCGCTCACCGTGACCGGGCTGCTCTGGATCGCGCGCGAGGTGCATGGGCGAATCCCGGCGACCGCGCTGTTCGCCCTCCCCCTCGCCTATAGCTATCCGTTCCAGTTCGGATTTGTGAATTTCGCGCTGTCGATGGCGATCGCGCTCAATCTGTTCGCGCTGTGGCTGCGGATGGGGCGGCTCAAGCGGACGCGGCTGCGCGCGGTCATCTTCGTGCCGATCTCGTGCCTGTTGTGGATCTGCCATACGTTCGGCTGGGGCGTGCTGGGCGTGCTCGCCTTCTCCGCCGAGCTGATCCGCCAGCACGACATCCGCCGCGACAGCGACCCCAAGAGCTGGGCGCATGGCTGGTTCCGCGCCTTCGTCCAGGCGGGGCTGAACTGCCTGCCGCTCGCGTTGCCGATGGTGATGATGGTGGTGTGGCGATCGGGCGACCATGTCGGCGGCAAGACGCAGGACTGGTTCAACTGGCGCTGGAAGATGAACTGGATCACGATGGTCCTGCGCGATCGGTGGATGGCGTTCGACATCGCGTCGGTCACCGTGCTGTTCGTGATCCTGTTCCGCGGCGTGCGCGACCAGACGATCGAATATTCGCGCAACCTGGGGCTGTCGGCGCTGTTCCTGGCGGCGGTGTACGTGCTGCTGCCGCGGATCGTGTTCGGATCGGCCTATGCCGACATGCGGCTCGCGCCGTTCGTGCTGGCGATCGCGGTGATCGCGCTGCGGCCGCGGCATGGGCTTTCGCTGCGCGGCGCGGCGGTGCTGGCGGTGCTCGGGTTCGCGTTCTTCGGCGTGCGGCTGGCGGGGACGACGGTCAGCTACCTGATCTACGACCGGAGCTACGACCAGGCGATCGCGGCGATCGATACCGTGCCCGAGCGGTCTCGGGTCGTGTCGTTCGTCGGGCGCCGGTGTCGCGACGACTGGGCCTATTCGCGGCTCGAGCATGTCCCGGCGCTGCTGCTCGAGCGGCGGCTGGCGTTTACCAACGATCAATGGTCGATGGCGGGCGCGCAGCTGATGACGACGCAATATCCCGCGGCGCGCGGCTTTGCGCATGATCCGTCGGAGATCGTCAGCGACATCCGGTGCCGCGGCCAGTTCTGGCGACCGGTCGCGATGGCGCTGGAGAAATTCCCGCGCGATGCGTTCGATTATGTCTGGCTGATCCACCCGCCGAAGTTCGATCCGGCGCTGGTCCGCGACCTGACGCTGATCCGCCGCGATGGGACGAGCCTGCTCTACCGCGTCAACAAGCCTGCTGCTCGCCCCGCCGGAACGGAGTAAGCTCGCCGAGATACTCCTGCTGCTCGGCGACCGCCTCGCGTTCGCGGACGAGATAGTCGGCGATCGCGCGGCGGAAGCTCGCGTCGGGGATATAGTGCGCGGAATAGGTCGCGACGGGTGCGTAGCCGCGCGCGAGCTTGTGTTCGCCCTGCGCGCCCGCCTCGACGGTCTGCAGGCCGCGTGCGATCGCGGCGTCGATCGCCTGGTAATAGCAGAGTTCGAAATGGAGGAAGGGCACCTCCTCGGTCGCGCCCCAATAGCGGCCGTAGAGTGTGTCCGCGCCGATCAGGTTGAGTGCGCCCGCGATGGGGACGCCGTCGCGCTCGGCGAGGATGAGGAGGACCTGGTCGCCCATCGTCTGGCCGATCCGGTCGAAAAAGCTGCGCGTGAGGTAGGGCTGGCCCCATTTGCGGCTGCCGGTGTCCTGATAGAACACCCAGAACGCGTCCCAGTGCGCGGGCGTGATCTCGGCGCCGACGAGGTGGCGGATCGTCAGGCCTTCGACGGCGGCGGCGCGCTCCTTGCGGATCGCCTTGCGCTTGCGGCTGGCGAGGACGGCGAGGAAATCGTCGAAGCTGGCGTATCCGTCGTTCTTCCAGTGGAACTGCGTGCCCTGGCGGATCAGCCAGCCGGCCGACTCGAACAGTTCCACCTCGTCGGGGTCGATGAACGTTGCGTGCGCCGACGACAGCCCACTCTGGTCGGTGACGGCTTCGAGCGCGGCGATCAGTGCGGGGGCTTGCTCGCGGTCGCGGAGGAGGAGGCGCGGGCCCGGCACCGGGCTGAACGGTGCGGCGATCTGGAGCTTGGGGTAATATTGCCCCCCTGCCCGCTCCCATGCGTCGGCCCAGCCCTGGTCGAAGACATATTCGCCCTGGCTGTGGCTCTTGGCGTAGGCGGGTGCGATGCCTGCGGGCTTGCCGTCGGGGCCGTCGACTACCACCGGCAGCGCCTGCCAGCCGGAGCGGCCGCCGACGCTTTTCGAGGCTTCGAGTGCGGAGAGGAAAGCGTGGCCGATAAACGGGTTGGCGGTGCCGGAGCAGGCCTCCCAGTCCTCGGCCGCGATCGAGGTGACGCCTTGGGCGATGCGGGCTGTGACGGCGTTCATTGCCGCCTTAGGTAGATACGCGGGGGCGCGGCTCCAAGAGGGCCGTGAGTGGAGACGCGCGGGCGCGCCTCCGGAAGGTCAGGCGGAAACCTGGACGATCGCGTCGATCTCGACCGCGGCGCCGAGCGGGAGGACGGGAACGCCGACCGCCGAGCGTGCATGCTTGCCGGCATCGCCGAACAGAGCGACCATCAGGTCCGAGGCGCCGTTGGCGACCTTGGGCTGGTCGGTGAAGTCGCCGGTCGAGTTGACGAACACGCCGAGCTTCACGATCCGCTCGACGCGCGCGAGCGTGCCGAGCGCCGCCTTCATTTGCGCTACGAGCATCAGCGCGCAGAGCTTTGCCGCGTCCTGCGCGTCGTCGAGCGAGACGCCGTCTCCGACCCGGCCGGTGACGAGCTGGCCGTCCTTGAACGGCAACTGGCCCGAGATGTGGAGCATGCCGTTCGCCAGCACGGTGGGGACGTAGGACGCCACGGGTGCGGCAGCCTGCGGGAGGGTGAGGCCCAGCTCTTCGAGCTTGCGGTCGATACGATCGGTCATGGGGTCGGTATCACCACAGCGGTGGGGGATGGGTCAAGGGACTCTGCCACCGTCAGTTTCGCGGAGGCATGACGCCATGGCGAGACCCGGCCACCCCGATCAATCCTCCCCCGCCAGGGATAGGTGGCGCCGGAGGCGACGGAGGGGGCGGACACGGAGCAGATGTTTCACTTACCGCCCCCTCCGTCAGGCTGCGCCTGCCACCTCCCCCTGGCGGGGGAGGATTATTCCGGGCGCGTCAGGCGTCTGCGGGCAAACCTGCTTCGAACCGGGTCGCGATCCAGTCGGCCGCTTCGCGCCAGTCGTCGATCCGTGCGTGCGCTTCGGGCGCTTTGGGGACGTTCACGGCCAGCGTCGGCTCGGACACCATGTGCAGCCGGTGTACCCCCGGCGCGTGCTTGGCGACCGATTCGTGGTGCACCGCCAGATCGTCGACGAACACCGTGACCGGGTTGCCATATTCCGCGACGAGCCGCGAGACGGGCGTGCCCTTGCCGCCCTGGTTGCACTCGACCCGGTGCGCGATGCCGAACTTGGCGAGCTGCTCGATCCGCGGCTGGCGGCATTCGTCCTGGAGGTTGGTGAGGATGACGATGTCCGCCACCTGCGCCAGCCGCTCGAGCGCCTCGACCGCGTGCGGGACCAGCGTCTGGCGGTGCATCTCGGCGGGGAAGAACTCGCTGAGCATCGCCCACATGTCCTCGCGCGAGGGCGGCGGGCCGCCGTCGCGGCGGGTCATCGCGGTCGAGAAATCGCCATGCTGGATCGCGAAGTCGATATCGTGGCGCTCGTCGAGCCAGACGCCGAAATGCTTGACCATGTGCAGCAGCACTTCGTCGCAATCGCTGATGAGCAATGGCCTCATGCGTCGAGCTCCATCCGGGCGCGGACCAGCGCTTCGGGCTTTACCCCGAGCGATTCGGCGCAGGCGATCAGGTCGGGCTCGTGGTTTTCGAGGAAGCCGAGCGCGGCGGACAGCACGCTGGGGTCGCTGGCGCGCGCGCGCAGGTCGTGCGGCTCGAGGCCGGTGACCGACAGCAGCCGCATCGCGCGGTCGGGCTCGACCAGAGTCCATACCAGCGCGCGCAGGGCGAGCGCCTCGGCGTCTTCGTTTGAATCGCGGTCGCGCATTGCCTATCGTGCCCTCTTTCCGGATAAGGTGCGGCGGTGACAAAGAAGGTGCTCGTTGTCGAGGACAACGAACTTAACCTCAAACTATTCTGCGATCTGCTGCGTGCGCACCAGTTCTCGGTCGAACCCGTGCGCGACGGCCGCGACGCGGTGGCGCGCGCGCGCGACTTCACGCCCGACCTGATCATCATGGACATCCAGATGCCGCACGTCACCGGCTATGAGATCATCCTCGAACTGAAGGCGGACGAGGGTTTGCGCGCGATTCCCGTGATGGCGGTGACCGCCTATGCCGGCCGCGACGACGAGGAGCGGATCCGCGCGGCGGGGGCGGATGCGTATGTGTCGAAGCCGATCAGCCTGGCGCGGTTCATGGATGCGGTCGGCGCGCTGGTCTGAGGCAGGAGGGGCGGGTCCATTGACTTCGACCCGGCATGCCGCGTCCACCCCCGTCCTGTGCCTTGCCCCCACTCCCGTTCGTGCTGAGTAGAGACCGAGTAGCTCCGCAAGGAGCGTATCGAGGGCTCGTATCGAAGCATGGGTTCCGTGCGCCAACCTGTCCTTCGATACGCCGTCTCGATACGCCGCCTGCGGCGACTACTCGACGGCTACTCAGGACGAACGGCAGAGGGGACGAACGGGTGGGGGACCGCGCGCCCACGCCGTCACCCCAGCGAACGCTGGGGTCTCCCGTTACGGACGCGCGCTTGCGGCAGGAGATCCCAGCTTTCGCTGGGATGACGGATTTTTGGACGCACAAAAGCCAAAAGCCGCGGGGGATGCCCGCGGCTTTTCGGATCGTCGCAATCGGTCGGCGGCTTGCACCGCCGGCCGGATTACTTGATCTTGGCTTCCTTGAACTCGACATGCTTGCGCACGACGGGATCGTACTTCGAGAAGGAGAGCTTCTCCGTCTTGGTACGGGGATTCTTCTTGGTGACGTAGAAGAAGCCGGTGTCAGCGGTGCTGAGCAGCTTGATCTTTACGGTGGTCGGCTTGGCCATGAGCCCAATTCCTATGGCTTGAAAATGCGAAAGCGGCGAACTCGCGCCGCCGCTCCATCAGGGGCGGCGCATGGCGGACGGCTGCGGCGAAGTCAAGCTTTACCCCGTCATTGCGGGGGAATCATACGTATTTAACCTGCTATTCACGACCATCCGCACACTGTAGCGTCCAATAAAGACAGGAGCGGGATCGTGGGGCAGGCGCTGGTTCGAATCGACGACATGACCGCGGTGAAGGCTGATCTGGCGGCACGAATCGCGGCGATCGACGTCCGAGCCCCCTATTCGCGCCCCTGCGACATCGCCACCGAGATCGACGCGATCCGCGTGATCGCGCACAGCAACGGCCTGAACCCGGCGGTCACCGTCGCGCACTTCGTCGATTCGGCGCTGTCACGCGGCGAGCATGGCGCGCTGGTGCATGGCTGGCTGGCGATCCTGCGCGATGCGGTCGGCTGCGAGCGGCAGGACGTCCAGGCATGCCATGCGTTCGCCGCCGCCTGCTCGGTGCGACTCGCTGGATAATCCATGGACGCATTGATGGCGGCCTTCGTCGCGGCGGCGCTCGCGCAGGTCGGCGATCGCACCGCATGGCTCGCCGCGATCCTGTCGGACCGGTATGGAAGGCCTACGCTGGTCATTGCGATGGCCGGGCTCGCCCTGCTCGCCGCCAGCGGGCTCGCCGCCGCGCTTGGCACCGTGATCGGCCCGAAGCTCGCGCCCAATGCGCAACAGCTGATGCTGGCGCTTGCGCTGCTGCTGCAGGGCGGCGGCGCGTTTTTCCCGGCCAAGACGCCCGACCGGCTCGACCGCTGGCGAATCGGCGCGTTCGCGACCGCGGTGCTCGGGCTGTTCATCCTCGCGTTCGGCGACGGGGTGCAGTTCATCGTCCTGACGCTGGCCGCGCGCACGCCGGTCCCCGCGCTGGCTGCGGTCGGCGCGACGATCGGCTCGCTGGTCGTGATCGTCCCCGCCGTACTGATGGGCGAGGCCGCGTGGCTTAAACTGCCGCTCAAGCCGCTGCGGATCGCGATCGGCGTGGTGTTCGTGCTCTTCGGCCTCGTCCTCGCGCTCGGGGCATTGCGGCTCGTCTGACCCGAGCCAGGTGCTCGGAACCTGCACAGTCCCGGTCAGATCGTTACGGATCAGGAACCAAGTGGTTGCGACACCGGTTGAGTGACCCTTACCACATTGGAAGCCGTCATGCTGAAGCTCGCAATCACCTTTCTCGTCATCGGCGCCGTGCTCGCGCTGCTCGGCTTCGGCGGCATCGGCGGGGCGTTCATCGGCATCGCCAAGATCCTGTTCTTCATCGCGATCGCGCTGTTCGTGATCTTCCTCGTGCTCGGCCTGCTCGCGGGCAAGGGGATCAAGAACGCGATCGACTGACGCGGCCTATCCGTATCGTCTGACAACGACCGTCGCCGGACCCTCCGGCGGCGGTCGTTTCATGTCTGCATCCCTTCGGGTGGCATGCGCGTTCAACGACGATGCATGCCTTTGCCGCCCTGCTCGACTCGCTCACCTATACCCGGTCGCGCAACGCGAAGCTGAAGCTGATCGCGGATTACCTGCGCGCGACGCCCGATCCCGATCGTGGCTGGGCGATGGCGGCGCTGACGGGTGATCTCGATCTCAAGGGCGTGAAGTCGGCGGTGATCCGCGGGCTGATCGAGGAACGCGTCGATCCGGTGCTGTTCCGGATGAGCCGCGATTATGTCGGCGATACCGCGGAAACGGTGGCGCTGCTCTGGCCGGAGCCCACGATTCCGGTCGATCCCGCTCCCCTGTCGATCACTGACGTGGTCGAGCGACTGGCGGCGTTGTCGCGCGCGGATGCCCCCGCCGCGCTGGCCGACATGCTCGACCGGTCGGATGCCGAGGAGCGGTTCGCGCTGCTCAAGATGGCGACGGGCGCGCTGCGGATCGGCGTGTCCGCGCGGCTGGCGAAGACCGCGCTCGCCGATGCGTTCGGGCTCGATGTCGATGCGGTCGAGGAGGTCTGGCACGGGCTCGATGCGCCCTATCCGAGCCTGTTCGCCTGGGCCGAGGGGACGGGCGAACAGCCGACGCCCGCCGACGTGCCCGTGTTCCGGCCGTTCATGCTCGCGCACGGCCTGGAGGACCTGCGGGTCGATCTCGCCGACTATGCCGCCGAGTGGAAATGGGACGGGATCCGCGTGCAGATCGTCCATGTCGCGGGCGAGACGCGGCTCTACAGCCGCACCGGCGACGACGTGACTGCCAGTTTCCCCGAGATCGCCGCTGCGTTCCGGACGCCGGGGACGGTCGATGGCGAGCTGCTGGTGAAGGGCGAGCATCAGGGCGGAACGCTGGAGGATGGCGGCGGCGCGGCCAGCTTCAATGCGCTCCAGCAGCGGCTGGGGCGCAAGACCGTGTCGGCGAAGATGCTGGCCGAATATCCCGCGTTCGTGCGGCTCTACGACCTGCTGATCGATGGCGAGGAGGATCTGCGCGCCCTGCCCTGGACCGACCGGCGCGAACGGCTGGAAGCGTTCATGCCGCAGCTCGATCCCGAGCGGTTCGATCTGAGCCTGGTGATCGAGGCGGACGACTTCACCGCGCTCGAGGCGATCCGCGCGACCGCACGCGACGCGGCGATCGAGGGTGTGATGCTCAAGCGGCGCGACTCGCCTTATGTCGGCGGGCGTCGCGCGGGACTCTGGTACAAATGGAAGCGCGATCCGCTGACCGCCGATTGCGTGATGATGTATGCACAGCGTGGCTCGGGGCGGCGATCGTCCTATTATTCGGACTATACGTTCGGCTGCTGGACCGAGGAGGGCGAGCTGCTGCCGGTGGGCAAGGCCTATTCGGGGATCACCGACGAGGAGCTGAAGATGCTCGACAGCTTCGTGCGCAACCATACGCAGAACCGGTTCGGGCCGGTGCGCGAGGTGGAGAAGACGCTGGTGCTCGAGATCGCGTTCGATTCGCTGCATGATTCGAAGCGGCACAAATCGGGCGTGGCGATGCGCTTTCCACGGATTGCGCGGATTCGGACGGACAAGCCCGCGGCAGAAGCCGACCGGATCGAGACGCTCAAGCGGATGATTACGTAATCCGCGCGTCATCGAATCGGGTGGAATAGCGGGGTATCGCCGCCGATCGTGGCGAGCGTAAGGACGGTCCGGTGAGCAAGACGAAACATCCCCGCACGGCGGCGGCACGACGGTGGCGGCGCGGCGCATGGGTAAGCGGTTTCCTGTCCGCGATCGTCGTGCTGTTCGTCTATCTCGCGGGCTATTTCGACCGCGATCCGGTGCATGTGTATCCGGCGATCGGCGTCCGCGCGTCGGGCGCCCCGCCGATCGCGGTGGTCAATTTTTCAGGCGACATGGGATTGCGGTTCCTGCTTGGCGCGTCGACCTCGCGCGGGTTGACCGAGCATGGGATCCCGGTCGTCGGGATCACCACCCCTGCCCTGTTCGCGCGCCATCGGTCGCGGGAGGAACTCGATGCGATCGTCGCGGACGGGGTTCGCGCGGCGCTGGCACGGACCGGGGCGAGGCGGGTGGTGGTGATGGGCCAGTCCTACGGCGCGGACATCGTCCAGACCGGGCTGGCGGACCTGCCGGCGTCGCTGCGGCCGCGCGTTGCGGGGATCGTGTTGATCCTGCCGGGGGACACCGTGTTCTACCGCGCGGATCCGTCGGGGCTGCTCTACGATCATGGTACGCCCGACAGCATGGGGGTGTCGACGGGCAACCGACTCGATTGGGCGCCGCTTACGTGCATTTACGGGGTCGAGGAGACCGACAGCTTGTGCCCGTTGCTGAGCGTGGCTGGCGTGCGGAAGGTGGCGATGCCTGGAGGGCACAATATCCATCATGATGCGGATGGGCTGCTCCGGCATGTGCTGGCGGCGATCGCGGCGGTGGCGCCGGGGGCGGGGCATGGGTTTTGAGGGGGTGCCGGCTTGGGTCTCGGTCCCCGACGCTGGCAGCGGTATCACCCCACACGGGGATACCCCAGCTTTCGCTGGGGTGACGGGAAAGGCGGAGTGACGGACGAGGTGCGGGGACGGGATTAGGATGTGGCAGGTTGGCACGTCTCGGATCCCCTCCTTGTTCTCCCGCGAAGGCGGGAGTCCAGTCTGGGCTCCCGCCTTCGCGGGAAAACAAGACGGTAGCGGAGCGCGCCAGCGGCGGCTTAGCGCGGGGTGTTGATCTTTATCTCGAACAGCGTGGGCCAGTATTTGCCCGTCACGAACAGACGGTCGGCCTTGGCGTCCCAGGCGATGCCGTTGAGGACCGCCTCGGGGTCGGTCGCGGCGATTTCGGCGACGAGCGGGCGGAGGTCGATGATCGCGGTCACCTTGCCCGTGGCGGGATCGATGCGGACCAGGAAGCCGGTGTGCCAGACGTTGGCGAGCACCGCGCCGTGGACATATTCGAGCTCGTTGATGTCGCGTAAGGGACGGCCGTCGATCGCCACGGCGACCCGGCTGCGTTCCGCCAGCGTCAGCGGGTCGCGCAGGATCAGGCTGTCGCTGCCGTCGGACTGGATGAAGCCGCGCGCATCGCTGGTCAGCCCCCAGCCCTCGCCGGTGTAGCGGTTCCGGCCCTTCTGCTTGAGCGTGCGGACGTCCCAGCGATGCGCGATGCCGTCATGCCAGGTGAGGCTGACGAGCTGGTCCTTCCACAAAGCGAGACCTTCGCCGAACTGCGCGGGATCGATTCGCGCCCTGGCGAGGATCTTGCCATCGGCGAGCGAGACGCGGCGGACGTCGGATTGCCGCTCCTGCCCCGTGCTCTCGTACAGCGCGCCATCGTGCCAGAGCAGGCCTTCGGTGAACGCGGTACGATCGTGCGGATAGCGGGCGACGATCGTCGCAGACAGCATCGGCACGCGCACGTCCGGCGCGGCCGCCGCCTGCACACGGGCGGGTGCTGCCGACGACAGCAACGACGATGAAACGAGAACGGCCGGCCCCGCAAAAGCGAGGCCGGCCGCGATCATTATCCTACCAAACATGGTATGGATCAGCGTTCTGCTTCAGTCAGCTGGATCAGCCGCCTGCGCTCAGGTTCACCGCTGCGTACTTGCCGCGACGATCGACCTCGAGCTCGAACTCGAGCTTGTCGCCCTCGTTGAGCGTCGCCATGCCGGCGCGCTCGACGGCCGAGATGTGGACGAATGCGTCAGGCTGCCCATCGTCGCGCTGGATGAAGCCGAAGCCCTTCATCGCGTTGAAGAACTTGACCGTACCAGTCGCCTTCTCGCCGGTGAGCTGACGCTGCGCGCCACCACCGTCACGGTCGCCACCACGGGGTGCACCCGGGCCGGCATCACGGTCACGCGGCGGGCCGCGATCGGTGACGGCCATCGGCTCGCCGTCGATCTTGAGGTCGGTTGCCGAGATACGGCCACCGCGATCGACGAGCGTGAAGCCGAGCGGCTGACCCTCTGCGAGCGCGACCATGCCGGCCTGCTCGACAGCGCTGATGTGAACGAACACGTCCTCGCCGCCGTCATCGCGAACGACGAAGCCAAAGCCCTTCTGCGCGTTGAAGAACTTTACGACACCGGTGCCTTCGCCGACGACCTGGGGAGGCATGCCGCGACCACCGCCGCCGCCGCCACCGCCCGAGAAGCCGCCGCCACCGCCGCCGCCGCGGTAACCACCGCCGCCACCGCCGCCGCCGCCGAAGCTGCTGCCGCCGCCGTAGCTGCTGCCACCGCCGCCACCGTAGCTCGAACCGCCGCCGCCGCCATAGCTGTTGCCGCCGCCGAACCGGTCGCCGCCGCCACCAAAGCTGCTGCCGCCGCCGAACTCGTTGTCGCCGCCGCCGAAGCTGTCGCGCTTATCGCGGCCACGCCCGCCACGGTTCCCGCGGCCACCTTTATCGAAACCCATAAGCTCTGTTCGTCTTCCCGGTTCGCCCGCAAATTTCTCAAAACCCTTGTGCCGGACGACGAACGCGGGTTTTCCAGCGCGAAACCTTTTGCGCCTTGAGGGGACCCTTAGCGCAAAATACAAGCGGTCGCGAATAGAATCTGATGCGACGGCCAGCGAATTGGACCGATACTGACGCAAGTGTCGCTTGTGCGCCACGGCTCGTCGCACCCGCGCCGGGCGAGCCATCTTATTGCCCGATTCCGTACGGCAGCGGATGATAGAGCCATTGAGCGTTCAGCCGCGGGCCGCTACGGCCACGGTCATGACAGTTTATCTCCACGAAGGCGACATCCCCGCCGATCTGTTCGCGGCCGGTGCCGCGATCGCCGTCGATACCGAGACGATGGGTCTCATCACTCCGCGCGACCGGCTGTGCCTGGTCCAGCTGTCCGATGGCGGCCCCGACGAGCATCTCGTCCGCTTTGCCGCGGGTGCAGGTTACGACGCGCCCAATCTGAAGGCGCTGCTGGCCGACCCGGCCCGCGTGAAGCTGTACCATTTCGGACGATTCGATATCGCCGCGGTCCAGCATTATCTCGGCGTCGTCGCGGCGCCGGTCTATTGCACCAAGATCGCCTCGCGGCTGGTGCGGACCTATACCGATCGCCACGGCCTGAAGGAACTGGTCCGCGAACTGCTCGGCCAGGACATCTCGAAGCAGCAGCAATCGTCCGACTGGGGCAGCCCCGAACTGTCGGACGCGCAGAAGGATTATGCCGCGTCCGACGTTCGCTTCCTCCACCGGTTGCGGACCGAGCTCGACAAGCGGCTGATCCGCGAAGGCCGGATGGAGCTCGCCCAGGCGTGCTTCGACTTCCTGCCGACCCGCGCCGCGCTCGATCTCGCCGGCTGGCCCGAAATCGACATCTTCGCGCACGCATGACGCAGATGCCGCCGCCCTCTCCGGTAGCCCGGCGCGCGCGTACTGCGCGGCAGGACTGGGCCGCGCCCGGCGGCAGCCATGATCGCTTCGTGGCGATCGCGCGCGTCGCGCTGCCGACCGCGATCGGCGTGCTGGCGGCGTTCCTGGTGATGGCGCCGCTGACCGCGGGCGGCGACGTGTCGTTCCTGCTCGACAAGAACAAGGTCGACGTCGCGCAGGAGCGGATGAAGATCCAGGCGGCACGCTATCGCGGCGAGGATGCCAAGGGCCAGGCGTTCACGCTCGACGCCGCCTCCGCGATCCAGAAGAGCTCGGCCGAGCCGATCGTCCAGCTCAACCAGCTCGCCGCGCAGATCCAGCTGACCGACGGCCCCGCCAACATCAAGGCGAACACCGGCCGCTACGACATGGATACCGAGAAAGTGCAGCTGTTCGGTCCGCTCAACGCGACGGCCGCGGGCGGCTATGACCTCAAGACCACCAACGCGACGATCGACATGAAGGCGCGCACGCTCGAAAGCGGCGGGGCGGCGACCGGCACCGTGCAGCAGGGGACGTTCAGCGCGAACAAGCTGCGCGCGAACCTGGAAGAGCGCACCGTGACGCTCGATGGCAATGCCCGCTTGCGGATAATCCCCAGAGGGCCGAAATAACAACCATGCGCGTCCCCCATATCCTTGCCGGCCTGTTCGTTCTGCTCTCCACGACCGCGGTCGCGCAGCAGCCGCACAACTCCAACGCCCCGATCAACTTCGGTGCTGATCATATCGAGTTGCAGGACAAGGCGAATCGCGCCGTTCTGGCGGGCAACGTCGCGGTCAAGCAGGCCGAGATGACGCTCAACTCGGCGCGGATGACGGTGGCCTATACGGGCCAGGTGATCGGCGGAAACCCGCAGGTCTCGCGGCTCGACGCGTCGGGCGGCGTGACGGTGCGGCGCCCCGACCAGACCGCCAAGAGCCAGTATGCGATCTACGACCTCAACAAGCGCGTGATCACGATGCTCGGTGCGGTGACGCTGAACCAGGGCGGCAACGTCGTGAATGGCGGCCGGCTGACGATGAACCTCGACACGGGTCGCGCGGTCATCGACGGCTCGTCGGTCGGCGGCAGCACCGGGGCGACCACCGGCGGCGGCACCGTGACTCAGTCGGGTGGACGCGTGACCGGCACCTTCTCGGTCCCCAAGCGCAACTGACGCATCGGCACGTCGCGGGGGCTTCCCTCCGGCGGCGCGGTCATGCATGTTTCCTGCCAATCCCCGCCGGACTTTCGCGGCGACACCCCATGCCGGACGTCCGGCAGCTGAATTTTGCGAGGGCCTGATCCCATGGACGCCACCACGCTGCCCCCGATCGAAGCGGTAGAGCCGATCTCGGAGCCGCCCGTCAGCAACGGGCTGCAGGTCGTCTCGATCGCCAAATCCTATGACAAGCGGGTCGTACTGACCGACGTGTCGGTGTCGGTCGGGCGCGGCGAGGTCGTCGGGCTGCTCGGGCCGAACGGCGCGGGCAAGACGACGTGCTTCTATTCGGTGATGGGGCTGGTGAAGCCCGATTCGGGCCGCATCATGCTCGACGGCGAGGATATCACGAAGCTGCCCATGTACCGGCGCGCGATCCTTGGCCTCGGCTATCTGCCGCAGGAGACGTCGATCTTTCGCGGGCTGACGATCGAGAAGAACATCCTGACCGTGCTCGAGCTGTCCGAGCCCGACAAGGCGGCACGCCAGCGGAAACTCGACACGCTGCTCGAGGAGTTCGGCCTCACCCGCCTGCGCGCGGCACCGGCGATGGCGCTGTCGGGTGGCGAGCGGCGGCGTGCGGAAATCGCCCGCGCGCTTGCGGCCGATCCGTCGATCATGCTGCTCGACGAGCCGTTCGCCGGGATCGACCCGATCTCGATCGCCGACATCCGCGATCTGGTGAAGGACCTCAAGCGCCGCGACATCGGCGTGCTGATCACCGACCATAATGTCCGCGAGACGCTGGAAATCGTCGATCGGGCGTACATCATCTATGACGGGCGCGTGCTGTTCTCGGGGTCGCCTGCCGAGCTGGTCGCCGATGCGAACGTCCGCCGCCTGTATCTGGGCGAAGGCTTCTCGCTTTAGCCTATGCACGCCGCCCTGCCCTCCATCCGTCATCCCAGCGAACGCTGGGATCTCCCGGTGAGGGCGCGCGTGCTAGCCGCGGGAGACCCCAGCGTTCGCTGGGGTGACGGGATTGGGGGCGTGCCCCAGTGAGCCTCGCCCCTCGCCTGGACATCCGCCAGTCGCAGTCGCTGGTGATGACCCCGCAGCTCCAGCAAGCGATCAAGCTGCTGGCGCTGTCGAACCTGGAGATCGAGGGGTTCATCGCCGAGGAGGTCGAGCGCAACCCGCTGCTCGAATCGAGCGCCGCCGAGGATAGCGACGCGCCGGACCGCGAGCCCGTGCCCGAGGTTCGCGACGAACGCGTGGCCGCCGACGAACTGGTTGCAGGCACCGGAGACGGCGGCGAACCGGCGCTCGACGTCGACTACGCAACCGAAAGCCACCAGCAGGACAGCGTCGCCGATGGCGGCAGCGGGATGGACGGCGCGCTGTCGATGACCGGCGCGAGCACCGGCGGGGTCGGCGGCGAGGACGGCCCCGATCTCGAGGCGTTCGCGGATACCAGCCTGAGCCTGGCGGACCATCTGCTCGCACAGGCGGGCCCCGCAATCCCCCACGAGGACGCGTTCATCGCGGCGCATCTGATCGACCAGATCGACGAGGCGGGCTATCTCACCGCGTCGCTGCTCGACGTCGCGAACCGTCTTGGCGTGCCGCTGGTGCGCGTCGAGCGCGTGCTCGCGACGATCCAGACGTTCGATCCGACCGGCGTCGGCGCGCGCGATCTCGGCGAGTGCCTCGCGTTGCAGGCGAAGGAGGCGGATCGCTACGACCCGTGCATGGCGCGGCTGATTGACAATCTCGACCTGCTCGCGCGCGGCGAGCTGACCCGGCTCAAGCGCATGTGCGACGTCGACGACGAGGACATGGCGGACATGATCCGCGAGCTGCGCGGCTATGATCCGAAACCCGGCTGCCGCTACGGTGGCGAGCCCGCGCAGTCGGTGACGCCGGACCTGTTCGTCGCGCGCACCAAGGCGGGCTGGGCGATCGAGATCAACGCCGCGACGCTGCCGCGCGTGCTGGTCAACCGGAGCTATTATACCGAGCTGTCGGGCGGGCAGCAGGACAAGGCGTCGAAGGCGTGGCTGAGCGATTGCCTCGCCAGCGCGAACTGGCTGGTCAAGGCGCTCGACCAGCGCCAGCGGACGATCATCAAGGTCGCGACCGAGATCGTGAAGCAGCAGGAGGCGTTCTTCCTGAAGGGCGTCGCGCATCTCCGCCCGCTGACGCTGCGGCAGGTGGCGGACGCGATCGAGATGCACGAATCGACCGTCAGCCGGGTAACGAGCAACAAATACGTGTCGTGCGCGCGCGGGCTGTACGAGCTGAAATACTTCTTCACGAGCGCGATCCAGTCGGCGGATGGCGGCGAGGCGGTGTCGGCGCAGGCGGTGAAATCGGCGATCCGCGCGCTGATCGATACCGAGGGCGCAAAGATCCTGTCGGACGATACGCTGGTCGAGCTGCTCAACGCGAAAGGCTTCGACATCGCGCGGCGGACGGTGGCGAAATACCGGGAGGCGCTGGGGATCGGGAGTTCGGTCCAGCGCCGCCGGGCTAAGGCGCTGGAAGGCGCGCGTTAGGGTCGGGGGTGGTCGGACGCTAGTCCGTTCTCAGAGGAACACCTCCCCGGCGGAGGCCGGGGCCCAATTGGGTAGGTTGGCGTAACGGGGCGCAGCGCCCATCAGCTACGTTGCCCAATTGGACCCCGGCCTTCGCCGGGGAAGTGTATTGGCGGGGGGCTCAGTTCGGGACGTCGCCTGCCCCATCCGCCCCGGAAACGCTCGCGCCGCCCGGTGGCGTCGCACTGCGCGCTTCGCCGACCGCGGTGTCGTACCAGCGCGACAGGTCGGCCTTCATCTGGTGCAGCGCCTCGGGGTTCAGATACGTCATGTGCCCCGCGGGATAATAGCGGAACGCCAGGTTCCGCTGGCGCGAGGGATCGAGCATCATGTGGCCGAGGTCGTTCTCCGTCCCGAAGAACGGCGTCGCCATGTCGTAATAGCCGTTCATGGACAGCACGTTGAGATACGGATTTTCGCGCATCGCGGCGGCGAGGTCGACCGCGGTGTTGGGGTTGTTCTGCGACTGGCCGCCGCGGCCGGGGGCGTCGTGCTTCCAGTTCCATGTCCAGCCGGGCGCATCGCGCGCGCTGAGGCGGTAGGGCATCTCGGTCTTGTAGCCGAGCGTGTGCGTCACATAATCGTTGAAGGTGGCGATGAATGCGCCCGCGATCGCGGTGTCCGACGCGTCGGTCTCGGGCCGCTCGCCCGCCGCGTCGCTGTCGACGCCGGTATAGCGCGAATCGAACCGGCCGAGCGTCAGCCGCTGGTCGCGCAGCAGCTCCTTCTGGAAGCGCGCGAGGTCGATGCGGAGGTTGGCGCGCTTGATGAAGTCAGGAGAGATGCCGATCAGCTGGCTCATCCGCGTCGCGACCGAATCGCGCTCCGCATCGGAGATCGTCTGCCCCTTCGACAGTGCCGCCGCATAGGGGCCGGTCGCGAACGCGCGCGCCTCGGCCACCGTCGTCGCGACGTCGGCGGGGCGGTTCTGCAGGCGGTTGTGATACCAGGCGCTGGCCGCATAGCTCGGCAGGTAGTTGAGGTAAATCTCGTCGAGCCCGGGCTGGCGATAGCCGTAGTTCATGATCGACGACAGCAGCACGATGCCGTTGAGCGCCATCCCGCGATCCTGCAGCTGATAGGCGAGCGCGCCCGACCGGGTGGTGCCATAGCTTTCGCCGAACAGGAATTTGGGGCTGTTCCAGCGGCCATATTTGGTCGCGTAGCGCAGGATACCCTTGGCAAATGCGTCGGCATCCTCGTCGACGCCGTAGAAGGCGGACGGCTTGGTATCGCCAAGCGGCCGCGAATAGCCGGTGCCGACCGCGTCGATGAACACCATGTCGGTCTTGTCGAGCAGCGTGTCGGGATTGGGGCCGAAGTCATAGGGCGCGGGCTTGATATATTCGGGGTTCGCGGTCCGCAGGCGGACAGGGGCGAACGACCCCATGTGCAGCCAGAAACTGGGCGAGCCCGGGCCGCCATTGTAGAAGAACGTCACGGGGCGCCGCGTGCCGGGCTTGGTGCCGTCGAGCGTGTAGCCGGTGTAGAACAGGCTGGCGGTCGGCTTGCCCTCGGTATCGCGCAAGGTGAGCGTGCCGACCGTCGCGGTATAGGCGAGCGACTTGCCGCCTACGGTGACGCGGCCCTTCGTCTTGACCTCCTGCTCGGCGACGGGGGCGTTGGCATAGTCGGCCTCCGCCTCGGCCTTCATCCGGTCGGCATTGCTCTCGGTCTTGTCCTTCTTGGGGGAGTCCTGCGCGGGGGCAGTCGTGGAGAGCGCGAGCAGCAATACGGCGGCGAACTTGGTCGAACGGGCCACGGGTGATCCTTGTGACAGGGGTAATGCCCTATCCTGCCGTACGGGCCGCAAAGCGCAAGCCTCACGCTGGGTATCGCCGTCGTCCTGACGAATGTCAGGACCCAGGGTTACAAACGATCCGCTCCGTGGCTCTGGGTCCTGACGTTCGTCAGGATGACGGGCGGCGGGGCCGGCGGCGCGCGCGGGTCAGTCGTCCTCGTCTTCGAAGCCGACCAGTGCGAGCGCGCGGGCCTTGATCTGGCGGGTCATGCACCAGTGAACCAGCGCATCCTCGCGGCCGTGCGTCACCCAGACTTCGCGCGGTGCGATCTCGGTCAGCGTGGCGATCAGTTCGTCCCAGTCGGCGTGGTCGCTGAGGATCAACGGAAGCTCGACATTCTTCTGTCGCGCGCGGCCGCGCACGCGCATCCAGCCGCTCGCCATCGCGGTGATCGGATCGGGCAGCCGCCGCGACCAGCGATCGTTGAGCGCGCCGGGCGGGCACATCACGACATGCCCGGCCATGTCCGCCTTCTTGGTGTCCGCGACGGGCAAGAGTTCGCCGAGCCGGACGCCGTGATCCGCATAGAGATCGCACAGGCGTTGCAGCGCGCCGTGGATGTAGATCGGCGCGTGATGGCCGCGCTCGCGCAGTTCGGCGATCACGCGCTGCGCCTTGCCGAGCGCATAGGCGCCGACGACGACGCAGCGATCGGGGTTGGCGTGGAGCGCGGCGATCAGCTTGTCGATCTCGTCGCCGGTGTCGGGATGGCGGAACACCGGCAGGCCGAACGTCGCCTCGGTGATGAAGACGTCGCATTTGACGGGTTCGAACGGCGTGCAGGTCGGGTCCGCGCGGCGCTTGTAATCGCCCGAGACGACGATCCGCTCGCCGCGGTAATCGAGCACGATCTGCGCCGAGCCGAGCACGTGGCCGGCGGGGACGAAGCCGATATCGACCTCGCCCATCCGGATCGTCTCGCCGTACGCGACCGGGTTGCCGGCTTGCGGGCCGTAGCGCGCATCCATGATCGCGAGCGTCTCGGGGGTTGCCCACACCGCCTCGTGACCGCCGCGCGCGTGATCGGCGTGGCCGTGCGTGACGAGCGCTTTCGCGGTCGGGATCGAGGGATCGATCCACGCGTCGATCGGCTTGACGAGGATGCCGTGCGGATGCGGTTCGAGCCAGTCGCCGAGTTTTGCCATGCGGGGGTAACGCGTGGACCGGGGTGCGGTGCCGTGATCGCGTTGCGGTGGGGTGAGACGGAGAGACGGTGTCCGATTCGGAGACCGCGGCTCACCCAAGTCCCGTCATCCTGACGAAAGTCAGGATCCAGAGCCGGACACGTCAGCGCCTGTTACCCTGGATCCTGACTTTCGTCAGGATGACGGAAGAAAGGGGTGGTGGAGGGCGCGGTGCCGTAGCCGTACCGGGGTGAGCAGGGGTCGGGGTCCACGATGGCGTGCACCCCCAAGTCTCGTCATCCTGACGAAAGTCAGGATCCAGAGCCAAGAACGCCGGTGCCTGTTACCCTGGGTCCTGACTTTCGTCAGGATGACGGGAGTCAGCGGCGCGTGCCGACCTTGATCGTCGCCAGGATCGCGTCCATCCGCGCCGCCGCAACGGCCTGGGTCGGTGCGTTGCGGCCTGCGGGTGGGGCGGCCTTTACCGCGTAGGTGACGCGGTCGATCGCGTAGCAGGCGCCGTTGATGACGCTGCGCAGGTTGGTCGCGCTCACCTGCTGGCTCATGCCCGCGTCGCCGCTGGCGTAGACGGTCCAGCGGTGGCCGCCGAGCATCCGGTTGGGCAGGCGTCGGACATTGCCGGAGACCATTCCCGCGGTGCCGCAGGTCGCGACCACCGCCGCGCTGCGGCTGAAGCCGACCTGGAGCAGCTCGGTCACCTGGCCCTGGCCGTCGGTCGGCTTGGCGAGTTCCCAGAAGCGGACGATGCCGACGCCGCGCCCGATCGGCGCGCCGTCCCACATCTGCCGCCAGCCACGGTTCATGAGCGGGCGGCCGGCGAAATTGCGCGTCGGCGTGAGGCTGGAGGCATGAGACAGGCGGATATTGCCGCCTGCGCCGACGAACGACTTGTTGGCGGCGGTGGCATTGGCGAAGGGCAGGAGTGCGAGCAACGGCAGCGGCAGAAGATAGCGAAAAAGCGACACCGATTGTCTTTCACAACAGAGCTTTGGCTGAAATGCCGGTCGTTACGCGTGCGGTCCATAGCGGTGCGGCGCGATGCCCCCATATGACGACGATGCGTGAACAGGCCGTGAGCGACCTTCCCCTCCCCTTGGAAAACTGGTTCGCGACGCGGGGATGGCGTCCGCGGCGGCATCAGCGCGAGATGCTGGCGGAAGGCCGTGCGGGCCATCACGCGCTGCTGGTGGCGGCGACGGGCGCTGGCAAGACGCTCGCGGGGTTCCTGCCGACGCTCGCCGAGCTGATCGAGGCGCCCACCGCGGGGCTGCACACGCTCTACGTCTCGCCGCTGAAGGCGCTGGCGGTCGACGTCCAGCGCAACCTGCTGACGCCGATCGACGAGATGGGCGTGGATATCCGCGTCGAGACGCGCACCGGCGACACCCCCTCGGATCGCAAGGCACGGCAACGGATCAAGCCGCCGCAGATCCTGCTGACGACGCCTGAATCGTTGTCGCTGCTGCTGAGCTATCCGGACAGCATCACGATGTTCGAGAACCTCCGCACGATCGTCGTCGACGAGGTGCATGCGTTCGCGACCGGCAAGCGCGGCGACCTGCTGTCGCTGTGCATGGCGCGGTTGCAGATGATCTCGCCGGGGATGCGCCGGGTTGCGCTGTCGGCGACGGTCGCGGATGCCGACGGCTATCGCGCATGGCTGGCGCCTGACGGCGATATCGACCAAGTCGCGATGGTGCGTGGCGAGGCGGGTGCCGATCCGAACATCGCGATCCTGCTGCCCGAGGGCCGCGTGCCGTGGTCGGGGCATTCGGGCCGCTATGCCGCCGCGCAGGTGATGGCGGAGATCGAGGCGCACGAGACCTCGATCGTGTTCTGCAACACGCGCAGCCTCGCCGAGCTGATTTTCCAGGATCTGTGGAAGGTGAATGCGGGCAATCTGCCGATCGGCGTCCATCACGGGAGTCTGGCCAAGGAGGCGCGGCGCAAGGTCGAGAACGCGATGGCCGAGGGCAAGCTGCGCGCGCTGGTCGCGACGTCGAGCCTCGACCTGGGGGTCGACTGGGGCAATGTCGATTGCGTGATCCAGATGGGCGCGCCCAAGGGATCGTCGCGGCTGTTGCAGCGGATCGGCCGCGCCAATCACCGGCTCGACGAATCGAGCCAGGCGATCGTCGTGCCCGGCAACCGGTTCGAATATCTGGAGGCGCGCGCGGCGCTCGACGCGGTCGAGGCGGGCGAGCTCGATTCGGACATCTTCCGCGTCGGTGCGCTCGACGTGCTCGCGCAGCATGTGATGGCGTGCGCGTGTGCGGCGCCGTTCCGCGAGGCGGATCTGCTCGACGAGATCCGATCCGCGCTGCCTTATTCCGCGCTGCCGACCGAGACGTTCGAGCGCGTGCTGCACTTCATCAGCGACGGCGGCTATTCGCTGAAGGCGTATGACCGGTTCAAGCGGCTGACCAAGGACGCGGATGGCACGTGGCGGGTCAGCCATCCCAAGTTCATCGGCCAGCACAGGCTGAACGCCGGGATTATCGTCGAGGCGACGATGCTGAACGTGCGGTTCGGCAATGGCCGCGTGCTCGGGCGCGTCGAGGAGGCGTTCGCGGCGCAGCTGAGCCACGGCGATACGTTCTTCTTCGCGGGGCTCAGCCTCGAGGTGATGAAGATCGACCTCGAGGATCTGGTGGTGCGCGCGACGTCGAAGCCCGCGCGGATCCCGACCTATGGCGGCAGCCGGATGCCGCTGTCGACCAACCTGGCCGACCGGGTCCGCGGGTTCCTCGCGCATCCAGGCGAGTGGGCGCGCTTCCCCGACGACGTGCGCGAATGGCTGGAGATGCAGGCGTATCGATCGGTGATGCCCGAGCCCGGCCAGCTGCTGGTCGAGACGTTCCCGCGCGAGGGGCGGCATTACATGGTCGCGTACAGCTTCGAAGGGTGGAACGCGCACCAGTCGCTGGGGATGCTGATCACGCGGCGGATGGAGACGCAGGGGCTGAAACCGCTGGGTTTCGTCGCCAACGACTATGCGCTGGCGGTGTTTGGGCTGGAGAAGATCACCGATCCCGCGGCTTTGTTCTCGGCGGATATCCTCGAGCATGAATTCGTCGAATGGGTGCAGCAATCGCATTTGCTCAAGCGCGCGTTCCGCGAGGTGGCGGTGATCGGCGGGCTGGTCGAGCGGCAACATCCGGGCAAGCGCAAGACCGGCAAGCAGGTGACGTTCTCGACCGACCTGATCTACGACGTGCTGCGTAAGTACGAGCCGACGCATCTGTTGCTGGAGGCGGCATGGGCGGATGCGCGCGCACGGATGACCGATGTCGGGCGGCTGGCGTCACTGCTCGACCGGGCGGCGGCAACGATGGTGCATGTCGACCTCGAGCGCGTGACGCCGCTGGCGGTGCCGGTGCTGACGCTGATCGGGCGCGAGAAGGTGACGACAAGCAGTTCGGACGACGCGCTGCTGATCGAGGCGGAGGCGATGATCGCCGACGCGATGCGGCCGGATTGAGGGGGGCGGACACTCCGTAAGTTCCACTACCCCGGCGAAGGCCGGGGCCCAATTGGGGGACGCTGCTAATCAGGGTCAATGCTCTGTTACGACCACCTTTCCAATTGGGCCCCGGCCTCCGCCGGGGTGGTGGCTTTTGAAGCGTCGTTCTGCCCGAATAACCATAGTTGCGCGCGCATGAAATCGGGCGCAGCATTTGCAGCATGCGCAGGTGGCTGGGCCCGTTGCTGTTCGTGATCACCGCCCAGGCGAGCGCCCAGGACGCCGTGCCCCCGCGCCAGAATGCTGCACCACCAACGGCTGCAGCATCCGCAGCAGACCCCGATGCCGCGACGCTGTTGTTCGGCGACGACCAAACGCGGATGACGGTGCCGGTGACGATCGCCGGCGCAGGGCCCTTTCCGTTCATCGTCGATACCGGCGCGCAGCGGACCGTCATCGCACGCGAGCTGGCCGCCACGCTTGGTCTAGCCCCGGGCCGAACGGTACGCGTGACGGGAATGACCGGATCGGAACGGGTCGCCACTGCCGTCATCCCCTCGCTCAAGGTCAGCGTGATCGGCAGCGCACCGATCGAGGCCCCGGCGATCGGTGCGATCAACCTGGGCGCGCGTGGGCTGCTCGGGATCGACACGTTGCAAAATCACGCTTTGACGATCGACTTCGACACCAACGTGATGACGGTCACCCCGTCGCGCAAACGCCGTATCCGCGAGCGTGCCGCACCCGACGAGATCGTCATCCGCGCGCGCAGCCTGTTCGGGCAACTCGTCGTCACCGACGCCTATTGCAACGGCATCCGCATCCGCGTGATCCTCGATACCGGCACCTCGGTCAGCATGGCCAATGGCGCGCTGCGCCGGAAGGTGACTCGCAAGGCACTGGGGGGCGCGGATCGAACTCAGACGGTCTCGCTGACCGGGGTCACCGGCGAGACGGTGGTGGCCGACTATACCACGATGGACCGCGTCTCGATCGGCAGCCTGTCGCTGGGCGACCTTCCCGTCGCGTTCACCGCGGTCGACGCGCCGCCGTTCGCGGTGTTCGGCCTGGCCGAGCGGCCCGCGATGCTGCTGGGGATGGACGTGCTGCAACTGTTTCGCCGCGTCGACATCGATTTCGCCAACCGCGAGGTGCGGCTGGCGTTGCCGCGCGACACCCGACGCCGCTGAGGTTGCGTAACCGCGCATTCGCTGCAACTCTCCTGCATGACACGATAAAGGGGACGATAATGCGCGCGACGGGCTGGCTACTTACGGCGGCGATACTGACCACGCCGATCTCCGCGCAGGCGCAATCGCGGCCCGACCAGAAGGCGTTTTTCGGGCTCTACAAGGAACTGGTCGAGACCAACACGACGTTGTCGGCGGGCAGCTGCACGCAGGCCGCGGCGCAGATCGGCGCGCGGCTGAAGGGCGCGGGCTATGCCGATGCCGACATCACCTATTTCTCGGTGCCCGAGCATCCCAAGGACGGCGGGCTGGTCGCGGTGCTCAAAGGATCGGATGCGAGCGTCAAGCCGATGCTGCTGCTCGCGCATCTCGACGTGGTCGAGGCCAAGCGCGAGGACTGGGTGCGCGATCCGTTCAAGCTGATCGAGGAGGGCGGCTATTATTACGCGCGCGGCACCGTCGACGACAAGGCGCAGGCGGCGATCTGGTCCGACGCGATGATCCGCTTCAAGACGTCCGGCTACACGCCCAAGCGCACGATCAAGCTGGCGCTGACCTGCGGCGAGGAGACCACGTTTGCGTGGAACGGCGCGCAGTATCTGGCGAAATCGAAGCCCGACCTGATCGCGGCGGAGTTCGCGCTGAACGAAGGCGGCGGCGGGCGGCTCGACGACAATGGCAAGCGCCAGTTGCTCGCAATCCAGGTGGGCGAGAAGGCCGCGCAGAACTACACGTTCCTTGCCACCAACCCCGGCGGGCACAGCTCGCAACCGACGCCGGAGAACGCGATCTACGAACTCGCCGATGCGGTGAAGGCGGTGCAGGGCTATGAATTCCCGGTGAAGTTCACCGACACGACCAGGGCGTTCTTCGCGGCGAGCGCAAAGGCGATGCCGGGCGAGATGGGGACCGCGATCACGCAGCTGCTCGCCAATCCGGAGGACAAGACCGCGGACGCGATCGTCAGCCGTGACAAGGCGATGCATTCGACGTTGCGCACGACCTGCGTGGCGACGCTGCTGAACGCAGGGCATGCGGAGAATGCGCTGCCGCAGCGAGCAACCGCGAACATCAACTGCCGGATCTTTCCGGGGGAGACGGTCGACGGCACGCTCGCCAAGCTGAAGGCGCTGGCTGGCGCGAAGGTGACGGTAACGGCCAACCAGCCGGTGCGGCCTACCGCGATCCCGCCGACGCTCGACCCGAAGATCATGGGGCCGGTGACGAAGGTCGCGGCCAAGCACTTCCCCGGGCTGCCGATCCTGCCGCTGATGTCGACCGGCGCGACCGACGGGATCTTCTTCGAGGCGATCGGGATCCCGGTTTATGGCGCGCCCGGCGTGTTCATCGACAAGGATATGGGCGGGATCCACGGGCTGAACGAGCGGATCCGCGTGGCGTCGCTGTACGATGGCCGGGATTACTTGTTCGATCTGGTGAAGGCGTTCGCTGGCTGACTTCTGGTCCCTCTCCCCTTGGGGGAGAGGGAGGGAGGCGCCGTAGGCGGCGGAAGGGTGAGGGGGAGTTGGGATCAGCGTCCCTAGCCTCACGCCCCTCACCCTTCCCACGGCAAGGGCCGCGGGCCCCTTCCCTCTCCCCGGAGGGGCGAGGGAGGTTAGACGGTGACCTGTTCGCCTAGCTCGAGCACCTTGCCGGGGGGGATCTTCAGGAAGTCGGTCGGGTCGCTGGCGTTGCGTTGCAGGAACAGGAAGATCCGGTCCTGCCAAGGCGGCATGCCCTTCTCCGCATCGGGCTTCAGCGTGTTGCGGCCGATGAAGAACGAGGTGCGCATCGGGTCGAGCCCGAGCTGCTCGGTCTTGTTGCCCACCCCGAGATCGCGCGGCACGTCGGGCGATTCCATGAAGCCATACGTCAGCACGACCATCGAGAAATTCTCGTCGACTCGCTCGACCTTGGCGCGGCTTGCCTCGTCGACGAACGGGCGGTCGGCGGTGCGGATGCTGACGATCAGGTTGCGCTCGTGCAGCACCTTGTTGTGCTTGAGGTTATGCAGCAGCGCGCCCGGCGTCGCATGCGGGTTCGCGGTCAGGAACACCGCGGTCCCCGAGACGCGCTCGGGCGGGCGCTTCTCGAGCGCGGCGGCGAGGTCGCTGAGCGGGATGCTCTGGCGCTTCTCGAACGCGCTGACGATCTTCTTGCCGCGGACCCAGGTGTAGATGATGAGGCCGATCGACGCGGCGATGACAAGCGGCACCCAGCCGCCCTCGATCACGCGGAGGATGTTCGCGCCGAAGAAGATCAGGTCGAGCGTCAGGAACGGCAGGATCGCCGCGAGTGCCAGCGGGCGCGACCAGTTCCAGCGATGGCGCACGACGATGTAGGCGAGCAGCGTGGTGACGACCATCGTGCCGGTCACCGCGATGCCGTACGCCGCGGCCATCGCCGACGAGGTCTTGAACTGGATCACCAGCACCAGCACGCCGATCAGCAACAGCCAGTTGATCGCGGGCAGGTAGATCTGGCCGGCGAACACCGCCGAGGTCTGGCGGATGCGCAGGCGCGGGAGCAGGCCGAGCTGGATCGCCTGCTGAGTCAGGCTGAACGCGCCGGTGATGACCGCCTGGCTGGCGATCACGGTCGCAAAGCCTGCGAGAATGATCAGCGCGGGGCGCAGCGATTCGGGGGCCATCAGGAAGAACCAGTCCTGATTGACGAAGGGGATGCCCTGCCGCGCCGCATCTTCTAGCTTGGCGAGCGCGAACGCGCCCTGCCCCAGATAGTTGAGCGCGAGCGCGGGGAAGACGAGGAAGAACCAGCCGATGCGGATCGGCAGCTTGCCGAAATGGCCCATGTCCGCGGTCAGTGCTTCCGCACCGGTGACGGTCAGGAACACAGCGCCGAGCACGAACAGCCCAGTGACGCCGTGCGTGAGCAGGAACGACACGCCATAGGTCGGCAGGAACACGCGGACGATCGAGGGTTCGTCGGCGATGTGCCACACGCCGAGCGCACCGATCGCGACGAACCAGACGATGCAGACCGGGCCGAACAGCTTGGACACCTGGGCGGTGCCGCGCGCCTGGATCATGAAGAGCGCTATCAGGATGCCGATCGTCAACGCGCGCACGACGCCTTCGTTGAAGATGTGCGCCGCGCTCGGGATCGTCCGCAGACCCTCCATCGCCGACAGCACCGACAGCGCTGGCGTAATGATCGCATCGCCGTAGAACAGCGACGCCCCGGCCGCGCCGAGCACGATCGCGATCCGCGACCGCATGCCGAGCGCGCGGCGGGCCAGCGCGGCGAGCGCCAGTACGCCGCCCTCGCCCTGGTTGTCCGCGCGCATCAGGAAGATGACGTATTTGACGGTGACGACGAGGAACAGCGACCAGAGCGCGAGGCTCAGCACGCCGAGGATCTCGCTCGGGTCGATGCCGCCCGCCGACGTCTGGCCCAGCGCCTCGCGGAACGCGTAGAGCGGGCTGGTGCCGATATCGCCGAACACGACGCCGATCGCGCCGACAGTCAGCGCGGCCAGCGCCGGATGGGGATGCAGATGCGCCGCGGACAGATCGGCCGGCGCCGATTGCTCGGCGGTCGGTTCGGTCACAACTGCGGTCTGGGGTGTTCCGGCTACGGACGTCATGGCGCGAAGAGCGCTCCTCCTGATGGGACGGCGCGCTTTACGCCGATTGGGGGCAGGCGCAAGTCCTGCCGACCTCTGGTGACTTTGCGGCGAAGGCGGGTTGATTCACTGCGCGCGCAGCGGCATGGCAGGCAAATGGTTCCCTTTTCGTTCGGCGGACATGCGCTTCTGGCGTTGGCGCAAGGCGCGCTGTTCTGGCCGGAGCGGCGCGCGCTGCTGGTCGCCGACCTGCATTTCGAGAAGGCGAGCTGGTTCGCGCGGTCCGGCCAGATGCTGCCCCCCTATGATTCGATCGCGACGCTGGCCGATCTGACCGCGCTGGTCGCCGCGACCGGCGCGCGCGAAGTCTGGTGCCTGGGTGACAGCTTCCACGACAGCGACGGGTGCGCACGGTTGCCGCAGCGGGCGCAAGACATGCTCCGGGCGATGACCGATACCACGCGCTGGACCTGGATTACGGGCAACCACGATCCGGCGATTCTGGACCGGTGCGGCGGGACCGTGGTGGACGAGGTCATCGTCGACGGGCTGATGCTGCGCCACGAAGCGGACCGCGCGGAGACCCGGCCCGAGCTGTCGGGGCATTTCCACCCGAAGCTGCGGTTGCGCGTTCGCGGCAAATCGGTGGCGCGGCGGTGTTTCGTGGCGACCGCGACGAAGCTGATCCTGCCGGCGTTCGGATCGCTGACTGGCGGGCTGGATGTCGACCATCCGGAGATCGTCCGCGCGGTCGGGGCAGGTGCGGAGGCGATGGTGCCGGTGGCGGACCGGATGCTGCGGTTTCCGGTTGCGGCCTGAACTTCCGTCATCCTGACGAAAGTCAGGATCCAGGATCACGAACGTTGCACCAATTGGCTCTGGATCCTGACTTTCGTCAGGATGACGGGGCTCTAAGGTAGCCCCTCAGTTCGAAATCGTCGGGAACGCCGCGCGGAATGCGGCGACCTTCGGCTTGTCCCACGTGACGACATAGGGATGCGTCGGGTTCCGGTCGTAGAAATTCTGGTGATACGCCTCGGCCGGGTAGAAGGCGCCGGTCTCGAGCTTGGTCACGATCGGGCCGGAGAACGCGCGCGTCGCGCCCAGTTGCGCGATGTACGCGCGGGCGACCTGCGCCTGCGCGGGCGACTGCGGGAAGATCGCCGAGCGATAGCTGGTGCCGCTGTCGGGGCCCTGCCGGTTCAGCGTCGTCGGGTTATGCGCGATCGAAAAATAGACGCGGAGCAGCGTGCCATAGCTCACGACTCGGGGATCATAGGCGATCCGGATCGCCTCGGCATGTTTGGTCGTCTCGGCCGAGACCTGATCATAGGTCGCGGTCGCCTTGGTGCCACCGGCATAGCCGGTCGTGACCGTCTTCACGCCCTTCACATGCTCGAACACCGCCTCCATCGTCCAGAAGCAGCCGCCAGCGAGCACCGCGGTCTGGATACCAGGCGCTGGCGGCAGGTCTGTCTTGACGGCGGGGATGACGACGGCGCGGGCGCCTTGCGCGGCACCGGTGGCAAGAATCGCACCGGCGATACCGACGGCGGCGAGCGTGGCGATGAGCTGCTTTTTCATGTTTAGATACATGGGGTTGCCGCTCCGCTTCGCCAAGCCGTCCGGCTGTTTATCGCGTGGTGGACGCGCTGTGTTCGAAGTGGCTCGCAAAGGTCTGGCGGGCCTCGGCGGGCTGCAGCGCGAGCAAGCCGATGGCGCCGAGGACGAAACCGCCGCTGAACTGCCAGAAGAAACTCGACTTTACGATGCTGCGCATGATGCGATCCCAATGAAACCCAATGACGATGCCAACCGGATAGGTCAGCACCAGCTACGTACCGGCATGTCGTGGAGATGCCGGCCAACCACAATGTCGTTTTTAGAAACTCTCGATTAACGCGGCGTGGCCGATGCGTTCATCGTGCAGCAGGCATCTGCCGGCAGGATTGCCGGGCGATGTCGCCGCGTTTCCGGAATGTTGCTCGGCAGTGCTTTACCGCAGCGCGGCGCAGGCCGTCTGGATGCGTGTGCACGCCTCGCGCAGCAGCGCGTCCGAGGTCGCATAGCTGATCCGGAACGCCGGCGAGAGGCCGAACGCCGCGCCCTGCACGACGGCGACCTTCGCGTCGTCGAGCAGATAGCCGACCATCGCCTCGTCGGTGTCGATCAGGCGACCGTTCGGCGTCGTCTTGCCGATCAGTTCGGCGAACGACGGGTAGACGTAGAACGCGCCCTCCGGCGTCGGGCAGTGCATGCCGGGGATCTCGTTGAGCATCGACACGACCAAGTCGCGGCGGCCCTGGAACGCGGTGTTGCGCTCGGCGAGGAACGACTGGTCGCCGTTGAGCGCGGCAACCGCCGCGGCCTGCGCGATCGAGCATGGGTTCGAGGTCGACTGCGACTGGAGCTTGGCCATCGCCTTGATCAGCCACGCCGCACCGCCGGCATAGCCGATCCGCCAGCCGGTCATCGCATAGGCCTTCGAGCAGCCATTGACGGTCAGCGTGCGCTCGAACAGCTCGGGGCAGGCCTCGGCGATCGTCGCGAACTTGAAGCCGTCATAGACGATATGCTCGTACATATCGTCGGCGAAGATCCAGACGTGCGGGTGCTTGGCGAGCACCGCGCCGAGCGCCTTCAGTTCATCGATCGTGTAGCCGGCGCCGGTGGGGTTCGACGGCGAGTTGAGGATCACCCACTTGGTCCTGGGCGTGATCGCCGCGTCGAGTGCGGCGGGATCGAGCTTGTAGCCGGCCTCGGGGCCTGCCTTGACGATGACGGGGACGCCGCCGGCGAACTGTACGACGTCGGGATAGCTGACCCAGTAGGGCGCGGGGATGACGACCTCGTCGCCCGGATCGATCGTCGCGACCATCGCGTTGAACAGGGTGTGCTTGCCGCCGACGTTCACGCTGATCTGGTCGGTGGTGTATGCCAGGCCGTTGTCGCGCGCGAACTTTGCGACGATCGCCTGCTTCAGCTCGATCGTGCCGTCGACATTGGTGTATTTCGTCTTGCCGTCGCGGATCGCCTGGATCGCGGCCTCTTTGACGAAGTCGGGCGTGTCGAAATCGGGTTCGCCCGCGCCCAGCCCGATCACATCGACGCCCGCGCGCTTCAGTTCGAGGACGCGGCTGGTGATCGCGAGCGTCGGCGAAGGGCTGATGCGACCGAGCGCGGCAGATGCGTGCATGCTGGAACCTTTGCGGTTGTCCGCAGATTTCGCCTGCGGAATTCGCGCGGGCTATACGCCCCGCGTCACCGATTTCGCAACCGCAACAATCGCCGGAATGAGGCCACGAACCGCATTTCCGATGAAGAATCCGCCGGCAAGGTCCGCGCGCGTGAGCGGCGCCTCGATCGCGCGCCCCGATTCGAGCAGCTCGGCACGAAGGATACCGGGAAGCAGGCCGTGCCGTAGCGGCGGCGTCACGAGCACTTCGCCGCGCGGCACGAACAACGAGGTGAAGCTGCCCTCGGTCAGGAAGCCGTCGGCATCCTCGAACAGCACCTCGAACGTGCCGGCAGCCTTGCGCGCCGCGTCGTAGAAGCCGCGCGCGCTCGTCTTGTGGCGCAGGCGGAAGTCGGCGGGCGCGACCGGCAGCGGGACGATCGCAACGTGCGCCTCGGACGGCGAGTGCGGCAGCGGTGCCGCCTCGATCGCGATCGCACCCGAGGGGCTGAGCAGCAGGCGGATCCGGCGGGGCCCGCGCAACCGGAAGGTCGCGGCCTGCAACTCGTTGCGCGCGGTATGGCGATCGAAGGTGAAGCCGAGCCGTTCCGCACTCGCCTTCATCCGCGCGAGATGCGCTTCGAGGCGGGTGAGCCCGTCGTCGGGATCGAACGCCATCGTCTCGATCAGGTCGAACGGGCGCTGGCCGGCGGTGACGAACGCGCCCTTGGCGTGGCATTCCGCCCACTCGGCGTCGGCCACGCTGTCGGCGACGATCCCCGAGCCCAGACTCATCGTCGCGGCACCGTCCGCGATCGCGATCGTGCGGATCGCGACGTTGAAGATCGCATCGCCACTCGGATCGAAGCGACCGATCGCGCCGGTGTAGATGCCGCGGGTGCGCGCGTGTTCGACCTCGGCGATGACCTCCATCGCGCGTTGCTTGGGCGCGCCGGTGATCGAGCCGCACGGGAACAGCGCGGCGAGCACGTCGACCGCGTCGCAGCCGGGCTTGAGCGTGGCGGTGACGGTCGAGGTCATCTGGTGGACGGTCGGATAGGTCTCGACGGTGAACAGGTCGGGGACCGCGACGCGGGCCGCGACTCGCGACAGGTCGTTGCGCATCAGGTCAACGATCATCAGGTTTTCGGCACGCTGCTTCGGATCGGCCGCGAGCGCCTCGGCAGCCATGCGGTCGGTATCGGGCGTTTCACCTCGTGATGCCGTTCCCTTCATCGGGCGGCAGGTGAGCGTGTCGCCGTCGAGCGCGAAGAACAGTTCGGGGGAGAGCGACAGGACGCGCGTCTCGCCGGTATCGATCAGCGCGCCATAGCCCGCGCCGGCCTGGCGGCGGAGCCGGGCGTAGAGTGCGAGCGGGTCGCCGACGAACGGCACGGTCGCGGCGAAGGTCAGGTTCGCCTGGTAGATGTCGCCCGCCGCGATCAGGTCGAGCACGCGTTTCAGGCTGGCGTCGTAGGTGTCGCGGTCGATCAGCGGGCGTGGCGCGCCCGTCCATGCGCCGGCGGGATCGGGGAGTGAAGCGGCGACGTCGTGCGCGGCGAACGTCTCGTAGCCGGCGAACAGGCCGAACCAGAGCAGCGGCCCCTCGCTGCGGACGTCGAGCGGCTTCGATGCGAGGGCGGCGCCGGCTTCGTAGGTCAGGTAGCCGGCGGGGTGGAGACCATCCGCACGGGCGGCGCGCAGCGCGTCGAGCGCGGGGCGGACCTCGGCTAGCGTGTCGGCGCGGACGATCCGGATAGGATCGCGGTACAGCCGGGCTGGAGCCCCGCCCTCGCGGGCGTCGTCGAGCAAAACGAAGGGCGCAGTCCACATCGTTGCGACTGTTGCACGGGCCGCGGGGCAAATCGCAAGCGGCGATTGCTCCAACCGATGCGCTATCCTATTTCGAGGCCATGACAAATCCTCCCCTCCGCGCCGCGATCGTCCCCGTCACGCCGATCCAGCAGAACTGCACCATCCTATGGTGCACCACGACGATGAAGGCGGCGGTGATCGATCCGGGCGGCGACCTGCCGCGGATCATGGCGGCGGTCGAACAGGCGGGCGTGACGGTCGAGAAGATCCTGCTGACGCATGGCCATATCGATCATGCGGGTGGTGCCAAGCGGCTGTCGAACGATCTGGGCGTGCCGATCGAGGGCCCGCACGAGGCGGATCGGTTCTGGTTGCAGCGGCTCGATCAGGATGGGCCGAAATACGGGATTTCCGGCGTCAATTTCGAGCCCGACCGGTGGCTGGTCGAGGGCGACACGGTGTCGGTCGGGGATCTCGTGCTCGATGTGTACGAGACGCCGGGGCATACCGAGGGGCATGTGATCTTCCATCATGCGCCCTCGAAGTTCGCGCAGGTTGGCGACGTGCTGTTCCAGGGGTCGGTCGGGCGGTCGGACATGCCGGGTGGGAATCACCAGGTGCTGGTGAAGTCGATCGTCGAGAAATTGTGGCCGCTGGGAAGCGATACGAGCTTCATCCCGGGGCACGGGCCGGCGAGCACGTTTGCGCATGAGCGGGCGACGAACATGTTCGTGAGCGATCGGGCGTTGGCGGCGTAACCGCCGTCCGCAACCCTAGCTGTTCCCCCGCGGAGGCGGGGGGCCAGGGTACCGGGCGGTAGCGTTCGTGATCCTGGGCTCCCGCCTTCGCGGGAGAACAAAGAAAGTTGCGGAAGTGACATCGCAACGCCGCCCCACCCCGGCGGAGGCCGGGGCCCAATTGGAGAGCGACGATTGGCGGGGGTGGCGCTCCGTTACAGCGACCTTTCCAATTGGGCCCCGGCCTTCGCCGGGGTGGGGGTGAGTGTGGGTTGGGTCCTACTTCCGCTCGCCTACCGTCTCGGCCCGCACCGACTTGAACTCGGAGCCATCGCGCCATTCCGGCCATAACCGGCTGTTCGCCAGCTTCGTGCCGATCGTCTGGAACAGCCCGACATCCTGCGCGGCGCCGCGCAGATCCCAGTCCGTACCCCACGCGTCGCACGTCTGGTGGTAGCATTTCATATAGCCGTCGAGCCACGCCTGCCCCGCCGTCCGTCCGCCCGTCACGAGATCGGGCGCACCGCTGATCGCCATCAGCAGCAGAGTCGGCACGCCGCGGCGCGCGACCGAGAAATGATCGGCGCGGTAGAACAGCCCGCGTTCGGGGAGCGCTTCGGGCGTCACGACGCGGCCCTGCGCCTTGGCGGCGTCGCCCAGCATGTCCTCGAGGCTGTTCTGGCCTGCGCCGACGAGCATGACGTCCTTTGCCGGGCCCGCGGTCTGGAGGATGTCGAGCGTCAGGTTGGCGACCGTCTTCGCGGCCGGATAGACCGGGTTCACCGCATAGGTTTCCGAGCCGAGCAACCCGCGCTCCTCGCCGCTCCACAGCGCGAAGACGAGACTGCGGTCGGTCCGCGGTGCCTTCGCAAAGGTGCGCGCGAGTTCGAGCACGCCTGCAACGCCGAGCCCATCGTCGTTGGCGCCGGGCCGAATCGTGCGGCCCTGCGCGTCGGGCGCGCCGACCCCATAGGCATCCCAGTGCGCGCCGAACATCACGACCTCGTCGGGGTGGGTCTTCCCCGGCAACTTCGCGAGCACGTTGCGGCTCTCGGCGGTGTCGTGCTTGACCGGCAGGTCGGTGGTGAACGCCTGTTTCAGCGGCACCGGGCGGAAATCGCTGCGGCGTGCGGCCTTGCGCAAGCCTGCGAGATCGAGGCCGGAGGCGGCGAACAGCCGAGTCGCGGCGCCGCCTTCGAGCCAGCCTTGGAGCATCACTCGCGATTCGGGATCCTTCCGCACGATGTCGTAATTCTCGCCGGCGGGCGCCGTCACCGTGTTCCAGCCATAGCCGGCCCCCGGCGTGTCGTGGACGATCAGCGCGGCGACGGCACCCCGCCTTGCCGCCTCCTCGTACTTGTACGTCCAGCGGCCGTAATAGGTCATCCGGCGATCGCCGAACTTGCCCTTCGAATCGTCGCCGGCCATCGCCTCGAAATCGGGGTCGTTTACGAGGAAGACCGCGACCTTGCCCTTCAGGTCGAGCCCCTTGAAGTCGTCCCAGCCGCGTTCGGGCGCGCTGACGCCGTAGCCGACGAACACCATCGGCGCGTTCGCGATCGCGACGCGGTCGACGCCGCGGACGGTGCTGAGATAGACGTCGCGGCCCTGCACCAGCGCCGTGGTGCCGGCGCGCACGGTGCCCGCGCCCATCCGCGTGTGGACGAGCGGTACGGGCTGAGTCCAGCTGCCGTTCGGGCCGCCGGGCTGTGCCTTCATCGCCTTGAACTGTGCGATCAGCCAGTCGATCGTCTTGGTCTCGCCCGGCGTGCCGGGCGCGCGCCCCTCGAACGAGTCGGACGCGAGCGTCTTCACGTCGGCGGACAGGCGCTCGGGCGATATCTGCGCGACGGCAGGCGATCCGGCGACCAGCGCCGCCGCCCCGAACAGGCGAAGCGCGCTCATGCGCGGCCTCCCGACGGCACGACCTGGAAGGTCTTGGCAGCCGGGACCGTGTTGGCCTGATAGGCGATCGTCAGCGCCCAGCCGGCGAGCAGCGCCATCAGCGCCCAGGTCGCCAGCGCCCCGCCTGCGCGCGGTACGCTGGATGTCGGCCGGTCCATCCCGACCGCGTGCGCGACTCGGGCGATCACGAACACCGCGCCGGCGATCCACAACCACAGCGTCGACCCGCCCGCCAATTCGATAAGGCCGATCAGGATCAGGATGAACGGCGCATATTCGGTGAAGTTCGCATGCGCGCGCATCCGGCCCTGCAACAGCGCATCGCCGTTGTCGCCGATCAGGACGTTGCCCTTTACGCGCATCGGCACGATTCGGAACGCGAGCCATAGATTGACGACGGCAGCAGCCGCTGCGATCGTCAGCGTCACGGGTAATATCACGGCGTTGCCCCTCGTTGGATGTCGGATCGGGTCCTGCCACCCCGGACCAATGGTTGCAACGCGGGGGGCCAATGCTTGCAACGCGGGACGAAATCGCTATAGCGCCACGCTTCGCGAGCGTCAGGCCGCATGGGTTGCTTCAGGCGGCCGGCATTCATGTCGGTTGCCGAGTTCCGTGTCCAGGCGTACTCGGAGCCCCGACCTTTAGATTGAACAAGGTGCCGAAATGGCCGTCCCCAAAAGAAAAACCTCGCCCTCCAAGCGCGGCATGCGCCGTGGCCACGACTCGCTCACGATCGCGTCGTTCCAGGAATGCCCCAACTGTGGCGAACTGAAGCGTCCGCACAACCTGTGCGGGTCGTGCGGTCACTATAACGGTCGTGAAATCCTCTCGATCGAGGGCTGAGGCTTCCGTCCGGAACCTCTAACTTGAACGAAGGATTGACGATGCCCGACAGCGGCTGGATCGCGGTCGATGCGATGGGTGGCGACGACGGGCTGGCAGTAATGCTCGCCGGCGTCGCGCGCGCGCGTCATCGATTCGAGGGCATGCGCTTCATACTGGTCGGTGACGAAACTGCGATTCGCGAAGAGCTCAAGGCTCATCCGAACCTGTCGCAGAATTCCGAGATCGTCCACGCCCCCGAGGTCGTCGGCTCGAGCGAAAAGCCGAGCCAGGCGATCCGGCGGGCGAAGAAGACGTCGATGGGCATCGCGATCGACCTGGTGAAACAGGGTCGCGCCGCCGCCGCAGTGTCGTCGGGTAACACCGGCGCGCTGATGGCGATGGCGAAGCTGTCGCTGCGGATGCTGCCCGGGATCGACCGGCCGGCACTCGCGGCGCGTCTGCCGACCCTGGGCGATACCGACATGGTGATGCTCGACCTCGGTGCGAACACCGAGTGCGATGCGCGCAACCTCGTCCAGTTCGCGATCATGGGCGCCGCCTATGCCCGCACTGCGCTCGACATACCGCACCCCCGGGTCGCGCTGCTGAACATCGGCAGCGAGGACATGAAGGGCACCGACGAGATTCGCGACGCCGCAGCCCAGCTGCGCGCGACGCCGTCCGTCGACATGCAGTTCAACGGCTTCATCGAGGGCGACCGGCTGTCGCGCGGCGAGGTCGACGTCGTCGTGTGCGACGGCTTTTCGGGCAACATCGCGCTCAAGACCGCCGAGGGCACCGCGCGATTCGTCGCCGACCTGCTCAAGCGCGCGTTCCGCAGCTCGGTCCGCTCCAAGCTCGGCTTCCTGATCTCGAAGCCGGCGACCGAATTGCTGCGCGATCACCTCGATCCCAATAATCACAACGGCGCGGTCTTTCTCGGGCTCAACGGCATCGTCGTGAAGAGCCATGGCGGCGCCAACGAGCGCGGTGTCGCGACCGCGATCGGCAATGCCGCCAAGATGGTCCGCAACGACCTGGTACGGCGGATCGCCGACGATCTCGGCAATGTGGAGAAGGCGGCATGATCCGTTCGGTCGTCATCGGCACGGGCTCCGCTCTGCCCGCCCGTCGTGTTTCGAACGCCGAGCTCGCGGAGACCGTCGATACCAGCGACGAGTGGATCGTCGAGCGCACCGGCATCCGCTTCCGCCACATCGCCGGCGAAGGCGAGACGACCGCGACGCTGGCGGCCGATGCGTGCAAGGCCGCGCTGGCCGCAGCCGGGATCGATGCGCAGAGCATCGACCTGATCGTGCTCGCCACCGCGACCCCCGACCAGACGTTTCCGTCGAGCGCCACCAAGGTGCAGGCGATGCTCGGGATCGACGATTGCGTCGCGTTCGACGTCGCCGCGGTGTGCTCGGGTTTTCTGTATGCGGTTCAGGTCGTCGACAGCATGATCCGCAGCGGCGTCGCCAAGCGCGCGCTGGTGATCGGCGCGGAGACGTTCAGCCGCATCCTCGACTGGGAAGACCGGACGACCTGCGTGCTGTTCGGCGATGGCGCCGGCGCGATCGTGCTCGAGGCGCAGGACACCGCCGAAGCGGACGGGCGCGGGATCCTGACGACCAAGCTGCACGCCGACGGCCGGCATAACGAGCTTCTGTACGTCGATGGCGGCGTCTCGACGACCGGCACGGTCGGCAAGCTGCGCATGAAGGGCCGCGAGGTCTTCCGCCATGCGGTGACCAACCTGGCGTCGGTGATGACCGAGTCGCTGGCGATGGCGGGGCTCGGCGCGGACCAGGTCGACTGGGTCGTGCCGCATCAGGCGAACGCGCGGATTCTCGATGCGACCGCGCGCAAACTGGGCCTCGCACCGGCCAAGGTCGTCGTCACCGTCGACCAGCATGCCAACACGTCCGCGGCGTCGGTGCCGCTCGCGCTCGACGTCGCGGTCCGCGACGGGCGCATCCAGCAGGGACAGATCGTCATCCTCGAAGCGATGGGTGGCGGCTTCACCTGGGGCGCTGCGGTTATCCGCTTCTAATCGTTTCCAAACATGCCGGGCCGCTTGTAGAACAAAAGTTCTTCCGCTCGCCTTCGCGCATGTGTAGGAGAAGCGCCGGGTGTGGGAGCTTGCAATGACGATGACCGGTACTTTGACGCGGGCCGATCTGGCCGAATCCCTCCACCGCGAGGTGGGGCTGTCGCGTGCTGATTCCTCCAAGATCGTTGAACAGATTCTTGCCGAGATGTGCGGTGCACTGTCCGGCGGCGAGAACGTCAAGATTTCGGGGTTCGGCACGTTCGTGCTGCGCGACAAGGGCGAGCGCGTGGGGCGCAACCCCAAGACCGGCATCGAGGTGCCGATCGCACCGCGTCGCGTGCTGACGTTCCGGGCGAGCCAGATGATGCGCGAGCGCATTGTCGGCGCCACCGATCCGCGTGCCTGACGACGCCGATGCCGTCTCGATGAACGACGATACCCCGCCGTCGGCGAACAAGGCGGGGGCAGCGTTCCGGACGATCGGCGAATTGTCGCGCGATACCGGTCTGCCACAGCATATCCTGCGCTATTGGGAAACGCGCTTTCCCCAGCTCAAACCGCTGCAACGCGCGGGCAACCGGCGCTATTACCGGCCCGAGGACGTCGCGCTGGTGCGGCGGATCGACCAGTATCTGAACCGCGAGGGCTATACCGTCCGCGGTGTCCAGCAATTGCTGGCGGGCGAGAAGATCGCGCCGCCTGCAATCCCCGGCCCCGCCGAGATCGTTGCGCAGGCCGAGTCGCCGATGCCCGCGCTGCGCGCGATCCGCGACATGCTCGCCGAGGCCTTGGCGGCGGACTGAGCTTCAGACCGCCGGGTTCGTCATCCCCGCGCAGGCGGGGATGACGATGGATGCCGGTCCTTTACCGTTCCCGCGTGGCGGCGAAGCGGATCTTCGAATAACGCTCGGCGATGTAGTTCACTTCCCACGCGCTTTTCGCGAGGAAGACGGGGTTGCCGTCGCGGTCCTTGGCCATTGCGCCGCGGTTGATCTCCGCAAAGGTCTTCAACTCCTGCGCGTCTTCCGCCGAGATCCAGCGCGCGGTCTCGTACGGCGCGGGTTCGAGCCCGGCGGCGACCTTATATTCCGCGTCGAGGCGCGAGAGCAGCACTTCGAGCTGCAGCTGCCCGACGACGCCGATGATCCAGTTCGAGCCGATGTCGGGATAGAAGACCTGCGTCACCCCCTCCTCGGCCATGTCGTCGAGCGCCTTGCGCAACTGCTTGGTCTTGGTGAAGTCCTTGAGCACGACCCGGCGCAGGATTTCGGGCGCGAAGTTCGGCAACCCGGTGAAGCGGGTCGTCGCGCGTTCGCTCAGCGTATCGCCGACGCGCAGCGTGCCGTGGTTGGGGATGCCGATGATGTCGCCGGGGAACGCCTCGTCCGCCAGCTCGCGGTTCTGCGCGAAGAACAGGATCGGCGAATGGACCGCGATCGGCTTGCCGTGGCCTGTGGGGGTCAGCTTCATGCCGCGCTTGAACACGCCCGAGCACAGCCGCATGAACGCGATGCGATCGCGGTGGTTGGGGTCCATGTTCGCCTGAACCTTGAACACGAAGCCGGTGACTTCGGGCTCGTCGGGCGAGATAGGGGCGGGCTCGGCCGGCTGGGCGCGCGGTGGCGGGGCGTAGTCGGCGAGTGCTGCGATCAGTTCGGCGACGCCGAAATCCTTGAGCGCCGAGCCGAAATAGACCGGCGTAAGGTCGCCTCGGCGATAGGCCTCGGGATCGAAGCTCGAATAGCCGCCCTGTGCGAGTTCGGCCTCGTCGTTCAGGCGGATCATGGCTTCGGGGCTCAAGATCTTGGCCAGCTCAGGATCGTCGATGCCCGCGAACGGGATCGCCTTGCCCATGAACTCGCGGCTGTCGCCTTCGGGGCGGCTGAGCGTGTTCGCGTAGAGATCGTACACGCCCTCGAACTCGCCGCCCATGCCGACCGGCCAGCTCATCGGGCAGACGTCGAGCTGAAGCATCTCCGCCACCTCGTCGAGCAGCGAGAACGGATCGCGGCCCTCGCGGTCGACCTTGTTGACGAAGGTGATGATCGGCACGTTGCGCAGGCGACAGACCTCGAACAATTTGCGCGTCTGCGGCTCGATACCCTTGGCGGCATCGATCACCATGACCGCCGAGTCGACCGCGGTCAGCGTGCGATAGGTGTCTTCGGAGAAGTCTTCATGGCCCGGCGTGTCGAGCAAGTTGAAGGTGATCCCCTGGCGTTCGAACGTCATCACCGACGACGTGACCGAGATGCCGCGCTGCTGCTCGATCTTCATCCAGTCCGAGCGGGCGCGGCGGTTCTGGCCGCGCGCCTTCACCTCGCCGGCGAGATGGATCGCGCCGCCGAAATACAGGAGCTTCTCGGTCAGCGTCGTCTTGCCGGCGTCGGGATGCGAGATGATCGCGAAGGTGCGGCGGGGAAATTGGGTCATGGCGTGGATCCGGGGAGCCGAGTCTGGGCTCGCAAAGAAGGTTGGGCCGGGGGGCCGGCTGTCATGCTGCCGCTCTTGGCAGATGCAGCGCGCGGAGGACAGGGGTGTCCGTGACCATACCCTTATCCTCCCCCGCCAGGGGGAGGTGGCGCCGAAGGTGACGGAGGGGGAGGACACGGGACAGAGGCTTCCATTACCTCCCCCTCCGTCTGGCTAGCGTCAGCCACCTCCCCCTGGCGGGGGAGGATCGTTGGGGTCAGCGTTCGGGTGGGACCAGCGTCACGCTCATGGTGATGGTCTTCGTGTCGCCCGCAGCGATCTCGAACACGCCGGGCTTGGCGTGATAGTCGCCGGTATAGCCTTCGGGGTCGGCGATGCCGTGCCAAGGCTCGACGCAGACATAGGCCGCGCCGGGCTTGGTCCAGATGCCGAGCTTGGGCGTGTCGGGGAAGGCGATCTGCAACTGCGGGCCGGTCTTCGCACCGTAGGTGACCGAGTCGGAGTGGATCGGGTCCCAGACCAGCGCGTCTTTGGCGAACAGCTCGTCGCGCAGGGCGATCACGCGGTCCTCTACCGGCGAGGGGCGCTCGTCGACGGCAATCTGGCCGTCGGGGCTGATCGCCTTCAGCAGGCCGGGTTCATCGGCGTCGAACGTGATGCGGTGGTCGGCGCGGGGCTCGCCGTAAGGGAGCGGCCAGGCGAAGGCGGGGTGGAAGCCGAAGCTCGCCGGCATCGCCGCGTCGGTGCGGTTGTGGATGTGCGCCTCGATCCCGAGCGTCGCGCCGTCGAGCGTGAAGACGATGTCGAGCGCGAAGGCGAACGGGTAGGCTTTTCGGGTTTCCTCGGTGTCGGTGAGGCGGAAGGTGGCGGACGTTTCGGTGTGTGCGATGACGTCGAACGTCGAATGGCGGGCGAAGCCGTGCTTCTGCATTGGGTAGGATGTGCCATCGAGGCGGATGACGCCTTCGTTGACGACGCCCACGACGGGGAAGAGGATCGGCGCGTGGCCGGTCCAGAATGCCGGGTCGGCGTTGGTCATCAGCTCGTGGCCGTCGGCGTCGAGCAGATGCGTGAGTTCGGCGCCGTGGGGATTGATCCGGGCGGTCAGGTGGTCGTTGGCGATCGTGATCAGGTCGGTCATGGGGTTCCTTCCGTTGGGCTCGAACGCGTGAGGCGCGATAAGGCTCACCTCATACCACCCCGGCGGAGGCCGGGGCCCAATTGGGAAAGCCAGCGTAGCGGAACGCCGCGCGCAGTTGGCGACGTCCCCCACTTGGGCCCCGGCTTTCGCCGGGGTGGTGTTGGGGCCGTCGATCGCGTGCCCTCACCCTCGCCGCCTTCGGCGTCTCTCCCTCTCCCCTGAGGGGAGAGGGAAGGGGCCCGCGGCCGCTTGGCCGTGGGAAGGGTGAGGGCACGTCAGACGCGCAAGGTCGCGCCCTGCTTGGCGGCCGCGGCGACGACCTTGTCGGCTACCGCCTTGATCTCCTCGTCGGTGAAGCTCTTGGCGGTGGGTTGCAGGACGATCTCGACCGCGACCGACTTGTGGCCGTCCTCGACGCCCTGCCCGGTGAACACGTCGAACACGCGCGCCGAGACGATCGCGGCCTTGTCGGCCCCCTTGACCGCGCGGACCAGCGTGTCGGTGGCGAGCGCCGCCGGCACGAGGAACGCGAAGTCGCGGCGGACCGCCTGGAGCGCGGGCGGCGTGTAGGCCGGGCGGGCGAAACCGGAGGCACGCTTGGGCGGGATCGCGTCGAGATAGACTTCGACTGCGGCGACCGCGCCGTCGAGGTCGAACGCCTTCAGCACCGACGGGTGGAGCATGCCGAAGCTTGCCAGCACCGTCTTCGGCCCAAGGCGGAGCGTGCCCGACTGGCCTGGGTGCCAGGCATCGCCCGCCTCCCCCATCACCTGCAGATTGTCGACGGGCGCGCCCGAGGCGGCGAGGAGCGCGATCGCCTCGGCCTTGGCGTCATACGCATCGAAGCTCGCGGCCTTGCCGTCGCGCCAGCCGCGTGGGCGGCGGTCGCCGGCCAGCACCACGCCCAATGTCGCGCGTTCGGCCTTGGCGAGATAGCGGCGGCCGATCTCGAACAGGCGGACGCTCTGCTGGCCGCGCTTGAGGTTGCGACCGGTTGCCGCGAGCAGGCCGGGGAGCAGCGACGGGCGCATGACCTTCAGGTCTTCGCTGATCGGGTTGGCGAGCGTCCACGCGCCGCCGCCGAACGGTGCGGCTTCCGCCTCCGAGAGGAAGCTCCACGTCACCGCTTCGTCGAGCCCTCGGGCTGCGGCGGCGCGGCGTGCGCGGCGTTCGAGCTTCTGCTCGGGCGTGGCGGTCGGCTTGGCGACGCCGGGCATGCGCGGCAGCGGCGTCGAGGGGATGCTGTCGATGCCTTCGATCCGGACGACTTCCTCGACGAGATCGGCGGGGCCGTCGACGTCGCGGCGCCAAGTCGGGACCGTGACCGGCCATTTGCCCTCGATCGTCGAGAACAGCGCGTCGCTGAACGCGTCCGCGCTCTTGATCGCACCGATCGTGAAGCCGAGCGACAGCAGCGTGCGCGCCTGGCGTTCGGGGGCGACGTGGAGGCCGCCGAGGTCTGCGCTGAGGCGCGGATCGTAGTGCACGACGCGAGGTTCGAGCGGTGGCTCGCCCGAGCGCGTGACCTCACTCGCGGTACCGCCGCAGACGTGGAGCACGAGCGCGGTGGCGATCGCGAGGCCGTCTTCGAGGAACGCCGGATCGACGCCGCGCTCGAAGCGGCTGCGCGCGTCGGAGGTGAGCGTGAGCTTCTGGCCGGTGCGCGCGATATGGTCGGGATCGAAATAGGCGCATTCGATCAGCACATCAGTGGTCTCTGCCGAGACGCCCGAATGCTCGCCGCCCATGATGCCGCCGATGTCGTGCACCGCCACATCGTCCGCGATGACGGTCATGCTGGCGTCGAGCGTATAGGTCTTGCCGTTGAGCGCGACGACCTGTTCGCCGTCCTTCGCTTTCCGCGCGACGAGGCCGCCCGACAGCTTGGCGCGGTCGTAGACGTGCAAGGGGCGACCGAGGTCGATCATCAGATAGTTGGTGATGTCGACCAGTGCGGAGATCGGCTTCTGGCCGATCGCGAGCAGGCTGCGGCGCATCCAGTCGGGGGAGTCGCCGTTGGTCACGCCGGTGACGGTCTGTGCGAAGAAGGCGGGGCAGCCGGCGGTGTCCTCGGTGCGGACCGATGGCCCTGCCCCGTCGGTGACGATGGGATCGAAGATCAGCGGCGTGAGCGTGCCCATCCCCGCTGCGGCGAGGTCGCGCGCGATGCCGCGGACGCCCATGCAGTCCTGCCGGTTGGGGGTGATCGCGACGTCGATGACGGGATCGGTAAGTCCGGCATAATCGGGGTACGGCGTGCCGATCGGCGCGTCCGCGGGCAGCTCGATGATGCCGTCGTGATCCTCGCCGAGTTCGAGTTCGCGCGTCGAGCACATCATGCCGTTCGATTCGACGCCACGGATGCTCGCGAGCTTGAGAGTCACGTCGAGCCCGGGGACGTAGGCGCCGGGCGCACCGAACACGCCGACCAGCCCCGCGCGCGCGTTGGGCGCGCCGCAGACGACCTGGAGCGGGCCGTCACCAGCGTCGACCGAGAGGATCTGGAGCTTGTCGGCCTGCGGATGGCGTTCGGCAGTGAGGACTTTGGCGATGCGGAACGCGGCGAGCTTCTCGCCGGGGTTCTCGACGCCCTCGACCTCGAGGCCGATACGCGTCAGCGCATCGACGATCTGATCGAGCGTGGCGGTGGTTTCGAGGTGCTGCTTGAGCCAGCTGAGCGTGAATTTCATGCCAAGGCGTCCATCATATCGATCACTGCCGTCATCCCAGCGGAAGCTGGGATCTTTGTGGGGCTGTTGCTGCGGTCGCCAACCGGGAGACCCCAGCGTGCGCTGGGGTGACGAAGAATGATGGTCCTCATGCGCCCACCCCGCCGCTCAACGTCGGGACGTCGAGGCTCGAGAAACCATAATGTTTCAGCCAGCGGATATCGCCGTCGAAGAACGGGCGGAGGTCGTCCATGCCGTATTTGAGCATCGCAAGCCGATCGATCCCGCAGCCGAACGCAAAGCCCTGCCACTCGTCGGGATCGAGCCCGCACGCCTCGATCACTTTCCGATGGACCATGCCGCTGCCCAAAATCTCGAGCCAGCCGTCCGGCTCCGCGCCGCCGACGACGCGCTTGCCCTTCACCAGCGTGTAGCCGACGTCGATCTCGACCGAGGGCTCGGTGAACGGGAAATAGCTCGGGCGCATCCTGAGCACGATGTCGTCGCGCTCGAAGAACGCCTTCACGAACGTCTCGAGCGTCCATTTCAGGTGGCCGAGCGTGATGCCCTTGTCGATCACGAGGCCCTCGACCTGGTGGAACATCGGCGTGTGCGTGGCGTCCGAGTCCGAGCGGTAGGTGCGGCCCGGCGCGATAATGCGGATGGGCGGCTTCTGCGACAGCATCGTGCGGATCTGGACGGGCGAGGTGTGCGTGCGGAGCAGCGAGAAGGTCGTCTTCTCGTCAGCGGTACCCGCGGCCTTCGCGTCGATCCCCTGCTGGAGATAGAAGGTGTCGTGCATCGCGCGCGCGGGATGCGTCTCGGGGATGTTGAGCGCGGAGAAATTATGCCAGTCGGTCTCGATCTCGGGACCGGTCGCGACCGCGAAGCCCAAGTCGGCGAAGATCTCGGCGAGTTCGTCCATGACCTGGCTGACCGGGTGGATCGTGCCGGCGGGCGCGGCGTCGGCGGGCAGCGTCATGTCGAGCGTTTCGCTGGCGAGCCGCGCGTCGAGCGCCGCGCGTTCGAGCGTTGCCTTGCGCTCGGCGATGCCGTTCGCGACGGCTTCGCGCAGGCCCTGGATGATCGGGCCCTGCACGAGGCGCTCGTCGGGGGTCATCTTGCCGAGCGTCTTCAGCAGCGCGGTGATCGTGCCCTGCTTGCCGAGCGCCTCGACCCGGCACGCCTCCAGCGCGTCGAGGCCGGATGCCGCGGCGATCGCCGTCAACATGTGTTCGCGCATCTGGTTCAGGTCTTGCGTCACTGTTTCGAAATCCTAACTTCCGTCATCCCCGCGGAGGCGGGGATCCATACTGGCTGCCGTAGCGCCTCTATACCTGGCCCTTGAGACGAACGCGCCCGCCTAGCGGGAATGACGACCTGAAACGGGGTCCAATCCCAGGCCGATCGCCAGATCGTCCCAGTCCGGATTGTCACGCTCGATCAGAATCACCTTCCAGTCGCGGTTCCATTTCTTGAGCCGCTTCTCGCGCGCGATAGCAGCGTCCATCGTGTCGGCCATCTCATAATGCACCAGCCGCACTACGTCGTAGCGGGACGTGAACCCCTTGATCAACCCTTCGCGATGCTGTTGCAGCCTTCCGAGCAGGTTCGACGTCACGCCGATATAGAGCGTACCGTGCTTGCCGCTCGCGAGGATGTAGACGCAGGGTTGCCGGTCCATCACTTCTCCCGTCATTCCCGCGAAGGCGGAAATCCATCGTGGCGGACCTTGCGGATGATCACAACGACTTGCCAATATGGATTCCCGCCTTCGCGGGAATGACGAAGGTGGGGGCGAGGGAAAGCATCGGCCCCAAACACGAAAAAGGGCGCCGGTGGTTTCCCACCGGCGCCCTTTTCGAACCTCATCTCAGTCGCGGATTACGCGGCCTGGGGCAGTGCCGCCTTGGCCTGAGCGACGATCGCGCTGAAGGCTGCGCCCTCGTGCATCGCGATGTCGGCCAGGACCTTGCGGTCGAGTTCGATACCCGCAAGCTTCACGCCGTGCATGAACTGCGAATAGGTCAGACCCTCGGCGCGGACGCCGGCGTTGATGCGCTGGATCCACAGGCCACGGAAGGTGCGCTTCTTAACCTTGCGGTCGCGATATGCGTACTGTCCGGCCTTTTCGACGGCCTGACGGGCGATGCGGATGGTGTTCTTGCGACGGCCATAATAGCCCTTCGCCTGAACCAAAATACGCTTGTGCTTGGCGCGGGTGGTAACACCCCGTTTTACGCGTGCCATTGTCTAATTCCTTCTCAGCTCAACGCAGGCCGTAAGGCGCCCAGGCCTTCACTGCTGCGGTATCGGCCTTGGACAGCAGCTTGGTGCCGCGGTTCTGACGGATGTACTTGCCGTTGTGATGCGCCAGACGGTGACGCTTGCCGGCGACGCCGTGCTTGAGCAGGCCGGTGGCGGTGAGCTTGAAGCGCTTCTTGACGCCGCTCTTGGTCTTCAGCTTGGGCATTTTTATCCTTTCGGTTGACGAAGGAAGACGCTGAAATCGCCGCGGCAGCCCACACTGGCCGGGCGATTCGTCGAACGCGTATCCCTTCGAGGAAGCGGGGCGCATAGACCGATGTGCGACAAGACGCAACCGCGTGTGGAACTGGCGTCTTCCCCGTGCGATAGGCTTTCCATGGACGCCAGCCCGACGCAGCCGATCGACGCCCCCTCCCCGGCCCCAGGACCCGCGGACACGCCAGCGCGTCGCAAGCGGCGGATCCTGCGGAACATTCTGATCGGGATCGTCGCAGTGATCGCCGCGATCTGGCTGGTGCTCTACATTACCAAGGGTCGCTTCCTGAAGCATCCGTTCGAGCGGATCGTCGGGTCGATGACGCACCGCACGGTGACGGTCGGCGGCGACTTCCAGCTGTATTTCGCGCCGTTCCGAATCAAATTCTACGCCGAGCGCTTCACGCTCTCGAATCCCGACTGGGCGAGCCGCCCCAACCTGTTCAAGGCGGACAAGCTCGACACGCGGATCGCGCCACTGTCGCTGATCTTCGGCAAGCGTCGACTCTACTGGCTCGATCTCGTCAACGGCGCGGTCGATCTGGAGTGGAACGCCGCGCATACCGCTAATACGTGGACGTTCAGCGAGAAGAAGGGCGGCAAGCCGCTCGAATTCCCGCGGATCGACGTGGCGACGGTGACGGGCACGACAGTGCGCTATCTCGATCCGCGGATGCGCGTGCTGGCCAACCTGAACGTCGCGGACATCCGCTCGGTCGATGCAACGATCGGCCGTGCGGTCGGGCTAAAGGGCACCGGCCGGCTACGCGAGACGCCGTTCACGGTGACGGCGCAGCTGCTGTCGCCCGACGCGACCGCCAATCGGGGGCAGAACAAGCTGGTCGCGCGGATGCGCGCGGCAGGCAACGTGATCGACGTCGCGGGCACGCTGCCCAGCATCGCCGATATCGAGAACGTCCCGCTCGCGGTAACCGCGCGCGGCGCCAATCTGTCGACGCTGCTCGGCGTGATCGACGTCGCGATCCCGAACACGCGGACCTATCGTCTGCGCGGGCAACTCGTGAAGCAGGGTGACGAATACCGGTTCACGCGGATCACCGGGATCGCAGGCAAGACCGATCTGGCGGGCAAGCTGACCATCACCAATGGCGAGCGAATCCATCTCGATTCGGTGCTGGCGACCAAGAGCCTCGACATCGTCGATGCCGCGCCGTTCATCGGCTATAATCCGGACATCGTCGAATCGAAGGGCGCGGTGGCCGCCGCCGCGGCGACGGGTGCGGGCGTCCAGCGCCTGCTGCCCAATGCGAATCTCCCGATCGAGACGATGCGGATCTTCGATGCCGACCTGAAATGGACGATCGGCGTGGTCCGGTCGAAGAACATCCCGATCTCGAACGTCGACCTGACTCTCGATCTCGAGCGCGGGCGGCTTGCGCTGTCGCCGCTGACGTTCGCGATGGCGCGCGGCAACGTCGCCTCCGACGTGGTCTTCGACACGCGGTCGCGGCCGAGCGCGGTGTCCTATGACATCCGCCTCGCGCCGACGCCGCTGGGGCGGTTGCTGAAGGGCTATGGCCTTGCCGAGGCGGGGACGACGGGAACGATCAAGGGGCGGATCGAGCTGAAGGGACGCGGCGATTCGATCCACGAGTCGCTGGCGTCGTCACGCGGGCGGATCGCGTTCGTGATGCCGTCGGGCGCGCTGTCGGTGCGCAACGTCCAGCTCGCCGAGCTCGACATCGGCACGTTTGCGCAACGGATGTTCCAGGGGAAGCTCAAGGAACCGGTGCAGGTGAATTGCGGGCTGATCGGCTTTACCGTGCGCGGCGGCGTCGCGGCGGCGGATCCGATCCTGATCGACACGCGCAAGAACGTGATCGTCGGGCGCGGCGGGTTCAGCTTCCGCAACGAGGCGGTCGATCTGGCCTTCCGCGCGGATTCGAAAAAGTTCAGCCTGTTCGCGGGCCAGTCGCCGGTGGGTGTCGGGGGCATGTTCGCCGCGCCGCAGCTCAACGTGATTTCGAAGGACCTGCTGGCGCGGGTCGGGACCGGGCTGGGGCTCGCGCTGGTGGCGACGCCGGTCGCGGGGATCCTGGCGTTCGTCGATGTCGGCGATGCGAAGTCGACTGCGTGCGGCCCGGTGCTGGCGGGGGCGACCGCGCAGGCGCAGCGGACGACGAAGGGCGAAGGCCGCGATGACGTCGGGCGGGGAACGACGGCGAAGGCCGAGGACGGCAAACCGAACAGTGCCGAGGGCAAGGCGCAGAAGAAGAAGTTTTTGGGGATCTTCTGATCTTGAGGGCAGCGTGAGGGGCGGCCGCCGACGGGTTACTCCATCATCCCCACTCTATCATCCCCACTCTATCATTCGCGTCACCCCGGCGGACGCCGGGGCCCATGGTTGCGGTTTGGACCGTTAGCGGGCGCTGCGTGTCCGTGGGTCCCGGCGTTCGCCGGGATGACGGAGGGGGGGAGTTAGTGCCCGTGTCCTTCGTGCCCGTGTCCTTCGTGGTCGTCCTCGTGGTCATGCCCGTCCTGCTGCCGGTGCATCGCCTCGAGCACATCGTCCAGCCGCGCGGGGTCGCCGATCGCGAGCACATGGCCTTCGCTGTCGGCGGTCAGCGGGTCGCCGTTCCAGTCGCACATCATGCCGCCGGCGCCCTCGACCACCGGCACCAAAGCAGCGAAGTCATAGATCTTGAGCCCCGACTCGCAGACGACGTCGAGATGCCCGCTCGCGAGCAGGCCGTAATTATAGCAGTCGCCGCCATAGACCGGGCCCTGGCGCGGGTTGCCGCCCGAGATCGCCGCGACCAGCGCGAGGTACGGCGCGACGTCGACCTCGTCGAACAGATGCGGGCTGGTGGTGGCGATCGTCGCGCCCGTCAGTTCGCGGCACATCCGCGTCCGCACGGCCACGCCGTTGAGCGTCGTCGGGCGGCCTGCGACTCCGACCCAGCGTTCGCGCTGGATCGGCTGATCGATGATCCCGAGCACCGGCCAGCCATCCTCGACGAGTGCGATCAGCGTTCCGAAGATCGCGCGGCCGACGGTGAAGCTGCGCGTGCCGTCGATCGGGTCGAGCACCCATTTGCGGTTGGTGACGCCGGCCTTCTCGCCATATTCCTCGCCGATGATGCCGTCGCCGGAACGCTCGGCATCGAGCAACCGGCGCATCGCCGCCTCCGCCTCGCGGTCGGCGCGCGTGACGGGGGACTGGTCGTCCTTGATCTCGACGCCGTGCTCGTGGCGGAAATAGGGTCGGATGACGTGGCCCGCGGCATCCGCGAGGCGGTGCGCGAGATCGATATCGGCTTGGGTCACTGGCATTGTCCCTGCCTATCGGCGACCGGCATCAGGAGCAATGGCGCGAGCAATGGACGGATCGTCCGCGGCGGCGTAGGCCGTTGCAATCCAACCGGAGTATCGTCCATGCGCCTCGTCTCGACCCTCGCCACCGCCGCTCTTCTCGCCGCAACGCCGGCGTTCGCGGCGCTCGCCCCCGGCGCCAAGGCGCCCGACTTCACCACGCGCGGCGCGATCGCCGGCAAGGTGTTCACGGTCCACCTCGCCGAGCAGCTGAAGAAGGGCCCGGTCGTGCTCTACTTCTTCCCCGCGGCCTATACTGGCGGCTGCAACGCCGAGGCGCACGCGTTTGCCGAGGCGATCCCCGCCTTCACCAAGGCTGGCGCGACGGTGATCGGCATGTCGGCGGACAATGTCGAGACGCTCAGCAAGTTCTCGGCGGAGAAGTGCGCGGGCAAGTTCGCCGTCGCCAGCGCAGGCCCCAATGTCGTCAAGGGCTACGACGTCGCGCTCGGCCAGCAGATTGCGGGTCGCGACGTGACCAAGCGCACCAGCTACGTCATCGCCAAGACCGGCCGCATCGCGTTCGTGCACGACGAAATGAACCCCGCCGCGCACGTGTCGTCGACGCTCGCCGCGGTCGAGAAACTGACGGGCAAGTAAGCGGCAGCGTCGCTCGTTCGGAATGCCCGCCTGTCCGGCATGTGCTGGTAATGACCGGGCAATTACAACCAAACCGGCAAATACTTGCCGGTTTGGTGACGTAATCCTAACGCTTTCGGGTGTATCGGGCGATCTGGAAAGGCGGGGGACGTAATGCGCGACGTACAGGCGGCCAGACCGATGGCCGGGTCATTGCAGGACGCCTCGCTGTTCCAACGGATCGGCCGGTTTCTCGACGAGCAGAAACTGAGCCCCGATCCGGCGCATTATGCGTTCGCCTTCGCCGTCCTGTCGGCACCCGATAGCGAGCTTGCAAAGGCGGTACGGGAGCACACCGATCTCGACCTGCGATTGACCAGGCAGGATATCGAACGGCTCGGCGGCCGGGTGGTCGAGGGGCCGCCCCCTGCCCTTGCGCGGTCGGCTGCGGATACCGCCGGACCCAGCCTTGCCGACCGGACCGATTCGGCGATCGCGCTGGTGATCGAGACTCAGCAACAGGTCGACGGGTTCGCGCAGATCGTCCGGACGATCCAGGCCGAGACCGAGGATTTCGGGCATGACCTGGCAAAGAGCGCGGCGGCTCTCACGCAGCTCGCCGAGCTGGACGAGATCACGCGAATCACGAGCTCGATGATCGCCAGGATCCACGACAGCGAGGTCCGGCTGGCGCTGGCCACCGCCGAAACCGATGCGCTGCGCTCGAAACTGGCCGAAGCGCGCGACACGGCGCGGCGCGACGTGCTGACGGGCCTGCCCAATAGGCGCGCGTTCGAGGAGGCCTATGCCGCGCGCGATGCGAAGGCGGGGCCCTATTGCCTCGCGGTCTGCGACATCGACCGGTTCAAGCGGGTCAACGACATCCATGGCCACAGCGTCGGCGACCGCGTGCTGACCGCGATCGGCCAGGCGATGGCGGCCGAATGCGCGCCGCACCTGGTTGTGCGCCACGGCGGCGAGGAATTCGCCGTCCTGCTCGCCGGGCTGAGCCTGTCCGACGCGGCGGCGCTGCTCGATTCGGTACGTGCGGTCGTCGCGGCCAAGCGGTTCCGCAACCGCGAGACCGATACCCCGCTCGGGACCATCACCTTTTCGGCCGGCGTCACCGCGATCCACGCCGCCGAACCCGCCGAAGCCGCGTTCCTGCGCGCAGACCGCCTGCTCTATGCCGCCAAGGAGCATGGCCGCGACCAGATCTGCGCAGGCTGATCCCGGTAGTTGGTGGAATCTACGATCATTTACTGGTGGATTTCACCAGTTGGCGGTCGAGCATAACGGAAAATCCAAGTAAATCAGCGCGTTCTGAAATTGGCACGGCGCATGCAAATCCCTCGATATCGGCAACCGGATGGTCCGGAGGCTGAAAATCGAGGATAATCACCATGTCGTTCCGTTTCGAAGCCGCCCAGCGCATCGCCGTCTCGTTCGTCGGCGCCGTCATCTTCGCCGCGATCGCTGTCACCTCCGCCACGCCGATCATCCCGATCGCCTGATCCGATCCCAAAGGAGAGCCATCATGGGTCGCAGCATCCTTATCGGGCTTGCCGCCTTCTCGACCACCATCCTGCTGATCGCCACGCATAGCGGCGCGACGCTGGTCTGAGCCCAGCGCGCTGCGTTACGCCGACGCAGCCACGCCTACCGGACCGACCGGCGCCTCGGTCTCACGCGAATAGGTCCCGATCAACAATCCCGCCGCCAGGACATGCCCGCTTATGGCGTCGATCACCGCCGAGCGACCGGGAGTTTCACCGACCGCGCCGGCGCCCGCGTCGACCGCGAACAGCTGAAACGCGTAGCGGTGCTCGCCATGCCCACTGGGCGGATCGGGCGGCAGCCAGCCCTCGCGCAGATAGGAATTACGACCGACGTCGCTCCCGGCGGACTCTGCGCTCGCCGCGTCACCAGCGCCATCGGCGACGATCGCGCCTTCGGGCAGGCGCCCCGCATCGGCGTCGAGCCCCCAAACGATCGCGTGGACGAGCGGCTGCGGAGTCGGCGCGTCGGCATCCTCGACAATCAGCACCATATGCACGGTCCCGGCCGGCGGTGCGTTCCAGACGAGCGGCGGCGAGACGCCTTCGCCATCGGCGGTGAAGCGCGGCGGCATCCGGGCTTCGTGTGCGAACGCCGGGCTGGTCAGGTCGAGCGTCTCGAAGCTGGTACCGAGCTGGGCGATCGCGAGCTTGTCGGCGCCTGCGCGCAGACCGCTCATCGCATGGCCGAGCCAGGCCGGGATATGTTCGAGCATCTTCTATCCTTCCGAAGGGCAGGTTTCGGCACGGCGTACGGGGGCCGCGCCGTCGTACCAGTCGCTGCGCGTGCCCATCGTCGCCGCATCATGGTAGCAGACCTGGGTCTTGGCCGCCTTGCTGTCGACGATCACCGTCCAGTTTTGATCGCCGCAATTATGCTCCTCGCAGCCCCAGGCGGCGACTCGCTCGCCCATCTTGAACACCGGTGTGGCGGGTCCCGACCGACCCCGGATCGTCTCGCGCAGCTTGGCATCGCCCACCGCCGTCACGAGCCCCGAGGCGACATCGGTGCGGTCGTAAAACGCGACCCCGCCGACCGCGTCATGCGGGTATTTGCCGACATAGGCGGTGATCGGCGTGGTCTGCGCCTGGCCCGGGAGCGGCGTCGGCGCGCGCGTCTGCGGCGGCGTGAAATTGCCCGCGGCCAGCGTGTCGGTCGGATCGTCCTTCTGCCCGCAACCGCCCAGCAGCGGGAGGGCGAGCATCGCGACCATCATCATCGTCTTCATGCGCCATCCTCTTCTCGGTCGATCAACGCATCGGCGCTTCCAGGGGTTGCGTCGAGCGCGATCGCGACCATCTCGCGGGCATGTCGCAGGACCTGACCCGCTTCGTCGCCGCGCAGGACGGCGTGTACCGCCAGGCGATCGCCGAACTGCGCGCCGGCGCCAAACGCAGCCACTGGATGTGGTTCATCTTTCCGCAGATCGCGGGGCTTGGCCAGAGCGCGATGGCGCGGACCTATGCGATCGCCGACGCGGACGAGGCGCGGGCCTATCTGGCGCACCCCGTGCTCGGGCCACGGCTGATAGAGGCAACGGAAGCGGTGACCGCGGCGCAGGGCTCGGCGGAGGCGATCCTCGGGGGCATCGATGCGGTGAAGCTGCGGTCGTCGATGACGCTGTTCGCAGCGGTCGCCGAGGCGCCTGCACCGTTCCGCGCGGCGCTCGCGCGGTTCTTCGACGGGGTCGAGGATTCGGCGACATTGCGCCTGCTGCGATAACAGGCGCGTCTCGACCGATAAGGGTGTAACACGATGCCGAGGCCTCCCGCCTCACGAGGTGTCGTCATGGCCAAGAGCCAGAAGAAATCGAACAAGGAAGTCCGCAAGCCCAAGGCCGAAAAGGCGCCCAAGGCAAACGCGTCGAACCCGACCTCCAAGGGCAAGGCCGTGGAGATGACGACGCTCAACTGAGCGTCCGTCGCGCCCATCGCCTGCCCCCGTCCAAGGCTGGGAGAGGCGATGGGCGGGAACGGTAATGGGCGGGAACGGTAATGGGCGGGCCGCCCCCAACTAGTCCAGCGCTGCCCGGATCGCCGCCGCGGCGATGAACGGCGCGCCTGCAACCAGCACGAGGCTGACCGCCGCGAGCAGCTTGATCGCACCGGCCCCGCCCGCCGCATCGAGCGTCCCCGCGCCAAAGATCAGCAGCGGCACCGCGAGCGGCAGCATCACCAACCCGGTCACCGCACCGCCGCCCCGCACGCCAGCAACGAGCGCGCTGGTGACGACCGCGAGCGCCGCCAATCCCGGCGTGCCGATCGCCAACCCGATCTCGACCCGGAGCAGTGTCTCCGCCGACAGGTTGAGCAGCCCCGCCGCGAGGATCGCAGCCAGCATCAGCGGCGGCCCGAAACTGAGCCAATGCGCGATCGTCTTGGCCATCGCGACGGACACCATCGACAGCCCCCGCACCGCGAACTGGTCGAAGATCCCCGCCTCCAGGTCCGGCCCGATCAGCCGCTCGACCGGCAGCAGCGCAGCGAGCAAAGCCGCGGTCCAGATCACGCCGCCGCCGATCCGTGCGAGCAGCGCCGCATCGGGGCCGATCGCGAACGGGAACAGCGTCGCCACGAGCAGGAAGAACGCGACGACCAGCGTGGCACCCCCGCTCGACACGCTGCGTCGCAGATCGCGGCGGATGAGCGCGATCACAGCCCGATCTCGTGCGCGCCCGGCAGCGCGAGCGGGAGGTGGGTGGCGACCAGCGCGATGCCGCCGCTTGCCCGATGCCGCGCGATCACCGCCTCCAGCGCGGCAACGGAAACGGTGTCGAGCCCGTTGGCAGGTTCGTCGAGCAGCCAGACGCGCGCCTCGCTCGCCACGATACGCGCGATCGACGCGCGCCGGCGCTGACCGGTCGAGAGCAGGCGGACGGGGACGCCCGCCAGCGCATCGAGATCGAGCGCGCGTACCGCGCGGGCGACACGCGCGTCCGGATCGGGTGCGCGGTCAAGGCTGGCCCAGAAGCGGAGCGCGGCGACCAGCGGGCGTTCGGTGTCGAGCGCCGCCGCTTCGGTGAGCAGCGCCTTGTCCCCGTCGCACGCGACATGCCCCTCGAACGGCGCGAGCAGGCCGGCGGCGATCCGGATCAGGCTGGATTTGCCGACCCCGTTCGGGCCGGTGACGATCGCGGCATCCCCCGCGCCAAGATCGAACGACACATGCGAGAACAGCAACCGTCCGCCCCGCACGCACGCGACGTCGCGAAAGCCGAGGCTCACGCCGCGGGATCTTCGGCGCCGTCCTCCACATCGTCCTCCAGCGCGTGCATGTCGTCGTCGCTAAGGCCGAAATGATGGCCGATCTCATGGATCGTGACATGCGCGACGAGATCGTCGAGGCGGACGCCGGTGTCGATCCATTCCTCCAGGATTGCGCGGCGGTACAGGACGATGCGATCGGGCATCGCGCCTGAATCCATCGACGATTTCTCGCCGAGCGGGCGGCCGTGATAGAGGCCCGACAGGTCCAGCGGGTGCTCGAGCCCGAGCGCGGCGAGCGTCTCGTCATCGGCATACTCCTCGACCGCGAAGACGATGTCGCCGAGATGCTGCGCAAACTGCGCCGGCAGCCGGGCGATCGTCGCGCGCGCGATGGCCTCGATCGCGTCGGCATCGGGGGCTTCTCCCCGGAATGGTGCTTGCCCGCTCATCCCGCCAGCCATAGTCGTTGGCGAACCAAGGCGGCAAGGGAGAGCCCGATGATCGAAGCGCTGAACGATACGGACCGGGCCGAGGCCCTCGATGGCCTCGACGAGTGGGATTATGACGATGCGCGCGACGCGATCACGCGGACGATCGTGTTCGCCGATTTCGTCGAGGCATTCGGTTTCATGACTCAGGTCGCGCTGATCGCCGAGCGTGCGAACCATCATCCCGAATGGAAGAACGTGTGGAACCGGGTGGAAATCCTGCTGACCACGCACGACGCCGGCGGCCTCTCGCCGCGCGACATCGAGATGGCCGAAGCGATCGACGCGATCGTCGGCGACGCGTGACGCGCGCGGCACCCTGAAGCGTCAGCGCGGCGTTACTGCGGCTCGCGCAGGGTGCGCCGCATCCGCTTGCGCAGGCTGCCGGGCATCCACCGCGCGGCAAACGCCATGCGGTGCGCGGTCTTGCCGACCAGCGTATGGACCTTGTCGCCGTGCACCGCGGCCCAGGCCGCCTCGGCGACCTTGTCAACCCCGGTCAGCTCCAGCCCTGCCCCCGTCACCGTTTCGCGGATCGAGTGGTTGCTGCCGCCGGCCCCCGTGTCGAGCAAGGGCGTGTCGATGAAGCTCGGCACGATCGAGCGCACCTTGATGCGGTCCGCCGCCCATTCGCCGTCGAGCGCCTCGGTCAGCGCGCGCACGCCGAACTTGGTCGCCGAATAGGGCGCGAGGCCGGACGACCCGTAGATCGCCGAGGCGGAGGCGGTGTTGAGCAGGCATGATCCGGGCGTCCGCTTGAGATAGGCATGGCCGATCCGCGCACCGTTGAGCACGCCGACCAGGTTGATCGCGATCACCCGGTCGATCTCGGCGAAGTCGGTCTCCGCGAGCGGCCCGCCCGAACCGATTCCCGCATTGTTGAACAGCACGTCGAGCCGCCCCCCGGTGGTGGCGACGAACGCATCGAGCGTCGCCACCCAGGCCTCGCGGTCGCGGACGTCCATCTGGTAGACGCTCGCCATGCCCGACGGCAGCAGCGCCGCGGTTTCCGCAAGCCCGCACGCGTTGACGTCGGCCAGCCCGACCCGCCAGCCCTTGCGCGCGAACAGGATCGCGGTGGCGCGGCCGATCCCCGACCCGCCGCCGGTGATGAAAATGCTCTGCTGCGTCATGGCGCCTCTCCCGATTTGATTTTCCGGTATGTTTCCCGCATCCTACCGCAACATGCCAGACAATTTGCCAGCGCTCGCCTTCGACCGCGTCACCAAGCGATACGGGACGACGATTGCGGTCGATTCGGTCTCGCTCGAGATCGCCCGCGGCAGCTTCGTCGCGCTGGTCGGGACGTCGGGATCGGGCAAGTCGACGCTGCTGAAGACGCTCAACCGGCTCGTCGAGCCGAGCGAGGGGCACGTCACGATCGACGGTAGCGACGTCGCCGCCGAACCCGCGCCGATGCTGCGTCGCCGGATCGGCTATGTCTTCCAGAATATTGGGCTGTTCCCGCACATGACGATCGCGCAGAACATCGCGATCGGCCTGAAGATCGCGGGACGCAGCGACGAGGCGAAGGTCGCCGAGCTGCTGGAGCTCGTCGACCTGCCACGCGAGATCGCCGACCGGATGCCCGACGCGCTCTCGGGCGGCCAGCGCCAGCGCGTCGGCATCGCGCGCGCGCTCGCGCCCGGCGCCAAGCTGCTGCTGCTCGACGAGGCGTTCGGCGCGCTCGATCCGGTGACGCGCGATGCGCTCGGCACGCGGATCCGCGCGCTGCACGACCGGCTCGGGCTGACCACGATCCTCGTCACGCACGACATGGCGGAGGCGCTGTTGCTCGCGGACCGCGTACTGGTGATGAAGACGGGGCGGATCGTCGCCGATGCGACCCCGGCGGATCTGGTCGCGGGCAAGGGCGGCGACGATGCGCAGGCGCTGGTGCAGGTCCCCCGCGCGCAGGCCGAACGCCTGCAGGCGCTGGTCGCATGAGCGCGTTCGTCGACGCGCTCGGCCGCGTACCGCCGTTGCTCGCCGCGCATGTCCTGCTCTCGGCATCGGCGTTGCTGCTGGGCATCGCGATCAGCCTGCCGCTCGGCATCTGGTCGGCGCGCAACGCGACCGTGGCGCGCGTCTCGCTCGGCTTTGCCAGCCTCGTCCAGACGATCCCGAGCCTCGCGCTGCTCGCATTGTTCTACCCCGTGCTGCTCAGCCTGTCCGCGCTGGTCGGTGGCGGGATACCCGCGCTCGGCTTCCTGCCGTCGCTGATCGCGCTGACGCTGTATGCGCTGCTGCCGATCATCCGAAATGCGGTGGCCGGGCTGCACGGCATCGACCCGGCGGTGATCCAGGCGGCCGATGCGGTCGGGATGACGCCCGCGCAGAAGCTGCGGCTGGTCGAGGCACCGCTGGTCGCCCCCGTGCTGATCGCCGGCATCCGCACCGCCGCGGTGTGGACGATCGGCGCGGCGACGCTGTCGACGACGGTCGGCCAGCCGAGCCTGGGCGACATGATCTTCGCCGGGCTGCAGACGCAGAACTGGGCGCTGGTGCTGGCCGGCTGCCTTTCGGCGGCGGCGCTCGCGCTGGCAGTCGATGCGCTGATCGGCGGGATCGAATATGGCATCCGCGCGCGACGCCGCTGGCTGTGGATCGCGAGCGCAGTGGTGCTGGTCGCGGGCACGGCGATAGCGACGCTGCCGCTGTGGCCGAAGAGCGGCGGCGATCGGACGGTGGTGGTCGGCGCGAAGAACTTTTCCGAGCAATATATCCTCGCGCGGCTGATCGGCAAACGACTCGAACGCGCGGGCTACACCGTCGAGTATCGCGACGGGCTGGGCTCGGCGGTGGTGTTCGGGGCGCTCTCGGGCGGCGATATCGACGTGTATGTCGATTATGCCGGGACGATCTGGGCCAACGAGATGAAGCGGCGCGACGTGCCCGAGCATCGCGCGATGGTCGCGGCGATCGCCGACTGGGCGGCGCGCGAACACGGTGTCGGGCTGGTCGGCTCGCTCGGCTTCGAGAATGCGTATGCGTTCGCGATGAAGGGCGCCGACGCGCGCGCCAAGCGGATCGCGAGCCTCGACGATCTGGTCAGGGCAGCACCGCAGATGACGCTCGGCAGCGATCTGGAGTTTCTCGAACGCCCCGAATGGGCGGCGGTGAAGCGCGCCTATCCGTTGCGGTTCGCCAAGACCACGCCGTACAGCCCGACCTTCATGTATCGCGCGCTGGAAAGCGGCAATGTCGACGTGATCTCGGCCTTCTCGTCGGACGGACGGATCGCGGCGGATTCGCTGACCGTGCTGACCGACCCGCGCCACGCGATCCCGGGCTATGACGCGATCCTGATGGTGGCGCCGTCGCGCGCGAAGGACGCAAAGTTCCGCGCCGCGCTGACGCCGCTGGTCGGGCGGATTCCCATCGAGGCGATGCGCGCGGCGAACTATCAGGTCGACCGCGACGCGGACAAGCAGACGCCCGAGGCCGCGGCGCGGTGGCTGGCGGCGAAGGTCGGGCTCTAGGCGCTAGAAGAACAGCTTGCGGACGCTGAGCCGGACGGTGCGGCCCAGCGGGTCGAGATAGTCCGGCTGATAATTGTTCGGCGTCGCGCCCGTCGCGTCGGTCACGCGCTGCCGCGTGTTGAAGACGTTGTCGACCGACAGGCTGATCCGCATCCCGCGCAGCCACGGATGCGCCTTCACCCATTCGAGCCGTTGGCCGAGATCGGCGAACAGGCGCGCATTGGCGGTCGCGAGGCCGCCAAAGTTGAGCGTTTCGGGTGCGGCGATGGTGCCACCGTTGACGCGCGTGCCGGTCGCATAATTGGCGGAGATGCGCGCGCCGAGACCGTTGTTGGTGTAGCCCGCCTGCGCCTCCAGTTCGTGCCGCGACTGGCCGCCACTGCTGCCGATCGCGTCGCCGTCGAGCAGGTTGAGGCTCGGACCGCCGTTCGCGACGAGCACGCGATCGGTGAAATGCCAGGTGTGATAGACCGCGAACTGGACGCGCCCGCCGGCCTGCCCGCCACGACCGCCGAAGCCGCGGCCGCCACCGCCGCCGCCACGACCGCCGCCGCCGCCGCCGCCGCCGCCCGGACCACCATCTCGGCCACCACGCGGACCATCGCCGCCCGCGCCGTCGGGACGGCGGAAGCCGCCGGGGGGCTGCATCCCCTCGAACGGATTTGGGCCGGTGCCCGCGCGATACGCCTCCAATTCGCGCTGGATCTTCGACTTGAGCGGTGCGGAGAAGTTGATCCCCCAGCGCAGCTCGGAGCGGTCGCTGCGCGCGAAATTGATCGGGCGACGGTCGACCTGCACCAGCGTGCCCGCGCCATCGCGGACGAAGCGATCGGGAAACGCGGATTCGATCGCGGCGGTCGCCGCCGGGAAGGCGGCGATCGGGTTATCGACGCGACTCTCGACATAGTTGGCGGTGATCGAAAGGTCCCTGGAGGTCCATGGCTTGAGCGTCACCCCGACCTTCTTGACGTGGTTGTTGTCCGCGACGAGCCCGGCATTGCCGCCGCTGATCGTCGTGACGGTCGCCGTCGTGCCGCGAACATAATCGAAGACGCGGACGTTGGGCGTGGTGATCGACGGGTTGCCGAGCTGTTGCGCGGTCGGCGCCTCGTCGGTGTCGGTCACCGAGGCGATCACGCGCACGCCCTCGATCGGCGACCAGTTCGCGCCATAGCCGAGCGTGGTCAGCGTGCCGAAATCCGACAGATGATCCTGCGCCAGGTTGAAGTTGGCCGACAGCGTGCCGAGGAACGGGAGCACGTCCTTCGACCGGCTGGTCAGCGGCACGTCGACATTGACCTGGCCGCTGAGCGTATCGCGCGACACCGCGCCGCGCCGTTCGGTCTGCCCGACCTGAGTCTGCCCGTTCTGCAACAGGCTGGAGCTGTACGAGCGGCTGCTGAAATCGGCGGTTTCCGCCCCCAGCTTCAGCGTCGTCGAGATCGCGCCCGCAGGCAGGTTGAACAGGTTGCCGTTCGCCACCGCGTCGAGCCCGCCGGTGCTCTGCGAAGCATAGGCGCGGTTGCCGGGGGCGGCGCCGATATCGCTGGCGGTGAGGCGGTTGAACGGGCTGGCGGTCGGATCGCCCGCGGTCAGCCGCGCCTGGAAGGCGGTCGCGTCGACGCCGGTATCGGTGAAGGTCTGCGTGTCGCTGCGGTCGTAATTGCCGGTGACGTTCCAGCGCCACGTGCCGATATCGCCGTTCAGCGTGGTGCCGAGATGCGCGGCGATCGACGACACGCGCTGCGCGAGCGGCAGGAAGCCGTCGTCGTTGAGCGCGCGGTTCACGGTGCTGCCGTCCGCCAGCGTCAGCGTGGCGCTGGGCAGGCCGTTGAGGCTGCGGCTGTCGGTCGATTCGATCCGCCCGTTGATCGTCGCGCCGATGTTGCCGAAGATGTTGCGCGCATACACGCTGTTCGCGGTGAAGGTGCTGGTCGTCCCCTGGAGGCTGCGGAACGGGCGCTGGTCGACGATCGCATTGTCCGCGCCGCGCGGGCTCTGCGCGGTCGGCGTCGTTGCATCGATGTCGCGCTCGGCCTCGGTCAGCGCCGACGCCGCGCTATATTCGACGTGCAGGTTCACGCGGCGATCGCGGGCGATGGTGAGCAGGTCGAGCTTGGCGTTCGGCGCGTTGGTGCCCCCCTCGGTCGGTACCGTGTCAACCGCCTCGGCGGTGACCGCGCGGAAGCGGCGGCGCAGGACGAAGTTCACGACCTTCTGATCGGCGCGATAGCCGTATTTGAGCGCGACCTCCTCGGGCAGGATCTCGACGCGCTGGATCGCCTCGGTCGGGATATCGCGGATTTCGCTGAAGCTCGAGATCCGGCGCCCGTTGAGCAGCACCACCGGCGCGCCGCCGCTGCCGCGTCCGCTGGTGGTCTGCGGGCTAAGTTCGCTTAGCAGGTCGGAGATCGAGCTGACGCCGTAGGAGCGGATCTCGGCCTGGCCCAGGCTCTGGTCGGGCGGAATGTCGCCGATCACCGACCCCGGCAGCTTACGCGATCCGGTGACGACGATGTCCTCGGACTCGGCGGCCTCGTCCGGCTCCGCAGCCTGCGCCGCGGGCGCTGCCGTGGCAGGCGTCGAGGGCGCCTGTTGCGCCGCCGCCATTGCGGGCACGCTTGCCGCCAGAACCAGACCCAGTGTACGCATAACCGTCAATTCCCGATGATCGCCGTCGACCAAGCCGCTCGACTACGGGGCAATTGTCGCAGGATTATGCCGGTTCACCGTGCCAGATGCGCGTCCATCTCCTCCAGCGGCACGCCCTTGGTCTCGGGGAAGTAGAACAGCACCGTCACGAACTGCACCGCCATCATCGCGGCGAAGACCAGGAACGGCACCCCCGCCGACCACGCCGCCGCGATCGGGAAGGCCTGCGCGATCACCGCGTTCCAGCCCCAATGGCTCGACGACCCGATGCTCGATCCGCGCGCGCGGACGCTCTGCGGGAACACCTCCGAGATATACACCCAGATCACCGCGCCCGAGCCGGGGGCGAAGAACATGATGAACACGATCAGCGACGGCAGCAGCAGCCAGCTCGGTAGCACGCCCAGCAGCGCGAGCCCGCCGACGGTGAGCGCCGCGGTCATGCGCGCCGATCCCCACAGCAACAGCGTCCGCCGCCCGATCCGGTCGATCAGCAGCATGCCGAGCAGAGTGAACACCATGTTGGCGACACCGATCATGACGGCCTGCAGGTCGGGGGACAAGCTGCCCCCCGACGCCTTGAAGATGTCGTTGAGGTAATAGAGGAACGCGTTGATGCCGCTGAACTGGTTGAACATCGCGACCAGGAAGGCGAGCGTGATCGGCTTGCGGTGCCGCGTCCAGGAGAGCGTGGCGTCGCCCTTCGGCGCGTCGAGTTCGCGGCGCGCGATGTCGGCGCTCATCCCGACCATCGCCAGCACGTCCCGCGCCTCCGCATCGCGCCGCTTGGCGAGCAGCCAGCGCGGCGAATTGGGGATGCGGAACAGCAGTGCGAAGAAGACCAGCGACGGCAGCGCGACGATCCCCAGCTTCCACCGCCACTCGACATCGCCGAGCCCGAGCGACCCGATGATCGCGTTCGAGACATAGGCGAGCAGGATGCCGAGGATGACCGCGAACTGGAACCCGCCGACCATCTTGCCGCGCTGCGCCGGCGGCGCGAGCTCGGCGATATAGGCTGGCGCCAGCACCGACGAACCGCCGATCGCGATGCCGTTGATGAAGCGGAAGCCGATGAAGCTGTGCCAGTTCCACGCCAGCGCACAGCCCAGCGCGGTAACGACATACAGGAAGGCGAGCATCCGCAGGACGTTGCGGCTGCCATAGCGATCGCCGGGCATGCCGACGAACAGCGCGCCGATCAGCGTCCCCCAGAGCGCGGAGGACACGGTGAAGCCGAGCCACGCCTCGCTGAGCGCGAACTTCGCCTTCAGCGCACCCGTGACGCCCGCGATCACCGCGGTGTCGAAGCCGAACAACAGCCCGGCAAGTGCCGCGGTGACGACGCTGGCGATCAGGACATTGCTGGCGCGTGGCGTTTCGGCGTGCGCACTCATGCGCGGCAGATTTCGGAGTGGGGGATCGTCATCCGGGCTGTTTTGAACAGTTCGACGCGGCGGACAAGGCCATCGCAGACCATTTCGGCGTGTGCAAACACCCGAATCCGGTTCTTCAAAACGCATTAACGAATGCCAGCCAAGCTCGCGCAGACCTAAATCGAGAGGGCGAAGCGTTGACGACCGGACTGCCGAAACTGTTCCTCGCCCTCCTTGCCTGCGCGCCGTCCTCGGCATGGGCGGCCTGCGCGGTCACCAATACCGGCCCGACCGCGCTCGGCACCTATTCGCCCCCGGCACTGGTCAATGGTGCACCGCCATACGGTGCGGTGCCGGGCGGCTTCGACTGCCCGGGAACCGTGATATCGGTGCTGTCGGGCAATTTCCTGCGCGCCACGGTCACCAGCGCGGACGGGTTCAAGCTGACCTCGACCAACGCGGCGGATACCGTCACCGCACGCTATGTGATCGCCGCGGATAATGCGGGCGCGTATCCGTTCACGCCCGGCACACCGTTCGTCTACATGAACGGCGGGGTCATCAACCTGCTCGGATTGCTGGGCGGAGCGGCGCGCAACGTCCAGGTCTATGTCCGCCCGTCGTCGCTGACGGCGGTCAAGCCGGGGACCTATACAGGCAGCTTCACGATCGGTTGGGAGTGGCGATTCTGCTCGTTGCTCGGCGCGCTGGGCGTCTGCGCCGGTACGCTCGACCAGAGCAGCGGCGTTACCCCGGCAAGGGTCGACGTGACGATGGTCGTCTCGGCGAGGCCGGTCGGAGTCGTGATCACCACCCGCACGACCTATGATCCGATCTCGACCACCAATAATCCGCGCGCGATTCCCGGCAGCAGACAGCGGACGACGATCACGCTCACCAACACCGATATCGTCGCAGTCGACGCCAATTCGGTCGCCGTCGTACTGCCGACACCGGCTCGCGCCACGGTTGCGCTGGACGGCGACGGGACCGTCTCGACCGCGTATCTCGTCCCCACGGAGGGATCGCCCGCGTCGTCGCTCGGCGCCACCTACACCGCGCCGGGGAGCACGACCGACGACGTCGATTTCTCGTCGGACAACGGCGCCACCTGGACCTACGATCCGACCACCGCGCCGAAGGCGGTCACCAATGTCCGCATCCGCCCGCGTGGCACGATGGCGGCGGGATCGAGCTTCAGCGTGTCGTTGCCCTATGCGCTGTTCTAGCCGGAATTATCGTCCCCGGGCTGCGGGGTCGGGGCGAACGAGCCGACCAGCTCCATCTTGGTCGCGGTCGATCCGACCTCGATCCCCGCCTCGCGAAACTGGCGGAGCAGCGTGAACAGCAATTCGCTGCGGATCGGATAGGCATCGCGCGGGCTCGCCACATAGGCGAAGCAGTTGAACTTGGCGCGGCCGGCGTCGATCGAATCGATGAACACCTTCGCCTCCGGGTCGTCGAGCACCTCGTGCTTCTCGGCGAACGCGGCGAACAACATCGTGCGCACGGCATCGAGATCCTCCTCGAGCGGGACCGAGAATTGCAGCTGGATCCGGCCGAGGGGGGCCGCGAGCGTCATGTTCTGGATCGTCTTGGTGATCAGCTCCGAATTGGGCACGATCAGCGTCGATCGATCGGCGACCTGGATCTCGGTCGAGCGGACGTTGATCCGCTTCACGTCGCCCTCCATGTTGCCGATCCGGACGAGGTCGCCGATCTTGACCGGGCGTTCGGCGAGCAGGATCAGGCCTGAGACGAAGTTCTGCGTGATCGCCTGGAGGCCGAAGCCGATCCCGACCGACAGCGCGCCGAGCACGACAGCGAGCTTCTCCATGCCGATGCCGAGCGCCCCCAGCGCCCACAGCACCGCGGCGATGATCCCCGCATAGCGCGCGACCATCGTCACCGAATTCTGCGCGCCGGCATCCATCGACGTGGTCGGCAGATAGCTGTTGACCAGCCAATGCTGCAGCCCGCGCATGATCGCCAGCGCGACGAACAGCACCGCGATCGAGCGCAGCACCGCGCCTGGCGAGATGGTGATCTGGCCGATCGTGACTCCGTTCGCGACCGTCCCGAACAGTTCGAACGCTGACCCGACGCCCGCCCCGAATGGCGCCATGACGGCACCGACCGCCAGCATGATCAGCAACAGCCGCAATACGGCCGACAGCAGCACGCCGATCTGGTCGACCGTCTTGTTGTCGACGCCGAAACCGCTGTTTGCCGAGCGGCCGAGGCGGTTGCCGCTCGACAACAGCGTCCGGCACGCGTCGTCGGTGAAGGTCATCATCAGGTACAGGCTCGCCCCGACGATCGCGCCCCAGACCAGCCACGTCGCAACCTTGAGTGCGAAGTTCACATAGCCGATCAGCCCCGCGACGAGCGCCGCGATCAGCACCAGCCAGACCAGGGTCGCTACGATCGCGAGCAGCGTGTTGCGCGCGGGCTTGGCCGGATCGGGCAGCGCGGCGGCGCGCAACCGGCCGAGCGTCACCAGGATCGCGCCAAGCAGGACGATGTGCAACAGCGCGACGACCGCGTTGGCCGCGCTCGATGCGGGCGCGCTGACGCCGATGAGCAGGTTGGTCGCGATCAGCAGCTGGCCGACGAAGATCAGCGCCGCCGCCATCCAGCTATACGGCCGGAGCGCGTATGCCGCGGCATCGCCGATCGGCAGCAACCGCCACGTCGGCTGGGTCCGCAGCAGCAGCGCACCGCCGAGTGACGAGACGAAGGCGGCAAACCACGAAATGCCGACGAAGATCGCGCCGAACCGGCTAAACGCGGGCGAGACGAGCCCGCCCCAGCGCAACGACGCGACGAGTGCCCAGGCGGCGAGCCCCGGCAGCGCGGTGCCGATCACCACCAGCCACAGCGCATAGGCCGAGCGTCGCAGCCTACCGCCCGGCGTATGATTGGCCGCATAGCGACGCCCGACGCCGTGCAGCCAGCGCCGCAGCGGAATGAGCAGGACGAGCGCGGCGAGCAGCCCGACCAGCAGGCCGGTGCCCGCGCGCGTATCGAACCGCGCCGCAAACTGGCGAAACTCGGTCGTGGCGAACCGCTTGAGCCGCGCGCTATCGCGGGGCAGGTGATCGATGATCGCCGCCCATAGCGTCGGCGACAGCGGCGAACCGGTGTTCTCGGACAATTGCTGGCCGAGCTCCTCCGCCTCGGCGGCGCCGATATCGTCGATCTGCTGCTTGGCTTCGATCCCGATCAGCCGCGCGCGCTTGATCGCCGAGTCGATCGCCGACTGGCTTTGCGCTAGGAGCTTGCGTTGCGCGCGGATCTCGGGGGCCTCGACGACGCCGGGAGTCGCGGTGCCGAGCTCGGTGACGCGCGCCTGGACCAGCGCCATCTCGGGCGTCAGCGTGCGCACCGCGTCGGCGGCGGTGGTCTGCACCGCCTGCGCGCGGTCGCGCAACGCCTGCCGCGCCTTGTCGTCGCGCGCCGCCGGGGTGGCGTCGTCGATCGCCTGGAGCTCGGCCGACGCCTGGGTGAGGCCGGCGGCAACGGTCGCGACCTTCGCCTCGTCCTGTGCGGCGGCGGGGAGCGCGGTGATCGCGGTCACCGCGAGGAGCAGCGCGGCGAGGTAACGGAGGAGTGTCATCCGCGGCGCTGTACAGCGATGGGCGGGTAAACGGGAGGGTCTTCGCCTCCACCACCCCGGCGAAGGCCGGGGCCCAATTGGGGCCAATAATGATCGAGGTTCGCGTGCGATTACGACGACCTTGCCATTTGGGCCCCGGCCTTCGCCGGGGTGGTGTACCAGTGGGGTGGTGTTCGCAAAACACAAACGCCCCCCGTTGTTCTCCCGCGAAGGCGGGAGCCCAAACTGGGTCCCCGCCTTCGCGGGGAAACAGTTTGCCGCCCCCGTCACCCCGGCCGAGGCCAGGCCGACCGGCACGGTCGCACGCTTTAGTCGAGTTCGAGGATCACTTGGTCGACCGCGAGGCTGTCGCCGGTCTTCGCCGCGACCGACTTCACCGTGCCGGTCTTCTCGGCGCGCAGGATGTTCTCCATCTTCATCGCTTCGACCACCGCGAGCGGCTGCCCCGCCTCGACCCTGTCGCCCGCCGCGACGTCGAGCCGGACGAGCAGACCCGGCATCGGGCAGATCAGGAACTTCGACAGATCGGGCGCGACCTTCTCGATCATGTGCGCGGTATAGGGGGCGAAGCGCGCCGGCAGCACGCGCGCGACGTGGCTCGCGCCGCGGGTGGTGAGCTTGAAGCCCGCGCGCACCTTGGCGATGCGGATCGTCAGATGCTCGTCGCCATCGACGCCGTGGCCGTCAGCGACAACCATCCGGTCGCCCGGCGTGTATTCGAGCGCCAGATCGAGCTCCTCGCCATCGACCGCGATGCCGTCGGTCGAGACGGTCACCGTGTGGTCGATTTTATCGATCGTCACCGACCAGTCGGCGGGCGGGCGCAGGCGCTTGCCGAGTTGGCCGTCGACGCGGCGCGCGCGGTCGGCCTCCGCAGTGGCGGCGAACGCGGCGACCGCCGCGAGCGTCTTGAGCAGCCCGGCATCGGCGGGCGCGCCGTGGAAGCCGTCGGGATATTCCTCGGCGATGAACCCGGTGGTGAGCGCGCCCGACTGGAAGCGCGGATGCTGCATGATCGCCGAGAGGAAATCGATGTTGTTGCCCGGCCCCTCGAGCTCGAACGCGTCGAGCGCGGCGATCTGCGCGGCGATCGCGGCGTCGCGGGTGGGCGCCCAGGTGATGAGCTTGGCGATCATCGGGTCGTAGAACATGCTGACCTCGCCGCCCTCGCGGACGCCGTCGTCTACGCGGACATACGCATCTCCCCTTCCGCTTGCGGGAGGGGTCGGGGGAGGGGCCGACCCGGCGGCGTCGTGGTCGGCGTGTATGTCACGCCCTCCCCTAACCCCTCCCGCAAGCGGGAGGGGAATGCTTGTCTCGGGCGGGTTGTACCGGACCAGCCGGCCGATGCTCGGCAGGAAGCCACGATACGGGTCCTCCGCATAAACCCGGTTCTCGATCGACCAGCCGTTGAGCTTCACGTCGTCCTGCGAAAAGCCGAGCGGCTCGCCGGCGGCGACGCGGATCATCAGTTCGACCAGATCGAGCCCGGTAATCTCCTCGGTCACCGGATGCTCGACCTGGAGCCGGGTGTTCATCTCGAGGAAATAGAACCCCTCCCCCGTCGTGTCCGCACCCGACACGATCAGCTCGACCGTTCCGGCGGAATAATAGCCCACCGCGCGCGCTAGTGCGACCGCCTGTTCGCCCATCGCCTTGCGCATCTCGGGCGTCACGAACGGCGACGGCGCCTCCTCGACGACCTTCTGGTGGCGGCGCTGGATCGAGCATTCGCGTTCGTTGAGGTAGACGATGTTGCCGTGCTGGTCGCCGATCAGCTGGATCTCGATATGGCGCGGGCTTTCGATGAACTTCTCGATGAACACGCGGTCGTCGCCGAACGACGCCAGCCCCTCGCGCTTGGTCGCCTCGAAGCCTTCGCGGACGTCCTGCTCGCTATAGGCGAGTCGCATGCCCTTGCCGCCGCCGCCGGCCGACGCCTTCATCATCACCGGGTAACCGATGCCGCCCGCGATCTCGACCGCGTGATCGGTGCTGTCGATCTCGCCGAGATAGCCCGGCACAACGTTGACGACCGCCGCCTTGGCGAGCTTCTTCGATTCGATCTTGTCGCCCATCGCAGCGATCGCGGCCGGCGGTGGCCCGACGAACGCGATGCCCGCCTCGGCGCACGCGCGCGCGAAACTCTCGCGCTCGGACAGGAAGCCGTACCCCGGATGAATACAGTCCGCGCCCGTCTCCTTGGCCGCGAGCAGGATCAGCTCGGCATTGAGATAGCTCTCCGCCGCGGGTGCCGGCCCGAGCCGGACCGCCTCGTCGGCCATCAGCACGTGCGGGCTGCGCGAATCGGCATCGGAGTAGACCGCGACGGTCTTGATGCCCATCGCCTTGGCGGTCCGCATGACCCGACACGCGATCTCGCCGCGATTGGCGACCAGGATTTTCTTGAACATCTCTCGCCCTACTCTGTGCCGTCTCCCCGGACATGGCCCGGGTGCGGGCTTGGGGTTACTGGTACCAAATCATCGATTTGAGCTGCGCCGTCCGGGCCTTGGTCAGATCGGTGCGGCACCCGGCTGTCGTCGGGCCCTGTGCCGAACCGCCGGCATATTGCCCGCCCTCGATCACGCATTGCGTATCGCGGAACTTGAGCCAGGCGCGCTGGCTCTCGAGCAACGCCGCGGCATAACCGAACCCGCCGCCGCGCGACCCGTCCTGCCCGTCGCGCTGCTTCATATAGGCATAGGTGCGCTTCCACTGCGCGGTCATCGCCGCATCCGCCTGCGCATAGCTGGTGCCCGCGGACCGGTTCATGTCGGCCTGCGTCTGGATCGGCGCGGCGGCGCTCAGCAGCAGCGCGATCAGCAGCATGTCTTGGCCTCGCGCATCGGTTCGGGGCCGACCATCGGTGTCATCCCGAGCTTGGCTAGCAATGTCGCATCGGCGCTGTCGCCAGCGTTGCCCGTGGTGAGCAGCTTGTCGCCGGTGAAGATAGAGTTCGCGCCCGCCATGAAGCACAACGCCTGCGTCGCTTCGGACATGCTCTCGCGACCGGCGGACAGGCGAACCATGCTGAGCGGCATCGTGATGCGCGCGACCGCCACGGTGCGGACGAATTCGATGTCGTCGATCTGTGCAAGCGGCGTGTCGGCGAGCATGTTGCCGAGCACCGTCCCCTTGACCGGGACCAGCGCGTTGACGGGAACGCTCTCCGGGTGGCGCGGCAGCGTGGCGAGCGCATGGACGAAGCCGACGCGGTCGCTGCGCGTCTCGCCCATTCCGACGATCCCGCCGCAGCACACCGAGATCCCGGCGTCGCGGACGTTGGCCAGCGTCTCGAGGCGGTCGCCGAAAGTGCGCGTGGTGATGACGTTGCCGTAATTCTCCGGCGAGGTGTCGATATTGTGGTTGTAGTAATCGAGACCGGCGTCGGCGAGCTGCTTCGCCTGATCGGCGTCGAGCATGCCGAGCGTCATGCACGTCTCCAGCCCCATCGCGCGGACGCCCTCGACCATCGCGACGACCTTCGGCATGTCGCGGGCTTTAGGGTTGCGCCACGCGGCGCCCATGCAGAAGCGCTGCGAGCCGGCCGCCTTGGCCTGCGCGGCGTCGGCGAGGACGGCGTCGACGTCCATCAGCTTTTCCGCCTTCAGCTGCGTGTCCGCGCTCGCGGACTGCGAGCAATAGCCGCAATCCTCGGGGCAGCCGCCGGTCTTGATCGACAAGAGCGTGCACAGCTGCACTTCGCTGACCGCGTGATGCGCGCGGTGAACGGTCTGCGCGCGGTACATGAGTTCGTCGAACGGCAGGTCGAACAGCGCGGCGATTTCCGGGCGGGTCCAGTCGGTCCTGGACTCCCCTTCCGCTTGCGGGAGGGGTCGGGGGAGGGGCTGGCCCGATACGGCGGTGGCGGCAGTGTTTGCGGCACTGCCCTCCCCCGACCCCTCCCGCAGGCGGGAGGGGAGAAGGTCTAGAATTTCGGTCGTCATTCTGCGGCTTCCTCTTGCGGGCCCATATTATGGCCGAGGAGCTTCAAGACGTCCTCGGCGGCCTGGATCAGGTTGGTGCCGGGTCCGAAGATCGCCTGGACCCCGGCATCACGCAGCGCCTGATAGTCCTGTGCGGGAATAACGCCACCCGCGATCACCTTGATATCCGCGCGCCCCGCCTCGCGCAGGTGATCGATCAGTTCGGGGATCAGCGTCTTGTGTCCCGCCGCCAAGCTAGAGGCGCCCACGATGTCGACGTCCTTGGCGAGCGCCAGCGTGGCGACCTCCGCCGGGGTCTGGAACAGCGCGCCCGGCACGATCTCGAACCCCAGATCGCCGAACATCGACGAGACGAGGTTGGCGCCGCGGTCATGCCCGTCCTGGCCCATCTTGGCGACGAGCATGCGGGGCTTGCGGCCCATGCGACGCTCGGTCGCCGCGACACCGTCGGTCAGGCGGGTCCAGCGTGCGTCGTCCTCATAGGCGCCGCCATAGACGCCCGACACGGGGGTCGGCTGCGTGCCGTAGCGGCCGAACACGTCCTCCATCGCCGACGAGATTTCGCCGAGCGTCGCGCGCGCGCGCGCGCAGTCGACGGCGAGCGCGAGCAGGTTATTCTCAAATCCTCCCCGATCCGGGGAGGTGGCAGCCGAAGGCTGACGGAGGGGGGTCTCCACGGGCGTATCCGTGTGTGGAGCTCCCCCTCCACCAGCCGTTGGCTGGTCCCCCTCCCCGTTCCGGGGAGGAATTCGCGCGCCCTCGCGCAGCGCATCGAGCGCGGCGCGGCACGCGTCCTCGTCGCGCGTCGCCTTTACGCGCGCGATCCGTTCGACCTGGCCTGCGCGCACCGCGACATTGTCCACGTCGAGGATCTCGATCGCGTCCTGTTCGGCGAGCTTGTACTTGTTCACGCCGACGATGACGTCCTCGCCGCGATCGACGCGCGCCTGGCGCCCCGCGGCGGCTTCCTCGATCATCGCCTTGGGCCAGCCCGCCGCGACCGCCTTCGCCATCCCGCCTTCGGCCTGGATCCGCTCGATCAGCGTCCACGCGCCGTCGACCAGGCTCTGCGTCAGGCTCTCGACATAGTAACTGCCGCCGAGCGGATCGACGACCTTGGTCATCCCCGTCTCTTCCTGGAGCACGATCTGCGTGTTGCGCGCGATCCGGGCGGAGAAGTCGGTCGGCAGCGCGATCGCCTCGTCGAGCGCGTTGGTGTGGAGCGACTGCGTGCCCCCCAGCATCGCCGCCATCGCCTCGATCGTCGTGCGCATGACGTTGTTGTACGGGTCCTGCTCGGTGAGCGAGACTCCGCTCGTCTGGCAATGCGTGCGCAGCATCTTCGACCGCTCGTCCTGCGCGCCCAGCTGCGTCATCGCGCGGTGCCAGAGGACGCGGGCGGCGCGCAGCTTGGCGATCTCCATAAAGAAGTTCATGCCGATCGCGAAGAAGAACGAGAGGCGCCCGGCGAACTTGTCGATGTCGAGCCCGCTTGCGACGCCGTATTTCACATATTCCATCCCGTCGGCGATCGTGAAGGCGAGCTCGTGGAGCTGCGTCGCCCCCGCCTCCTGCATGTGATAGCCGCTGATCGAGATGCTGTTGAACTTGGGCATCTCGCGGCTCGTGTAGCCGAAGATGTCCGAGATGATCCGCATGCTCGGCTCGGGCGGGTAGATGTACGTGTTGCGGACCATGAACTCCTTGAGGATGTCGTTCTGGATGGTCCCGTCGAGCAGATGGCGTGGCACGCCCTGCTCCTCGCCCGCGACGATGAAGAAGGCGAGGATCGGGATCACCGCGCCGTTCATCGTCATGCTGACCGACATCTTGTCGAGCGGGATGCCGTCGAACAGGATCTTCATGTCCTCGACGCTGTCGATCGCCACGCCTGCCTTGCCGACGTCGCCGGTGACGCGCGGATGGTCGGAGTCGTAGCCGCGGTGCGTGGCGAGATCGAACGCGACCGAGAGGCCTTTCTGCCCCGCGGCGAGGTTACGCCGGTAGAAGGCGTTGGAGGCCTCGGCGGTGGAGAAGCCCGCGTACTGGCGGATCGTCCACGGCCGGCCGGCGTACATCGATGCGCGGACACCGCGGGTGAAGGGGGCGAACCCTGGGAGGCCGGGGTCGGCGGTGACGTCATCCGCGGTGTAGAGCGGCTTGACGTCGATCCCTTCGGGGGTCGCCCAAGTGAGGTCGGCGCCTTTGACTTCCTTGGCGGCGGCGGCCTGCCAGTCGGCGAGGGTGGGGTTCGTCTTGTCAGTCATGCTTAAAACACCACCCCGGCGGAGGCCGGAGTCCAATTGGAAAGATCGAGGTAACGCAGCGCAGCACCGGCCAAAGGACGCTTGCCCAATTGGGCCCCGGCCTTCGCCGGGGCGGTGGCGTTGAGGAGCGTCACTTGCCCGTGAACACCGGCTTGCGCTTCGTCAGGAAGGCAATGCCGCCCTCCATCGAATCCGCCGACCCGCGCGCCGCGCGCTGGTTGACCGCCTCGGCCTCCATCGCGCCCGCATAGTCGCTCGCATACGCCGCGGTGATCGCGCGCCGCATCAGCCCGAGCGCGATCGTCGGCATCGCCGCCAGCCGCTCGGCCAGCGCGAACGCCTCGGCGTCGAGCGCGTCGTCCGCGACGACCTTGTGCACCATCCCCCAGTCGAGCGCCTTGGCGGCGGGCACGCGCTCGCCCAGCATCATCATCTCGGTCGCGCGCGCGCGGCCGATCAGCCGCGGCAACATCCACGACGCGCCGCCATCGGGCACCAGCCCGATATTGACGAACGCCTGGAGGAAATACGCGCTCTCGCTCGCGACGCAGAAATCGGCGGCGAGCGCGAGGCTGCAACCGATCCCCGCCGCCGGCCCGCGCACCGCGCTGACCACTGGCACCGACAGGTCGGCGATCGCCACCATCGTCGGATTATAGCTCCGGGTCAGCGCCGCATAGGTCGCCTCGCCCGGATTGTCCGAGCCGAGCGCCCCGCCGCCGACATCGGCGCCTGAGCAAAACGCCCGCCCCGCGCCCGCGATCAGCACCGCGCGCGCACCGTCGAGATCGGCGAGCGCCGCCGCCAGTTCCTCGAACATCGCAGGCGGCGCGGCATTCAGCCGGTCGGGGCGGTTCAGCGTCAAAACCAGCACGTCGCCGCGCCGTTCGCTCAGGATATGCTCGGCCATCAGTGTGCGCCCTTCGGTGTTTCCATGAGTTCGACGAGCATCCCGCCAAAGTCCTTCGGGTGGACGAACACGATCGGCGTGCCATGCGCGCCGATCCGCGGTTCGCCGAGCACGGTCGCGCCCTTCGCCTTCAGATCGGCGACCGCCGCGTCGATATCCGCGACCTCGAAGCAGACATGATGCTGCCCGCCCGCGGGGTTCTTGCGCAGGAACCCCGCGATCGGCGAGCTGTCGTCATAGGGCTCGATCAGCTCGATCTGCGTGTTGGGCGCGTCGATGAAGCACACCTTCACCCCCTGCGCGGGCAGATCGAACGGTTCGCCGATCGCGGTCGCGCCAAGCAGCGTGCGATACGTCTCGATCGATTTCGCGATCGACGGCGTCGCGACGCCGACATGGTTGAGGCGGCCCAGCGTAGCGGTCATCCCTCGATCCTCGGGCTGTCGGGCGTCCGGCGCGCCATCGCGGCGCCCTCGATCAGTCCCTCGATGCGGCTGACGCGTTCGCGCAACGCGACATGGCTGTCGGCGAGGCGCGCGAGCCCTGCGCTCAGCCCGGTGAGCTTCGCGTCGAGCCCATCGAGCCGCTCCTGGTACGTCAGCAACGCCTTGATGACGCCGAATGCCTTCTCGGTCGCGCTCATGCGGCGTGGCTCATCGGGACCGGGTCGCCCGCCAGCGCACGCTCGATCGCCTCGAGCGCGCGGTCGATCGACTGCTCCATCGAATCGATTTTCGCATGCCAGTGCGGCAACATCGCCTCGATCTCAGGCAGGATCAGCGCCAGCGCCTTGTCATCGTCCCCGTCGGCACGGTCCTCCGCCGCGAGATACCGCGTGGAGGCCTCGCGCAGGACGTGGCCGACGGATTTACCATTGCTGGCGGCAAAGGCATCGAGTGCCGCCTTGTGATCGGGCGAAGTCAGAAACGTCACGCGTTCGGTCTGCATGTCACGACTCCTTATCATGACATGATAATGTGCGGCTGGCGGCGATACAACGCGTCATTCGGCCGGCTCCGCGGCGGGCCTGACCGGTACCGGGGGAACAACTCCGAGCGTGTAGCCACAGACGCCGAGCACCTGCCGCACCATCGCATCGCTGGCCGGCGCGGCGAAGTTCGCCTGCACCGCGAAGCTCGCGCCATTGGTCGTCTCGACGCGCACCGTCTTCGACTTGACCAGGAAACTGGTCAGCCGGGTGATCGCCTCGGGATCGGTGATATAGGTCCCCGTCCCCGGAAACTGCCAGTTATAGGTGAAGGCCGGCCCGCCATCGAACCGTACTGCGACGGGCTTGTCCGCACCGGACCCGAGCGGCTGCGGCTGGATGAACTGGATCGACACGATCGGTTCTGACGCGACGTCGCACTTCACGACGAACCGCGAGAGCCCGTCATTGCCGGTAACCGACGCGGAGATACTGCGCACGCCCGCGGGACTGGTGCGATCGGCGAGTTTCCAGGCGGGGCCGGCTGGCGCGGCGGCTTGGAGAAGCAGGAGAAACGCTAGCATGATACCTCCGTCCCCCGGCACGTCATCACTCCAGCGGATGCCGAAGTTTCAGCACGCGAACCGCCGCCCGGCCGCGTCAGATCCCAGCGGTCGCTGGGGTGACGGAGGCTGGGCCGGACCGCATGACACGCGGGGTCACAGCGGGATGTTGTCATGCTTCTTCCACGGATTCTCCAGGCTCTTGCCGCGGAGTTTCCGTAGGCCGAGCGCGATCCGGCGGCGGGTCGAGTGCGGCTGGATTACCTCGTCGATAAAGCCCTTAGACGCCGCGACGAACGGGTTGGCGAAGCGCGCCTCATATTCTGCGGTACGCTCGGCGATCTCCTCGGGCGTCTTGCCACGGAAGATGATCTCGACCGCGCCCTTCGCGCCCATCACCGCGATTTCCGCGGTCGGCCACGCATAGTTGAGGTCGCCGCGCAGGTGCTTCGACGCCATCACGTCGTACGCGCCGCCGTAAGCCTTGCGCGTGATGACGGTGATCTTCGGCACGGTCGCCTCGGCATAGGCGAACAGCAGCTTCGCGCCGTGCTTGATGATGCCGTTATGCTCCTGCGCGGTGCCGGGCAGGAAGCCGGGGACGTCGACGAACGTCACGATCGGGATCTCGAACGCGTCGCAGAAGCGCACGAACCGCGCCGCCTTCTTCGACGAATTGATGTCGAGCACACCCGCCAGCACCATCGGCTGGTTCGCGACGAAGCCGACCGTGCGCCCCTCGATCCGGCCGAAACCGGTGATGATGTTGGCCGCATGCGCCGGCTGCGTCTCGAAGAAATCGCCCTCGTCGACGACCTTCCGGATCAGCTCGTGCATGTCGTAGGGCTGGTTCGCCGAGGCCGGCACCAGCGTGTCGAGGCTGTTCTCGATCCGGTCCCACTCGTCCGCGGTCGGGCGCTCGGGCACGCCCGCACGGTTCGATTCGGGCAGGAAATCGAAGAAGTCGCGCGCCGCGAGCAGTGCCTCGATATCATTCTCGAACGCATTGTCCGCGACCGACGTCTTGGTCGTGTGCGTCACCGCGCCGCCCAGCGCCTCCTGCGTGACCACCTCGTTCGTCACCGTCTTGACCACATCGGGGCCGGTCACGAACATGTAGCTCGAATCCTTCACCATGAAGATGAAGTCGGTCATCGCCGGGCTGTAGACCGCGCCGCCCGCGCAGGGCCCCATGATCAGCGAAAGCTGCGGCACGACGCCGCTCGCGAGCGCATTGCGCTGGAACACCTCGGCATAGCCGCCCAGCGAGGCCACGCCCTCCTGGATTCGCGCGCCACCGCTGTCGTTCAGCCCGATGATCGGCGCGCCGACCTTCATCGCGCTGTCCATCACCTTGCAGATCTTCTGCGCATGACGCTCGCTGAGCGACCCGCCGAAGACGGTGAAATCCTGGCTGAAGACGAAGACGAGGCGGCCGTTGATCGTGCCCGATCCCGTGACCACGCCGTCGCCGGGGATCACCTGATCCTGCATGCCGAAATCGACGCAGTTATGCTCGACATACATATCGAGCTCCTCGAACGATCCCTCGTCCAGCAGCACGTCAAGGCGCTCTCTCGCGGTGAGCTTTCCCTTGGCGTGCTGCGCTCCGATCCGCTTGATACCCCCGCCCACTCTTGCGGCTTCGCGGCGTCGTTCAAGCTCTTCGATCGTCGATGACATCGTCTCTCCGTCCTGCTGGTTGCCTTCACAGAGCGGGACGCTTCGTGCAAATGCAATGTTGCAAACTTGTAGCACACATGTTTGCAAACTAGGCTTGAGGAATGACCACGCCCCCTCGTCGCCTCTTCGTCGGACACCGGCTGCGGACCTTGCGCGGGACGCTCGGGATCAGCCAGGCGGCAATGGCGGTGCGGATCGGCATCTCTGTCAGCTATCTGTCGCAGATCGAGAATGGCGATCGCCCGGTCAGCGAAGCCGTGCTCGTGACGCTCGCGCGCGAATTTCCCGCCGATTGGGGCAGCATCGATGCGGCGGACGACACCGCGCTGCTCGTTGCGACGCTCGAGGCGGTCACGGACACCAGCGTCGCGGCGCCTACGCTCGACGAGCGCGCGATCCGCCGTGCGGTGAAGCACCAGCCGTTGCTCGCGCAGCGGCTCGTCGCGATGCACGACGCGTATCGCCGTGCGCAGGAGCAGTTGCGCGCGCTCGACGACCGACTGGTCGCGGGGTCGGGCGCACCCGGGCTGCTGCCATGGGAGGATGTCCGCGACTGGTTTCACGCGGCGGGCAATTATGTCGACACGCTCGACCGCCGTGCGGAGGAGATTGGCGAGACGCTGGGCAGCGACCGGATCGCCGCGCTCGAGGCAAGGCTCGTGGCGCGCGGCGTATCGGTGGCGATCTCGGGCGCGCTCGCAGCACCCTTGCGCGAGTATGACGGGGCCACCCTCCGGCTCGACGGATCGCAGCCGGGCGAGACGATCCTGTTCTCGCTCGCGCATCAGGTCGCGCGGCACGAGTTCGGCGACGTGATCGGCGGGATCGTCGCCGCGTCGGAGATGGTGTCGGAAACCGCGCGCGCGCTGCTGACCGCGGGGCTCACCAACTACGCGGCGGGCGCGATCGTGATGCCTTACACCCGCTTCCGCGCCGAGGCGCGCAGCGTACGCCATGATATCGACCGGCTGCGGCGGATCTTCGGGACGAGCTTCGAGCAGACCTGCCACCGGCTCTCGACGTTGCAGCGCCCCGGTGCGCTCGGCATTCCGTTCTTCTTTTGCCGGGTCGACATGGCGGGGAATATCACCAAGCGGCATTCGGCCACGCGGTTGCAGTTCGCGCGGTTCGGGGGGGCGTGTCCGCTCTGGATCGTCCACGAGGCGGTCGCGATTCCGGACCGGATCCTGACTCAGCTGATCGAGACGACCGACGGGATCCGCTACGTCTCGATGGCGAAGGGGCTGGTAAAGCCGTCCGAGACCTATACGCGGCCGGCGCGGCGCTATGCGGTGGCGCTGGGCTGCGAGGAGGCGAATGCGTCGGAGTTCATCTATGCGGACGCGCTGGGGACCGGGGGGATCGCGACGCCGATCGGGTCTTCGTGCCGAATCTGCCTGCGCACCGACTGCGACCAGCGCGCGTTTCCGCCGGCGGCCAGCGATATCCGCGTCGATCCGGATCGGCGCGGCGCTGTGCCGTACGAGGTGGTGTGATGCGCTATCACCAACGCACCACCCCGGCGAAGGCCGGGGCCCAATTGGGGGGCGGCAATAACAAGGAACTGCGCGCCCTTACCGCCACCTCACCAATTGGACCCCGGCCTTCGCCGGGGTGGTGGCGGCCTCAATCCTTCGGGAAGAACCGCTCGACCACGTTGCTCGCGAGTCGCGAGGGCCGCAGCGTTTCCGCATCGAGGCAGCACCAGCTCGACTTCACCTCGGCCAGCACATCCTCGCCGCGCTTGATGATCGTCTCGTAGAACGCGCGCGCGCCCTGCACCTTTTCGAGCAGCACCGTCGCGATCACGTCGTCGTTCAGGAAGGCCGGCTTTCGGTAGGTGATCTCGTGCTTGAGCGCGACCCACAGGTGCCCGGCGACCGCATCGGCGGGCGCAAGCCGCTGCCAATGGTCGATCACTGCCGCCTGTACCCACTTCAGATAGTTCGCGTTGTTGACGTGACCCATGAAGTCGATGTCAGCCGGCTCGATGCCGATGGCGTAGTTATGGGGAATGGCTGTTGTCACGCGCCATATATAACATGCGAACATGAACATAGCGATGACGGGCGAGGCAGGCTGCCAATATTAAATATGCGTGTTGGCAGCCCCCCCGCCGGGCATCGACGGGGCGGAAACGTCCCGGTCAGCCGATCACCGCTTGGCTGGTGCGAACGAGAACAGCTCGGTACGCAGCGAGGCGGGTGCGCCCGGCTTGAACCAGCTGGTGTCCTGGATGTGGCTGGCGGTCACGTAGATGCGGCCATCGGGGCCTTCGGCGAAGGTGTCAGGCCAGCGCAGTCGAGGATCGGTCAGCACCGGCTCGACATGATCGCCCACCAGCCGCGTGATGCCGTTGTCGGTCGGCGAGGTGATGTAGAGCACGCCTGCCTTGCTCATCCACAGGCCATCGGCGACGTGAGTCTGCGCCACCGTCTTCACGCCCGCGGCGCGATCCTGCTCGCTGACGCCGTCGCGGAGCAGCGCGGTGTCGATCGAGTAAAGCGTCTTTCCCGTCAGCGCCTGGTAATAGAGCGTCTTGCCGTCGTTGGAGATAGCGATGCCGTCGGCGGCGAAGGCGGGCTGGCGGTTGTCGGGGCGAACGAGCGGCTTGCCATCGGTCATTACCTTCACGGACTTGTCGATCTGCGTCGATCCATGCCCGTCGAGCGCGCGGAAGCCCTTGCCGGTCTCCAGGTCGATCACGATGATCGCGCCGCGCGTCCCGGAATCGGTGATGTACCCGGTCTTGCCGTCGGGCGAGAAGCGGATGTCGTTGAGGTAGGTGCCCTGCAACGCGACGTCGAGCGGCACCTTGATGACCTTCGTCACGCGGTTCGTCGCGAGGTCGACCTTGACGAGCTTGGGTGCGCCTTCGAGGATCTTTTCGTTACCCGGCGCGCCGGGATCGAGGACCCAGAGATTGCCGTGGCCGTCGGGCACGATCGACTGGACGCAGACGAAATAGTCGCCGACCGGCAATTCGCTCGCACGCGCGTTGCGCCAGCTGTTCCACTTGGCATCCGGATAGGCCTTGAGCGACCCGTCCTTCATCACTTCGGCGACCGAGATCGGCGCGTCGTCGGTCCAGCGCGGGAAATTGACGAAGCGGCGGCCGTCGGCGGTGACCGCGACGCCGGTCGCCTGGTGATCGAACTGCGCAACCTGAGTCAGCGACGTGGCCCCGCGGGGCTGGGCACCGCGGGGCTGGGCCTGCGCGACGCCGATCGCGGCGGCGGCGATGACGGCGATGGCGGCGGCGCCCGCGAGGAAGGGCTTGGTCTTGGACATTAACAGGCTCCGGTCGATAGTGTCGGACAGGTCGGCAGGATTGCCGGTGAAAAGCTGGATGAGGTGGCGCGCGACCGCGTTCGGGTTCTCGCGCTGCGGGAAATGACCCACGCCGGCGAGTTCGACGAACGCGAAGGGTCCCGCGAACTTGTGCGGCACGGCCTTGCTCGCGGACGGTGGGTTCACGCCGTCGACCGCGCCCTGGATATAGATCGCGGGCAACGAGAGCGTGGCGGTCGCCTTGACCTTGTCCTCGAGCCACTGGCTGCGCGGGTCGGGCTCCGCCTCGTCCCAGCGCGCACGGTAGCTGTGCAGCGTGACGTCGACCCAGTCGGGGTTGTCGAACGCGCGCGCAACGTTCTGGAACGTCGCTTCGTCGAACCAGCCCGGCGGCGCCCAATTCTCCCAATGGATATGCGCAAACCCGGTGCGATCGTCGCGGACCGCCTGCGCACCGCGCGCGGTCGCCATGAACCAGTGATACCATTGCCGCTGTGCCTGCGCGAACGGCGGAGTCGGCATGCCCCCCAGGCGCGGCGGGGTGGCGAGCATCGCCAGCCGCTCGACCCGGTCGGGCCAGCCGACCGCCAGTGCCTCGGCAGTGTTCGAGCCCCAGTCATGCCCCGCGATCATGAATCGATCGATGTCGAGCGCATCCATCAGCGCGATCATATCCATCGCCAGCACCGCGCTGTTGCCGGTGCGCGGGCTGTCCGCATCGACGAACCGGGTCTCGCCGAACCCGCGGAGCGTCGGCACGATAGTCCGCAGTCCCGCGGCATGGAGCGCGGGCAGGACCGAGTCCCAGGTCGAGGCGTCGTCGGGCCAGCCATGGATCAGCAGCACGGGCTGCCCGTCGCGCGGCCCCGTGTCGGTATAGGCGATGGCCAGCGTATCGGTGGTGATGATCGGCATGTCAGCGCTCCCAAACAGGCGTAGGTGCATAGGGTTCCGGCATGACGGGCACTGCACCGTCCGGCTGCGCGACGCGCCGCATCGCGCTCATGCGCGCGCCGCCAGCCTGGCGCCCGCAGCGGTCGCCAGACCGAAGCCGACATGGTTGAGCGTATGCATGCCGATCGTCCCGGCATCCGCCTTCCATTCGGGCGGCTTCACGCCGAGCAACGGCCCCGTCAGCCAGTGCATTGCCGCATAAAAGGCCAGGCCGAACCCGATACCCGAGACGAACACGTCGCTGTCCTCGTCGGTGGCCGCGGCATAAACCAATGCCGCGCCCGCCGAGAGCAGCAGATGGCCGCCCTGGACGATCGCCTGTTCGCCGGGCGCCGCAAGCCGGTCGGCGGGCGGTGTCGCCATGCCGAGCTTGCGCGCGCTCGTACGTTCCAGATCGACCAGCTCCGACGGCGTGCCGCTGGTCTTCTCCCCCCGCATCAGCAGCGCAGTGATCGCCAGCCCGGCGACGATCCCCCCCGCCACCGCGCCCGTGGTGCGCCTGGTGCTCATGCGGCTTCCCCCCGATCCGCGGGAAGGCTTTCCTCCCGACCGGGTACCGACATGTCATAGGCATTGAGCAGCACCGACACGAGGCAATAGCCGCCGACGAGGTAGATCAGCTCGGCGGTACGGTCCTCGCCGAACGCGTCGACCGCGCGACGATAGGTCGTCGAGGGCAGCTGGCGGCCGCCCGCCAGCGTGACCGCGACGTCATAGGCGGCGGCCTCTTCCTCGGTCAGGTCGGCGGGACGCTGTCCCGCCGCGATCGTCGCGACCTTCGCGTCGCTGAGGCCAACGGCCGCCCCTACCCGCTCATGCGCGTAAAGTTCGTAGCGCGAGTTGAACGCCGCACCTGTGGCGAGGATCGCGACTTCATGCGCCGGCTTGGGCAAGCTGGCATTGTCGATCAGCGCCTTGGTATAGGTCCAGGCGGCGCGACCAAAGGCCGGGAAACGCAGCATCGGCGCGAACGGACCGATCAGCGCGCCGTCGTCGCGTCGCGAGACGAAGCCCTTGAGATGCTCGGCGATGTACGCGCCCATCTCGTCGTGCAGCGGACGAAGCTCGGCGGGCATTTCTTCGGGTGGAAACGGCGCGGCGCGCATCAGATGCGCTCCGATCCGGCGTCCTGCGCGGTCGGCTCGTGATAGGGGCAGCCGTTGGTGCGTGCGCGGAAGTCCGCCGAATGGCGATACGTGTCCTTGCGGGCGCGGTTGATGTTGCCGAGCGGGCGATGCGCGGCGATCCCGGTCCACACGCTGAAGCGGCTTTCCTCGTTGATCCGACGGACGTGCTCGTCGCTCCAGCTGTCCTGCGCCGGGGCGCGAACGGTGCCGACGCGGATGAACGGCGCCGCCTGCTCGTCCCATTGCACGGTCGAATCCTCGACCGGCTGCGCGTCCAGATCACGGCACAGCTGGACGCGGAATTCCCATTCGAGATCCATGCCGCGGACCTCGTCGCGGACGTCCTCGCGGATCGCGTTCTCGCGACCGTCGACGTCGATCTCCTTGCCGGTGAGCACCGTCATGCCCGGCGTGACCGGTGCCAGGCTGAACTTGGCGACATGATTGCCGTACCGGAACGCGGTTGCGCTGTAATAGGTATCGCCGAGCGGCTCCGAATTGGGCGCGCCGCCGAGCGAATTGAGCGCCGTCGGCGGTTCGGCACCGACCGCCTCGAACACATGCCGGACGCCGCGCATCACCGCCGACGCGACGGTCTTGGTCCCCTCGATCCGGTCGGTCGTCTTGGCGAGAAGCTTCAGGTTGCCGAGGAACTTTGCCGAGGTCTTGGCCTGGAATACCGGGCCGTTGACCATGATGAAATCCTGCGCATTGCCCTCAGAGCCCGGCAGACGCTCGCCTTCGACATCGAACACCTTCATCGCCAGGCCGCGCGGCAGGCTGATGACGTCGGGCAGGATGTCGCCCGCGTTGGTGGACAGGCGGATCAGCACCTTGTGCGCGCCGGGCGTCGCAAACAGCCCCTGCGCCAACTCGGCGGGCAGGCCCGCATCGATCGTCAACTCGCCTTCGAGCAGCCCGTGCGACTTGGCATGGACCGAGCGAACCGCATGACCGTAATCCTCGGCCGTGCGCTCGAGGATGACATCGAACGCCTCGTTGAGTTCGACGACGGTATCCTGCTCGTCGGGCTGCACCTGCTCGACGTCGGGGCTGTAGCGGATCGGTTCGTTTGCCATGTGTTTGCCTTTCCAGTGATCGTCATGAGGTCGGCGGTTGCGCGAGGTGGAGGCGAACGCGTCCCTAACCCGCGCAACCGCCAGCGCCCTGGAGGCCCCCGCGCGATATGACCGCGCGCCCGTCGAGCGCCTGTTCGAGGGAAACGGTCATGGGGACTCCTATAGTCTCACAGGCAGCAACCCCGATCTTGATACAATGGTTGCGGTACGGAACCGGACAGAGCCCTGATCCCTTTGAGGTCCAGACCTTTTTCAGGAAATGACGATGACGTGGAAGATGTTCGGAACAGCCGAGCCCGATGTCCTGACCGAGCCGTTTCGACAGTGCGATACGAAGAACCTGTTGCTGCGGAGCCTGAGCGCGCAGGATTTCGCGCTGCTCGCCCCGCATTTGACCCGCGTGCCGTTTTCGATCGGCGATCCGCTGTCGCATGCGGGCGATGCGATCGACAGCCTGTGCTTTCCGGAAGAGGGCATCGCTGGCGTGCTCGATGCGCTCGACGGCGATCATCGCTACGCCGTCGGACTGATCGGGGCGGAAGGCTTTGTCGGCTGGCCGCTCCTCCTCGGCAATAGCCGATCGCCCTATGACGTGGTGATGCGCGCCGAGCGCGGCGAGGCGCTGCGCATCGCGGCGGAGCACTTCGCCGCCGCCGCCGAGCAGAGCGTGACGCTGCGCCTGTCGCTGTTGCGGTTCGTCAACGTCTTCATGATCCAGATGGGGCGGACGATCGTCTCGTCGCTCGCGCATTCGATCGAGCGGCGGATGGCGCGCTGGATCCTGCTCTACCATGACCGGGTCCGCGACGACGATATCTGCATGACGCACGAGGAATTCAGCCTGATGCTCGGCGTCCGTCGCAGCAGCGTCACCGATGCGCTCCACCGGCTCGAGGAGGAACGGGCGATCCGCGCGGGTCGCGGCCGCATCACCGTGCGCGACCGTGCCAAGCTGATGCTGCTCGCCGCGGACACCTATGGCCATGCTGAGGCGGAATATCGTCGCCTGCTGGGGGATGATCGCGGCCTGTCGCCACGGCCGGCAAGTCAAGGTCAGGACGTGGCTGTGGCGACGTCTTTGGGCTAGCGCCGCCCGGTCAGACCTCTGGCCGAGCCATCGCCTCGAGTGCTTCGGAGATCAGCGCCGCGACCACGATCCAGCCGAGCGCCTCGGCCTCGGCCAGCGCATCTTCCAGATGTTCGCACAGCCGTTGTTCGGGTTTCAGCGCGCGTTGCGGCATACACCATTCCCATCCGGAGGACCTCGGCCTCGAAAGCCTTTGCTCTGGCACGAATGTTTATGGTCCACCCCCGAATGCGTCAATTGCGGCGGACCGGTCCTGCGCGACGCCGCGCGCATGGCACCGCGGGCGGTCTCGCGTGTTGATGCTCCACGCCACCCCGGCTGGGAGAGACCAAGATGAAATTGATCGGAAAATTCGATACGCGGCGCGAAGCCGAGATGACCGTCGAGCGGCTGGTCCAGCAATTCGACATCGACCGGGCCAAGGTCGTCGTCGCACCCGATGGCGCCGCAAACTCGGCGGGCATCGAGGAAGCGGGCTCCGACAACGCCGCAGGCGCGCCGAGCCCCGAGCCGCGCGACGATGCCGAGCTGAACGGCAAGGTCGTGGTGACTGTTGACGTCGCCGACGATGCCACCGCCGATGAGGTTCGTGCCGCGTTCGCCGAGTTCGACGCGTCGGAGCAGGCGGCAAAGTGACGACGCCGGATACCCCGACGCCGGATACCGCGACACTGGCCCGCCAGCGCGAAATCGCGACCGAGCATCTGCTGTTCAAGCTGATGGAATATGTCGAGGACCGTCACAGCGGCCTGCTCGATTTCATGGAGAACAGCCTCGATCACCTCGGCGATCCGGCGACCGACGCGACCAAGGACGACGACGCGGTCCGCCTGATCGCCCGCAAGATGATCGCGGGCGCACGCAAGCAAGGCGTACGCTGACCCATTGCATCGCCGTCACGCTTGAGATCCGCCGGCGAAGGCCAGGAGATCGAGCGGGCGGCGATCCGGGATGCGCTGAAGAGCAGACGACGTGTCGGTCCGGTCAGTCCGACTGGTGGGATCGAATGATAGTCGCGTTGCCTAGACGATCTGGCTTGATGGTGTACGGCGCACGCTGCCGGTAGATAGGCATCGCTCGGCAGAAACCGGTGTGTAAAACGTGACCATGACGATCCGCCTCATCTGCCTCGATGCCGACGACACGCTCTGGCACAATATGCGGCATTTCAATGCGGCCGAGGCTGCGCTGCTCGAGATGCTGCGCCCGTTCGCCGACGCGCACGTTGCTCGCCCGGCGCTGGAAGCGTGCGAGGCGCGCAACCTGCCGCTCTACGGGTACGGCGCGAAGGGTTTTACGCTGTCGATGATAGAGACCGCGGTCGAGCTTTGCGGTACCGACCTGAAGCCCACCATGGTCGCGGACATCCTGGCGGCAGGCCGGTCTCTGCTCGCACACCCCGTCGAGTTGTTCGACGGGATCGCGCAGACGCTGGAGGATCTGGCGGATCGCGGTCGGCTGGTCCTCGTCACCAAGGGCGACCTGTTGCATCAGGAAGCGAAGCTCGCCGCGTCTGGCCTCGGTGATCGCTTTGCCGGTGTCGAGATCGTCAGCGACAAGACCGCCGATACCTTCACGCGACTGTTCGAACGATATGCGGTGCAGCCCGCCGAGGCGGTGATGGCGGGGGACTCGATGCGCTCCGATGTCCGTCCGGCGCTGGAGGCGGGTGCCTGGGCCGCCTATGTCCCGCAGGAAGGTGCCTGGGCGCATGAGCATGCATTGCCGCCCGAGGATTCGGACCGCTTCGCCACGCTCGAGAGCCTGGCCGAACTGCCCGCGCTGATCGATCGTATCAATCGCGGTTGACTCTTCGGTTCAGGCAGGCGCCCTGGTCAGAGCGCTTTCGGGTCGATCGTCATCTGCTTGCCCTTCATCGTACCGCTGCGTTTGCCGCTTCCGACCAGATCCCACACCTGCTTGGGCGAAGGCAGGGCCGTGAACGACGGAAAGACCGACGTCGTACCTTCGACATCCTCCAGCGACACTGCATAGGTCCCGCTCTTGTCGACCTGGCCCATCAGCGAAGGATAGACGCTGACGACACGGCCGGCATCGTAGAGCGCCATGACATAGCCACCCGTGCTCGTGCTTGACCGATAGACGCCGTATTCGGTGCTCGCGGTGCCGTCACGGCACCAGGTTGGACGCGGCACGGGCGGCGCAGACTTCTGGTCCGTTTTTGCCTTGGCGGCCATGGTGCTGGCCATCAGCGACATCAGCAGATCAGAACCGTTTGGCTTGGCCTGTTTGGCCTTCGTGAACGTCAGCGGCGTGGCGCAAGTTGCGATCGGAACGGTCGCAATAGTCGCCGTAGTGGCAGAGGGCGGCCAACGGACGGCCTTGATCGCCTGTTGCAGGCGGGCATCGAGCTGGTCCGAGGTCAGCGTCTTCGCACTCATGCGAAGGCTGACGATCCATTCGCCGACCGGTACGACCGCGAGCGCGGTGCTCCGATACGCGCCGCCGGGTGCGGCATAGACTTGGCGCAGGGACGTTGCCGTCCCGCTGTTCGCTGCGGCGAAGGCGATCGGGTCGGCGCTCGCCGGAGCGGCATGGCGGAAGATGTCGCGCGTTTCGAGCGCGGTCTGCGACCGATCGAACCACAACCCCACATCGGGAATCGCCGGGTGGAAGAGATAGATCGTCGCGAACACGCTCTTGTCCGCCGCGTCATATTGCGCAGCCACGTCATGCTCGGTCTCGGTCGCATCGGTGAGCGCGGTGCGCGCAAGACCGGCCAGTTGCGGCATGAGGATCAGGCCTGTCTCGGCATGTTTCCAACCCTTGTCGGCCGGCACCCCCAGATCCCGCGCCGCGACCGGCGTTGCGACTATCAACGCCAACACCAGCATCCACCTGTTCACGCGCGTTCCCCTTTTGCGGGATCATGTGCCGGCTTCGCCTTGGTGACAAGCTTGTGCGGAAACGCTCCCCTCAGGCGATCGGAGGACCGAAGACGGACCAGCCGGTGCGCGCGTTGAGCATCTCGAGCGCACGCACGCCGAGCATCGAATTGCCGTGCTGATCCAGATTGGGCGACCACACCGCGATCGAGGCGATGCCGGGCGCGATCGCGAGGATGCCGCCGCCGACGCCGCTCTTGGCCGGAAGCCCGACGCGGACGGCGAAGTCGCCCGAACCGTCGTAATGGCCGCACGTCATCATCAGCGCGAGCGTCGTCCGCATCCGCTTGGCGCGGTCGTCCGTGGCATCGGCAGCCATGCCCGTATCCGCCAGGTAGCATCCGGCCTGTGCAAGGCCGACGCAATCCACGCTGACGGCGCACTGCCGCGCATAAGTGTCCATGACCACGTCGATCGGCGAGCGGGCGTTGTCGTGATGCGCCATGAAATGGAGCATGGCACGGTTGAGATCGCCGCCCTCATTCAGCACGTCTTGGTCAAGTGCCACCGCCGCTTTCGACGTGGCCTCCCTGATCCCGCCCTTCACGAGATCGATCACGGCATCGCGGGCACCATCGCCGAACTGCTCGACCAGCATGTCGACGATGACCAATGCGCCGGCGTTGATGAACGGATTGCGCGGAATGCCCTGGGTTCGCTCAAGATCAATCACCGAGTTGAACGGATCGCCCGAGGGCTCGCGCCCGACCCGTTCGAACACCGTATCGCCAAGCTTCTCGAGCGCCAGACTGAGCGCAAAGACCTTCGAGATGCTCTGGATCGGGAAGGTTTCGGCTGATCCTGCCCGGATCAGCGGGCCATCGACCATTGCGATCGCCATCCCGAACGGTCCGGGTGTGAGACCCGGCGTCTTTGCGTCCGCCGCGTTCTCGATCTCGTGCGCCTCGGCCTGGATCTTAGCGGCGATTTCGGAGGCGATCTGGTCGAGATTCATTGCTGCGTGGCTCCCTGTAAGTCCCCTCAACGATCCCGCGGCGTTCGGTCTCCCTCTTGTCCTCTCGCGCGGCGATGGGTCGCCATGGACGTAGGACAGCTTTCACGTCGATGCGGACCGATACGCGGCCACGATCGAACATGAGTCGGCCTTGAGGTGCGGTAGTGTGACGAGAATCCTGTTCGTGGGCAGTCAGAACCGCCTCCGCAGCCGGTGCAGCGTGCACAATGCATTGCGCACCCGGTCTCACTTAGGCTCGGAAAAGCTTCAAGGGCCTAGTCCACCGACAGACCATGCGTCGCATCGGCGACATGGCTGGCATCAACGCGTTCACCCCTGACAACGACGATACTGCCCAGGACGATCAACACCCCGCCAAGCAGGAGCGGCCACCCCGCCGGATCGCCGAACACGCCGATGCCGAGCGTGGCGCCGACCAAGGGCTCGATGTTGATGAAAACGCCGGCACTCGCGCTGTCGACGCGCGTCGCGCCGTACTGCCACGCCGCGGTTGCCAGAAAGGTCGAGAGCAACCCCTGCCCCAGGATCCCCGCCCATGCCGACGTACTTAAGGCGAGCGGCGGGGCCCCATGTAGGAACAACGCGATCGGCAATATCGTGGCGGTCGCGACCACCAGCGTCACTGCGGGCACGGCCATCGCCGACCGCGTGACCGGCACGCGCTTCAGCACCAGCAGCCAGGCGAGAAAGATCAGCAGCGACAGCAATGACAGGGCAATGCCGATCGCGGTGCCCGCGCCGCCCGGCTTCCCCGCGATCAGCGCAGCCCCGATCGTGACCGCAGCCACTCCCATCCAGGACGCCCGGGTTACGCGTTCGCCCATCAGATGCGCCGCTACCGCGATCAACGCCGGCATTGCCCCGACCAGCAAAGCGGCCAGCGTCACGGTGACACCCGCCAAGCCCTCGAACTGGACGATGAAGGCAAGGCCGTAGAACGCCCCCGCCAACACCACCGGTGGCGATCTGAACAAGGCACGCGCTTCGGCGCTTGCCAGTGCGAAAGGCAAGGCAACAATGGTGGAAACGGCAAAGCGCAGCAGCACCATATGTGCAGGCTCCACTTCACGGATCACGAGCTTACCCAGCGGGAATCCGAGACCCCAGAAAAGGCCCGCAACAGCGAGAGCGAGGAAGGCGAGGCGGTTCATCCAGGCTCGCTGCCAGAGTCTTTGCCAGAAGGCGATAGAGACGTCCGGGCGCCGCGCGACGGTCGCAATTTCTACGCTTCCCGCGCACCTGACGCCACTGACATGACAATCCCGCTCGAATGATGCGGTCGAAATTGAAGGACGGAGTTGCGGAGGATTGCAGACCCTCGGCGTTAGGGATCGAGTCCGAGCAAAGTTGACGTTGGCCTATGTCTTCGGTGACCAGTCCACGGTATCAAAGTCAGGGTGCTGGAAAGATATAATTCCTGCCAGATGAGCAGCGGCTTGCGGCTCATCTATTGGGTGTTCGGGCAAATCTGCCAATACAGCAAAGTCCGCGATGCGCCCAGGCGAGGCAAGCTGCTCGCACAGCTTGACCAAGTGCGGTTTATCCATGGCGCCAACCGCGAAACTGATGTTCCCCTCATCATATTCAAACGTCAGGGGGGCGCCACACTCCCGGCAAAATCCACGACGGACCTTATTTGAGCTCCGAAAATAACCGGGCTCGCCTCGGGTCCACGTCACTGCAGCGAAGGGCGCTCTGACGTAGGGTCCGAACAGCCCGCCCGTTGCCTTTTGGCACATCCGACAATGGCAGATGGAGCCGTCTTCCAGTTCGCCCTCGACCCGGAACCGCACCGCTCCGCACTGACAGCCTCCGGTACTGATCGTCATGACCGGAGCGTTTCATATCAGCGAGACATTCGCAATAGTGCGGGAGCGGAACGGTCGTTTTCGGGCGGACGGGCGGACGGGCGGGGGTCGATAGCCGACATTGCGAAGCCGCCGCCTTTCATAAAAGATCGGAGATTTGGCAAAGCCAGAACATCGACATGAAGGACGCAGAGTGGATACGCGACCTCTTCAGTATGATGACCGTCAACATCTGCCGCGGAGATATACTATAGGGATAATATTATCTCATTCATGCGATTTTTATAATTTCACACCCCTAGGTTGGATCTTTTTTTCTCCGTATTCTTATATCAAATTAATATAGTCTCTAAATACTTCCCCTAATACATCTAGCCATCCGACCAGCGCCTGCATCCATTCGTGCTATAGAATCTGATCTCAAGACGATCGACGACATGGTGTCAAAGTCGATCTCCGCACACTCGTACATCGCCTCGCCTTCGGCACTAGATCGGGCGGGGATCATGAGGACCAGCGTAAGCGGAATGGCCGGCATGCTGAGCGTGCAGCGGTGCCGCAGGTAGCAGCCGGCGCAGTCCTCCTGGCGCGCGCCATAGCGGATGAAGCCGTTCTGGCCGACATCGCCGCGGCCCTGCGCGAAGTAGCGGTTGCGGGGACGGCGGACATAGCTGTCGCCTCCCAAATCATAGCGGAAGTCCGCTTGCGAAAAAGTGCCGTCGCGACGGCCCGACTTGCCGAACACGGAACTGTGCGGTTGCCAGCGCGATACCAAAACTCAGAATCACCGAAGCTTCAGGCAAGAGAGCGCCCGAGAAAGCCGTTTTTTCGATAATTAAGGGTGGTGCCGCTTACAGGACTCGAACCTGTGACCCCCGCATTACGAATGCGATGCTCTACCAGCTGAGCTAAAGCGGCCCGATGACGGACGTATCCGGTCGAGGGGGCGGCAATTAACAGCGGTTTTGCGGGCTGACAAGCGGTTTGCGAATTTACCCGGTGTTTACCAAGCGTCGTGCACAACCGGCGCGACGGTACGGGGATCCTTGGGCATGACGATGGCACGCAGCGGAGATGGCGGACACGCCGCGGGGACAGACAGTCTCGCGCTCGCCGGCGCCCGAAACGCGCTCCACGCGGACGGTGTGCCGCCTGAGCCGCTCGGCGCGGATTCGACCGATGCGGGCGTCAACGACGTGATGTTCGATCTGGGTGGCGACGAGCGCCGGATGCATGTGCGCGCCTATAATCACTGGGTGTCGCTGCTGGATGGGCGCCCCTATCCCTCGATCGCGAACCTCGAACCCGAGACGATCACCGATTTCGGGCCGCACAGCGTGCTGCTCGATTTCAGCCACGGCATGGGCGATCCAAAGATCGCCTATCTCGGCCGGGCGCTGCGCGAGGAATGTGGGCTGGAGGGGCCGATCGCGACGATCGCCGACGTGCCGAGCCGCTCGCTGCTGTCGCGACTGACCGACCATTATCTGCAGATCATCGCCAACCGCGCGCCGATCGGTTTCGAGGCGGAATTCGTCAGCAGCCGGGGGCGCACGACTCTGTACCGCGGAATCCTGATGCCGTTCGCCTCGGGCGGCACCACGATCGACTTCATCTACGGCGTGATCAACTGGAAGGAGCTGGCGGACGCCGACATGCAGGCGACGCTGGTGGCCGAGCTCGACGCCGCCGTCCGCGCGACGCCGCAGCCTTTGGGCGCGATCGCGCAGGTCTGGGCCGATGGTCCGAGCAGCGGTTTCGAAAGCGCCGGGCCGCCGGTGCAGGAGCTGGTGCTCGACTCCCCCCTGCCCTCCCAAATGCTGGCGCCGGAAGCGCTGCCGACCGGGCCGGTCGCCGAGCAGTTGGCGATGGCCCGCGAAAGCGCGGCACACCTGCGTGCCGCCGAAGCGCGGAGTCGCGCCGCACTCGATCGGGCATTGGGCCGGGCGCATGACCTCTGCGTCGCGGCCATGTGCGAGGGCGATGACTATGCCGCGATGCTCGCCGCCGCGTGCTTGCCGCAGGAGACGGTCACGCCGTTGCAGATCGTCACGCTGGTCTTCGGTCACACGATCGACGCCGCGCGGCTGGCGACGTTCGCTGCGGTACTGTCGCATGCGCAGCGCCACCAGGTGCCCGTCGGTGGCTTGCCAAGCTTTCTGCAGGGCTATGACGGCGACCTAGGCTCGATTGCGGCGGCCGAACGCGCCGCAGCTTAGGTGCGCTGCAGCATATCCCTTCGCACCTGCCACAAGCCTTGAGATAGGCGGACGGCGAGCGCATAGGCCCCAATCTATGGCGAACCAATCGTTGAAGACGCTCACCGAAACCCTTGCGGGCCGGTTGACCGAACGGGCCCTTCCGGGCGAACTGAAAGACTTCGGTCCGAGCGAGGTCGCGCAAGCCGCGGCATTCGTTGCGGCGACCGCGGCGCACCGCAGCGACGGTGCGCCGGCGATCGCGATCGAGCCGATCAGCGCGGACGACACGCGGCGGCGTATGCGCCTCGCGATCATCAACGACGACATGCCTTTCCTGGTCGATTCGATCGCTGCGGCGATCGGCGTGCAGGACATCGCGGTCGATCGGATCATCCATCCCGTCGTCCGGACGACGCGCGCGCCCGACGGCACGCTGCACGCGATCGACGCCGACGGCCATGGTGCCGGCCGCCCCGAATCAATGATCTATCTGGAGATGGAACGCGCCGATGCGCGTGACCGTCGCGGACTGATCGAGGATCTGACCGCGGTACTCGCCGATGTCCGCGCGGCGGTAACCGACTGGCGCGCGATGCAGGCCGCGCTCGACGACGACATCGCGATGCTCCCCGAGGGCGAGGGTGCGGCGCTGTTGCAGTGGTTCCTGAACGGGCACCTGACCCTGCTCGGCCACCAGATCTGGCATCGTGACGGCAGTGGTCGCGCGGCGCTGGGCATTGCGCGCAACGAACACCGCGTTCCGATCCTTGCCGCCGCGTCGCGCGCGCTGGCGATCGAGTGGTTCGAGGCGGGCAATGATTCGCCGCTGTTGCTCAAGTCGAACCTGATCTCGACCGTGCACCGCGCGGTGCCGCTCGACCTCGTCGTCGTGCCGGTCATGGAGGGCACGACGGTCGCCGGCCTGTCGATCTACAGCGGATTGTGGACCAGCGCCGCGCTGGCCGCGATGCCGCGCGACGTGCCGGTGCTGCGCACGCGACTGGCGGCGATGAAGGCGAAGTTCGGCTTCGACCCGCGTGGCCATGCCGGCAAGGCGCTGACGCATGCGTTCACGGCACTGCCGCACGATCTGGTGATCGCATTCGCCCCTGCCGCGCTCGAGGATCTGGCGCTGACCGCGATGAGCCTGGCGGATCGGCCGCGGCCGGCGCTCGTGCTGGTCGAATCACCGCTGGGCCGTCATTTGTTCGGGTTCGTCTGGCTGCCGCGCGACGACGTCACCACCAGCCGGCGCGTTGCGATCGGCGACATGCTGGCGGAAGCGGCAAATGCCAGCATCCTGAACTGGTCGATCGCGCTGGAGGACGGCGAGGTCGCGATGATCCGCTACACGCTCGATCTGCGCGGCGACGGACGGATGCCCGAGGTCGCACCGCTGGCGCTGCGGTTGCAGCGGATGGTGCGCGGCTGGGTGTCGGACGTCGAGGCCGCGCTGGTCGAGACGTTGCCGCCGCCGCGTGCGGCGCGACTGGCGCTCAAATGGGCCGCCGCATTCCCGCAAAACTATCGCAACCTCAGCACGCCCGCCGAGGCCGCCGAGGATATCCAGCGGATCGCCGCGCTTACCGATACCGATGGACGCGGCGTGCGCCTCGTCCCGGGTGAGGCCGGCGCCGATCCGCAGCTCAAGATCTACAAGCTGGGCGGCGCGCTGCCGCTGTCCGACGCCGTGCCGGTGCTGGAGAATTTCGGCTTCCGCGTGATCGGCGAGCTGCCGACGCGGCTGCGCGACGACAGTATTCCGTTCGTGCATGATTTCGTGCTCGAGGCGAATGCCGCGGCGCAGCAAAGCGATGCCAACATTCTCGAAGGCGCGATCGCTGCGGTATTGGAGGGCGCGGCCGAGAACGACGCGTTCAACCGGCTGATCGTCGAACTCGGCATGCGCCCTGACGCGATCGTGCTGTTCCGCGCGTGGTTCCGCTATCTGCGTCAGGCAGGGCTTCCCTACGGGCTGACCACCGTCGTCGACGCGTTGCGGCGCGCACCGAAGGTCGCGGCGGCGCTCATCGCGCGCTTCACGGCGGTCCATCACCCCGATCATCCGGGCAACGCGATCGAGGCGGACCAGGCGATCGAGACCGGGCTCGACGCGGTGTCGGCGATCGACGACGACCGCATCCTGCGCGCCTATCGCAACCTGATCGCGGCGACGTTGCGCACCAACGCGTTTGCACCCGCCGCGGCCGAAGCGCTCGCGTTCAAGCTCGACAGCCATCTGATTCCGGGTCTCCCCGCCCCCGTTCCGTGGCGCGAAGTGTGGGTCTATTCGCCGCGCGTCGAGGGCATCCATCTGCGTGCCGGCCCGGTCGCACGCGGCGGCCTGCGCTGGTCCGATCGTCGAGACGATTTCCGCACCGAGATCCTCGGGCTCATGAAGGCACAGCGCGTCAAGAACGCGGTCATCGTGCCGACCGGCGCGAAGGGCGGCTTCTATCCGAAGCAACTCCCCGCCCCGACGAACCGCGACGCGTGGCTGGCGGAGGGTACCGAGAGCTACCGGATCTTCATCCGCACCTTGCTGTCGATCACCGACAACATCGTCGAGGGCAAGGTCGTTCATCCGGACGGCGTGACGATCCTCGACGGCGAGGACCCGTATTTCGTCGTGGCGGCGGACAAGGGCACCGCGACGTTCAGCGACGTGGCGAACGCGCTCGCGCTCGAACGCGGCTATTGGCTGGGCGACGCGTTCGCGAGCGGCGGCTCGGTCGGCTACGACCACAAGGCGATGGGCATCACCGCCAAGGGCGCATGGCTCAGCGTCCAGCGGCACTTCGCCGAGCGCGGGCTCGACGTGCAGAGCGAGAGCATCACCGTCGTCGGCTGCGGCGACATGTCGGGCGACGTGTTCGGCAATGGCATGCTGCTGTCGAAGACGCTGAAGGTGATCGCGGCGTTCGATCACCGCCACATCTTCCTCGATCCCGATCCCGATCCGGCGGCAAGCTGGACCGAGCGCAACCGCATGTTCGCGCTGCCGCGGTCGAGCTGGGCGGATTATGATGCGACACTGATCTCGAAGGGCGGCGGCGTGTTCGCGCGCACCGACAAGATCGTGAAGCTGTCGAAGCAGGTGCAGGCCGCGCTTGGCGTGACGGCGAGCGAGATGGAGCCGGGCGCGCTGATCTCCGCGATCCTGAAGGCGCCCGCCGACCTGCTCTGGTTCGGCGGCATTGGCACCTATGTGAAGGCCTCGTCGGAAGCCAATGTCGCGGTCGGCGATCCGGCCAATGACCGGTTGCGCGTGAATGCCGAGGACCTGCGCGTCATCGCGATCGGCGAGGGCGCGAACCTGGGCGTCACGCAGGCCGCGCGCATCGCGTTTTCGGCGCGCGGCGGGCGGATCAACACCGACTTCATCGACAATTCGGCGGGCGTCGACTGCTCGGATAACGAGGTCAACATCAAGATCGCGCTCAACCGCGAGATGATCGAGGGCCGCCTCGCTTACGAGGATCGCAACACGCTGCTCGCCAGCATGACCGACGACGTCGCGCACCTCGTCCTGGAGGACAACCGCCTCCAGACGCTGGCGCTGTCGATCGCCGAGGCGGATGGCGCGGTAGCGATGCCGAGCTATGTCCGCGTGATCGAGACCTTCGAGGGCGCCGGCCGGCTCGACCGGGCGGTCGAAGGGCTCGCGTCGAACGATATCCTGCTGCGTCGCGGCCAGGACGGGCTCGGGCTCACGCGGCCCGAGCTTGCCGTGCTGCTGGCGACCGCCAAGCTCACCTTGCAGGATGCGATCGAGCATAGCGGTATCGCGGTCGACGATGCGTTGAAGCCCGATCTTCACGCCGCCTTCCCCGCCGCGATGCGCGAGCGGTTCGGCACGGCGATCGATGAGCACCGGCTGCGGCCCGAGATCGTCGCGACCAAGCTCGCCAACCGGATCGTCAACCGATTGGGCATCCTCTACCCGTTCGAACTGGCGGAAGAGGAAGGTGCGGCGATGGGCGATATCGCGGCGATGTTCGTCGTCGCCGAGCGCCTGTTCGACCTGCCGACGCTATGGGCGGAGATCGAAACCGCGGTCATGCCCGAGGCGGCGCGCATCGCGTTGTTCGACGAGGTGGCCGTCGCGACGCGCTCGCAGATCGCCGATCTGTTGCGCGTGTCGGCGCCGGGCACCGCGCCGGGCGAGGTGATGGCACGGCTCGCCAAGGGGATCACGCAGCTCGATCGCCAGACCGCGGCGTTGCTGCTCGAAGAGGCCAATGCGCAGAGCAGCCGGATCGCCGGACAGCTCGAGGCCGTCGGCGCACCGGGCGACCTGGTGCGCAAGGTCGTGCGGCTGTTCGAGATGGATGGCGCCATCGGGCTGGCCGATCTCGGTGAGCAGATGACGCTCGACGAGGCGGTCCTCACCCGCGCGTTCACGCATCTGGGGCAGGCGCTGGGGCTCGACTGGGCGCAGGCGAATGCGGCGCGGATCAGCCCGACCGATCCGTGGGAACGGCTCTTAATCGCGGGCCTCGCGCGCGACTTCCAGCAGTTGCGGCTGGAGTTCCTCGCACGGCGCGGCGCGCAGGATCCGCAGGGTGCGGTCGATGCGTGGCTGACGGCGAACGCAACGCGCGTGGCGCAATTCAAGGCGGTCATCGACCGCGCGCGTCATGCCGCGGTCCCGAATGCAGCGATGCTGGCGCAGATCGCCGGCCAGGCAAGGGTTCTGCTGGGCCGGTAATCCCTGAACCCCTCTCCCCTCCGGGGAGAGGGAGGGACCCGCACGCACTTGCGTGTGGGAGGGTGAGGGCACGCTTCCCAAGACACGTGCCCTCACTCTCCCGTCGCCTACGGCTCCTCCTTCCCTCTCCCCTGCAGGGAGAGGGTCTCAGGCAGCCCGCGCCGCCTTCTTGGCGGCCAGCTCCGCCTTCCAGCCCCGCGCGCGCCACCACATGATCACCCCGGTCACCGCCAGCACCGCGGGCAGGATCCCGCCGAGGAAGATGATCACCTGCCACAGCGCGCCCATGTCGGTGCCGTCGTGGATCCGTCGCATCCACCGCGCCACGCCCGTCTGCGGCCGTGCGGGGGCGGCCGTCGCGCCGCCGGTGTCGTCGGCGATCTTTACCCCGACCGGCGTGTTGCCGCGCGCGAACGTCACGGTCCAGTCGGCGCTGAGATCGGTCGGCCACGTGACGCTGCGCAACGGCGCGCCGCCGGCGAGAGCGCGCGCCTTGCCGATCGCCACGGCAAGCGGCTGCCCGGGTTTCGCGAGCGGCTTCGCGCGCATCATCGCGCCGCGATCGGGTCCGCCTCGCGGCCGCGAAGCCTCGCCGGTGATCTTGCCGAAGAATTGCGGGAACGAGATCCACGCGCCGGTCAACGACAGCACGAACAATGGCAGCGCGATCCAGAAACCGAACAGGTGATGCAGGTTGGTATCGGCGTTGCGATGGCGCCGATACCGCAGCCCGCGCGTCCATTTGCCGATCGTCGGCCACCACAGCCACAGCCCAGTAAAACACGACACCATCATCGCCACGCCAATCCAGCCGACGATCGACCTGCCGACTCCGGGCAGCTGGAGGCTGCCGTGCAGCACGTGGAGGAACCGCACGAGCCCGCCGTTCGACGCCGACACCTCCAGCACGCGCGCGGTCGGCGGATCGAGATACACCATCGTCCGCTGCGGCGGCCCCGGTCGCTTGGGCGCGACCCCGGCAGCGGCAGCGGCGACGACGACCGGACCGCCATCCTCGGGCATGGTCAGCTGTGCGATCCGCTCGCCATGCTTCAACCGGGTCATCGCCGCCGCGACATAGACATCAGGCCCCAGCACGGTCGTGCCCGAGACCGCATAGCGAGCCGGATCGACGATCCGGTCGAGCGCATCATGCCACACCAAGGCCGCGCCGCTGAGCGACAGCGGAATGATGAGGATCGCCAGGATCAGCCCGATCCACTTGTGGACCTGGAACCACGCCCGTCGCATCGCCAGCTTATTCATCGATTATTCCCCCGTTCGTCGAGCGTGGCATGGCGGGCCTACGCAAGTCCATCCATCCCCTTTCCCTGCGCGCTCAGACATCGGCCCAGCGGCGCAGCAGATTATGATACACGCCGGTCAGCCGCACGGTCGCCGGATCGCCCTGCCCCTGCGCAGCCGCGACCGCCTGCACGCCCTGGTCGAGATCGAACAGGATGCCGCGCGCACCATCGTCGCGCACCATCGACTGCAACCAGAAGAACGACGCGATACGCACCCCGCGCGTCACCGGCGCGACACGGTGCAGGCTGGAGGCGGGATAGAGCACCATGTGCCCCGCGGGCAGCTTGACCGATTGCGGCCCGAACCGATCCTCGATCACTAGCTCGCCGCCGTCATAGCTTTCGGGATCGGCGAGGAAGAGCGTCGCGGACAGATCGCTGCGGATGCGAAAATCGGAGCCGCGCTTGATCCGCACCGCATTGTCGACGTGCAGCCCGAAATCCTGCCCGCCGGCATAGCGGTTGAACAGCGGCGGAAAGACCTTGAGCGGCAGCGCGGCGGCGACGAACAGCGCCGACTGGCCGAGCGCATCAAGGATCATGCCGCCCGCCTCGCGCGCGGCGGCCGATTCCTCGGGCAATTGTTCGTTGCGCTTGGCCAGCGCGCTTTGCGGGCCCGAGGTCGCATTGCCGTCGATCCAGTCGGCCGCGTCGATCAGCGCGCGGACCCGCGCGACGCCGGCCGGATCGAGCACGTCGGGGATGGCGATCAGCACCGCGCCCCCTCCTGCAACGCCGCGACGCCACGCGTGCGGAATGCCGGGATCGCACTGGCGGCGAGCCACCCCTCGGCCTTGGCGAGAAACGCCGCATTCCCGCGCCGCCCCGCCTGTTGCAACCATCCCAACGCCATCTCGATCTCCCCCACCGCACCGAGCATCCGCGCGTGATTGAAACAACCGCGGAAATCGCCGCCTTCCGCCGCCCGGGCGTAACAGTCCGCCGCGCGGTCCAGATCGCGATCGCACGCCCACCCGTCTTCGGCAAAGCTCCCGACGAAGTTGAGCGCCTTCGCACTCGCGAGCCCCGAGTCCATCGCCGCCACCTTCTCCAGCAACGCCAGCGCGGCCGGCTTGTCCTCGGCCACGCCGTCGCCCAGCGCGAGCAAGGTCGCGTAATTATACATCGCCCAATCCAACCCGCGCTCCGCCGCGATCCGGTAGCACTGCGCCGCCCGCGCCTTGTCGACACGCGTGCCCCAGCCGAGATCGTAGCAGCGCCCGACCATGTTGAGCGCCATCACATGATGTTGGGCAGCCGCCTTCGTGAACCAGCCGAGTGCCGCGGCCGGATCGGCGGCGACGCCGGTGCCGTCGAGCAGCATCTGCCCATAGACCGCCTGCGCCTCCGCGACGCCCGCGTCCGCCGCCTCGCGCACGAACGCCGCGCGCTCCGCCGGACTTCCGGAGAGGCGCGCGGCGATGGCGTCGGGCGTCAGCGTATCGATCGCCGTCATCCCCATCAGAAGCGCAGGTTCACCGTACCAAAGACCGTCCGGCCCGCCGCAATCGACGCATAGTGGTTGGTGAAGGTCTGCGTGAAATAGGTCTTGTTCGTCAGATTCTGTGCGTTGACGCTGAGGTCGATAGTGTCGGTCAGCTTGTAGCTCGCGCGTGCATCGAAGCGCCAGTAATCGGGGATGCTGCGCGTCAGCACCTTGGTCGCGGCGTTGACCGTCACCACGCCCGCCTCGGTCTGCGTCGCGGAGCGGTTGTCAGCATAGCCACCGATCTGCTCGTCCATGTACAGCGCCGTACCGCCGATCTGGAGCCGCTTGGTCACGTTGATATTGGTCGTCGCGGTGAAGCTGTTCTTGGCGGTCTGCGGGACCTGCTTGCCGGTGTTGACCGACACGACACCGATGGTCCGGGCGGGCTGAATCACCGTGGTGACGCCGTTGGCGGTCCGCGGGATCGCCGGCGCCGTCAGGATGGTCGAGCCACCGTCGATGATCTTCGGATCGAGATGCGTAAAGCCGCCGAACACGGTCCAGCCGGGCAGGATCGTTCCGCTGACGTTGAACTCGACACCGCGGATCCGCGTCTTGCCGATGAACGACGCGGTGTTGGTATCGTCGAGCACGCGCGCGTTGGAAATGTCCGTCTGGAACACCGCCGCGCCGAGCTGGAGCTTCTCTCCGAACAGGCTCGCCTTGGCGCCGACCTCGTACGACTTGGTCTTTTGCGGCTTCAGCAGGCTGAGCGTCGCGACCGTGATCGTGTTATCCTCGCGGCCTTCGCCGAGCAGGCTGTTGGGCGGCGTCGCGGCGGTCGCATAGCTCGCATACAGGCTGGTCTCCGACGTCGGCTTGAAGACGAGGCCGGCCTGCCAGTTGAACAGATTGTCGACGCGATTGACCTTGGTCTGGACAGCGCCCGGCAGCGTGATCGTCGACTCGAACCGATCGTAACGCGCACCGAGGTTCAGGATCAGCGCCGGCATCAGCGTGATCGAATCGAACGCGTAGACGGCCTTGGTGTTGGCGTCGTTTTGCGTCTCGGTCGAGGGCGCGCCCTTCACGATCGGGGTCGCGGTCGTCGACGTGTCGCTCGTATAGTTGACCCACGGCGCATACGGGTTCGGATCGAACAGGCTGACGCAATAGGAGCGCGCGATGGTCGCGGTGTTGCAGCGTGGCGATATCGTCGATCCGTTGGCCGACACGAACGTGCCGCGCCGCGTCTTCTCCCACGAAATTTCGGTACCGAGCGAGAAGCTGTGCTCGATCGCGCCGGTCGCGAACTTACCGTAGAGATCGGTCTGGTCGACGACGCTCTCGCTATAGCCGTAGCGCGTGTTGCCGCGCGTCCAGACATAGCCGCCGGTCGTCACGTTCGCGCCCGTGTTGGTCGCGGTGGTGCCATAGACATTGCCTTGGCTGTCGTCGGGCAGCGTGAAGATATAGCTCTGGTCGCTGTGCGTGTAGCGCGCGGTGTTGCGCAGCGTGATACCGCCGAAATCATGCTCGACGCGGATCGTCGCCTGGTTGGTGGTCGCATCGCGGAAGTCGCGCGCCGCCACCCCGTAGAAGTTCTTGCGCGAGACATAGCCGGTCTGCCCCCCCGCGGTCGTCACGGTACCGATCGCAGGCTGCGTCGTGACGGCGCCGGTGCCGGGATGGTTGGCGATCGTGTAGAGATACGGGATGCCGCTGTCGGGCAATTCCGAGCTTTCCATGTGATAGAAGCTCGCGGTCAGCCGCGTCGGCGTGCCAAGCCCGACCGCGAATGACGGCGCGATTCCCCAGCGCTTTTGCCAGATCGCATCGCGGCCCGCGACGTCCTGGTCGTGCCACATCCCCTCGATGCGGAAGGCGGCAGTGTCCGAGACCTTGAGGTTAACGTCGCCGGTGATGCGCTTATAGTCCGCCTCGCCGTAGCTGGCACTGAGCGATCCGAAGGTGTCGAGCTGCGGCAGGCGCGACAGGATGTTGATCGTGCCACCCGCCGAGCCGCGCCCGCCCAGCGTCGAATCCGATCCGCGGACGATCTGGACGGAATCTACTGCGAACACTTCGCGCGTCTGCGAGGCGAGATCACGGACGCCGTCGACATAGATGCTGCCCTGGCTGTCGAACCCGCGAATGAACGGGCGATCGCCGATCGGATTGCCGCCCTCCGCCGCGCCGAATGTGATGCCGGGCACCGTGCGCAGTGCGTCGGCGAGGCTGTTGGAGCCGGTCTGCTCGATCACTTCCTTGGGCAGTACGATCACCGACCGCGGCGTGTTGACCAGCGGCGCGACCTGCTTCGGGCCTTCGTCGTGAATGCGCTGGCCGTTGACGAGGATCTCCTCGCGCTGCTGCGCATCGGTTACCGGCGCCGCCGCCTTGTCGGCATCCGCCGCATAGGCCGGCGCGGTCGTGAAGGCGCCAACGCACGACAGAGCGAGAAACGCAGGCACGGAGGACGAACGCGGCAACGATGCGCGCGGCGACGGTAGCGACATAGACAAACCCCTTTGTTCGTGGGGGCTCGCTATTGAGAGTCGTTCGCACTGTCAACGCTAATGCGAATAGTTCTCAATGGAAATTAACGAACAGCCATGTTCTCAATGCGCTAGCAAGATTGGGCGGATCGTCCGCGACAATGCGGATCGCGTCAATCTCGGCGACGAGCGCGGATAGCGGCAGCGCGAGACGCACGGCCGCGGCTTCGAGCGCCTGCCAGAAGACGGGTTCGAGGCTGATCGAGGTCTGGTGGCCGGCGATGGTGATCGAGCGCTTGACGGGGCCGTGGAAGCCGCCGGCTGGCGCCTCGATCACCGGTCGATCACTCGGTGTCGAACAGCGACGCGAGCTGCTCGATGATCGTGCCGCCAAGCTGCTCGACGTCCATGATCGTCACCGCGCGTGCGTAATACCGCGTGACGTCGTGGCCGATGCCGATCGCGACGAGCTCGACCGGCGACTTGCTCTCGATCCAGCCGATCACCTGGCGCAGATGCCGCTCCAGATACGAGCCCGAGTTCACCGACAACGTCGAATCGTCGACCGGGGCACCGTCGCTGATCACCATCAGGATGCGACGCTCCTCGGGCCGCGCAACCAGCCGCGCATGCGCCCACATCAGCGCCTCGCCGTCGATATTCTCCTTCAGCAACCCCTCGCGCATCATCAGCCCGAGCGAGTTGCGCGCACGCCGCCACGGCTCGTCGGCGCGCTTGTAGACGATGTGGCGGATGTCGTTGAGCCGACCCGGCTGCGGCGGACGCCCGGCGGCGAGCCACGTCTCGCGGCTCTGCCCGCCCTTCCAGGCGCGCGTCGTGAAGCCGAGGATCTCGGTCTTCACGCCGCAGCGCTCGAGCGTGCGCGCGAGGATGTCCGCGCTGATCGCCGCGATCGAAATCGGGCGGCCGCGCATCGATCCCGAATTGTCGATCAGCAGCGTCACCACGGTGTCGCGGAAATCGGTTTCGCGCTCCGCCTTGTAGCTCAGCGACAGCGTCGGGTTGACGATCACGCGCGCCAGCCGCGCCGCGTCGAGGATGCCCTCCTCCTGGTCGAAATCCCAGGAGCGCGACTGTTGCGCCATCAGGCGGCGCTGCAGCCGGTTGGCGAGCTTCGACACGGTCGATTGCAGATGCACGAGCTGCTGGTCGAGATAGCCGCGCAGCCGCGCCAGTTCGTCGGCGTCGCACAGCTCGGTCGCGGCGATCACCTCGTCGAACTGCGTCGTCCACGGCTTGTAGTCGAACGCGCCGCCCATGTCCGCGAACGGACGGTTCGGGCGGACGGGCTGCATCCCCTCCTCGCCGTCGTCGCCGGGCTCGCCGTCGATGTCGTCCATCGACTCGTCGCTCTGCTCCTGGCCGTCGCTTTCCTCGTTCTGCTGCTCGGACTGTTCGCCGCGCGCCTCGACTTCGCCCTGGCCGTCCTCGCCCTGGTCGTCGCCTTCGTCGCCCTCGTCCTGCTGCTGCTCGTCGGTGCCCTCGTCCTCGGAGCCGCCTTCGTCACTCTCCTCGGGGACCTGGTCGCCCTCGACGAGTTCCAGCTCCTGCAGCATTTTCCGCGCAAGCCCCTGAAACGCCTTCTGGTCGTCGAGCGCATAGGCCAGCGCGTCGAGATCGGTCTTGCTCTCGATCCACTCACGGACCAGCGCGAGCCCGGGCGCGGCGATCGCGGGCGATTCCTGCCCGGTCAGCTTCTCGCGCACCATCAGGCCGAGCGCGGTCGACAGCGGCACCTCGTCGCGATTGCGCGCGCGCGTGATCGGATCGGCGCGCAGCCGCACGTCGAGCGCCCGGTCGAGATTGTCCGCGATCCCCGCATAGCCGCGCGACCCGAGCGCCTCGATCCGCGCGGTCTCCACCGAATCGAACACTGCGCGCGCGACCGCTTCCACGGGCGCGGCACGGTTGTGCAGCGCGATGTCGTGCAGCTTCAGCCGCAGCGCGAAACCGTCGGCGAACCCACGCGCCTCCGCCACCTGCTCGGGCGGCAAGGCGCGCGCGGGCATGGGCACCTTGATGTGCTTGCCCGACTGTGTCGGCGCGTCCGCGGTGAAGGCGAGCTCGACCTCGGGCTCCTCCGCGATCGCGCGCGCCGTCCCGGCCAGAACCGCCTTGAAGCGATCGAGAGGCGTTTCGTTCGCCAAAAGCTTACGCCTTACCCACCACGCTCTCGGGAAGATCCTTGCCGAACACGCGCTGGTAATATTCGGCGACCAGCGGCCGCTCGGCCTCGTCGCATTTGTTGAGGAACGACAGGCGGAACGCGAAGCCGACATCGCCGAAAATCAGCGCGTTCTGCGCCCAGGTGATGACGGTACGCGGGCTCATCACGGTCGAGATGTCGCCGTTGACGAAGCCCTTGCGGGTCATGTCGGCGACGCGGACCATGTTCTCGACGACCTTCTTGCCGTCGGGCTTGTCATATTCGCCCGACTTGGCGAGCACGATCTGCGCCTCGACCTTGGCGGGCAGATAGTTGAGCGTGACGACGATATTCCAGCGGTCCATCTGACCCTGGTTGATCTGCTGCGTGCCGTGATACAGCCCGCTCGTATCGCCGAGGCCGACCGTGTTGGCAGTCGCGAACAGGCGGAACCACGGGTTCGGGCGGATCACGCGGTTCTGGTCGAGCAAAGTCAGCTTGCCCTCGGTCTCGAGCACGCGCTGGATCACGAACATCACGTCGGGGCGCCCTGCGTCATATTCGTCGAACACCAACGCGGTCGGAGTCTGGAGCGCCCAAGGCAGCAGGCCTTCGCGGAACTCGGTGATCTGCTGGCCGTCCTTCAGGACGATCGCGTCGCGGCCGATCAGATCGATTCGGCTGATATGCGCGTCGAGGTTGATGCGGATGCACGGCCATTTCAGGCGCGCCGCAACCTGCTCGATATGCGTCGACTTGCCGGTGCCGTGATAGCCCTGGACCATCACGCGGCGGTTATGCGCGAAACCGGCGAGGACGGCGAGCGTCGTGTCCGCATCGAAGACGTATGCCGGATCGAGATCGGGGACGCGCTCGTCGGCTTCGGAGAAGGCGGGCACTTCCATGTCGGAATCGATCCCGAACATCTCGCGCACCTTCACCATGCGGTCGGGGGCGTCGAGGATCGTGGTCTCGCGGCTGTCGGGCTGGGTATTGGGGATATCGGTCATGTTGGCCTCGTGTTCCCGGTAGCTCTAGGCCAAGCGCGGGCTGTTACTCAACCGCCGCTGTACGATTGGTCGGGCGATTGACCGGATGAGTTAGACGAACCGCTCGCCAGCGATGCGGTTCCGGCAGGCGGATCGTGAAATATCGATCAGAGTAAGTATGGATCACATTCTCGATCCGTCATCCCAGCGAAGGCTGGGATCCACAGCCACGATCGCGCCGCGTCTTGGCTCTGGATCCTGGGTCGAGCCCAAAATGACGGCGTGGCTATGCGAACGCCGCCGCGCCTTTCAGGTGCTGGTATGCAGCGATCACTTTCTGCAACTCCGATTCATGCGCGCGGTCGCCGCCGTTGCGATCGGGATGATAGCGCCGCACGAGTTCGCTGTAGCGTTTGCGCAGCGCGGTCCGGTCCGTATCCGTGCCGAGACCCAGGACGCGCAACGACCGTCGTTCGCCATCGGACAACACGCGGCCGTCCTTGCGCGCCGCCGCCATCCGTTCGCCGAAGCGCGCGCCGATCGCGTCGATCGGGTCGGCGAAGTCCGCCCATTTGGGCGGCGTGTCGCCACCGCCATGCGCAAACGCGCGCGTTTCGCGTTCCCAGCCCGCCATCGGTCGCTGCGCATGATGGATCTCGTCGGCGGTCATCCCGTCGAAGAAATTATAGCCCGCGTTGAACGCGCGGACATGCTCGAGGCAGAACCAGCGGAACTGCGGCGGCCCGCCGTCACTCGGCCCTTCCAGCGGCGGCGCGCGAAATTCACCCGGCTCTTCGCAGTCGCGCCACATGCAGACGCGCCCCGTCCCTTCCACACGGCCGTGAAACCGCGGGCTTGGTCGCTCTTTCCGCTCTTTTCGATCGTCGTCCGCCACCGGCTCCCCGCGCTTCCAAAACGGGCTATATAGGGCGCATGACAGACCTCGCCACCGGCTCCGTACAGGACCAGATCACCGCGCGCCTCACCACCGCGCTCGCGCCCACGCACCTGACCGTCGTCAACGAGAGCGGACTCCATGCCGGCCACATGGGCGACGACGGCACCGGCGAGACGCATTTCCGCGTCGAGGTGGAAACGCCGACATTCGAAGGCCTTACTCGCGTCGCGCGTCAGCGGCTCGTGAACCAGGCGCTCGCCGAGCTGTTGAGCACCAAGATCCATGCACTCGCCATCAAGGCGCGCGCGCCCGGGGAGATTTGATGGCGTACAAGCTCTGGTACTGGCCCTCCATTCAAGGACGCGGCGAGTTCGTCCGGCTCGCGCTCGAAGCCGCGGAGATCGCGTATGAGGATTGCGCGCGGACGGTCGGCGAAGAGGGTTTGCTCGCCGACCTGAACGACCGCACCGGGCGCACGCCGTTCGCGCCGCCCTATCTCGAACTGGACGGGCTGGTGATCGCGCAGGTCGCCAACATCCTGATGTATCTCGGCGAACGGCACTCGATCGCGCCGTCGACCATGGCCGACCGGCTATGGCTCAACCAGCTGCAACTCACGATCGCCGACCTCGTCGCGGAGGTCCACAACGTCCACCATCCGGTCGCTATGATGGACTATTACGACGACCAGAAGTCCGAGGCCGCGCGCGCTGCAAAGCAGTTCCGCGAGGAGCGCCTCCCGAAGTTCCTCGGCCATTTCGAGGATGCGGCGCAGGCAAATCTGGGCGATTGGCTCATCGACCACCGATGGAGCTATGCCGACACCTCGCTGTTCCAGATCGTCGAGGGGCTGCGCTACATGTTTCCGCGGCGGATGAAGACGCTTGAGCCGGAGTATCCCAATCTTATCCGCATACACGATCAGGTCGCCGAGCTGCCGGGGGTCAAGGCGTATCTGAAAAGCGACCGCCGGATCGCGTTCAACACCGACGGCATCTTCCGCCATTATCCCGAACTGGATGCCGCGTGAGTCTCGGCAGCCTCCTCATAACCAGCACTGTCCCGTCCAGCACCTCCCCGGCGAAGGCCGGGGTCCAGTTGGGAGACAGGAGTAACGACGCGCGGCCCGTCGCCATAGCGACCTTTCCAACTGGACCCCGGCCTTCGCCGGGGCGGTGCTGGTTGTGAGAACCCCGCGCCCTGCCGCGCGCATCCTGCTGGTCGACGGCGAAAACCGCGTCCTGATGTTCCGCTTCACCCCCGACGATCGCCCGCCCTTGTGGTGCACGCCGGGCGGCGCGGTCGATCCGGGCGAGAGCTACGCCGCCGCCGCCCGCCGCGAACTCTGGGAGGAGGTCGGCCTCGACATCGACTGCGGCCCCGAGGTCGCGCAACGGACGATCGACTTCGTGACCTTCGAAGGCGTCGAGGTGACCGCCGACGAACGCTATTTCCGCATCGACGTCGACACGTGCGAGGTGAAGGCGGGCAATCTCACGGAACAGGAGAAGCAACTGCTCGTCGGTCACCGCTGGTTTTCCCGAAACGACATCGCCGCGCATGACGAAATCATCTATCCAGCAGACCTGGTCGACCTTCTCGACGTCTCGGAACCTGCCAAGGGATAGCGCACATGCTCGATGATTTTGTCCTTCAGACCATCCTGCCCTCGACGCACGATCTGGGCGGGTTCAAGGTCCACCGCACGCTGCCGAACAAGGAACGGACGATGGTCGGGCCGTTCCTGTTCTTCGACCAGATGGGCCCCGCGCATCTCGAGGTTGGTTCGGGCATCGATGTGCGGCCGCATCCGCACATCAACCTATCGACCGTCACCTATCTGTTCGACGGCGCGATCGACCACCGCGATTCGCTCGGCACGCAGGCGCGGATCGAGCCCGGCGCGGTCAATCTGATGACCGCGGGCCACGGCATCGTCCATTCCGAACGCTCGCCCGGCGACGAGCGCGCCGGGGGGCCCAACCTGTCGGGGATCCAGACCTGGCTAGCGATGCCCGAGGCGGTCGAGGAGATCGATCCCGCGTTCGAGCATGTCACCAAGGCGCAGCTGCCGGTGATCGAGGCGCACGGCGCGCGCTCGCGGATCATCATGGGGAGCCTGTGGGGCCAGACCGCGCCGACCACGACCTATTCGGGGACGATCTACGCCGACATCGCGCTCGATCCCGGCGCGAGCGTGCCGATCGATGCGGCGGCGGAGGAGCGCGCGATCTATCTCGCGATGGGCGAGGCGACGCTGGAGGGCGTGAAGCTGGAACCGCAGGTGCTCTACGTCCTGCGCCCTGGCATTGCGGCGACGCTCCGCTCCGCGACGGGCGGCCGCGCCATGCTGTGCGGCGGCGATGCGTTCACGACGCCGCGCCACGTCTGGTGGAACTTCGTCAGCTCGAACCGCGACCGGATCGAACAGGCCAAGCGCGACTGGAATGCCGGCAACTTCCCGAAGGTCCCCGGCGACGAAAAGGAATGGATCGAAATCCCCGCAGTCCCCAAGACGGTGAGCTACCCCTGACACATCCTCCCCCGCCAGGGGGAGGGGGATCGCGCCGTCTGCTCCCCTCCCGCTTGGGAGAGGGGTTGCTCCTTCTTCTCCCCTCCCGCTTGCGGGAGGGGTCGGGGGAGGGCATGATCAAAGGGCAGCGCGACGGGTAGGCCCTCCCCTAACCCCTCCCGCCAGCGGGAGGGGAATGATGACGGACCTGCAACGCATCGCGCTGTCCACCGGCGTAGAGCTCGATGTCGCGATCACCGGCGATCCGGCAAACCCGCCCGTCATCCTCCTCCACGGCTTCCCCGAATCGCACCGCACCTGGCGCGCCGTCGCCCCCGACCTGTCGCGTGATCACTACGTCGTCGCGCCCGACCAGCGCGGGTTCGCGCGATCGTCGAAACCCGAGGGCGTCGAGAGCTATACCCCCGACAAGATCGTCGCCGACCTGATCGCGCTCGCCGATCACCTGAAGATCGACCGCTTCACGCTGGTCGGTCACGACTGGGGCGGCGCGGTCGCATGGATGGCGGCGTTGCGGCACCCGGAGCGTATCGCCAGGCTCGTCATCATCAACGCGCCGCACCCGCTCGTCTTCCAGCGGACGATGTTCGACGACCTGGAACAGCGCGCCGCCAGCCAGTATATCCGCGCCTTCCGCAACCCCGATCTCGAACGGCATGTCGATGCGATCGGGCTCGAAACCTTCTTCGACACCAGTTTTTCCAAGCATGCAGACCTTGCCGCGATGGCCGAGGACAAGGCCGCCTATCTCGATGAATGGGGCCAGCCGGGTGCGATCACCGCGATGCTCAACTGGTACCGCGCGAGCGCGATCGTCGTCCCCGCGATGGACGAGACGCCGCCCCGCCCCGCGTTTCTCGACGCGCCGTTCCCGCCGACGACGATGCCGGTGCTGGTGATCTGGGGGATGCAGGACAGCGCGTTGCTGCCGAGCCAGCTCGACATTGCCGGCTATGTGCCGGACCTGACGATCGAAAAGGTCGATGCGGGGCATTTCGTGCCGTGGCAGAAGCCCGACGCGGTGATCGCGGCGATGCGCCACTGGGGGATTTGACTAACCCGTCGGTCAGCGATCAACGTAATTTGTCGCCCAGCCCCCCCCCGGCGAAGGCCGGGGCCCAATTGGGGGGACCGCCGTAACTCGGGCCGGCGTTCCGTTACTGCGTCCTCTCCAATTGGACCCCGGCCTTCGCCGGGGGGGCATATCGGGAGGGGCATGCCCGTAGATAATGCCAAACCTTCACCACCTGTCTGGATCCTGACCACCGCATTCGGTGATCGTTCAGCGACGCGGGAGCAAAACCGTGTCCATGCCGTTGATTCGGCACCGAATACAGGAGAGCATTCATGCGTAAGATGATCCTCGCGGCAGTCGCCGCCGCCACCCTCGTTCCCACCTTCGCCGGTGCGCAAAGCTATGGCGAAGTCCGCCGCGACCAGCGCGAAATCCGCGAGAGCCGCCGCGATCTTCAGGACGCGCGCCGCTACGGCGACCGCGGCGATGTCCGCGACGCGCGCCGGGAACTCCGCGAAGACCGTCGCGAAGCACGCGAGGACTGGCGCGACTATCGCCGCACGCACGGCAACGTCTATCGTCGCCCCGCCTATGTCGGCCCGCGCGGCTATCGCTATCGTCCGGTGAACGTCGGCTACCAGTTCGCGCCGAACTATTACGGCCGTCAGTACTGGATCAACGATTACCAGACGTACCGCCTCGCGCGCCCGGCCTATGGCTATCAGCGTTGGGTCCGCTACGGCCGCGACGTCGTCTTGGTCGACACGCGCAACGGCCGCGTCGCGCAGGTCAACAACGGCTTCTTCTACTGAGCCGATCGATGCCGGCCGGGAGCGATCCCGGCCGGCTCAACCCTTCTCGTACGCGCCGCGCCGCATGACGTAATCGCGCGTCTCATAGGGGGCGGAGAGCCCTTCGACCCAGGCGCCATGCGCATGCGTCAGCGCCACCAGGTCCATCGCCCGCTCGCCCGGCCAACCGCGTACGCGCACCTCGTGCCGGTGCAGATCGCGATTGGGCTCCATCATCACCCAGCCCAGCGGTCTCTCGACCGTCGCGCGTGCCCCCGCCGCGTCCATCGCGATCCGGATCTGCTCGCGCGACGCTACGGGCAGATACTGCCACACCACCGAATGCATCAGCACGCGCGTGACGCCCTCGCGCTGCGGCGCGGCCAACCGCGCCTCGACCCAGTCCGCCGCCTCGCCTTGCACCAGATCGACGCCCCCCTCACGCACCATCGCGATCGCCGCCGCGAGCCGCGCCTGCCGCTCGACCGCATCGACCCAGACATACGCTTCGAGCCGAGCCGCCGCGACGGGATCGGCGACATCCACCGGCTGAATGTCGACGCCGCGAGTCGACTCGATCGCGACCGGCGCGCTTGGCGGTGGCGCACCCCGCCATTCGGGGCGGATCGTCACCGGCGATGCCGATGGCCCGACCGCCACGCTGCCAAGATCGAACCGATAGCGATCGATCAGCAGGTTGAGCCCTGCGCTCGATCCGATCTCGAGCAGCTCGAACCGCGGCCCATATCGCTCGGCCAGATGCAAGATACCGGTCATCATGCCGGCGGACCGCGCCGCCTCGTTGGTCTGCGGCGGCCCGTCGAGCCACGGCAGCAAGGCCGCATCCTGCGCGACGAGCGTCGCCTTCACCGTGGCCGCAACGCGAGTCGGGTCGGTCTCCGCGCCAGAGAACACCGTCGACAGCGCCGGGTCCACACCCGCGCGGTGCAGCGCGTGCAAGCCGCCGACCAGCCGCAATGCCAGAGCATCGGCGACCGGCTCGCCCGCCCAGTCGAGCGCCCGCCGTCCCGTCGCGCTGTCGCGATCGAGCGCGTGCGCCAGCGCCGTGCAGACCCGCGCAGTCACCGGCGCGTCCATCGCGGTGCAATAGCCCGCCTGGATCTCGAAGCACGCGCGGTTTGCCGGTTCATTTGCCATGTGCAGGTTGTTGCACCCGCCAAGCCTCACCCGTAAAGCCCGGCGCGTGCCTGACTCCCAGATCATTATCGCCGTCCCCAAGGGACGTATCCTCGCCGAGGCCCTGCCGCTGCTCGCGCGCGCGGGCATCCATCCCGAAGCGTCGTTCTCCGACGAGAACAGCCGCGCGCTCCGGTTCGCGACCAACGATCCGGACATCTCGCTGATCCGGGTGCGCGCGTTCGACGTCGCCACCTTCGTCGCGCACGGCGCGGCGCAGCTTGGGATCGTCGGTTCGGACGTGATCGCGGAGTTCGGTTACTCGGAACTCTACGCGCCGGTCGATCTCGGCATCGGCCATTGCCGGCTGTCGGTCGCCGAGCCCACCGCGATGGCGGCGAAGGACGATCCGCGCGGCTGGAGCCATGTCCGCGTCGCGACCAAATACCCGCATGTGACCGCTGCGCATTTTGCAGGACGCGGAGTCCAGGCGGAATGCGTGAAGCTCAACGGCGCGATGGAGCTGGCCCCGACGCTCGGCCTCGCGCCGCGCATCGTCGACCTCGTCTCGTCGGGCCGTACGCTGCTGGAGAACGGACTGGTGGAGGTCGAGACGATCATGGAAGTCACCAGCCGCCTGGTCGTCAACCGCGCCGCGATGAAGACACGCGCACGGGTCGTGCCCTTGGTCGAGGCGTTCCGCCGCGCGGTCGAGTCGCAGGAGATCGCAGCATGACAGCGCTATTCTGCTCCCCTTCCCGCAAGCGGGAAGGGGCTGGGGGTTGGGCTCGCGCTATCCTCCAGCGTAACGCCCGCGGTGAGCGCGTGCCCACCCCCAACCCCTCCCGCATGCGGGAGGGGGGCAAGTGATCCGCCTTTCCACCACCGACGCGGACTTCGCGACGCGCTTCACCGCGCTCGTCGAGGACCGCCGCGAATCCGACGCCGGTGTTACGCAGGACGTCGTCGCGATCATTGCCGCCGTCCGTCGCGATGGCGAGACCGCGATCCGCGACCTCACGCACAAGCACGATCGCCACGACCTCGAGAGCACCGGCTGGCAGATCGACGCCGCCGACTGCAAGGCCGCATTCGACGCGCTCGATCCCGAGCTGCGCACCGCGCTCGAACTCGCCGCGACTCGCATCCGCGCCTATCACGAGAAACAGCGCCCGCTCGACAGCGACTCGGTCGACTCGGCGGGCGTGCGGCTCGGTGCGCGCTGGTTGCCGGTCGACGCCGCCGGCATCTACGTCCCCGGTGGACGCGCCGCCTACCCCTCGTCGCTGCTGATGAACGCGATCCCCGCCAAGGTTGCAGGCGTCGGCCGTCTCGCGATGGTCACGCCGACCCCGGACGGCCAGATCAACCCGCTCGTCCTCGCCGCCGCGCATCTCGCCGGCGTCGACGAGGTCTGGCGCGTCGGTGGTGCACAGGCCGTCGCCGCGCTCGCCTATGGCGCCGGTCGGATCGAACCGGTCGACGTCATCACCGGCCCCGGCAACGCCTGGGTCGCGGAGGCCAAGCGCCAGGTCTACGGCGTCGTCGGCATCGACATGGTCGCGGGCCCGTCCGAGATCGTCGTCGTCGCGGATGCGCTCAACGACCCCGAATGGACCGCCGCCGACCTGCTCAGCCAGGCCGAGCATGACGTGACCACGCAATCGATCCTGTTCACCGACGATGCCGCCTTCGCCGACAAGGTGGCGGACGCGGTCGACCGCCAATTGCGCGATCTCGCCACCGAAGCCGTCGCGCGCGTCGCATGGGACACCAACGGTGCGATCGTCGTCGTCGATACGCTGGCGGACGCGATCCCGCTGGTGGACCGGCTCGCCGCCGAGCATCTCCAGCTCGCGATCCCCGATCCGCAGGGTTTCTTCGACCGCATCCGCCATGCAGGCTCGGTCTTCCTTGGCCGCTATACTCCCGAGGCGATCGGCGATTACGTCGCGGGGCCGAACCACGTCCTGCCGACCGGCCGCCGTGCGCGTTTCGCCAGCGGGTTGTCGGTACTCGACTTCATGAAGCGCACCAGCTTCCTGGCGCTCGACGAAGCCGCGCTGCGTGAACTCGGCCCCGCGACCGTCGCGCTCGCCAACGCCGAGGGTTTGCCCGCGCATGCCAAATCAGTGGCGTTGCGGCTTCGCCTCAACCACTGATTTTGTTCGCGCGGAGGCGCTGAGACGCGGAGGTGTCTACCTCGCCGCGCAGCGGCCCTCCGATCAAAGGCCAACAAGGAGATCGGAGCGGCTGCGCCGCACGCACCACCTCCGCGTCTCCGCGTCTCCGCGTGAACCAATCTTCTTCGCCTAGACACAGGCGAGACGCTAAGGGCTGACACGCAAGCCCCCCGCGCGTACAGGCAACCGCTTATGTCCAGAACCGCCCCCCGCACAAAGGCGCGTGCCGCCGCGCGTCTCGCCGCCGTCCAGGCGACCTACCAGCATGAGATGGAGGGCACCGCGATGCCCGTCCTGCTCAACGAATTCCACCAGCACCGGCTCGGCGCGACGATTGAAGACGTCGAATATGCCGAGGCCGATGTCGATTTCTTCGACGACCTCGTGACCGGCGCCAACGCGCGCGCGGGCGAGATCGACGTGCTGATCGAGGGCAAGCTCGCCAAGGGCTGGACGCTCGCCCGTCTCGACAAGCCGATGAAGGCGATCATCCGCGTCGGCACCTACGAACTGCTCGCACGCAAGGACGTGCCGGTTGCAGCCGTCATCAGCGAATATGTCGACGTCGCGCATGCCTTCTACGACAAGCGCGAATCGGGCTTCGTTAACGGCCTGCTCGACGGCATCGCGAAAGAAGTACGTAGCTGAGGACCTCCCTCTCCCCTCCGGGGAGAGGGTCGGGGTGAGGGGCTGCCAAGCAGTGCGGCGCCTGGAACGGGGGGGGGGGGGCGCCCCCCCCCCCCCCCCCCCCGGGGGGGGGGGGGGGGGGCGGGCCCCCCCCCCCCCCCCGGGGGGCCCCCCCCCCCCCCCCCCCC
>NZ_SGXR01000008.1:0-206008 GCF_004216825.1 Sphingomonas sp. BK036 | reverse complement strand
TCGCGGGGTGGAGCAGCCCGGTAGCTCGTCAGGCTCATAACCTGAAGGTCACAGGTTCAAATCCTGTCCCCGCAACCAACCAAGCCCGCAAAGTCGATAAGACTATGCGGGCTTTGTTGTGTCTGCGGTCAGCGCATTTCGACCGGCCTGTACGCGTACGCTTATGGCCCAATGGGTCGTACTTCTGGGCTACGGTCCTCACGTCGGACACCCTACGCATCGTAAGAAGCCGCCTCGTAAACGACGCGATCATGATTGCCGTCACAATGCCTTGGTCAGACGTATCCCGACCGTCCGCGGCGGGCCAACAAGATAGGAAAAGTAGCTGGTCGCCGTCGTGTTGCCGGGCGAGGTCGTGAATTCCTGCCCGAAGACCGGGACGGCGTCGAACAGGTTGGTGACGAACAGGTCGATCCCCAAGCCGCCACGCATCGTCGCCCCGGCGGAGGCGTCTACCAGCGTATAGGCCGGGCGCGGCAGCACCTCACCTTCGCCGAACCCACTGTTCGACGCGCCGACGTGACGTGCTGCGACAAACACGCTGCCGGTCAGGTCATCCGTGAGCTTGGCTTCGTAGTTGCCGCGCACATTCCATAGCCAGCGTGGCACGTCGAGAACGCGAGACCCTGCGGGCAGGAAGAGGTTGGGGACGTCGTTCCGGTAGGTTGCATCGGTGAAAGACCCCCCCGCGTGAAGATCGAGTCCGTGGATTGGCGACACGGTGAGCTCGAGCTCACCGCCCCGGCTACGGACTCGGCCGGCGTTGACGGTGAAGGAGACGGTCGTTGCGTTATTGATCCCGCACGCGGTCTGGAATGCCTGCTGATACTGCTTCCAATCAATGGCATAGGCCGCGCCGTTGACCCGCACACGGCCGCCCCAAAGGCTGGTCTTGGCGCCGATCTCGTAATTGTCGGTACGATCGCTGTCATAGGACGGCGGTATGTCGGGAATGCCCGCTGCGCGCCGTTCCGCGACCGAGCAGATATCATCGGTCACGGGCGCATTGACGCCCCCGGTGCGGAACCCCTGCGAGTAGCTGGCGTAGAGCGTCGCCGCACGGCTTGGCGCATAGCTCAGCGTGACGCGCGGTGTGACGCCGTTCTCGCGATTGCGCTCGTCATAGTCATAGGCAAGATCGCCGCCTGCGACGCCACCGATGCCATAGCGTCGGCTCGCTTCACGCTGGCGATAGGCAAACAGGCGTGCGCCGGCCGCGACCTGCACCTTCGGTACGACGGCATAGGTCAGTTCGCCGAACGCCGCGATCTCGCTCTCGCGGAAGCGCACCGTCGTGTCCTGGATGACGGCCGGATTGCCGGCACCAAGCGGCAGCGGCGCGGCGACGCCGAACAGGTTTGCGACGGTAATCGTGCGCCCGGAGTCCTGATGAAGGTCGCGGTAAAGCGCGCCGAGCACATAGTGGAGCCGCCCCGGGCCATCGGACACCGCACGCACCTCCTGCGTGACCTGTTTCGTGCGGCCGAAATCTTCGAGCGGGGTTGGGAACAGCTTGCCGCCGGGATCTGGCCCGACGATGTCTTCGACGATCGGGGAGTCGAACGCGGTGACGTCAAACGACAGCCGGTTGCGCCGGTCGAGCCAGGACGAATTGGACGACAGCGTGAAGCCACCGATCGCGTCGAACCGGTTTTCGATCAGGAGCGATCCGATGACGAACGCGTCCTTGGCGAACGTGTCCTCATACCGCGCCATCAGACGCGCACGCTTGCCGAAGGTCACGTCACTATGCGGGCGGTCCGCGTTACTATGCGTGTCCTGCCAGACGAGGGAGGGAGTGATCGTCAGCGTTGCTGTGGTATTCCAGCGCAGCGCGACGCGAACCGTGTCCGTACGCGTCCAGTTGACGTCCTTGCGGACCGCCGACGTTCCTGCGTTCTCGGTGAGGTCGCCGGTGGTTGGCCGCAGGTCGTCGATCCAGCCGCCCTGCTTGCCGATCCCGCCAGAGACACGCAGCGCCAGCGTGTCGCGGACAATCGGCAAATTCAGCATCGCCTTCGCATCCCAGCTCGTGCCGCCATCGGTGATCGTCGAAACGCTCGCCTGACCCAGTGCGGCGGTCCTGGTGGCATCGGGCTGGTTAGTCACGATGCGGACCAGGCCGCCCATCGACGACGACCCGAACAACATGCCTTGTGGTCCGCGCAGCACTTCGACGCGGGCGACGTCGAACAGCTGCGGATCGGGCTGCGAAAAGCCGCGGAGCGCGCGCGTCTGAAGGGGGGTCTCGTCGAGATAGACGCCCGTGGTGGGCGACTGGACGAAGCCCACCCCGCCAATCCCGCGTATGATGTACTGTGCGTTGCCCGGGCCGGTGGTTGCAAAGGCCAGACCCGGCACGGAGTCCGCGACGCGGGAAAAGTCCTGCGCGTTGAGGCGGCGAAGCAGGTCGGCGGACAGGATGGAGACGCTTGCGGGGACGTCCTGGAGCGCTTGCGGGCGTTTCAGTGCGGTGACGATGATGTCGCCGGTTTCTGCGGGTCCAATGCCCTGCGCCTTGGTGGCCGTTGTGTCGCGGTTCGGGGCGGGTGTCGCGTCATCCTGAGCGGATGCCGGTACGGCGAACAGAAGGCAGGGCAGGCACGCCCCCGCCAACGTGTAGGATCGGATCATGGATAGGCCTTTGACCGGCCGCGCGAAAGCACGTGGCCGTGGACGTGGTTGCTCCCGAGGAAGCACGCGATCAGTCGGTCAAAGGGGGGGGGGTGGACCCCGAAGCGGAGGACGCAGATTGCTGCGGCGCGTGATCGCCGGCAGCACGGCTGGTGACAGTCCGACCGCCATCACGAAGGCGATCAGGGTGACGAGCAGAATGGGATTGATCGCACCGAGCGATGCTGTCGACAGGCCTGCAAAGGCGCACGGCATTTCCGTCTTGCCGTGATTCTTTGGCGTGCCGTGATCGGACATTGCGCCGTGCATCCCTGGCATGGCCGTCGTCATGGCTTGAGGGGCGACGCCGGAACAGAGGGTAATCGTGGCCCGGTTGTGCTCGCTGCCGATCATATACCCGGCCGGTACCACCAGCTTGAGCAACAGTGCTGCCGCGCACACGAGCATGGCGAAGTAGCGCTGCGCTAGGAGGCGGCGAATGGCGAGCATCAGGCGCCGGTAGCGCAGCTGGACAGTCCTGTCATTGCCAGGTCGGTCGGGATTGGATGTCGAGAATGTCTTGGTTTGATAGGAGCGCGGACGGTCCGCTTGCCGGAGGGCAAGTGGGACCAGTCGACCATGGTTGATGGCGATCGCGCTTCAGCCTGACTGGTTGCACCAGATACACCATATTGTTAGGAGACATGATATCATTACACGGAACTGAGGAAGTGTGTTGCTGAGATCGACGCTGCGGAATGTGACGAGATCGTCGCCGGAAAAGGCTCCGCTTCGGATCACGACGATGCTTGGCGCTATCGGAATGCTGGCAGGATCCCCGGCGGTTGCGCAGGACGCCGAGGAGCCGGCGAGACGGGACGATATCGTCGTTCTGGGGACGCGAACGTCGCGAGACGCCACGCTGTCCTCCGATCGCGCGACCGAACTGATGTCGCAGTCGAGCCGCTCGCTCGAGCAGGATATCCTGCGTGCGGCGGGCACGTACCGATTGGGCGATGCGCTGGAATTGGTGAGCGGCAGCAGCCAGCAGAATAATCGCGGCGGCTTTGCCGACAATTTCGCGATCCGCGGCTTCCTGAGCACCGCCGATGGCGGCGGCGAATATTATACCGATGGCTTTATCGCCAATCGCGGCAGCGCGCCTGCGCGCGACCCCGCCACCATCGAGCGCATCGAGATACTCAAAGGCCCTGCCGGCGCGGTGTTTGGCGATATCGATCCCGCCGGGCGGGTCAACATGGTCAGCAAGACACCCCGTTTCGCGCCGCAGGCGTCGGCGTCGATACAATTCGGTTCGTTCGACACCCATCGTATCGAACTCGATGCGACGGGCCCGCTGACCGAGACGCTCGCCGCACGGATCGTGGTCGCCACCGAAGACAGCGACGGCTACCGCGATTTCGTGACGTTGAAGCGGCGCGTCGTTTCGCCGTCGTTGACCTTCCGCCCGAAGGACGGCGTGCAGCTGACGTATCTTGCCCAGCATATCGCCTATGACTCGCCGTTCGACCGTGGTGTGGCGGCGATCGATGGCGATCCGCTCGCGCTCCCTGCGTCGAGGTTCCTCGGTGAACCCTCGAACGGGCCTACCCGCGCGCGCGATACCCGGCACCAGTTGACCGGCGAGGCGAAGCTTGGCGGGAGTTGGTCGCTTGTCGGTGGTCTCGCCTATCGCACCGGGTCGCTTCGTGGTTTCTCAGCGGATCAGTCGCGGCTCGTAGACGGGCAGACCCTGTGGCGACAGCGCCGCGAACGCGGCTATGAGGTTGAAGACCTCTCGGCGCGTCTCGAACTGCGCGGCGACGTGAAGGCGCTCGGGCTTCATCATCCGAGCATCGGCATCAAGGGGTACACGCTCGATTATCTCGAACTCCTGAACCGGAGAAACCCGACCGCGGCCAACGCTTACGCCATAGACATAGTCAACCCGGTCTACGGCGTCGCCCAGCCATTGCCGCTGCTGCCCAGTATCGATCAGCGCGAAACGCGGCGCGTGCTGTCCCTGTACGCGCAGGATGCGTGGGAGGTGGCCGATCGGCTGAGCCTTGTCGGGGGCATTCGGTTCGACACCTACTGCCAGCAGCTCGCCCGCAACCTCGTCAAGGCGACGACCGTGTCCAAGGGACGCCCCGTCAACTTTCGGTTGGGCGCACGCTATGCCGTCACCGATGCCATCTCGGTCCACGCCAATTGGGGCGAGTCCTTCCAGCTCAACTCGGGCAGCGGTGCCGGCGGTGTCGCTTTTGCACCCGAGCAAGGCCATGGCTACGAAGTTGGCGCGGCGGGGCGCTGGCGCGGCGTGGACGTCGGCATCACCTGGTTCGATATCAGGAAGAGCAACGTGCTCACCACGGATCCGACCGACGCCAATTTTCTGGCACCGGTGGGTTCACTGACCAGCCGGGGTATCGAATTCGATGCATCGCTGCGCCTGGCCGACCGCTGGCAGGCGGTGGTGAACTATGCCTGGACTCGCGCGCGCAACGACGATCGATCCTTCGCGACGCCTCTGGCGCTGAACGTCCCCGATCATTCGGGTACGGCCTTCATCGTCTACCGCTTCGATCCTGGGAGCGGCCGCGACTGGTCGATTAGCGGCGGTGTCGCCTATGTCGGCAAGCGGTCCGGTGCGACCGATGCCAGCGGGCTTGTCCTCCCGGACTATGTGAAGGTGAAGGCAGCTGCCGAGATCCCCCTCACGACGGCGCTCACGGTCCGCGCCGAAGTCGATAATCTGTTCGACGAGCGTTACGTGCAAAGCTCGTATAATTCCTTCTGGATCTATCCCGGCGCGCCACGGACCGTGCGCGCCTCGCTGCGGGCGCAATTCTAGATGACCACGATACCGAACGGGCAGTACGCTGTCCCCCATACCCCCGGTGACAGGGCGCACGTCGCTCGGGCGCGCCTGGGAAGTATCGACGCGGTGCGAGGGGTCGTCATGATCCTGATGCTGCTCGATCATTTGCGCGAGACCTGGCTCGTCCTGGTGCCAATGCCCGATCCGGTGGATGCATCCACCGTTCTCCCGGCGCTTGCCATCGCACGCTTCGCAGCCAGCTTCTGCGCGCCGATCTTCGTCGCGCTGACGGGATTGTCCGCCTATCTCTTCAGCGTCAGCCATAGCCGTGGCGAAACGACCGCCTTCCTGGTGAAACGCGGGCTGCTGCTGATGGCGATCGACCTGCTCTACCTCTCACCACTTTACTGGGGCGTGGTGCCGCAGCCGACCTTCTGGCTTCAGGTGATCTGGTGCCTCGGCTTGTGCATGATCCTTCTGGCCGGGCTGATCCGACTCCCCCGATCCGCCCGCATTGCCCTGGGATTGGTGCTGGTTTGCGGGCACAATCTCCTCGATCCCATTCAATTGCATCAGGGCGACACGCTGTTTCCGATCTGGGCGCTGCTGCATCAGCGGGACGTGATCGCTTTGCCATTCGGCTTTATCGCAAAGACGACATATCCGATCGTCCCATGGGTGGGCGTCATGCTACTGGGGAACGCAATCGGGCCTTGGTTCGCCCGCGCGGTCGAACCCTCGCAGCGCATCGTACGCCTGACTCGTCTCGGCGCTTTGATGATCGCCGCCTTCATCGCGCTGCGCACCCTCAACGTCTACGGCGACGTGCCTTGGCATGCCGTCGAGAACAGCGTCCTGCGGACCGCCATTGGCTTCCTGTCGATGACGAAATATCCACCGTCGCTGCTGTTCCTGCTGCCGACCTTGGGCGCAGGAGCGCTGATGCTGGCGCTCTTCGAGCGATCGGGAAATTCACGGCTGATATCGGCTTTGGCCGTTTTTGGCGGCGCTCCGATGTTCTTCTATCTGTTCCATCTGACCGTCCTGCGCCTTCTCTACCACACGGCATTGGCCTGGTGGGGACCGACCGACGGCGGTGTCTTCATGGTCGACAGCTACGGCTGGGTGCTCGCGTGGTACGCTGGCTTGATCATACCGCTCTATCTGCCGACCGCGTGGTTTTCGAGATTGAAGCAACGTCGGCGTGATATCGCGTGGCTGCGCTTTTTCTGAACGCCTCGGCTTGTCGGCTTAAGAGGGGGCCCGTTTGAGCCGGCGCGCCTAGCTGAATGTCCGCCCGATGCACGAGCCGCGGTCGCTTCCCGCGCTCGATGGATCGGGTCTGCACGGAACCGTACCGAAACATCGCGGGGCAGTTGGGTGTTAACCTCCTGATCCAACAGGAGCTTCCCGTGGCCTATCTTCCTTATCGCGACGACATCGAAACGCCCGAGCCCGGGGAGCAGGAGAGTATCGACGGCATCATCAAGGGGATGACGCAGGAGAGCCAGACCGTCGAGAAGCGTGATGGCCATGCGGTGCGCGCCAGCCATGCCAAGAGTACGGCCTGCGTCATCGGCACGATGGTCGTTGCTGCCGATCTGCCGCCGGAACTGGCGCAGGGGCTGTTTGCCAATCCGGGGACGTTCGACGTCGCGGTCCGCTTTGCGCAGGGGCCGGGCGAGAAGCTTGGCGATCGGGTCTCGACGCACCGTGGCATGGCGATCAAGGTCTTTGGGGTCGATGGCGCCAAGCTGTCCGGTCACGACGCGCCGACGCAGGACTTCGTGTTCGCGAGCGGCACGACGTTCCCGGCCGGTACCGCCGCGGGATTCCTCGCGCAGGCGAAGAAGATCGGAATGACCGTGCCGATGCCCGAAGGCGTGAAGAGCGCGGCCGCGTCGATCGCGCGTAACATTAACAAGGCGCTCAACGCTGTCGGTGTCGAACCGAGCCCGACGCTGGACTTTTACGGCCATCCGTTCAGCCACCCGCTCGTCGAGACCTATTTCAGCCAATGCCCGATCCGATACGGCGATCATGTCGCAAAACTCGGTGCGTTCCCGGTGGCCGCCGAACAGCGCGCGCTGAGCGAGTGGCAGCTCGATCCGCACCAGGATGAGGATGGCTTTCGTCATGCGGCGATCGAGTATTTCGATGACCATGACGCGGTGTTCGAACTCCGCGCGCAGTTATGGGCCGATGCCGAAACGCAGCCGATCGAGGATACGTCGGTCGACTGGCCGACGCGGGTCAGCGAATACCGCACGATCGCGACGATCCGTCTACCGCGGCAGGCGGCCTATGGTTCGGATCGCGTGCGTTATTTCGACGAGGTCATGACGTTCCGGCCGGCACACGCGCTGGAGGCGCATCGTCCGCTCGGCGGCGTGATGCGCGCGCGCATGCAGGTGTACCGCGCACTCAGCGATTTCCGACACCGCGAGAACGGCATCGCTGCCGCCAACACCGCCGCCATCACCGATATCCCGGCCTGACGCCGCCCCACCAATTCCGATTGTCGAAAGGACTCACATGACGCTTCAAGGCAAGAAAATCGCGATCCTGATCGCACCCCGCGGCACCGAGGAACCCGAGTTCGCACAGCCAAAGGCGGCGGTCGAGCAGGCTGGCGGGGACGTGACGGTCATCAGCCTCGAAACGGGCGACGCGGAGACGTTCAACAACGATCTCGATCCAGGCAAGACGTTCTCGGTCGACAAGGCGATCGGCGACGTGTCGGCCGCCGAGTTTGACGGCCTGATCATTCCGGGCGGGTGCGTCGGTGCCGACACGCTGCGGTCGTCGGACAAGGTCGTGGCGTTCGTCCGCGACTTCTTCGCCGCCGCTAAGCCCGTCGCCGCGATCTGCCATGCGCCATGGACGTTGATCGAGGCCGACCAGGTGCGTGGCCGTACGCTCACCTCGTTCCCGACGCTGGCCACCGACATTCGCAACGCGGGCGGGACGTGGGTGGATCGGGAAGTGGTCGTCGACCAGGGCCTCGTCACCAGCCGTACCCCCGATGATCTGCCGGCGTTCTGCGCAAAGCTCGTCGAGGCGTTCGGCGAGGGCAAGCATGTCATGCAGGCGGAGAACGCATGATGGCGCGGTTCTCCGACAAGGTCGTCGTGATCACCGGTGCCGCCTCGGGCATCGGTGAAGGTGCCGCGCGCCGCTTTGCAGAGGAAGGCGCGACGCTGGTGCTGGGCGACATCGACAAGGGCGCGCTCGACAAGCTGGCGGGTGAATTGGGCGGCACCGTCGAGACGCGAGAGACCGACGTCACCGACCGTGCGGCCTGCGAAGCGCTGGTCGAGGCGGCGATCGACCGGTTCGGTCGGATCGACGTGCTCGTCAACGACGCCGGCGTCGACCATCTGGGCAAGGTGGACGAGGGCGACTTCTCCGAATTCACCAAGGTGATCGAGACGGACCTGTACGGCGTCGTCCACATGAGCCGCGCGGCGATCGCGCATCTCCGCGCGTCGAAGGGCTGTATCATCAACGTGTCGTCGGTGTCGGGGCTGGGCGGCGACTGGAACCACAGTTTCTACTGCGCAGCCAAGGGTGCGGTGAGCAATTTCACCCGGGCGCTGGCGATGGACGAGGCGAAGAACGGCGTACGCGTCAACGCGGTCAATCCGTCGCTGACCTATACCGCGTTGACCGCCGGGATGAAGGAACAGCCCGACCTGATCGCCAAGTTCGAGGAGCGTATCCCGATCGGGCGTGGTGCCGAGCCCGCCGACATCGCCGGCGCGATCGCGTTCTTGGCCAGCGACGACGCGCGCTTCGTGACGGGCGTCAACCTGCCCGTCGATGGCGGGCTGACCGCGTCCAACGGCCAGCCGCCGCTATCCTGACATAACGGGAGCGCGTGAATGCGCTCTCGGTCTTTTTTTGGAGTCCATTCGGCAATGACCAACCCTGTTATCCTCCGCCAGCAGATCGGCGCTGTCGATGTCTGACACGTCGAACGTCGGACCCAAGGTCGCTATCATCACCGGTGCGTCGCAAGGCTTGGGTGAGGGGATTGCCAAAGCGTATCATGCGCGCGGCTGGAGCGTCGTCGGCGTATCGCGATCGATCGCGGCGTCGCAATCGGACGACTGGATCACCGTCGCTGGCGACGTCGCCGATCCCGAAACCGCGAAGCGCGCCGTCATGGCCGCGCGCGACCGGTTCGGGCGTGTCGATACGCTTGTGAACAATGCCGGCATATTCATTGGCGAGCACTTCACCGATTACACGGCCGAGCAGTACCACCAGATCACGCAGACCAATCTCGATGGCTTCTTCCACATGACCCAGGCGGCACTGCCGCTGATGGTCGAGCAGGGCAGCGGTCATATCGTACAGATCGTCACCACGCTCGCCGAGCATGCCAATGCCGAATTCCCCTCTGTGCTGGCTTCGATGACGAAGGGTGGGCTCGCCGCGGCGACACGCAGCCTGGCGATCGAATATGCCGCCCGCGGCGTACGCGCCAACGCGGTGTCGCCCGGCATCACCGAAACGCCGATGCATCCCCCCGAGACGCGCGCCGGCCTTGCACGGTTTCATCCGCTCGGGCGGATGGGCACGGTCGCGGACGTCGTCGGCGCGGTGCTGTATCTCGAGGACGCCACGTTCGTGACCGGCGAGATACTCCATGTCGACGGCGGGCAGGTCGCCGGACACTGAAGGGCAGCATACGCCTCACGTGTGACCCGACGTCTTGTACACGCCAGCCGTATCAGGTCGGCCAATACCGACTTCAGTACGAGACAAGCTAGACCGACGTCAGACCGCTAGCTGCGCGGCTGGTTTTGGAAAGTTCATCGCGCGGATACGGTCGGCGACGTCGGGGTCGACTGGATTGTAGACAATCATCCCTAGGTCGGGACGACCATCCACGGCAAAGCCCGAATATTCGAGCTCGATCGCGCCCAGCACAGGGTGGCGCAGCCGTTTGGTGCCCTCGCCGTGGAAACGAACGTCATTGTCCGCCCATAGAGCCGCGAATTCGGGACTGGTCGAACACAGCTCGGTGACGAGCTGGCCGACCTCGGACACAGCACCCGCGCGAACCGCGTCGGCCCGGAACGCGCCGACCACGAAGCGGGCGGTGCTCTCCCAATCCTCCTGCGCGCCGCGCACCCGGTCGTTGGCAAAGACGAGCCGCAGGATGTTCCGCTCCTCGCGGCGTAGCGCGCCGTAATCGGTGAGGACGAGCGCGGCTGCGGGGTTCCAGGCGACGACGTCCCACGTTGCGGTCTTGATGATCGCGGGGCTGGCGAGCATGCCGTCGAGCAGGCGCTGGAGTCGCGGCGTCACGCCGTCCGCAGACTTGTAGCGCACCTCCGGCGGACGCCCGAGCGCGAGCATGAACAGATGCTCGCGCTCGGCCTCGGTCAGCATCAGGCCGCCCGCGATGCGGTTCAGCACATCCGGCGATGGAGCGCCGCCGCGCCCCTGTTCGAGCCAGGTGTACCAGGTCGGACTGATGTTGGCGCGTTGCGCGACTTCCTCCCGGCGCAGTCCCGGCGTGCGCCGGCGCTGGGTCGGGAAGCCGAACGCGCCCGGATCGAGCCGGGTGCGGCGATCGCGGAGATACAGGCCGAGGGGGTTGTCGAGGTTCGTCGTCATCCTCAGCCTGTTAGCAATTATACTAGGAAGAGGTCACGACTGTTCCCGGATACCGAATGCGCCGATCCGGCATCGATCATCAAGGGAGAATGTCGATGCGCGTATTTCTGACAGGAGCGACCGGCTTTATCGGCTCGCATATCGTCCCCGAATTGCTGGCGGCTGGTCACCATGTGGTGGGCCTGACCCGTTCGGATGCCGGTGCTGCGGCGCTGATCGCGGCGGGGGCCGAGCCGTATCGTGGCGACATGGAGGATCCCGAAAGCCTGACGCGCGGGGCTGCGTCGTGCGACGGCGTGATCCATACGGCCTTCGATCATGATTTCGCGATCTTCGTCGCCAATTGCCAGAAGGATGCGCGTGCGATCGCGGCGCTGGGTAGCGGACTGGCGGGGACGGCCAAGCCGTTGGTCATCACGTCGAGCACCGCCATGGGATCGGCAACGCCCGGTGATCCGGCGTCGGAGGACGTCTTCGCAGACCATAGTCCCAACCCGCGGGTTGCGTCCGAACTGGCGGGACAGGCGCTGCTCGATCGCGGCATCCACGCCATCGTGCTCCGAAACTCGCAGATTCACGACACGCGCAAACAGGGACTTGTCAGCGAGGTGATCGCGCTTGCCCGGGAGAAGGGCGTCTCGGCCTATGTCGGCGAGGGTAGGAACTGCTGGTCGGCCGCGCATGTTTCCGACACCGCCCGGCTATACCGGCTGGCGCTGGAGCGGAACGACGCCGGTGCGCGCTACCACGGCACCGCGGAAGCAGCGATCGGCTTCCGCGAGATCGCCGAGATGATCGGCGAGACCTTCGGCCTGCCCACGACATCGCTGAGCGCGGACGAAGCCGGTGCACATTTCGGCTGGCTCACCGCCTTCGTGTCGAAGGACATGTCGGCGTCCAGCACGCTGACGCGCGAGCGGCTGGGCTGGAACCCCGATGGGCCGACTCTCCATGCCGACATCCGAGCGATGACGGCCAGAGCGTAAGTCCAGGGGCGGCGAGGGGGCGGTCATCCCAGGATCCGATATCGGGAAGGATCATGATGTCCGCCCGCTGGCGGTGGCGGCCTTCGCGCAGAGCGGCACGAGGCACAGGAGCGCGGTGAGCAGCCAGAAGGCGGCGGCAAGGCCGATTCCCTGCGCGACAAAGCCGATGACGGCGGGACCGGCGAGGATACCGGCGTAGCCGATCGTCGTGACCGCGGCGATCGCGAGACCCGCCGGCATGACGGTCTGCTTGCCGGCCTGGCGGAACAGGATCGGGACGACGTTCGACGCGCCGAGACCGATCAGCAGGATCCCGAACAGCGCGACCAATGCGACCGGCGCGAGCAGCATGACGCCATAGCCGACAAGCGAGAGCAGCCCGCCCCACAGCATCGTCCGCCGATCCCCGAGCCTGCCGACGATCGCATCGCCGGTCAGGCGCCCGGCAGTCATCGCCACCGCGAAGACGCTATAACCGATCCCCGCCTGCGCGACCGGCAGCAGGCCCTTGCCGCTCAGCAATAACGCCCCCCAGTCGAGGATCGCGCCTTCGGTCAGGAAGGTGATCGCCGCGAGCGCCGCGAGCAGCACCACGATCCCGTGGGGGACGACGACCAGCGGGGTCTCCTCGGTCCTGGGAGTCGGGATCAGCCGAGGCGCGGCCAATGCGAGCGTCGCGATCATCAGGATCGAGGCCGTGACGACCCCGGCGACCGGACTGATCTTCATCGAAAGCACGGCGGTCAGCAACGCCGATCCGACGAAGCCGCCGACGCTGAAAAGCCCGTGAAACCCGGACATCAGCGGCGTGCCGGCCTGCTTCTCGACCTCGACAGCATGCACGTTCATGCCGACTTCGATCACGCCGAGGAAGGCGCCGAACAGCAGCAGCGCGACCGCCATGGTCGGCACCGTTGGGGCGAAGGCCAGGAAAGGCAGAAGGATCGCCTGCCCAATCCCGCCGACGAGGATCGCCGGTCGCGCGCCGAGCTTCGACGTCAGCGGCCCGGCAAGCTGCATCGCACCGACCGAGCCCAAGCCGAGACACAGTAGCAACAGCCCGAGCGATCCGTCGCCGATCGCCAGCCTTTCCTTGGCCAGCGGAACGAGCGGCGCCCAACAGGCAAGCCCGAAGCCCGACACGAGAAACGCCAGGCGCGTCGCGAGGCGCGCGCCGGAGGTTGGATTTTTCACAGGGTGTTTCCTCGGGTTAGGGCAGGCCGTGCGGGTCGGCGCGCCGTCACGCGGCAAATACCGCGTATCCAGGCGCTAAGGTTTGTCAGCGATATATTGTATTTCGGACGACAGATATTGCGGCAAACCGCCCCAGATATTGTCCTCTAGAACACGGTCTGTTGTGTAGACATGGGTGTAGCCATGGCTGAAGGCCTGATCGATGGCCAATGCCATATTTCCACTGTTGCCATGGATAAGCGCGGATACGCCCGGGGCGGTAGTGATTTGATTTAATCGATCCAGGCCATGCCACTGGTATTTATCTGTTTCGGTTAATATCCCGGCGTTCCAGCTCTGTACGCCCGTTACATAAGCATAATCAAAGTTTTGCTCGAACGACACCAGGACATCGACAAGATCGCCATATCTATACTGGTTCGAGTACATGTTGCCACCGGCATTGCCGACCAGCCGTAGCTGCGGATAGGTCGCATGGATCCACCGGGTCAGCTGGCTGTAATAGCCTCCGGCAGGGTCCACCTGAACTCCGTTGAACTGCCCCTGTGCGTTGATGAAGCCGGTATCGGTCGGCGCATTTTCTGCCCCGTTGGGATAATCGCGCGGATAGACCACCGTGCCGGCTTCCGGCTGCGCGATCTCATAGCGCGGGTAGAATTCATCGATCCAGAGTCCATCCAGATCGGGATAGCCATCGACCCAACGGGTGATGTCCGCCTTAACCGCATCGATATCCCGATATAAGCGCCCGGCAGGAATAGTGGCATCGGGCGATTGTAGCGTATGAATATAGCCCAAGATCCTGCCACCGTTGGCGCGGATCGGATCCCATACTGTTTTCGCCTTGGTCCAATCCTTTGCATTTGCGAACGGACCATTATCGCCGCTATTCACCACGACCCAATAGTCCTTGTGGGATTTCTGCGGACTCGCCTGCATGATTTGCGCGCCCTCCTTGAGGACATTCCATGCATAGGCATCATCCAGCGTGACATATGCGGGAATTATGATCCCCTTACCTACAGAGAAAGCAGGTGCCACCGCATCCTTTTGCTGAACGGCAGTCCGCGCATTGAAAGCATCAACACTGCCAACCATTGGGGTGATTGACGAGGTTGCCGCTCTGGTTGTTTCAGTCGATGTTTCGTCATCACCGCAGGAGCACAGCAAACCAAGCATGAGCAGGCTCATCAACGATGTTGGGATTGCGCCCGATGCAAGATTTTTCATTCAATACTCTTATTCAATAAGGCGATCTGTTCGTCCCCGAGCCCGGCGTCGAGGGCATCGCCGATCCGTGGGGCCTCTTCGGTCATGGCAATCATCGAGTCAGCACTGCCCGCGCAACGCTTGCCGATCGGCGCGCGTGAGGGTCGCGCCTGCCTCCGTCAGGTCGTGCACGCTGTCGGCATCGGCGTCGTGCTCGACCACGATATGCGTAAGGGCATCGACGGCGCACACGCGATGCGGCGCTCGTCGGCCGAGCTTGTCGCTCGTCGCGAGGGCGATTGTGCTGCGGCTACGGGCGGTCAGGGCGCGTTTGAAGGTGGCGTCGGCGGGGTCGTACGCACTGACGCCCCCCTCGACGGACAGCGGACACGCGCCGAGGACGCACAGGTCGATGTTGAGGCGCAGGATCGCCTCGGTCGCGGTTCCATCGACAGCGCCGCCGACCATCCGGTCGATGACGCCGCCGACCATCAGCAGGTCGATGTCGTCGCGCTGCTGGAGTGCAGCAGCGATCGTGATCGAACTCGTGGCGATCGTGAGATTGAGATACGGCGGCAGTTTCTCGACGAGGGCGAGGTTGGAACTGCCGTTATCCAGAAATACGAAGCTGCTTGGTTCTAGGAATTGGAGCGCCGCGTCTGCCAGCGCGTGTTTGCGCTGCACGTCCTCGCCGACGCGCTCCGTCATCGGGGTCGCGCCCTCGACGACGGGTAAAGCGCCGCCATAGACGCGGCGACACAGTCCTTCTGCGGCAAGGCTGCGCAGATCGCGCCGGATGGCGTCTTCGGAAAGGCCGAACTCTTCGGCCAGCGCGCCCGAACGAACCGGTTGCCCAGCAGAGAGTCGCGCAAGGATCGTGTCGCGCCGACTGGACGGGATATCATGTGGCATTTGCGGTTTGTAGCGTCATAACCGTGTGAGATCAAGAATTATGACGCCGAAACATGCAGAAACATGCATATTATGCAACTCATAACGGTGGATCAGACCGTCATCGAGTTCGACCGCCCCCGCCAGAGACCTAATGACGGACACCGAGGAATTATTGACGACGTCCGGCGTCGTACGGATATCGAAGATTGTCAGAGGGTTACGCACTCGATCAGCATTCGGGAGATATGATGAAAACGATCCTTGCTACCGCCGCCCTCTCGAGCCTCGGTGGCCCGATGAGCGTGCGGACGGGCGACGATGGAGCGATCTTCGTCATCCACGATTCCGGGGATATCCTTGGGCTGGTGCGACACGGCTCGTGAATATACCGGCCTTGACGGTTTTGGCCTCTGCGTTGGCCTGCGTCGCGGCGACGCGCGCGTCGGCACAGTCCGTGCCGTTCATCGACACCGAGGATGCGACGTTATCCAACGTCGACGTCGGGGAGGGGGCTATCCACCCGATCGTCTCGTTCGACGTGCGCAACGGCGATTATGCGCGCGGGGCGTATGATGACGATGATGCCGGCCTTGGCAGGGTACCCGTCCATGTCGCGGCCGGCGGTGCCGCGGTGCTCAAGCGCCACGCCGACGGGCAGGGCGTCCTGTTCCTGGTAGGGCAAAGCTCGAACGGCTTCCATGCACCACGATCTGGCGAACGCGCCCGCCCGCGCAGCTGGTATGAAAGCAACACGATCGTCGGACTTGCATGGCGGCCGGTCGCCGGACTGTCGGCCGCCGCAGCCTATGCCATCAAGGCCAGTCCCAACGGGGTGGCAGGCACGACCCACGAAGCCAGCCTGACGTTCCTGTACACCGGCAAGGACGCACTAGGATTCCTTGCCCCCCGCTTTGCCGCGACGACGCGGACGAAGGGGCAGGGTGGCGTCTACACGATCATCGGCATAGCCCCCGCTGTCCCCCTCACGCGCGCGGAATCTGGCGCTACGCTCACAATGCCGGTCTCGGTCGGCGCCGGTTGGCGCAGCTTCTATGCCGCAGAGAGTGGCGACCGGGTGTACGGCAGCGCCGGGATGAGTGTCGCCCAGCCGCTGAAGATTGCCGGCGCGAAAGCGTCGTTGCAGGGGGAAATCCTTGCCGTCGTTCGAGACCGACAGCTTAGACGGCTCGACGCTCCCGGCGGCACGACCGCCTCCGTCGTACCGCTGGCAACGATATCGCTTGCGATGGCTTGGTGACGTCGCTCCGCAAAACGGAGGCGACCAGCGTGGTTCGGGGCGACGCTCGCATGGTCAATTTCCCCGGTAGGTTGAATACCCATAGGGGCTGACGACCACCGGGACGTGATAATGGCCCGCCGCGTCGGTAACACGGAACGTCAGCGTGATTTCCGGGAAGAATGGCGACGCCGCGGCATCCGGGTAGCGCGACATGTCGAATTGCAGCCTGTAGATACCCGTGTCGAAGGTCTTGGCATCCCCGAAGCTGCGGACGCGACCATCGGCATCGGTCGTGGCGGCGCCAACCTTCTGCCAGTTTCCGTCTGCACCGCGCTTCGAAAGCAGGACGGGGACGGCCTTGCCGCCGACGCCCCGGGCGAGATCGAGAACATGGGTCGAGATGTCCGCTGCTGCGGCTGGCGTGGCGATGGCACCGATCAACGATGCGAGGGCGATAGTCTTCATGCGCGCGATCCCGGCTGGTGATTGAAGGAGGGGAGAACGGTGTCGAGCCGCGACATCGCCGGCGCGGTGATCACGCCGCGCTGGACCAGACGGCGGTGGTGAGGCGGAGCCGCGACTGCGGCTGCAGCGTTTTGCGCATCGACGATGACGAACGTCGCCTCGTTGCCAAGGGCGATGCCATAGCCTTCGCGCCCTAGAATCGCCGCAGCTTCGGTGGTCGCCATATCGAGCGCGATCGCGAGCTCGGAGTCGGTGAAGAATCCCGATCGATAGGCGATCAGCATCGCGCGGCCGAGCATGTCGGCATCGCCATAGGGCCACCAGGCGTCGCGGATATTGTCGTTACCGGCGAACACCCGGACACCTGCGTCGCGTAGCGCTGCGATGGGTGGGAATGCCCGGTTGCCGGGGGCATTGGTCATGATCGCGACGCCTGCATCCGCGAGCAGATCCGCGGTGCGCGCGGCCTCGTCCGCATCGATGTCGCCCAGCGCATAAGCGTGGCTGACCACGACCCTGCCGTGCATCGCCGCAGCCTTTGTCCGTTCGGCGATACGGCGGAGTTGCTCGATACCCTCATGACCCGGTTCGTGAAGATGAATGTCGATCTTCACGCCGTGCCGCTCGGCGACGCCGAACACCACGTCGAGATGGGCATCGGCGTCACCGTCGAAGGCGGACGGGTCGAGCCCGCCGATAACATGCGCACCCTCGCGAATGGCGGCATCGAGGAGATCCGCAGTACCCGGCGAGGCGAGAATGCCGGCCTGGGGAAACGCGACGATCTCGACGTCGACCCGCCCGCGCCAAGGTTCGCACGCTGCCATCACGGCATGGAGATTGGTGAGCCCGAGCGACGCGTCGATATCCACATGGCTGCGCATCGCGATCGTGCCCAGGCCGTGCGCTTGCGCCAGCAAGGCGTCGGCACGCTCCGCGACGGGCAACGCGTCTGCGAGAAGCCGCTTCTCGATCACCAATCGTTCGGCAAGGCCAGCGGCTGGACGATGCGGGCGCCAGCGATCCCCGACGAAGCTCTTGTCGAGATGAATGTGCCCATCGACGAAAGCGGGCAGGACCAGCAGGCCGCCCAGATCGACGACCATGGCATCATCACCAAGTGCTTGCGGCGCAACGAACCGGCCGGTTTGGACAGCCAGGTCCCGGACCTCGCCGTCCTGGCACAGCGCGTTGCGAAACAGTCGGGAAACGGCAGTGGTATCAGTCACCTATCTCATCCTCGAACTTGCGAGGGCGGAAGATGGCAATCCCAGAATGCATTTGCGAATGGTATGTTTGAATGCCGATCATTCATGAATAGAATGATGCGATGCTCGACCTTCGCCTCCTCCGCACGTTCGTCACGGTCGTGGATACCGCGAGCTTTACGGTCGCCGCGGATCGGCTGAACTCGACACAGTCCACCGTCAGCCAACATCTTGGACGTCTCGAAGCCGTGATGGGGCGGCCGCTCATCGATCGATCGTCGCGCCCGATTGCGCCGACCCCCTCCGGCGAGCGTCTGCTAGGCTATGCGCGGCGGCTGCTCGCATTGCAGGACGAGGCGCTGTCGTTTTTTGCCGATCCCTCGGGAACGACCACGATTCGTGTCGGGGTGCCGGACGACATCGTCACGTCAGCGACGAGCCGCCGGTTTGCGCAGTTTTCCAGACGCCACCGCGATATCCGTCTGGACGTGACGACGGGGCTGAGCCGTGACCTGAAGACGCGTTTCCGGGCGGGGGAGTTCGATATCGCGGTGGTGAAGGAGGCCGTGGTCGACGGTGATGCCCATGCCAGTTTTCCCGAACCGCTGGCGTGGTTCGAGGCTTCGGCCAGTGGGACTTGGCCAGATCCCATCCCGCTGGTGACGTTTCCGCCGGGCGGGCTGTACCGTGACGTCATGATCGATCGCATCGAGCGCGAACAGCGGCGCTGGTACATCGCGTTTACCGGCAACAGCCTCGCCAGCGTGCTGTCGGCGGTCGAGGCCGGCCTGGGGGTATCGGTGCTGCCGGTCAGCACGACCGGAGCGTATGCCGTCAGCGCCAGCAGCCTCTTTGCCGCAGAAGCCCCGCTCTCGCTCTCAATCTATGCGTGGGAAGCCGGCGGACGGGTCGGCGAGCTGCTGCACGACATGATAGACGCGATCACCTCGCGATCGGAGGGCGCCGGGATACCGTGATCGTTCTGGCTCGTGCGTCAGACGTTGCGGGAAAACGGATTGGGTAAGCAGCCGAATACCAGCCCCTAGTGTCGGCAAGAGGGTCCTGCCGCGCGTCCGTTACGCCGCGGATCGGAAGGCGTCGTGCGTGGCCAGCAGCCGGCGGGCGCGGTCGACGACGGGTTTGTCGATCAGCTTGCCGTCGACCGCGACGGCACCGAACGCGCCGTCGATCGCGGACATCACGCGCGTCGCCCAGTCCACGTCAGCGTCCGAGGGCAGGAACGCGCGGTTGACGATCGCCACCTGGCGCGGGTGGACGCAGAGCTTGCCGCCGAAGCCGAAGCGCCGCGCGTGTTGCGTGTCGCTTTCCAGCGCGGCGTCGTCCGAAAGGTCCGTCAAGACGCCGTCGACGGGTGCCGCCAACCCGGCGCTGCGCGACTGCAGCACGATCTGCGTGCGGACATGATCGATCTCGGCGCGGTCGCCGTCGATGCCGGCATCGGCCTGGAAGTCGACGGTGCCGAACGACAGTCGCGACAGGCCGGGCGCCGTTACCAGATCCGCCAGGTTCAGGATCGCCGAGACGGTCTCGACCAGCGCGTGCAGCGGCTTGCCGCCCGCCGCCTCGCGCATCGCGGCGAAATCGGATGCGCGCTCGGCCTTGGGCAGCATCAGTCCGGCGACGCCCGGCAACGCCGCGAGCGCGCGGACGTCGTCGGCATGCCAGTCGGTATCCAGGCTGTTGACGCGCACGACGAAGCGCGGGTCGATCAGGCCGGCGAGCGCGTCATGGACCGCGTCGCGCGCGGCGACCTTGCGATCGGGGAGGACCGCGTCCTCGAGATCGATCACCACCATGTCCGCGCCGCTCGCGCGCGCCTTTTCGAAACGCTCGGCACGATCGCCGGGCACGAACAGGATGCTGCGGGCGGCAATGGTCATGGAAATTCCTTTAGAGGCCGGATTCGGGATCGCGGCGGAAGGTCTGGGAATAGGAATAGCGATCGGCGGGATGGGTATTGATCGCCATCTCGATCACCTCGCCGCGCGCGTTGAGATATTGGCGCGTCAGCCGAAGCCCGGGCGCGTCGGTCTCGGTTTCGAGCAGCGTGGCGATCGGTGCGCGGATCGCCACCGCCTCGATCTGTTGGCGAACCTCGGCGACGCGCTCGCCGAACTGTTCCTCGATCCGGCTGAAGATCGGCATCGACCCGACATCGTCGTCCAGCTTCAGGCTGCGAAACGCCGGGTGGAGATAGATGTCCGAATAGGAGATCGGGCTGGTCCCGGCGGCGCGGCGCAGCGCGCGGAGATGGAGCCAGGTCTGGCCGGGCGTCGCGCCGACCTGATCGGCGATCGGCCCCTCCAGCACGATCGTCTCGCGCGCGATGATCGTGAGGCGGGTTTCGTTGGTATATTGCTGGAGATCGGACAGCCCCTCCATCACCTGGCGATAGGCGGCCGGTCGCGACAGCCCGAGGACTCGCGTGCCGACCCCCGCCTGGCGCGAGACCATGCCCGACTGCACGAGCCGCTTGATCGCCTCGCGGACGGTGAAGCGGCTCGCGCCGAACTGATCGCACAGGTCGAACTCGGTCGGCAGCAGCGTGCCGATCGGATAGCGGCCATCCTCGATCTCGTTGATCAGCGTCTGGGCGAGTTGCAGGTAACGCGGTTGCTGACGAAGCTGGGGCATTGGATATCCATCGGTCGCTTTGTCGGGTGATCCGGACAATATCTTATCGTTCAATGCCTTGGCGTTCGATGCAAGCGCTGGTGTCACCGTATCGCGCCACGCGTCCGCAAGTCCGCCACATCGTCGCCGCTATAGCCGAGCGTCGCGAGGATCGCGTCGGTATCCGCACCGAGTGCCGGCGCCGCCTTGTCCGGGTGCTCGACACCGCCCGCGCGGATCGACGAGGCGATGCCGGGCAGAGGGCCGTGCTCGGGATGCTGGAAGTCGATGATCCGTTTCGACTCGGCGAGAAACGGATTGTCGAGCGCCTGCTGGACGTCGAGCACGGGTGCAGCGGGCACGCGGCCTTCGAACAGCTGCATCCAATCCGCGGTCGTGCGGGTCGAGAGCACGGCATCCAGATCGGCATTGAACGCGGGCCTGTTCTCCAGCCGTGCGGCGAAGGTCGCATAGCGCGGATCGGTTGCCCATTCCGGACGCTCGATCAGGCCGCACAGGACCTCGAAGAACTTCTCCTTGTTGCACATCACGAAGATCCAGCCGTCGCTGGTCGTGTAGAGCTGGCTGGGGGTGAGCGACGGGTGGCTCGAGCGCGACGTGCGTTCGACGGTGACGCCGCCGTTGAGATACCACTCGGCGACATAATTGAGGTTGCCGAGCGCGACGTCGAACAGGCTGACGTCGAGATCGCGGCCGATCCCGCTGCCGCGCGCGGAGACGACGCCGGCCAGGATCGCGAGCGCCGCGGTGGTGCCGGTCATGAAGTCGACGATCGACAGCCCGAAGCGTGCGGGCGGCGTTCCCGGCTCGCCGGTGAGCGACAGATAGCCCGCCTCGGCCTGCATCAGATAGTCATAGCCCGGCCACGCCGCGCGACTGCCGGTGCGGCCATAAGCGGACAGGTGGACACACGCGATCGCCGGATTGAACGCCGACAGCGCGGCATAATCGAGCCCGAGCTTGGCGGGCAGGTCGCCGCGCAGGTTGTTGAACACCACGTCCGACTCCGCGACGAGCTTCTCGAGCACCGCGCGCCCGTCCGCGCTCTTCAGGTCGAGCCCGATGCTGCGCTTGTTGCGGTTGAGCGATTCGTAGAAATGGCTGTCGCCCGGCGCGAAGAAATACGGGCCGACATGGCGACCGATATCGCCGCCATCCTTGTGGTTCTCGATCTTGATGACCTCGGCGCCGAGATCGGCGAGCTGCTGCGTACCGAAGGGGCCCGCGCCATATTGCTCGACCGCGACGATGCGCAGCCCGGCGAGCGGCTGATTGAGGGCTGGCTGGTTCATGCCGGGTTCCGCGCGATGATCTGCTTGGCGATGATGATCCGCTGCAACTCGTTGGTGCCTTCGCCGATCGTCAGCAGCGGCGCGTCGCGGTAGAGCCGCTCGACATTATATTCCTTCGAATAGCCGTAGCCGCCGAAGATCCGCATCGCCTCGATCGCGTTCTCCAGGCCGGCCTCGGTCGCGAAATACTTCGCCATGCCCGCCTCCATGTCGCAGCGCTCGCCGCGGTCATACGCATTGGCCGCCGCCTCGGTGAGCAGGCGCGCGGCGTAGGTGCGCGTGGTCATCTCGCCGAGCTTGAGCTGGATCGCCTGATGCTCGCAGATCGGTTTGCCGAACGTCTTGCGCGTCTGCGCATAGGCGACCGCCTCGTCGAGCGCCGCCTGCGCGATCCCGACCCCGCGCGCCGCGACGTTGATGCGGCCGAGCTCGAGCCCGCCGAGCACCTGCTTCAGCCCGACGCCCTCGACCCCGCCGATCAGCCGGTCGACGGGCACACGGTACCCGTCGAAGGTCAGCGCGTTGCTGTCGATGCCCTTGTAGCCGAGCTTCTCCAGCTTCTTGGACACGATGAACCCGTCACCCTTCTCGGCGATCAGCAGGCTCATGCCCTTGTGGCGCGGCTCGGCGGTCGTGTCGGTCTTGACCAGCAGCAGGATGGTGTTGCCCGAGCCCGAATTGGTGATCCACATCTTGCTGCCGTTGACGACATAGTCGTCGCCGTCGCGCACCGCGGTGGTACGGATCGCCTGAAGATCGGTGCCCGCGTCGGGTTCGGTCAGGCCGATCCCGCCGCGCAGTTCGCCGGTCGCGAAGCGGGGCAGATAATGATCCTTCTGCGCGTCGGTCCCGCAGCGCTGGACCGTCATCGCCATGATCATGTGGCTGTTGATGATCCCCGCGACGGACATCCACACGGTCGAGATCTTCTCGATGATCCGCGCATAGGTCAGCGTCGACACGCCGAACCCGCCGAATTCGGGTGCGATCATGAGCCCGAACAGGCCCATCTCCTTCATCGTGTCGACGATCTTTTGCGGATATTCGTCGTCATGTTCGAGCTGGTGGACGAAGGGCTTCACATCGGTTTCGAGGAACTTGTCGATCGAATCGAGGATCATGACCTCTTCGTCGGTCATCGAGGCAGCGGGGAGAGCGGACTGGGTCGTCATGAGGGATCTTCCTTGAATTCAGGCGCGCTGGGCGAGGATGTCGCCGAGTGCGGAAGCGGGGTGGCGGTCCATGTCGAGCACGGCGGCGCGGATGTGGGCGGCGCGGGTCGCGTCGAGCGTGCGGGCCGCGTTCTCGAAATATTTGGCGTCGATGTCGGCGTTGCTCAGCGGTCGATCGGACGCGCCGCGATTGATCGCTTCGCGGTGGGCGAGCCTGCGCCCATCGCGGGTTTCGACGATCACTTCGCCGGTGAAGTGCTTGGGATAATCGCTGTCGGGATCGATCGCGTAAGTGACGCGCGCGGCCAGATCGAGGACGCCGGGATCGTTCAGCGCGGCCGGATCGAGCGCATCGAGCGTGAACTTGCCCGTCAGCAACGCGGTGGCCACGGTGTAGGGGATCGAGAATTGCGCATCGTAGCCGGTGCGCGGCGTGCGCTTCGGCTCTGCGGGTTCGCAGACGATCGGGATCACCGCCTCGGGCACCAGCACGGTGACCTTTGCGATATCGGCCGCGGTCAGCTTGTGTTGCGACCGCAGTGCGATCGCCGCGTCGATCGCGGCGTGCGTCATGTGGCAGGCGGGCAGCGGCTTGACCGACACCGCCTCGATTTCCCACGTCTCGCCGAGCGCCTCGGTCGCCTGCGCGAGCAGGGCAGGGGCGGCGTCGCGCAGATACAGCGCGAACAGCCCGAAGCGCCCCTCATAGGCGGCGGGAGGCCCGACGAAGCCGCGCTTGGCGAGCGTCGCCGCGGTCAGCGCGGAACTGGCCGCCCAGCCGGGGTGGAGCCGCTTGGTCCATGCACCATCGGCGAGGAATTCGAGGCTGCCGCCTGCCATCGACAGCACGATGCCCTGCGCCATCGCGATCTGCTGCGCGTCGAGGCCGAGGAGGCGGCCCGCCGCAAGAGTGGATCCGAACGCACCGATCAGCCCGGTCGGGTGAAAGCCGAAGCCATGGAACCCGCCCGCGCCGACCGCCGCGACGCGGGTCGAGACCTCCATCGCGGCGATATAGGCGACGAGCAGGTCGGCCCCCGATGCGCCCGCCTTGTCCGCCGCGACGAGTGCGGTCGGAAAGGCGCTGACGGTCGCGTGGATGATCCCGCGCGCATGCGTGTCGTCATAGTCGAGCCCGTGCATGACGAGCCCGTTCATCAGCGCCGCATCGCGCATCGCCAGCGTGCGGCCATAGCCCAGCACGGGCGCGGTGCCGCTGCCGAGATCCCCGGCGGCGGCAAAGCTCGCCTCCGCCCAGGGCGCGCCGACCGCGGCGAGGCCGGTGCCGACTGAGTCGAGGATCAGGTGGCGCGCGCGTTTCCTGACCCGCTCTGGGATGGCATCGATCGTCAGGCGTGACGCGAAGTCGGCATAGGTCTGCGAGAGAGTCACTTGGCGGCCCCCCCGGTCACCAGCGAGTCGTCCGAGACGTCGTCGAGCGACTGCCCCGTGGTCTCGATGTTCAGCAGCCCGACCGCGGCGATCATGCAGGCGAGCACCACCCCGACCATGCCGAGCACACCGTGGAGCCCGAAGCGCTCGAACAGCGCGACCGTGGCATAGGGCGTGAGCATCGAGGCGGCGCGTCCGCACATTCCCGCGAACCCGGTACCGCGCAGGCGATAGGCGGTCGGGAACAGCTCGGGGATGTAGGCGAACAGCGCGAGCGTTACGAGCGTGTAGATGCTGGAGACGAGCAGGAAGCCGGTCAGCGGCACCATCAGGTCGCCCTGCGCCGTGGGATAGAGGAACCCGAAGATCATGATCGCGACAGCCGCCGCGATCAGCGAGGCGCGACGCGAGATACGGTCGGCGATGCCGATCGCCACGACCGCGCCGAACACGCTGCCGAACGACATCAGCGTCGTGTACCAGAGCGAGGTGACGATCCCGGTGCCATGGCTCACCAGGAAGGTCGGCAGCCACGCGACGAAGCCGTAGACCGAGACGTTGACGGCGATCGCGGCCAGCGTCGCGGCAATCAAGCGACGACGCAGCTTCGACCCGAACAACGCGCTGAGCGGGGCGTGGACCTGCTGCACGGCGCGGACCGCGGGGACCTCCGCCAACGGGCCCTTGTGCGCGACGACTTCGGCTTCGATCTCGCGCAGCGTCGCTTCCGCCTCGTCGTTGCGACCGACCGATTCCAGCCAGCGCGGCGATTCCGGCATCTTCTTGCGCATCACCCAGACGATCAGCGCGAGGATGCCGCCGATCGCGAACATGTAGCGCCAGCCGAGCGTCGGGATGACGATGTACCCGACCGCGGTCGCGACCAGCAGGCCCGAATTGACGACCATGCCCATGATCGACACCCAGCGACCGCGATAGGCGGGCGGGATGAACTCGCCGAGCGTCCCCGCCGCGACGACCAGCTCGGCGCCGAGGCCGATGCCCATGATGAAGCGGCAGACGATCAGGAACGTCATGTTCGGCGAGAAGATCGCGACGATCGACGCAAGCCCGAACAGCGCGAGGTTGAACTGGTACGAGGCACGACGCCCGAAACGATCGCCGACATAGCCGGCCATGCCCGCGCCGATCATCATGCCGAGGAACGTCATCGACATGAACACCGCGGCCTGCGCCAGCGTCGAGAAACCCTCGGCCTTCAGCGCAGCGATCACGCCACCGGCCAGATACACGTCGAACGCGTCGAGGAACGCGCCCGCGCTGATCAGCCCCAGGATACGCCAGTGGAATCTGGAGATGGGCAGACGGTCCAGCCTGGCTCCGGCGTTGACGGCAATGGTACTGGCCATGGGGCTACCTCTCAAGGGAATGGCGATGCGTCGGGGCGTCTTGGTCGAGGCTCTCGCGGCGCATGCGGGGGATGTCCGGCCACCAGGGGCAGCCGGTTAGCCGGTCGAATTACTTGTCGTCGGGGGACTCGCCGCGCTTGTAGACCAGCGAGTTGCGCGTGAACTCCATGATCTGCTTGGCGTCCTGGTTGAATGCGCGCGTCCGCGTCGTGACGATCCCCTGGGTCGGGCGCGACTTCGACTCGCGGATCTCGAGCACTTCGGTCTCCGCGGTCAGCGTGTCGCCGCCGAACACCGGATGCGTCAGCTTGATCTCGGTCCAGCCGAGATTGGCTGGCGACTTGCCGCTCACGTCGTTGACGGTCATGCCGAGCACGATCGCCAGCGTCAGCCCGCTATTGACCAGCAACCGCCCGAACTCGCTCTTCGCGGCATATTGCGCGTCGCAATGCATCGGGTGCGCGTTCATCGTCATCAGCGAGAACTGGATATTGTCCGCGTCGGTGATCGTTCGTCCGGGGCGGTGCTCGTAAATGTCGCCGACGACGAAATCCTCGAGATAGCGGCCATAGCTTGCGCGGTAGCGCTGCTCGCCGACCTTGATAGCCGATAGGCTCATACATCCTCCTTATCGCTTTGTACGGACATTATCGAACTTGCTCTAGGTTTACAAGTCCGCTGCGGTGACGGCGTTTAGAATGCCACTTCGGCGCGGGCGGCGAACGTGTCGCCGGAATCGCGTCCGACGAAACTCCCCGTCCGGTTGTCGGTACGGAAATGCGTATAGTCCGCCATGAACCGGAAATTGTTGGTCAGCGACCAGTTCAGCCCCAGCGTGCCCGCGGTGCCTGTGCCGCCGAGCGGCAGGCTCGAACTGTCGAGATCCTCGTAGCGGACCACCGCCTCCAGCGCGCCCCAGCCCCCATCGAGCACCGAGTTCAGCACGTTCGGCGCGACATAGGTGCCGCTCCGCGCCGAATAGGTCGGCGTCTCGCCGGTGATCCAGAACCCGCCATTGACCGACAGTGCCTTGATCTTGCCGCTGCGGAAGGTCGAGGTCGGGCCACCATGCACGGTGCGCTGGCCATATTCGCCAAAGGCATAGAACGGCCCGAGCGTGCCGCCGAGTTCCAGCCCGAACGCCTTCGACCCATCGGCGCCGGTCAGCGCCGCGGATTCGACGCGGACGCTGTTGTTGAGCGCCCCCGCCATGCCCTGCGCGAAGGTCGTCGGCAGCGTCGTGTCGGGGATGTTCTCGCTATAGGCCCAGCCGCCGATATGGATCAGCCCGCGCTTGGTGAGGATCGGGTTCCAGTGTGCGCGGCCGAGGAACATGCGGTTGTCGCTGCGTGTGAAATCGCTGTCGATCGCGTCGCCGTGCACGCCGAAGCTTGCATGCCAGTTCTTGCCGCCCGCGCGGCCGACCGCCCCCATAAGGAAGACCTTGCCGCCCTGCGTCGCGAGCGCGGTGGTGTTGATGTTGGTGGTGATGAACGGGTTGGCGGTCGATGCGGTGCCGATGTCGATGCCGCGATCGGTGATGAGATTGCCGAAGCGGACGTCGGCGTCGGTCTTGCCGAACTTCTCGCGATAGCCGACGAACGCTTGCACGACCTCGGTCGCGTTACGGCGGAAATCGGTCTCGAACTGATAGAACAGATGATCGCCGATCGTGCCGATCGCCCCGACGCGGAACTGGCGCAGCGTCGAGACGGTGATGTTGCGACGGTCGAAATCCGATCCGCCCGTCGACGACACATCGGCCAGCAACCGCCCGCGCATCTTGAAGGTGAACTTGCCGTCGCGGCTGCTGAACACGGGCGCGCCCCGGCTCCAGTCGACCGTGAGGTCGGCGGGCAATGCGACCCCGCCGGAGCGGGTCACCTGCTCGTTGCCGACCGGCACGGGGGCGATCTTGGCGCCGGCATCGCGCTCCTGCTTGGCGACCTGCACGGGAGTCGACACGCGTACCGGGGCGGCCGGTATCGGGGTCGGGGGCGAGGGTGCTGCCGGCGCATTCGCGGCCAGCGCACGTCCTGCTTTCGCCTTGGCGGTGGCGATCAGCGTATCGGCGCGTTCGCGGCTGACCAGCTTGTTCTCGACCATCTCGTCGATCAGCGCGAGCATCGTCTGGTACGACGCATCGGTATCGAGCGGCGTTGGCGACGGAGAAAGCGGCGGCGACGAAGTCTGGGCATGCCCCGCCGATGGCAGCATGGCGAGCAGCGCGCAGAGCGATACGGCGTACGAATGACGCATACAGACATCCTCAAGTGACCGGGCTCACGTCTTCGGCATCGTCCGTCTTCAGCGGCGCGACGTCCCGAGATCAGCCTCGCTAGTTCAACTTGATCTTAATGTCCGTACAAATGCGCTGTCAACGTCGTTCTATGCGGTGAACGGAGCAGCGACCCGATCAGGGCATGTGCGGAATGGTGGTGCGCGGTGCGAGATCCGGCCGCAACCGGATCAAACCCTCCTGCGTCACATGCGCGATCGCCCGCCCGTCGCGGCTGTGGAAGACGCCGCGCCCGATGCCGCGGCCATGGCCCGACCACGGGCTTTCGCTCGAATAGAGCAACCAGTCGTCGAGCGGCACCTCCTCGTGAAACCACATCGCATGGTCGAGGCTGGCGGTCTGCATGCTGCGATCGAACATGTTGACGCCGTGCGGGATCAGCGACGCGCTCAGCAGCGCATAGTCCGACAGATAGGCGAGGATGCCGCGACGCAGCGCCGGATCGGCCGGCGCGCGCCCACGCAATCGGATCCAGACATGCGATACCGGCGCGCCGGGCTCGGTCTGGAGAAACGCGGGGACGCCGCACGGCCGGATATCAAAGGCGGACGGTCGGCGAAGAAACGCGGCGGCCTGCGCCGATCGGTCCGCATAGTCGCCCGCGAGCAGGTCGAGCGAACGGAGCGCCTCTGGGGGCGGCAGATCGGGCATCGCGGCCGCATGCTCCAGCCCGGCTTCGGGCCGTTGGAACGACGCGGCCAGCGTCAGGATCGTCGCGCCGCGCTGGCTGGCAGTGACGCGGCGGTTCGCGAACGACCTGCCGTCGAAATCGCGGTCGACGCGGAAGATGATCGGGTGCGTCTCGGCGCCCGCACGCAGGAAATAGGCGTGCATGCTGTGCGCAACCGCGGGTCCGTCGACCGAGCGCTGCGCCGCCATCAGCGCCTGCGCGGCGACCTGTCCGCCGAACACGCGCGCGCTGGCGCCGGGTCGCTGGTGCCCCCGGAAGAGATCGGTGTCGAGCTGCTCGAGGTCGAGCAGGGTGACGAGTTCGGCGGTAAGGTCTGGCGTTGAGGGTCGATCGATCATGGTCGCCCGTACCCCGCTAGCGGCGTTGGTCAAAGCCGGCGCGTTAGTTGCGCTCGGCGGCGAGCGGCTTGGTTGGCGCGATCTCGTCGACGCGTCCGGCCAGGTCCAGCAGGTCGCGGTGCAGTCGGCCTGCCGCGAAGGCGAGGCCGAACACGCGGCCCGACGCCTCGAAATCCAAGGTCGCCGCGGCCTCGGTCCGGCGGAACAGATCCAGCGCGGTGCCGAACGTGCGATAACAGGCTTCCACATCGCCGCGGTCGACGGTTCCGCGCGTGCGCAGCGCCTCCGAACACCGCGCCGCCAGCGCCGCATGCGCGGTCAGCATGGTCGCCGACGGCGTGGCGAGCGCCGCCATCGCCGCCGGCGGCAGCGGCTCGTCGAGCGCGCGACCGCTCAGCACGAGGTCGTTGCGGATCCGCCAGAGCGTGCGCGGCACCGCCGCCGGAATGCCGTGATCAGCGAGGCGCGACGCCCGTTCGCGGTCAGCGTCCTTCATTGCCAGCTCGACCGCGGCCAGCGCCTGGCGGAGCGCGGCGTGATCGGGTGACGAGGGCAGCGCGAGCCCGGCCGTCAGCGCGTCGGCCTGCGTGTGCAGCATGCGTTCGATATGCCGCAGCACGGCACGCGTGCGCGCGATCACGACGCCATGCGACCGCGCCGGCAGGATCAGCATCGCCGCCAGCACGCCGATCACGCCGCCCAGCCCGATCTCGATGATACGGTCGCGGACGAACAGTTGCACCGAGGCGCCCGGCGGCGCGCTCAGCAGCATGATCGCCGCGGTGACCGGCGCGATCCGCAACCGCGGTCGCAGCGACGCGACGAGTGCGGCAATACCGGTGACGGTGACGAGCACCAGGCCGAGTTCGAGCGTGTCGGTTCGCCCGAGCGCCGCGCCGATGCCGCCGAGAACCGCCCCCAGCAACGTGCCGAGCAGCCGATCGGTCGCCGCGCCGAGCGTTCCGCCGATCGACGCCTGCATCACGATCAACACGGTAAAGACCGCCCAATAGCCTTCGTGCAGCCCCATCGTCTTGTAGGCAGCAAACGCCGCAGCGGTCGCGACGATCACGCGCACCGTCTGGCGCAGGCTGTCCGCATTCGCCTTGATCAAGGCACTCGGCCGCAATTCCACTGTCAGCGGGCTTTCCTTCGATCGTTGCCGGACAGGTCGTTAGCAGCAATGCCGCGGCCCGTGATCGTAAAAACGCAGCACGCCGGGCGATCCATCGCGGGGCCGATGAGCATGGACCTGGTCGGCAAAGCGCGGCATCCTCTCGCCATGAACCACGATACAGGTCCGCAACAGCCGATGATCCACCGGGCGCGCACGATCGCGACCGGTCTGGCCGATGTCGGGCTGACGCACGCCGAAGAGCTGCTCCGCCGCCTGTCGCCCGAAGGCCGCGAGCAAGCCCGCCGCGAGCGCGAGGCGAAGGCGCGACAGCAGAAGCGGGTGATGATCCGGCTGGTCCTGGCGGCGATGGCGTCGTTGCTGGCTTTCGGATTGCTCGCGATCGTCGCCCCGGTCGGGTTGGCGCTTGCCGTCGCGTCGGTGCTGATGCTGCTGCTCGTCACTTTGGTGTTCCTGCGCGCCGATCCCCCCGCGCCGGGCCGCGAAGCGTTGACCGAGGCGCCGCTGCCGAACCTGGCCGAGCACGCCACGATCTGGCTGGCCGCGCAACGCCGCGGGCTCCCGCCGCCCGCGCTCGTGCTGGCCGACGCCATGGCTGGTCGGCTGGACGCGCTTGCGCCGCAGCTAGCGCGCCTCGATTCCCGCAGCCCCGCGGCGGCGTCGCTGCGCAAGCTGATCGCGGAGGAACTTCCCGCCTTGGTCCAGGGGTGGCGGATGGTGCCTATTCCGGCGCGGCGTATCCGCCATGCCGATGGCCGCACGCCCGACGAGCATCTCGTCAACGGCCTGCAGATCATCGACGCGGAGCTCGGTCGGGCATCGGAGCAGCTCGGCAAGACGACGCTCGACGATATCGCGGTGCAGGGGCGCTATCTGGAACTGAAATACAGCGACACCGGCCACGCCATATGACGCGTGTACCGCGCCAGCCGCACGCCGGTCTGACCGCGCCCTGTTCGCCATAGCAGCGGCCGCGCGTCCGCGGCATCGGATCACCCCGTAGTCGCGGCGCTTAAATCCTGCACCAAGGCTGCGCGCTGACCGAACGGCGGCGATACCGCGACGGCTTCACCGATCAGCAGCAGCGACGGATCGGAATCGCTGATCGTCTCGACCAGGAACGCGAGCGCGGACAGCCGCCCACGCAGGATGCGTTCGGTCGGGAGCGAGACGTTGACCGCGACCATCACCGGCGTGTCAGGCGCGCGGCCGGCGGCGATCAGTTCGCGCGCGACTTCGCCAGCGGCGGCGCGACCCATATAGACCGCGAGCGTCGCGTCGGGCGCGGCCAGCGCGGTCCAGTCGAGGTCGAGCGCTTCGTCGGCGCGGGCGTGCGCGGTGACGAAGGTAAGTTTGCGCGCGAGGCCGCGTAGCGTCAGCGAGGCGCCGCCCGACGCTGCTGCGGCGCTGGCGGCGGTGATGCCGGGGCAGATGCGGACCGTGATGCCATGCGCGGCGAGGTGGTCGAGCTCCTCGGTCGAGCGGCCGAAGATCGACGGGTCGCCGCCCTTGAGACGGACGACTCGCTTGCCCGCGAGCGCCGCACTGGCGAGCAGCGCGTTGATCGAGACCTGATCCTTCGAATGGCGTCCCGATCGCTTGCCGACGCCGACCCTTTCGGTGCCGGGCGGGACGAGCGCGAGGACGCCGCTGCCGACCAGCGCGTCGTAGAAGACGATGTCGGCTGCCGCGAGCAACCGTTCGGCCTTGCGCGCGAGAAGGTCGGGATCGCCGGGGCCGGCGCCGACCAGCCAGACCGAACCGGGCGGGAAATCATGCGACATGCGCGGATCCTTGCGTGACGAGAAGTTTGGCGAGCGCGGGACGGCACGATCCGCAATTGGTGCCGGCGTTGAGCGCGGCCCCGATCGCGGGCACGTCGGCGAGATGCTGGTCGGCGATCGCGGCGAGGATGGTCTTAAGCCCGACGTCGAAGCACGCGCAGACGATCGGCCCGCGATCGACCTGCACGCCCGGCGCGCGGCCGGCGAGGAGGGTAGGGGCGGCGACCGGTTCGCTCAGTTGCGCGACGAGCCAGTCGCGAGGTGGCAGCGTGGCGTCGCGGGTGACGAACAGGACGGCGGCGAGTCGGCCATTGTCGAGGATCGCGATCCGCTGGCTGCCGCGGGCGGAGTCGATCGCTTCGATCCGCTGGCCCTTGGGGAGCAGCGCGTCGAGTACGGCCGCGTCACCATTGCCCGCCATGTCCCACGCCGTCCCGTACGGCACCGCGACGCGCGTCGCCCACAGGCAACCGGGGCGGGTCGGCAGTTCGCCGCGGAGGACGACGAAGCCGCGCCATTCGGTCGCGACCGGTTCGATCTGCACGGGTGTCGACTTGAAGCCCGGCTGGCCCGAAACCGGATCGGCGAGCGGGCGGGGGAGCAGCCCGGCACGCCCACCCGTCGCGGTGCGGTCGGTCCAGTGGATCGGCACGAACAGCTCGCCGATCCGCTGAGTCGCGACGACGCTCGCGCGGAACACGCTGTCGCCCTGCGGCGTCGTGACGCGCGCAAGTCCGCCATCGACGATCCCCAGCCGCGCCGCGTCGTCGGGGTGGATCTCGACCAGCGGCTCCTCGCGGTGGCGCGCGAGCTTGGGCGACAGACCGGTGCGCGTCATGCTGTGCCACTGATCGCGGTAACGCCCGGTATTGAGCGTCATCGGCCATTTCGCGAGCGGCGCGGCAACCGCCTTCTGCACGACCGGCACCAGCCGCGCGCGGCCGTCCGGCGTCGAGAACCGGCCATCGGCGAACGGCGTGCCGCCCCAGCGGAACGGCGCCATCGCGTCGTACTCGGCATTGCCCTTGGCCGCATGACCGGGCAGCGCGAACAGCCGCGCGCCGTTATTCTCGTACGCCGACAGCCGGCAATGTTCGCGCCAGATCTCGGCGGGGCGATCATAGGGGAAGGCGCTCTTCCACCCCATCCGCCGCCCGACCTGCGAGACGATCCACCAATCGGGTTTCGCCTCGCCGGGAACAGCCAGGAACGCGCGCTGTCGGCTGATCGTGCGGTCCGAATTGGTGACGGTGCCGTCCTTCTCGGCCCAGGCGGCGGCGGGCAGGCGGACATGCGCGTGGACCGACGTGTCGGTCACCTCGACCACGTCGGAGACGACGACGAACGGGCACGCGGCCAGCGCCTCGCGGACGCGGCCGGCATCGGGCATCGAGACCGCCGGGTTGGTCGCCATCACCCAGAGCGCCTTGATCCGGCCGTTGCCGAGCTCGCGGAACAGGTCGACCGCCTTTAGTCCCGGCTTGGTCGCCATGTTGGGCGCGGCCCAGAACCGGCCGACACGCGCGACGTTCTCGGGCGCGAAATCCATATGTGCGGCAAGCGACGAGGCGAGCCCGCCGACCTCGCGACCGCCCATCGCGTTGGGCTGGCCGGTGATCGAGAAGGGGGCCGCACCCGGCTTGCCGATGCGGCCGGTCGCGAGGTGAAGATTGGTGATCGCGTTGACCTGATCGGTGCCCGACAGCGACTGGTTCACGCCCTGGCTGAACATCGTTACGGTTTTCGGCGTCGCGGCGAACAGTTCGAAGAAACGCCTGAGATCCTGCGGCGAAACGTCGCAGGTGCGCGCCACCGACCACAGGTCGCTGCCCTCGCCGACCTGGTCCCAGAACGCGTCGGGTGTCGCGACGTGACGCGCGAGATAGTCGTGATCGATCACGCCCGCGTCGCGGCACCAGGCGAGCAGGCCGTTCATCAGCGCGACGTCGGTGCCGGGCCGGATCGCGAGATGCAGATCGGCCTCGTCCGCGGTCTCGGTCCGGCGCGGGTCGATCACGACGAGCTTCGCGCCGGCCTCGCATCGCGCGCGGATGCGTTGATAGACGATCGGGTGGCACCAGGCGGTATTCGACCCGACCAGCACGATCAGGTCGGCGACGTCGAGATCGTCGTAGCTCGCGGGCACGATATCCTCGCCGAACGCGCGCATGTGCCCGGCGACCGCGCTCGCCATGCAGAGGCGCGAATTGGTGTCGATGTTGGCCGAGCCGATAAAACCCTTCATCAGCTTGTTGGCGGCATAATAATCCTCGGTCAGCAACTGGCCCGAGACGTAGAAGGCGACGCTGTTCGGCCCGTGCTGCGCGATCGTGTCGCGGAAGCGTCTGGCGACGAGGTCGAGCGCCTTGTCCCATGACGCACGGCGCTGGCCGATCATCGGCGTGAGGAGGCGGCCTTCGAGCCCGATCGTCTCGCCGAGGTGGGTGCCCTTGGAGCAGAGCTTGCCGGTGTTCGCGGGGTGGTCGGGGTCGCCCTTGATCGTGACGCTGCGCTCACCGGTGGGCGTCGCGAGGATGCCACAGCCGACTCCGCAATAGGCGCAGGTCGTGCGGATATCCTCCCCGGTACGGGGAGGGGGACCATCCGAAGGATGGTGGAGGGGGGCTTCCGCAGGCGTTTCGCTCCGTGAAGGGGGCCCTCCCGCAGGCGTCTCGCTTCGTGGAGGCCCCCCTCCACCGCCTGCGGCGGTCCCCCTCCCCGTGCCGGGGAGGATCACGCCGCGGCCTTCATCGTCGAGGCGCGGCACAGGAGCACGCGCCCCCCCGACACCTTCACCGGAATCACCGGCGTACACCCCTTGTCCTCGCCCAGCGCCTCGCCTGTATCCAACGCGATCCGCCAATTGTGCAACGGGCACGCCACCGCGCCGCCGTGCACGATCCCCTGCGACAGCCGCCCGCCCTTGTGCGGGCAGCGATCGGCGAGCGCGTAGACACGGCCGTCGCCGGTGCGGAACACCGCGATGTCGTCGCCACCGGTGACCTGCACCGTGCGGCTGCCGCGGACCGGGATCTCGTCGACCCAGCCGATATCGAGCCATTCGCCGATCATGCCATTTCCTTCCCGAGAGCGATGGGCGTTGCATCCAGCGGCGTGAAGCGCGCCATCGGCGCATGCTGTTCGCGATGTTCGCCTGCCGCGCGCGCCGCCCAGGGATCGTCCTGCGTGAACCGTTGCGAGAACAGGAACCGTGCCGCCAGCGCATCGCGACCCTCGGCATCGTCGGCGATCCGCTCGCGGATATAGGCGACGCCGATCCGCTCGATCCACGGCGCGGTGCGCTCGAGATAGCGCGCCTCCTCGCGGAACAACTGGATGAAGGCCGCGCAGTAATGCATCGCCTCTTCCTCGGTCGCGACCTTGCACAGGAAATCGGTCGCGCGGACCTTCATCCCGCCATTGCCGCCGACCGACAGCTCATAGCCGCTGTCGACGCAGACCACGCCGAAATCCTTGATCGTCGCCTCGGCGCAGTTCCGCGGACAGCCCGACACCGCGATCTTGAACTTGTGCGGCATCCACGATCCCCAGGTCATCTGCTCGACCTTGACGCCGAGCCCGGTCGAATCCTGAGTCCCGAACCGGCACCAGTCCGACCCGACGCACGTCTTCACGGTCCGCAAGCTCTTGCCGTACGCGTGCCCGCTGACCATCCCGGCGGCGTTGAGATCCGCCCAGACCGCGGGCAGATCCTCCTTCTTGATCCCGAAGATGTCGAGCCGCTGGCCGCCCGTCACCTTGACCATCGGCGCGTCGTATTTCTCGACGACGTCGGCGATCGCGCGCAACTCGCGCGGGTTGGTGAGCCCGCCCCACATCCGCGGCACCACCGAATAGGTGCCGTCCTTCTGGATGTTGGCGTGCACCCGTTCGTTGACGAACCGACTCTGCTGGTCGTCCTTATAGTCGCCGGGCAGCGCGCAGAGCAGATAGTAATTGAGCGCGGGCCGGCACGACGAGCACCCGTCGGGCGTCGACCAGCTCATCTTCTGCATCACTTCGGGGATCGATCGCATGCCCTGCGCGACGATCTCGCGGCGGACGTCGTCGTGGCCGAAGCTGGTGCATTTGCACACCGTCTTCACCGCACGCTCGCCCGAATACTCATCGCCCAATGTGACCGCGAGCAGCGTCTCGACGAGACCCGTGCACGACCCGCACGATGCGGAAGCCTTGCAGGTCGCGCGGACCGCGTCGAGCGTCGCGTTGCCCGCGCCGATGCACGCGACGACCTGTCCCTTGCTGACGCCGTTGCAGCCGCAGATCTCCGCATCGTCGGAGAGCGCCGCAACGGCCGCCTTAGGGTCCGCCTGCGCCCCTCCCGCTGCGTAGGCCTGACCGAAGATCAGCATGTCGCGCACGGCGGAGATATCCTCGCGCCGCTTGAGCAGGTCGAAATACCAGCCGCCGTCGCTGGTATCGCCGTACAGCACGGTGCCGACGATCCGGTCGTCCTTCACCACGACGCGCTTGTAGATGCCGCGTGACGCATCACGCAGGACGATGTCCTCCGCGCCGGCACCGCCCGAGAAGTCGCCCGCCGAGAACACGTCGAGCCCGGCGACCTTCAGCTTGGTCGAGGTCACCGATCCGCGATAGCCGGTGTGGCTGTCGGTCAGCCCGTCGGCGAGCGCGCGACACATGTCCCACAGCGGCGCGACGAGGCCGTAGACATTGCCGTCATGCTCGACGCATTCGCCGACCGCGAGGATCGACGGGTCGCTGGTGACCATGTGGTCGTCGACCTTGATCCCGCGGCCGATCTCCAGCCCGGCGTCGCGCGCGAGGGCGACGGAAGGGCGGATGCCGACCGCCATGACGACAAGGCTCGCGGGGATCAGCGTGCCGTCCTTGAGCCGCACGCCCTCGACATGCGTGTCGCCGACGATCTCGGCCGTGTTGGCTTCGGTCAGGATGGTCTGGCCGCGCGCCTCCAGTGCCGATTTCAGCAGCCACCCTGCCGCCTCGTCGAGCTGGCGTTCCATCAGCGTCGGCATCAGGTGGATCACCGTCACCTTCATGCCGCGCAGCGTGAGGCCGTGCGCCGCCTCCAGCCCGAGCAGCCCGCCGCCGATGACGATCGCCGCGCCACCCTTGCCGGCCGCCTCGAGCATGTGGTCGACATCGGCCATGTCGCGGAACGAGATCACGCCGGGCAGGTCCTTGCCGGGGACGGGGATGATGAACGGATCGGAGCCGGTCGCGATCAGCAACTTATCGTACGACACGCTCAGCCCCGACCGTGCGGTGACGGTCTTCGCCGCGCGGTCGATCGCCTGCACCGGATCGCCCGTCACCAGGTCGATCGTGTTGGTCGCGTACCAGGCATGATCGTTGATGACGATCTGCTCGAACGTCTTCTCGCCCGCCAGCACCGGCGACAGCATGATGCGGTTATAGTTCACGTGCGGCTCGGCGCCGAAGATCGTCACGCGGTAGCGGGTCGGGTCGCGCGCGATCAACTCCTCGACCGCGCGACAGCCGGCCATGCCGTTGCCAATCACGATGAGGTGTTCGCGGGTATCGTGGGGGGAGGGGGTTTGGTGGTCCATCAGATCGTCCAGTCGGGTTGGAGCCGGGGAGGGGGCGTCAGGCGGGGATGGCGTGGTTCGACGTGCGGTCGCTGCGCCGTCGCGCGTCGAGCGCCGCGTCGAGCAGCGCGCGCTCGTCCGACTTGTGCGTGGCGGAGAAGCGGACGGCGAGCGCGCAGACCGCGGTGCCCGCGACGATGTAGCCGAGGATGATCAGGCATTGCTGAGGGCTCGCCGATGCCTTGTTGAGGAACCCCGCCGCGACCGCGCCGATGTTGCCGCCGGCGCCGATGATCCCGGCGACGCCGCCGAGCGCCTTGCGATCGACGAACGGCACCAGCGCATAGGTCGCGCCGCACGCCATATGCGTGAACAACCCGAACATCGTCATCGCCAGGATCGCGAGCATCACGCTGCCTGCATGGCCGAACAGCACCAGCCCGACGCCCTCGCCGAGCATCAGCGCGAACAGCAGCAGCGCGCGGCCGTCGAGCCCTTTTTTGAGCGCAATCCGGTCGCTGGCGATCCCGCCGAGCGCGCGCGCGAACAGTGCCAGCCCGCCGAAAATCCCCGCCGCCAGCCCGGCGCTCGTCAGCGAAAGCCCGAACCGTTCGACATAATAACTTGCGGCAATATTATGAATGAAGATCTCCACCCCAAAACACGCGCCGTACGTCGCGGCGAGCATCCAGGTCCGGTAATTCGCGGCGGCGCGGCGAAGGATCGCCATGCCCGTCGCCTTGCCGCCGTCGAGTTCGATCCCCGCCGCGCGGAGGTCGACGATGTCGCCCTGCGGTGTGTCCTGCGTGTAGCGCGCATAGACGAACGCCATCGCGACCATCGCCACGCCGGGTACGAACATCGCCGCGCGCCAGCCGAAGGCGTGCTCGACACCGAGCCCGACCAATGCTGCGACGACCAGCGGCATCAGGCTCTGCGCCGCGCCGCCGCCCGCATTGCCCCAGCCGCCGACGGTCGCGTTGGCGGTGCCGACGACGTTGGGCGCGAACATCACGCTCGTATGATATTGGGTGATGACGAACGACGCGCCGATCGCGCCGATCGCGAGGCGGAAGACCAGGAACGCTTCATAGGTCTGCGCGAACGCGAGCCCGAACACCGGGATCGCGCCGAGCAGGAGCAGCCAGCTATAGGTGCGGCGCGGGCCGAACCGGTCGCAGAGCGGCCCGACCACCAGCCGCACCAGGATCGTGACGGCGACCGCGGCGATATTGATGTTGGCGATCTGATCCTTGCTGAGGCCGAACTCGGCCTTGATCAGCGGCATCAGCGGTGCGGCTGCGAACCACGCGAAGAAGCACACGAAGAATGCGAGCCACGTGACATGGAACGCGCGCATCTGCGGGGTTGCGGCGCTGAACAGGTCGATCCGGGTGGCCTTGGGCGCGGCGGTGTCGATACCCGGCGATGCGAACAACATGGTTGGTCCCCCATCTGCGATGGACAAAGAAAAAGCCGCCCCGACGGCGACCTTGCGGACGCATCGGAGCGGCTTCGTTGCCTATGGACGATCGGTGGATCGTCCTACGCGGTCGGGCCCCTTCGTTGGAACCGGTCTCGCGATGATTTCGTGTCCGACTCCCTTGCCGGACGATGCGAAGATGACCCAAGTGGCTTTATCGCGCAAGCGTCATTTCGCAGATGCAGCAGATTTGGGTTTGGCGACCCGGCTATCGTCGTCATCCCCCCAGTGTGTCCCCGCGAAGGCGGGGACCCGGACTGGGCTCCCGCCTTCGCGGGAGAACAGGTGAGGGGGCCAGCGTTTGCCTTTTACGGCAACCCGGCCAGATACCCTTCGATATCGTCCGGATCGAACGCGCGCCTGTCGAAGAACGCGTCGCGCCCGAGGATCAGCCGACCCTGCGTCGATCCCGCGCCGATACCCTCCGCGCCGATCGCGCCCTCCAGCTTCGAGCTCGCATTGGGCAGCGGCGCGTCCGACCCCGCCAGCGCGGTGCGATACACGTCCGGACGGAACACGCCTTGCGCGACATCCGCCTCTTGGGCCGAAAACGGCGTGCCGTCCCAGCGTGCCATCTGCGAATACAGCCACGCCGCCTGGCTGCGCCACGGGAAGTTCGCCGCCTCGCGGTACTGGAACATGAAGTCGGGCACGTGGATCGGCACCGCGTCCTGCACCAGCCGGACCTGATCGCCGATCGCGCGCGCCACCGCATCGACCGGCGCATCGAGATACGCCGCGCGCGCCAGGATCGCCGCATTGTCCTCGCGCGTGGCGGGATCGACGAACTGCGCGGCGGCGGCGTGGAGCGCGCGGATCAGCCGGTGGACGACGTCGCCGCGCTCGACCAACGTCGCCGCGCGCATCGCCAGCACCTTTTCGACGCCGCGCCGCCAGACCTGCGCAGTGACCAAGGCGATACGGCCGACGCCGCGATCGACCGCGACGCCGTTCCACGGCTCGCCGACGCAGATCCCGTCGACCTCGCCCGCCGCCAGCGCATCCGCCGCAAAGGGCGGGCTGGTGGTGACGATCTCGACGTCGGTATCTGGGCGGATGCCGACCGCCGCCAGCCAGTAGCGCAGCATGTAGTTATGGCTCGAATAGCGATGTACCACGCCGAACCGGAGACGGCGCCCCGCCGATGCGCGCGCGGTCGCGACCGCCTTCAGCCGCGCGCCCAGCACCGCCGGATCGCCGAGCGCGTCGCCCTCCATCACCTGCGCGGCGAGCGGCAGCGACAGCGTGATCGCGTTGCCGTTGAGCCCCAGCACGAACGGCACCGCCATCGGCACAGCGGGCCGCCCGCGTCCCAGCGCGGTGGCGATCGCCAGCGGCGCGACCATGTGCGCGGCGTCGGTATGGCCGTAGAGCAGACGGTCGCGCACCGTCGCCCAGGTCATGTCGCGGACCAGCTCGATCTCGAGCCCTTCGGCCTCGGCGAACCCGCGTTCGCGCGCGAGGATCGGCAGCGCGGCATCGACCAGCGGCAGGAAGCCGATGCGGACCCGGTCGAGCGCCATCACAAATCTCCCATGAGCGTGTCGCTCGTGATGATCGCATCGGCGATCTCGGCGATCCGGCGGTTGGATCGCATCGCCTGCGCGCGGAGCAGGCCGTACGCGGTCGGCTCGTCGATGCCGCGGCGTTTCATCAGGATTGCCTTGGCGCGGTCGATCGTGGTGCGGTCGGCGAGCGCGCTGCGGGCCTCGTGCAGTTCGGCCTGCAACCGCGCGAACGCCTGGAAGCGCCGGATCGCGAGATCGATGACGGGCTTGATCCGCTGCTTGGCAAGCCCGTCGACGATATAGGCCGAGACCCCGGCGTCGACCGCGGCGGCGGTGGACTCGGCATCGCTCTGGTCGACGAACATCGCGATCGGGCGGGCGAGCGCGCGCGATACCGCGAAAAACTCCTCGAGCACGTCGCGGCTCGGGTTTTCGAGGTTGATCAGCACCACTTCGGGCGCGGCCTTCTCGAGTGCGGCGACCATTCCCGGCGTACCGTCGATCACGACGATGTCGTCGAGCCCCGCCTCGCGCAGACCATCGGAGATGATGGCGGCGCGCGTGGTGCTGGTATCGATGATCGCGATGCGCATGACGCGGTCTTATGCCGCACCGTTCGCGATGGCGAGAGCGCGTCGACAGAACGGGTCCGACTGCGCGCGTACACCGAGCTCCATCGTTGATCGCTTTTGATATCGTCGCGTCCCGCGCAATCGGGTGATGCCTGCTCGCGTGGTTCTATTCTTCCCGCACCGCTCGCAAGCTTTCGTAAAATAATTGGGCCTATTCCCCGATTTTCGAACATGGGTTTCACTAAAGCTGGATAGTATTCACCGATGCCGATCCGAGGCAGCTTGCAACAGATCGTGGCGTGTCATAGCTGATGTCCGGGGCATAGCGGGGGCAGTTACAGGCGTGAAAACATTCACACGGTCGTATCGCGTATTGTCATTCCTTTTGCTGACGTCGGGCGTCGCCGCCGGTGCCGCGCAAGCGGCGGATGACGGTCACGCGGCGAAGACCGCGTCCGCGCCCATCGTCGCGATCGAAGCCGAACCTGTATGGATACGCGAGCGGACGATCCCGGAGGCGACCACAGCCCGGGTGGCAAACGCGCAGAGCGGCATCGCATTCCTGTTGCTCGACGAACAGCACCGGACGCGCGCCGATGGTCATGACGACTGGTTTCGGACCGCGACGAAGGTGACCGACCGCAGCGGGCTCGAATCCGCCGGCCAGATAGCGCTGTCGTTCGACCCCGCGTTCGAAACCGCTGGGATCACGTTCATCCACCTGATCCGCGACGGGAAGATCATCGACCTGACGCAGGACACGAAGTTTCGGATCGTCGAGCGCGAAGACAGCCTCAAGGACGGTATCGTCACGGGGACGCTGAGGGCGATCGCGAACCTGCGGGACGTCCGGGTCGGTGACGTGGTCGATTACGCGACGACGATCCACACGCGTACGGCGCTTTGGCCCGGCCACGCATTCTATCATCTGTCGCAACGCTTTTCCGACCCGCTGGCGACGCGCGCGCTGCGTTTCGTATGGCCCGCCGGGACGACGCCCCGGTTCAAGGCGCTGAACAGCGATGTGACCTTTCCCCCGCGTAGGATCGCAGCAGGTACGGAATGGGAGTGGATCGTCACGGATCCGCCGGCGGTGCGCGGCGAGGAGGACGTACCCCCGGGCACGTTCCAATGGGGGCGGGTCGATATATCGACAATGACGGACTGGGCCGAACTCGCCCGCTGGGCGACGGCGCTGTATCAGGGCGACGAGAGCCTGCCCGGTGCCTTTGCCGCCCGGCTCGACGCCATCGCCAAGGCCTCTCCCGCGCCAGCCGATCGACTGACCGCCGCGGTCCGGTTCGTGCAGGACAATATCCGGTACGTCGGGGAAGAACTGGGCGAGGGATCCTACGTGCCGCGCCGTCCGGCGATCGTGCTCGCGCGGGGCTATGGCGATTGCAAGGACAAAAGCCTGCTGCTCGCGGTGGCGCTGCGTCGCCTTGGCATCGATGCGGTTCCGACGCTCGTGTCGACGACCGGCGGTGAGCGGCTTCCCGATCGTTTGCCGTCCCCGCTCGTGTTCGATCATGTCATCGTCCGCATCGTGATCGACGGCAAGGTCCTGTGGCTCGATCCTACCGGTACGCATCGCGGTGGGACGGGGCGCGGCATCGTGCCTTCCGATCTCGGCTATGCGCTGCCGATCCGCGCGGAGCAGACCGCGCTGGAGCATATCGACGGCTATGGCGACCGCGCGGGGCGCGTGACTGTGCTCGAGCAGTTTGCGGTGGACGAGACGGCGGACATCCCGTTGCGGCTCCACGTCGAGACGCGGTTTACCGACGCACGCGCCGATTCGATGCGCGCACGCTGGGCCAACGGATCCGTCAAAGCCATCTCGGATGCGAACCTGGAATTCTACCATGATCGGTTCCCGGGGCTCGTCGAGAGCAAGACGCTGGAGCTGATCGACGATCGCGACCGCAACATCCTGACGTTGAACGAGAATTACACGATGCCACGCGACGCGTTCGGCAAGGCCGGCATCCCCGCCAAGCTGACCACGCGCGCCTATATCGTGCAGAATGTTCTCCCCGCGCGACAGTCCAACCCGCGCATGCAGCCGCTTGCGCTACCGACCGATCTGGCGAACGATCAGACGATCGAGCTTCGCGTCAAGGATCGCGTGCTCACGTCGCTCGACGATCTGGACGCACGGGCCGGGGCCATGACGTTCTCCCGGAAGACCACCGCGCTACCCGACGGCCTGCGCGTGATCTACCGGCTCGATACCGGCACGCGCGATGCCGTCCCGGCGAGCGGCGCCGCCGAGGTCTATGCGTTGTCGGATCAGATCAAGGACAATGCGGGGATCGAGTTCTACCTGGAGAAATCCCCCCACACCGCGTTCGCGCCAAAGGGTGTCGACGCCGCGACCTGGGCACCGATCAAGGCCGACATGGAAAAGGCGGTCGCGCTCACGCAGAAGAACGAACAGTCCACCAATCTCGAAGCGCTGGCACTGCTGTCGACGGCGTCCGGCAAGGTGCCGCATCCCTCCGCCGCAGCCGGTCTGATCGACGGTTTGAAGGGGGCCATCCTCAGCGACCTGCGCCGCCCCCAGGCGGCGTTCGCCGCACTGCAATCCGCCACGGCGCAATATGACGGCAATCCGCCGGTCTATCGCCTGTGGCTCGGCTATGAACTCGACTTGGGAACGGCTGAGTCCTTCGTCAAAGCGCTAGAGCGGACGATCGCGGTCCAGCCGAAGGAGATCGGCACGCTGGACAAGCGATTGATCCAGCTGGCGCTGCAAAAGATAATCGCACTCGCACCGGAGAAACGAGAGGCGGCACGTGAATCGTTGTGCATGACGCTCGACAAGGGCGGGTGGCAGCAGGATCCGAGGACGGATTTTGGCAACAGCATGCTGGGCTGCGCGATTGCGGCGCACAGTGTGAGGGGGAATATCGTCGAAGCGCGCCGCGGGCTGGCGAAAGATCCGCCCACCGAGGCATTGCTGACGATGGCGATCGACAACCGTCACCAGGCGCTCTGGCCGGACATAGACCGAATTGGCGGCGATCGGTTTCGCAAGAGCCTCGAACGCGAGGCAGCGCGCGCTGCTGCGGTCTCCACCGCGGCGCCAAAAGACTATGCTGCGATGACCTATCGGATGCAGACGCTGCGTGCACTTGGCCACTTCCAGGAGGCGCTGGACGCCGGCAAGGCGTTGGCGAGCGACACGGCGCAGATCGAGATCGTGGGAACCGACGCATTCTGGCTGGTCAACGAATATGCGAGCAATCTGTCAGCGCTCGGTCGCGGTGACGTGGCGATCGCGGCATTGGACGGTGTGCTGGCACTGGGTCTCGACCGCTATCCCGAACTGGTGTCGTTCGCCATAAATCGCGCGGAGATCGTCGTTCAGGCGGGACGGTTCGATGCGGGGCTGGCCAGCGTGACCGACCTCGACACGCGCCATGCGACCGGCTTGAGCGACTATGGCCGGATGTGGGTCTGGACGACCAGGAGCTGTGCGTTGCGTGCACTGGGTCGCGTGGCGGAGGCCGAGGCGGTCGAGGCGAACATTGCGAAGACGCCGCAGAACAACTGGAGCGCCGCCACCCAGGCTGCCGCATGTCGGAACGACGTCGGGGCGATCGCCGACCTTATCAAGCTTCGGCTGGGCGACAACGAAGCGCGCCACGGCGCGCTGGCCCTGTTGATCACGTTCGACACGAAAACGTCGCAGACTGCGTTTCAAAAGCGGTTGCGTGACGCGCTGGCCGCCGCGATCGCACGGCGCGATGTCCAACAGGCATTCGCGAAGTATGGTCGCCCGGTTCGCTATGCCGGGACAACGCAAGGTTGGAACGAATTCTGACGGGATTGCTGTTCAGTGGTGAGCGCATGTTAGCAACAGCAGATGTAGTCGGAGGCGGCGCGGCTGTGACCGGTGCGGTTTGATCGCCGTCAATGTCGGGGACCGGGTGCCGTGCACAGTGGCGGCATGGAGAGCCGCGATGATCGAGCATGACGAATTCGGCGGATTAGTCGTACCGTTCGTGCGGCGGCGGCCTGTCATCCAGGACACCGATCTCGCCGCGATCGTCGCTGATCACGCCCGCCTTCGTGAGGTGTGCGACAGCCTCGAAGCCTGCGCCGACGCACTCCCCGATCGACCCTCCGACGCAGCGGCGTTGCGGCGGAGCCTGCGCGCGGTGGTCGCCAGCCATGACCGGGAAGAGGCTGCGGTAATCGACACACTGTTCGCGCGCGACCTGAGCGATCCGCTGACCAAAGCGCTGCTCTGGCGGGTACGGGCGCGGCGCCTGAGCGATGCGATCCATGCGGACGAACGTCCTCGCGGTGCTGTCCGAGCTATCGACGTCCGAGCTATGGCAGCCCTGTGCGGAAGCGTTCGGCTATATGTTGCGCGGCGTTTTCGACAGCAGCCGGCTGACGATGGACTTTACCGAGCTGGCGATCCTGACGCTTGGCACCGGACGGCTCAGCCGCAGCGCACGCGCGATGCTCGTCGACGGGCTTTGCGCGCGGCAGGCGGGTTAGGCGGCTTCGGCGCGATCCTGCAGCGCGCGTTCGTCGGAAATCGTGACTGCGCGGCCGCCCGGCAGGGCGATGATGCCGGCGATCTTCAGTCGGGTCATCTGGCGGCTGACCGTCTCGATCGTCAGTCCCAGCACGTCGGCGATCTGTCCGCGCGTCAGCGGCAGGTCGAACGTCATCGGTGCGTCCGACGTCGCGCGGCACCCGCTCGCGGTGGCGCGCGACGCCATGTCGAGGAGGAAGCCCGCGATCTTCTCCTGCGCGGATTGACGCGCGAGTGACGCGATCCGCGTGCGTGCGACACCGAGCGCCGCCAGCGTCCGTTGCAGCAACAGCCGCTCCATCCGCGCGTGATCCTCCAGCACGCGTTCAAACGCGTCGCGCGGGAAGATGCACAGCTCGGCATCGGTCAGCGCGGTGATCGTGAAGTCGGCCTGGCCGGCATAGGGCTGGCCCACGAAATCCGCCGGATATAGCAGCCCGACGATCTGCTCGCGACCATCGGGCGTCGCCGCCACCAGCTTGAGGACCCCCGACAACAAATTGGCGCAGATGATACTCTCATCGCCCGCCCAGATCAGAGTCTGGCCGCGCGTGATCGTGCGACGGCGGCCCAGTGTATTCAGCGTGGTCAGCTCATTGTCGCTGAGACTGCTGCACAGGGCCTGGTCGCGGATCGCGCAATCCGTACAGATATCGATGTGAGCCATCCGCCGGCTATAGTGCAGGCGACCACAATACCCGCCCGAATTCTTTGGCTGCCGTTACGAGTTTGTGGGGACGTCCGCATCGTCTTCGATCGGTAGGTGGAATTCGTGCCAGATGCCGTTGAGGATGCCGAAGCCGAGCGCGAGTCCGAGGCCGAGGATCCAGGTGAAATACCACATGATCAGATGTCCTTGATGTTCGGGGTCAGTAGAAGTCGGGGTTGGTCGCGACCTGCTGCGTCGTCACGCGGCCGAACATCACTTTGTACGCCCAGGCGGTGTAGGCGAGCACGATCGGCAGGAACACGACGGTGACGACCAGCATGATGCCGAGCGTCCTGGCGCTCGACGATGCGTTCCAGACGGTGAGGCTGGAGTGCGAGTCGATGCTCGATGGCAGGATGAACGGGAACATCGACAGCCCGACGGTCGCGATGATGCCGATCGCCGAGGCGGACGACCCGGCGAAGGCGGCGATTTCCGATCCGCGGCGGATGCCGAACACGGAGAGCGCTGCGCCACCGAAGCCGAGCAGGGGGGCGATCATCATCCAGGGATGGAGGCCGTAATTGACGAGCCAGCCGCCTCGCGCCACTTCGCTCGTGGTGCGCAACGGATTGGACGGGCCTGCCGGATCGATCGCGCCGACGATGTGGTAGCCGATATCGCCATAGGCGACGAACGCCCAGCCGATCGCGAACAGCACGAGCGAGGCGAGTCCGGCGACCGTCCCGAACGTACGCGCGCGATCATGCACCGCGCCGTGCTCAACCTTGATCGCCAGCCATGCGCTGCCGTGCAGGACGAGCATGGCCACCGACAGCAGCCCGCACAACAGCGTGAACGGCGTGAACAGTCCGAGGAAGCTGCCGTCGAAGAAGGCGCGCAGGTCGCTGTCGAGGCGGAAGGGCGCACCCGACAGCACGTTGCCTACAGCCACGCCGAACACGAGCGCAGGCACGAACCCGCCGACGAACAAGGCCCAGTCCCAGCGCGACCGCCATGCGGCATCGGGTCGCTTGGACCGATATTTGAATCCGACCGGACGCAGGATCAGCGCCGCCAGCACGAGGAACATCGCCAAATAGAAGCCCGAGAAGCTGATCGCGTAGACGAACGGCCATGCCGCGAAAATCGCGCCGCCCGCGAGGATGAACCACACCTGGTTGCCCTCCCAGGTCGGGCCGATCGCGTTGATCACCATCCGCCGCTCGGCGTCGGTGCGTCCGACGAACGGGAGCAGCGCTGCGACGCCAAGGTCGAAGCCGTCGGTCAGCGCGAACCCGATCAGCAGCACGCCAAGCAACCCCCACCAGCTCAGACGCAGCGTTTCATAATCGAACATCGTCATGTCTCCAATCAGGCGGTGAGGGCGGGGGCGGGGGCGGGGGCGGCCGCCGCTGGGTCGGGCGCAAGCTGCGGATCCTCGTCATGCTCGAGCGGTCCCTTGCGGATCGTCGCGAGGATCAGTCGCACCTCGATCACCGCGAGCGTGCCGTAGAGAGCGGTGAAGCCGATGATCGTCGCCCACAACACCCCGCGGGTCAGCGACGATGCGGCCAGGAACGTCGGCAGCACGCCCTCGATCGCCCAGGGCTGACGGCCGATCTCCGCGAGCATCCAGCCAAGCTCGATCGCGATCCAGGGCAACGGGATCGCGACGACCGCCAGCTTCAAGAACCAGCGAGTCTGCGTGTGCAGCCGCAGTGAGGTCAGCACGAACGCGGTGCCGAACAACGCGATCATGAAGAAGCCGATGAACGCCATGATCCGGAAGCTCCAGAACATCAGTGGGACGTTGGGAACCACGTCCCACGCGGTCGCGGCGATCAGCTGCGGGCTCGCCGTGCGCGGGTCGGCGACGTGGCGTTTCAGTAGCAGCGCATAGCCGAGGTCGCGCTTGTGCGCCTCGAACCGCGCGCGCTGGCCGACGTCGGTGCGGTCGATCTTGAGATGCTCGACCGCGTCATAGGCGATGACGCCCGAGGTGATCCGCTCCTGCGCCTTGAGCACCAGTTCGGACATCCCCGTCACCTCCTTGTCGAGGCTGCGCGTGGCGATTAGGCCGAGGACCCAGGGGATCTGCACCTCGTAGCGCGTCTCGCGCGTGGCGACGTCGGGTATACCAAACAATGTCAGCCCGGCGGGAGCGGGGGCGGTGTGCCAGGCAGCCTCGATCGCGGCGAGCTTCATCTTCTGGTTGTCGGTGAGTGCGTAACCGCTCTCGTCGCCGAGGACGACGACCGACAGCGATCCGGCAAGGCCGAACGCCGCAGCGACGGTCATCGAACGGCGCGCGACCGCGACGTAGCGTCCCTTGAGCAGCCAGAAGGCGGAGATTCCGAGCACGACGACTGCGGCGCAGACATAGCCCGCGCTGACGGTGTGGACGAACTTGGCCTGCGCGATCGGGTTGAACAGCACCGCGCCGAAATCGCTGACTTCCATCCGCATCGTGTCGGTGTTGAACACCGCGCCGGTCGGGTTCTGCATCCAGCCGTTGGCGACCAGGATCCACAGCGCCGACAAATTGGTGCCGAGCGCGACCATGAACGTGACGATCAGGTGGCCGAGCTTCGACAGGCGATCCCAGCCGAAGAATATCAGCCCGACGAACGTCGCCTCGAGGAAGAACGCCATCAGCCCCTCGATCGCGAGCGGCGCGCCGAAGATGTCACCGACATAATGCGAAAAATACGACCAGTTGGTGCCGAACTGGAATTCCATCGTCAGCCCGGTGGCGACGCCCAGTACGAAGTTGATCGCGAAGATGCGGCCCCAGAACCGCGTGATCACGCGCCAGATCGGCCGGTTCGTCATGACGTACACGGCCTCCATGATGACCAGCATCATCGACAGCCCGAGCGTCAGCGGCACGAACAGGAAATGGTACAACGCGGTCAGCGCGAATTGCAGCCGCGACAGATCGATGACCCCGAGGTCCATAGTGATGCTCCCCACATGGCCAAGGAGGTCATGTCCGGAGCGCGATCTAGGCGCCGGCCGCGGCCCGAACATTGACCGCGGTCAAAGACGCGCACTGGCGCCCCGCCGATGGCGGCGGACATGACCAGTATCACCAAAGACCGCGCGCGCGTCACCAGAACCTATCTCAAGGAGGTGGTCGCCGACGGCGGGGGCGTCCGGACGTCGACGAGCCTGCTCGTGCTCGACACGGTGGCGGCGATCGGGTTCGCGGCAGGACTGGCCGGCGGGGTCGTCGCAGTGCCGGTGGGCGTTTCGGCGATGCTGCCCTGGGCGGTGCTGGCGGGCGCGTCGGGGATCGGGCGCGGGGTTTGCGCGATGCTGGCGGCACGTGTCGGCGCGCGTGGTGCGTATCGGGCGAAGACCCGGTTGCGGCGGCGGATCGTCACCGCGGCGCTCCACCGATCGCCCGGATCGGACGCCACGACGGGCACGCTGATGAGCGCCGCGGTCGACGAGGTCGATGCGATCGACGGCTATGTCGCGCGCTTCCTGCCCGCGCGGATCGCGGCGTCGATCGCGCCGCTGATCGTGCTCGCCGCGACCGCAGTCGCCAGCCCGATCGCGGCGGCGATCCTGATGGCGACGGTCTTCCCGTTCGTCGCGGCGATGATCCTCGCGGGCGGCGCCGCCGCGGACGCATCGCGACGCCAGTTCGTCGCACTCGCCCGGCTTTCGGGGGTGTTTGCGGACCGGATCGGCGCGCTGCCGATCGTGCTCGCGTTTCGCGCGGAAGCGCGCGAGGCGCGTGCGCTTGGCGAGGCGTCCGAGGATCTCGCGCGGCGGACGCTGGGCGTGCTGCGTGTCGCCTTCCTGTCGTCGGGCGCGCTCGAGTTCTTCGCGGCGCTGTCGGTCGCGCTGGTCGCGGTCTATGCCGGGTTCAACCTGCTGGGTCTGCTGCCGTTCCCGGTTCCCGAGACGCTGACGCTCGGCCGCGCGTTCTTCGTGCTCGCGCTTGCGCCCGAATTCTACGCGCCGATGCGCCGTCTCGCGGCGGCCTATCACGATCGGCAGGCGGCGGAGACCGCGGCCGAGCGGTTGGCCTCAGTCGAGCAGGCGAGCGTGGCGCCCGCGACGGTCGTGCCGACTTGGCCCAGGACGCTGCCGTCGATCCGCTTCGACTCCGTATCGGTCCGCTATGACGGGCAGGACCGCGCCGCCGTGTTGGACGTCTCGTTCGAGGTCCGCGCGGGGACGATCGTCGCGCTGATCGGCCCCTCGGGAAGCGGCAAGAGCAGCCTGCTCTATCTGCTGCTCGGCCTCGCCCCCTTGTCCGGGGGGCGTGTTTCGATCGGCGACCACGACCTCGCCGAGATCGCCAGCATCGCGCCGATCGCCGCGTGGGCGGGCCAGTCGCCGCTGATCCTGCCGGGGACGATCGGCTCGAACATTGCGCTCGCGGATCCGACGGCGTCGCCCGAGCGGATCGGCGAGGTCGCGCGGGTCGCCGGACTGTCGCCGATGGTGCTGGCACGCGGCGGACTGGGCGCGGCGATCGATGCGCGGGGCGGCGGGATATCGGGTGGCGAGCGGCGGCGGATCGCGCTTGCGCGCGCGCTGTTGAAGCCGGCGCCCGTCATGCTGCTCGACGAGCCGACCGCGCATCTCGATGCGGACGCCGAGGCGCGCCTGATCGAGGTGATTGCGCACGCCTGCGCCGGGCGTACCACGATCATCGCGACGCATAGCGCAAGGCTCGCCGCGATCGCCGATGTCGTCGTCGATCTGGGAGAAATCGCATGACGGCGTTCGATACGCTGATCGCTGGCGAGCGGCGTCGTCAGCGTCGACGTCTGTGGCGCGCGAGCGGCTATGCCGCGGTCGTCGCGCTGGCCTCGGTCGTGCTGCTCGGGCTGTCGGGATGGTTCATCACCGCCGCCGCGGTTGCGGGGCTCGCGGGCACGATCGCCGCGCAGGGGTTCAACTACATGCTCCCCAGCGCGGGGATCCGCCTGCTCGCGATCCTTCGGACCGCCGGGCGGTATGGCGAGCGGCTCGCCAGCCACGACGCGGCGTTCGGCGCGCTCGCCCGCATCCGCCCCGCTTTGTTCCTCGGTCTCGCATCGGGCCCGGCGGACCATGCTCTGGCGCTGACGCAGGGCGAGGCGACCGCGCGCATCGTTCAGGACGTGTCGGTCGTCGAGGCACAGTTCGTCCGGCTGTCCGCCGTGCCGGGTATGATCACGGCGTTGTCGAGCGGTCTGCTCTTGTGCGCGCTTGGGGGCTGGCGTCCCGCATTGGCGCTCGGCTTGTGCCTGGCAGGCGTTTTGGCGCTCGCCACCGTTCTTGCCCGGCGTCTCGAAGCGCCGGGACGCGAGGTGCAACGCGCGAGCGGCGCGCTAAAGGATGCGTTCGCCGGCGTGGCCGATGCGGCCGCGGAACTGCGTTGCTACGGCATCGAGGCGGCGGCGATGGCGACGGTCGATGCTTGCAGCCTGCGTCTCGCCGAGGTGCAGCGCGCTCAGGCCGGCGTCTCGGGCTGGTTTGACTTCATCCAGGCGGTGGCCCTCGGCATGGCGGGCGTGTCGGCGTTGCTGCTTGCAGGCCCGTCGGTCGCACCGATCGCGGCGCTGTGCGCATTGGCGGCGGTGATGACGATCGACGGTGCAGGACCGGTGCTGCGCAGCCTCGCGCAGCGCAGCGCGGTGCGCGAGGCGACCGCGCGGCTCAACGAGTTGCTACCCGTCGCGGTGGCGGAGGAGCAGGTGGCCAATTGTGGTGCCGCGCCGTCGCTCGCTCTGCTCGGTACGCATTTGCCCGCTGGCGCGCGCGTTGCGCTGATTGGCGCGTCGGGAACGGGCAAGACGACGCTCGTCGAAGGCCTGCTCGGTTTGCGCGCGGTGTCGGCGGGGACGGCGTTCATCGACGGGACCGACATTGCCGCCATCCCGCTCGCTCTCCGTCGCGCGACGTTCGGCTGGGCCCCACAGGATGCCGCGCTGCTGGCCGGCACGGTGCGCGATACGCTTGCGCTTGGCGATCCGTTCGCCGACGATGCCGCGATGTGGGCGGTGCTTGCCGATGTCGCGCTTGCCGACGTGATCGCGGCCATGCCGCACGGCCTCGATAGCTGGGTCGGCGAGCATGGCGTGCGGCTGTCGGGCGGCGAGCGGCGACGGCTGGCACTGGCGCGTGCCTATCTCGTCCCGGCACCATGGCTGTTGCTCGACGAACCGACCGAGGGGCTCGATGCCGCCACCGAGCGGCGAGTTGCCGACTGTCTGGCCGCGCGGCTCGAAAGGACGGGTCAGGGGCTGGTCATGGTCAGCCATCGTCCGGCGATGGTGGCGCTGTGCGACCTGCACTGCCCGGTCGTGGCGGCGCCGGGTGCAATCGTCGCGTTACCGACTGCTATCGAGCCGCAACCGCGGCGGTTTCGCCGAAGGTGAAGACCGCCGGGGTTTGCCGGCGGTCCGGCGGGAAATCAGAGCCCGGATCCTCCACCGCCGGGTCGTCCGGCGCGAGGAGGGCCGCTTCCCGTCGCCGTAGTTACAGCCGGATGCCGAGCCCGACGCCCAGCACCAGCGGATCAAGGCTGATCGCGACGCGTTGCGTGCCCGCCGCGGTCGTCCGCAGCCGTGCGGTCGTGTCGATGTCGATATATTTGACGTCGAGGTTGAGGAAGACCTTTGGCGTAATGTCGATGTCGACGCCGGCCTGCGCCGCCCAGCCGAGGCTGTCCTTCATGTGGACGTCGGTCGCGCCGACGGCCTTGACCAGCCCGTCGGACGCCGTCTCGCTCCAGAAGATCGTGTAGTTCACGCCCGCGCCGACATAGGGGCGGACCTTGCCCGTCGGGTTCAGATGATATTGCGCGGTCAGCGTCGGCGGCAGCACCCAGGTCGAGGCGAGCTTGCCGATCGATCCGGTCGTTCCGGTGCGGCCGTCCGCATGATGCTTGGTGGTCGCCGCGATCAGCTCGAAGCCGATATTATTGGTCGCCATATAGGTGATGTCGACCTCGGGCATGACGCTATTGTTCACGCGGACACGCTCGCCGGGGAACGCGGGCAGGACGCTGCTGGATGTCTCGTTCGGCGCGACCAGGATGGTCCGGACGCGCAGCAGCACGTCGCCGGCAGCGATCCCCTGAAGCGGGGCCGCGTCGGTCTGAGCCAGCGCGGGGGTGGCCATGGCCATACCGGCAAGCGCCGCAACGATGGCTAGGCTAGTGTTCGACGATGTCATGGTCCGGCTCCTGCAATCCAAGGCCATCGGGCTAGGCGCAGGGGGCGGCAGTGGCGTTGACCGCGGACAAGGACCGGGTTGACCGCGGTCAAAGACGGCGCGTGGCTTTCAGCCGCTGGGCTAGAACGCCGTTACGTGCCCGATGCCAGGATGCAGTACACAAGTACTGGGACGCCGACCAACAGGATCAGGAAGAAAAGATTGCGCTCCATCAGCCGGTTGAGCCAATTCGGCGTCACGTCCTGCCCGTCATGGGCATCGGCCTTCGAATAGTGCTGGACGATCGGCTGATCGAATTTCTCGGGAAACGCTTGGCCCGGTCGGGATCCCGAGACTGATGTAGCCGGAGGGGGCTTGGCCTGCTGTCCGGTATCGGCTGGAGCATGCGCGTCGAGTTTGGATATAGGGTCTGCCACGACAGGGTTTCCGCTTACTCGAGAGCAAGGGTGTGCAGAGCACATCCCAAAGGTCAGATCGAATAATGCTCGAACTCGAACGGCAATTCGCCGCGAGCTCGGGCTAACCCCGTGCGGCGAGTTGGCCGGCGTGGTCGAGAAAGCGCTTATGTGTCGCGGTAGCGTACATGCGAATAGCATTGGGGAACCGCTGTGTGTTGTCAACATCGAACGGATTTGCGCCGCCGGACTTGATCTCCACTGATGACGCATTAGGTTGATACTGCGGGCCGGGCCCCTCTGGCGTTCGTTTTTGGACGAGCGTGATGTCGGACCGTATCGGGTGAGCCCGGTGGTAAGGCCTGGCCTGATTGCCTCTTGTCATCGCGGCTGATCCGATCTTCCAATCGTCGATCGGAGCGCGGCTATGACCATTTTCTCGTACAAACTGACACAGTTGCACAAGCGGCTGGACGACCAGATCCGGGCAGAGATGAAAGTGCGCATGCCCGATACGCTGCGCCTCCTGCGGCTCAAACGGTTATGTCTGAGCGTGAAGGATCAGCTGCCCGCACGCGCCCTGCGCCAGCACGTCTGCTGACGCGACGGGTCGACAGGTCGGCAGCGACCAACGTGTACACAGATGAGCGTTATCGGTCACGATGGACCGGAACGGCAAAAAAAGGAGAGCGAACATGGCCTATTATCTACTCGCCGGATTGGCGCTTGCCGCCACGGGCACCGCACTCGGGCTGACGGTGGATCACCAGAACCAGGTGGATCATCATAGCGGTCCGGTCGCGGTCCAGTATCGTGGCGATGTCGCGATCACGCACAAACAGGTCGGCGCGGTTGCGCCCGGGGGAAGGGCGTCGTCGCTCCGCTGCGACTGGGCGGCGACGATGACGGTCGCGCGCCATGCCGTCGCCTCATCGGGTACGACGCTGGTCCGTACGATCGACAGCGAACCCGTGGTCTCGGGCACGCGACCCGGCTGGTGCGCGACGAGCCACCGCGCCATCGCACAGGAAGTCGCGGGCAAGACCGTCGCCATCCGGGATCATCTGGTGGTCGTCGCCGGGCAGGACGAGGCGATGCTGCGCGCCGAACTGGACCGGATCCACGGCCCGCAGCGCGCCGGATGATCCGGGGTTTGAAACGCGCAGGCGTGCTCGGCGTGGCGACCTGCGGGCTGGTCGCGCCCGCATTGGCGCAGACCGGCCGGTCCGCCACTGTCGAGGGCTTGACGGACGAGGAACGGCGCGGGCTCAGCTGGAGCGGGGGACGCGCCGCCTTGGCGGGTGACGTTCGTGCGTCGCTGGGGCGGCTGGACGCCTCGGCCCGCGCGGTGACGACGCGCGGCAGCGCGCGGCATGGTGGCGCCGATGCGGTCGTCGACCTCGGCATCGGCATGGGATGGGATCTCGGTGCGATCCGGCTACGCGCGGATGCCATCGGACATGCGTTTGCCGGTGCGCGCGGGCGGATGGATTATGTCGAGGGCGGCCTGTCGGCGAGCTACGGCTATGGCCCGCTCTACGTGACGCTGGGTGCCATCGGCGCGCCGTCGCAGCGCGCGATCGGCGGCAGCAACGTCTATGCCTATGCCAACGCCAATGCCGGTATTCCGGGGACGCGGTTCACCGTCCTCGCCGAGGTCGGGCATTCGTCCGGCAGTGTCCGCAACCCCGGTCGTGCCGAGCGCCTCCGACCGGGCGGCGATTATACCAACTGGCGGCTGGGGCTCGAACATCATCGCGACCGATTGACGATCGGCATCGACTATATCGGCACCGATGTCTCGCGCTCCGGCGAGGCCAGCCGATATGCGGATCGGGGCAATGCGGCGGACCGGCTTATAGGGCGTGTGCAGCTGTCGTTCTGACTGGTGTGCATTCTGTAGAGGGGCTCTAGGCCTCGCCGAACAATTCGCGTTGGGCCTTGTCTAGTTCATCGGCGTAGCGGCGTCGGACATAGGATTCCGACAAAATCCCGAGCACGGTTCCGTCCCCCGTCACGACCGCCATCTCGTCGGCACCGGCCGTATCGAATGCGGCCATGACGGTCTTGATGTCGGCGTCGGGCGCGAGCGTCTCCTGCCGATGGATCGCGAGCGTCCCGATCGGTTCGCTGGCGACCACCGCCTCGGCAAACGCGCTCGCGGTCTGCACGATGCCGGCATAATGCTGCTGGTGGTCGACCAGCACGATCCGGCTCGTCGATCCCAGTGGAAACAGCCGTCGAAATTCGGTCACGCTGACGTCCGCGGGCGTCGCGCGCTCGACCCGGCGCATCATCTGCCCTGCGGTCAGCATGCGGACCCAGCCAATATCCCGCGCACTCTTGATCGTCTCGCCACGCAAGTGAAGCCGCCAGGTCGAGAAGGAATAGCCGAACGTTTCGCGGACGATCGTTGAGGAGACCAGCGCCGCAGCGATCGTCGCCCCCGCGAGCGAGAAATCATGCGTCGCCTCGAGCACCAGCATCGCCATCGTCATGGGACCGCCGACGACCGCGACCGCCAACGCCGCCATGCCGACCAGCGCGGCGTTCTGGGGATCGACCAGCGATTGTCCCGCGATCCACGCCAGTCCGCCCGCATAGAGCTGTCCGAGCAGGCTGCCGAGGAACAGCGAGGCGAAGAACAGCCCGCCGCGAAAGCCGAAGCCGAGCGAGACGACCGAGGCGGCGCACTTGATGATGAAGATTGCCGCAAGAAAGATCAGCGGTACGGCGAAGGCGAGGTCGAGATGGAGCGCGCCGTGCCCGGCCGACAGGACCTGCGGCGTCAACCATGCCAGCGGGACGAGCAGCGCGCCGCCGACGACCGGACGCCATGTCGTCCGGATCGGCAGGCGGCGGGTCAGTGCCTCAACGTCCGCGACCGCGCGCATCAGGAGAATCCCGACCCCGGCTGCGACCGCGCCGAGCCCGGCATAGATCAGGTAGTGATGAGTCTGGACCTGCTCGCTCACCATGGCGTCGACCAGATAGGGCTCCGCGCCGAACGCCTGCGCGACGAGCACGCCCGACAGCGACGCCGCGGCGACGGGGGCGATCGCGGCGGGGGTATAGGCGCCGATGACGATCTCAAACGCGTAGAAGGCACCGGCGAGCGGCGCGCCGAACGCGCCTGCGATCGCGGCGCCCGTGCCCGCGCCGACCAGGATTCGCAGGTCCGCGCGCCGCAGCCTGAACCACCCGCCCGCGATCGATGCGATGACTCCGCCGAGCTGCGCATAGGCTGCCTCGAGTCCGACCGAGGCGCCAAAGCCGTTCGAGATGATCGTCTGCCCTGAAATGACGAGGCTGTCGCTCCACGACATCCGGCCGCCGTGCAGCGCGTTGGCTTCGACCGCATCGACCATGTGCCGGGTCCGCGCCTTCGTCGCCCAGGAGAACAGCACAAGCGCGAGCCCCCCAACCGGCAGCGCGACGAGGACCAGCACGGGGATCGCGGGGGTCGCGCTGAGCCGCTGTCCGATTGGCAGGCCGAAGAGCAGATGCTGAATCGTCCGCGCAATGGCACCCTGCACGACGCTCAGCAGGCCGGCACCACCACCGATCGCCACCGCCAACAGGATCAGTACCGCCTCGCTCGCGCGCAGGCGGCGGCGCAACCAGGATGTCGCCGATCGGATGGCGGCGATGTTCAGCGTCACGCGACCTTCGTCCGCACCACCGTGCGATGGCGCGTGGTCGCCAACGGTGCAAGGGCAGGGGAGCGGGGAGGGCGCATGGCTTCGGTTAAACGCAACGCCACATCCAGGCTATGCCAATCTTGCCTGTGGCGGCTCCCCGGCGGCGCTGCGCCGAGCGGAGTGTGTCGCACGGCGAAGTCCCCGCGCGCCGGTTTCACTCCGGGGTCAGGCGCTTACAAGACCTGAAAAGGGAAGCGTCGTTGCCATTTGAATTTCTGTTTCGTCGCATCGGCATCGTCGCCGGTCTATCCAGTCTCGCGGCCTGCGTCCCCGCCGGACGCGAGACGCTGTCGCCCGCAGCGCTGCCGATCACAGTGCAGACCACTACGCCCGCGCACACGCCCCCAAGGCTTCCCGCGAGGCGACCGCAGCCGTCGGCCGACCTGCTCAACGCCGTGCAGGCGCTGGGCGCGGGGTTCGACGGCGCGGTCGGCATCAGCGTCCGCGATATCGACGAGGGCTGGGTCGTTGCGTGGGAAGGCGACACACCGCGTCCGCAGCAAAGCGTCAGCAAGCTGTGGGTCGCGATCGCGGTCATGGATGCGGTCGATCGCGGCCAGATGTCGCTCGCTGATCCGGTAACGGTCACGCAGTCCGATCTCACCGTGTTCCACCAGCCGATCCGGGCGCTCGTGGGCAAGGACGGCTACAGGACGACGATCGGCGCGTTGCTGAGCGGCGCGATGACTCGCAGCGATAACACGTGCAACGACGTGCTGCTCTGGCGGGTCGGCGGACCGGCCGCGATCAATCGGATGCTCGCGACGAAAGGCGTCGCCGGTGTCACATTCGGCCCCGGCGAGCGCCACCTGCAAGCGCGCACCGCGGGCCTCGAATGGCGACCCGAATGGGCCGGCGGCTGGGGGTTTCTGCAGGCGCGCGCCGCGATGACCTACGAGGCACGCGACAAAGCCTTGCGTCGCTATCTCGCCGCGCCGATCGATGGCGCATCGAGCAATGGCGTCACGCTCGGGCTTTCGCTGCTTGCGCAGGGCAAGCTGCTGAGCCCGCGCTCGACCACGTCGCTACTGACGCTGATGCGCTCAAGCAAGACCGGCCCGCTCCGCCTCAAATCCGGGCTTCGTCCCGGCTGGACGCTCGCGCACAAGACGGGGACGGGGCAGGAGCTCGGTACCCTGTCGACCGGCTATAACGATGTCGGATTGCTCGTTGCGCCCGACGGACACCGCTATGCGGTTGCCGTGATGATCGCCAGCACACGCCAGCCTATTCCTGCACGAATGCGCCTGATGGGCGACCTGACCCGCGCGGTCGTCGCGGCGGCGGATCGGTAACGTCGCAATCGTGGCGTGGTCGAGGATATGCGTGCGAGCCGAGCGGCTCGCACGCATGAACGTCATGGCTGGCCGCTACCGCCCGCGGCGCCATAGATCTGGCCATTGGCATAACTCGCGTCCGACGCGGCGAGCTGGACGTAGATCGAGCCCAGTTCGGCCGGCTGCCCGGGGCGGCCGAGCGGAGTATTGCCGCCGAACTGCTGCAGCTTCTCCATCGTCGCGCCGCCCGAGACCTGGAGCGGCGTCCAGATCGGCCCCGGCGCGACGCCGTTGACCCGGATACCCTTCGGCCCGAGCTGCTTGGCCAGCGACTTCGTGAAGTTCATCATCGCCGCCTTGGTCATCGCATAATCGACCAGATCCTTCGACGGATCATAGGCCTGCTCCGACGTCGTCTGAATGATCGCGGAGCCGGGTTTCAGATGCGGCAGCGCGGCCTTGGTGACGTAGAACATGCCGTACAGGTTGGTCTTCATCGTCGCGTCGAAATCCTCGTCGGTGATATCGAGCAAAGACTGTTTCTGCTGCTGTCGGCTGGCGTTGTTGACGAGGATGTCGAGGCCGCCGAGCTGTTTCACCGCGGTATCTACGAGCTTCAGGCAATAGGCGCGGTCGCGCAGATCGCCCGGGATCGCAACCGCCTTGCGCCCAGCCTGCCGGATCAGCGCGACGACTTCGCGCGCGTCGGGTTCCTCCGCGGGGAGATACGCGATCGCGACATCGGCGCCTTCCCGCGCGAACGCGATCGCCGCCGCGCGGCCCATGCCGGAATCACCGCCGGTGATCAGCGCCTTGCGCCCCTTGAGCCGGCCCGAGCCCTTGTAGCTGGTCTCACCGTGATCGGGGCGCGGGGTCATCTTGCTCGCAAGACCCGGGAACGGCTGCGACTGGGGCGCGAATGGGGGCTTGGGATATTGCGTGGTCGGATCGGTCAGCGGTGTATCGGACACAGCCGCTGCGCCCTGGCCGAACGCTGGGACGGCAGCAGCCGCGAGGCCGACCGCCGCGCCGCCAACGAGACCGCGCCGGCTTACATGGTCGGACCCGCTCACGACTTGGCGCTGCCCGGCTCGGCCATCTTGCGATGCTGTTCGGCAAGCACCGATCCGGGAATGACGTTGGCTAGCACCCCCTGGACCTTGGTCATCAGCCCCGAGAACACCGACGCCTTGCCGCTCATCAGCGCATCCCAACCGTCCTTGGCGACATCGGCCGCGTCGCGCTTGTTCGGATCGGTGCCGACCGAGGTGTCGTTCATGTCGGCGCGGTCGAAGAATTCGGTGTCGACCGGGCCGGGCATCAGCGTCGTCAGCGTGACGCCGTCCGCCTCCTTGATCTCGTTGCGCAGCGCCTCGGTGAAGCTGTCGATGAACGCCTTCGTGCCATTGTAAACCGCCTGGAACGCGCCAGGGATATAGCCTGCGACCGATCCGGTCACGAGCACCTTGCCGTCGTTGCGCGCGACCATCGCGGGCAGCACTTTCTGGACGAGGTAGAGCGTGCCGGTGATGTTGGTATCCACCACGTTGCGCCAGTCGGCGACCGCCTGATCGAGGAAGCCGTGGCCAAGACCTTGGCCAGCGTTCGCGCAGAGCACGTCGACCTTGCGGCCGTTGGTGGCGGCGAGCAGCGCGTCGACGCCCTCGATCGTCGAAAGGTCCGCCTCGACCGCGGTGACGTCGGTGCCAAACTGCTTGAAGTCAGCGGCGGCGGCCTGGATCAGCGCTTCGTTGGCGACGACGAGGATGTCGTAGCCATCTTTTGCGGCCAGCGTGGCGAGTTCGAAGCCGATACCCGTCGAGGCACCGGTGATGATTGCGAATTTATCAGCCATGGTCTCGTATCCTCTTAATTAAAGCCGGGTTTCAGCACGACTTTGGTCACTTCGTTCTGGTTGTTCTTGAACATGTCATAGCCCTTGGGGGCGTCCTCCAGGTCCATGCGGTGCGAGATCAGGAAGGTCGTGTCGATCTTGCCTTCCATGATCGCGTTGAGCAGTGCGGGCATGTAATGCTGGACGTGCGTCTGGCCGGTCTTGAGCGTGAGGCCCTTTTCCATGAGCGCGCCGAGCGGGAACTTGTCGATGAACCCGCCATAGACCGCCGGCATCGAGACGCGCCCGCCCTTGCGGCAGGCGATGATCGCCTGGCGGATCGAATGCGCGCGATCGGTGCCAAGGAAGGTCGACGCCTTGATCTGGTCGAGAACGTTGTCGACGAAGAACCCATGTGCCTCCAGCCCGACGCTGTCGATCACCGCGTCGGGACCGATCCCGCCGGTCATCACCATCAGCGCCTCGTAGACCGCGCTTTCCTCGTAATTGATCGTCTCAGCACCAAACCGCTTGGCGAGTTCGAGGCGGTGCGGGAAATGGTCGATCGCGATGACGCGCTCGGCGCCCATCAGGAATGCCGACTGGACCGCGAACAGCCCGACCGGGCCGCAGCCCCAGACCGCGACGGTGTCGCCGGGCTCGATCTGTGCATTCTCCGCCGCCATCCAGCCGGTCGGCAGGATGTCGGAGAGGAACAGCACTTTCTCGTCGTCGACGCCGTCCGGGATCACGATCGGCCCGACATCGCTGAACGGCACACGGACATATTCCGCCTGACCGCCCGCATAGCCGCCGGTCATGTGGCTGTAGCCGAACAGCCCCGCCATCGGCTGGCCGTACAGTTCCTGCGCGATGTCCTGATTGTCGGCGGGCAAGCCGTTGTCACACGCCGAATATTGATGCTTGCCGCAGTGATAGCAGCTGCCGCACGCGATCGTGAACGGCACGACGACCTTCTGGCCCTTCTTCAGCGTCGACTTCGCACCGATCTCGACGACCTCGCCCATGAACTCGTGGCCGAGGATGTCACCGGCCTGCATCGTCGGGATATAATTGTCGTAGAGATGCAGGTCGGAGCCGCAGATCGCGGTCGCGGTGACCTTGATGATGCAGTCGCGGGGGTTGATGATCTCGGGATCGTCGACGGTATCGACGCGGACGTCATGCTTGCCGTGCCATGCCAGAGCGCGCATCAGGCCATCTCCTCTTTATGCTGCTTACGGGTCATCGCGGCGGTCGCGATCTCGCCGGTTTCCATTAGTTGCTTGAAGCGTCGCAGGTCGCGGCGCGCCTGGATCGCGGGTTCGCGCTGGAACAGCTTGGCGATCAGCTTGCCGACGATTCCGGCGGGCGGATCATAAGCAATCGTCGCGGTGACGACGGTGCCGCGCGCGCCGGCGTCGCGGAACTCGACCCGGCCGCTGTTCGCGACATCGGCGCCGGGCTCGGACGTCCAGGCAATGACGCTGTCCTGCGCTTCCTCGGTCACCACGGCGTCCCACTCGACCGTCTTGCCGGCGGGCGCCTTCACGACCCAGTGCGACCTTTTCGCGTCGAGAATGTCGATCCGTTCGACATTTTCCATGAACGTCGGCAGGTTCGCAAAGTCGCGGAAATAGGCGAAGACTTCACCGACCGGGCGATTGATCGTCACCGCGCGCGCAACCAGAGAGTTTCCCTGCTCGCCGGGGATTGCGGACTCCGCCAGAGCATCGCCTTTCTTCCACGTCGTCGGTGGGGCGTCATCGGTATGATCGGTTTTCTTATCCGTCATGTCGGTTGATCCTCTGTTTGCTGAGCGACGATCAGATCAAGATCTGACGGCGTCACGAGCCTATGTTTGCAGCTGTTACTCTGGTGAGTGGCGGGACCTTGAGGACTTCGCTATGTTCGCAGTGGCCTGTTCGACCGACTTCCCCGCCGGGAAGGGCGTCGTCGCCATTCGGTATTTACCCTGTTTCTCCACCGGGAGTAGAACAGCGGGAATTGTTGTTCGTTCCGCTCGTCCGCAGATAACAAAATTGTATTGATCGAGGTTGTGAGCGTCTTGCCTCAGGGCGAGCAATCGGATTGCTGTCCGATCGAAATGTGCAGCGCACGGCCAGCCCGCTTCCCGACACTCAGCCTGCAGGCGGCACGTTGCCCAAGGACGCCGTTCGGCATAACAGAATTCATGGAACGGCGGGCGGCCACCGGCACTGCTCCGCGTTCCAGCGATACGGGCAAGGAATTCGAGGGCAATGCGGTTGGGGATAACGAGGCACTGGTCGATCGCGATCGCGCTGACAGCATCTCTTGCGTCAGCCGCCAATGCCCAGACCGCGCAGACCGGACCGACCGCACTGAGCTTCGATGCGGCGCAATTGCGGTTCGACCGTAGCTCGCGCGCGATCAGTGCAGCCGATCACGGCGTCGATGCGGCCAAGGCGGGCGCGGATGCGGTGCGGACGCTGCACCGGCCGATCGTCACCGCTTCCGCGCAATATCTGGTCTACCAGAAGACTCTGTCGGTCGATGTGACCGGGGAGAAGAGCGCGGCGCTGGGCAACACGCAGGACTTCCTCGCCGCGTTTCCCGGGAGCGTGCCGCCCGCGTTCCAGCAGATCGCGAGCGAGATCAGCGGCCGTCTCTCGCAGGCGCTGCCGGGACTGTTCGATGCGATCCCTGATCAGCTCAGCTACCGCTTCCGCGACGAAGTGTTTCGGCCGACCGTGCAGGCGGCGCTGCCAATCTATACCGGCGGCGCGATCTCCGCGGTCCAGCGCGCTGCGCAAGGCGGCGTCGCGATGGCGGAAGGGCGCCGAGCGCAGGTCGTCGATCTCGCGCGGCTCAACCTGATCCGCGCCTATTTCGGACAGCAGGCCGCCGCCGGACTGCTCGAGGCGGCCCGCCGGAGCCGCGACGCGCTGGACAAGATCGCGTCGGATTCACGCAAGCTGGAGGCGGTGGGCGTCATTCCGCATGCGCGCACGCTGGAGGTGCAGGTCGCGCGCGACACTGCCGAGCGGACCTATCAGCGCGCGGACCTGTCGAGCGCGACCGCACGCGACGAACTGGCGCGGCTGCTCGATCTCGACACCGTGGTGCCGACGACCGCCTTGTTCGTGCAGACTCGCCCGCTCGCACCGGTTGAGATGTTCCTCGGCAGCGAGGGCAGCGCGCCCGAGGCACGGACCGCGGATGCCGGGCGCCAGATCGCCGATGCCGGCGTCGCGCTCGCCCGCTCGCGACGTCTGCCGCAGGCCTATGCGTTCGGCGAATATAATCTCAACCGCTCGAACGCGCTGCCGATCGAGCCCGACTGGATCGCCGGCGTGGGCGTCCGCTACACGATCCTGTCCAACATCGATCGCAGGCGCACCGAAGATGCTGCGCGCGCGCAGGCGGCGGCGGCGGCCGATACCGCCGCGGAGGCGCGCCGTATCGCCACCAGCGCAACGATCCGCGCCTATAATCTCGTCGAAGGCGCGCGGCGGTCGTTCGTCCTGCTCGACAGCAGCATCGTCGCGGCGCGCGAGAATGTGCGCGTCCAGTCGGTCGCGTTTCGCGAAGGCGAGGGGACCGCGACGCCGGTGATCGCCGCGCAGGCCGCGCTCGATACCGCGGAGGCGCAGCGGATCGCGGTCGCCTATGAATATGATCTCGCGCTCGCCGGGCTGCTCGCCTCGGCCAGCCGGCTCGACTCCTTCGGCAGCCACCTCGCGCGCGCCGACCAGCGCCTCGTCTACGGAACCGGACAATGAGCGATCCCACCGCACCCCCCACACGCCGCGCGCGCATCCTGCTCTATGTCGGCCTCGTCGTCGTGGTCGCGATCGTCGGGGTCGGATTATGGCTGGCCAGCCGCCCGGCGCCCGAACAGATCCAGGGCATGGTCGAGGCGGACAGCGTCAACGTCGCGACCAAGGCGCTGGCGCGGGTCGACCGGCTGCTGGTCGACGAGGGCGCGCGCGTGAAGGCGGGGCAGGTGCTGGCGACGCTGTCGAGCCCCGAGCTCGGCAATGCCGAACGTCAGGCGCAGGGTGCGCTCGACACTGCGCGCGCGCTGGACGCGGTCGCGCGCGCGGGGGCCCGCAGCGAGGATGTCGGGTCGCTCCGCGCGATCTGGCAGTCGGCGCAGGCCGCGGCGACGCTCGGCGCGACGTCGAGCCGCCGCGCCGACACGCTCTATGCCGAGGGCGTCATCGCGGCGCAGCGGCGCGACGAGGCACATGCCGCACGCGACAGCAGTCGGCGATCGGCGGAGGCCGCACGGCTGCAATATGAAAAGGCGCTGGCGGGCACGCGGAGCGAGGACAAGCAGGCCGCCGCGGCGCAGGTCCGGATCGCGCAGGCGGGGCTGTCGACCGCACAGTCGCTGATGAACGAGACCAGGCTGGTGTCGCCGATCGCCGGCGAGGTGTCGCGCAAATTGCTCCAGCCCGGCGAGATCGTCAGCCCGGTGCTGCCCGCCTATCAGGTGATCGACATTGATCATCCGCGCGTCGAGATCACCGTGAGCGAGAGCCACTATGCAGGGATCCACCCCAACGGGATCCTGGTCGGCCACGTTCCCGCGCTGGCGCGCGACATCCGGTTCCGCGTCGTCCGGATCGCGCCGGAGGCCGAATTCGCCACTGTCCGCGCGACGCGGCAGTCGAGCGGCTACGACGTGCGCGCCTTTGGCGTGCAGCTGCGACCGGTCGAGCGCGTGGCCGATCTGCGGCCGGGGATGAGCGTGCTGTTCGACTGGCCGCGATGACCGCGTTCCGCGCCGCGCTGTTCGAGGAACTCGCGCATCTGTGGCGCGACCGGTTCGATCTCGCGCTGCTGACGTTGGTCCCGCTCGTCTGCCTGGTCGTGATGGGCGGGATGATGGCGCAGGGGTCGCCACGCGGGCTCGGCGTGGTGATCGTCGACCAGGATCGCAGCCCCGCGTCACGCGCGATCGTGCGCGCCGTCGGTTCGGTCGATACGCTGAGCGTGATCGATAGCGTATCGACGCTGTCGGAAGGATTTGCGGCGATCCGTCGCGAACGCGCGGTCGCGGTCGTCGTCCTGCCACGCGGTCTTGGCAGCGCCCGGCGTGCGGCGACCCCGCCCACGGTCGAGATCTTCTACCAGACCGCGTTCCTGTCGACCGGCGCGCTCACCTCGGCACTGCTCCAGGCGACGATCACCGCGGAACTCGCCCGACAGGCGCCGTCGCAATCCGGGCTGGCGGGGGTGGCGCTGCTCCGCGTGCCGTTGCCGGGGGTGGAGGTGACGTTGCTCGGTAACGCGTCGGCGAGCCTCGAATGGTATCTCGGCCTGTTGATCGGTCCGGCGGTCCTGCATTTGCTGATCGCGGTGACCGCGGCCGCATCGCTGGGGCGCGAGCTGGTCGACGGTTCGCTCGGGAGCTGGGCGGTGCGGGTCGGTTCGCCGGTGCTCGCCGTCGCCGGGCGTCTGGTGCCGCATGTCGCGATCGGTACTGCGTGGCTGTGCCTATGGCTGGTGTGGCTCACGGTTGGTCAGGGCTTTGCGTTCACCGGCGCGATCGGGCTCGTCGCGATCGGCGGGCTGCTGCTGTTCGTGGCGAGCGCGGCGATCGCGGCGCTGCTGATCCTGCTGACCGGCGAGGTCGCCACCAGCCTGTCCGCCAGCGTGATCTATGCCGGCTCCGCGCTCGCTTATTCGGGGGCGTCGCTGCCGATCACCGGCGGCGTCGCTTTCGCCCGAATCTGGAGCGCGATCCTGCCGCTCACGCATTATGTCGCGCTCGAAATGGATCAGGCGATCGGCGTCGATGTCGCGGTCTGGGCGAAACAGGCTGCAATCCTCCTCCTCGCCGCGCTCGTCGCGGGCAGCGGCGCGGCGGTCCTGCTGCGGCGCCAGGCGCGGAAGGCGGCATGACCTTCCGCCACGCCTTCGAGGGCGCGCTGCTCGAAATCCTGCGGGCGCGCGATCTGGTCGCAGTCGCGGTGGTCTCCGTGCTGTTCTACGCCTTCTACTATCCGGCGCCCTATGCGCATCAGGTCGTCGAGCGGTTGCCGATCGCGGTCGTCGATGCCGATCGCAGTCCGCTGTCGCGCGCGATCATCCGCAACCTGGAGGCGGCGCACGAGGTCGAGATCGCCGCATATGCCCCCGACATGCTGGCGGCGCGCGCGCTCGTCCGCAGCCGGCAGGTCGAGGGTATCCTGCTAATACCGCACGATATCGGCGCGTCGGTGGCCAAGGGGCGGCCCGGCGCGGGGATCGCGGTCTGGCTCAACGGCGCATATCTGCTGCGTGCCGAGGCGGTCGGCAAGACGATCGCGACGGCGATCGGCGCCACGCTTGAGGCGCGCGCGCCGGGCGTGGCGACACCGGGCCTGACGCCGGTCGTCACGCGGCCGTTGTTCAACACGACGGAAGGCTATCGCGATTATATCTTCCCCGCGGTCGCCAATATCATCCTGCAACAGACCTTGCTGTTCGCGGCCGCGCGCTTCGTGGCCGAGCGGCGGCGTACCGGCCGGTGGCAGCGCCAGCGGCGCGCGGTGCTGGGCGTCTGGGCCGCCTGCGCCACGATCGGCACGCTGAGCGCGCTGTTCTATTTCGGCCTCGTCTACTGGCTGCAGGACATTCCGCACGGCGGCAACATACCGGCGTTGCTGCTGACCGTCCCGCTGTTCGCCGCCACCGTCGCAGCCGCCGCGCTGATGGTCGGCAGCATGGTGCGGAGCGGCGACGACGCGCTCAAGCTGCTCATTCCCACCTCGATCCCGTTCGTCTTCCTGTCGGGGTTCGCATGGCCGCTCGTCGCGATGCCCGGCTGGGTGCAGGCGATCGCCTGGACGATCCCCGCGACGCCCGCGATGCACATCTTCATCCCGCTCAACCAGATGGGGGCGTCGCTCGGCGAGGTCCGCGGCGCGCTCGCGGTCCTCGTCGCGCAGCTGGCGGTATTCGGATCGGTGGCGGGCTATAGGCTGACCCGACGAGCGCGCATGCGATCGGCACCCGTCGGACCTTGATCAACCCGGCGCCCGCCAAGATTGCCCCCGACTATCCCAACCGCTCGCGGGCGACCTTCTCCAGGACCGTGAGTGGCATCGCGCCCATCGTCAGCAACCGGTGGAACGCCTTGGGATCCCAGTTCGCACCGGCCTTGCGCTTGGCCTCGTCGCGCAGCCGCACCCAGACGGTATGGCCGATCTTGTAGCTGCACGCCTGGCCTGGCCAGACCGTATAGCGGTCGATCTCGCCCTGGCTGCGCCCGCGCGCGATGCCCGTGGTGCCGATGAGATAGTCGGTCGCTTTCTCGCGGCTCCACCGCTTGGCATGCATGCCGGAGTCGACCACTAGGCGCGTCGCGCGGAACAGCAGCGACTGCAGATAGCCGATCTGTCCGAGCGGATCGCCTTCATAGACGCCCATCTCGTCGGCGAGCTGTTCGGCGTACAGCGCCCACCCCTCGGAATAGCCCGAGTAGAACCCGCGACGACGGATCAGCGGAATGTCCTCGCTCTCGAGCGCGGACATGACCTGGAGATGATGGCCCGGCACCGCCTCATGGTAGCTGAGCGTCGCCAGACCGAATTTTGGCCGGTCGAACGTATCGCGCAGATTGATGAAGTAGATAGCGGGCCGCGTCCCATCGAGCGAGGCGGACTGGTAATAGCCGCCGGGCGACCCGGCCTGGATAGCCTCGGGGACGCGGCGGACCTCGACCGGGGCCCGTGGCAGGACAGCGAACTGCTCGGGCAGCCGCTTCGTCATGGCGGCGATCTGACCGCGGAGCTGCTCGAGCAGTTGCTCGCGACCGGCATCGGTGTTGGGATAGAGCTGATCGGGGCGCTTGTTCATGGCCACCAGCCGCTCGCCGACGCTGCCTTGCGTCAGCCCCTGCGACTGGAGGAGGCGGTCGACGCGTGCGCCGATCTCCGCCACCTGCGCTAGCCCGAGCCGGTGGATCTCGTCGCCGGTCATCTCCACGGTGGTCGCGGCGCTGGCTGCCGCTGCATAATAGGCGTCGCCATCCTTCAGACGCCAGACGCCCGCATCGTGCCCGGCGCGCCCGCGCAGCTCGGTGACAAGCGCGCGCTGCCGGTCCAGCGCGGGGAACACCTGATCGGCCATCAGCCTGGCCACGACCGCCGCGCGCTCGGGCGGCAGACCGGCGGCCTTGAGCTTGGCCGACAGATCGGTCACCGGGCCACTTGTAGCGGGCGCCTTGTCGCGGACCGCCGCGAGTTGCTTGAGCGTGGTATCCAGGATGTAGTCCGGGGCAAACACGCCCCGCGCAGCGTCCTCGCGCTGGCGGTCGGTTTCCGCGTCGATCGCACCCGCGAACGCCTGCACCCGCGCGACATAGGCGTCGGCGTCGGCGGCATTCCGGATGCTGTGCTGGTTGGCCAGAAAGTCTGGCACGTTGCGATAGGCACCCGTCAGCTGCGACAGGACATAGGGCGCGTACCGACCTGCGCTGGCACCAAACGCATAGCGCTGGCCTGCGATCACCCGTTCCAGGCTATACTGCACGACATCGTAATCCAGCTGCGCCGTTGGGCTCAGTGCGTCGCGCCGCACGCTCTTCAGTGCCGCCAGCTCCTGCCTGGCCCGGGCGAACTGCTTCGCTTCGCCGGCGCGGGACGTGTCGTCCAGCCGCGACTTCAGCCCTGCTCGCGCGCCCGTATCGAGACCGAGCGATGTCGCCTGCTCGGGGCTATCCTGCAACCGTTCGTAGAAGAACCGATCGAGCATCGCGCGAAAATCGGCGTCGCGCGACCGCGCTGCGGCGCTAACCGCCCCCGGCAGGGCGACGGCTGCGGACAAGAGACTGGTAGAGGCGAGAAATTGACGGCGATGCATGGAACACTCCCGGTGATCTATGCCCGACTGTCTACCGGAGCCCGACGCGGTCGCAACCGAATTGCAGGCGCTGTACGCTTCGGTTCATCAATCCTCGGCCCAGCGCCGCAGGAGATTGGACTGGGTCTTCGCCAGCAGATCAAGCTCCGGCGTCTTGCCGAAGCGTTCGAACAGCGCGTGGCGGGCGGTTTCCAGATCGAAGAGCAGTTCGCGGGACTCTGCATCGCGGATCAGGCTGCGGACCCAGGTGACCGCGGCCAGCCGTTCACCGGATGTCACCGGCGCGACGCGGTGCAGCGCCGTCGTCGGATAGACGACCGCATCGCCTGCGGCCAGCTTCACGTCCTGTTCGCCTGCCGCGGACTCGATGACCAGTTCGCCGCCTTCGTAGGAGGCGGGATCGGACAGGAACACGGTAACCGACACGTCGGTCCGCATGCCCCCCATGATCGCGTCGTCGACATGGCTGCCATAGGCCATGCCGGGCTCGTAGCGGCTGAACAGCGGTGGGCGAACCACGTGCGGCCGCGTCGCCATCCGGAACAGCGGGTTGGCGAGCAGCCGGTCGACGACGAGGTCCTGCATCTCCACCAGCCGCGGGTCGGCGCGGTCGACCTGCTCGTTGCGCTTGACCGGGCTGGCTTCGCGGCCCGCCGTCTGGCGTCCGTCGACATAGCGGGTCGCCGCGAGATTATCTCGCAGCGACTGGAGATTGTCGGCGTCGAGAACGTTGGCAATCATGATCAGCATTAGGAATCCCGTGGCATCGGCATGACGTCGGAACGCGCGACCTAACAATTTGACTCCAGGCGGCAAACGCCAGGCGAGTGAGGAAACAGAGTATGCGTACGAAATTGTGGATGGGCGTCGGTGCCTTCGTGGTCGCGCAGTCGGGCCAGGCGATGCTGACCGAAGCCGCTGCCAAGCCGTTGGCGACATCGGTCGATCAGGTTGGCGAAGGCGGCGAAAGCGAGCGCGGCGAGGGTGAGGGCGAAGGCGAGGGAAGGCAAGTGGTCCGCTCGGCCAAGTCGCGCCACGTCGTCCGCAATCCGCGTCGCGCCCGTGCCGCGCAACAGCATGCCAGCCAGCGTGGCGAAGGCGAATATGAAGGTGGCGAAAACGAACGTGGCGAAGGCGGCGAGGGCGAACGTTGATCCGCAGACGTAAGCGGGGATGAGCCGGTCCGGCATCACGCGAACGGCCATCATGGCCGCGATCGCACTATGCGTAGGTGCCGTGATCTTTGCGGTCATCGCCTACCGGCCCGCGATCGCGGAAGAGGCGCGGCCGGATCCGCGTCTCTTCGACACGGCGCTCGTCGCGCGCGGCGCCAATCTTGCGCGGCTAGGCAATTGCGTGAGTTGCCACCAAGCTGAGGGCGGGCGTCCCTATGCGGGCGGGTACCCGATCAAGACTCCGTTCGGGACGATCTACGGCAGCAACATCACGCCCGACACTGCGACGGGTATCGGAGCGTGGTCCCCCGCCGCATTCAAGCGCGCGATGCACGAGGGCGTGGGTCGCGACGGCCGCCATCTGTATCCGGCCTTCCCCTACACTCACTTCGCGAACGTCACCAACGGCGACGTGAACGCGCTCTACGCGTTCCTCATGACCCGTCCCGCCGTGCGCGCCGTGCCCCCCGCCAATAGGATGATCCCGCCACTCGGGTTCCGACCGCTGCTTGCAGGCTGGAAGCTGCTATTCTTTCGGCCGCAACCGATCGCGTCCGATCCCACGCGGTCGCCGGCGTGGAACCGGGGGCGGTATATCGGCGAGACGCTGGCGCATTGCACGGCATGTCACAGCCCGCGCGGGCTGCTGCAGCAGGAGAAGCGTGGCGCGCAGGCCTATGACGGCGGGTGGTCGGGGGGCTGGTATGCGCCCCCGATCAACGCGCACTCGCCCGCGGTTCGCGCGTGGACCGCGGATCGGCTCGAGGCGTATCTGCGTACCGGACTCAGTACGGCGCATGCGGCCGCCGCCGGGCCGATGGGTCCGGTCACCCATAATCTCGCGCGCGCGGCACCGGCCGATGTTCGCGCGCTGGCGACCTATTACGCTTGGCAGATGCGCGGCGCGCCCGCCACGCGGACCGAGCCGTCGCTACCCGATCGTCTCGCGCTGGCGTCGCGGCGTCATCCCGACGGCGCGCGCCTGTACGACGGCGCGTGCGCCGTCTGTCATGAGCCCGGGGCGGCGATGATGGTCGCCGGGCGTCCCGCGCTGCCGCTCGGCACACCGCTGCACGAGGACAATCCGCGCGACACGATCCAGATCATCCTGAAGGGGCTGCATCCGCCGGTCGCGCCGCGCGGGCCCTATATGCCGGCGTTTGCCGATGCGCTCGACGACCGTCAGGTCGCGGAGATCGTGGGCTATCTCAAGATGCGCCACGGCACCGGACCGGCATGGACGGACGTGGAGAAAGACGTCGCCAAGGCGCGCAAGGAGGGCGAATGATCGACGTGACCGTCAACGGGGCGTCCGCGCGGGTCGACGTCGACCCGGCGACGCCGCTGCTCTACGTCCTGCGCGACGATCTCGGGCTGCATGCCGCCAAGTTCGGATGCGGGCTGGGGCAGTGCGGGGCGTGCACCGTGCTGGTCGACGACCGGCCGGTATTCTCGTGCCTGCTTCCCGTCGGCGCAATCGGCCCGCGCAAGGTGACGACGGTCGAGGGGCTGGGTACCGCCGCACAACCGGGCGACGTCCAGCGCGCGTTCCTCCACGAACAGGCGGCGCAATGCGGCTATTGTATCCCCGGCATGATCGCGCGCGCGGAAGGCCTGTTGCGCGAGACGATCACGCCGACGGAAAACGAGATGCGCACGGCGATGGCGCCCTCGCTCTGCCGGTGCGGCACGCATATGCGGATCCTGCGCGCGGTGCGGCGGGCGGCGGTGATGCGCGGCGGCGGCGTGGTCGATCCTGCGGAATCCGTGACGTGAGCGGGCTTGCGTCACGCCGCGACGTCCTGGGCGGGATGCTGGTCGCCTTCTCGCTCGCCCCCGCCGCCGCGCTGGCGCAGACCGGTGGTGGCGAGGGCAGCGGCGGCCCGCCGACGGTCGCGCCCGACCTGCCCGGTACATTGGCCAAGTTCCCGGATCTCGACGCGTGGATCCGCCTCGCCCCCGATGGCCGGGTGACGGTATTCACCGGCAAGGTCGAGCTCGGCACCGGCGTGAAGACCGCGATGGCGCAGCTGGCCGCCGACGAACTCGACGTCGCGATCGATCGGATCGACCTCATCACGGCGGATACCGGCCTGACCCCGAACGAGGGCGTGACCGCCGGCAGCCAGACGCTAGAACAGAGCGGCACGGCGATCGCCAACGCCGCCGCCAACGTCCGCCTGTTGCTGGCGGAGACCGCGGCGGCGCGGTGGGGCGTGGCGGCGACGGCCCTGTTCACGCGCGATGGCGCGGTGCTGGACGGGCAGGGGCGGCGCGCGACCTATGCCGAACTCGCCGCGTCGACGTCGCTCGCAGTGCGCGCGCGGGCCGACGTACCGCGCAAACCTGTGGAAGCGCGGCGGCTGATCGGCCGGCCCGTGCCGCGTGTCGATCTGCCCGCCAAGCTGACCGGTTTGCCAAGCTATGTGCACGACATGCGGCTGCCGGGCATGGTGCATGCGCGCGTCCTGCGCGGCCCGTCATCGGGCACGCGTCTGACGCCCGACCATGCTGCGCTGCGCCGTCAACCGGGCGTCGCTCAGGTCGTTCAGGTCGGGCGTTTCGCAGCGATCGTCGGCCCCCGTGAATGGCCGCTCGAGCAGGCGCTGCGCATCGCCAACCGAGACCATTGGGTGCGCGACGCCGCGGTGCCTGCGCTACTGCCAATGCCTGCCGGGCTGCTGACAATGCGCCGCGAGAGCCAGGTGATCGACACGCGTCGCGACGATCCTGCCGCACGCGGCGTCCGGCAGCTGTCGGCGCGGTACGACCGGCCCTATCTGATGCACGGAGCGATCGGGCCGTCCTGTGCGGTCGCGCTGTTCGCCGAGGGACGGCTGACGGTGTGGACGCACAGCCAGGGCATCGAGCCGCTGCGCCAGGCGATCGCCGAGCTGCTCGCGTTGCCGGCCGACCGAGTCCGGTGCGTCCACCGCGAGGGTGCGGGCTGTTACGGGCATAACGGCGCGGACGACGTCGCCGGCGACGCGGCGCTGATCGCGCGCGCGATGCCCGGCGTGCCTGTCCGGCTGCAATGGAGCCGCGAGCAGGAGCATGGCTGGGAACCGCTGGGCCCGGCGATGCTGGCGCAGGTCGATGCGACGCTCGATTCGACGGGGCGGATCGTCGACTGGCGTCATCAGGTGTGGAGCAACACGCACAGCACGCGCCCGGTGGCGGCGGGCGACCTGCTCGCCGGCGTCGAGATGGTGCCGGCCTTCACGCCGACGCCGCCAAAGCCCATCCCCCAGCCGAACGGCGGTGGCGATCGCAACGCGATCCCGCTCTATCGTTTTGCGAACCAGACCATCGTCAGCCATTTCCTGCCCGACATGCCGGTGCGCGTCTCGGCCTTGCGCGGGCTTGGCGCGCATCTGAATATCTTCGCGCTGGAAAGCTTCATGGACGAGCTGGCAGCGGCGGCGGGGCGCGATCCGGTCGCGTTCCGGCTCGCGCATCTCGACGATCCGCGTGCGGCGGCAGTGATCCGGCGCGCGGCGACGCGGTTCGGCTGGGCGGGATACGAGCCCCGGCCCAACCGTGGGCGGGGTTTCGCCTTTGCGCGCTACAAGAACCACGGCGCCTATTGCGCGGTCGCGCTCGACGTCGAGCGGATCCCCGACGAAGGCCGGCTGATCGTCCACCGCGTCGTCGCGGCGGTCGACAGCGGCGAGGCGGTCAATCCTGACGGTATCCGCAACCAGGTGGAGGGCGGGATCGTCCAGTCGCTAAGCTGGACCGCACTCGAAGCCGCCGGGCATGACGGCGCGCGCCGTACCGACTACGACTGGAGCACCTATCCCATCCTGCGGTTCGCCGATGTCCCGCGCAGCATGACGGTCGAGGTTATCGACCGACCGGGCACGCCGTTTTTGGGTACGGGTGAGTGCGCGCAAGGCCCGATGGCCGCCGCGCTCGCGAATGCGCTCGCCGCAGCCACGGGCGTGAGATCCAGGAGCATGCCGTTAGCGGCCAAGCCCGCCGCGCAGGCCTGATCGCTAGCGTCCGTCGCCAGCCGCTGCGGAATCAGCCGTCCGTCGATCCCGCGCGCATCATGTCGGCGACCTTCGAGGTCAGGGCCTGGATCGTGAACGGCTTGGTCAGCAGCTCCATGCCGGGTTCGAGATGGCCATTCCCGACCGCCGCATTCTCCGCATAGCCGGTGATGAAGAGGACTTTCAGGCCGGGGCGCAAGGCGCGCGCGGCATCCGCGACTTGCCGGCCGTTCATGCCGTTGGGCAGGCCGACATCGGTGATCAGCAGCTCGATCTTCGAACCCGATTGCAGGACCTTGATCCCCGCGGCACCGTCCGCGGCACCGATGACCGTATAGCCCTGCTCGTCGAGCACCTCGTCGATCAGGTGACGGATAGTGGCTTCGTCGTCGACGACCAGGATCGTCTCGCCCGCTGCGGCGGCGGCGTTGGCGATCGCCTCTTCCTCCTCGGGCAACAGCGCATCGCCCAAGTAGCGCGGGAGGTAGATGCAGATCGTCGTGCCCTGGTCGATCTCGGAATAGATCCGGACCTGCCCATGCGACTGGCGCGCAAAGCCGTAGATCATCGACAGCCCGAGCCCCGTGCCCTGGCCGATCGGCTTGGTCGTGAAGAAGGGTTCGAACGCGCGCTCGATCGTCGCCGCGCTCATGCCGGTGCCGGTGTCCGACACGCAGATCGAGAGATACTGCCCGGGCGGCAGGTCACGTTCGCGCGCGGCGCGCTCGTCGAGCCACTTGTTCGCGGTCTCGACCGTGATGCGCCCCCCGTTGGGCATCGCGTCGCGCGCATTGATGCACAGGTTGAGGATCGCGCTCTCGAGTTGGGTCGCGTCGATCATCGCGGTCCATAGCCCGGCTGCGCCGACCGTCTCGATATCGGTCGAGGGGCCAACCGTGCGACGCAGCAGGTCCTCCATGCCGAGGATCAACTTGTTGACGTCGGTGGGGCGCGGATCGAGCGTCTGGCGTCGCGAAAAGGCGAGCAGCCGCTGCGTCAATGCGGCCGCGCGACGCCCGGCGCCCTGCGCGGCGACGATGAAGCGCTCGGCGTCGTCGAGCTTGCCGCGCGCCAGCCGCATCTGGAGCAGTTCCAGATTGCCCATCACGCCGGTCAGCAGGTTGTTGAAGTCGTGCGCGAGGCCGCCGGTCAGCTGGCCAACCGCCTCCATCTTCTGCGCCTGGCGAAGCTGTGCCTCGGTCGCGACGAGCGCCGCGGCCGCCGCCTTCTCCTCGGTCGCGTCGCGTCCGACCGCGATGATCTGCCCCTCGCCGGGGCCCGCGTTCCAGACGATGTCGCGGTAGCTGCCATCCTTGTGGCGGTAGCGGTTCTCGAACCGCGCATAGGCCTGGCCGGCGGCGATGCCCGATGCCCCGGCGATCGTGTGATCGAGGTCGTCGGGATGGATCAGCGCGAACAACGGCAGCCTGATCAGTTCGTCCTCGGACCATCCCAGGATCCGCGTCCAGGCCGGGTTCACCGCCTGGATGCTGCCGTCGAACCCGGCGATCAGCATGAGGTCGGACGACAGCTGCCACAGCCTGTTGCGGTCCTCGGTCCGTTCGGTCACCTGCTGCTCGAGCGTGGCGTTCAGCCGTTCGAGATCCTTCTGCGCCTGCCAGCGTGCGGTCTCGTCGCGCGCGATCCTGATGAAGCCGCGTTCCTGGTTCTGGGCATCGAGCGGCAGCGGGTGGACCGAGCCGTTCAGGAACACGCGGCTCCCGTCCTTGCGCAGATGCCAGCGTTCGTCCGCGCCGCCGCCACCGCGCGCCGCGTCGGCGGTCTGGCGGATGTCCGCACCGTCGGCGCGATCTTCGGGGGTGAAGATCATCGCGGCGGGCTGCCCGATCGCATCGTCGACGGTCCACCCCAGCACCGCTTCCGCGCCGGCGGACCAGGTCGTGATGACGCCATCCGGATCGGTGGTGAAGATCACATGGTCGCACGCGCCCTCGACGACGACGCGCAGGCGTTCCTCGCTGCCCCTCAGCGCGGCGTCGGCAAGGACCCGCTCGGTCGTCTCGTTGGTCAGGATGAACAGGCCGGCGACGTCGCCCTGCGAGTCGAGTACGCGCGAATAGGAGAAGCTGAACCAGGTGTCGGCGCGGCCGCGGTCCGTACCCAGCGTCCATGGCAGGTCGTTGAAGCGCTGGCTGCGACCGGCAAAGGCTTCATCGATGATCGGCTTGGCCTGCGACCAGGCATCGGCCCAGACCACGCGGAACGGCGCGCCCATCGACCAGGGCAGCCGCGGGCCGAGCAGCGGGAAATAGGTTTCGTTGAAGAAGAAGGTGAGGTCGTCGGTGCCCCAGGCCAGGATCATCGACTCCGGCGAGTTGAGGATCGTGCTGAGGTTCGATTTGAGAATATCCGGCCAGTGCTCGGGTAGTCCCAGCGGATGATCCGACCAGTCGCGCTCCAGGATGAGCCGGGTCGCCTCGCCGCCACCGGCGAGGAAACGCAGCGCGCTCGGCAGCGACGAAGCATCACGGAAAACGTCAGAAATCATGGTCGTCCAGCTACTTCCATCGTCATACCTGCGCGCTGAACCATCGATCGGCGACAAGATCAACCGATCAAGGTCTGCGCTCACCAGTGTCGGGAACGCGTACGCTGCTACTCGGGGTGCGCCGGCGCGCGCGTTTTTACATAGGCCAGACCGGGCGATCGGTCACCTCACGAGGCCGAGATCAGGTTTCCCGCCCGCGCAAATACCGCCGGGTCCTCGGCCTCTGTCCTGTCCAGGTGGAGATAGGCCGCGCTGAACTGGGCGAGCGACTTCAGCCGCGCCGGGTTCGTGATGGTCAGCGTCCGGCTGCGAAGTTCGATCAACCCATCCTCGCGGAACCGTTGCAGGACGCGGTTGACGTGCGACGGGGTCATCCCCGTGGCATCGGCTAGGTCTGTCTGGGTGATCGGAAAGTCGATCGTATTGGTCTCGGTCGCGCCGCTGACCCGGTAGCGCACCAGCATCTCGTAGAGCAGATGCGCAAGCCGCTCTGTGGCGTCGCGCCGGCCCTGATCGATGATCCGTTCGCGCAACACCCCAAGGTCCGTCATCGTGCCCCACCATAAGGCTTCGGAGATCGGCGATGCCTCGCGCAGCAGCGTCTTCATCTCGCTCGAATGGATCATCGCGGTCGTGCTAGCGGTCAGCGTCCCGACCGCGTGATCCATCTTCTTCAGGATAAAGATCTCTGCATCGCAAAGATCGCCTGGGACGAGGAATGCCATGATCTGCCGCTCGCCGTCGGGCAGGATCTTGTAGCGGCAGGCGAGCCCGGTGAGCAGGACATGGCAGTAATCCGAGTGCGCGCCATCGGCGATGATGTCTTCCTGCGCGAGGAATGCCTGCTGCTTCGACGCCAGAACTGTATCGAGACGCATGCGTTCGGCGGCGGTGAACGCGGTGAACTGCTCCATCTTCATAGCCCAGGGATTGCGCATTGCCGTCCGATCCGGTCGAGGCGAAATGCCAACCATTCTCGCTCAACGCACGGGCGGCGACGATGGGCAACGCGTGACATGCCATCCGCCGGGTTGCGATCAACGCCTGGCGCGCGGTAATTAAATTACGAACACTGTGATCTAGCGCAGAGAATTCCCGCATAACATCGTTTAAAACATTGATGCAGCCAATAATTGAACTGCATGGGTTGCGCGTTACCGCAACGGTGTAACCGCGATGTCCCTGATGGCAGACGATATTCTTGCGCCCGCGTTAAAAAGACTTGAGCGCGCATCGCCCTTTTCGGCAAGTGATCGCTCGGCCTTTCTCCGACTGCCGTTCTATATAAAACAGATGGTGCCTTCGGCGTACATCATCCGCGAGCAGGATCTGACGAAGAGCTGTTCTATCCTGCTGTCCGGCTTTGCGTTTCGCAGCAAGGTCCTCGGCAATGGAGGTCGGCAAATCCTGTCGGTCAACATCCCCGGCGAAATTCTCGATCTCCAGCACGCGTTCCTGGGCAAGGCCGACCACAGTATTCAGATGCTGACAGCGGGGACTGTCGCCTTTGTCGCCGCGGACGCTGTACGGGACATGGCCTTTGCGCACCCTGCGGTCGGTCGGGCGATGTGGCGCGAAGCGCTTGTGGATGGATCGATCTCGCGCGAATGGATCGCCAATATCGGCCGGCGCGATGCGCGGACGCGCGTCGCGCACCTGCTCTGCGAGATCGCCGTCCGCCTCCATGCTGCCGGGCTGATCACCGGAAACCGCTATGAGCTGGCGATGACGCAGGAGCAGCTGGGCGATGCGACCGGCCTCACCCCCGTCCACGTCAATCGCACGCTGCAGAAGTTGCGCGCCGATGGGCTGATCACGCGCGACAGGCGCTCGATAACGATCGAGGACTGGAAGGCGCTGTCGGCAGTCGGCGACTTCGTCACCGACTATCTGCATCTCGAGACGGAAAACGACCCGTCCTCGATCCTGCACGGCGGCTATCATGCCTGACGTGATCGCGCCGGCCGATCCGGATCGACGTCGGCTTAGCCATCGAGCGCAGCATGCCCACGCGTGCATCTGATGGCGTCCGCAAGGCGGACCCTGTTCCCCAGCCGCTGAACGGCCTCGCCGTATTGCTGGTCGAGGACAATATGATCGTCGCGCTGACCGTCGAGAACTTCCTCGAGGATCTCGGCGCACGCCGCGTCTGGACCGCGTCGCAAGTCGAGAGCGCCAGCGAGATCCTCGACCGCGAGACGGTCGAGATCGCGATCCTCGACATCAACCTAGGTGAGGATACGAGCCTGGGAATCGCCCGGCGGCTGCGCGCTGAGTCGATCCCGTTCTTCTTCGCAAGCGGCTATGGCACGGATGCAGGGCTGAGCGCCGATCTCGACGCCAGCCTCGTCGTGCGCAAACCTTACGGCAAACGCGATCTGCAAAAGGCGATCATCTCCGTCCTGGGAATGTAACGTCCGATCCCGCACTTTCGATACTGCCGGGGAGGTGCCGCAACCCGCCCCGTCGATGCCACCCACCGTGCATCGATACGACGCCGAACGAATTGGTCATGCAGAAATAGCCTGACGGCCGCTCATGGTATCGCACTCACCGAGGCAAACCCCTGAAATTGGCCATGCCGGAAGGCCTTGACTCGGTCACCGCACGCCGTAAGATAGCGCTATCAATAGCCTGCTACAGACGGGCGTGATCGGGGGGTTGGATGGTTTTGGCGCTTCAGTTTTATTCGATCACCATGCCGCGACGCCTTGTGCTTCGCGACGCCTGACGCGTCTCCAGACACCCACCAAAACATGCTTTCTCGCCGCAACGACGGCGAGGTTTCAGAGAGGATCCTGATCGTGGTACCTTATAAGACGGCACCTGGCCTGACACGCGCGTCCTTGTTGTGCGCGACGACACTGGCAGCGCTCTGCGCGACGATGGCAACGGCGCAGACCATCCCGCCGACGCAGGATCCATCGCCCCCCGTGGCGCAGAATGGCGCACCCGCCGCCGCAACACCCAGCGATGCGCCGCCCGCCGCGAGCTTGCCCGATGCCGATCAGAGCCCCGGTGCGATCGATGCCGCGAGCAGCAACGACATCGTCGTCACTGGCTATCGTTCCAGCCTCGCCAAGTCGACGAATGCAAAGCGTGCGTCGACCGGCTTCACCGATTCGATCTTCGCCGAAGATATCGGCAAGTTCCCCGATACGAACATTGCAGAATCCTTCAACCGCATCCCCGGCATCACGATCACGCGCGACGTGACCGGCGAAGGCACCAACGTCGCGATCCGCGGACTTGGATCGAACTTCACCAACGTGACGCTCAACGGCGCGACGATCGCGGTGGCCTCGTCGGGCGCGACCGATGCGCAGGGCACCGACCGCTCGGTCGATCTGAGCTTCTTCCCGACCGACCTGTTCACCAAACTGACCGTCAATAAGAGCTACACCGCGGACCTTCTGGAAGGCGGCGCGGCGGGCAATATCGATCTGCGCTCGGCGCGTCCGTTCGATCGCGCGACCTCGTTCCTCGCCTATAACGTGCAGGGTACCAAGCAGTCGCCTGAAGACCGGATCGGCGCACGTGGATCGCTGATCGGCAGCTGGCGCAACGACAAGGTCGGCATCCTCGCCGGCGTGTCGGCGCAGCGCCTGTTCACCGACACGCGCGGGTTCGAGACGATCGGCTATACCAATCCAGCCCTGTCGACGCCCAACAGCATCGCCGGTACAACCAACGGCGTCCAAAACATCCCTACCGCTGCACAGACACTTGCCGCCCAGTGCCGTGCCAACAACACGAGCTGCAATAGCACCAGCGGCGGTAACTGGACCATCCCCGGGTTAGTCCCGGCCGGCGCTGGCGCCGGGTTGGTCGCCGGCACGGTGATTAATCAGGATTTCCTGCTCGCGAACAATCCGGGTGCGACAATCCAGCAGATCGACAACGCGCTGCTCCCGCGGCTCGGGCGTTCGACCAGCATCCGCGGGCCGCGCGATCGTCTTAATGCGATCGTCAGCGCCGAGTGGCAGCCGACCGACACGCTGCATTTCTACATTGACGGCCTCTACGGCTACAAGAAGAACGAGCTGATCCGCGAGAACGTGGCCTGGATCGTCCGCAACGGCGCGATCATCCCGACCAACCTGACGTTCGACAAGGCGGATTGCACGGTCGGCTGCGTCGTCACCGGCGGCACCTTCGCCAATGCGCAGTTCTTCAACGAATTCCGTCCCTATACCGAGACGACCAAGCTGTTCAGCGTCAATCCGGGCGGCGAGTGGGACATCTCGGACAAGCTCAAGCTCAACCTGCAGGGCAATTACGCGCGCTCGACCTTCCATCGCGAAAGCCCGTCGGTCGGCCTGACGACCCCGCTCGGCGTCGGCAACACCGTCACCTATACCAATAGCGGCAACGGGATCCCGACGATCCAGAGCGGGCTCGACCTCAACGATCCGGCGAATTTCGGCTGGAACGCGGGCAGCCGCGTCAACATCCAGGACGAGCGCCGGCTCAACAAGAGCAAGGGCGCGCGCGGTGACCTGACCTGGGGCGGCACGGGGCTTAACCTGAAGGTCGGCGGCGCGTTCGACGACGTGTCGCGCCGGATCACCGGCTTTGACAACAGCCAGGCGTGGCAGAATGCGGTCTGCGGCAACAACCCCAGCGTCTTTGTCGGTTCGCCCAATTCGCAGCCGCCGTGCGCCGGCCTGAATGCACCGGGCGCAGCACCCGCCGGCTATCCGACCTATCCGGGCTATGGCACCGGGGCGACGGCCGGCATGACGGGGCCGGTGACCTATGGTGGCTCGCTGATCCCCAATTCGGCGGTGCCGGGCTATCTCAGCCCCGGTCCGGCAGGGTTCGTGACGGTCGACTGGCCGAAGTTCGCGGCCGCCAGCAACTATGACTTCTATCACGACAACGCGCCGGAGACGGGTGCGGCGAACACCGGCGCGAGCGGCGGTGCGATCCGCGAAGTCGTCAAATCGGCGTTCGCGACGCTGAACGGCGCGCAGGAACTCGGCGGCAACATGCTGCGGTTCAATGTCGGCGTGCGCTACGTCAACACGATCCAGACGATCACGGGACGCGTGTCGTTGCCCGATCCGCGCAACACGACGTCGACCGGCGCGGCGCTGCCCGATGGCAGCCGCTATCCGAACCTGGTCAGCAACGTGTCGACGCGCAACGAATATGACAAGTGGCTGCCCGCAGCGACGTTCGCCTATGACGTCAGCGAGCATGCCGTGGTCCGCGTCGCGGGATCGCGGACGATGACCCGTCCCGATCCGTCCGCGCAGCTGCCGGGCGTTAACTTCGGCGCGCCGTCGGCGGATCAGGCAACGATCGGCAATCCGGCGCTCAAGCCGTACATGTCGACCAACCTCGACCTGGGCTTCGAATATTATACCGGCCGCGAGGGCGTCGTCAGCTTCAACGCATTCCGCAAGTCGATCGAAGGGTTCACCAACACCGCCATCTCCACTGTGCCATTCTCGGATCTTGCGCAATATGGCATCACCTACGATACGCTGAACCCGACGCAGCAGATCGCGCTCAACTCGCGCGGCGGCCCCGGCACTGCGCAGGTGCAGGTCACGTCGCAGGTCAACGTGCCCAATAAGCTGACGATCAACGGCCTCGAATTCCAGTGGGTCCAGCCGCTCGATTTCCTGACCAAGCACATCGGCATCACCGGTTTTGGCTTCAACGCCAACGCCACGATCGTCGATCAGCGCAGCGACGGCCCGGCACAGGCGTTCGGCGTGGCGCCGTTCACCTACAACATCACCGGCTATTACGAGAAGCATGGCGTGATGCTCCGCGTGTCGACGACGTCGCGCGAGGGATCGCAGAACAGCGGAACGGCGCAGAACGGCATTCCCGCCGCGGCACTGTTCGGCACCGACTATACCACCTACGACTTCTCGTCGTCGTTCGATCTCGACAAGATCTTCGGCCTGAAGAACGCGCCGCAGCTGACGATCAACGTCGCGAACTTCACCAACGCGACGCTGCGGTCGTACTTCCAGTTCGAGAACGCGACCTTCACGCAGTACAAGCCGGGTCGCCAGTTCCTGATCGGTCTGCGCGGGACCTTCTAGGACGATCGGCGGGGCGGTCGTGGTGCGGCCGCCCCAAAGGCACGATGCGCCGGGGATCGCTTGACGAGGCGGTCAGGGCCGGCCGAGGTCGTAGCGCGATGCGACGATGGCCTTTCCAGGCTGCCGCGTCCTGTAGTAGCATCTGCAGCAATTTGAGATTGGTAAGTCCGATGGCGAAAGCTGCTTCACGCACCATTGTATCCGCGAACGGCCCTTACGACGCGCCGGCCAATGATCGCCTGTATCAGCGGATCGCGCGGCGGCTGGTCGAGGAACTGACCGGCGGGACCTATGCGATCGGCGATCGCCTGCCCGCGGAACGTGAACTCGCGACAGAGTATGGCGCGAGCCGGCCCGCCGTCCGCGAGGCGCTTATCGCGCTGGAAGTGCAGGGTTTCATCGAGGTTCGCGTCGGCTCCGGGGCGTATGTCTCCAGGCTTCCGGGGCAGGGGGAGGAGCCCGGCTTCGCGATCACCGCGTTCGAACTGACCGAGGCGCGGATCCTGTTCGAGGGCGAGGCGGCGGCGTTGGCGGCGGCGCAGATCACCGATGCGGAAGTCGCGCACCTCGACGCGCTGGTCGAGGCGATGACGACCGAAAACTTGCTCGCCGAGGTCACCGAAGTCGCCGACCGCGATTTTCACATAGCGATCGCGAAGGCGACGCGGAACGCCGGTGTCGTGCGCACGATCGAGGATCTGTGGCATTTGCGGTCGACATCGCCCGAATGCGCGCTGCTCCACGCCAAGGCGCGCAATGCGAAGGTGCGCCCGGTCGTCGCCGAACATGCGGTGATCGTCGAGGCCTTGCGCGCACGCGATGCGGCCGGTGCGCGCGCGGCGATGCGTGCGCACCTGACGTCGGTCATGGATCACCTGCTGTTCCAGACCGAGGAAATGGCGATGGAACAGGCGCGGCTCGCGCTGGCCGAAACGCGGCAACGCTATGGCAGCGGCACCGGCGCGTAGCGCTAACGTCAGCCATGACTTGCAACATGTCAGACCAATTCTATAGCTTGGGTCGACACGGTGGATCGTGCGTCAGGCGCGCGACGACTTGATACGGGGATAGCCGGCACATGATGATGACCCAGACCATGCGCTGGTTTGGCCCGAACGATCCGGTGCCACTCCATGCCATCCGCCAGGCCGGCGCGACCGGGATCGTCACCGCGCTGCACGAGGTCGCCAATGGCGAGGTCTGGACTGCAGACGCGATCGCCGCACGACGCCGGATCGTCGAGGACGCCGGGCTCGAGTGGAAAGTGGTCGAGAGCCTGCCCGTCGCGGAGGCGCTGAAGACCCGGTCGGCGGACTGGGATCGGTTGATCGAGGCCTATGTCGCCAGCCTGCGCAACCTGGCGGGGCAGGGCGTCGAGGTGGTGACGTATAATTTCATGCCGCTGCTCGACTGGACCCGGACCGACTTGAGCTGGGCGTTGCCCGACGGCGCGCGGGCGCTGCGGTTCGAGCTTCGCGCGCTTGCGGAGTACGACATCCACATCCTGCGACGCCCCGGTGCCGAGCGGGACTATGCGCCGGACGTCGTCGCGGCGGCGGCGGAGCGCTTCGCGGGGATGGATGACGCAGCGCGCGCGACGCTCGAGCGGACGATCATCGCCGGGCTGCCGGGCAGCGAGGAAAGCTTCAGTTCACCGCAACTGCTCGCGCAGATCGAAACCTATGCCGATGTCGATGCGGCGCGGCTTCGGGCCAATCACGTCGCGTTCCTCGAGGCAGTGTGCCCGGTCGCGGAGGCGGAGGGCATCCGGCTGGTGGTGCATCCCGACGATCCGCCCTTCCCGATCTTCGGGCTACCGCGCGTCGTCAGCACCGAGCCCGATGTCAGCGCGCTGTTCGCGGCGGTGCCCTCCGTCGCCAACGGGCTGTGCTTTTGCAGCGGATCGTTCGGCGTCCGCGCGGACAACGACCTGCCCGGCATGGTGCGCCGCCTCGGCGACCGGATCGGGTTCGTCCATCTGCGCTCCGTCCAGCGCGAACCCGACGGCGCGTTCCACGAGGCGGCGCATCTGGAGGGCGATGCCGACATGCCCACGATCATGGCCGAACTCGTCGCGCTGCAGGCACGCACCGGGCGGTCGCTGCCGATGCGTCCCGATCACGGTCACCAGATGGCGGACGATCTCAACCGGCACACCAATCCGGGCTATTCGCTGATCGGCCGGTTGCGCGGCCTGGCGGAATTGCGCGGGTTGGAGACGGGGCTCCGCTACGCACGCGGCGCGGCTGCGTCATAGGCAACGCTATCTAGCGGTCACACGCGTTCGAGCAGCAACGCGATCCCCTGGCCGACACCGATGCACATGAACGCCATCGCATAGCGGCCGCCGGTGCGGTGGAGCTCCTCGACCGCGCTCATCGTGGTCCGTGCGCCGGACATGCCGAGCGGATGGCCGAGTGCGATCGCGCCGCCGTTGCGATTGACGCGCGGATCGTCGAACGGATCGATGTCGAGGTCGCGCAGCGTCGCGATCGCCTGGCTGGCGAACGCTTCGTTGAGTTCGATCACGTCGAGCTGGTCGAGCGTGATGCCGCCAATCCGCATCAGCTTGCGCGCCGCCTCGATCGGGCCGACACCCATGACCCGCGGCGCGACACCCGCCGCCGCCATCGCGACGATCCGCGCGCGCGGTGTCAGGCCGTGGCGCACGGCGGCCGTCTCGGACGCGATCAGCGTCGCTGCGGCACCGTCGTTGAGGCCCGATGCGTTGCCCGCGGTGACGGTGCCGTCGGCGCGGACCACCGGCTTCAACTTGGCCAGCGCCGCCAGGCTGGTGCCGCGCAGATGCTCGTCTGCGGCGAACAGGATCGGGTCGCCTTTCTTCTGCGCGAGCGTGACGGGGACGATCTCCGCGGCGAAGCGACCGCTCGCCTGCGCAGCGGCGGCCTTTTGCTGGCTGGCCAGCGCGAACCGGTCCTGATCCTCGCGACTGACCTGCCATTGCTCGGCGACGGTCTCGGCGGTTTGCGGCATAGTGTCGACGCCGTATGCCGCCTGCATCGCCGGGTTGACGAAGCGCCAGCCGAGCGTCGTGTCCTCCAGTTTCTGGGCGCGATCGAACGGCGCCTGCGCCTTGCCCATGACATAGGGCGCGCGCGTCATGCTCTCGACGCCGCCTGCGATCATGAACGCCGCATCGCCGCTGCGGATCGCGCGTGCGGCCGATCCGATCGCGTCGAGACCGGATCCACAGAGGCGGTTGATCGTCGATCCCGAAACCGCCTCGGGCAGTCCGGACAACAGGACGGCCATCCGCGCGACGTTGCGATTGTCCTCGCCCGACTGGTTCGCACATCCCAGGATCGTGTCGTCCACCGCCGCCCAGTCGACGCCCGGATTGCGTGCGATCAACGCCTTGATCGGCAGTGCGGCCAGATCGTCCGCTCGGATATGCGCGAGTGATCCGTTCAGGCGGCCAATGGGCGTGCGGATCGCGTCGCAGAGAAAGGCGTCGGCCATGATGTCAATCCTGTACGATGGCGGAATCGAGTTCGGCGATGATCTTGCCCGCCTCGGCAAAGGCGGTGTTGGCCGCGGGCACGCCGGCATAGATCGCCGACTGCATCAGCACTTCCTTCAGCTCGTCGCGCGTGAAGCCGTCGCGCATCAGTCCGGTCCGGACATGCAGCGCAAATTCCTCCCAGCGGCCAAGCGCGACGGTGATCGCCAGCACGATGAAGCGCCGGCTGCGGTCGTCGAGCCCCGGGCGCCCCCAGATCTCGTTCCAGGCGATCCGCGTGATCATCGCTTGGAAGTCGGCGGTAAAGGCGGTGCGCTTGGCGAGCGAGGCATCAACCCACGCGTCGCCCAGCACGCGGCGCCGGTTGAGAAGCCCTGCCTCGAACAGGGTATCCGCCGCATCCTGCTTGGCTTCGTTCGGCGCGAGGAAGCCGCGCACCGTCGCGGCGAGCGCAGCCGGGGTTTCGATCGGCGCCAGATGTGCGGCATCGAGATGGACGATTGTCGCGCCCGGGATCGCTGCCGCGATATGCTCGCCATGCCCGGCGAACGGCGTCGAGGTGTCGCGGTCGCCGGCCACGACCAGCGTCGGTACCGCAATCCCGGGCAGCCGCTCGATCACCGCCATGTCGCGGATCGCCGCGCCACACCCGGCATAGCCGTCATCCGCCATCGCGATCAGCGCGTCGCGCACGCTCTGCGTCGCACCGACATGCGTTTCGGCAAAATTCGGCGACAGGAACCGCCCCATGGCTAGGTCGGCGATCGCGACCGTGCCCTCGGTACGGACCTTGGCGATGCGCGCCTGCCACGCGGCTGCATCCATCGTCGCCGATGTGCAGATCAGCGCGAGCGCGGTGACTCGCGCCGGATGCCGCAACGCCAGCTCCATCGCGATCATGCCGCCGAGCGACACGCCCGCAATCGCGGCCTGCGTCACGGCCGCCGCGTCCATCACCGCGACGACATCGTCCGCCAGCATCGCGAGCGTATAATCGCCCGCCGGCGCATCCGATGCACCATGGCCGCGCGTATCGATCCGCAACAGGCGGAACGCGGGCAGGAGGTGCGGGACGCTCGTGTCCCACAGCGCCATGTCGGTGCCGATCGAATTGAGCAGGACGAGCACCGGCAGATCCGGCGCGCCGTCGAGTTTCCAATAGAGGCGCACCGCCTCACGGACTGCAAATGGCATGACCTTATCCTTGTTGGCGGGTGATCAGCGCGCGCACGATCGCGGCGCTGTCGCCGATGTCGGAGCCGATCCCTGCGGCGGCGAGGTTGCGGGCGATGGCGGGCGCGTCGATCTCGAGCCCCTCCGCGATATCCGCCATCGCCGCGGCGGATCCCGCGGCCAGCAGGAACAGGTCGGTGAGGACCGGCGTTTCCGCCTGCCAGCCGCCGAGCCCGCGCTCCTGTTCCTGCGGCAGACCGCCGAGCAGAGAGGCGGCAAGTCCGGGCGCCCTGGTCGCGGCCGACAGCGCGACCTGGCACCCCGTCGGATTCCGCTTGTGCGCGATTGCCGACGACCCGCCGCGCCCTGCGACGGCGGGCTCGCGCGCTTCGCCGACCGCGTTTTGCGACAGCAGCGCGACGTCGCGCGCCATCTTGCCGAGCGCGCCGATCGCGATCGCCAGGCTCGTGCCGATCGCCGCGACGCCGATCCGGCGCGCGTGCCACGGGGCCCCCGCGCCGAGTCCGAGCATGCGCGCCATGTCCGCCGCCACGGCCTCGCCCGTCCCGTTCAGGCCGGCGCGCGAGCCGGCCGCACCGCCGAGCTGGAGGAGCGCGTGCTCCGCGACATCGCGCCGCAACCGCCTGGCTGCATCGTCGATCCCCGCCATCCAGTGCGCGATCCGCAAGCCGAACGCGACGGGCAGCGCGTCCTGCAACAAGGTGCGGCCGATCGCGGGCGTCTCGGCATGCCGTGCGGCCAGACCCGCCAGCGCGACCGTCGCGCGGGCAAGATCCGCGCGTACCAGGTCCGCCGCCGCACGGGCCTGCATCATCAGCACGGTGTCGGCGACGTCCTGGCTCGTCGCGCCCTTGTGCACCGCCGCCGCGGCCTCGCCACCGACCGCTGCCCGCAGTCGCGCGACCAGCGGTATCGCCAGCGTGCCCGCGAGCGCGGCTTCGTCGGCGAGGGCGGCGGGATCGATGACGAGCGTCGCACAGGCGTCGGCGATCGCCTGCGCGATATCGGGCGGGATCACGCCGGTCCCGGCCTGCGCCATCGCCAACGCGGACTCGAACGCCAGCGCATGCGCGATCGTCGTGCGATCGGAAAAGATCGCTAGCATTGCGGGCGTCGTCACCGGCCGGGTGCGCAGCAGATCGGTCATGCGGCTATCGGTCATGATGAGGGCGGTCTTCAGCGATCATAGCGCAAAGAACACTGTTTCCCGGTCGCCTTGCAGATGGATGTCGAACCACCAGCGACCGTCGGCCGGTTGCCGCGCGATCAGCGTGTGCCGTCGCGCCTTGGGGACCGCACAGAGCACGGGGTCGACGTCATTTCCGTCGCCGCCATCGAAATAGAGCCGAGTCGCGAGACGTTTGAGGATCCCGCGGCCGAAGACCGATACGGCCAGATGCGGCGCCTGGAGCGTGTTGCCGGGGCCTGGTACGCGACCCGGCCGGATCGTCCGGAACCGGTAGACGCCATCGGCATCGACCGACGCCCGGCCGAAGCCCACGAAGTGGGGATCGAGCGGTGCGTCGTCGCGCGCGTCGTCGACGCTCGCATAGCGGCCGGCGGCATTGGCCTGCCAGATCTCGATCATTGCATCGAGGATCGGCACGCCCTTCGCATCGAACACCTGCCCGGCGAGTTCGATCACCGCGCCGTCGGGCATGCCGGTCGAGAACGCGCGATTGAGCACATAATGCTCGTCGGCGAACAGGTCCGGCCGCGCGCCCATGTCGGATGTGCCGACCAGATCCGCGCCGCCCTTCCACGGCAGGCCGTAGTGGAAGAAGGGGCCGACCGTTTGCCACGGCGTCTGGCCGAAGATCGAGGGATTCTGGTTGTCGAGCCGCGGCGCGGACTCGCGGTGCTCGACGGGAAGCTCAGTGGTCATGATGATCGTCCTCGAACGGCGTCTCGTCGCGGCCCTTCAGCACCACGTCGAACAGATAGCCGAGCGCCCAGGCGGGCTTGGTCGTCTTGATGTCGAACCGTCCGACCATCCGCTGCCGCGCGGGCATCGGCACGGCGTTGGCGATCGGATCGATCTCGATTAGCGGATCGTCGGGGAAATACATCTGCGTCACCAGCCGTGTCGCGAATGCCGGGCCCAGCAGCGAGAGATGGATATGGCCCGGTCGCCACGCATTCTTGTGATTGCCCCATGGATATGCGCCGGGCCGGATCGTCACGTAGCTGTAGCGACCTTCGGCGTCGGTGACGACGCGGCCCGCGCCGGTGAAGTTCGGGTCGAGCGGCGCATCCCAGCTATCGGCCGAATGGACATAGCGTCCGGCGGCATTGGCCTGCCAGATCTCGAGGACGGTGTCGGGCACTGCACGCCCGCGATCGTCGAGCACGCGGCCCGACACGATGATCCGCTGCCCCTGTGGCACGCCCTTGTGCTGCGCGGTCAGGTCGAGGCCCTGGGGGCCGACCATCAGCCGGTCCCATTGGTCTGGACCGGTCGTCTCGGTCAGCGTCGGCGGGATCGCGATCAGTGGCTGGCGTGGGCTGCGATCGACGGTCGACCGATATTCCGGCACCAGCGAGGGCGGCATGCCGTCGTCGTCGCGCGCATAGGCGACCGGGTCGCGGCGGGCGGCGCTCATGCCGCCACGCTCTCGACGAGTGCGCCCGCGTCAAACGCGACGCCGGTCTTGGCGCGAACCTCGTCCAGCGTCACGCCGGGTGCCAGCTCGATCAGCGTCAGGCCGCCCGCCTTCTTGTCGCACGCCAGCACGCACAGATCGGTGACGATCAGGTCGACGACACCCTTGCCGGTCAGCGGCAGCGTGCACACTTCCAGGATCTTGGGTTCGCCCGCCTTGTTCGCATGGTCCATCACGACGACGACCTTGCGCACGCCCGCGACCAGATCCATCGCGCCGCCCATCCCCTTCACCATCTTGCCGGGGATCGTCCAGTTGGCGATATCGCCATTGGCAGCCACCTCCATCGCGCCCAGCACCGCCATGTCGATATGGCCGCCGCGGATCATCGCGAAGCTGTCCGCGCTCGAGAAGAAGCTCGAGGTGGGCAGCGCGGTGATCGTCTGCTTGCCCGCGTTGATCAGGTCGGGATCCGCCTCGCCCTCGAACGGGAAGGGGCCCATGCCGAGCATCCCGTTCTCGGACTGCAACGTGACGTCGACGCCGTCGGGGATGTAGTTGGCGACGAGAGTCGGGATGCCGATGCCCAGATTGACGTAATAGCCGTCCTGCAGTTCGCGCGCGGCGCGCGCCGCCATCTGCTCGCGCGTCCAGCCCTTCGAAGTCATGCCCGTTTCGACCATGGCCATCATGCCGCCTCCCGCCGACGCTCGGTCAGCTTTTCGATACGCTTTTCGTTGATCGTCGACCGCACGATCCGGTCGACATAAATGCCGGGGACGTGGATGCAGTCCGCGTCGAACGTTCCCGCCTCGACGATCTCCTCGACCTCGACGACGGTCACCTTGCCCGCGGTCGCCATGTTAGGGTTGAAGTTGCGCGCGGTCTTGCGGAACATCAGGTTGCCCGCCGGATCGGCGCGCCAGGCCTTGATGATCGACAGATCCGCCTTCAGCCAGGTCTCGCGGACATAGTCCTCGCCGTCGAACGTCTCGACCGGCTTGCCCTCGGCGACGACGGTGCCGACGCCGGTCTTGGTGTAGAAGGCCGGGATGCCCGCGCCACCGGCGCGGATGCGTTCGGCGAGCGTACCCTGCGGGGTCAGCTCCAGCTCGAGCTCGCCGCTCAGATATTGCTGCTCGAACAGCTTGTTCTCCCCGACATAGCTCGAGATCATCTTGGCGATCTGCCGGCTTTCCAGCAGCATCCACAGGCCGAATCCGTCGGCGCCCGCGTTGTTCGAAATCACGGTCAGCCCGGTCACCCCCGCCGCGCGGATTTCCGGGATCAGGCTTTCGGGATTACCCGACAGCCCGAAACCGCCCGACATGATCGTCATGCCGTCGAACACCACGCCCTCCAGCGCCAACTTGGGCGAGGGGAATATCTTGCTTTTCATGCTGCCTCCAGGGGAAGTCCGACATAGTTCTCCGCCAGCGTCTTCTGCGCGGCGGGCGAGCCCTTGATATACTCGAGCTCGGCCATCTGCAGCCGACGCGCGAAGCCGTCCATTTCGGGAAACCGGTGCGTGATCGAGGTGAACCACCACGAGAACCGCTCCGCCTTCCAGACGCGGGCCAGCGCGCGCGCGGAATAGCCGTCGATCCCCGCGGTCGAGCCCGACCCGTAATACTCGGCCAGCGCCTCGCCCAACATCGTCACGTCCGATACCGCGAGGTTCATGCCCTTCGCGCCGGTCGGCGGCACGATATGCGCGGCGTCGCCGGTCAGGAACAGGCGGCCCCAGCGCATCGGCTCCGACACGAACGACCGGAGCGGTGCGATGGACTTTTCGAACGAGGGCCCGCGCACGACCTTGGCGGCGGTTGCCGGCCCAAGACGCAGGCACAGCTCGTCCCAGAAGCGGTCGTCGGGCCAGTCCTCGATCTTCTCGTCGAGCGCGCACTGGATATAATAGCGGCTGCGCGATGCCGATCGCATCGAGGCGAGTGCAAAGCCGCGTTCGTGATTGGCGTAGATCAGCTCGTGCTCGGCGGGCGGGACGTCGGCCAGGATACCGAGCCAGCCGAACGGATAGACGCGTTCGAATGTCTTGAGCACATCGTGGGGGATGCTCGCCCGGCTGACGCCGTGATAGCCGTCGCACCCGGCGATGAAGTCGCAGTCGAGCCGCATCGGTTCGCCGTCCTGCGTCGTCCACGTGACCGACGGCGAGTCGCTGTCGACGTCGTGCAACGCGACATCCTGCGCGTTCCAGACGATGTCGACACCGCGGGGGCCGGCGGCGTCGAACAGGTCCTTCATGACTTCTTGCTGGCCATAGACCGTCACGGTCGATCCGCCCGTCAGCGCCGCCATGTCGATATGGAACAGCTCGCCGTCGAGCGACAGGTTGGTGCCGCCGTGGATCAGCCCCTCCGCGACGAGCCGGTCGGCGATCCCGAGACGGTGCATCAGGTCGACCGTGACCTGCTCGAGCACGCCGGCGCGGACCCGCCCCTCGACATAGTCGCGGTCGCGGCGTTCGATCACGCGCGCGTCGATTCCGGCGGCGGCCAGCATATGTCCCAAGAACATGCCGGCAGGGCCGGCTCCGATGATGGCGACTTTTGTCCGCACGATCACGATCCTCTTCAACTAGGTCTGACGATCTTGGCCGTCATGCGCCAGAAGCTACCTCAAGCGGGCAAATACGCTATGGACGCAGCGGGCGAATAGGTGGACTATTCGAACGCTACACGAGTCCCCACCGAGTAGGGTGCCGTTCGATGGATACCCCGGTCCCGCGCTTCTATCTCTACGGCGAACCGCACCGCGTGGCGGATCGCCGCTTCGTGCATCTCGAGGCGCTCGACGACCGATCGCGCCCAAGCGAATGGACGATCCGGCCGCACGCGCATGCCGATCTCCACCATATCTTCCACATCCGCGGCGGCGGCGGGGCGATGCGCGCGGAGGCGGCGATCCTGGCGTTCGAGGCGCCGTGTCTGATCGTCGTGCCGGCGGGCGTCGTCCACGGGTTCAGCTGGCAGAGCGAGTCGAACGGCAGCGTGCTGACCGTCTCCAGCGCCTATGTCGATCTGCTCCGCCAACGGAACGAAGAGCTTCGCGGCGTCTTCGCACTGGCGCAGGTTGCGCGTCTCGATCCGGCTGGATCGTCGGGGTTTGCCACCGCGTGCGAGGCGTTGCTGGAGGAATTGTCCTGGAACGCGCCGGGCCACCGCGCCGCGGCCGAGGCCGGGCTGCTCGGGTTGATCGTCCGGACGATGCGCGCGACGCACGGACGCGAGGCGGACCTGTTCACGCCGCCCGGGCGGCAGGCGGCGCTCGTCGCGCGCTACCGCGAGCGGGTCGAGACGCATTTTCGCGCGCGCGAACCGGTCGGCGTATACGCCGCCGCGCTCGGCACCACCGAAAGCCGGTTACGCGCGGCATGCCAGGCCGCCGCGGGCCAGACCCCGACGCAGATCCTCGACCAGCGCGCATTCGTCGAGGCACAGCGCGTGCTGCTCTATTCGAACCTGTCGGTGGCCGAGATCGCGAACACGCTGGGGTTCGACGATGCGCATTATTTCTCGCGCTATTTCCGGCGCTGTGCAGGATGTTCACCGCGGTCGTATCGCGCCGCGCACGCCGATACGGCGCTGGCCGACACCTGATCGGGGGTCAGGCCTTGCCGAGCGTCAGCGTTGCTTCCAACCCGCCATCGGGATGATTGGCGAGGCTGATATGTCCGCCGATTGCGGTGGCCTGCGCGCGCGCGATGGTCAGCCCGATACCCGTCCCGTCACCACTCGATCGCGACGTATCCGCGCGCACGAACGGGTCGAACGCCTGCGCGAGCATCGCGGCGGGAATACCGGGACCATGATCGCGCACCGTGATGATCACCGTGCCGCGAACGCGGCGCGATACGATATCGGCATCGCCGCCATGCTTGATCGCGTTGTCGATCAGGTTGGACAGGCACCGGGTAAGCGCATCCGGCCGCACGCGGACGAGCGCGCCGCAGCCCTGCGTGAAGCGGACGGCATGCCCGAATTCGGCGGCATTGTCGGCCAGGCTCGACAGCACCGAATCGAGATCGACCGTCGACCAGTCCTCCGCGCTGTCGCCGCTGCGCGCGAGATCAAGGCCGCGCTTCATCATCGCAAGCGTCGCCGACAGATCCGCGACGAGCCGGTCGCGCAACGCCTCGTCCTCGACCTGTTCGAGACGCAGCCGCAACCGGGTCAGCGGGGTCTGGAGGTCGTGGCTGATGGCGGCAAGGATCCGCGTGCGCTCGATCAACCCGGCACGAACGCGTTCCTGCATGAGGTTGAAGGTCGCGAGCGCCGCGCGGACGTCGGTGGGACCCGTTTCCAGCACCGGTTCGGCATCGATCGACCGGGCGAACGCGTCCGCGGCTGCGGACAGGCGACGCAGCGGTGCCGTCGCGAGCCGCGCGACGATCAGCGAGAGCGCCAGCGCCGCCGCCAGCACGAGGAACAGGAACAGCCGGTCGGTGGTCCAGCTCGGCGGTGCGGGCAGTTGCGGGAGATCGATCGCGACCGCGAGCGACCGGCCGTCGACCCGCGCGGTCATCAGCCAGCAGTCGGGCAGCATCATCGGTTCGATTCCCGCGGCGCGCGGGCGTTCGCGGATGGGATCGCTCGCCTGGCAGATCGTCGTCGGTGCGCGCGCGATGCTCGGTCGCGCCGGCATGTCGGTACGGCTGGCCAGCATGCTCGTGAGCAGCGCGTCCTCGACGACGGGAACCGCGTCCTGCCGTTCGACGAAATGCGCCCCGACCAGCCGGCCGTCGCGCAAATTGGCGATCGTGGCGGCCGGGTTGCGGTGGAGCCGGTCGAGCACGTCGAGCGCGCTGGCGATCACGCGCTCGTCACGGATCCGCATGAACTCGCCGCGCCGGCCCTGTTCCGCGATCAGCAGCGCGCCGACCGACGCGATCAGAATGCCGACCGCGAGGATCAACGCGATCCGGCCGGTCAGCGAACCCAGGAACCGCACCAGCCGGGCGATCAACCGCCTCATTCGAAACGGGTGGTCGCAGCGAGCATATAGCCCTGGCCGCGGACCGTGAGGATCAGCTCTTCGCCGTCGGGCTTGAGCTTCTGGCGCAGCCGGCTGATCTGGTTGTCGATCGTCCGGTCGTGCGAGGCGGTGGCAGCGCGCGCTGGCACCAGCGCCTCGCGCGAGAGCGGCCGGCCGGCGGCGTCGACGAGGCGCGAGAGCATGTCGAACTCGGCGGTCGACAGCATCACGACGCTGTTGCCGGGCGCGAGCAGGCGCCGCTTGACGAGATCGAGCCGCCACCGCCCGAAGATCGCGACCCGCGCGGGCGTTGCCGCGCCGACATCGCGCGCGCCCCGGCGGAGCAGGTTGCGCACGCGCGCGGTCAGCTCGCGCGGCTCGAACGGCTTGGTGAGATAATCGTCCGCGCCGAGTTCGAGGCCGAGCACGCGGTCGATCGCGCTGTCGCGTGCGGTAACCATGATGATCGCGCCCGGATAGCCTTCGCCGCGCAGTTCCCGGCACAGCGTTAGGCCGTCACCGTCGGGCAGGCCGAGATCGAGGACGATCAGGTCGACGGGGCCCGCCGCCAGCGCCGCGCGGATGCCGGCTACATCGCCTGCCGGGGTCAGCGCATAGCCTTCGCGGGCCAGTTGCGCGGTCACCAGATCGCGAATGTCCGCGTCGTCGTCGGCGATCAGGAGGTGAGGGCGATCCGCCGTTGCGCCGGGCATTATGTCGTCATCGCTCCGATCGGGCGGCATCAGGTCGCGGCCGTGATGCCGGCATAAACGAGCGTGCCTCGCATGCCCAGCGGTAGCTGTGTCACAGCGTGTCGTCCGATCCGATCGCCTGATACAGCGTCACGCGGTTCTGGAGATCGGTCAGATCCGTCGTGATGGCGCTCTGCCGTGCGGAATAGAGCGTGCGTTGCGCAACCAGTGCGGTCAGGAAACTGTCGGTACCTTCGCGGTACCGCGCCTCGCTGACCGTGTAGCTCTTCTGCGCAGCCGCAACGAGATCTGCCTGCGCCGCGCGCTGCCGGGCGATCGTCCCGCGGCGGGCAAGCCCGTCGGCGACGTCGCGGTACGCGGTCTGCGCCGCCTTTCGATACGCGGCGAGGTAATAGTCGACCTGCGCCTTTGCGTAATCGAGGTTGCCGCGATTCGTCCCGCCCAGGATCGGCACGCTGGCGGACGGCGAGGCGGACCAGGTGGAGCCCGAGAACAGGCTGGTCAGCGCGGAGCTGGCGACGCCCAGCGCGCTGGTCAGCGAGATCGTCGGGAAGAACGCCGCGCGCGCCGCGCCGACATTGGCGTTGGCCGATTTCAGCTGGTGCTCCGCCTCGACCACGTCGGGGCGGTCGAGCAGCACGGTCGAGGACAGCCCGGCGGGCACGGTGGCGATACCCGTATCGAGCGCGGCCAGGCTGGCGGACAGCAGCGCATCCTCGACCGGGGCACCGACCAGCAGCTCCAGCGCGTTGCGATCCTGTGCCACCTGCGTGGTGTATTGCGCGACGTCCGCCCGCGCCTGCGCGAGCAACGTCCGCGCGTCGGCCGGATCGGCGCCGCTCACCAGCCCGACATTGTGGAGCTCGTCGTTGAGCTTGACGGTGCGTTCGCTGCTGGCGACCTGCGCGTACGACACCGCCAGCAGGTCGCGGTCCGAAACGAGCGTGAGATACGCGGTCGCGGTTTCCGCGACGACCGTGAAGCGCGTGTTGCGCGCCCCGCTCTGCGTGCCGAGATAGGTCTCGAACGCCGCGCGAGACAGGTTCTTCTGACGCCCGAACAGGTCGAGCTCGAACCCGCTGATGCCGACGCTGCCGGAGAACAGCGTGCTGGATCCGCCAGTAGCGGTGCCGCCGCTGGTGCTGCCGCCGCCGGTCACCGCGCGGTCGATCGTCGCGCCGGCATCGGCCGACAGCGTCGGCAGCTGGCTCGACTTCTGGACGCGGTACAAGGCGCGCGCCGAGGCGACGTTGGCGACCGCCTGGGCCAGGTCCTGGTTGTTGGCGAGCGCCCGTTCGATCACCGTGCGCAGCTTGGCGTCGACCACCAGACTGCGCCACGGCATCCCGGCCCGCCCTGCGGCATTGGGCGCATAGGCGGCACCCGCCGGCCACCCGGTCGGCACGAAATCGGCGACCGAGCGGACGTAATGCGGGGCGAGGTTGCACCCGGCAAGGGCAGTGGCGGCGATCAGCGCCGCCGCGATACGCAGCCGGATCATGCCGCCGTCTCCTTGGTACCGTGGAATAGTCGAGCGATGATCACGAAGAACATCGGCACGTAGAAGATCGCGAGGACGGTGGCGGTCAGCATCCCGCCGACCACCGCGGTGCCGATCGCGATGCGGCTGTTGGCGCCGGCGCCGGTCGCGACCGCGAGCGGGAAGACGCCGAAGATGAAGGCGAGGCTGGTCATCAGGATCGGCCGGAGCCGGGTCCGCGCGGCTTCCAGTGCGGCCTCGACGACGTCCTTGCCGCCGCGTCGCGCCTCTTCGGCGAATTCGACGATCAGGATCGCGTTCTTGGCGGCAAGACCGATCGTGGTGATCAGCCCGACCTGGAAGTAGATGTCGTTGTCGAGGCCCCGCAGCGTCACCGCGATGACCGCGCCGATGATCCCGAGCGGCAGCACCAGCAGCACCGCGATCGGCACGGACCAGCTTTCATACAGCGCGGCAAGGCACAGGAAGACGATCAGGACGGACAATCCGTACAGCATCGGCGCCTGTCCGCTCGCCTGGTTCTCCTGGAACGACAGGCCTGCCCAGGCATAGCCGGTGCCGGGTGCGAGTTGCTTCTGCAGCTTGACCATTTCCTGCATCGCCGCGCCCGAACTGCCGCCCGACGCGGGCTCGCCCTGGATCTCGTAGGACGAGCGGCCGTTGAAGCGGGCGACGCTGTTGGGGCCCTTTTCCCACGACAGGGTCGCGATCGCCGAGAAGGGCACCATCGTCCCGCTCGAAGTTCGCACGAACCAGCCGTCGAGGTCGTTCGGCAGCATGCGGAACGGCGCGTCGGCCTGCATGTAGACGCGCTTCACGCGGCCGCGATCGACGAAATCATTGACGTAGACTCCGCCCCACGCGCTCGACAGCACGTTTGTGACGTCGTTCTCGGTCAGGCCGAATACGGCGAGCTTGGCATCGTCGAGCGTCACGCGAAGCTGCGGCGTGTCGGGCAGGGTGGAGGCACGGACCTGCGCGAGCTTGGGATCCTTGTTGGCCGCCGCGATCAGCTTGTCGCGCAGGGCGACGAACGCATCCCGGCTCAGCCCGCTGGTGTTCGTCAGCTCGAACGTGAAGCCGTTGGACTGGCCGAGCCCGGAGATCGCGGGCGGAGTCAGCGGGATGACGGTGGCATCGCGGATCTGGCTGAAGCTCCGCATCGCGCGTGCGTTGATCGCCGAGGCGCCCTGGCTCGCATCCTTGCGTTCGTCGAACGGCGTCAGGCTGGCAAACGCCATGCCCGCATTCTGTCCCGATCCGCTGAACCCGAACCCGGTGATGCTGAACGCGTTGGCGACCGTCGCCTTCTCATGGTTGGAGAAATAGCTCTGGACCCGGTCGCGCACCGCCTCGGTCCGTTCGTTGGTGGCGCCGGCGGGCAGGGTGTACATGACCATGACCTGGCCCTGGTCCTCGGTCGGCAGGAAGCTGGTCGGCAGCCGCAGGAACAGCATCGCGAGCACGACCGTGATGACGCCCACCACCGCCATGTGCAGGCCGCGCCGGCCGATCACCGCGCGCGTCGCGCCGACATAGCGGTGCGTCGAGCGATCGAACCACCGGTTGAACCGGCCGAACACGCCTTTCCGCTCGAGCGGGTCGCCATGCGTCGGCTTGAGCAAAGTCGCGGTCAGTGCCGGGCTCAGGACCAGCGCGACCAGCACCGACAACAGCATCGCGGACACGATCGTGACCGAGAACTGGCGGTATATGACCCCCGTCGATCCGCCGAAGAACGCCATCGGCAAAAACACCGCCGACAGGACGAGCGCGATGCCGACCAGCGCCGAGCCGATCTCGCTCATCGACCGGATCGTCGCCTCGCGTGGGCTGAGCCCCTCTTCGGCCATCACGCGCTCGACATTCTCGACCACGACGATCGCGTCGTCGACCAGCAGGCCGATCGCGAGGACCATTGCGAACAGCGTGAGCGTGTTGATCGAATAGCCGCACACCGCCAGCACGCCGAACGTGCCGAGCAGCACGACCGGCACCGCGATCGCCGGGATCAGCGTCGCGCGCCAGTTCTGCAGGAAGACGAACATCACGACGATCACCAGGATGATCGCGATCACCAGCGTCTCGACGACCTCCTCGACCGACAGCTTGACGAACGTGGTGGTGTCGCGCGGGTAGGCGATGGCGTAGCCGGCGGGCAGGTTCGCCGACAGCTCGGCCATCCGCGCCTTCACCGCGGTCGCGGTCTCCAGCGCATCGGCGCCGGTCGCCAGCTGGATCGCCATGCCCGACGCCGGATGGCCGTCGAGCTGGGCCGATGAGGTATAGCTGTCCTGACCCAGCTCGACCCGCGCGACGTCGCCCAACCGGACGATCGAGCCGTCGGTCTTGGTCTTCAGCACGATCGCGCGGAACTGGTCCGGGGTCGTCAGCCGCGACTTGGCGCGGACGGTCGCGTTGAGCATCTGCCCCTTCACCGCGGGCAACGCGCCGACCTGTCCGGCCGAGACGTCGACATTCTGCGCCTGGATCGCGCTCTGCACGTCGGAGGGCATCAGCTGCACCGCGGCCAGCTTGGTGGGATCGAGCCATACGCGCATCGCATATTGCGCGCCGAACACCTGGGTCTGCCCGACGCCGTCGACCCGCGCGAGATCGTCCTGGAAATTGCTGACCAGATAGTCGGCGATGTCGTTGGCGGTGGCCTTGTCGGTCTTGTCGTACAGCGCGACGATCATCAGGAAGTCGCTGTTGGACTTCGATACGGTGACGCCCTGCGACGTCACCGCGCTCGGCAGCCGGGCCTCCGCCTGCTGGACCTTGTTCTGCACCTGGACCTGCGCGGTATCTGCATCGGTCCCCTTGACGAAGGTGACGGTGATCGATGCCGAGCCCGAGGAATCCGAACTGGACTGGAAATATTGCAGCCCGTCGATCCCTGTCAGTTGCTGCTCGATCACCTGCGTCACGCTGGTCTCGAGCGTTTCGGCCGATGCGCCCGGATAGGTGGCGCTGATCGAGATCGTCGGCGGTGCGACGTCGGGATATTGCGCGATCGGCAGCGAGCGCAAGCCCGCGACCCCGCCGAGCATGATCACGATCGCGATCACCCAGGCGAAGATCGGGCGTTCTACGAAGAAGCGGCTGATACCCATGTCAGTTGGTGGTCCCGAGCTTGACGGTGACCGGCTTTACGGTCGCGCCGGGCTGTGCCTTGTCGACGCCCTGGACGATCAGCCGGTCGCCGGCCTTCAGTCCGGCGGTGACGATCCATGTGTCGCGCACCGCCTGTGCGGTGGTGACCTGGCGGAGCGCGACCTTGTTGTCGGTACCGACGACCAGCGCGGTGGCGTTGCCCTTGGCATCGCGCGTGATGCCTTGCTGCGGCGCAAGGATCGCGTTGCGGATCATGGTCTGCGGCACGGTCAGGCGCACGAACATGCCCGGCAGCAACAGCCCCTTCGGGTTTGCGAACCGCGCGCGCAGCGTCACGGTGCCCGTGGTGGTATCGACGACCGCCTCGCCGAACTGGATCGTGCCGGTCTGCGGATAGCTGCGACCATTTTCAAGCGACAGGCGCACGGTGGTGCTGGCCGGCAGCGCTTCGCCCGTCGCCAGGCTCTGCCGCAGATCGTACAGCGCGCTGCTCGATTGCTGGATGTCGACGAAGATCGGATCGAGCTGCGAGATCGTCGCCAGTGCCGTGGTCTGCGCCGCGGTGACGAGCGCGCCCTGCGTGTAGGTCGATCGGCCGATCCGCCCCGAAATCGGCGCATAGACGCGCGTGAAGCCGAGATTGACGTTCGCGGTGCGCAAGGAGGCGCGATATTGTGCGATGCTGGCGCTGGCCTGACGCGATGTCGCCACGGCATCGTCGACGTCCTGCCGCGCGACCGCGTCGGCACTCTGCAGCCGACCATATCGCTTCACCTTGGCCTGGGCGGTGGCGGCCGACGCCTGCGCGCTCGTCAGCTGCGCGGCGACCTCGTCACGGGTCGCCCGGTACAGGCGGGGGTCGATCTGGTACAAGGGCTGGCCAGCCCGGACCAGCGTGCCCTCGGTAAACAACCGCGCCTTGATGATCCCGTCGACCTGCGGACGGACTTCCGATGTCACGGTGGCCGTCGTACGGCCGGTCAGCTCGGTCGTGGTCGTGACCGGCTGCGTCGCCAGCGTGACCACGCCGACCTCGGACGGAGGCATTTTGGGCATGGTGTCCTTGGACGTGCCACAGCCGGTAAGCGCCACGGTCAGCAGGAGCGTGGCGGTCACACGCGCGGTCGATGGGATCATGGTCACGGCCGGCTCAGCGTGGGCAGTGCTGGCGCTTGCCGCGGGCGTCGCGATACGTGCCGGTGCGAGCGTCGTAGCCCTTGTCGGTCTTGCCGCAGCCCGCGATTGGCGCGCGCTTGCGGGTCTGGCGCTGGTCCGTCTTGGCGCGAGGGGCGGGGCGGACGGTCGCCGAATAGCGGTCGGGTTGGATATATTGCGGCGCAGCGGCCATGCCCAGCAGGGCGGCGGCCAGTTCGAGTGCGATCATGGGAAGGACCTTTCTATGGTCCTCCCGAGCTAGGCCCTGCGCCTTCCGCCAAACATGCTCGCCGGGTAAGCAAAGGTAAGCGTTTGTAACGGCCGCGCGGCGCGCGCGTTTGGTACATTGTCGGTTGGATCAGGCGACCGCGACGGGATCAAGTACGACCGCGCTGCGCTCGGCAAGCTCGTTGATCGCCGCGAGCTAGCGCTGGAAATGCGGCGTGGCGCGATGCGCAGTCACGGCGTCGAAGTCGACGTACAGCTCGTCGAGCGCGAACACATCGGGATCGTCATGATCGCCATGCCGTCCGAAAAAAATGATCCGGACACAAAACGTTACCTTCCGAAACTAGCAGCCACCCGGCCCCAAGATAGGTGCATGAATTAACGGCATCTTTCGCACACCGCGCTCGGACGATAGACGTGCGGGATCAGGCAAAGCTGAAGCTTCGGCTGACGAACCAATACACGCCCTCCAGCACCAGGAACGACGCGCACACATCGACGACGATCGGCCTCGGCAATGTCAGCCTGACCCGCCGGAGCAGCGCCGCGACCCCCACCAGCGTCGTGACGACCGTGAGCTGACCTATCTCGACGCCAAGGTTGAACCCAACCAGCAGTTCGGCGAGCTTGGCGGGCGGGATCGATTCGTTGAGCAGATCGGCGGCGAAGCCGAAGCCGTGGATCAGGCCGAAGATCAGCGTGACGACGAGCCGCAGTCGACCGGCATCGCGGACATGACCCGCTACCATCAGGTAATTGGCGGCGAACAGCCCTGCGCCCAGCAGCAACGTGAACGGGAGCAGGCCGATACCGAGCAGCCTGAGGCCTGCCATTGCCAGCAGTGCGCCGCCGGTCCACAGCGCAAACAGCCCCGGCCGCTGGATCTGCACCGCAAGATTTTCGACCCCGATCAGCGCGATCGTCAGCGCGACGAGCGCGTCGATGAACTCGGCGTGCGGGCGGATGATTCCCGTGACGGCAAGCGCCAGCGTCAGGCTATGCCCCAGCGTGAAGCCGGTGATGACGAAGATCAGATCCTTGAACCGCCGCGAGATCAGCACGAGCCCGAGCAGGAAGCTCATATGATCGACGCCGGTGAAGATGTGCATCAGCCCCATCTTCACGAAGGTCACAAACCCGGCGCCTTCGATCTCGCCGCCCTGCGCCTTGCCGAGGTCGATGGTCTGGGAGTCGGCGGTGAGGACGTCCTCGACGAAATCGCCCTTGGCGGTCTGGATCTGCGCCAGGTTCACATGCGTCGGCACCAGTTCGAAGAAGGCGCCGTCGTGGAGCATCACGCCCTCGGCGGATGGGCAATCGTAGAAGAACTCGACGCGGCGATAGCCGGTGACGGCGGCGACCGGGCGCGGCTTGCCGGTCAGCGCGCAGGCCTTGCCCTGCGCGGAGGCGCCAAGTTTGGGCTTCAGATACGCGATCAGCTGCGGGGTGTTGGGGGGGCGGCCATCGGTCGTCAGCCGGCGCGCTTCGAGATCGGACACCGAGAAGGTCAGATGGACCGAACTGCCGTCGACCAGCCAGGTCGAATGCGATTCGGACCGCGTGTGTGCGCTGGCCGGCGCGAGCTGCCAGATAAACGTCGCGCTCAACGCGAGCAGCCACCGGACGATGATGCGCATCGTCATTGCAGGTCCGCGGCGATCTTGATGTCGGCGCGCTTTCTCAGGAAGCGTTTGTTGCCCTCCTGAAGCCGCGCGATCTTGTCCGCGAGAAAATCACGCAGCACCTGATCGCGTGCCTCGGGATAGGGCGTCGCGACCGGCCGCGTGTTGCGGATCATCTGGACGATATGGACCCCGTCGGGGGTCGGGATCGGGTCCGAGACCGCGCCGTTGGCCAGACCGCGCGCGACCGCGAAGACGCGCGTGCCGAGATGCTCCTGCGCCGCGAAGTAGAATTCCTCGCCGTCATCGACCCGGCCGGTGGTCTTCAACCCCAGCGCGTCGGGCGCGGTTCCGCTCCGCAGCGCCGCCACCACGCGTTGCGGATCGGCACCCGCCGGCACCCGCCATTCGTGCAACGTCATCAGGCCTTCGCTCGCGTATTTTCCCTGGTGTGCGGTGTACCAGCCGCGCAGTTCGTCCTCGGCCGGCTTGGCGGTGGCGGCGTCCTGCGCGATCTGGCCTTCGGTGGACTGGACGAGCGCCTGGCGCACGTCGATGTCGTCGTTCGCCAGACCCATCTCGACGCCGCGCTGCACATAGAGCTCCTCGCGGACCACGTCGTCGAGGACCTTCTGTCGCTGCGGCCGCGTCGTCTGCGCATAGGGCACGCTGTACAGCGCGGTCACCTGCGCGATCAGGTCGGCGCGCAGCACGGGAATGGCGTTGACCAGCGCGGCGTCCTCCGCCGGGATCGATGCGGTTCGCGTGCCCTGCGCCGTAAAGAGGCCATAGCCGGCGATTCCGAGCCCTAGAAGAGCGCCGATCGCAGCCAGCAGCATCGAGCGCCGGCCGACCGGTTTATGGACGTCCCACAGCGCGCCAGCAGGAGGCTGGGCCGGGGTCGGGGAAGCGGTATCCTGGGTCATTTCCTGTCCGATTGGGTTGGCGCCAGCGAGGCGACGTAGACCGCGACGTTGCGCAATTCGGCGGGGGTCAGCTTGTGGGCGAAGGCCGGGCTCATGCCCGCGCGGCCGCGACTGATCGACCGGCGGATGTCAGCGATCGAGCCGCCATAGAGCCAGATGTCGTCGGTGAGCGCGGGCGCGCCGATCGCGCCGTCACCGCCCAGATCGCGACCGTGGCAATCCCAGCATCCGGCCTTGTTATACGCGTCGCGCCCGCGCTTCTGTGCGGCGGGATCGGTGACGCCAGCGGTGAACGCATGGATGAACCGTGTCAGCGTCTCGATCTGCGCCGGGGTCTGCGGTGGCAGCGGCTCGGCCGCATCGGGGGTCTTGCTGGCATAAGCGGGCATCACCGCGAGGTTCCAGCCATGCTTGTTGCCCGCACGGATGCCGTAGCGCGCGATATCCTCGATCTGCGCGACGGTACCTTCGCGGTACAGATGCTCGTCGTCGGTCAGGTCGGGAACGCCCAGCGTCCTGTCGCCCTTGCCGGCCGCGCCGTGGCACGATGCGCAATGCTGAGCGTAGACCGGCTGTCCCGCAGCGATCGCGGCATCGCGCAACGTCGGGTCGCCGAGGATCGCCTCGGGGTCCGCCCGCAGCACCTGCGCCGCGATCGCCCGATCGCGCAGGCCGTGCGTCACGACGGCCGCGACGAGCACGAACAGCGGTATCATCCACAGCAGCCGCCGCCGGGTTACGGCGCGGGCGAAGGTCCGGGGGGGCGTCATGCCGCCGGTCGTCTATCCAGCGCGCGCCCTGCGTCCAGCACCGAACGGTAACGTACAGGTTACGAAACCGTCGGGCGCGCCGCGACGGGAATGTTTGCGCTTGCCCGGCCGACAAAGGCTGATAGCCACGCGGAATGACGGCGACGGACACAGACTATCGGGAGCGCCTGGCCGCAGAAGCCAAGCGCGTTCGCGATAGCGGTGATCTCGGCCGGTCCGAGCCCTTGATCCGTCTCTTCGATTTCCTCGTCGAACGCTCGCTGGACGGGCGCATCCCGCGCGAGATCGAGATCGCACAGGACGTCTTCGACAAGACGCATGATTTTGACGGGATGCTCGACGCCTCGGTGCGCGTCTATATCCACCGCCTTCGTCGCAAGCTCGCCGAACATTATGCGCGAGTCCCCGGCGATCCCGACTGGATCTCGATCCCGCTCGGCGAATACCGGGTCGTGCTCGCATCGCCGCCCGCGGCCGACGAGATCGCGATGCCACCCGAGCCCCCCGTCGCGCCGCCGAAACGGCGGGTCAACCGCATCTGGCTTGCCCTCCTCGCGCTCGCGCTGGTCAATGCGCTCGCCTGGATCGTCTATGTCAATCGATCGTCGGGCGATGACGGCGCGGTGAAGAGCAACCTGTGGCGGCCGATCGCCGACAACAAGCGGCCGACGCTGCTCGTGCTGGGCGATTATTACATCTTCGGCGATGCGGCCGACGGGATCGTCGTGTCGCGGCTGATGCGCGACTTCGCGATCAACTCGCGCGAGGAGCTCGACCGCTATCTGATGCTCAACCCGGACAAGGTCGGCAGCTATGTCGACGTGAACCTGCATTATCTGCCGGTCAGCGTCGGGCATGGCCTGCGCAGCCTGCTGCCGATATTGAACGCCGCCAACAAGGGCAGCGGCGAACGTCCCGGCGTCGAGACCATGTCGGAGGTGAAGCCCGAGATCTTCAAGGCCGCCAATATCGTCTATCTCGGTTTCCTGAGCGGGCTCGGCGCGTTGCAGGATCCGCTGTTCCGCGCATCGGGCTTCAAGATCGGCGACAATTTCGACGAGCTGATCGACAAGGCGACCGGCCGGCGGTTCAAATCGGACTGGGGCGTGGTGGCGGACGGCAAGGTGCCGCAACGCGACTATGGCTATATCGCGAGCATGGTGGGGCCGAGCGGCAACCGCATCCTGATCATCGCCGGCACGCGCGATGCGGCCGTCGTCCAGATGGCGGAGATCGCCGCGGACCAGCAGCAGCTCGAAGCGATCGACGCGAACAGCGGCGGCGGCGCGTTCGAGGCGCTGTTCGAGGTGCGGACGCTGGGCAATCTCAACCTCGGCAGCTCGCTCGTGCTGGCGCGGCCGATCCGCGCCGAGAGCATCTGGCAACCCGAACGCTCGTCCGGCGCCCGCAATTCGTCGCATCCGGCCAACTAGCCATGTCGTTGTATTCAAACGCGCAACGGTATTCGACCGCACGTTCGATCCGGCAAGGTGACCGTACGGTACTGGCGCCGGCGGCCGATTTCGTCTCAGGACCCCCGCCACGGACCATGAAGGGGGATCGACTTGACGCGATCGATACGGATCTTGCGATATGCCGGCTCGAGCCTCGCGATCGTAGCGGGACTGGCTAGCGCGGCGCACGCCCACGTCGATACGCCACCGCAGCAGGTCGCGATCGCACCGGCTTCGTCCGCCCCGGACCAGGGGGGCGACGCCCCGGCCGATACCAACCGCGAGGACATTCTCGTGGTCGGTCGGACCGTGTCGCTGGAGACCAAGACGGCGACCGGCAGCCGGCTCGGCCTGACCGTGTTGGAGACGCCCGCCAGCGTCGCGGTGCTCGACGGCGACGATGTGCGCGCACGCGGCGACATGAGCGTCGTCGACGCCGTCACCCGTGCGCCCGGGATCACCAGCGTGGCCAGCCCCGGCAATGGCGGCACCGCGCTCGCCGCACGCGGCTTCTCGGGACAGGGCTCGGTGCTCCAGCTCGTCGACGGGATCCGCCTGTTTCCGGCCGCCGGTACGATCACCTTCCCGACCGATCCCTGGACGATAGACCGGATCGAAGTGCTCAACGGCCCCGCTTCGGTCCTGTACGGGCAGGGCTCGCTCGGCGGCGCAGTCAACGTGATCTCGAAGCGGCCGAGCGGCGATCGGACGCGGATCGACGCCGAGCTCGGCTATGGCTCGCAGAACAGCGCGCATATCGCGGCGGGGATCGGCGGACCGATCGACCCGGTCCTCTCCTACCGGGTGGATGCGAGTTACCGACGGTCGGACGGCTATGTCGACCGCGGCGGATCGCACAGCCTCGCGCTGTCGGGCGCGCTGCGGTTCGCGCCGAGCGATACTTTCTCGCTGACGCTCCGCGACGATTATGGCGGCGTCCACCCGTCTAAATATTTCGGCACGCCGCTGATCGACGGCAAGCTCGACACGGCGATCCGCGAACGCAACTACAACGTGGCCGACGCGGAGATGTGGTCGAAGGACAATCGCCTGTCGCTCACGCTCGACTGGTCGCCGAGCGACACGGTCACGGTCAGCAACGTCGGCTATACCATGACGAGCAAGCGGCGCTGGCGGAACCTCGAAAACTATTGCTGGATCGACGCGAGCGGCAATTGCCCCAGCGGGTATAACAGCACGTCGGGCACGCCCGGCACGATCTATCGCACCGACAATACGGGCATCGTCCACGACCAGAGGCAGTGGGGCGATCAGGGGACGATCAAGCTCGCCACGCCATTGGGCGGCGGGGTGGCGAACGATCTCGTCGTCGGGTTCGACGTGAACCTCGTCAAGCTGACCTATTCGCATGATTTCGGATCGGCGCTGCAGGAGGACTTCGTCGATCCCTACCGGTTCGATCCCGGCACCTTCTACGACACGCAGGGCATCGCGCCGCGCTATCGCACGCGGACGGTCGAGTGGAGCCTGTTCGCCGAGGACCGGCTGAAGATCGGCGAGAAGCTGTCGATCGTCGGCGGCGTCCGGGCGGAGAGCGATACGGTCTCGCGCTACACCTTCGTCTATACCGGCGACGCGATCACCGGCGAGGTGCCGGCGCTCAACGGCGGGGCGAACGCGTCACGCAAACTGGACAACACGACCTGGCGCGTCGGCACGGTGTATCAGCCGACCCCCAACACCTCGCTCTATGCGCAATATGTAACCGGCGTCGATCCGCTGGGGACGCTCACCACCTATTCGACCGCGGCCAGCCAATATTACTTCACCAACGCGACCGGCGAGCAGATCGAGGGCGGCATCAAGGGCAGCTTTCTGGAGGGCCGCGTGTCGGCGACATTGTCCGCCTACCGGATTGTGAAGCATAATCTGGTCGCGCAGCGAACGCCGACCAGCCCGGTCGAGCAGATCGGCCAACGCTCGTCCAAGGGCATCGAGGCGACCGTCCGCGTCGCGCTGCCCGCCGGGTTCCTGATCGATGCCAACGGCACCGTCCTGAAGGCGCGCTACGACGATTTCGTCAGCGGCGCGAACACGTACACCGGCAACGTGCCCACCGACGTGCCACAGACGGCGGCGAACCTCTGGCTCAACTGGACCGGCCAGAAGATCGGCGCGCGGGCGGGGCTGCGCTATGTCGGCGCGCGCTACTCGGATGATGCCAACCTGTTCCGCGTGCCGGCCTATGCGGTCGTCGATGGCAGCCTCAGCTATGCGCTCAGGCCCGAGCTTGCGCTCGATCTCCACGTCTACAACCTGTTCGACAAGGATTACGCGCTGACGACCTATAACGACCAGCAATGGATCCTCGGCCGGCCGCGCTCGATCGATGTCTCGCTCCGCGCCCGCTTCTAGCGCCCGGCGCCCGGCGATCGGCCATTGGCTGAAGCGTTGGCTCTATATCGGCCATCGCTGGCTCGGCATCGGCAGCTGCGTCCTGTTCGCGATGTGGTTCCTGTCGGGGCTGGTGATGATCTATGTCCCGTTTCCGGCGCTCACCGCGCGTGAGCGGCTCGCGGGCCTGCCGACGATCGACTGGGCGCTGGTCCGCACGGTCCCCGGCAAGTTGTTGCGCACCGCCGGGGTCGATGCGCCACCGCGCGTCCTGCTGCTCGAGATGCGCGATGCGCTTCCCGTCTGGCGGGTGACCGGCGACGATGGCCGGGACCGCAGCATCTCGGCGCTCGACGGCACCGTGCAGACGCCGCCGACCGAGGGCCAGGCGCGCGCGATCGCCGGGCGGTTCGGCCGCGATGCGGTGACGGGCGTGCAGCGGATCGAGCGCGACCAGTGGACCGTATCGGGCGCGTTCGACCGCCACCGCCCGCTATGGAAGGCGACGCTGGCGGGGCCCGATGCGCGCGTCCTGTATATCTCCGGCAGCACCGGCGCGGTGGTCCTCGATACCGTTCGTACCGAACGCTTCTGGAACTGGCTCGGATCGGTCCCGCACTGGCTGTATTTCACGGTCGTGCGGCAGGACAATGCGGTCTGGCGGCAGGTGGTGATGTGGGTGTCGGGGCCGTGCATCGTCGCGGGGCTGACCGGGTTCTGGATCGGCATCCTGCGCACGCGCTTCGGCCGCAGACGCTACCGCGACGGGCGGATGACGCCCTATCGCGGGTGGATGCTGTGGCATCACTGGGCCGGGCTGATCGGTGGCCTGTTCCTGCTCACCTGGATCTTCAGCGGCTGGCTGTCGGTCGATCCGTTCCGGCTGTTCGGCGGCGGTGGCGTCTCGGTACAGGCCGAGGCGCGGTATGAGGGTGCGCGCTGGGCGAAGCCGCCGGACATGGCGCGTCTCGCGCGGATTGCCCGTGGCGCCAAACAGGTCGAGCTCGCCTGGGTGCGCGGGCGGCCGATGCTCGAGATCCGCTGGCCCGCCGGGACGCGGATCGTCGACGCCCGAACGCTCGCCCCGTTCACGCCCGTAATCGCGCCGGCAGCCTTGGTGCCGGGGGCGCGTATCCTCGCCGCCGAGAGGCTGACCGCGCCCGATGCCTATTGGTATGCGCTCGACGGTCTGCCCCAACTGCCCGTGGTGCGCATCCGGTTCGACGATGCGGCGCGGACCTGGGTGCATCTTGATCCTTCGAGCGGCCGCGTGCTCGGCGCGATCGACGCGCGCGGACGCGCCTATCGCTGGCTGTTCGACCTGCTGCACAAATGGGATCTGACGATACTGACGCTGCATCGCCCGGTCTGGGACATCGCGCTGTGGGCGCTGTCCCTGCTGGGGCTGGTGACGTCGGTGAGCGGCATCTGGCTCGGTTGGAGGCGCCTTCGGCGACCGAAACACGTGCGGTCGAACCGTCCCGATCGCGCGCCCGTCTGACTAACGGCAGGATCCGCCCGGTCGCGCGGGCCATCCTCCTCAACTAATCTGGAGAAAAAGGGCTGCCGAACATGGTCCGGCAGCCCTTTCTCAGTCGGTCACTCCGGACGATGCCTGCGATCCCGGAAGCCCATGCGCTGCAATTCGGGCTCCTTGTCGAGGAACTGGTGCTTCAGCGCGCCGCCGATGTGGAGGATCAGCAGCAGGATCATCAGATAGCCCCCGATCTTGTGCCACTCGGCAAACTCGTCGTGCAGCACGTGTTGCGGTTCGACGCCGCCGGGCTCGATGCCGATGTTCGCGATCGGCGTGATCGCCGGCAGCGGGATCACCCACCAGATTCCCGGGGGCCCCTTGGGGGCGCCGGCAGGAGGCGCACCCGGCGCGCCATTGGCGGGTCCGGCCATCGGCGACGCAGCCATGGGTGGCCGGGCGACTTTCACACCGGCGGACCCGGCGGGGGGATGCGCCGACAGGATCGACCAGCCGGTCAGCGGCATCAGCATCATGCCCGCGTAGAGCAGAAAATGCGCGACATGCGCGGCGTGCCGCTCCCACGGCGTCATGGTGTCGGGGTAGGGCGGGGGCTCGTGGAGCAGGCGCCAGCCGATCCGCACGACCGTCAGCGCGAGCACGGTCAGCCCGGCCGACAGATGCGAGGTCAGGCCGAAACCGTAAAACGCCCTGTGCGTCTTGAAGAAACCGGCGGCGAGATCCCAGACCAGCAGCCCGCTGACCAGGTTCCAGAGGATCAGGACCGCGATCGCCCAGTGCAGCCACATCGCGACGCGCGTGTAGCGCGCACTTTCGGTACTGGGCCTGCCCGGCAGCCACCCCGCCTCGACCGATCCGGTTGCCATATCCTCTCCTCCATCCTGTTGGTTCGGTATCGCTGCACCGGGCCAATCCGACCGCCGCTCGGGCGTAGGACCTGGCGCGCGACAGCAATGCTCTATTTGAACTAGACAGTCATCGTTGGACGACTTAGTCAAGAAAAAAAGCAAGGTGGGGTGGCCGAGCCGATGTCGTCTTGGGGGCGCTCGAACGGCCGCCGACACCCGCTGCGCGCTCTGCCGCGACATTAGTCTGAGAGGATCGATCCGATGAAGCTTACCAGGTTTACCGTTGAAGGCCGCACCCGTCTGGGCAAGGTGGTCGATGACCGGATCATCGACATCAGCACGGCGGCGCCCGACGCCGGCCACTCGATGCGGCTGCTGCTCGAACAGCTCGAATCGCTGCGCCCGGCGATCGGGGCGCTCGATGCGCCGTCCTTCGCGCTGGCCGATGTCGTGCTCGAAGCGCCGATCGCCGATCCGCGCAAATATCTCGCGATCGGCATGAACTACCAGTCGCATGTCGACGAGGCCGAGGCCGCGGGCGTGACCGCGCCCAAGACGCAGATCTGGTTCAACAAGCAGGTCACGTGCATCAACGGCCCGTTCGCCGATGTCGACGTGCCGAAGGTGGGCCCCGACATGGTCGATTACGAGGCCGAGATGGGCGTCGTCATCGGCAAGCGCTGCCGCCATGTATCGCGCGAGGAGGCGCGGTCGATGATCGCGGGCTATGTCGTGTGCAACGACGTGACCGCGCGCGACTGGCAGTTCCGCTCGCCGACCTTCACGCTCGGCAAGTCGTTCGACACGCATGGCCCGATCGGCCCGTGGATCACCACCGACGACGAGATCGCCGATCCGCACGCGCTGACGATCGTGCTGGAACTCAATGGCGAGCAACGCCAGCATGCGTCGACCAGCGAGATGATCTACGACATCTATGACCAGATCGCGTATCTCAGCCAGGTCATGACGCTGGAGCCCGGAGACCTGATCGCGACCGGTACGCCGGCCGGCGTCGGTATCGCGGGCAACCGCTTCATGAAGGACGGCGACGTCGTGCGCGTTTCGGTCGACGGGCTCGGCGCGATCGAGAACCGGTTCGTCAACGAACGTTGAGATAGGGCGCGCGCCAGCCGGAACATCGGCGGCGCGCGCTGGCCCGTTACAACGATAGTAATTTCTGGAGAGCGAGATGTCGGGTTTGAGCACCGAGCAGCAGAGCACGCGCACCTTCGAGCGACGTAATCCGGTCACGGGCGAGGTCGCGACGACGGTCCATGCGGCGACCGTCGCCGATGCCAATGCGGCCTGCGATGCGGCGCACGCGGCGTTCCCAATCTGGTCGGGCCTGGGCCCTAATGCGCGCCGTGCCGTGCTGATGAAAGCGGCGGCTGAACTGGAAGCGCGCGCGCCGCAGTTCGCCGCGGCGATGATGGGCGAGATCGGCGCGACGCAGGGCTGGGCCGGGTTCAATCTGGCGCTGGCCGCCGGGATCGTGCGCGAGGCCGCCGCGATGACGACGCAGATCACCGGCGAGGTCATCCCATCGGACAAGCCCGGCTGCATCGCGATGGCGATGCGCGAGCCGGTCGGCGTGATGCTCGGGATCGCGCCATGGAATGCGCCCATTATCCTCGGCGTCCGCGCGATCGCAATGCCGCTCGCGTGCGGCAATACCGCGGTGCTCAAGGCGAGCGAGCAATGCCCGCGCACGCACGCGCTGATCGTCGAGGCGTTCCAGGCGGCGGGCCTCCCCGACGGCGCGGTCCAGATCGTCACCAACGCGCCCGAGGATGCGGCAGAGATCGTCGGCGCGCTGGTCGATCATCCCGCGGTGCGGCGGATCAACTTCACCGGCTCGACTCATGTCGGCAAGATCATCGCGAAGCGCGCGGCGGAGCATCTGAAGCCGGTGCTGCTCGAACTGGGCGGCAAGGCGCCGCTGATCGTGCTCGACGACGCCGATCTCGACGAAGCGGTGAAGGCGGCGGCGTTCGGCGCGTTCATGAATTCGGGCCAGATCTGCATGTCGACCGAGCGGATCATCGTCGTCGAGGCGGTGGCGGACGCATTTGCCGCCAAGTTCCGCGACAAGGTCGCCGCGATGCCCTGCGGCGATCCGCGCGATGGCAAGACTCCGCTGGGCGCGGTCGTCGACCAGAAGACCGTCGATACGGTGACGGCGTTGATCGACGACGCGCTGGCCCAAGGCGCCGAAACGCTGGTCGGCGGCGCTGCGACCGGCGTCCTGATGCCCGCGCATGTGATCGACAAGGTGACGCCCGACATGAAGCTGTTCAGGGACGAGAGCTTCGGCCCCGTCGTCGGGATCATCCGCGCGCGTGACGAGGCGCATGCGATCGAACTGGCGAACGATACGGCGTACGGCCTGTCGTCCGCGGTGTTCACGCGCGACACCGCGCGCGGTCTGCGCGTCGCCAGGCAGATCCAGTCGGGCATCTGCCACATCAACGGCCCGACCGTGCACGACGAGGCGCAGATGCCGTTCGGCGGCACCAAGGCCTCGGGCTATGGCCGGTTCGGTGGCAAGGCCGGGATCGACTCGTTCACCGAACTGCGCTGGATCACGATCGAGACGCAGCCGGGCCATTACCCGATCTGACCCCCTGCAACGGCCTGTGTAACGGTAGCGCGATCGTAGAGGAACGGTTCTCTACGCGCGCTCCGCACAAACGCGGGTCATTGGCCAAGGGGCAGGGCTCGTCCTGCCACATTCACAGACACCCGAGCGGACCACCTTGCCAGACTCGGGCCTGCCAGACTCAGGCCGGCCAGACTTAGGACACCAGATCATGTCAGTCGCGAAGTTCGCCAACCACCTCTACGGCACCCCGGTCAGCACGGCGATCCGCGAGACCAGCTGGATCATCCCCGGGGTCCAGAGCATCCACATCATCGCGATCGCAGGCGTCGTCGGCGCGGCGATCGTGATGGACCTGCGGCTGGCCGGCGTGCTGGCGACCGACGAGGCGCCGCGCGTCGTGGTGAAGCGGCATCTGCCCTGGATGCGGTCGTCGCTCGCGCTGCTGCTGGCGAGTGGGTTCGTCCTTGGGCTCGGCGAGCCCTACCGCGTGCTGATGAACCCGGTGTTCTGGGCGAAGATGGCGCTGGTGCTCAGCGGCTTCGTGCTGACCCTGCTGTTCCGCTATCCGATCCTGCACCCCGATTACCGCATCGAGCATGCGCGCGCCGCCGCATTGGTAAAGCCGCTGGCCTGGGCGTCGCTTGCGATCTGGGTGGCGGTCGTCTTCTGCGGTCGCTGGATCGCCTACTACCAGTGACACCCCCCATTCTTCCGGAGACCATGCCATGATGCCGGACACCGTGCCGCCCAACGCGCTCATGCAGACGCTGTACGATTCCACGATCGGGACCACGATCCGTGAAAGCGCGACGCTGTTTCCGTGGATCGAGAGCGTCCACGTCCTGATGATCGCGGCGGTCGTCGGCACGATCGCGATCGTCGACCTGCGACTGATCGGCGTGGCCTCGCACCGCCGCGGCGCGCGCCAGCTGATCGTCGACATGCTGCCCTTTACCTGGGTCGCGTTCGTGATGGCGCTGATCTCGGGGATGTTGCTCTTCCTGTCCAACGCGACCGGCTATTATGAAAGCATGCCGTTCCGCTTCAAGCTGCTGACGATCCTGATCGCGGGGATCAACATGGCGATCTTCCACATGACCGCGTACCGTAGGATCGGCGACTGGGATGATCGGCTGCCGACGCCGCGCGCCGCGAAGATCGCCGGGTTCAGCTCGCTCACGCTTTGGCTGGTCATCGTCTTCCTCGGTCGCTGGATCGGCTATTCCTACCCGCTCGCCTGACCGATCCCGACCTGTACCGAACAGACCCGATGCGCAGCCGGCCCCCGCCGGTTGCGCATCTCGCGTTTCGGGCGTCGCGCTCGTCGCCTGCAGAACGGGGCTAAACGGCGTTACAGAACATCGGTTCGAACCGTAACGCGCGAGCGTTCCGTCTCGGAATGACCTCAGAAAGCACGCGTCCACAGCGAGCCTATCCACTGCCGTCCGAACGACGGCGTCAGGGGTCCGCTCCCGTCCTTTGAGGTATTTTTCTTGAAACCATCGATCCGCCGCGCGCTTGCGACCGTCGCCCCTTGTGTCCTGCTCCAGATCGCGGCGCCGCCCGCGCTCGCGCAAAGCAGTCCTGCGACCCCGTCGGCGGACGAGGCCAAGGCTGGCGACATCGTGGTCTTCGGTCGCGGCGAGCTCAAGATCGGGACCGCGCAATCGGCCAGCGAGGGCACGATCAGCGGGTCGGACCTGCTCGTGCGGCCGTTGCTGCGCGTCGCCGAACTGCTCGAGGCGGTGCCCGGCATGGTCGCCGCGCAGCATTCGGGCAGCGGCAAGGCCAACCAGTATTTCCTGCGCGGGTTCAACCTCGATCACGGGTCGGACTTCACGACCTATATCGACGGCGTGCAGATGAACTTCCGCACGCACGGCCACGGGCAGGGCTATCTCGATCTCAACGGGCTGATCCCCGAGATCATCGCGCGCGAGGATTTCCGCAAAGGCCCGTATCGCGCGGATGGCGGCGACTTCGCGATGGCGGGCGCTGCCTACATGACGACGATCGATCGCTATGCCCGGCCCTGGGCATCGGTCGAGGCGGGGTCGTACGGCCATCGTCGGATCGCCGCGGGGGGAACGATCAGGAACGTCGCGGGCGGCGATCTGACCGCGGTCGGCGAGATCCGCGTCTATGACGGGCCATGGCAGCAACCCGAGCATCTGCGCCATTATGCGGGCTTCCTGAAATATGCGAAACCGCTGGGATCTGCCGAGCTCGAACTCACGTTCCACGGCTATCGCGGCACGTGGAAGCCGACCGAGCAGATCCCCGAACGCATTATCGGATTGGCGAGCTGTGCGAACGAATTCTGCTCGCCCGATCCGACCGCCACCGGCGAGACCACGCGCTATGTCGCCAACGCCAAGCTTTCGGGCCCCGGCTGGCGCATCAACGCCTACGGCCAATATTATGCCTGGGACATGTATTCGAACCCCGAATATTTCGACGCGACGGGCACGAGCGCGCAGATCCATCAGGTCGACAAGCGCAGGGTCTACGGGCTGACCGGCGAGAAGGACTGGACGATCTCGCCTGCGATCGACGTCACGATCGGCACCGAAAACCGCTACGACACGATCGACCGGGTCGGCGTGCAGCACACGATCGCGCGCCAGTTCGTGAACTCGCTCGGCCTCTACACCGTCGATGAAGCCTCGGCTGCGGTTTATGGCTCGGCGACCTGGCGACCGGTCGAGGGGCTGCGGCTGATCGGCGGCCTGCGCGGCGATTATTATCATTATTCGGTGCGTGCGCTCGACGCCGAAGCGGCGGCGCTGGGGCAGGGGTCGGGATCGGACGCGATCCTGTCGCCCAAGGCGCAGGCGGCGTACCGGATCGGCGATCATGTCGAACTCTATGCGGCCTGGGGCAGGGGCTTCCATTCGAACGACGTGCGCGGTGCGGTGACGACCACGCCCGTCCCGGTGCTGGTCTCGGGCACCGGCAAGGAACTCGGCGCTCGGTTCCAGTTCAGCAAGGTCACGCTGACGACGACCTATTGGTGGCTGGATCTCGGAAGCGAGTTGCGGTTCGTCGGCGATTCGAACGCGGTCGAGCCGAGCGCGGCGAGCAAGCGCCACGGCTATGAGATCGTCGCGTTCTGGCGACCCTTCCCGTGGCTCGCGATCGACAGCAACTACACGGCCAGCCACGCGCGCTACGACACTGGCGACTATATTCCGAACGCGTTCGAGAATGCGGCCGCAGCGGGCGTTTCGTTCATCCGGGGGCCGTGGGAGGCGAGCGTCCGCCTGCGACATCTCGGCCCGTATCCCCTGATCGAGGACAATTCGCAGCGTGACAAGGGCAGCAACGTCGTCAACGTCCGCGCCGCGCGCACGTTCGGCAAGTTCCAGGTCTATGCCGAGGTCCTGAACATTCTCGACAGCCACGACAAGGACATCGCCTATCTGTACCAATCCTACATCCCGAGCTTCGACGCCGCGCCGGTCGAGGGGCGGCTCAGTCGCGTGGTCGAACCGCGGACGCTGCGCGGTGGCGTGCGCGTCACATTTTGACGAGTCCGGACAAGGTCTGTAATTGGACGCCTTGGTCAATTCTGACCGCGTATTTGCAACCGTACCGGCGCGACCGTGCTGTACCATATCGATAGGAACTCGCCATGGCCGCTCGCCCTCGACTCACGGACGGTACGAAGCAGGCGCCGTCGTTGTTGGGCCAGCTCGATACAGCCCGCAAACCGGGCGAAACCGCGGGGCGCCGGGTAAACCGCACCCGCGTCGCGCTGCTCGAGGCGGCACAGCGTCTGTTCGCGACCCGGTCGATCGACAGCGTCAGCATCGACGACATCGCCAAGGCGGCGGAGGTCGCCAAGGGCAGCCTGTACAATCATTTCGACAGCAAGGAGGCGTTGGCCGACGAACTGTTCAAGATGGTCCGCGGCCATGTCGCCGAATTGCTCGACACTTCGGTCGACGACCAGACCCCGCCGCCCGAGCGGCTGGCGCGCGGCGCGTTCGTCATCCTGCGGTTCGCGATCGATCATCCCGAAAGCGTGGCGGCGCTGCTCAAGCTGTCGACGGCGTTGCTCGAGAATAATGCGCCGCTCAACGTGAAGGCGCGCGAGATCATCAGCGAGGGGCTGGAGTCGGGCCACTTCAAGGGCATCCCGGCCGACTCCGCGACGCTGCTGATGGTCGGGGCGATGCTCGTGATGTTGCAGGATTCGATCGACCGCCAGAAATCGGTCAAGCGCCTCATCGCGCGGATCATCCCGCTGATGGGCGGCGTGCTCAAGGCGCTCGGCGTCGACAGCGAGAGCGCCGCCGCTGCGACCAAGGCCGCGGCGCGGACTACGCTGGAGTAGCCGCCGCCCGCGTCTCGAATCATGCGTTTCCAGTTGACCATGTCGTCCAAATATGACTGTATGGTTCAACAAAGTCCGGAGAGGGATTCTGAAAGCTGTGCCAGGTTCGTGGCGCCCGTCAGTCGGGGCCGCCGACCGGTAGCGATCATGTGCCTTTCGGACGTGCCGGCGGCAGCGGAGGTCCCCGTGCCGCCCTTGTCAGGGAAACGTCGATCGTCATGACCAGTGATTTCGATTGTGATCTTCTTGTCGTCGGCCTGGGCCCGGTCGGCGCGGTCCTCGCGGCGCTCGCGCAGAGCCAGGGTGTGTCGGTGGTCGTCGTCGAACGCTCGCCGACTCCATTCCCGCTCCCGCGCGCGGCCGTATTCGATCACGAAATTATGCGAATCTTTCAGATGATCGGCGTCGCCGAACGGATCGCCCCGCTATGCCGTGCACCCGAGCGGTATCAGTTCCATACGGCGTGCGGGCAGGTCTTGCTCGACTTCGAGAATGCCAAGGTCGGGCCGTTCGGCTGGGCCGAAACCTATGCGCTTCACCAGCCGGCGGTCGAAGCGGTGTTGCGCAACCGGCTGTACGAGCTCGGCGTCCGCGTTCAGACCGGCGTCGCGTTCGAGCGGCTGGTGCAGGACCCGGACGGCGTGACCGTCAGCGTCACCGACAACGGGACGTCGCGCGAGATCCGTGCGCGCTACCTCGTCGGATGCGACGGATCGTGGAGCCCGGTGCGCGAGGCGCTCGGTATCACGCTGGACGATTATAATTTCGACGAGCCGTGGCTGGTGCTCGACACGATCATCGACGAACCGGGCGACCTGCCGATCGTCTGCCAGCAGATCTGCGATCCAAAGCGTCCGGTGACGCACATGGCGATGAGCGGCAAGCGCTTCCGCTGGGAGTTCATGATCAAGCCCGGCGAAACCGCGGAGGACATGCTCGACGAGTCGCGCATCCGCGAACTGCTGGCGCCATGGGGTTGCGCCGATCGCATCGAGATCGAGCGCAAGGCCGTCTATCGGTTTCACGCGCTGGTCGCCAAGCGGTGGCGCGACGGGCGGGTCTTGCTCGCCGGCGATGCCGCGCACCAGATGCCGCCCTTTGCCGGTCAGGGCATGTGCTCGGGGATCCGCGACTCCGCCAATCTCGCCTGGAAGATCGCCGCCATCGTCTGCGGCGACGCGGACGACGCCGTGCTCGACAGCTATCAGCAGGAACGCGAGCCGCACGTCCGCGCGATCATCGGCACGGCGATCGCGATGGGCCAGATCGTCTGCCTGCTCGACGAGACGGCGGCCGCGGAGCGCAACCGCGACATGCTCGCGCGGAAATCGTCCGGCGCGCAGGACGTGTCGGTCCTGTATCCCGATCTGACAGGCGGTCATCTGACCGAAACCGCCTTTGCTGGCGCGCTGTTCCCGCAACCGGTGAGCGAGGACGGTGAGCGGCTCGACTCGCTCTTCGGTCTCGATGCCGTGCTCATCGCGCGGTCGGCCATCGATCCGGCCGGTGCGGGTGTACGCATGTTCAGCCTGGATTCGCCGGAACTTCGCAAGTTTGCCGAACCGATCGACGCCTGGCTGACAAAGGTGGGCGCGGACGCGGTGCTGATCCGGCCCGACCGCCACGTCTTCGGTACCGGCAAGGCCGCGGCATTGCTCGGCGCCTGGACCGAGCTGGCGCACCGCAACATCGCCGCCTGAGCGCACCCTGAGCGCAGCGCCTCTCAACATTCACCTTCCGCCTCTTCAACCGCAATGGAACCTGTCCCATGACATTCATTCCCAATGCCGCCTCCCGCTACCGCATGCCGATCATGTTCGGCCCGGCGCCAGGCCCCCGGCAACATGCCGAAGGGCGGATGTGGACCGCCGAGGAGGCGGGCGACATGACCGCGCACTGGATGAAGATCGGCTACCGGACCGATCCGGCTAAGCTCGAGAAGCTGCTCCCGGCCGGATTCAGCCTGCGCGGCGATCCGATCGTCTCGGTGAGCTGCGCTTGGTTCAAGAATCTCTATTGGCTGGCGGGACGCGGCTACGGCATCCTGTCGATCGATTTCCCGGTCACCTATCAGGGCAAGACCGAGCGGCTCGATGGCGCGCTCTGCCCGATCATCTGGGAGGGCCAGCCGGACGCGATCATGACCGGGCGCGAGGAGCTCGGCTTCCCCAAGATGTTCGCAAATTTCAGCGAGATCGCCTTCGATGAATCCGCCGGCCGCGCGACCTGCGACGCCGGCTGGTACGATCACACATTCTTCGACATCGCGCTGACTGATCTGGTCGAGGAGCAGAATCCGACGAAGCAGCTGCCCGGCTCGAATGGCGGCGCGCAGATGTATTACAAGTACATGCCGCGCACGAGCCCCGGCGGGCGTGAGGGCGCGGACGTCGCGTATGTCACGACCTCGGCGGCGCTGGCGGGAAGCGGCGGCGCGGTCGCCAACATCAACTTCGACGAGTTCGCGTTCCGCCGCTGGACGGGCAAGGGCTCGCTCAACTGGCACCGCGCGACGTTCGAACAGCTGCCGCTGTCGTTCCACATCGTCAACGGCATCGCCGACCTAGATATCCTCGAATATACCGACGCCGAGATGGTGCACTTCACGGGGCCGGGTGTTGGCGTCGCGATGAACAGCCACCGGGTGATCGAACCGGCCTGACGAACCCGGCGACGCGATCGTGCGTCGCAGGCGGCACCCCGTCAGGCAGGAACCAACGGTCGTCGGCGAAGAACCGGCGGCCGTTTCTATTTAGGTCGGCCGCGCCATGCGGCGATCCTTCCGCCGGGTCCAATCAACGACCCCTGCACGGCCCTATCGCGGCCGTTTGCTGTGCCAAAATCGGACCCGTCGATCGCGGGATTGCGTCCACGCGCGCCGCGTGCAGTTATGGCGCCGGAAAGGCCGATACGCATCTGCCGCCACTTGACCGAAGTGTGCAAATATGACTGAATGGTTCACACGAGAGGAGTGAGTCCCATACCTTGGGCCTCGTCCGAAGGTCCCGTCCAAACGGATAGGTCCGGCTAGCTGCCACCGCCCTCGTTCGCCACCCTGGCGAGCGCAGGGCCAGCGTTAGACCGGACCCGCGCGTGGACGGATGATGGAGAGTGATGATGCGAAGAGCTATGAGATCGTGGATCGGCGTCGCTGCGGTGCCGCTGTGCCTTGCCGGGTTCGCCCAGGCGCAGGACCGGCCACCCGCCGGTCGGCCGCAACCCGGACCCATGGCGCCCGCCAGCAAGGACCCGTCGGCCGCGCCCGCGGGAACGTATCACGTCGACCTCGAACATGCGTCGGCGGTCGCGCGGGTGCGTCATCGCGGTATCTCGTACAACGTGCTGCGGTTCGGTGTGCGCGACGGCACGCTGCTCTGGAACCCCGCAAAGCCATCGGCGATCACGCTGGCGGTGATCGGCTTCACAGACAAGATGGTCATCGACACAAGGCAGTTCACGCAGCAGCCGATGGCGCGAATGGTCGGCACGGTTACCGTCATCCTCAATGCGGAATTCCTGAAGCAATGACCAACATCGCACAATATCGCCCCGATCGTGGATCGCATCTGGCGGCGATGACGGCCGAACGCGTCTTTGGCGCGGGCACGGATGAACTGCAGCGGATCAGCGCCTGCATGCTCGGCGCGCAGATGCCCGCAAGTCTGGCGCATGAAGCCGTCCATGGAATGGAGATGTGCCTGTTGGGGCAGGGCTGGCCGGTTGGCCGCTCGCTCGGTGCGTTGCCCGACGTCCGCACGAGTCTCGGGCTGGGGCGGCCGGCATTCCGTGAGGCGATCACCATCCTGGAGGCGCGCGGGTTGCTCGACGTCCGTCGCGGGCCCGGCGGCGGCCTGTTCGTCGCGGCCCCCGCGCTTGAGGACGTCGTCGGTGCTGTGCTGATGTACCTTGCGCTCACCGGCGAAACGTTCGCGCTGATCGAGGAGTTTCGGCTGCTCGTCTGGCGGATGATCGTGGACGCCGCGGTTCAGCGGCACCCGACATTGCCGCAACCCGTCACGACGCCCGGGGGCTGGGGCTTCGCCGCCGACCTCGCCGAACAGACCGGCAATACGACGATGGCGCTGCTGGCGAAATTGGCCGAGATGCTCGTGCGGACGTCGCAACGAGACTCCGCCCCCGCGCGCGATGACGCGCTCGACGCCATGATCCGGCAGGGTGATCTGACCAACGCCTTCGCGCGGCTCGACGCACTCGCCGGCCCGGTGCGCCGCGATGCGCCCGTCGTCACGCTCGAGGTCGCAGAGCGCGCTTTCTCGCTGTCCGGGCGCAAGTCGGCCATGGCGCTGGCCGCGCGGATGACCCGTGAATTGACCGCCCGCGCGGGGGCACAAGAAGCCGAGTGGGAGACGGCGGAGCGTCTGGGCTACACCGATGCCGTCGTGCGCCAGGCCAGGCGTATCCTGCAGGATTTCGGGATCGTCCGCTGCCGGCAAGGCCGCAAGGGGGCCGAACTGGCACCGCCCGCGGCACCCACCGGCGTCATCCGCCTGCTGGCGCCATTCCTGATGGCGAGTGCGATGTCGGCGTCGGACGAGAAGGAGGCGATCGCGTTTCTGGTCGGCGAGGCGTCCGTCCTGGCCGCGCGACGCGTCCAGGCTGGGGGCGCGGTACCGATCACCTGCTTTCCGTCGTCGCCGATGCCCGATCCGTTCGAGGCACTGGCGCTGGAAAACCACCTGCTCGAACTCAGCGGCAATCCGCTGCTCGCGATCGTGGTCCGGTCGCTCGGCGTCGCGAGCATCTTCGCGTCGGCCGATCCGTTGCCGCCGATGGAGCTGCGCGACGTCACCGCGATCAACCGTCGCATCCTCCAGGCGATCGAGCTCGGCGACGTCGGCGCGGTCACCGCGCTCGCGCGTCTCAAGATGGAGGTCATGCAGCACCCCGCCGACAGCTATCGAAAGGTCGCGTAGCCGTCGCGACGGAGATGATGCAGCTAACTTGCAAAGGCGCGGTCCCATAGCGTTGTGATCCGAACCCGTACGATAACTGGCGGGGATTGGAGAGGGGCGACTGACCGTGAATGCGCTGATCCGTGTCGATGCAGGCCGTGACGCCGCGATCCTGCACCGGGTGCGGGTCCGGCCTTCGCGGCGCGTGCCAACGCCCCGGCGCCGACCCTGCACGCCTGGAGTATCATCATGAATGCGTTGAAGGCATCCCGGTTTTGCTGGCCCGTGCTGGCTGCGAGCGTCGGCTTCGTGGCTGGGCCCGCGATCGCACATCATTCCTTCGCAGCCTATGACATGAACCAGACCGTGTCGGCGGAAGGGACGCTCAAGGAATTTCGTTGGGGTGCGCCGCACTCCTCGATGGTCGTGATCTACCTGGAGAAGGGCAAGGAAAAGCAGATGTCGATCATCAGCGGCAGTCCGCTGATGTTCTCCAAGCAGGGACTGACGCCGCGCGATTTCAAGCGCGGCGACAAGGTAAAGGTCACGTTTCACCCCAATATCAGCGGCCAGCCGGGCGGCGCGATGGCGAGCGTGAAACTGGCGAGCGGCAAGAGCTTTTCGGACACCGAAGCGGCCCGTGCCGGCGGCAATTAAAGGGTGCGACATGGCGATTAGTCACAAAATGACCCGACGGATTGTGCGCATTGCGCTGGCGGGCACGGTGCTAGGTGTCGCTGGCATGGCCTGCGCTCAGTCGGCGCCGCCGATGGGCGCGAACCTGGAGGGCGTGTGGAAGATCGCGACGCCGACGACGGTGCTCAAGCCGATTGCCGGCGCGGTGCCGTTCACCGCGGAGGGGCGCAAGGCCTATGAGGCGAACAAGACGCTCAGGGCGCAACGCAAGTTCGACGACTACGACATCACGCTCTCGCGCTGCTCGAACCCAGGCGTGCCGCGGCTCGCCCTGACGCCGATGCGGTTCAAGATCTGGAACCGGCAGGGTGTCGTGACCTTCGATTACGAATGGAACCGCGCGCTCCGCCAGATCAATGTCGGGGTTCCGCCCCAGCCGGATCTGATGGGGCAGGGGCTCGTGCCGACGATGACCGGCAAGTCCAAAGGGCATTGGGAAGGCGATACTTTGGTCTCGGTCATGCAGGGCGGATCGGATCGTACGCTGATCGATGACCTGGTGCCGCACGGCTATGACCTGAAAGTCACCGAACGCTACCGCCTCGTCGACGCCGACACGCTCGAAGATCGTATCACGATCGAGGATCCGGCGTTCTTCACCCAGCCGTGGAGCGCGGTCGTGACCTACAAACGGCAACCCGACGCAGTCTTCGCCGAGGACGTCTGCCTCGATCGGCTTGCCGCGAAGCAGCCTGCGTTTTCCAAATGACGCGGCCGCACCCTGATCTGGAGCCTCTCCGCATGACGACCCGCTTCCCGTTTTCCGTCACGCCGATCGCCGCGCTCATGCTGGCCGTGACCCCCGCATCGGTCCAGGCTCAGCAGGGCCCGCCGGGACCGCCGCCCGCGGGTGGCCAGATACAGTTGCCGCCGGGCGCCTCGGGTGGTCCTCCGCCGGGTGCGCTTACCGAACGGGTGCTGACCGATGCGCAGAAGATCGTCGCCGATCTGCCACCACCGGGGCCCGGCCTGATACCGCCTCGGCCGCCATTGCCCGCCGATGCGGTCATGCCCACGGCGGATCCGCGCGACCTGCAGGGGACGTGGGTCAACAACCAGCCGCTCCAGTTTCGGTCGCAACGCGACATGTACGGCGCACCCGCGCCCTACACGATGGCAGGCGCCAAGGTTCTGGCGCGCCGCGTGAATTCGCTCAAGGTCGGCAAGCCGTTCATCAACGCGTCGGCGGTCTGCCGCCCACCGGGGCCGCAATGGCAGCGCGATCTGAATTTCCCGTTCTCGATCATCCAGAACAAGGATCATGTCGAGGTCCTGTTCGAGGAATATCACGGCCGCTGGTATATCTCGCTCGATCCGCAGGGCGTGAAGCTGCCGACGCAGAAGCAATATATGGGCCGCTCGATCGGGCATTGGGACGGCGGCACGCTCGTCGTCGAGACGTCCGACTTTAAACAGGCGATCTGGCTCGACGTCGACGGGACGCCGTTGTCGGCGGACGGCAAGTTGATCCAGCGGATGCGCAAGGTGAGCGACGGCGGTCAGATGCCGTTCCTCGAAGTCGTCACGACGATCGTCGACCCGACCTATTATACGGCGCCGTGGACGATCGTGCGGACCTTCGGCTGGTCGCCGCACCAGGCGGTGTTCGCCGAGTATAATTGCGAGGAGCAGCTCGGCGATCCGAACGTCAGCGCCGATGCCGGCCTCGTTCCCGAACCGCGAGACTGATCGTGGTGCGCAACTCAGGAGACATCATGCCGAAGATCATTGCCACGCTCAAACCGGCCGGCATTGCGTATGCCGCGTTGCTGGCGGCCGCATCGCCAGCCTTTGCGCACGACGTACCGGCGGAGGCCGCGAACAAGCAGGTCGTGCTCGATTTCTACCAGGCGCTCAATACCGCCGACGCATCGGGCACCACGAGCACGCAGATCCAGGCGATCGCCGAGAAATATCTCAGCCCCGACTATGTCCAGCATGCCGAACAGTTGGCCAATTTGCCAGGACCGGGGACCCCGCGCGACAAGCTGATCCGGATGTTCCAGGCCATGCCGGCGATGAAGGCGATGCCAGCGCCCCGGACGATCTCGGTGATGGCAGAGGGCGACCGGGTCATGATGCTGACCGCGCGCGAGCTTCCCGATCCCGCCACGGGGCGGCTCAAACAAGCCTATATCTTCAACATGTTCCGGGTGAAGAACGCCAAGCTGGTCGAGCATTGGGATGTCGGCACGCCGATCATGCCGACGCCGGGTGCCGGCGCGCCGCCCAGCCCGTAAAGCGCCGCGCCGGCAGCAGCTTCTCCGACAGGAGCGTCGTCGACACGAGCCTCCATCATGCGAGGCTCGCGGCGTCCGGGATACGCGCACATCTTAGGATAGCAGATCATGTCAGTCGCGAAGTTCGCCAACCACCTTTACGGCACCCCGCTCAGCACGGGGATCCGCGAGACCAGCTGGATCATCCCCGGGGTGCAGAGCATCCACATCATCGCGATCGCAGGCGTCGTCGGCGCGGCGATGGTGATGGACCTGCGGCTGGCGGGCGTGCTGGCGACCGACGAGGCGCCGCGCGCGGTGGTGAAGCGGCATCTGCCGTGGATGTGGTCGTCGCTAGCGTTGCTGCTGGCGAGTGGGTTCGTCCTCGGGCTCGGCGAGCCCTACCGCGTGCTGATGAACCCGGTGTTCTGGGCGAAGATGGCGCTGGTGCTCACCGGCTTCGTGCTGACCCTGCTGTTCCGCTATCCGATCCTGCATCCCGACTACCGGATCGAGCATGCGCGCGCCGCCGCGTTGATCAGGCCGCTGGCCTGGGCGTCGCTCGCGATCTGGGTGGCGGTCGTCTTCTGCGGTCGCTGGATCGCCTACTACCAGTGACACCCCTCATTCTTCCGGAGACCATGCCATGATGCCGGACACCGTGCCGCCCAACGCGCTCATGCAGACGCTGTACGATTCCACGATCGGGACCACCGTTCGCGAGAGCGCGACGCTGTTTCCGTGGATCGAGAGCGTCCACGTCCTGATGATTACGGCGGTCGTCGGCACGATCGCGATCGTCGACCTGCGGCTGATCGGCGTGGCCTCGCACCGCCGCGGCGCGCGCCAGCTGATCGTCGACATGCTGCCCTTCACTTGGGTCGCGTTCGTGCTCGCGCTGATCTCGGGGACGTTGCTCTTTCTGTCGAACGCGACCGGCTATTATGAAAGCATGCCGTTCCGCTTCAAGCTGCTCACGATCCTGGTCGCGGGGATCAACATGGCGATCTTCCACCTGACCGCGTATCGCCGGATCGGCGACTGGGACGACCGGCTGCCGACACCGCGCGCCGCGAAGATCGCGGGGTTCAGCTCGCTCACGCTCTGGCTGGTGATCGTCTTCCTCGGCCGCTGGATCGGCTATTCCTACCCGCTCGCCTGACCGATCCGCACGGTGCGCGGATGCGGCGGAAAGACTGCTGAAATTGCCAGGTTTAAATTGACCATATAGTTCAATAATGACTATAAAGGTCATAATGAGCAGGGTGGGTGGCGGTCGGTTTTCCCCCGCCGCGATCGCCCCGACCCCGAAACCTGCGCGTGCGAAAACGTGCGGCAACAACGCGGAGTGGATACCGATGAGCATCGCGAAAGCAGTCGATGTGGCGTATGTGCGATTCAGCGCGCCCGACCTCGCCAAGATGCAGAATTTCTTGCTGGACTTCGGCATGGTCGACTCGGTGTCCGATCAGGCGCCCGATCGCTTGTTCATGCGCGGCACCGGCCGGGCGCCGTTCGTCCATGCGACCGAGCTCGGTGAACCCGGTTTCAAGGCACTGGGGATCTGGGTTCGCGACCGCGCCGATCTCGAGGCGCTGGCGGCGCACGACGGCGCCTTGGTCGAGCCGCTCGATGCACCCGGCGCTGGGCTCGTGGTGCGGCTCACCGACCCGGACGGTTTCCTGATCGAGGCGGTCGCCGAGCAGGAGACGCTGCCGCAGGTCGAACGGACGCTGCCCTATCCGATGCCGTGGAATCACGGTGGCGAACATCCCCGCATCGGCAGCTTTCGCCGCGTCCGTCAGGGGGCGTCGCACGTCCAGCGGCTTGGTCACTGCGTGTTCGGCGTATCCAATTTTCGGCGGTCCGAGCAATGGTACAAGGAGCGCTTCGGCTTCGTCACCTCGGACGAGATTCAGCCCGAGCCGGGTGTCGCGATCGGTGCCTTCATGCGCGCGGATCGGGGCGATGAACCGTGCGATCACCACACCATCTTCCTGTTCCAGCCGCCCAAAGGCCCGCCCGAGTTCATGCACTCGGCGTTCGAGGTGGCCGATGTCGATGATCTGATGGCGGGGCATGATTTCCTGATCCAGGCAGGCTGGCATCAGCATTGGGGCGTCGGCCGGCACATTCTGGGAAGCCAGATCTTCGACTACTGGAATGATCCATGGGGTCACGAGATCGAGCATTGGACCGACGGTGACCAGCTGCGCACCGCCGATGGCGGCGGCATCGCGGGTCTTGATCAGCTTCTTGGCGGCCAATGGGGACCGCCCAACCCGGTGTTCGAAAAACTAGGCAAGTAACGCGCTGCGCTGGCATCAGGCGGCCAGTGCCTTCGCCTTTACCGAGCGCGGCGCTCAGGTCGGCGCGATCGTGCGTAGGCCGCAGGTGGCATTGGCGCGGCTCGAGGCACTGGCGCACACAAGGCCGACCGAAGTCGTGATAAAGCGTGACAGGGCAGGGATGACGCTGCGATCGTGAGCGCAGGCCGTGATCGCCGTGCACTGTTGCTTGGTGCGGCGGCATCGGTGCCGGTGCCCGCCTGGGCGACGCGGCCCGATCGGGCCGCCTTTGACTGAAGGCCGGCGAGGTCCAGACCATCCGCAGCTGCCCGCTGTACATGCTTGATGCGCAGGAACCGATCGCCGAGATCAAAGGGCCCCCGCCCGGGATACTTCAATCCTGGCGGATCGCCCTAGGGTGAGCAGTCGCGGGTTCGGGCTCAGCCGGCCGCCAATGTCTCCGGTGGCGTCGATCCGCGGACGCGGCTGGCGAGCGCGATCGCGGCGGCGACGAGGCACAGGATACCGAGGATTTGCAACGTGGCCGGCAGGTTGCCGCCATTATGGCCGCGCATGAATGCGACCGCCTGGCTGCTCAGCGGCTGGCCGAGCCACCATCCGCTCATGAACATCCCCGTGCCGCGACCGCGAACCTCGAACGGCAGTCGGCCCATCGCCGAGACGACCAGCGCGGGCAGCAGCATGCCCGAGCCGATCTGGTTCATGACCAGCCACGTCGTGAACAGCTGCGGCGTCGGCGAATAGTTCATCAGCACGTACGAGACGCCGAGCAGCCCGAACGCGATCAGCAGCTGGGTCGGCGTGATGAAGCGCGCGGTGAAACGCCGGTAGAGCAGCGTACCGCCTGCGACCGACAGTCCGGCCAATCCGCTGTACAGGCCGAGCGCGCTCGTCGAGCTGATCCCGTAATACTCGCTCAGCATGCTGCTGACCTGGATCTGCATCGTGAAGAACATCGTGCCGCCGAAGATGGCAACCAGCGAGATCGGCAGGATGGTGCTCCACGGGAAGCGGGCGCCGGGTGCGGCGAACTCCTCGAGCGGCTCGTCGCTCTTGCGCGGTTCCCAGGTCCAGAGGAGGAGCGCGATCGCAAAGACGATGCTGACGCCGTACGCGGCGAAGGCACCGCGCCAGCCAAAGCTGCCCAGTGCGCCGCCCAGCAGTGCAAGGAAGATCGACGACAGCGAGGCGACCGCGGTCTGGTTGGCGAGCCATTTCTCACGGTCACGGCCGTGGAAATAGTCGCCGATCAGCGTCGTGCTGGAGATCACGACGAGCGCCTCCATCGCGCCGAGCACCACGCGGCTGACGATGATCGCGGTCAGGCTTTCGAGGAAGATCGGCAGGATGCCGACGATCGAGTAGATCACCAGCGCGCCGATGCAGGTCTTGCGCCGCCCGAAAAAGTCGACGACGACGCCGGCGACGGGCGAGAGCACCGCCACGCACAACGCCGGCAGGGTCAGCATCAGCGGGATCAGATAGTCGACGCCGGGGACGTCACGGAAATGCGCCATCATCGCGGGCAGGATCGGCACCAGCACGATAAGGCCCATGACCGCCATCGTGATCGGCAGGAGCAGCAAGATGCCCTGCAAGGTGCCGGCCTGGCGTTCGGTGGTGATCATAGGCGTGATTTCCCTCGACGAGGCTGGACGTCGCGCGCGATCGCGAGCCTTGGGGCGCGATCGAGCGGAATCCTGCCAGATGCATCATGTCGGATTAGGTTGGGCAGCGGGTGCGAGTTAGGTGTAAATACTCGGCGGGACGGCGGTAGGCGTCGAGGACAATGGCCGGCACAACCACCAGTGACCGGCTAGCCGATGTCGGCGCGCACATAGCGTTGCTCGATCGCGCCGAAGATCGACCGTCCGTCGGTATCTAACATCTCGATGCGCACGCGGTCGCCGAATTTCAGATACGGCGTTCTCGGCGCGCCTTCGTCGACGAGTTCGATCGCGCGACGCTCGGCAATGCAGGCCGATCCCACCTCGCGGAAATTCTCGTTCGAAATCGTGCCCGTGCCGATCAGCGTGCCCGCCGCCAGATTGCGCGTCCGCGCGGCGTGGCTGATCAGCTCGCCGAACGAGAAGCCCATGGCGCCGCAGTCCGGACGGCCGAACGCCGCGTCGTTCCAGTGTATGTGGAGCGGCAGGTGGACCCGGCCGTCGCGCCATGCGTCCCCCAGCTCGTCGGGCGTCACCGCCACCGGTCCGAACGTCGTCGCGCCCTTCGATTGCAGAAAGCCGAAGCCGGTCTTCAAATCCTTCGCCGCGAGCGATCGCAGGCTGGTGTCGTTCGCCATCGTCAGCAGGCGGATATGGCGGTCGGCCTGCGCAACGGTCGTGCCCATCGGTACCCGGTCGAGGATCGCGACCAGCTCGGCCTCGAAATCCATCCCGTCCTCTTCCGACGGCAGGGGAACGTCGTCGCACGCGCCGAGCAGGTCGTCGCCCGCGCCCTGGTACATCAAGGGCACGGTGCGCTTCTCGGGCGGCGGATCGAGCCCGAACACCTATTCGAGCAGGTCGCCATGCGAGTGAAAAGCGGACGCGTCGAGCCATTGCCAGGCTCGCGGTAGCGGCGCGGCGAGCCGGCGCGTGTCGAGCGCCACCGCACCGCGCGCGTTGCCGGCGTTGAGCGCGTCGTACAGGTCCTCCAGCGCACCCGCGACCAGATCCCACTGCTCGATCGCGGTCTGCATCGTGGGGGTGATCGCAGTTGCTGCGACGGTGTGCGTCAGGTCGCGCGATACGACGTGCAGCCTGCCGTCGGGCGAACCATCCTTGCGTGTTGCCAGCTTCATGATCGTGCGCTGTCGCGTGCGTCGGCGCGCCGAGTTAGGTGCAAAGATTGCCGACGCTTCGATCCGTCCTCCGGCCGAGCTCGCGGGGCCAATTGTAGCACCTAACTCGGCGGAGTCCTGCGGTCTAAGCCGAGGCAACGCTTTGGCTCTGTGGTGCCGGCGAGACTGTGCTGTAGCCTCGGCTATTGGAACTTCGAAAGGTGACTGCGGTGAAAGTGCTGAGTTCAACCCGTATTTCGGCAGCAGTGGCGGCATCGTTGCTGGTCGCCGTAGCAATTCCCGTGGCCGCGCATCATTCGGCGGCGCCGTTCGACATGACCAGGAAGATCACCGTCAGCGGTACCGTCGAAAAGTGGGTGTGGTCGAACCCGCATTCCTGGCTCTACATCCGCACCACCAAGCCCGGCGGCGCGCAGGAAATCTGGGGGTTCGAGGCCGGCAGTGCGGGCATGCTCGCGCGCAGCGGCTGGAATTCGAGCGACATGAAGACCGGCGACAAGGTGACCGTCACCGCCAGCCCGAGCCGCAACGGCCGGCCGGTCGGCCTGATCAGCGATGTCAAGCTGGCCAACGGCAAGGTGCTGGGCGCTGGGTTCGGCGCACCGCCCCCCGGCTTCGCACCTGGTAATTGATCGGGGGGATGATCATGAAAAATCGCAAGACAGTGCTGGCGGCGATCATGGGCTCGGCCATGATGGCGCAGCCCTCGGCCGGCATCGCGCAGGCCGGTCCGCCGCCGGGGCCCCCGGGCTCGCTGGAGCGTCCGACCGCGATCCCGATGCAGGCTCCTTCGCCGAACACGATGCAGCCCGCGTCGACGGCGCTCGGATCCAAATGGTCGGACGTCACCAAGCTGCCCGATTTCTTTGCCGGCAACTGGCAGAGCGTCACCTCGTTCCTGGATCGTGAGCCGCAGACGCCGCTGACGCCGAAGGCGAAGGCCTATGCCGATGCGTTCAAGCCGATCACCGACATTCCGTTCGCCGGCGCAGGCTGCAAGACGCCGGGGATGCCGACGATCCAGCGTCTCGGTTCGCCGCTCAAGTTCTTCTTCGAGCCCGGCATGATCGCGATCTATATCGAAAACAGCAGCATGACCCGGTTCATCAAGGTCAACGGCAAGCACGCCGCGCGCCCGAACCCGAGCTATCTGGGCGACTCGATCGGCCATTTCGAGGGCAACGAATTCGTCGTCGAGAGCATCGCCTTCGCCGACGACATCCTGTTCCAGTACACCAACTTTCCGGGCAAGGGCACGAGCAACTTCGTCCTGCCGATCGAGTCGATCTTTGGCCCGCACGGACCCAATCTGCGAATGGTCGAGCGGATGAAGCTGCTCGACCCCGACACGATGGAGATCACGCTCACGATCTACGACGACACGGTCTGGACCAAGCCCTATGTCGCCAACACGCAGATCTTCAAGCGTAACCGCGGCGATGCGGGCATACCCGCCGAATGGGTTTGTGGCTCGGGCGCGGATCCGCTCGAATTCGATCCGGCGAGCAACGAATCGATCATGCAGGATCCCGCCGACGTGCTCAAGAAGCTGCAGGCGAAAGACCCAAAGTGACGTCACGACCGGTTTAGGGGGAAGATATCATGCGATATTTGACGGGGATGGTTGGGGCGTGCCTGGTACTCGCGTCCGGCGCGGTGCAGGCCCAAGGACCGGGGCCGGGGCCGGGGCCGGGGCCAGCGGCGGCAGGCGCCAGCGCAAGCGGTTTCAAGCCGACCGTCGACGACTGGGTCGGCATGAACGCTGCCGTGGACAATTATACGCTCGGTCTCGAACGCCACGACATGGCGCAGTTCGATCGCGCGTTCTGGCCCGAGGCCACGATCACCGCGCAGCCCGAACCGGGCAAGAGCTTCACGATGCCGTATCGCGCTGCGGCCATGCCACCGCCGGCCCCGCCGGGTGGAGGGCCGCTGCCCAACGCGATCGGCAATGGCAACCCGCCCTGGCATCTGTCGCTGAGCCATCACTTCGAGTTCCAGAGCCCGACGCGCGCGACGCAATATGGCTATTTCGTGAGCGTCTATCCCGATCTGAAGACGAAGACGACGATCGTCGGGCTGCCCGGCCATTACGAGGACGTCCTCGAAAAGCGCAACGGCGAGTGGCGCATCCTCCAGCGCACGACGGTGATCGGCGCTAAATAGGCCAAGGTAGAGGGCGCTTCCGACGCCCGTCTGAGCGAACACAGCGCCGGGACTGGAATAGCTTCCAGTCCCGGCGTTTTTCGTCGTTCGGCCGGTTACCAGACCGCGCAGATCAACCTTACGCCCGAAAACCCTGGCAATCCGACATTCCGCACGATTACCGTGCCGCTGCGATCCTATGGCGCGGAGCTCGAGGTGCAGGCGCGTCCCTGGGCGAACGGCACGTTCAGCCTGAACGCGTCTTACACCAATGCGCGCTATGGGGATTTCGGCATCTACAAGACCTATTTCTCGACGCAGAAGGTATCAGGCGTGCCGCCGCTCCAGGGCAACGTCGCCTATGACCACCGGATTCCGCTCGGCGGCGACGCGAGGCTGGCGCTGCGCGGCGTGGTCCGCTTCTTCACCGCACACGACCGGTCGCGGCTAACGCAGGAATGGGCAGATCTTGGCGCCGGTCCGTACGGCCATGTCAATTCGCAGGCGCTCGCCGACTTCAACGCGACGCTGATCATCACCCCGCAATTCTCGATCACCGGCTATGTCCGCAATCTCACCGACAACCGGTTCCTGCCGGACGGCTGGGCGATCGGCAGCGTCACGCCAAGCATGACCGGTCACGCCAAGCATGACCGCCGGCGGCCCGCTGCAGGTGAGCACCGACCGCGCGGCGCTCAGCGATCCACGGACGTTCGGGATGATCGTCAGCTTCCGCTACTGAATCAATGCTGCGTCGAAGGCGGGCGCGGCGGCGGCAAAGCATGCCAGCAGCGATGTCGATAGAAGCAGACTGAACTTGGACATGATCTTCCTCCCCAACTGCCCAATGTTACTTGGGTCGGTTACCGCGTCGTGCAAATGGCTTGGCCGGGCTCTTGATGGCTTGCAGATCGCGATTTGATTTCAGGCGTATGTCAGGCCATCCCCGTGGTTCATAAAGTCCTGTTGCTGGTATCTATTTCGGTACTGGATGGGCGCGCGACGATGCTGATATCGGACAGTAACACCGTGGGATGGGCCAGCTAGGTGTCTGAATTCCCTGTATCGCGACGAAGAGGCGCAGCTCGACAAACTCAAAAAGTGGACAGGATTTGCCGACGACCATGGTGGCCGAAGCGGCGCGCGCATCGGTCATCACAGGGTGCAATGCGGCATGATGCGATTATGTCTGTAAAACGCGACACCGAGTCTGGTTTTGTTTTGACCGATGTTAAGCGGCGTATAACATAGTCTGCACAGCTGGCAGGTTGGTCGTGCGGATATGCGCCGCAATCGCCACCGCCGTCGGTGAAGTGCCGAGCGGTCCCATCTCCTGCGCCCATAATCGCACGTGGAGCGTTCCCCGGCCGCCGATGATCGGATCACGTAAGTCGCTGGAAGGCGGCGAACATGATCCCGTCACCGACGGCGCCGAATTGTCGGCGATGCTTACTGCGAGGATATTGCATGCACCGGATCAAAAGCCTGGCCCTGATGGGCGCCGTACTGACGCTGGTCGCCGGATGCTCCGGCACGGGAACTGGCAACGACGCGACCGGCAACGACACCGCTGCGACCGCCGCCGCCTCGACCGGTCGCGTGCGCGGCACCGTGCAGGCGGTGACCGCCGATGCACTCACGGTGCAGACCTATGACGGCAAGACCGTCACGGTGCCGCTCGACGCCAAGACCGGCTATGCCTGGGTGGTGCCATCCAGCCTCTCGTCGCTGAAGGATGGCGACTTTATCGGCACCGCGACGACCGGCCCCAAGACCGCGCTCCGCGCCGTCGAAGTGGTGATCTTCCCGGAATCGATGCGCGGTACGGGTGAGGGGCATTATGCGTGGGATGTTCCCGGCGTCGTCGCGGCCAATGGTGGCGATTCGGCGGGATCGAGCGCGATGACCAACGGCACCGTCGATGCGCAGAGTGCGATGACCAACGGCACGGTCGAGCCCCAGAGCGCGATGACCAACGGTACGGTGACCGGTGGTGCTACGTCCGACGGCGCGGCATCGACGACTGATCGGGTGCTCTCGGTGTCTTACAAGGGCGGCAGCGTGAAGGTCGCGGTACCGGCCGGGGTGCCGATCGTCCGGTTCGACCCGACGCAGAAAACGGTCCTGGCAAAGGGCCAGAAGGTGTTCGCGGTCACACCGCCGGGCGCGAGCGCGGCAAAGTCGGTTGCGATCGGCAAGGACGGCCTGACGCCACCGATGTGAATCAGCCGGCCGGGCTGCCGCCCGGCCACTTTCACCGCCAGTCGGCCACGGGTACCGCGATGGCGCAGAGCCGCAGCTACGGCTTCCTGGGCGGCGTCGGTGTCGGCAACGCACGCTGAGCGTCGGCGGGTTTGCGGGCTATCTCAACGATCGCCAGCAGATCGACGCACTGGGCGCGCAGACCAAGCTCGACGGTGTCGTCGCGGGCGTCCATGGCCGCTATCTCACCCCGAGTGGGTTCGGCGTGACCGCATCGGTCCTCTACGATGGTGGCAAGGCCCGGACCGACCGCGCCTTGCCGGGGGCGGCGTCCGCCAACGGGCGCTATGACCTCCACAGCTGGGTCAGCGACGTCTCGGTCAGCTACGAACTCGACATGGCGTCGGACTGGACGCTTCGCCCTCGCGCGGGTGTTACCTATGTCCGCACCACGCGCGACGGCGTGGCGGAAACGGGCGGCAGTCCGTTCGCGCTGACCGTCGCACGCGACCGCCATGTCGCGGGCTTCGCCGATGCCGGCCTGTCGTTTGCACGGCCCGAAGTGTCGACGAACCCCTTCCGTCCGTTCGTGTCGCTCGGCGCGCGGTACCAGATCGAGGGGACTCGGACCGACGCGGTCGCCGGCTATGCTGGCGGCGGCCTGGGCCTCGAAGCGCTCGGCGCGCAGCGGGCGCGGCTGGTCGGCACGGCGGCGGCGGGCATCGCCTATCGCCTGCCGAGCGGACTCGACCTGTTCAGCTCGGTCGGCTCGCAGACCGGCCGTGACGATCACCAGGAGAGCCTGACCGCGGGGTTGCGACTGCGGTTCTGATGTCGGTGTCCGGGGCAACCGTGGGCGGTCTTAGGCCCGCGGTCGCTCCGGACTACCGGCTACAGCCGGACATCCACATCGCGGGTTAACTTGGCGGACCGGTACAGAGTAGGGCAGGGGGATACGTCCCACCGCGCCCCTCCATGACTAGAAAGCCTGCATGCTCCGCCTGATCCACACCGCCGACTGGCAACTCGGCAAACCCTATGGCCGCTTCGACGGCGATGTCCGTGCAGCACTCGGCGAGGCGCGGTTCGATGCGATCGCCGCGATCGGTAAGGCCGCGGTCGAGCATGGCGCTGCGCATGTGCTCGTCGCAGGCGACGTGTTCGATACCGAGGGACCGGAAGATCGCGTCATCGTGCAGGCGGTGTCGCGGATGCAGCGTTATGCGTGCACCTGGTGGCTGCTCCCCGGCAATCACGACTTCGCGCGCAACAGCGGCCTGTGGGACCGCGTCCGCGCCAAGGGGGCGGCGAACATCCGCGTCATTACCGAGGCCGTGCCGTGCGAGCTCGAACCCGGCCACTGGCTCCTCCCGGCCCCGTTGACGCACCGGCATAATCTGGACGACCCGACCGCCGTGTTCGACACGACGGAGACGCCGGGCGCGACGCTCCGCATCGGCTTGGCGCATGGGTCGATCCGGGATTTCTCGTCACGTGGCGAAGCGCAGAACCAGATCGCGCCCGATCGCGCCCAGCGGTCTCACCTGGACTATCTGGCGCTCGGCGACTGGCATGGCGCGCTACGCGTCGACGCCCGAACCTGGTATTCGGGCACGCCCGAAACCGATCGGTTCCAGCGCGACGAGCCGGGGTATGCGCTGCTCGTGACGCTCGAGCCGGGCGTCGAGCCGGTCGTGTCACCGATCCGGACGGGGCGGTTCCAGTGGCTGATGCGCGACTGGACGATCCCGGATGCGGACGGCTTTGCCGCGGCGTGCGACCGGCTGCTCGGACCGATCGAGCCGTCGGCGACGCTGCTCCAGCTGTCGCTTGCCGGGATCGTCAGCCTGTCCGACCGGATCGCGATCCTCGGCAAGCTCGAGAATGACCTGCGTCATCGCCTGCGCCATCTCGCGGTTATGGCGGACGACCTGGTCGGTCGTCCGAGCGAGCGGGATCTGGTCGATCTTCGCGTGGAGGGCATGATCGGCACCGCCGCGGCGAAGCTGATGACGATCATCGAGGCCGGCGGCAGCGACGCCGTCACCGCCAAGCGGGCGCTCGAACGCCTGTTCGTCGAATATCAGCGCGGACAGGACGCAGCATGAGCCTCAAGATCCGGCGCGTCGCGCTGACCAACTTCCGCAAGTTCCGCGATCCGTTCGTACTCGACGGGCTGACCGACGGCCTGAACGTCATCATCGAGCCCAACGAGACGGGCAAGTCGACGCTGCTCGAAGCGATGCGCGCGGCGTTCTTCATCCGTCACAACACGGCCAACCGGCTGGCGCGCAGCTATGCCCCACATGGCGAAGCCGTCGCGCCGCAGATCGAGATCGATTTCGAGGCGCAGGGCAAGGACTGGCACGTCAGCAAGCGCTTCCTGAAAAGTGCCTCGGTCGAGGTCCGCGGACCCAATGGCCGTGCGCAGGGCGAAGATGCCGAAGCCCAGCTACAGGCGTTGCTCGGCGCGCGTCGCGACACCAGCCAGGCAGGCGACGCAGCCGCGCACGGCGCGCTTGGCTTGCTCTGGGTCGGGCAGGCGCAGGCGCTCGACGTCACGCCGCCCGGCGAGATCGTCCGCGACAGCGTCCGTGCGACGCTCGAGGCCGAGGTCGGCACGATCATGGGCGGTGCCGCCTATCAGCGTGTCCGGCCCCGGATCGACAGCCAGTTCGCCGACTATTGGACCAACACCGGTCGGCCGAGCGGTCGGCAATCGGCAGCGCGGACCGAGCAGGAGGCGGCGGAGCGGGTTGCGAGCGAAGCGGCCGCGCGTCTAGCCGCGCTCGAACAGGGGTTCGTTGATCTGGAGACTGCGCGCGCGCGGCTGAAGCTGCTGGACCGCGATCTCGCCGATACGACGGACGCAGAGCGGCGAAAGGCACTGGTCGGGCAGATCGACGTGGCACGGTCTGCAGCACAATTGCGCGATACGAGGCGGGCCGAGCAAGGTCGCCTCGCCGATCAGGTCAAGTCGCTGCAGGATCTCACCGTGCGTCTCGCGGAGGCTAGGAAGGCGGTCAGCGACACAGCCGCAGCGCTTGCTAGTGCGCGGGACACGCGATCGGGTCTGGAAGAGGAGTTGGCCGGCACGCGGGAGCGCTCTGGCGCGGCGCGGGATCGGCTTGCGATGGCCCGCGACGATCGTCGTAGGGCGCATGCCGCACTCGATGCTGCCACCAGGCTGGTTGCCGCCCGAACACGGCAGGCCGAGATCGCCCACGCACGCCAGCGGAATGCCGAGTTGCTGCCGCTCGAGGCCGAACTCGCCGCAGCGCGCGCGCTTGGTGCGACTGTGATCGCCGCCGGCGTCATCAAGGCACTGGAAGACCGCGAACGCGCCGTCGACAAGGCGCGCGCGGCGGTCGAGGCCGGGGCGACCCGGGTCGAGTTCGCGGGCGACGTCAGCGGCATCGAGATCGACGGCATCCCGGCCACACCAGGCGACCGGACGCTCTCGCGCCAGACGCGTATCCGGCTTGGCGATGCCGAGGTGATCATCCGTCCGCCAGCCGGGCTCCAAAGCGCCGAGACGGCGCTCGCCAACGCCCGCGATGATCTTGCCGCGGCGCTGGCTGACCACGGCGTGGCGAGTGTCGCGGACGCCCGCGCGCGCAACGAGGCGGCGCGCGATGCCGCCGCCAACGCTCGCACGATCGAGGCGCAGATCGTCGCGGTCACGCCAGCCGTGCCGTCGCTCGGGATCGCCGCGGGGGCGTCGGCGCTGAAATCCTTCGTCGCAGGCCTGCCGGAACGCATGGAAGGGGAGGCGGGTCAGGAAGAACCAGACCTCGCCGCCTTGACCGTGACGGCGGCGGACACGGATTCCGCGCTCGCGAGGGCGGAAGGAACCGATGAGACAGCGGCGGCACAGTTGCGCGAACTGGAAGCCCGCAATGCGCCGCTGATGGTGCAGGCAGCCGGTGCCGAGCGCGATGCCGCCAACGCCGTAGCGCAGCTCGCGGCGCTGGAAGCCAAGCCCGAGGTCGCGCGGCTGGACGAGGCGCTGTCGGCGGCACGGCAGCGGGAAGCCGAGGCGTTGGTCCGTTTGCAGGATGCCGAACGGGCCGCGACCGCACATGATGTCGCGGCGATCGAACGGCAGATCGGAATATTGGACAAACGTACCGAAGTCGCCCGGACGCAGCGCATCGATCTGGAGAAGGCGATCGCCGGGCTCGAGGCGCGGATCGAGGCGGAAGGCGGCAAGGGGCTGGCGGACCGCGCCGCCGTCGCACGCGAAGAAGCGGACGCCGCCGCCGCCAACCTCGCGCGCGTCACGCAGGAGGCGGACACGCTGAAGCTGCTGCGCGACACGCTGGAAGGCGCGCGTGTGGAGACCTCGCGGACCTTCGTCGGGCCGGTGGCGCGGCGCGCGCGCCGCTACATCGAGCGACTCCTGCCCGGTGCCGATCCGAATTTCGGCGATGACCTGGGGCTGACGTCGATCGCCCGCGGCGGTCCCGGCGAAAATTGCGGTGACCTTTCCAAGGGCACCCAGGAGCAGCTCGCGGTCCTGACCCGGCTCGCCTTTGCCGACATGCTGCTCGAGCAGGGCATGCCGGTATCGCTGATCCTCGACGACCCGCTCGTCTATTCGGACGACACCCGCCTCGACCTGATGACCGAGATCCTGACCGATGCCGCGACGCGGATGCAGGTAATCCTGCTGACCTGTCGAGATCGCGCGTTCCGGCATCTCGGCAACCGCATCACGCTGACGGGAGCCCCGTAACGGTACAAGGTGGAGGGCCCTCTGACTGCCGGAAAGCGCTTCGCCCAATAGTCCGCGAAGATGACAAAAGCGTTAGATTGATAGTGACTCGCAAAAGCGAGTGACATACAGGACACCCGACAACGGGGGTTCGGTATGAGTTTTTCGAGTATTTTGCTGGCGAGTGTAGCGCTGGCCGGAGCGCCGCTTCCGGCGAACGGCGAAGAACCGGGCGCCGTTGGATCGGACGAGACGCAGAAGTCCGACGAGATCATGGTGATCGGCAAGAGCTATGGTCGCGAGGTCGGCAAGACCGTGACGCCGCTCAAAGACACGCCGAACACCATCACCGTCATCGACCGCGAGCAGATCGAGGCGCAGAACCTGTTCACGCTCGAGGACGCGCTGACCGCGACCAACGGGATCACCGTCAACGGCGTCGGCAGCGAGGATCCGTCGTTCTTCTCGCGCGGGTTCGCGATCACCAACTATCTGATCGACGGCGTACCGACGTTCGCGTTCAATTTCCCGTCCGCCGTCCCGGACCTGTTTTTCTACGACCGGCTCGAGGTGTTGCGCGGCCCGGCGGGGCTGTTCAGCGGATCGGGCAACCCGGCGGGCAGCATCAACATGATGCGGAAGCGACCGCTCGATGCGTTCAGGATGCAGGCGAGCGCCGGATATGGCAGCTATGACAATGCGCGGTTCGAGCTCGACGTTTCGACACCGATCGGCCCGCGCGCGGGTTTGCGCGTCGGCGCGATGGCGCAAGACCAAGACCAGTTTTTCGACACCGCCCACCGCAACCGCATCGGCGGGTTCGCGGTCGGTTCGCTCGAGATCGGCGCGCGCACCACGCTGACCGTCGGCGGCTATTACGATCGCTTCCGCCCGGCGGTGCAGACTGGCCTGCCGGGTATTATCGGCGGCGCGGACGGAAGCGACGGGCGGTTGCTCGACGTGATGCGGTCGACCTATCTCGGCGCCGATTGGAACCGGTTCCACGCCGAGACCTGGACCGGATTTGCCGAACTGGCACACAAGATGAGCGACCGGTGGACGTTGCGCGCGACCGGGCTGTTCACCGACGTCGATCGCGTCGACATCTACAGCTATATCGGCAACCAGCCGGTCACCGCGACCAACGGCGCGACGAACCACATCGCGTATCGCGGCGACAGCAAGCAGCAGACGCGCGCGTTCGATTTCAACGGCATCGGCAGCTTCCCGCTGTTCGGGCGCGACCAGACGCTGATCCTCGGCACCGATTATCAGGCGAGTTCGGGCACGTCCTACGCCACGAGGCTGTCCAACTATGCGCGGATCGACGTCTACAATCCGGTGTCGCCGTTCGAGCCGCCGCTGAACCCGTACGGCGCGTCGCCTTATTATCCCGTACAGGGCAGTGGCGCGACCTGTCCCGCCACCAGCACCGCGATCACGCCCGCCCCCGCCAATTGCGTCCTGCAAATCTATGGCGGCACTGCGACCGACGTCGAACAATATGGCCTTTACGGACAAATGCGGCTGAGCCCGGTCGCAGGCCTGACGCTGATCGGCGGCGGTCGCGTGACATGGTGGGATACCACGACGACCACGCTCCTGACGCCGAGCAGCGCTCTACCGCCGTCGACGCGCTATGGCGTCGACAACCGTTTCACCCCCTATGCCGGGATCGTCTGGGACGTGACGTCGCGGCTGAATCTCTATGCAAGCTACGCGGACAGCTTCACGCCACAGGCGGCACCCGTCGGACGGGCTCGTCCTGATGGGCAGCAGATCGAGCCGCTGATCGGCGCGCAATATGAGACGGGGACCAAGCTCTCGCTGATGAATGACCGGCTGCTGCTGTCGGCGGCGGCGTATCAGATCACGCAGACCAACCGCCTGTTCAACGATCCCGACATCCAGACCGTCGTGCTCCAGACCGGCAAGGTCCGCTCCCGCGGGATCGAGGCGGAGGCGAGCGGCGAGATACTCCCCGGGTGGCGGATCAATGGCGGCTACACCTACACCAGGACCAAATATCTGGAGGACCAGACCGCGGCGTTCGAAGGGTTGCCGCTGGTACCGATCGTGCCGAAGCACATGATCAAGGCATTCACCAACTATGCACCGGTCGACGGACCGCTGGCGGGCGCGAGCCTCGGCGGCAGCGTGACGTGGTTCAGCTCGACCTTCGGCGGCAACGCGGCGGTGATCAACGCCGACGGGACGCTGCGCACGCGCTCAACGATCGTCCGCCAGCCGAGCTATGCGGTGCTCGACCTGCGCGCCGGGTACAGGTTCAGCGAGCGGGTCGATGTCTCGGTCAACGTCGCCAACGTGCTCGACAAGAGCTATTATGCCCGAATCGCCGCGACCGGTCGCGGAAACTTTTACGGCAGCCCGCGCACCGCGTTCGCGACGCTCCGGTACAGCTTCGAATGACCGCGGGCGATATGCATGCCCGCGCACGCTGGGCGCGTCGCGGCGACATAGCGCTGCGCGTCGTCGCTGCGGTGCCGCTCGGCTATGCGACGGCGAGCCTGTGGGCGATGGCGATCGCGCGGCTGCTGTCCGGCGACCGCGCCGAGGCAAGCGTCACCGCTTCGCTGATCGCGCTTGCGCTGTGCGCGATCGCGGCGATCTGGGCCTTCGCCGCGCGCAGCGGCTGGCGGGCGGTCTGGACGCTCGCCGTGGCCGCCGGACTCGCGGCTGCGATCGCATGGATCTCGATCGACGCGACGGGGCGGTTATGAGCAAGGGCTTCCGGCAGTCGCAGGCATTTCTGCACACCTGGTCAGGACTGCTGCTCGGCTGGATCCTGTTCCTTGTCTTCGTCGCGGGCACGATCGCGTTCTGGCGCGAGGGGCTCAATCGCTGGATGCGGCCCGAGATCGCGCGCGTCGAACAGCCGATGCGTGTGCTCGCTGGCGCACAGGCGTACCTCGCCAGGAAGGCGCCCGACGCCAAGAGCTGGATCATCCCGGTGGCGACCGAACGATCACCGGGCGCGCAGCTGTTCTGGGTGCCGCAGCCCAAGCCTGGCGAAGAGCGCGGACGTGGACGCCGTCGAGGGCGTCGCGATACGCAGGCACTGATCGGCGCCGACGGGCAGGTCGCGCAGGCGCGCGAGACGCGGGGCGGGGAGTTCTTCTACCGGTTCCATTTCGATCTTCACTACATGCCGGTGATCTGGGCGCGCTGGCTGGTCGGGTTCGCGACGATGATGATGCTGGTCGCGATCATCAGCGGGGTCGTCACGCACAAGAAGATCTTCAAGGATTTCTTCACGCTCCGCCGCGCCAGGGGCCAGCGATCATGGCTCGATGGCCATAACGCGACCGCGGTGCTGGCGCTGCCGTTCCACCTGATGATCACTTATACGGGGCTGGTCACGTTGATGACGCTGCTGATGCCCTGGGCGGTCGTCGCGAACTACACCGATCAGAAGACGGTGTTCGCCGCGCTCTTCCCGACCGCCGCAGCCGTCGAGCGGACCGGACGTCCCGCGCCGCTGATCAACCTGCGACGGATAGCGACCGACGCGCAACACCGGCTCGGCGCGCCCGCCAGCTTTATCGAGGTCAGCAATCCCGGCGACGCCGCCGCACGCGTGACGGTCAGCCAGAGCGCCAATTCGATGCTCTCGTCCCGGACGCCGCAACTGACCTATGACGGCGTTACGGGCCGCCTCGTCTGGCGTTCACCGCCACCGGGCGCCGCTGCCGAGACCGCGGGTGCGATGGTCGGGCTCCACGCCGGACGGTTCGCGGGGAACGGCGGCCGCTGGCTATATTTCCTCTGCGGGATCGCGGGCACGCTGATGGTCGCAAGCGGCCTCGTGCTGTGGACCGTCAAGCGTCGCGAACGCCTGCCTGATCCGACTCGACCGCATATCGGATTCCGCATGGTCGAGCGGCTCAACGTCGCGGTGATCGGTGGCTTTCCGCTGGGGATCGCATGCTTCTTCTGCGCGAACCGCCTGCTTCCGGTCACGCTGCATGCACGCGCCGATTGGGAGGTGCATATGTTGTTCATCGCGTGGGCGCTGGCCGCAGCGATGGCATTCGTCGCCCGGCCAGCGCGGGTCTGGCCTTTGCTGTTCGCGGCGACCGGCGTGCTGCTCGTCGCAGTGCCGGTGTACGACGTTGCCGCGACCGATCGCGGGCTGTTCGCCATGCTGGCGATCGGAGACCTGATGATCGCGGGCATCGACGCGACGATGGCGCTATTCGGCATCGCCTTCCTCCTGCTCGCCCGCCGCGTCGCGCGCCATCGCCCCGCGGCTAGGCGCGTACGCAGCGCCCGCACCGCCGCGGCCGCCATGCTGGAGCCCGCCGAATGAGCGTCTTGTCACTTCTCCTGACCACCACCGCGTTCGGACTGCTCGGGCTCGCCACCGATGCGCATCATCGACGCCGCTTCGGGCACTGCCCGCAGGCGGCGCGGCGCAGGCTGCTGCGCAACGGCGGGTGGCTCGCGCTGGTCGGGAGCGTCGTCCCCGCGATACTTTCGCGCGGATGGATCTTCGGCCCGATCCTGTGGGCGGGCGTGGTCATGGCAGGCGCGGGGATCGCCTTCCTAGCGCTCAACGTCATTCCAGCGCGCGGCGACACCCGGTCTTGAAGCGAGGCGAGCCTAGTATGGGTCCCGGCTCACAATCTCCGTCTGTCTCTCGAATACCGGCACGCCACCCCGGCCGATCCGCGCGCGCTCGAGCCACCAGAGCAGCCCGGCGACCAGCAGCCAGCCGATGAACCACGGCCAGGATGGTCCGCGACGGTCTTCGACCGTCCCCACGCCCGTACGGTCGCCGGGTCCTACCAAACGGAGCGTCCCGTCGCGACGATCCACCGCACGAAGGCCGGGCAGCGCGTCGGCCGGATAGACGTAGAAGGGGCGGGCTGCAGGGCCTGACACACGGTGCCAGCCGGCAACATCGGGCCAATAGCCGGCACAATCGGCAGCCCCGGTCGCGGGATCGACGAGCGCGCGACCTTCGCGTCCTCCGGCATCGGTAACGCTGATGGACCCAGCGCCGCAGATCGTCATGCGCTGGCCTGCGAATGCCGGAGCCTTTATCCGCACAACCGGACCCGCCTGGCGACGCGCGACGGCGGACACGAGTTCGCTCCAGAGCTGGGCATGGACGTCGCCATGCCCGCTGGTGACGAGCGCGAAGCTGTCCTGCAGGCTGACCAACGCGACCTTGCCGCGTCCGCTGCCCCGCGATGCCGCAAGGACGGTGCCGCGAATGTCGCGAAGGACAGGCATGCCCCCGGCGATGGTCACCGCCTGCCGCGTGAGTTCCGGCACGGTGTCGCGCGCGCCGGCGATCGACGCGGGGGCGTCGCGCGTGCCCGGACCGCGCCGCGCGGCGAGCGCATCGTCGCTGGGCGCGTCGGCGCGCAACGTCACCGGCGCGACGTCGGCCGTGCCGCGGGCGCTGAGACCAAGGACCTGCCAGCCGCGTGGCACCGGCGCGGTGATCCGCACGACGAGGCCCATGCCGCCCCGTACCGCCGCCGCGAGCGCCTGCCGCCCGCCCGTGCCGAGCCCGTCCCAGGCGCGATCGTCGAGGATCACCGCGTCGACCTTTGCAAGCGCGGCCATGGTGAGGGCAGGCGGCGTATCGGCGAGCGACGCGCCGCCGCCCACGTCGACGCGGACCTGCGGCGCCAACCCCGCATCGGTCGCCCAACGGCGCAGATATTTGACTTCGGGCCCCGGTGCCCCGGCAAGGATCAGCACGCGAGCGGGTGACGAGGCCGGGACCCAGACCGGTACCGATGCCTGCTCGACCAAAGCGCGCGATCCGTCGCGCAGACGCAAGGTGAATAGCGCCGTTCCCGCGGCCCGGACGGTGCCGGAAAGCGCAAACTCGCCGGTCGGTCCGATCGGTTGCGTATCGACGATCCGCGACGCTGGATCGACCAGTTCCGCCGATCCGCCCGCGAGCCCCCCGGCGCCCGCCGTCACCGCGAACCGCGCGCCTGCCGCGATCGGTCCGGGCGGTTGCAGCGCGATCAGGCCGTGTGGCGCGCGTGGCGCTTCGAGGCGCACCGCCAGTCCCGCGGTCGCCTGCCGATCGCGCGGTTCCAGACCCGAACCGATGATCCGCAGCGCGCCGGCATCGGGATAGCGCCGGACCGCCGTGCCGAGATCAGGCAGGTGCTCGGCGCCGACCACGCCCGACGCTTCGGGTAGAGAGATCAACCGCTCGCCCACTCCAGTCGTGACGAAACGGGGCGCCCCGGCCGTCGCAATGACGAGCGTGCCCGTCGCCTTTCCGGCGCTCGCGGGCGGGAACAGCGTATAGTAGAGCAACAGGCCGGCGATCGGTTGCAACGCCAGCAACGCGGTGAGGCGCCAGCCCCGTGCGCGCAACGATGCCGGGGCACGCCGCTGCCACAACAATAGTCGCACCCAGCCGAGCACGACCGCAAGCGCCAGGATTGCGGCAACGCTTTGCGCGACGGTCATCGCAGCGCGTCCAGATACCGGCGGCCGACCGCGTCTCCCGCCGGCCGTCGGGTCAGCCCGGGTGTCGGCCGTGGCAACGCGCTCCAGAGCGTACCGCGCAGCTTCGCACGGCAGGCGGCGCATGTCGGATCGCGGCGGACCGTATCGATCGCGGCGGACAGCGCGAGCGGATCGGGCACGCGCGCCTCGTTCGCGCGGAGCCAGCGCGCCAGTGCGTCCAGCCCGCCCGCGTCGCTGCGCGTATCGGGTGCCGCCCAGATCGCACCAGGCGTCGCATCGACCGGGTCTGCAACGGTCGCGCCGAGCGTGCTCGCGGCCATGTCGGAACGGTCACCCGTCAGCCTGCGTGCAAGATCGACCGGGGGCAGTTGCGATCCGGTCCGCGCCAGGAAGATGCGCGTCGCTTGCTGGACCTGTTTGATGAACCGCAGCGCCTTGTACGCGAACGGCAGCGCGCGCCCGGGGTCGCCCAGCCGGAGTGCGGTCTCGGACTGGCGCATATTGTCGAGCGCCTGTCGCAACGTCGCGCGCGTGCCGGGATCGAGCAACGTCGCGGCCTCGGCTTCGTCGTGGGTATGCCCGTACGTCTCGACGATCGCGCTCTCCTGCCCGAATCGCGGCGGCGCAGTGGGCGGTTCGCCCGCATGCTCGTCTGCCGGCGGCGCGGCGCCTTCTTCCGCGTCGCTGGTCGGCATCGCGTTGGTCGCGCCACCGCCGACTTCCTCGCCCATGAACTGGCCATAGCGCATGCGCAAAAGGCGCTGGTCGTCGGCGATCGCGGTCGAGCGGGCGAGAAAGCGGTCGGGCGCGGGGCGGGGGCGCTCGGCGAGCAACGCTTCGGCGTCGATGATGACTTGCCGCTGGCTGCTAAAATAGGCGGGCATCGTCCTGCGCGTCATCGCCTCCAGTCCGCTTTCGGCACCGCTTGCCGGTGGGCGGCGAAGGATGACGCTCGGGCCGACGACGCGGTGCGGCGACGGTGTGCGCCCGTCGGCGACGGTGAGCTGCGCGACGAGGTCACCAGGTTCGGTAAAGCCGGTTCCTTCGAGCGCGATGGTCGTCGCGAAGATGCGGCGGCGAGAATTACCGGTCCCACGGACCGCCACGGTCCGCTCGCTGAAGCGGACATTCTCGCCTTCGCCCTGCGCGACGACGAGGCGGAGCGATGCCACGGCCTGCACGCCGTAATCGTCGGTCGCCTCGAACGACAGCGACCAGCTGCGCTGGCCGGGGGACATCTGGATCAGCGTCGCGCTGGGCGAGACGAGGCGGATTCGCGGGGGCTGGTCGACGACTACGTCGATACGGTGGAGCGGCGGCGCGGGTTGGCCGCCTGCCGCGACGACGCGGTAGAGGAGCGATCGGTCTGCGGTCCGCGTTGCCGTCCATGTCGCGCCCGATCTGGAAAGCGCGGTGCGGCTTGCGTCGAGGACGGCGATCACGGCGGCAGCAGGATCGGGCGTGAAGGCGAGCGTCCATTCGAGCCGCGAGCCCGCGGGAACACGTGCGTCGAGCGTGCCGAGCGCGCGCGGGGGCAGGCCGGTATAAGCGGGCGGGAGCACCGTCAGGCGCTGCGCCGTCAGCGTAGGAATGCCCGGTCGAGCGACGCCTTCATGCGCCGGCGACAATGGTTCACCGGATCCGGCTTGGTCGGGCCAGAGCGCGATCGCGGCGAGGACGGCGGCCGCGACCAGCCACAGCGCGACCGTCGCTCGGTGCGATCGCGCGCGATACAGCTCGGGCACCGGTTCGCCGGCCAGTCGCGCCTCGACCCGGGCGCGTTGCAGGCGTTGCAGCGGAGTCAGCGATGCCGGATCGGCAAACAGCAGGTCGCTACTGTCCTCCACGTCGCTTCGCGCCGCATCGATCGCCGCGATCAACCAGCGGCGGTCGTAACGGCGCGCGCGCTTCCGGGCGGTCAGCGCTGTCGCGATGGCGCCGAGCACTGCCAAGGCTAAGCCCGTTGCTGGGTTCGCCAGGCGCCAACCCAGGGCCGCAACGAAAATCACGATCGGCGTCGCCAGCAGCGCGTCGTCGCGCATCGATCGCGTTCGCGCGGGCCTCGCCCAGTCGGCGATCGGCGTTTCCACGCTCATGGCGCGATCGCCCGTTTGGCGCGGGTCGCGAGCCAGCGCTCGACCAGCCAAGCGGCGGCGATGGCGAGCGCGAACCAGGGCCGGAGATCGCGCGACTGGCTTGCTGGGGCCAAGCCGCCGGGGAGCGGCCGGTACGCGCTCGCCTCGACCCGCGTTGGCGGTGGCGCAGGTGCGAGAAGCTCCGCGAGCGCTTTCGGGAAGGCGGGTTCTTCAAGCGCCGGCATCGCGATCGGGTTGAGCGGTTGCACCAGCCGCGCAACGCGCCCCTTGCCCTGCGCGCGCGTTTCGACGAGCGGTCGGCCCGTCTCGTCATACCATGCCGAGACGGTGGCGCCAGCCTCGATCACCGTATCGCTGGCAACGAGCGCCGTGCCGTCGTGTTCGACCCAACGGGTGACGGCGGCGGGCAGGGGACCGCTCGCCAACCAGATCAATGCCGTCGTCGTCTTCGGTACAGCGCGCGCGGGACCACCGCTATCGATCGGGAGCTCAAGAGCGGCGGCTGCAGCCCGGATATAGCGTGCGCCGGTCGCATGTGCGGTGTCGGTGCGAAGCGCGAAGCGGAGCGGCGACGGAGCGGGCTTGCTCGCCGCCACGGCGCCGGGAACGATATGCCAGCGCACGCGGTGCGACACACGCGGGCGTTCGGCATCCGCGCCGTCGAGCATGGCGGGGACGACGATGGTCAGTGGCGTCGTCGCAGCGGTCTGCGTGTCGAGCTGGCGGACCAGACTGCCGATCGGCCCTGCGCGCTGCGAGGCGGGGGTGTCGATCGGGGGGAAGCCGGGCGCCAACCATATCGCGCGAGCCTTTGCATCGCGGGCGACGGTCACGGGGTCGACGCCCGGCGCAAAGGCGATCACGGGCGTCGCGTCCTGCGTGTTCAGAAGCTCAGGTCCGGCCAGAAAAAGCGCCATCAGCGCGAGCAACAGGATCCGGACCGCGAGCAACGGCAGTTCGTCGAACTTCGGCCGATGGCGCGGGCGCGGTTTCTGGCGAAGCCAGCGTAGCGCGGCGAAGTCGGTCGGGCGCTGCTCGGTCCGGCGCGCGAGATGCAGGACGAGGGGGACGAGAATCGCACCGAGCGCAGCCAGGCCGAGCGGCAGCAGCAGCGTCGGCGTCATTCGCCGCCAGCCCGGTTGCCGGCGCGGCCGAACAGTCGCTGCAACGGCGTGTCGAGCGGTTGGTCGAGGACGAGGTCGGCGTAGCGGACGCCGGCCGCATCGAGCGCGGCGTGGAGGCTCGCCTGCGCAGCGCCGAACCGCCCGAGATATTCGGCCCGCAGCGCGGCACCGTCGCCCAGCAGTTCTTCGCCGGTCTCGGGATCGCGAAACCGGTAGCCGCCGTCATAGTCGAAATCGCGTTCGCCGATCGTCAAGATCTGTATCCCGAGCACTTCGCGCCCCGCCGCCGCCAGCCGACGCGCGAGATCGAGACAGGCGGGGTCGAACCAGTCCGACACGATGACCACCAGGTCGCGCTGGCCGATGCGTTCCCACAGCGGCGCCAAGGCGGCATCTTCAGGGAAACCGCCCGCCGCCGCCAGGCCGTGGAGGTCGAGGTGGAGCCGGTCGCGGTGCCTCGTGCCACTCGCCGGACGCGTGAGAGCGAGACCCGTGTCGCGCAACGCGGCGAACGCGAACCGGTCGCCTTGCGCCAGAGCCAGTTCGGCCAGCGCGGCGACGAGGCCCTTGCCCGCATCGAGCCGCGAAAAACTGGCGCGGCGCGCATCGACCTGCGCCATCGACGCGCTCGCATCGAGCAGGATCCAGAGCGCGACGGGGCTTTCCCGCTCGGCCTCGCGGACGAAGAAGCGATCTGAGCGCGCGTAGAGCTTCCAGTCGATCTGGCGCGGCTCGTCGCCAAACTCGTACGGGCGATATTGCGCGAATTCGAGGCCGGTGCCGCGGCTATGGCTCGCATGCAGCCCGATGCCGCGATCCCCCACTGCACGCCGCGCGATCAGCGACAGTCCCTTCAACCTGTGCCGGACGTCAGCCGGTATCAGCGTTTCAGGCACCCGGTCCTCTCACCGCGCCGACGAGCCGCGCGACGACCTGGTCCGGGCTGACACCCTCGGCCTCGGCGGCGAACGACAGGATCAGGCGGTGGCGCAACACCGGTGCGGCGAGCGCGAGGATGTCGTCGCGCGTCGCCGCAAGCCGCCCCTGGAGCAGCGCCCGCGCCTTGGCTGCGAGCACCAACGATTGGCCGGCACGCGGGCCCGCGCCCCAGCGGACATAGGTGCGGATCGCGTCGGGCATCCCGTCGCCGGGTCGGCTCGCGCGGACGATCCGCGTAATCCAGTCGAGCAGGTCTTCGCCGAGATGCACGTCGCGCACCCATCGGCGCAACACCAGCACATCCTCCGCGCCAAGCACGCGCGGCACCGTCGCGGTGCGGCTGCCGGTGGTCTGCGCGATGATCGCGCGCTCCTCCGCCTCGCTCGGATAGTCGACGCGGACATGGAGCAGGAAGCGGTCCAGCTGCGCCTCGGGCAGCGGATAGGTTCCGGCCTGCTCAATCGGGTTCTGCGTCGCCAGCACGAAGAACGGGTCGGGCAGCGTATAGGTGGTGCCGCCATAGCTGACGGTGCGCTCCTGCATCGCCTCGAGCAGCGCGGCCTGCGTCTTGGGCGGCGTGCGGTTGAGTTCGTCGGCCAGCAGCAAATTGGTGAAGATCGGGCCCTGCTGGAAGCGGAAATGGCGCTTGCCGGTGCCGTGATCCTCTTCGAGCAATTCGGTGCCGAGAATGTCGCTCGGCATCAGGTCGGGCGTGAACTGGACACGGCGGAAATCGAGCGCGAGCGCCGCGCCGAGCGATCGCACCAGCAGCGTCTTGCCGAGTCCGGGAACGCCCTCCATCAGGCAATGGCCGCCGGCGATCAGCGCGATCAACAATTGCTCGACGACCGCGTCCTGCCCGACGATCGCCTGGCCGATCGCGGCGCGAAGATCGCCGAGCTTGGCCAGTTGCGCGGTGATCTGGGTCTCGGAGACGTCGGTTTGGGTCATGTCGGTCCTAAAAGCATACTCGGGAGGGCCTGGTCAGACGGTCAGCGCGTACATGACGATGTTGACGCCGAACTTGGTATTGTCCTGCGCGAGAAAGCGCTTGTTGCGCCAGTCATAGTCCCACTCGCACCCGTAATCCTTGTTGCTGTACAACAGCCCCAGCCGACCATCGATCGTGATGCCCTTGAGATAGTCATGGACGAGGTCATCGCCCCAGCCGTTCAGCTCGAACGTCGTCGCAGGGGGCCCCGTGAACTTGAAGAAGCTCGTATAGATCGGATGCCTGGGCGGCAGCTTCTGGAGTGCGCGGGGACCGAAGATCTTGGTCATCTGACGTTCGAAGGACTGCGCGAACAGGCCGTCAATGTCGTGGTTGCAATCGTCGACCAGGACGAACCCGCCGCTTCGCACATAGCGTTCGAAGTTACGCCGTTCGTCGGCTGAAAACTCGACCAGCTTGTGCCCGGCCATGTAGCAGAATGGCGCGGTCAGCATCTTCGGATCGGCTAGCGCGACGACGCGCTCCTTCGGGTCGACGCGCAAATTGGTATAATCGATCAGCGCGGTAATGATATTCGACGGCATCCGCTGGTCGACGTCCCAGTCGCCGGATTGATAGCGCAGCCGCGTGAACCAGAAGTCATATGCGCCGGCCGCGGCCGCCGCACGCGGGAGTACCGCAGCGGCGAGACCTACGCCCATCAGTTTGAGGAAGTCGTGGCGCGTCATGGCGTGTCGTGGCCGTCTCGTACCACCACCCCGGCCACGCCGGGGTGGTGTCGTTGAGAGGCGGGCAAGATCAGACCGCGTCCGACAGCGAGGTAAAGGTGAAGTCGCGCAGTTTCATCGGCGGGATCATCATCACCAGCGAACTCTCGTCGCCCGCCACGCGCACCGGCTTGCCCAGTTCGTCGATGTTGTTGAGCATGATGACCGGGCTCTCGTTGAAGCGGAAATTCTTCACCGGATATTTGATCTCGCCATTCTCGATGTAGAAGGTCCCGTCGCGCGTGAGGCCGGTCAGCAGCACGGTCTGCGGATCGACCATCCGGATGTACCAGGTGCGCGAGACCAGGATCCCGCGCTCGGTGCCGCGGATCAGGTCGGCGGTCGACTTGGTGCCGCCCGCCATCAGCAGGTTGCCCGGCGATCCGACCGCGCGCTTGCCCTGCTTCTGCGCCCAGTAGCGCGAGTAGTTGAGGTTCACGATCTTGCCGTCCTTGATGATCGGCATCGCCTCGCGCGGCAGGCCCTCTTCGTCCCACGGCATCACTGCGGCGCCGGGCGCCCAGGGGTCGGCCGTGAAGTTGACGCGCGGATCATAGACCTGTTCGCCGACCTTGTTGCCGCCGCCCTTCTTCGACAGGAAGCTGCGCCCTTCGTCCGCCTGACGCGCATCGAAGAAGTTCATCATGAAGCTGATGAGCCCCGCCGCCGCGGCGGGTTCGAGGATGACGGTGTATTTGCCGGGCTCCAGCGCGCGCGCGTCGACCGAGGCGGACGCCTTGCGGATGCCGGTGCGGATGTCGGTCGAGGGGCTGAACGCGGACGAATCCTGCAGGCTGCGGCCGACCCAGCCGGACCCGCGACCGTCTTCGGACCGGACCGTGCAGGTGTAATCCATCGACGACGCGCGCTGATACCCGAAATTGCCCTTGGAGTTGGCGAAGGCGACGTAACTCTGGCCGTCCTGCAGGAAGCCCGCGGCGATCAGCTTCTCCGCCTTGCACGCGGTGATCGAATCCCCGGCGACCTTGGCGCGATATTTCGGATCGATCGCGGCGGTCGCGGCGCTGAACGTCGGCGAAGGCTTGTAGACCTGCTTGGCGACCGCGGGCACGAACTCTGGGTTCTCGGGTGCCAGCCGAGCAAGGTCTTCGGCGCGGCGCACGGCGCGTTCGAGCGAGGCGTCGTCGAACTGGTTGATCGTTGCGGTGCCGACCCGCTTGCCGAACGCAACCTGCACGGCGAGATCCGAATTGGTGATCACGCCGCTGGTCGAGATGTTGTTCAGCGCGAACCGGATGTTGCCGTCGATCGAGCCCGTCAGCTGCGCGGTGCATTCGTCGGCCTTCGACAGTGCGACGACCTTGGCGAGGATGGCGCGCGCCTGCTCTTCGGTGAGGATGCTCATGACTTGTGTCTCCCTATCAGCCGAGCGAGCGGGCGGTGTTGATGACGTTGATGCCGTTGAAGCGCGCGGTCGAGGAGCCGTGGCTCACCGTCGACACCTGGCTCGGCTGGCCCTTGCCGTCGAAGAACGAGCCTCCCATCCGGTAGTCGCTGGCGTCGCATACGCCGACGCATGCGTTCCAGAATTCGGGGGTGCGGATCTGGTAGGCGACGTCCTCAATCTGCTGGGTGATCTTGCCGTTCTTGATCTCGTAGAACAGCTGCCCGCCGAACTGCGCGTTGTAGCGCTGCTGGTCGATCGAGAAGCTGCCGTCGCCGATGATGTAGATGCCGTTTTCGACGCCTGCGATCATGTCGGCGACGCTCTGCTTCTTCTTGCCCGCCTCGAGGCTGACATTGGGCATGCGCTGGAACTGCACATTGGCCCAGTTGTCGGCATAGCAGCACCCGTCCGATGCGGACTTGCCGATGATGTGCGCCTGGTCGCGGATCGCCTCGAGATCGACCAGCTTGCCGTCGCGGATCAGGTCCCACTTCTTGGTCTTGACGCCCTCGTCGTCATACCCGACCGCGCCGAGACTGCCATATTGCGTCTTGTCGGCAACAATCGAAACCTCGGCGCTGCCATACTGGAACCGCTGCTTGACCTTGTCGAGCGTCACGAACGACGTGCCGGCATAGTTAGCTTCATAGCCGAGCACGCGGTCGAGCTCGAGCGGATGGCCGACCGATTCATGGATCGTCAGCCAGGTGTGCGACGGATCGAGGACCAGATCATATTTGCCGGGCTTGACGCTCGGCGCCTTGAGCTTCGCCTGCGCCTGTTTGGCGGCAGCGATCGCGTCCTCCTTCATGTCGTAGGACAGGCCGTAGTTCACGACGCCGTTGGGCGAGACGAACTTGCCCGAGGCGGCGCCGTCGAGATATTCGAACCCCATCCCCATCGGGGCGGAGAGGCCTTCGCGGGTGCGGAACTTGCCCGTCGCCTTGTCGATCGCGGTGACCGTCAGCGGCGCCCAGATGCGATGCACGTCCTGGTCGATGTACGATCCGTCGCTCGAGGCGAAGTATTTCTGCTCGTTGACCAGGAACAGGATCGAGTTGACGAAGCTCGCGCCGGCATCGGTGGCGGCGGCATTGACGCCGAGCAGCAGGTCGACCTTTTCCTTGAGCGGGACCGCCATCGCGTTCTTCTTGACGGGGGTGCGCCACGACACCTCGCCCACGCCGGGCGTCGGCGCGAGCTGGACCGGCGCCGTCTGCGACTTGGCGTTGGCCTTGGCGATCGCGGTGGCGAGCTTGGCGGCGTTGGCGACCGCGTCGACGGTCATCTCGTTCGAGGCGGAGAAGCCCCAGGCGCCATCGGCGATGACGCGGACGCCGACACCGGTCGATTCCGTGCTGACGACGTTCTCGACATTCTTCTCGCGCGTGATCACGAACTGGCGAAGGTACCGGCCGACACGGACGTCGCAATAGCTGGCGCCGGCACTCTTGGCGGCGTTCAGCGCGGCGTCGGCGAGGCGCTTCTTCACGGCGACGTCGATGGTGGAAACAAGCTCCTCGGCGGCGATCGCGCGCCCGAGAAAGGTCGGCAAAACGCCGCTGCCCAATGCCAGGCCGCTTGCGGCCAGGAAGTCCCGTCTGTGCAACGCCGTTCCCCCAATATCGCCCGCGAGTATCCTCTGCGTGGCACGGTCCCTGATCCCGGAGACTATGACCGAGGTTCGATCATACCCAGTCCGATAGCCGGATCATCGCGCGCGTTTCGGCAAACGTCAACACGGTGTTTTACAAGACTGCTACAGCTGGTCGGGCGGGCCTATGCGCCGCTCGGCAGCGCCGATCGTCACGCCCGACGAACGCCCTCATCCTCACCACCACGTTGCGTAGAGGGCGGCGAGGATCATCACCACGCCGATCGCCGCGACGTTAAATCCGCGCGTCGTCCTATAGTCGAAGTCGCGCGTAACGATCCGGTTTGCGGCGCTCGATTGCGGGCGGATCAGCGAAACGATCACCGCCAGTACGAGCGCGATGACAAACACGATCAGCATCCGGTCCATGAACGGAATTTGGGGTGCTGCGTATTTCAGCAGGAGCGAGATTACGAACGATGCGACCGCGCCGATCAGCGCACCCGCCTCGGTCGCGCGCCGCCAGAAGAGCCCGAGCATGAAGATCACGACGATGCCAGGCGTGAAGAACCCCGTATATTCCTGGATATACTGGAACGCCTGATCCGACTTGCCGAGCAACGGCCGGGCAGTGATCATCGCCAGCACGATCGCGACGGCGGCGGCGATCCGCCCGACCTTGACGAGATTGCGCTCCACGGCAGGATCCGCCGCCTGTGTCGAACCGTCCTCCGCGAACGACGTCGTGCCACGGCGCTTGGCGTAGAGATCGAGCGTGAAGATCGTGGCAATCGAATTGATTTTGGATGCCGTCGAGGCGACGATCGCCGCGATCAGCGCTGCGAAGACGAGTCCGAGCAGGCCGGGCGGAAGCAGCCGCATCATCGTCGGATACGCCTGGTCCGGCTTGGCAAGCGCAGGGGCGAGGATCACCGCAGCAATGCCGGGCAGGACGATGACCAGCGGCATGAGCAGCTTGAGGAAAGCGGCGAACACGATGCCCTTTTGCGCTTCGCCGAGCGACTTGGCGGCGAGCGCGCGTTGAATGATATACTGGTTAAATCCCCAGTAGCTCAGGTTCGCGATCCACATGCCGCCGACCAGCACCGAGATGCCCGGCAGATCCTTGTAGAATGCATTGTCCTTCGACAGGATCATGTGAAAATGGTCGGGCGCCTGCCGCGTCAACCGGTAGAAGCCACCCATCATCCCGGTATCGCCGCCGAGTTCGCGGAGCGCCAACGCGGAGACGATCAGCCCGCCTACGACCAGCAGCGTCACCTGGACGATGTCGGTCAGCGCAACCGCCTTGAGACCGCCTTTCAACTGGTACAGCAACGCGAACAGGCCGAGGCCGACGAGCGCGGCATCCTGGTTGATCCCGGCGACCTGGTTGACCGCAATCGAGCCGAGCCAGATGATCGAGGTGAGGTTCACGAACACGTACAGGCCGAGCCAGAATATCGCCATCAGCGTGCGGATCGACGGGCCGTAGCGCTGTTCGAGGAACTGCGGCATCGTGTAGATCTGGTTGCGAAGGAAGATTGGCAGGAAGAATTTGCCGACGATCAGCAGCGTGAGCGCCGCCATCCATTCGTACGAGGCGATGGCCAAGCCGATCGCATAGCCCGAGCCGGCCATGCCGACGATCTGTTCGGCAGAGATGTTCGCAGCGATGAGCGACGCGCCGATCGCCCACCATGGCAGCGATTTCGACGCGAGGAAATATTCGGAACTGTCCTTCGCCTTGCCGCCCTTGTCGCGCGACACCCACTGCGCGAGGCCGAATATGCCGATCGCATACACGATGACGACGATCAGATCGATACCGGACAGGCTCATCCACATTCCCCTTCCATCCGGTTCCCGTCATTTACAGGCCAGAGGCTCAAAATTTATACGACAAATCTGGAAAGTCTAGCGTACGCTTCGGCGCGTGACTCGGTGACGGCGTTGCGCCAAAACCTTCGGAAATCGATATGACAGACAGCGAAAATTCCCCCGTTTCAGCCTTGCTTAGGCGCAACCTGACTCATGGCATGCTCGATACGCTCGGGCGCGCGATCGTGACGGGCCGCTATGAAAGTCGCCCATTTCCCACCGAAGCGGAGATCGCCAAGACGCACGGCGTCAGCCGGTCGGTCACGCGCGAGGCGGTCAAGATGCTGACCGCCAAGGGGCTGGTCAGTGCACGGCCGCGGCAGGGGACGGTGGTGCAGCCCGCAAGCGCCTGGAACCTGTTTGACACCGATGTCCTGCGCTGGACGCTGGAGCGGAAATTCTCGGTCGAACTGTTGCGGCATTTCAATCAGCTACGCGTAGCAATCGAACCCGAGGCGGCGGCACTGGCGGCACGGTTCGGCGATGAAGCCGACTTCCTGGCGATCCGCGCAGGACTGGAACAGATGGAGGCGGGAGAGGCGGGGCTGACCGATCCACTCGAGGCGGACATCGCCTTCCATGTCGCCATCCTGCGCGCATCGAAGAACCCGTTCTACGCGCAGCTCCAGACGGTGGTGTCGACCGCCTTGCGGACCTCGATCCGCTTCACCAACAAGATCAAGGGGCGGTCCGCGAACATTCCGGATCACGCTGCTGTGGCGGACGCGATCCTTGCGCGAGACCCGGTGGCGGCCAAGGTCGCGATGACGCGGATCATCGGCGACGTATTGACGTTGATCGGCGACGAGTAGGGCGCGCCCGGCCGTCGCTAAACGCTAGTGGCTGTCCCGTGGCAGGCCTTGGGCGAGGCGTTGAGGATAGACGGACTGGCGCCCGTCGCCGCCGCACGGGAGCGAATGGATGCCGGCGCGGATCAGCGCCACCTTCCATACGATCGTGCCCGATCCGGTCCGCCGGCCGTTATAGTTGCCGTCGAGCATGGGGCTCACGGACAGCGCGATCACCGGAATGTTGACCGTTGCCGCAGCCATCAGGCACGCCGGCAACGTCTTGTCGCAGCCAATCGTCAACGCGACGCCGTCGATCGGGCAACCGCGAAGCACCTTGACCAAACTCCGATATGCCAGGCGGTCGAGCCCGGCGGTCGGACGCTTGCCAGTTACTTGGATCGGATGGATCGGGAAATCGATCGGAATGCCGCCGGCGTCCCGAAGAGCGCGGTCATTCCGGGGTTGGTCGGATCGTCGAACCATGCACGTGACCGCAATCCGCCACGGGCCTGGCCGCTGCCATCGTTGCCGGCCGAACGGTTGCCGATCGTCTCCGTCACGACATTCTCTCCGGTAAACCACAGTGCTCGGTAATAGTGGTCCAATCCAGCATCGCAAATTATATGTAAGATAATTCATCTCGAGATCATTGGTCAACGGCGCCTCGTCCGCGCAAACGCTCCAGCGATCAGCGCAAGTCGAGTGGAGTCCTGCGCCGCACGGCAGCCAGGACTCCACTCTACACTATCATTCGCCGGTCGTTGCAGTCGCTGGCCGCGCCGATTTGGAATCCGTTCCCTCGCCCGCGAACGGCGTCAAACGGAACGTCACCGCGATCGGCGCGAGCGGGATACGGTAGCCGGGCAGGGGTTTGCCCACCTCGCTCCACTGCGTATCCCCGCCGACGCCCCACTGCGCCGCGTCGACCAACAGGGTGACCTGGCCATGCGGCACCACGTCGCTCGACTTCCAGCTGCCGGGCGTCTTGCGATCGAGATCGGCATAAGGGAAAGCCAGCGCATTCATCATCAGCGGCCGTTCGCCCTGGATGCGGACGCCGCCGGCTGCACCCGACAGTTCCATCCAGCGAACGTCGACCTTGTTACCGGTCTCCTGCGGGCGGATGTAATCATGGTTCTGCTCGGCAATCGCGCCCCGCCACAGGCCAATCGGCGCCGAAGTCTTGCGATCGACATAGCTTTCATGCGGCCCGCGGCCATACCATTCGACCGTCTTCATCTCGGTTGGCATCGCGAACGCCAAGCCGACGCGGAAGGGACCGGGCAGGTCCTGCTTGATCGGCGTAAAGCGCCCCGCGATGCCGACGGATCCGTCCGCGGCCATCGTGTAGCGCGTCTCGAACGACGCGGTACCATCGCCGAGATCGTAGGTGACGACAATCGCGCCGCGGTCCGCAGCCACCGAGCGGACCTTGCGGGCGTCGCTCATCGTCTTCCACATCGCCAACTGCTTGTCGGTGCCGATACCAAGATCGTTGTCAGTCACCGCGCGCCAGAAATGCGGCTGGCCACCGGTCGCCAGAACGCGACCGTCCTTGCGATAGTCGGTGATCAAGCCGGTCTTGCGATCGATATGTAGCGCCGCGCCGCTCGCGGCCAGCGTCAGCCCACCACCTTCCTGGCGCACCGCGACCCCGTTCGCCTCGACGGCCGCCACCGAGGACGACGCAGGCGACAGCGCAAACTGCTCGAACCCGATGACGGTACCACCCGGTACCAAGGGCACGGCAGCGTCCTTGGCGCGGACGGAGACGGTGACGAAATATTCGGCATCGGGTCGCCGCTGTACCGACGTTAGCGGCAGCGTGATCGTCTCCGCGGTACGCGCTGCCGTGGTCAGGCCCGGCAATTTGCCGGATCCGACCGTGATGCCGTTCTCCTGAACCGTCCAATCAAGATCAAAGCCTGACAGGTCACGGAAATCATGCCGGTTGCGCACCGTGACCTTGCCGGTCGCGGCGTCGAAACCGTCGAACTGTACCGGCGAATATACCTTGCGCAGTTCGTAGAAGGCGGGGTTCGGCGTGCGATCCGACTGGAGCAGGCCGTCGCCGAATTCGATGTCGCCGCCCGGATTGGGGCCGTATTCGCCGCCATCCCCCCAATAGCGGCGGCCGTCCTTGGTGTAGCGATACATCGACTGGTCGACCCAGTCCCAGACGAACCCGCCCTGCAGCTTGTTCGGATGCGCGTAGATCGTGTCCCAATATTCCTTCAGGTCGCCGCCCGAATTGCCCATCATGTGCCCATATTCGCACTGGATCATCGGCTGCTTGAAGTTCCAGTTGGTCGCATAGTCCTCGAGCTTGACGATCGGGTCGTACATCGGCGCATAGATATCGGCGTAGTAATTGGGGCGATGATCGCCGACGCCTTCATAGGTGCCCCAGCCGAGATAGCTGATCAGCCGGTTGGGATCGCGCGCTTTTGCCGCGGCGGCGGCGGCCTCGAAATTGGGGCCGATGCCCGCCTCGTTGCCGAGCGACCAGAAGATGATCGAAGGGTGATTCTTGTCGCGCTCGACCATGTTGACGACGCGGCTGACATGCGCGTCCTTCCATGCCGGATCGAACCCGACCTGGAACTTGGCGCGGGATTCGGGGTGCCGGTTGCCCTGCTCCATATAGGCGTGGCTCTCGATATCCGCCTCGTCCATCACGTAGAGCCCGTACCGATCCGCAAGCTCATAGATATAGGGATCGTTCGGATAGTGCGACGTGCGGAGCGCGTTGATGTTGGCGCCTTTCATCAGCTGGACGTCGCGCTCCATCGACTCGTGGCTGACGACGTGGAAGGTCTCAGGATCATGCTCGTGGCGGTTGACGCCGCGGATCGTGATCGGCTTGCCGTTGACGCTGACCAGCCCGTTCTTGATCGCAACGGTGCGAAAGCCGATCGCCTGCGCGGTCGACTGGACCAGCCGGCCCTTGGCGTCGGTCAGTTCAACGACCAATTTGTAGAGATTGGGCGTTTCCGCGGTCCACGGCTTCACGCCGGATACCCGACCGGCAAGCGTCACCATACGCTCGTCCTTGCCCGCGGGGACGGCGACGCGGCCCTCCAGCACCTGGCGGTCACCGTCCATCAGCACGTAGCGCGCGGTGCTCGCCAGACCCGGCGTCACCGCGAGATCGAGGCCGAGCACCCCGTCGCGATAATCGTCGGACAGCCCCGCGTGCACGAACGTGTCGCGCACCCGCGTCGGCGGCGCGGCCATCAGGAAGACCTCGCGCTCGATCCCCGACACGCGCCAGACATCCTGATCCTCGAGATAGCTGCCGTCGGACCAGCGGTGGATCTGGATCGCGATCGTGTTGTGGCCCGGCTTTACGTACCGCGTGACGTCGAATTCGCTCGGGAGCTTCGAATCCTCGGAATAGCCGACATTCTGGCCGTTGACCCACACCTGATACGCGGAGCCCGCCGCGCCGATGTGGAGAATGACGTCTTGGCCTTGCCAGCCCGGCGCGATCACGACGTCGCGGCGGTACGATCCGACCGGGTTGGTCGCGTGCGGGATCAGCGGGCGATTGGCGGGGAAGGGATAGACGATGTTGTTGTAGCGCGCCTGGTCATAGCCTTCGGTTTGCCAGTCGGCGGGGACCTTGATCGTCTTCCACGCCGACACGTCATAGTCTGGCCGCTCGAAGCCGGTCGGGACTGCGTCCGAACTCGGCGAGAATTGGAACTGCCAGGCACCGTTGAGCGACTGGAACCGCGCCGACTTCGCACGGTCTCCGGCGATCGCTGCCGTGCGCGTCTCGAACGGGAAACCCGTCGCGCGGGCCGGCATCTTGCCGCGGGCGAACACGGCCGGGTTCTCCCAGTCGGGCCGTGTCGGATCGATCTGGACGGGTTGAACCCTTGGCGGCTGTGCCCCGGGTATCTCCGCAGGCATCGGGGCGGGGGTCTGCGCGCAGGCGCCGCCGACCGAGGCGAGGGTACCGAGCGTGGCGATCGCGACGCCACATAAGAAACCGAATTTTTTCATGCCGAGACCTGGTCCTTGTCAGCCGCTTTCGATGCCGGGTTCATACGGCGCGGGCGGGATCGTCACCGGATCCCGCCCGCCCGCTGGTATCAGAACGAGAAGCGTACGCCTGCGTCGTAGCGCGGTCCGAAATTCTGGTACGTCAGCACCTGGTTATTGAACCGTCCGGTGGTGATGTACTTGGCGTTGAACAGGTTCGTGCCCTCCAGGAAGACCTGCGCGAACGGGGTCACGTTGACGGCGGCGCTGCCGTCGAACTGGCCATAGTCGCGCACGAAGACGGGCTCGTTGCCGGGACCGCCCGCCAAGGTCTGCAGGAAGCGTTCGCGGCGGTTATAAGCCATCCGCGCCGAGATGCCGTATTTCTCGTAGAACACGGTCGCGTTCTGCGAGTTGCCGATCCCTTCCGCGGCGAAGGACGTACCAACCTGTGTGACGTCGAACTCGCGGTTGGTCTTCACGAAGGTCGCGTTGGCCTGCACACCGAAGCCGCTCAGCACGCCAGGCAGCCAGTCGAACGTGTGCACCAGGTTAAGTTCCAGTCCCTTGACCTTGAGCGACTGCGCGTTGCGTGGCCGGCGGACGCTGAATTTCGCCGTGTTCTGACCGACGATCAGCCCGCCGACCGGAATGTTGCCAGCATTGGCGATCGGGAACAGTTCCTCGCCGAAGCTCTGGACGATGAAGTCGTCGATCGTCTTGTGGAAGACCGCCGCCGACAGCGTCGTCGTGCTGGTCGGATACCATTCGAGCGATGCGTCATAGTTTGTCGCGCGATAGGGTTTCAGGTTCGGATTGCCGCCGCTCGCGGTCAACGTGGCGGGACGCAGCGTGTCGTAGCTGAGGCTCGGCGCCAGATCGCCGATAGCCGGGCGAGTCAGCGTCTTGTACGCCGCCAGACGCAGCTGGAACTTCGGCGTGAAGCTCAGCTTCGCGTTCAGATTGGGCAGGAAGTTATTGTAGGTTGACCGGCTATTGACGGACACGCCGACGCGGTTGTTCGCATATACGCCGTTATAGATCGTCGGATCGCCCGGCACCGGGAGGAGATCGGTCAGCAGGAGTTGCTGGCCGCCCGATACCAGTTCGGTATATTCATAGCGTGCACCGACATTCACGAACCACGGCATGCCCGCAACGTCGCCGTCGAGGTCCATGTCGGCGTAGCTCGCATACACGATTTCCCTGACTCGGTTGGACGGCTGGCGAGTTGCCGCATAGCCATTGCTGGCGGCGTACAGCGCGGCAGTCGTGCCCACCGGCTGGTTGCGCGCACGATCGAGCGCCGCTGCGGCCGATGCGCTGGTCAGGAACGCAAAGTAGCGATTGGCATCGAACTTCAGGAACTGCGTAGGCGCGGAGCCACTGCTGGCACCGAGCGAATTTGGCGAATAGGGGCTCAGCAACGCGGGGTCGGCAGAGGTGGCATAGCCGCAATAGACGCAACCGACGTTCGGATCGGAGGTGATTGGCACGTTGCTCTTGTCGCGCGACGTGCGGTTCAGGCCGAAGCGGATGGTGTCGATGATCCCCCAACCGGGCTTCCAGTCGGTATTCCAGCGATATTCGGTCACCTTCTCGGTGACGTCGTTGCCGCTGATCCCGGCGATGTGCGTCTTGCCGCGCGACGGGTCGGTCAGTGCGCCGGCGTCATAGCCGAAGGTCGAAGGAATATCGTCGTCGCCCGCGGCGGTGAACGAATAGCTGGTGGGCGTGCCGATCACCGCGAAATAGGTCTTGCCGCCGCCTGCGTTCTTCGCACGCGACCATGTGGCGTCGAACACCATATGGACCTGGTCGTTGGGGCGCCATTCGGCGTTGAAGCCGCCTTTGTAGGTCTTGGTTTCGCGGACCGCGCCGGACGCGATGAAATCGGCGTTGCCGTTGGTCGTCAGCGACGTGATCGAGCGATTGCCGTCGATCGTCGCGGCGGTGTAGCTTGACGGTTCGAACCAGCTGCCGAGCGCGTTGGTCCTGCTATCGCTCTTGAAGCGATTGAACAGGCCGTCGACCGTGAAGGTCAGCTCGTCAGTGGGGGCGTATTGCGCCACCAGCGTCGCGCCAAGACGGGTGCGGTCGTCGGTCGTGGTGCCGACATTCTGGTTGCGCGGCGCGTAGACGTTGGTGAACAGCGGCGTGGCGGTCGGTCCGACCGTCGTGTTCGGAATGTAACCGTCGGTGGTGATCGACGTCACCGCGGCCTTGCGGCGCTGGTACGAGACCGAGCCGAGCAGGCCGAGCTTCCCGTCGGCGAATGTGTCGCTCAGCAGGCCGAACAGCTGCGGCGTAAACTTCACTATTCTTCTCGTAATTCGCCTTCCCCGTGAACACCCCCTTGAAGCCCTTTAGCGCGAGTGGCTTGGGGGTCTGGAGGTTGATCGTCGCGCCGATGCCGCCGCTCTGGAGCGGTGCCTGCGAGCTCTTGTAGACCTGCGCGCCGCTGATCAATTCGGCGGGAAGAAGATCGAACGAGAATGACCGGTTGTAATTGTCGGACGCGAAGCTGCGGCCGTTGAACAGGACGGTGTTGAAGTTGGGGCCGAGGCCGCGGACCGTGACCGACTGGCCTTCGCCATTGCTGCGGTCGATCGCGACGCCAGGAATACGCTGGAGCGACTCGGCAACGTTGGCGTCGGGGAACTTACCCAGATCCTCCGACGAGATCGCGTCGAGGATGCCGGCTGCATCACGCTTTTGCGCAGCGGACGACTCGATGCTGCGGCGGATCCCGGTCACCACGATGTCGTTGACCGTCGCGTCGGCGTCGCTCTGACTCGGCAGTACAGCGGCCTGATTGGGTGGCGGAAAATCTGCTGCAGGCTGGCTGTCGCTTGCCTGCCTGCTGGTCGTGGGAACCGCTTGCGCCATCGCCGGAACGGCGGCGACCATCGCGCCGAGCGCGCTTGCGAGTCCGAACGCAGAATAAAGGTACTTAGATTTCGATGGCCCCTGTTTGATCATCATCGCTCTCCCTTTGTATACAGTTCTCGACCCGCCTCGTTTGGGCGAATTACATCGATTTCTACCGGATTATCGTATAAATGAAAGCCAGAAAAAACGGCGGCCTTACGGGGTCGAAAAGCCGGGAAGACAACAGGAGACGTGATGTCGCACGCTGACGTTAACGAAGAAGCGATACGGACCGTCATCGTAGTCGGAGGCGGATCGGCGGGGTGGCTGACCGCCTGTCGTCTCGCGGCGCGATCTGTCAGCAGCGGCAGCAAGGTCAAAGTCCTGCTCGTCGAATCGGCGACGGTACCGAGTGTCGGAGTCGGCGAAGGGACCTGGCCGACGATGCGTAACACACTGCGAAAGATCGGGATCGACGAGACCGATTTTATCAGATCATGCGACGCCGCGCTGAAGCAGGGTGCGCAGTTCGTGGGCTGGACCGACGGGAGCGCCGGTGACGCCTATTATCACCCGCTAAACCCACCGGCGGGGGCAGGGGACATCGATCTCTCCCCCTATTGGCTCCACGCATCGGCGACCGAGACGGGGATGGGCACGGATGCGCCGGCGCAGGTTGGCGCCAGTCGGGCCAGTTTTGCCGACTGGGTCGATTACCAGTCGGCGCTGTGCGACGCGGGACTGGCACCCAAGACGATCACGGCGCCGGAATATGGCGGACAGGCCAATTACGCCTATCATCTGGACGCCGGCAAATTCGCGACCTTGCTGTGCAACCACGCGACCACATCGCTGGGTGTCGAGCATGTCGTTGGCGATGTCGTTCGCGCGAACCTGAAGGGCAATGGCGATATCCGGAACGTCGAACTCGCCGACGGACGTATTTTAGCGGGCGACCTGTTCGTCGACTGCTCCGGATTTGCCGCGCTGCTGATCGGGGGAGTCTATGATGTCCCGTTCCGCAGCTGTCGCGACATCCTGTTCGCCGACCGCGCGCTGGCGATGCAGGTACCCTATCAGGGCGAGGACGACCCGATCGCCTGCCATACCATCTCGACCGCACAGGACGCCGGGTGGATATGGAATATCGGTCTTTGGACACGCCGCGGCGTCGGTCACGTCTACAGCAGCGCCCATACCAGCGACGACGAGGCCGAAGCGGCACTGCGCCGGTACGTCGGTCCCGCATCCGATGCGCTGCCGGTCCGTCGAATCAGCTTCGAAGCAGGACATCGTGAGCGGTTCTGGCAGAACAACTGCGTCGCGATCGGCCTGTCCGCAGGGTTCCTGGAGCCGCTGGAAGCATCGGCATTGATGCTGATCGAAACGTCGCTCGACTCGCTCGTCGATCGGCTGCCTCAGACACGCTCGACGATGGATGCGATCGCGCGGCAGTTCAACGCGACGTTCAGCCACCATTGGCAGCGGATCATCGAGTTTCTGAAGCTCCATTATGCGATTACGCATCGCCGCGACACCGCCTTCTGGCGCGATAATGCTGCTCCGACGTCGATGCCTGAAGGGCTGCGGGAGCGGCTAGCGCTTTGGAAACACCACGCTCCCGCTGCGCAGGATTTTGCGCATGCGCGTGAGGTGTTTTCTTGGCCGAGCTATCAATATGTGCTTCACGGCATGCGCTTCGCGAGCAGCTATCGTGGGGAGCCCGCTACCGCCGACGGCAAATTGGTCGACTCGTTGGTAGCTCGCAATGCGCGGGTTCGTGCCGAGCTCGTCCGCAAGATGCCGCGGCATCGCGACCTCCTTCGCGCAGTCCGCGAACACGGGCTGCAACGGGTATGAGTCGCATCCGCCCCTTGAACAGGTCCGATCACGGCGCGCTCCGTTTCGACTCGACCATCGTCGGACCGGCGCAGCGCATCGTGCAGATCGGACTGTCCGAATTGGCACTCGCCGTGGCGGACATGCCGCTCTGCCTCGCCAAGGACGCTAATACGGGGCGTTTCAACCTCGTCGCGCTCGTCGGCTTGGTCGAGCCGATCAACCTGTTCGTCCACGATCGCCGCTTCCATGCGACCTATTGCCCGCGCGCATTGCAACTGACGGGATTCCGGCTGGACCCGAACGGGGTCGCCGGACTGGCGGTGGTCGAGGATGATCCGGCAATCGGGATGTCGGGCGAACCGCTGTTCGAGGGCGGGGCGCCGTCGCCGGTCTTGACGGATATTGCTGCAGCCCTGGATCATCTGGTCGCCGACATCGGCGCAGCGCGCACGGTGATCGACGGCTATGCGGCCCAGCGTCTGATCCGCCCGCTCGATCTCGTGCTCCAGAGCGACGACGGCCAGGAGCATGTCCTCGATGGCCTCTACACGATCGGTACCGAACTTCTGATGCAGGTACCCGACGACGAAATCATACGCATGCACCGTTCGGGGGCGCTCGCGTCCGCGACGATACTCGCCGCTTCGCTCGTACAGGTCGAGCGCCTGTGCCAGCTCCATAACGCAGGTGGTCGGCAGCGGCTGAGGATCACGCGACTGTCGCACGACGACGGTGTTGGCGCGTTCTGAACCGCGCCAACACCGGCAACCGGGACTCACGTGCAGCTTTTGCCGGCACGAAGTGAGGTATCGGATTTCACGCGGAGGCGCGGTCAGGTCACCGTCACGGCGGCACGGCCATGCTCGACGATCGCCGTACCGGACGTCTTGACCATGCCATCGGGGCGGGTGACGGTATCGACGGTGCGGAAGTCCGTCTTCCACTGGTCCGCATCCACATCACACAGCAAGTAACCGCGCCGGTCGTTGGTCCAGGCGAGGAACGGATTGCGCGCGCGGATGCGGTCTTCGCCGACCCGCCGGTCCGCGCCATCGCCGCCCGAGGTGATCGACGTGCCGACGAATTCGACCGCGACGGCATCCCCCTGGCCGCCTTGCGTGCGCAGGACGCCCGCATAATTCTGATGCTCGTCGCCGGTCAGCACGACCATGTTGCCGAGGCCTTGGACCATCTTGAGCACGCGCTCGCGCGGCGCGTCGTAGCCGCCCCAGCTGTCCATGTTGCGGATCGGCGCAGGTTCGTCACCCGTCCGCCGGTCGAGCGGCATCATCATCACCTGTTGCGCCAGTGCGTTCCAGCGCGCCGTCTTCTGCTTCAGCGCCGTGGAGAGCCATGCCTCCTGGGTTCGTCCCATTACTTGTGCGGCAGGATCCGCCCAGCCTGCACAACGCGTCTTGAAGCCGTCGTCGCAGGGCTGGTCGGTCCGGAACTGCCGGGTGTCTAGCAAATGCAGGTCGAGCAAATTGCCGATCGTCGCCCGCCGATAGATCTGCATGCCCGCTGGTCCCGGAAATGCCGAGCGGCGCAGCGGCATGTGCTCGTAATAGGCCTGGAACGCCGCCGCCCGGCGTAGCGCGAACACCTCGGGCGGATCCTTCTCCTGGTCGATCTCACCGACCCAGTTGTTCTCAATCTCGTGATCGTCGAAGGTCACGAACCATGCTGCCGCGGCGTGTGCGGCCTGAAGATCCGGGTCGGTCTTGTACTGGGCGTAGCGGCGGCGATAATCGGCGAGGTCGAACAGCTTCTGCCCGGCATGCTCGCGGACGAAGCGGCGCGGCTTGCCGTCATAGCCGACGGGCATCGGCGCGCTCCCGCCTTCGTAGATATAGTCGCCATAATGAAAGACGAAGGCGGGATCGTCCGCCGCGAGGTGGCGATAGGCGGTGTAGAGCCCGTCCTCGTAATTCTGGCAGCCCGCGACCGCAAAGCGCAGGCGGTCGAGCGATGCGCCTGCGACGGGCAGCGTGCGCGCACATCCCGTGGTCGAACGCTCGTTGCCGACCGTGAAACAGTACCAATAGGGGCGATCGGGCAACAGGCCGGCGACTTCGACATGGACCGAGTGCGCGAGTTCGGGACGCGCGAGCGTCTTGCCACCGGCTACCGGCGTCGCAAAGCGCGGATCGGTCGCGACCTGCCATTCGACCTCGACCGGCTGCATCGGCATGCCGCCATGCTCTGCCAGCGGGGCGGGGGCGAGCCGGGTCCAGATGACGAACCCGTCCGCGGCCGGATCGCCCGCCGCGATGCCGAGGCGAAACGGGTAGGCGGCGAAGAGTTGCTGCGCGCGCAGAATCGCGGGTGCGCCGATCATGGCGGCGGTGGCACCGATCATGGTGCGGCGATTGAGGAGCAGGGACGAGATGGTCGTGTCGGTCATGAGTGTCTCGTCAATAGAGGGGCTGGGCGACGAGTGCCGCTTCGCGTGTGCACTGTGCGGTGTCGGTCTTCGCAGCGCCACCGGTCTGTCGGAGCGCGGCGATCTCCCGCCTGGCCGCGGCGAGATCGGCGGCGAAGGCGGGGTCGGCCTGCATCGCGGTCAGTGTCGACGACGCCGACAGACGCCCCGCTTCGACCGCGCTCGCATTGTGGACGCCGCACACGATCCGGCTTTCGCCATACGCCCGGCCGCGCGCGAGCAACGCGGTCGCGCGATCGGGCGCGATCTGCGCGAGCAACGTCGCCATCGTCCAGCCCGCGGTGGTATGGCCCGACGGATAATCATAGCTGTCCGCGACCTCCGCCGCGGGCTGGCAGATCGGCCCCCGGTCGATCAGGAACGGTCGCTGCCGCTTGTAGAAGGTCTTGGCAATCCCGGTCTGGCCCGCGGTGTCGACTATCGCACGGCGCAGCAGTGCGGCGGTCCGCGGGGCGTTTTCGGGCGTCATCGCGATCCCTATGGCGCAGCTGAAGTCGCGGAAGAGGTCGGTCGGGGCCAGCTTCACGTCGTTGGTCGCCATCGCCCAGCGCGGACTCCCCTGCAAAGCGCGCGTCGCCGTGAAGATCGCGCGGTCGGCGACCCCGCGAGGATCGGTTGGCTTCGGCGCAGGCGGCAGGACGGCCAGCACGTCGAACGCACCCGGCTTGAGATACCCCGCCGGGCCGAGCGCCCGCTGCGCGCCGCCAGCGGCGCCAAGGCTCGCCAGCGTGACGGCGATGAGAAGCGGCACGCGGGTCATGGGGTCTGGATCCTGATGGCTTGGATCATGGGAGGAGCGAGACGGCGCTCGCCGATCGCGTGACGACGATGCGCCGTGAATATGTCAGCCACGTTGCATCGCCTGCTCCCACAGCGCGGCGGTCTCCGCCGGGGGTGGACTATCGATCACCAGCAGCAACCGCGCCTCGCCGGTACCCGCGGTCGGCGGCGAGCGGTGGACGATCGCCTGCTCGCCGGCAAGGATGCGCCCCTTGAACAGGCCGACCGCGCCAGGCGCGAGCGATCGCAGTGTCTCATCTCGGAGCATCGACCAACCTCACATGCAGTGATACGATGTATCATTACGCTGATAGCATCGGTTACAGCAAGATGAGAACGACAGGGACGTGCAGAATGGATTGGCTCGATCGAGCAGCCATGGCGGGCTCGGCAGTCTGCATGGTCCACTGCCTGGCGTTGCCGCTTCTCCTGGCGGCTGTCCCGGCGGTCGCCGCGATCATCGTCATACCCGAAAGCTTTCACCGCTGGGTGCTGCCGTTGGCGGTGCCGCTCGCGGCGATCGCGCTCCTCGGCGGACGTGCCCGCCACGCGGCCTTGTGGCCGCTTTGTGTTGGCGGCGCTGGACTGGGTTTGCTGATGACAGGTGCCTTCGCCCTGTCGGAAGGCGGCGTCGAACGTGCGGTCACGGTAACTGGCGGCATATTGGTGGCGCTTGCCCACGCGGCCAATCTGCGGTTGCGGCACGACTGCGCCGGCGCAAATTCTGTGACCAGAATAAGCAGATGAAGGCGGATTGGCGGCCCCAGTTCTCGGATACCGACAGTGACGTGGTTCAAGTTCAACGTGCCGCGTCATGAGCTTTGATGCTGCGGCCCAGTCAAGCCCGATCCTTCGACGTCCCTTGGATCGTTTCATGAGTTGTCATGGAACGCCCGGGCTGCTGGTGCGCTCAGATCAGCCCTCTGTCGCGCCTCGACAAATTGAAAGTCCCGCATGTTCGACGAACTCGACCTGCCGATTTTACTCGCGATCTTTGCCACCTGCGCGGGCGTAATATGGATCGCGGGCGTGAAACTTGCCGACACGACCGACACCCTGTCTTCGCGACTTCACCTTGGCAAGGCGCTCGGCGGCATCATCGTCCTCGCGGTGGCCACCAACCTGCCCGAGGTCGCGATTACCGTCAGCGCGGCGCTGGCAGGCAATCTGGCTGTGGCGGTCGGCAACATCCTGGGCGGCATAGCCATCCAGACGGTCGTGCTCGTGGCCATGGACATCGCCATGAAGGAGACGGTGCCGCTGACCTATCGCGCCGCCAGCCTCTCGCTAGTTGTGGAGGCGGTGCTGGTAGTGGCGGTGTTGATCGTTTCGATCATGGCGACACAGTTGCCCAGCACGCTCATTGCTGCTCGCCTCACCCCAGGGGCGGTGTTGATCGCCGTCCTATGGGTCGTTGGCGTGTGGCTGTCGAGCAAGGCCAGCAAGGGGCTGCCATGGCAAGAGACGAGTGGTACCGCGCCCGACGGGCAGGAGGAGCCCAGGGGTCACTCGCAAGCAAAGAAGGATGATGCGTCCGGGCAGCAAGGCGAAAGCACGGTTCGTATTGCGATGGTGTTCGGCGCGGCCGCACTCGCGACCCTTGCAGCCGGGGTCCTGCTCGAGCGGAGCGGCGATGCTATAGCTGGGCACATCGGGCTGAGCGGGGTTCTGTTCGGCGCGACGGTACTCGCAGCCGCCACGTCACTGCCAGAGCTCTCGACCGGCATCACCTCGGTACGCATGAAGGACTATCAGCTCGCGGTCAGCGACATCTTCGGCGGAAACGCCTTTCTTCCGGTCCTATTCCTCCTCGCCGTCATCATCTCCGGCAAGGCGGTGTTACCTGATGCGCAGGCAAGCGACATCTATCTTGCAAGTCTTGGCGTGCTGCTGACCTGCGTCTACGCGGCAGGCCTGATTTTTCGGCCTAAGCGGCAGGTCTGGCGTATGGGAATAGACTCCCTCATCGTGCTTATCCTCTATGTTCTGGGGGTGGGGGGGCTCTGTGCAATCTCCAGCAGTCACGGCGGCTGATCCATTTGACCCACGCCGTGATCTTTGCTGAAGTTCGAAAGCGGAAATCGGGCGTAACTCGCTGGTTTCCCGTCACTGCTGCTGCCAAGTGGGCGGCAGGTGTTGATCAATCCCAGCTATTCCAAATTTCGCGCGGGCAATTCCGTCATAGCCCCGACCATTGCGTTTCCGCCTCTGGTGGTAATCGCTGACAAGGCCCCGCGCAAAAGTGCGTTGAAGGTTTCCCCCCGACTTTATACCAGCACCGGACTGGTTACTTTGATCGCCTCGCGCACGGCAGCCGCGCCCAGGATCACGTATAGAGGCAATTCGTCAGGATTTTTGAACCGCAATGAATTATCGCCATTCCTTCCATGCTGGCAATAGCGCCGATGTGGTGAAGCACAGCCTGCTGATCGCCCTTGTGCGGGCCTTGCAGCAAAAACAGGGGGCGCTGACCCTAATAGACACCCATGCCGGCTGCGGGCTGTACGACCTTGGCGGCGACGACGCTCAACGCACTGGGGAGTCGACACACGGCGCTTTACGGGCCTTTGTCGATTTGAACCCCCTGCTGAACGACTACCGCGCCGCCGTGCAAGCCGTGAATCTTGGGGCCGAGCCGCGCTTATATCCCGGTTCACCGCAGTTTATGGCGCAGCTTCTGCGCCCGCAGGATTTCCTCATCCTCAACGAAAAGCACCCTGAGGATGCCTATACCCTACGCGGCGTGATGCGTGGCACAGCTGCTGCCGTGCATGAGCGCGACGCCTACGAGTTTTGGCTGGCGATGCTGCCGCCCCGAACCGCGCGCGGCGTGGTGGTGGTCGACCCACCGTACGAGCAGCTCGATGACCGCACACGTATCACCGCGACGCTCGCCGCTGCACACCGCAAATGGGCGCATGGCGTGACGATGATCTGGTATCCGCTGAAAGATCGTGGCGTGCATTGGCGATGGAAGGAGCAGCTACGCAAGCTCGGCATCCCGAAACTGCTGGTGGTGGAGCATTGGTTGTACGACGACGACCAGCCCGGCATCTATAACGGCGCAGGTCTTTTTTTCGTCAATCCGCCCTACGCCTTCACACAGGCGCTGCCGCCTCTACTGGAAGCCCTGCGCTCTGTGCTGGCGCCGGAGGGGAATAGGGGCCAGATCACAACCGATTGGCTGAGCGATTAGACTAAACCCGGATCGCTCCGATGTCTCAAAGGTGGAATCCCCGAGCCGCAGGGCCCAAACATAGCATCGCGGATAGCCGCTCTCTGTCAGAGCTTACTGATAACCATCACTGCTTTTGCCCGCAGTCATCGGGGAGCGAGTGCGGGCGGAGGGAGAACCTTCCCCGGTCAACGGATCTCCATGCGAAACGGCATGTCGACCGCGCTGGCCGTATTGCTCGCAATCTCTCTGACCCCAGTACCCACTTGCCCGGCTGACGTCAGGGCCGGCGGCGCGTCGCCCAGCGCACCGTGTCGGGTATGCAGCACGACCTTGACGTCGCCGCTCGCGAGCAGGTCGGCTGCGACGCGGAAATTGCTGCTCGCGCGCAGCTTGGTCTGGCAGTTCACGCATCCGCCTACGGTCCAGCGACTGAGAATTGCCTCCGCCCCAACCAAGCGGCGCGCACCGTCGATCTCCGCATAGGCCGCGACCACGAACGAGCCCGCGATCTTCGACCGGTCGATCCCCGTGATGTGGATCTGCCGGCTAGGCTCCTCGGCGAGCAGAGTCGCCTCGGCGATCGGCGTCGGGGTGGCATATTCGTCGAGCGATCCCGGACCATAGTCGTAGCCCAGCTGTCCGACGATATCGACGCAGTCGGTGCTGAGGTACGGCGTGCCGTCGTCGCGCAGGAACGGCGCGAGCGGTGTCTTCATCGTCAGCATGTCGCCGGGATTGGCGCCGGCGGGCGGCTGGTTGTTGGCGTAGGACGCACCGGGATCATTCTCGTCGATCGTCAGCACGTGTTTCGCGTCGTGACGCTTCTGCCACGTCCAGAACGCGTAATCGATAAAGCAATGATGGAAATAGAAGATCGGATCGAGCGCCGCGGTGTCGTTCTCGCCCATGTCGCCATTGGCGCCCGCGATCGGTGACGCGTTGTAGGTAGGGATGTCGAACCCGCCAACCGCGAGATGGATGAAATTGTGCGGTGACTCCAGCGCGACCACGGGCATGTCCCTGTTGGCTGCGTTCCACGCATCCATCGACGTCTTGTTCGAGAACAGCGTGTAGGTCGGCGCCTCCATGCATGCGGCGAACTGGCTGACGACAAGGCCACGGTATTTTTGGCCGGAATAGACCGGCATGGTCAGCCAGGCCATGATGTTGGCATCCAGCGTCTTCACGTTCGCGGCGAAATTGGGGAAGCCGGCATTATGGTCCTGCGTCGCGGCACGGTCGGCCGCGGTGCCGACAAGGCCTGACAGGGGGTAGCGGACCGTCTCATAGCCCGCGGGCTTGCTATAGTTGGGGCTGTTGGGATCGGTGCCGTCATCGGCCGCGACCTGGTCGACGATGGCGATCGGCAGCACGAACGACCGAAGCGGATTGTCGATCTGTACCCCGTCGAGCTCGAAATAGCGATCGGTCAGCGCCCGCGGAATGCCGTTTTCCTGCGAGTCGGTGGCGCATTCGTCCCAGAAGGGCAATGTCACGCCCGCGCAACCGTCAATGCTCTGCAGCGCCTTTTCGAGTCTGTAGAGATAGACGCGGTGCCAGGTGGGAAACAGTACGGTGCCGTGCTGGCAATATCCGCCCCACCATGCATTGGCGTAGGCGCCCGGACCACGAAACGGCTCGCCGTGGAATCCGCCGAGCATGAAGAAGGAATTGGGGTCGGTGGGCGATAGATCCTTCAAGCCTTTCCACGCGCGCATCAGCGTTTCGAGTTCAATCTTGTCGCCGCGATCATAATCGGCTTGGATGTCGCTGATCGAACGACGAATCTTGGTGGCAGCTGAAGGCATGGGGCATCCTTTCACCGGCTAGAGTAATCGCCGATTCCAGAACTTGTCCATGAGCAACAGGTCCAAAACGGCCGGGCTTTAGTTTGACCATAGTCGATACGGTATCGATAATTATTGCAACGAGCGTTTTCAGTAAGGCCATATCTTGCTGAGCGTCGTCCCGTGTCACCGCATAACTGCGCGGTGGAGAGTGTGGAGGGCAATATCCGTGGTCGACTGGCTATGCACGTGGGAGAGGGATCTCGACCAGTCGGCGGTGCTTGACGATGGCGCGGCGTCTGAACGGTGATGCGGGGGGTGGCGACCGGAAGGCTCTGGCGGTCGGATCGACCCATGCTGCGATACGGGCTGATCGGGCTGCGTTTCCTGCCGGCCGCGGCCGCGCTGATCGGCATGCCTGCGGAGGCTGCGGTGCCCTGGCTGGCTACGCTGGCTGGCCAGAGTTGGCAGCAGATTTGCAGCGGCGATGGTGCCCATTGGATGCTTCTGCCCGATCCCGCTCGCCCCGCGGACACACCGCGCGACGACCGCAGCTATGGCGGGTGCGCACATGCCGTGTGTTCCCGGGAGCGGCGGGCGAGCGGCACGGGAGGTGGGTTGGCGTGACGAAAGAGTCTTGATCAGGAGAGCGGCGATGCGTTCGTTTTTTAGGCACGGCATGGGGCGCGGCAGGATAGCGATTCCGATCGCTGTGGCCTTGCTGGGGGGCGGTGCGATCTACGCGGCGGCACCGCCGCGCGCCGCCACGCCCGCTTATCTCACCGACTTCCCGGCGTTCGCACCGATGGTCACGCCGCAGATGCCCGGCGACGTCGATATCGCGCTCAAGACCCGGCTGGAAAAAGCGGGACAATTCGCGCAGGTGCAGCGCGAATTCGACCTGTATTCGTGGCAGATGTTCTTTGCGCTTAACTGGCCGACCGATGCGCAGGGGAAACCGGCGCCGCGCATCACCGACACCGCGTTCGGTGCGCCGCATTGGACCTTGTGGCACAACTCCAGCGACATCTTCAAAGACGATGGGTCCCGCCCGGCCGCGTGCGGCGCGCAGGGCGCCCGCCTGATGGCGGCGTCGCGCGACCTGTCCCGCGCAGTCAGCAAGGGGCTAAAGCCGTTTTCCGCCGCCGCGCTCGCGGGCACGGACCCGCGCACCACGCGGGCATTGGGTGTTATATCCGCGGTCGGTGAACTTAACGCGGCGCGGCTCAGCGAAATACAGCAGGCCTTCACCGCCCCGCTGATCGACCAGAATGGCGAATTCGTCTTCTACGAGATGATGATCGATCCGAACGAAACCGCCTATCTGTGCGACAAGGGGCTCTACAACATCAACGGCCAGGTTGCCTTCAGCCAGGCGGGCGGGAAGGTCGTGATGCCGTCGGGCACGCCGGCGCAGGACTGGAGCGGGGCGTTCGAACTGAAGTTCGCCTGGCGTATCCTGAAGCCGGGCAAGGACGATTTCAGCCGATTTTATGCGACGCCTGCGGTGGTGATGGATCAGGGGCCGGGAGGCGAGCAGGTCGAGCGCAAGGTGACCGTCGGTCTGGTCGGGATGCATATCGGGCACAAGAGCAGCACGTCGCCGCAATGGATCTGGTCGACGTTCGAACAGGCCGACAATCTCGACGTCGATTCGATCGCGCACCCCAATCTCGCGCCGTCGTTTACCGACCCGAATTGCGCGATATGTGCGGTGAACCAGCAGCCCGTGGCCGACCACAATAATGTCTATCGACGCGTCCCGACTCAGGCGTGGCGGGCGATCCCGATTCCCGATGACAAGCAGGATCTCAACGCGCAGGTCTCGACTGCGATGCGGCGCGCCGGCAGCATCTGGCAATATTACCGGCTGATCGACACGCAATGGCCGACCAGCCCGTCCACGCCGCCGTCACCCTGGAATGGCGGGCTGCCGGGCGCGATCGCCAACAAGTCCGGAGGGAATCCGACGCCGACGTTCCTGACTAACATCACAATGGAAACCTATTTTCAGTCGGGCAACCAGTCGGAATGCAATGGCGAAGAACTGCCACCGGGAGTCGCCTGTCCGCAGCCGTGGACCAGCGTGCTCAATCGAGGGACGAAACAGACCCGGCCATCGGGAAACCTGACCGCGTTCATGACCGAAAGCTGCACCGGTTGCCATTCGTCGGCGGGTATCTACACGCGCTACGATCCGAAATCCGGCGCCTATGCACAGTCTAGGCAGTTGACCGCCGATTTCTCCTGGCTGTTGTCCCAGAAGGCTGCCTATCAGCGGGCACGGTAGCGTGCGGCACCGATGTGCGGCGCCACGTTGGGCTTTTCGGCGAGCGTTGCATAGACGCTTGAATGCCGAGCGGGACGCGGGTCGGTACCTGCGTCTGTAGTGTATCAGGTGGCTAGCGCAGCCACCGGATTGGGCCGGATCCAATGAACGGGATCAGGCCTCGGCGGCGATGTTGCGTAGCGCGCTTTCGAAGGCTTCGGACGGTTGGCCGCCCGAAATCAGATAGCGATCGTTGATGACGACGGCCGGTACCGCGCTGATCCCGCGCGACTGCCAGAGCCGTTCGGCAGTCCGAACTTCGTCCGCGAACTCGTCGGACGCCAGGATCGCGGCGGCGCGCGCGGGGGCGAGCCCGACAGCCGCAGCGGTGGCGACCAGCACAGCATGGTCGGACACAGCCTGCTGATTGGTAAAATACGCCACGAACAACGCATTCTTTAGCGCTGCCTGCTTCCCCTCCAGGTGCGCCCAATGCAGCAGCCGGTGTGCGTCGAACGTGTTGTAGATGCGGCTCATGTCCGACATCTGCATCGTGAAGGCCAGATCGGCAGCGCGCTCGCGGATCATCGCGCGGTTGGCAGCCGACTGTTCGGGCGTGGAGCCATATTTGTCGGCGATGTGTTCGACGATGTTCTGGCCATCCTTGCCCATATTCGGGTTCAGCTCGAACGGCTGGAAGGTGATGTCCCCCTCGATCAGATCGCCAGTGCGTGCCAGTGCCGCCTCCAGGCCGCGCAGACCGATTACGCACCATGGGCAGGAGATATCTGAGACGAAGTCGATCTTTAGTTTCTTGGACACGCGACACCGTAAGCGGCTGAAGGGAAGCACGGGATATAAGGGTGCGATACGCCAAATTCACCAGCCCTGGTCCGCTCGACACGAGCGGACCGGGGCGGGCAGGGGATTACGGTCGCAGCACGACCTTGATGACCCCGTCCTGCTTGTCGCGGAACTTCTGGTACATCTCGGGCGCATCCTCGAGGCTTGCGGGGTGCGTCACGACGAAGCTCGGATCGATATCGCCCGCCTCGATCCGCGCGAGCAGCGGCTTGGTATAGGCCTGGACGTGCGTCTGGCCGGTCTTGATCGTCAGGCCCTTGTTCATCATCGCGCCGATCGGGATCTTGTCGCCCATCCCGACATAGACGCCGGGGATCGACACCGTGCCGCCCATCCGGCAGCTCATAATCGCCTCGCGCAGCACGTGCACGCGGTCGGTCGCGAGGAACGTCGCCGCCTTCACCTTGTCGATCACCGCATCCACCGCGCCGTGCCCGGACGCCTCGGCACCCACCGCGTCGATGCAGCTGTCGGGGCCACGGCCTTTGGTGCGGAACTGGAGCTCGTCATACACGCTGTCGACTTCGGCGAAGTTGATCGTCTCCGCACCGCCAGCCTCGGCCATTGCCAGACGCTCGGGCACTTCGTCGATTGCGATCACGCGGCCCGCGCCGAGCATCAGCGCCGAGCGGATCGCGAACTGGCCGACCGGGCCGCAGCCCCAGATCGCCACGGTGTCGCCCTCTTCGATGTTCGCATTCTCCGCGGCCATATAGCCGGTCGGAAAGATGTCGGACAGGAACAGCGCCTGATCGTCGGTGACGTTGTCGGGCACCTTGATCGGGCCGATATCGGCCATCGGCACGCGCAGATACTCGGCTTGGCCACCGCAATAGCCGCCCAGCATGTGGCTGAACCCGAAAAGGCCAGCGGGCGAATGGCCCATCGCCTTGATCGCGAGTTCGGCATTCGGATTGGTCCGCTCGCATGCCGAGAACAGGCCCTTGCGGCAGAAGAAGCAATCGCCGCAACTGATGGTGAACGGCACGACGACTCGGTCGCCAATCTTAAGATTGGTGACTTCCGAACCAAGCGCGACGACGACGCCCATATTCTCGTGCCCGAGGATATCGCCAGGCTTCATCGTCGGCTGGTAGCCGTCAAGCAGATGAAGGTCGGACCCGCAGATCGCGCAGGCCGAAACCTTGATGATCGCGTCGCGCGGATGCTGGATCTCGGGATCCGCGACAGTGTCGACCCGAACATCGCCTTTTCCATGCCAAACCAGTGCGCGCATCAGAAGTCTCCGTCATTCAGTTACGATGATAGGGTCCCGCGCGGCACGGCATCGCTCCAGACATGGATCCGCCCCGGCGCAAGCGCCGACCGATCGTCGTCAATACCATGCAATGCCGTCGCGGTTTTCCGGCCATTTCGCGTATGCGTTGCGGCCGTCAGGGCATATATCTCCCGAGGATCATAGCGATCAGACCCGCCTCATCGTTCCGACCGGTAACAGCTTTAATATTTCGCACTGATTTCGATTAGTCCTGAACAGCAGCGCGACCAATAGAACGATGCCGTAAAAGCTATAATTATTAGTAAGTTGCAGATCTTCATCGATCCGCGGTGATCTGGGGTATGATGAATCCGCAGTCTGGATTGTCCGCCGGATCGACGACTGATCCGCGAAGTTCGCACATGCCGGAGCCAATTCGCAACGCGGGCCGTTAAGACGCTATCGCAATCTGCCGACGCCGTTCGACCGCCACGCCTTCCGGCTCCTTGGCGTGCCAACGCGCGGACGCACGAGTTCAGATCCGGGATAGCCTCATGCAGATCAAAGCCATTCTCTTCGATATCGACGGTACGCTGGTCGATACCAACGACATGCACGTGCTCGCCTGGGGGGAAGCTTTCGCAGGCGTGGGGGCATCGTTCGATCGGCAGCGCATCCACGACCAGATCGGCAAGGGGACCGACATGCTCGTGCCGACGCTGTTACCCGATGCCGACGAGGCCCAGCAGGAGGCGCTCGGCGACGCGCATGGCGCGATCTTCAAGGCGAAGTATCTCGACGTGGCAAAACCGTTCGCGGAGGCGAACGCCCTGCTGGTTTACGCGCATGGCCTGGGCCAGCGGGTCGTACTGGCATCGTCCGCGTCGGGATCCGAACTCGATCATTATATCGACCTACTCGACGCGCGCGACCTGCTCGCGGCGACGACGAGCAGCGACGACGTCGAGAAGACCAAGCCCGCGCCCGACATCTTCGCGACCGCGCTCGAAAAGCTGCCAGGGCTAGACCCGGCTCACGTCATCGTCGTTGGCGATACACCCTATGATATCGAGGCGGCAGCAAGGTGCGGGATCGCCGCGGTCGCGGTGCGATCGGGCAAGTTCACGGACGAACAACTGCAATCCGCGGGCCCGGTCGCCATCTACGACGATGTGGCGGCGTTGCTCGCGGATTACGCGCAATCGCCGCTGGGAGCGTGATCGTCATGGCCGTCACGCTCAAACGCCTCCGCGATCAGGTCATCGTCGTCACCGGCGCGACCAGCGGCAACGGCCTCGCCACCGTCGAGGCTGCCGTGCGTCGCGGTGCGGCCGTCGTCGCGACCGCGCGTAACGAGGCGGCGCTCGAGGCTCTCCGCGATCGCCTGACCGCCGACGGCGGACGCATCGCGATCTGCGTCGCCGACGTCAGCGACATGGCCGCGGTCGAGCGTGTCGCCGCGGTGGCGGTCGAAGCGTTTGGCGGGTTCGACACATGGGTCAACAATGCCGGTATCGGGACGTACGGCACGCTCGAGCAGGTGCCGATCGCCGATCACCGCCGCGTGTTCGACGTCAATTATTTCGGCGTGCTGCACGGTTCGCTCGTCGCGGCACGCCATCTGCGCGGGCGGGGCGGGGCGATCGTCACGATCGGCTCGATCCTCAGTGACCGCGCGATCGTCGAGCAGGGACCCTATTGCGCCACCAAGCATGCGGTGCAGGCGCTGACCGATACGCTGCGGATGGAACTGGAGAAGGAGGGGGCGGGCATCTCGGTCACGCTGATCAAGCCCGGTGCGATCGATACGCCGTTCCCCGAGCATGCGCGTAATTTCATGGACCAGCCACCGCGCCTGCCACCGCCGCTCTACGCGCCGTCGGTGGTCGCCGACGCGGTCTTGTTCGCGTGCGAGACGCCGCGGCGGACGATCTATGCCGGCGGCGGGGGGCTGGTGGCCTCATTCCTCTCGCGCGCCGCACCGCGGCTGAGCGACAAGATCCTCGAACTTTTCGGCACGGCGGCGCAACAGGCGCCGGCAGATCCCGGCGATCCGACGCGGCGCGACAACCTTTATGCGCCGCGGGTCGATGCGTTGCGCAGAAGCCAGGCGGTCGGCGCCCGCCAGTCGAGCACCGCGTTGCAGGCGCAGAAACTCAACCCCGTCATACTGCTCCTCGGTGTCGTTGGCGCGGGTATTGCGGTGGCGCTCAGTCGGCCCAAGGATATCTCCCGGTGATGGTCGAATGGCCGAAACCGCGGTCTTGACGCCTCTCGCGGTGCCGCGACCCTCGACAGGTTGGGAAACTATGGCAGCGGGGGGCGCGTACCGTTTCGGCTTTCGCGCGTTGTCCCGTCGAAGCAGCTTTTGCCCGTCCAGGCTGCATCGTAATCCATGATGCTCTCGGCACAGGTACCGGCATGAACCCTCTGCGCACCGCAATCCGCCGACAGATACACGCGGTGATGCGGCCGGATCCTGCGGCGGACCCGGGCCTTGAACGGCCCGCCGGTGATACCGGATTGTTCGGGCCGGGCTCGGCGGTGTGGGCGGTGCACGGCGATTTTCCCTCAATGATGATCGGCGGCGTATCGTCTCTGCTTTTGCAGATGCTCCACCCGGCGGCGCTTGCCGGCGTATGGGACCATTCGAACTTCCGCGAGGATATGCACGGTCGGTTGCGACGGACCGCGAAGTTCATCGGCGTCACGACGCGCGGATCGACCGAGGCCGCCAACGCCGCGATCGCACGAGTCCGGGCGATCCACGAGTATGTGGCGGGATCCATGCCGGATGGCACGCCCTATGCGGCGAACGACCCGGCACTCCTGACATGGGTCCATGTGGCGGAGGCGCGCAGCTTTCTCGCCGCGTATCTGCGATATCGTTCGCCGGCGTTCCCGGGCTGGCGGCAAGACGCCTATTATGGCGAAATGGCGATGCTGGCGCGCCGGTTGGGCGCCACCGGTGTGCCGGAGACCCGCAGGGCCGTTGCGACCTATCTGGGCAGCATGCGGTCGCAACTCCGCTGCGATGCGCGGACACGCGCGGTGGCATCGGCGCTGATGAACCAGCCGGCGACCAGCGTGGCTGCGTTGCCGTTGCAGAAAGTCCTGCTGCATGCCGGTGCAGAGTTGCTACCAGCTTGGGCGCTCGCCCTGCACGGACGCAGCGTACCGGGTGCCCAGCGCCTGGCCGTCCGCGCTGGTGGCGTAGGCGCCGGGGGGCTTCTGCGGTGGGCGCTCGCCTGAATGCGCCGCCGGCGGGCGGGATCCGGCGCGGCGCATAGCGGGCGGCGCGCGCGTCCATAGCACGGCCGCAGTTGGTGAAGGTGAGGGGACGCAGCCGCAGATCTAACGGCTCGCCTGCCGAAAGCGCTGCGATTGGAACGCAGTGCGCCTCAGAACACCGTCCTGTGCGAATAGCATGGTAAACTGCTAGTCACTAACATAAGTAAGACTATAGACCCGGCGTATCTGCTACGATTTGGCTGGGGGATATTCTATGCTTGACGAGATCGCAGCCACCACCGCGCTTCATAGCGAGAATGTCGGCATACGCGGCATTCTTGAAGAGGTGGCGGCCGTCACCGGCATGGGATTCGTCGCCGTCGCCCGCGTTACCGACACGCGGTGGATCGCGTGCCAGGTCCTCGACCAGATTGAATTCGGCATGTCGCCCGGCGACGAACTTCGCGTGTCGACGACCATCTGCAACGACATCCGTGAATCCGGCAACGCGGTGGTGATCGACAATGTCTCGAGTGATCCGAAGTGGCACAGCCATCCCGCCCCCGCGCTCTACGGATTCAAGAGCTACATATCGCTGCCGATCATTTTAGACGACGGTTCGTTCTACGGGACGCTGTGCGCGATCGATCCCGAACCCCGCAAGCTTGTCGGGCCCGACACAGTGCCAACGCTAATGCGCTATGCCGATCGAGTCGCTGCAATCCTCTCGCGTTAGGCAGTGTCCGGCTAAAGGCGAAGGCGATGCCGCACTGACAAGGGCACCCCCTAATGGCCGTCCGCGGCGCGGCTGCTCTCGCGTGGTTCGGCGAGATCTGCCCGTCGGATGGAACTATCGCCTAGCACGGACGCTGGAAGAAACCGCTGATTTTTCGGCGGTAATGGAAGGCTTTGGCCACGTGATCTCTGGACGGCGACATATCGCGATCATCGCGCCGCCGACTGCGGGGCATATCAATCCCCTGGTCGCGCTAGGGGCTGCACTCGCGGCAACAGGATCCGAGGTTACCGTGGTCAATCTGGCGGAAGCGGCGCCGCTCGTGTCGGATCCGGCGGTACGCTTCGCGGCACTCGATCATCCTGCGGACCGCGACGGGGGGCTCGCGACCTATATGTCGGCGTTGGCCAGGCCGTCAGGGCCGATCGGGCTTCCCAGGATGATCCGCACCAGCGCAGCGATGACTCGCCTTCTCCTAGATACCTTGCCGGTAGCGTTGACGCGGCTCGGCGTCGACGCGGTAATCGCGGACTCGGTCGAACCTGCAGGCGTGCTCGTGGCGCGACATCTGCGCTTGCCGTTCGTGACCGCGGTGACCGGGTTGCCGCTGCTCCGGGAGCCGATGGTCCCGCCGCCGTTTCTCGGATGGCCCTATCGGCCAGGTGTGATCGGGCTCAACCGGAACAGGGGTGGGTATGCGGTGAGCGACCTGCTGATGAAGCCGATCACCGGGACGGTCGCGGGATATGCGCGTCTCTGGGGGCTCGATCCCGACCCGCGATATCAATGGTCGGACCGGCTGCAGATCGCCCAATGTCCCGCCGGCCTCGATTTTCCGCGCGCCGCGCTGCCGGCAAGCTTCCGATATGGCGCCCCCTGGCGGCGGAGCGAGCCTGACGAGAGCCTTCCGAGGGACGACGACCGGCCGCTGATATTCTGTTCGCTAGGCTCGTTGCAGGGGGCGCGGCGGTCGCTGTTCGCGGCGATGACGCGCGCTTGTGCCGCGGTCGGCGCGCGTGCGGTGGTGGCGCATGGGGGCGGGCTGAGCGACCGAGAGGCGGCCTCGCTTCCCGGTGAACCGCTGGTCCGCGCGTTCCTGCCGCAGACCACGGTCTTGCAACACTGCTCGGCCGCGATCCTGCACGGCGGGTTCAACACGGTGTTGGACGCGCTGGCGGCGGGGATCCCGATCGTGGCGGTGCCATTGGGGTTCGAACAGCCGGCCACGGCGGCTCGGCTCGCATGGGTCGGCGCGGCCTGTGTCGTGTCGTCCAGGGACGCGGGCAGGGGCGCGCTCGAACCCGCGCTGCGACGCGTATTGACGGACCGGAGCTATCGCCGCGCCGCGCGACTGTTCTCGACGGAAATCGCGGCAGGCGGGGGCGCCACCGAAGCCGCGGCACTGGTCGATGCCGCATTTGGGGGCTGGGCGGACGCTATGCCGGCAACACTGCGCCGACCGGATGGGAAGACGGCCTGCGCCGCGTGAGGCGGTTGGCGATGATGATCGCGGGCGGCGCCAGGATTAGCCCCATGATGACGTCGACGCCGTAATGGCCGCCAAAGACCGGCGTCGCGATGATCGTCAGTATCGCCCATGCGCTACCCGGTACGGACAGGCGCGGTATCGCCCGGAACGCCCAGATGAAGATCGCGGCGAGAGTCGCGTGGAAACTCGGGAAGCTGACGATGCCCATCAGCATGGTGAGGTCGAGGACATGATGCGATCCATCGCGAAGCCCGGCGATCAGACCCTGCTCGACCCACGCCACGGATGGCCAGAGATGCCGGTAATGAGAAGGGTCGAACACATTGCCCATCGCAGGCGTCAGTCCAGAGATCAGGATCGTGACGAAGCCGGACAGGATCGCGGCGCACACCGCCGTTCGCAGCGTGTCGAATCTCGACAGGGCGCTCAGGCACACGATGACGACGATCATCTGCACTGTCAGACTGTGATACGCCAGTCCGAGCACCCAGATCACCGCGGGCGCCATGTCGAGCAGGCGCAGCACCACTGGCCAGTTGAACCCGATCGCGCGATCCGCCGCCGCTAGGCGCTGATCCCACAAGGCTCCCGACTGCGCCGCCAGCGCATAGGCCAGAACGACGCCCAGCACGGTGAACAACGTCATCTGAAGGAAGGCGGTCGCGCCGGCGGCAAGGCGAGGCCGCGCGGTGCGCCTGCCGGTCACCATCGCCGCGCCGAGTGCCGCCATCGCCAGGACCGCAGGCACCGCCCGGACCGGATCGATTGAAAACATGTGCGAATATTGCGTAGCGAGCAGGCTCAGCAGCATCGCCGCGATCAACACCCAGGAAGGCAAATCGGGGCGGTCGGCGGATGGGACGGGCGCGGTCATTGCGGTCGAACGCAGCGTGTCCGCCTGCGGTGCCACCGGCGCGCGGTTAGTTTCACGCGCATGGGGCCCGCCATCATGCGAATTAGCCGATGCCCCCCCTCGCATCGACGTCGCGTAAGGGATATGTACGGATCATGTTGAAATCGCTGTCTCCGTTCGCCTGCACTTCGGTGAGCCACGCCTGATGGCCTGGTTCGACAAACTCGCGATCGTCGTCTTCATGGTGCTGTTCATGGAGTGCTTCGCCTGGGCGGCGCATCGGTATGTCATGCACGGCTGGGGCTGGGGCTGGCACAAATCGCATCACGAGGATCATGATGGCTGGTTCGAGAAGAACGACCTGTACGCGATCGTCTTCGCGATCGTGCCGATCGTCCTGTTCGTCGTCGGCCTGCGGTGGGAGCCCTTGTGGTGGGCGGCGCTCGGCATCACCGTCTATGGTGGTATCTACGCGTTCGTCCACGACATGCTCGTGCACCAGCGCGGGGGCTTTCGCTGGGTCCCCAAGCAGGGCTATTTCAAGCGGCTCCTGCAGGCGCACCGCCTCCACCATGCGGTCGAGGGCAAGGACGGTACCGTCAGCCACGGCTTCCTGTTCGCGCGCAAGCCGGCCGTGCTGAAAGCCCAGCTGCGCGCCAACGTTCAGCCGGCGCGCCGTCCGGTCGGGGGGCAGGAAACTCGTACGATGCCGACGTTGGCAGTGAAGAAGTGATGACCGGCGCGCCGCGCCCCGCGGACCGGGCGTTGGCCCGGCAGACCGCGATCGGCGTCTCGCTGGCCGCGGCGATCGTCGTGGCATGGCTGACGATCCATATCGTCGGCATCTTCTTCTGGCGCTGGAGCTTGAGCACCGTTCCGGTCGCCATCGTGGCGATCCTCGTGCAGACGTGGCTGAGCACCGGCCTGTTCATCGTCGCGCATGACTCGATGCACGGGGCGCTGGCGCCGCGCTATCCCCGCCTGAACCGGGCTATCGGAACGACCTGCCTCGCGCTCTATGCCTGCCTGTCCTATGCGGCACTGCTCCCGCGGCATCATCTGCATCACGAGAGCACGGGGAGAGCGGGGGATCCCGATTTCCATGGTGGCGATCCGAGCCTGGTCGGCTGGTTCATGCAATTCTTCCGCACCTATTATTCGCACGGCCAGATCGTGCGGATCACCTTGGTCGCGCTGATCTATACGCTGCTGCTTGGCGCCCCGCTCGGCAACATCGTCGTCTTCTGGGCCTTGCCGGCCGTGGGCGCCGTGGCGCAGCTGTTCGTGTTCGGCACCTGGCTGCCGCACCGCGACGGCGCGGAGCCGTTTGCGGACTCGCACCGCGCGCACAGCATCAAAATCGGCCCGCTATTATCGCTGCTGACCTGCTTCCACTTCGGCGGCTATCATCACGAGCATCATCTCTTTCCTGGAACACCATGGTGGGGACTGCCGGCGCGGCGTTGCGCGACCGTCGAAAAGTTCGCCGGCCGCCAACTGGCCCGAGACCGCTCATGATCATCGCCATCCTCCTGTCCGCGCTAGCGATGACCGTCATCGTGGGCGTGCGCTATCTCCTCGTCTCAGGCGCGTTCGCGTGGGTGACGGTCCGAAAGCATCCCGGGTTGTACCTCGGGCTGGACCCGCAGGTTCGGCGCGAGATCGTCTGGAGCCTTGCGTCTGCGGCGCTCTACGGAATCCCGGCGGGGGTCGTCGCCTGGGGCTGGGAGCATCATGGCTGGACGCAGGTGTACACCGACATCCATGCCTATCCGCTCTGGTACGCGCCGGTCTCGGTCCTCCTGTATCTGCTGCTGCATGACGCCTGGTTCTACTGGACGCATCGCTGGATGCATCGTCCGGCACCGTTCAAGCTCGCGCATGCGCTCCATCATGCCAGCCGTCCGCCGACCGCGTGGGCCGCGATGGCGTTCCACCCGATCGAGGCGCTGACCGGCGCCGTGGTCATCCCGCTGCTGGTCTTCTTCGTGCCGATCCATGTCGGCGGCTTGGCCATCGTCCTGACGATCATGACGGTGATGGGGGTAACCAATCACATGGGTTGGGAGATCTTCCCTTGCTTCATGTGGACGGGGCGGCTGGGAGGCTGGCTGATCACGGCCAGCCATCACCAGCGGCATCACGAACTCTATGGCTGCAACTACGGTCTGTATTTTCGCCATTGGGACCGGCTGTGCGGCACCGACCGCGGCGTCGGCGACTTCGCGCGCGAGCATGCGCGTGCCGCTCGCAGGGTTACGGCCGCCAGCACCGCCCCCGCGGAATAAATGCAGAGCTGCGTCAGCGGCTCCGGAGCAGCCGGTCGAGCTGGACCGGAGCGAAGTCGTGGACGTCGACGCCCACGTCGAACTGGTGCAGCATCGGTTTCAATCGTCCGTGGCTGTGGCCGTGCAGGTTGATCGCGCCGGGGTGCTGCCCGTTCCAGCTTCTGAAGGGGTAATGGCACAGGACGAGCTGCCGCCCCTCAAGCGTGATCTCTGCATAGTCTGCCACGCTGTCCCACCCTTGCGCGGCAAGCGTTGCATCGGGATCGTTGTTGCCGCGAAGCAGGTGCTTGGTACCGTTCAGCCGTGCCAGCAGCACGGCGACGTCCGCCGGTCGACGCGCCACGTCTCCCAGGTGCCAAACCACGTCATCGCTGCCCACGACGGCGTTCCAGCGTTCGACCAGCGCCTCGGTCATGTCCGCAGCGTTCGCGAACGGTCGGCGAGAAATGTTGATCGTGCGATGGTCGCCGAAATGCGTGTCGGCGGTAAAAAATACGCTCATGGGCGCGGCGACGTCGGCGGGCAGGTCATCGGCGATCAACGATAGCTCGCCTAAAAGGTTCGGCGCCATCTGTGCCGGTATCGCCGTAACGGCTCAGGTCGGGCGATGGCCCATCGGCTCGCCCAATCGTACCTGTCGCTCGGGCACCCATTGGTCGTTGAAGACGATACTATCCTGCCCGAACAGCATGACGATCGTCGAGCCGAGCAGGAAGCGACCCATTTCCTCGCCCTTGCGCAGGACGATGTCCTGATCGGCGTAGCTCCATTCGGTCGTCGTGTTGCTGCGCTTCGCATTGACCACGCCGTGCCAGACAGTCGCCATGCTGCCGACGATGGTGGCGCCGACCAGCACCATGACGAACGGGCCATGCTCCGCGGAATCGAACACGCACACCACGCGTTCGTTGCGCGCGAACAGGTTCGGCACGCCGCGCGCGGTGACGGGGTTCACCGAGAACAACTGTCCGGGCACATGGATCATGCGAGTCAGCCTGCCGTCGCAGGGCATGTGCAGGCGATGATAGTCTTTGGGGGAGAGATACAGGTTGGCAAAGCTGCCGTGTCGGAACCGGGCCGCCAGCACATCGTCGCCGCCGACCAGCTCCGTCGTGGTAAACCTGTGCCCTTTTGCCTGCACGATGTGATGGTCGTCGATCGCGCCGAACTGGCTGATCGCGCCATCGACCGGGCAGACGAAATCCGCGGCCGCAACCGGACGTGCGCCAGCCCTGAGGGGGCGGGTGAAGAAGTCGTTGAAGCTCTTGTAGCTCGCGATGTCCGGATCCGCGGCCTCGCGCATATCGACGGCGTATCGGCCGACGAACCAGCGGATCAGCCGCGTTGTCGCCGAGCCGCCCTGGGCGCCGGCGATTCGCCCCGCAAAGACTGTCAGACTTTGCTTTGGCAGCACGTACTGGAGCAAAACCTTCAGGCGATCGGACATCAAGCTCTCACAACTTCCAAGCCGCTCTTGTAGGGCAAATAAAGGGCAGGTCGACCCTTCAGAGATATGTCCGATGCCGAGCCATGTGATGCGCGCAAACAGGCGCGTCTGTGGGTAAAGACTTCCAACCGCTCCGACGGCGCCCGCGCCTTTTCAGGCGGGACGGGTGGCGAGGCTCATCAGCAGAGCTTGTCGGAGATGTTCGAGCTCGAACGGCTTTTGCAGAACGATCGTGCCGGTCTCCTCGCCATCGAGCGCCACCTGGTCGCCATAGCCCGAGGCAAAGATATACGGCACACCGGCTTTCCTGACGCGCTGTGCGAAATCGAAGCTGACCTGACCGGCCACATTGATGTCGAGTACCGCCAGGTCGAAACGGCCGGCGGCGAGAAGGGCATCGGCCTCCGCGATCGTCGAGGCGGTGGTCACCCGGTTCGCCCCGAGCGCGTACAGCATGTCCTCGGTTTCGAGCGCGATGATCATGCTGTCCTCGAGCAGCAAGATAGAGGTGCTGTTGAGACGGTTGATTTCCGTCGAGCCCGCCACGACGGGTGCCTCCTCGGGGGCAACGGCGTCGCAGCCGATAGCCATGTCTCTATCGACCGCGACGACGTGTTTTGCGGGGAGATAAAAGTCCGCTTCGAGACCGGAGAGCGCGTACCGGATCTCGGCGGTGCCCTGGAGATCGAAGGGTACCGTCCGCTCGATTACCACCGAGCCGAAACCGCGGCGCGTCGGCGCCTGCACAGGCGGCCCGCCCCGCTCGCGCCAGCGAATGTCGAGCCCGCCATCCGCGCGTATGCCAAGCGCGACGTGCACCGTGCCTTCGGTCGACAAAGCCCCGTATTTGGCGCTGTTCGTCGCCAACGAAGCGGGACCATTTTCCGCGTGCGGCGGTCAATAAAGGGGAACAGCCGGTGAAAGCCAGTACAGGGCCGTAAGACCAGCATTTTAGGGATCGTGGCTACCGGCATACGCTATTTAGGGAATACTTCGTGCTGTGGTGTCGAGTACCTGCCAATTCATGGCGATCTACGTCACGAGCGCGCCACCCCCGCAGGAGGCGGCGGGTAGCCGTATCAGGACGAAGATTCGTCGTCGTACAACCACGCTACGCGCCACAGGCCGGCGTCCACCGGTCTCGACCAAAGCCACTCCGCGCTTGCGCCGGGTCCCGCAACAGCTCACTTCGCCGACACCGAACAATCGTAGCGGAGAATCCGAATGACCGAGACCGCCGACTATACGCCGCCCAAGGTCTGGACGTGGAACAAGGAAAGCGGGGGCCGGTTCGCCAGCATCAATCGCCCGATCGCCGGTGCCACGCATGACAAGGACCTACCCGTCGGCAAGCACCCGCTCCAGCTCTATTCGCTGGCGACGCCCAACGGGGTGAAGGTGACGGTGATGCTCGAGGAACTGCTCGCGGCAGGGCATGTGGGCGCCGAATATGATGCGTGGCTGATCAAGATCATGGACGGCGACCAGTTCGGCAGCGGCTTCGTCGAGGCCAATCCGAACTCGAAGATCCCGGCGCTCATCGATCGCAGCGGTGCAACGCCGATCCGGGTCTTCGAGTCCGGATCGATCCTCGTCTATCTCGCCGAGAAGTTCGGTGCGTTCCTGCCCACCGATGCCGCCAAGCGCGCGGAGGTGCTGTCGTGGCTGTTCTGGCAGATGGGGGCGGGGCCAATGCTCGGCGGCGGCTTCGGGCATTTCTACGCCTACGCACCGGTGAAGATCGAATATGCGATCGACCGCTTCGCGATGGAAGTGAAGCGGCAGCTCGACGTTCTCGACCGGCGCCTGGGCGACAGCGAGTATGTCGGCGGCGACGACTATTCGATCGCCGACATGGCGGTGTGGCCCTGGTACGGCGCGCTGGTAAAGGGGCTCGTCTATGAGGCCGCCGAGTTCCTTCAGGTGAACGAGTATAAGAATGTCCAGCGCTGGACCGATATGATCGCCGCGCGGCCAGCGGTGGCACGCGGGCGGATGGTCAACCGCGTTATGGGCGAGCCTTCCAGCCAGCTTCCCGAGCGCCACGACGCCGGCGACTTCGAGACGCGGACACAGGACAAGCTCGACGCGCTGCGGACTGACGGCGCGCCGGAGTAAGGCTTGGCCATTGAGGCCGAGCGTTCGGACACGCACCCGATGCCAGCTCGGCATCAGGTGCGTGTCGAGCGTTACCTAGCCATCGCCGATGGCGTTGAGGATGCGATAGGCGGCACCGACGTCGCGCTCGACGACGGCGGCGGTGAAGCGCTCGATGATCGCGCGTAATCGGTTGGTTGGCGCGCTCGCTGCGGTCAGGATCGGGCCGTCGATCAAGCGACTTCCCCATTCGATGCCCAGCCGCTGCGTTTCGTCATCCGCGCCGACCGCGATCGACGGAAAGGGCAGTTTCATCTTCGGCGATGCAAAGCCGTGGCCCGTGAGCCCGGCCCGTTCGGGCGCCACGAGCAAGGCGCCGGAAACGTTCGCCGTATAGGATTTCGGCGACAGCCGTGCCCACCATGCGGCCGCCGCGCACGCGCTTCCCTGTGCCAGCAGCATGACGGCCCGGTCGGAGATCGATACGGCTGCATCGATGCGCGCCGCCGTCGCGGTTCGCTCTGCAACAGTACGGCCCCGAACCGCGATCTGCTGCAAATCGGCAAACCGCGGGAATTCTCGGAACCGGTCGAAGATCGAGACGGAATTTTCGGGGACGAGCGCGATGAGCTTCAGCCGATGGCTTTCCAGGACAGCAACAGACACGATCCGGTCTCCCATTCCATGAGCGCATAGGCTGCCTAATTCGGACCTGGCGCGCAATGCCGTTGATCGGATACGAGCCAGACCGGTCTATCCCGGCTCCAGGTTGATTCCGCGCCTTGCGCGTTGCTGGCTTATCCCATCCTGCGAAGGGCGCTGCCTTGCCAAGGCGCGGGCGCGACGCCAACACTGAGTCTGTGAGGGAGAAGCCTGTGATGTCCGACGAATATGCGCGCGGGCGGCGCGATGGATTGCGCCTGGCACTGTCCATCCTCGAAGCAGAGGAAGCGAAGTGGGAAGCCTTGCTCGGCAAGAGCCCGTCATGGCGGACCAACGCCACGCGCGCGATCCGCCACAAGGCCTATCAGGTCGCGCGCAAACGCGTGCAGACCGCGCTGAACCGGTTCCTGCCCAAGTCGGAGTCCGCTTTGCCGGTCGAGGTCGCGTCGATGATCGATCAAGCTGGATTATAGGCGGGGCAGCGTTGCGCGCACCCCGGCTCATCGTGATCATCGCGACCGACGCCGTGATCGACCGCACCCGCCGTCAGAACAGGCTGGGCAATCCCGGCATTGCAATGTTCGTCTACCGGTTACCGGGCGGTACGCTAGCGCCGGTGGTGAATTCACATCTATTCTCCGGTCGGCGCAGGAACATGCGGTCTGCCGTGCGTTCAGTCTGTCCTGACCCGTGAGGACATGCTTTGCCGAATTTCCTAGTCGCCGAAAGCGAAACAGCGGCCGAACGCGATGAGCGTCGCGAGCACGCCGGCAAGAGTTCGGGCGAAACCTACGCCGCGACGCTCGCCCAATTGCGGCCCGGTGCTGACATTACGATCATTGCGCCGGCGGATGCCGATGCCAGATCGTTCACGCCAGCCGATCTCGCGCGATACGATGCGGTGTTCGTCACCGGCGCACCCCTGCATGTCTACGACGATAGCCCCGAGGTTCGCCGGCAACTGGCGTTCATGGCGAGCGTCTTTGCCTCCGGGACGCCGTCGTTCGGTTCCTGTGCCGGGCTGCAACTCGCCGTCGCAGCCGCGGGCGGGACGGTCCGCAAGATGGAGCGGATGGAGGCCGGGATTTCGCGCCGCATCGCGCCGACCGAAAAGGGTCGCAACCACCCGCTGCTGAGGGGGCGAGGTCCATGCTGGGATGCGCCCGCGATTCATGGCGACGAGGTCGAGACGCTGCCGGCTGACGCAACGCTGCTTGCCAGCAACGCGGTCAGCGCCGTGCAGGCCGTGGAGATACGCCATGATGGCGGCGTGTTCTGGGGCGTTCAATATCATCCCGAATTGGCGCCCGGGGAGATTGCGGTGGCGCTACGTCGGCAGGCGTCGGATATTGTCGATGCGGGGCTGGCGGAGACTGTGGCCGATGTCGAACGCCGCGCCGATCAGCTCGATGTGTTGCAGAATGATGCGGGACGAACGACCGCGCTGTGGGCACTCGGGGTTGACCACCGGTTCGCCGAAGAAGAATGTCGCAGGCTGGAGCTGACCAACTTCCTCGAGCACCTTGCCAAATGCTGATGACGTTTGGCAACGGCAACTTCGCACCGCGCCCAGGATGAGAACCACGTCTCCCTTCTCGGGGATTACTGCCCGCTTTGAAAGCGCTGTCGTGTTCAGAAGATTCAAACGGCCTTTTTGAGCGGTTCCGGTAATTTGTTGTCAGGCAGCATTTGCCGCAAATGCCGATGCACCATTTGCTTGTTGAAGGGCTTGGGTATGAACGTCGCCTTGTCGGGCATTTCGCCGGCCTTTGGCAGGACATGGCCGGACGCGATCACGATCTCGATCGCTGGCCAGTGTTCGGCAACATGCCGCGCCAGAGCGAAACCGTTCGTGTGCCCGGGCATGTCGACATCCGAGAAGAGCAAGACGATATTTTCCCAATTCGTCGCCAAGATTCGCTTCGCTTCGTCACCGTCCATAGCCTCGTAGAAGCGGAACCCGGCGTCCTCGAGAATGCCTGTCGTGTCCATCATGATCAGCGGATCATCGTCGACGACAAGGGCATAGGGCATGGTTGAAAGGGTCATGCAGCCCTAACCCCTCGCAATGGGTCAAGTTGCCGCGAACGACGAATTTCTGGCTGATCGGCTCGAACAGGATGGGGAAGCAAAGCGCGTCCGGCTATCAAGCCAGCCGGAAGACGCTAGCGCGCGAGTATCGTTATCACGCTGCCGGCTCAGTTTTGGAATGCGCCGACCTACTCGCCCACAACCAGATCTTTTGATTAAAATCGTGTGAAACCGAGCTGTTCGGAGCATTTTTTCGCACGGTCTGTTAATCCGGTCTGTTAGGGGAAGACGGCGGTGCCGTCGTTGCTTAAGAGGGCGGAGGGGGCGATAAGGGGGACAGGTGATCGTACGGCTCAAGCGCGGGGTGTCGCGGCTATCGCTGCTCGCGACGCTGATCGGTCTTGGTGGGTGCACGGCGTTGTCGCACGGGTTCCTCAATCCGCAGGGGCCGGTTGCGGGGCACGAGCGCGACCTGTTCATCACCGTCTCGATCGTTCTGCTGTTCGTCGCCGGGCCGGTGCTGCTGCTCACGCCGCTGTTTGCCTGGCATTACCGTCTGTCCAATCGCAGCGACGCATACCGGCCGAAGTGGAACTTCTCGTGGTGGGTGGAGGCCTTGATCTGGATCCCGCCCGCCGGGATCGTCATCGGGCTCGCCATGCTGCTGTGGCACTGGACGCAGATCGACGATCCGTATCGGCGCCTGCCGGGCGCCGCACCGGTCGAAGTGCAGGCGATCGCGCTCGATTGGAAATGGGTGTTCGTCTATCCCGATCTCGGCGTCGCGGCTGTCGATCGGCTGACCATTCCCGCCGGGCGCCCGGTGCATATCAAACTGACGAGCGGCACCGTCATGCAGTCGATGCTCATCCCACAACTTGCCGGTCAGATCTATGCGATGGGCGGCATGACGACCGAGCTCAACATCCAGGCGCACGGGCCGGGGCGGTTCCGCGGCGAGAACACGCAGTATAACGGCGCCGGGTTCCAGCAGCAGAAGTTCGATGTCGTTGCGGTGTCGCCCGCGGGCTATGATCGCTGGGCGGCGACTGCGCGCCGGGGAACGCGCACGCTTGACGCGCAGACGTGGCGGCGGCTGTCCTTGCGATCGATCATCACGCAGCCCGTCGAGTTCGCCCGCGTGCCGCCGCTGCTGTTCGAGCATGTGCTCGCGGCGACCGGCGGCATGACCCACTCCCCTCCGAAAGCCGTTCGATGACCGTTTCCGTTCCCCTCTGGCCCGCGGTGCTCGGGCGTTTCGGCTGGCAGGACCTGCCGTTCGTGCGCGCTTGGGAAAACCCGACGATCAGCGAGATCATCGGCGCGTTCGCTGGCGCGCTGGTGGTGGTGGGCGCGGTCGTCGTCGCGGCGCTGCTGACGCGCTACGGCAAGTGGCGGTATCTGTGGACCGAGTGGCTCACCAGCCTCGACCACAAGAAGATCGGCATCATGTATATCGTCGTCGCGTTGGTGATGCTGTCGCGGGCGCTGGTCGAGGCGGTGCTGATGCGGATGCAGCAGGCGGTGGCGATCGGGAATCCTGGGTTCCTGTCGCCTGATCATTTCGGCCAACTTTTCTCGACGCACGGCTCGATCATGATCTTCTTCATGGCGATGCCGTTCCTGACGGGGATGATCAACTATGTCCTGCCGCTTCAGATCGGCGCGCGCGACATGGCGTTTCCCTGGGCCAATTCGATCGCGCTGTGGCTCACGATCGGTGCGGCCGGGCTGATGATGACGTCGCTGGTGGTGGGAGAATTCTCGACCGGCGGGTGGAGCGGCTACCCGCCCTATACCGAGCGCGCGTTCAGCCCGGGCGTCGGTGTCGACTACTGGATCTGGGCGGTGACGCTCGGCTCGATCGGCTCGACGATGGCGGGGATCAACATCGCCTGCACCGTCTACAAATTGCGCGCGCCGGGGATGCGCTTCATGCGGATGCCGATGTTCGCGTGGACCAGCCTGTGCACGTCGATCCTGATGATCTTCGCGATGCCACCGCTGACTGTCGCCACGCTGCTGCTCGCGCTCGACCGCTATCTGGGGTTCCATTTCTTCACCAACGACCTTGGCGGCAATATGATGAACTACGCCAACATGTTCTGGCTGTTCGGTCATCCCGAGGTCTACATCCTGATCCTGCCCGCGTTCGGCGTCTATTCGGAGGTCGTGTCGACCTTCTCGAGCAAGGATCTGTATGGCTACACCTCGCTGGTGATCGCGACGATGGCGATCGCGGTGCTCAGCTTCACCGTGTGGGTCCATCATTTCTTCACGATGGGGCAGTCGGCCAACGTCAACGCGGCGTTCGGGATCGCGACGATGACGATCGGCGTGCCGACGGGCGTCAAGATCTACGACTGGATCTGGACGATGTTTCGCGGCGAGGTGCGCTTCACCGTGCCGATGCTCTACGCGATCGCCTTCATGATGACGTTCGTGCTGGGCGGCTTCACCGGCATCATCCTGGCGATGCCGCCGCTCGATTACCTCGTCCACAACACGCTGTTCCTGGTCGCGCATTTCCACAACATGCTGATCCCGGGCCTCCTCTACGGGATGCTGGCGGGCTATCACTACTGGTTTCCCAAGGCGTTCGGGTTTCGCCTCGACGAGCGGTGGGGGCGGATCGCGTTCACCTGCTGGGTGGTCGGCTTCTACCTCGCCTTCTTCCCGCTCTACGTGCTCGGCGCGAGCGGGATGGCGCGGCGGACACAGGCGATCTTCGAACCTTCGTTCCGACCTTGGCTGTACGTCGCGGGCGTCGGTGCGTTCATCCTGCTGGCGGCGCTGACGTCGCTCGGCATCCAGCTATGGGTGAGCATCCGCGACCGGGCCGCGACGCGCGTCGAGGCGGGCGACCCGTGGGATGGCCGTGGGCTCGAATGGTCGATCAGCGCACCGCCGCCCGAATATAATTTCGCGGTCCTGCCGCAGGTCGACGGGCGCAACCCGTTCTACGATCACAAGCACGACGAGGGCCAACCCGATCCCTACGCCTCGCCGCCATCCTACACGGATATCGTCGTGCCGCGGGGCAGCGCGACCAGCGTCGTGATCGGGCTTGCCGCAGCGGTCGCCGCGTTCGGACTGGTCTGGGCGATCTGGGGGCTCACCATCGTCGCGCTCCAGGTGATCGTCGCGGCGGTCGTGATGCGCAGCTTCGGGCGCGACCAGCACCGCACCATCCCCGCCGCGGAGATCGCGCGCGCGCATGAGGCCTGGCTCGCCCGCGTCCGCGTAACCCTCGCGATCCCGCGCCAGTTGGAGACCGCGGCCGTCAACCGCGGCCTGGCGGAGATCGTCCGATGAGCGAACCCGAACTGGCGCACGCCGGCCTCAACCTCGGCGACACCGGCGAACTGACGAAGGACCAGGCGGAGAACGCGATCTTCGGGTTCTGGATATTCCTGATGAGCGACGCGGTGATCTTCGCGCTGCTGTTCGCCACCTACGGCACGATGATCGCGAGTACCGTCGGCGGCCCGACTCCGGCATCCGAGTTCAAGCTGCTCCCCGCGTTCGTCGAAACGCTGCTGTTGCTGACGAGCAGCGCGACGTTCGGCCGCGCGACGCTGGCGATGAAGTATGACGAACCGCGCCGCGTGCTGTTCGGCTGGCTCGGCGCGACGCTGGGCCTCGGCCTGGTCTTCCTCGCGCTCGAGGCGAACGACTTCGCGACGATGGTCGCGCACGGCGCCTATCCGATGCGCAGCGGCTTCCTGTCGTCGTTCTTCGCGCTGGTCGGACTGCACGGCCTCCACGTCGCGGTCGCCTGTTTCTGGCTGATCGTGATGGTCGGCCAGGTCTGCGCGTACGGCTTCGATGCGCGCGTCAGGATCAACCTGTTGCGGCTGGGGCTGTTCTGGCACCTGCTCGACATCGTCTGGATCGCGATCTTCTCGGTCGTCTATCTGCAAGGAAATATCGGATGAGCGACCGGACCCGCGAATTGCGCACCTATGCGGTTGGGTACGTCCTGTCGCTCGTGCTGACGGTGGCGGCCTTTGCGCTGGTCCGCTGGCCGTCTTTCGGGGCGCGCGCGATCTTCGGGACCGTGCTGGCGCTGGGCCTCGTGCAGATGGCGGTCCAGTTCCGCTGTTTCCTGCACATCAGCCTGAAGCGCTCCTCGCGTCATGACCTGCAACTGATATTATTCTCCACGCTGATCATCGCGCTGATGGTGTCGGGAACGCTGGTGATCCTGTTCAATCTGCGTGGGCGGATGATGGGGTGACGCGCTCCGAGGCCGATTACCGTCACTCGGCAACCAAGCGGTCGAGAGGGGCGCGACTGCACCCTGTTCTAAGATTAGCCGGGTGTGTGGCGCAGCAGGAGCAGGCACGACACGCAGCCCAGCACCGGCAACGCGAGCGCGGCGATTATTATGGGGGAGATACCGCCGAGGCACGCGGTGCACGCGCCATCCTGCATGGCGACCGCAATCGAGAGGATGGCCCCGCCGACGCCTGCCGCGCCCTTGAGCGTCGCGAGAAACAAGCCGATCGGCAGCGCTTCCGATCCGCCGCCCCCGTCCTTGCCGGCACGAATGCTGCGCGCGAGGAGTGCCCAGATCGCCATATTGGCACCGGCGTTTGCGATGCCGATGACGACGAGCGGCGCCAATCCCGCGCCCGTGTCGAGCCGCCAGCCCAGCAGCACGAGACCCGCAACCATGACCCCATAGACCAGCCGCAGGACGGTCTGTGACGAGCAGCGCCGCGAGAGAAGGATCCAGCCGGGTAGCGACAGCGCTTGTGCCAGCGTCATCGTCGACAGAGCGAGCCCCGCCCAGGCTGCATCGCCATGCACCACCGTGCCGAAGAACGGCAGCGCGCGACTGAAGATCGGGATCAGGCTCGACTGGATCGCGATGAGCATCAGCACGCGCCGATAGGCGTGGTTGCGCCAAAGCCGGCTGAGCAGCGCAGCGGAACTCGCACGCACGGGAGCGATCGCGGCAGCCGGCAGCGTGCGGGTCACGTGCCGGGCGAGGGTCAGGGTCGCGAGATACAGGAGGCCGCCGCCAAGCGCGCACAGTCCGAACGCCGTATGCGGCTCTGCGGCGCGTGGCACCGCCAGCAGGTAGGAGGAGGCAAGGCCCACCAGCCCGGCCCCGATCGCGCTGAAGACGAGGCGGAGCCCCGACACCATCGACGCATTCCGCGCCGTCGTCGCGACCCGGACGAGCAGCGTGTTGTGCCCGATGTCGCACAAGGTGTAGCCGATCCGGCAGGCCGCGACCGCCGCGACGACGAGCAGCGGATAGGATTGCGCCGGGATCGCAAAGATCGCCCAGAAGGCGAGCCCGCACAGCGGCGCGCCGATCTGGATCAGCCGGCCGAGCAGGTCGGGCCGGGCGTAGCGGTCGACGAGATGCCCCACCACGACATCGGCGCACGCGTCCCAGAACATCATCCCCGAGAGCAGCGCCCCCGCCCAGAAGGGCGGGAGATGCGCGGCGGTGACGAGATAGAAAAGCAGGAAGCTCTCGAACGTCGTCCAGACGACGCTCTTGCCAAGATTGCCCGCCGCATAGCCGAGGTTGATCCCGCGCCGCGGCCCGGACTCATCGCGAATAGGCGCAGGGGTGGGCAGGGGAGCAGCCATCGTGCGAGCGGGTAGCGGCCTCGCCTTTCATTTTCTTGACATGCTGCAGATATATACGGTCGCGATGATCAACCGACATCGCCCGCAGATCCTGTTGACCGAGCAGCAGAAGCGCATCCTCTGGCAGCTCCGCATCGGCGGACCGAGCCCTCGGATCCAGCTCGCCGAAACGCTCGGCATGAACGGCGCCTCGATGACGCGGATGACGCAGCAGCTGATCGCGCTCGGGGTGGTCGAGGAGCATGATTCGCAGGGCGCGGCGACGCGGGGGCGGCCGATGGTGCCGCTTGCTATTTCCGAGCATGGCGGATGGGCGGTCGGCGCGACGGTCCACCCGGGGTGGCTGGAACTGGTGCTCGTCGATTTCTCGGGCAAGCCGTTGATCCGGGATTCGCTTCGGTTCGACAGCCCCGATCCGCTCGTGTTCGCGCGGACGCTCGATGCGCGGCTGCGCGCGCTGGCCGCCGACCATGGCTTCATGCGCGGGCGGTTCCTCGGGGTGGGCGTGGCGGTTCCGGGCTACAGGATCCGCGGCAATCGCGACCATCGTCAGGTCGTCGACCGTCTTTCCGGCTGGAGCGACGTGCCGCTTGCCGAGATGCTCGGCGACGTGCTCGGCATGGCGGTGTGGATCGAGAACGACGCGACCGCCGCCGCGCTTGCCGAATTTTACCAGAAGGACATCATCGGGCGGTATCGCTCGGTGCTGGTGCTGTTCCTCGGGCATGGCATCGGCGCGGGGCTGATCGCCGAGCGCGATCTGTTCGCGGGCGAGCATGGCAATGCGGGCGAAGTCGGACGGTTGTTCCCGACCGGGCAGCCGCGCCCCTCGGGGATCGACCTGCTGCATCTGTTGCAGGCTGCGGGCGAACCGATTGAGTCGCTCTCGGAGATCGACGCACTGCAGGCGCGGCACGCGCCGCTGATCGCGGACTGGATCGAACGCGTCGCGCGCCAGCTCGACTATGCGGTCATCACCGGAACGGTCTGGCTCGACCCTGGCGCGGTCGTCATTTCGGGTGCGCTGCCGCTGGCGATACTGGAGCGGCTGGCAGTACGGATCGATCATCTCGTAGCGGCGCGCGACGCGGACTATCGCGGGGAAATTCCCAAGGTTCACGCGTCGCCGATCGGCAGCTCCGCGGTGGTGATCGGTGCCGCGCTCGCACCGATCCATGCGGTGACCGCACCCAGTAACGGGGGCTGAACGGCGTCATCCATACAATTCTGGTCGCGATTATTTAATTACGCGAAAGTAATTAAAACTGTCATGACCGCTGATCATAGCGCCCCCCAATCGTGACCTTTGGGGGGTATCATCATGCAGAAGAATCGTTTCCTGAGCAGCACCGGCCTGTGGGCGCTCGCCGCGCTCGCCACCCCGGCCGTCGCGCAGCAGCCCGCGCCGGTGGCGAGCGCTGCACCGCAGGCCGCTGCCCCCGCCGCCGAGCCCGAGGCTGTCCCGAGCGACATCGTCGTGACCGGCTCGGCGCGTGCGCAGCGCCGCTTCGACGTCTCCTATGCGGTCAACACGCTGTCGAGCGACGACATCAAGAAGCTCGCGCCGCAGAGCATGGCGCAGCTGCTCAGCGCGATCCCGGGCGTCCAGGTCGAATCGACCGGCGGCGAGGTGCAGAACATCACGCGCGTCCGCGGCATCCCGACCGATCGCGGCTATCTCTATTTCCAGCAGGACGGCCTGCCGCTGTTCCACGATCTCGACGGCTATTTCTTCAACGCGGGCGACGGGATGAACCGCACCGACCTGATGACGCAGCGCGTCGAGGTCGTCCGCGGCGGCCCCGCGCCGATCTACGCGAGCGGCGCCGCGGCGATCGCCAACGTCATCACGCGCACCGGCACCGACACGCCGCACGGCGAGGCCAAGCTGACGCTCGGCACGTCCGGGCTGTACCGGCTCGACGCCTATCAGTCCGGCCCGCTCGGGCATGACACCTATTATGCGGTCGGCGGGTTCCTCCGCCAGAATGACGGCTATCGCGACGCGGGCTTTCCGTTCGACCGCGGCGGGCAGATCCGCGGCAACCTGAAGCACGATTTTTCCAACGGCTCCATCAAGCTGTCGGGCGAATATGTGAACGACCGCAACGGCTTCTATCTGTCGCTGCCGACCGCGGACCCGCGCGACCCGTCGGTCAGCCTCAACCCGTTCCTCAATTCGCTGACGGGCACGTTGAGCACGCCGGCGCTGCGTTCTGTCAACATCGCGTACCGCAATGGCGCGGGCGTCGTGCAGAACCGGAGCGGCGACCTCGCCGATGGGCGCCACATGCGGATGGGCAATGCGCAGCTCGATTATGAGGGCGATTACGGGCCGTGGCACGTCTCGGCGAAGGCCGGCTATACCTCGGGGCGCTCCACCCTCGACGCGCTCTACACGACGTCCAACCCGCAGGATGCGACGACCTTCGCCAATGGCTTCCGGTCGGCGGCGCAGTCGGCGTTCGGCAATGTCGCACGGCTCGGCTACGCGGTCGCGGGGACGAACGGCGCGACCGTCTATGATCCGGCGAGCCAGTCGGGCCTGGTGCTGAGCGCCCAATATCGCTCGACCGAGGCGAAATTCTATTCGGGCCAGGGCGATCTGAGCATCACGCGCAAGTTCGAGACGCCGATCGGCACGCACGATATTCGCGTCGGCGTCTATGGCGCAGACTGGGGCAGCACCGTCTTCGGCGTCTATCAGAACTATTTGCTGCAAGTGACGTCGCAGCCCAAGACGCTCGATCTCATCGCCTATGACGCGCAGGGCGCGGTGCGAGGCTATGTCACCGACAATGGCGCGCTCAACGACGCGTCCTCGCTGGTCGGCGGCAAATATGATGCGCAGATGGTCGCGGTGTACGGCACCGACACCTGGGACGTGACCGACAAGCTGCGGATCGACCTCGGTTTGCGGCAGGAATGGTATAATTACACCGGTTTCTCGCAGACCACCGCGGCCTATAACCTTGGGAACGCGACGACGCTCGCAGACAACAGCACGCGCGGCTTCACCGGCGCGATCATCAACACCAAGCTCAAGCCCAAGGCTACGAACTGGACGGCCGGTGCGAATTACGATCTGAGCCACAGCTTCGGTGTGTATGCGCGAGCCTCGCAGCTCGAGGTGCCCGCCTATGCGTCGGCAGTCGCGATCGCGGGATCGTCGTTCACCGCGTCCAAGGCGAAGCTGTACGAAGCCGGGGTCAAGGCGGTGTCGGGGCGGTCGTATCTGTACGTCACCGGCTTCTATACCAAGTTCGATCCGCTCAACGCGAGCTTTACCACCTTCAACCCGACCACCGGGCGAAGCGACCAGATCGTCAACTTCGTCGGCTCGGCGCAGGACAAGGGCGTCGAGGCGGACGGCCAGCTCCGGATCCGCGGCCCCTTGTCGCTGTCGGGCGCACTGACGGTGCAGGACCCCAAATACATCAACTTTACCAGCAGCACCGGAGCGAATGCCGGCGCGGTCGCCGGCAAGCAGATTGTCCGCCAGCCCAAGGTGTACGGCAACATCCGCCCGAGCCTCGATTTCGAGGCGGGCGGTAACCGCGTGAGCGTCTATGGTCGTTACGATTATGTCGGGAAGCGTTTCGTCGACGTGACCAACACGACCGCGCTGCCCGGCTATGGCTATTTCAGCGCAGGGGTGATGGTGGATCGCGGTCCGTGGAGCTTCCAGGTCGCGGGCGACAACATCACCAACGCGCACGGCCTGACCGAAGGCAATACCGCGGGCGACACGCTGACCGGGCAGGGGACGCCCAACGCGATCTTCGGGCGGCCGCTCTGGGGCCGGAACGTCCGCTTCTCGCTTGGGCTCAAGTGGTGAGCATGCGCGCGTCGCAACCCGATCCTCGCGTGATGGACTTGGTGATGAAATTCCTGCCCTGCGCGGTCGGCGGGCTGTTGCTCGCCACCAGCACCGCCAGCGCCACCACGACCGACGCCATCATGGCGAACATCCGCAATCCCCAGGGTAAGCTCGTCGTCATCGCGCATCGCGGTTGCCACGAGCCCGCGCCGCGCCACGGGTTCGGTGCCGCGCCCGAAAACGGGGTGTCGGCGCTCGAGCATTGCGTCGCGCTTCGGGCCAACATGATGGAGACCGACATCCGCGAAACCAAGGACGGCTATCTCGTCATGGTGCATGACGAGACCGTCGATCGCACCACCACGGGCACCGGCAAGGTCGCCGACCTGACGCTCGCGCAGATCAAGGCGCTGCGGCTTCGCCAGAACGAGGGCGGTCGCGACGCCCCGGTAACGGCGGAACAGGTGCTGACGCTCGACGAAATCCTCGCGCGCGCCAAGGGACGGATCACGCTCAACCTCGACGTCAAGGATGCGATCTACCCGCAGGTGATCGCGGCAGTGCGCGCGTTGGGGGCGCAGGACCGCGTGACGCTCAAGACGCGGGTCGGGATTGGCTCGCCGCCGATTGCGGCGATGGCACCGTATGATCAGGTGCCGTTCCTCGTCATTCCGATGGAGGGCGACGACAGCGGCGCGACCATTCCCGACATCATCGCCGCGCAGATGGCGGGCCGCACCAAGCCGGTCGGGATCGAACTGCCGTATCACCTACCCGAGGCGGCGCTCCCAGCGATCGCCACGCGCGCGCGCAGGCTCGGCGTGCGACTGTGGGTCAACATGCTCGACGGCAGTTTCGTGCTGGGCGCAGGTAGCGACAAGGATGCGTTGCGCCTCCCCGATGCGGTGTGGGGAAAACTGGTCCGGGCGGGCGCATCGATGTTGCTGACGGACGAGCCAGAAGCGATGCTGGCGATGCGGGATCGGTCGACGAAATGACTAGGGTAGTTCGCCCTAGGACCGATCCGATACCCTGCCGCTTCTAACGGTCGTGCGCCGATATCGCCGCCCATGCGGAATACTGAACAACGATCATGAACGGCGGAATGTAACGGTCAGAAGGCCATCCGTTGGGTCGCGATGGCCAGAGCGGATGCAGGGTGTTGCCGACGGAAAGGGGGGGGCGACTGGCAGCGGCGCATCAAGCGGCAACACGGCGGCTGCATCGTAATGTCGTATTTCGGGAAATACCTGGTTGACGTCGCGACGCCGCTCTCTTAGATACGTCGAACCGCAGCGGAGTGCCTCACGGGCTTCTGCAGCGGTCGTAAAAAACCAGATGCTGCAAGCTTCCTGCTAGGGAGGTTATGCGAGTGTCGGTATTT
>NZ_SGXR01000007.1:0-235300 GCF_004216825.1 Sphingomonas sp. BK036 | reverse complement strand
GAACTTCGGCCTTGGAACGAAGGCCGGCTGATCGGTGCGAAGCGGGCGCTGAAACAGCAACAGGTCTGGGCCATTCGCTTCTGGCTCGACCAGCAGAGGCGACTGCGCGACCGAGCACTGTTCGATTTCGCCATCGACAGCAAGCTGCGCGGCTGTGACGTGGTCAGGGTGCGGATCGGCGATGTGGTTTCCGGCGGGCGCGTCCGTGACCGCGCCGTCGTGGTTCAGCAGAAAACCAAACGACCGGTTCAGTTCGAGATAATGGACACGGCGCGAAAGACGATGCGGGCATGGTTGGAGCGACGTGGGGGGACACTGAACGACTTCGTTTTCCCGAGCCGCAACGACTACATGGACCACATGAGCACGCGGCAATATGCCCGCCTTGTGCGCGAGTGGGTGGTCGGCATTGGCCTTCCGGCGCAGGATTATGGGACGCACTCGCTACGGCGCACGAAAGCATCGATCATCTACAAGGCGACTGGCAACCTCCGCGCCGTTCAGATTCTTCTCGGCCATGCCAAGATCGACAGCACGGTGCGCTACTTGGGCGTTGACGTGGAGGACGCTTTGGAATTGGCCGAACGCACCGAGGTCTGAGCGGACCCATTTGTGGACGTTTGCAAGCTATTCCCGGCTGCCCAACTTCAGCCGTTCGTTCATATCGCAGCGAACACAGCAACGGGGACTGGCTTCCGCCCCCGGTAGGCCGTTCTCTTAAAGAAGGGCGGGATCAAGATTATTTCCGATCGCTTTCCCGGCTGACCTCATTCTCCTATGGCTCTCGAATGAATGTAGCGGGCTTTGACCTGAATCTGCTAAAGGCGTTCGATGCCCTGTATGCGGAGCGCCACGTAACACGTGCTGGCCAGCGCATCGGCCTAAGCCAATCTGCCATGAGCGGTGCACTCACCAGATTGCGCGAGGTGTTCGACGATGAATTGTTCGTACGGTCGCCAACGGGGATGCTGCCGACACCGCGGGCTGATGATATAGCAGGCCCGATCTCATCTTCGCTCCAGCTCATGCAATCGGTCTTGCAAGATGATGGCTTCGATCCTGCGTTAGCCGATCACATCGTGACGATCGCAATGACTGACTACGCTGCCTTTGTCCTACTGCCTCCCCTGCTGGCACGGCTGGCGGTTGAGGCGCCTCGTCTTGAGCTGCGGATCCGCGGCATTTTCGGCAAGGATGAAGTCGTCGACCTCCTCGACAGTGGCGAGGCAAGCCTTGCACTCAGCGTCCCCGTCGACACTTCGGCACGCATTATGACACGCCTGCTCCTTCGGGAAGGCTTTGCCTGCATTGCGCGCCCCGGCCATCCAGCCTTTGCAAAAGATGCCGACATCGAGACGTTCGCGGCGGCCCCCCATCTCCTGGTATCGCCGGAGGGGGACCGCACAGGGGTGGTGGACCGTAAGCTCGCCGTGCTCGGGCTGACGCGCCGCGTCGTGCTAAGCCTGCCGCAGTTCCTGGTTGCCCCGTTCGTCGTCGCCGAGACCGATCTCATCGCTACGCTCGCTTCGCGGGTCGCCAAGCGGTTCGCTGCGGCCAGTTTGGGCATCGTCGTCCATGAGCCACCGATCGCGGTGTCCGACTTTTCGCTAGCGATGATGTGGCATCGTCGGGTGGATGATCACCCGGCCACGGTATGGCTGCGCGACTGTATTGCCCGGATCGCAGCGTCGGCCTGACGTCATCGACCAAACCGATCATACCGTATCACTTCTCGTGATTTCACGCAGGCCCACCGTTCCGCTCTAGTTCTTGGCATGGAGCTAATGAGGTGCTGACATGCGTGTTTTGGTAACGGGGGCTACGGGATTGATCGGTGGTGCGGTCGCACGTCGATTGGCCACGGCGGGGCACGACGTCGTCGGGCTAGCGCGTTCAGAGGCAAGCGCGGCCAAGCTGAATGGCATGGCCTATCAGGCAGCCTATGGTGATCTGGAGGATACAGATAGCATCGTCAACGCGGTCCACAGCGTCGACGCCGTCGTTCACGCCGCATCGCCGAACGACCAGAATAGTGCGGCCTATGATCAGGTCGCAGTTCGAGCGATCCTCGATGCGTTGCGCGGCACGACCAAGCGCTTTTTGTATACGAGCGGCTGCTTCTTGTACGGTGCCACCGGCGATACGGCCGCGACCGAGCACAGCCCATTGCATCCACTCGAGATGGTGCGCTTCCGCCAGAGGCTCGAGGCTGAAATTCTCGAAGCTGCTGCAGGTGGCGTTCACGGCATCATTCTCCGTCCTGCCTGGGTGTATGGCAATCATGCTTGGACCACGATGATGATGTTCAGCTCAGCCCAGGAGCATGGGGCTGCGCGCTACGTCGGCAACGGCCAGAATCGTTGGACGTGCATCCATGCCGACGATCTAGCGGACCTTTATCTGCTCGCGCTCGAGAAGGCGCCTGCCGCATCGATCTACAACGGGGCTCATGGCGCCGCTATTCCGCTGATCGAAATTGCACGGGCCGCCAGCGAGGGAGCAGGTGCCGGGGGCCAGTTAGCGGAATGGCCACTGGAGGAAGCTCGGCAGGTGCTAGGAAGCTTCGCGGATGCGATCGCATGCGATCAGGTAGTCTCCGGCCAACGCGCCGTGCTCGAGCTTGGTTGGCGCCCGTCGCGGCATTCGATCGTCGATGAACTACGCTCCTATGCGCAGCCTCCGGCGTGACCGCAGATCGTTTCAAGATCTGAAAGGACGAACGATACCATGGTTTCCAACCGGATTTCATGCTCCAGCTCGCCTCCGTACTCCTTGGTGTTCGAACTTCTGGTTCTAAGGCCTAGGCGCGGACAGCAAGCTGCGAGGTTGCTTCCCGGCCCTGCGTGGCGAATGACCGGTGATACGCTTGAAAGCAGCCCCGAATGCGCTCTCCGATTCATAACCTACCGAAGCCGCAACGGCAGGCAGCGACATGCCGGTGCTAATTAGAAGTTCTGACGCCAGCATCATGCGCCAGCGGGTCAGATAGGCCATTGGCGTTGCGCCAGTGACCCTCTCAAAGTGCGAGGCGAAGCTTGATCGCGACATTCCCGCCGCCCGGGCCATGTCGCCAATCGACCAATGACGTGCGACGTCGTTATGCACCGCGGCCATGGCATGCCGTAAATTGGGATGAGCAAGCGCTGCTAACCAGCCACTGGTAGACTGACCGCTTTTCAGATGTTCACGTAGAGCCTCGACCAGTAGTGCTTGAGCAAGATGGCCCGCCAGAAGAGCACTGCCTGGCTGAGGATCGCTCAATTCGATCATCAGACGTCGCATCCCGGTCAGTAATGCCTCTCGGCCTGCACCAGGACCGACGTGGATCATCGCTGGAATGGCGTCGAGCAGCGTTTTGGCTTGGACCCCGCCAAGCCCAAAAAAGCCGCCTAGCCCGCGACATTCGCCACCTCCGTTCAGGACGACGATCTGCCCGGCCCGTACACTTGTCATCAGAGCAAACGCATCAACCGGTATTGCCGCGTCGGAGGATTGGAGCACCGCTCCCCCTACCGTCATCAGCGCCACGTCGCCGGCGACTAGCGATATTGGCGCGGACGTGCCCGCGACCTGCAATTGGCAGGCCCCCGTCTCGATACCGAAACAGCGGATCCCTTGCGCGGGCTCAAAGGCGAGTGCCCAATCCCCCGCCGCGTCCAACCCGCGAAAGCCATAACCAGTCGGTTTCATCAACGTCAGAATATCAGAAAGTGGATCCATGATTTGGACGATCACAATGAATGAGGGGACGGATGAGCATGGTCGGTCCAGCGCCTCATGCCTAGACGGTGTCGAAATACGAGGCCTGTAGCATGATCGATCCCAATCCGCCGTCCTGGCCCCGACCGCGAACGGAAAGGCCGCGACCACGGTCTTCTCTAGTGCGACGCGTGTCTTGGGCGTTCATGGCGATGCTGAGTAGCGCTGTGGCGCTTGTTTCCTATCGCTATCTCGCAAAGGCGGGACCCGTTCCAGTGACAATCGCAGCCAATGCCTATGTGAACCCATGGCTTGTGATCCACGCGACCGGGGCCGCAACTGCACTCTTTGTTGGACCATGGCAGTTTCTGCCAGTGTTTCGTACGCGCCAGACAGCCGCTCACCGGATGTGCGGGCAAATCTACGTCGCCGGGTGCGTCACGGGGGGGACCGCTGCGCTAGTGCTTGCGACCGGCGTCTCCACAGGACCTATCGCCGGCACCGGTTTCAGCTTGCTGGGTATCGCTTGGATTGCAGCCACCATATTTGCGGTCCGGGAGATCCTAGCACAACGAGTGTCGTCGCATCGGCGCTGGATGATCCGCTCGTTTGCACTGACGCTATCGGCAGTAACGCTGCGACTCTACCTGCCGGCTAGCTTTCAACTCGGGCTCGATCCGATCCTGTCCTATCGCGTGATTTCCTGGGCATGCTGGGTGCCCAACATGGTCCTGGCAGAGCTGTACCTAACCTTCAGCAATGCCGACGCAATCCCTTGAACAACAAATAGGAGTAATCTGCATGCGGGTCTTCATCACTGGCGCAACGGGTTTCCTAGGACCTGCGATTGCGAATGACCTCATTAAGCGCGGTTACCAAGTTGTGGGCCTCGCTAGATCTCAAGCCTCCGCTGAAATGCTGCAAGCGAACGGTGTCCAACCTCTCATTGGCAGCCTTACCAACGTTTCGGTTCTGCGGCAGGGCGCCGAGGCGGCCGACGGCGTAATCCATCTGGCATACAGTTTCTCGCCGGGTGACATGCCGCGTACACGTATGCTCAGTGCCGTTTTTGGTGGCTGGCCTGGTGGCATCATGGGACGAATGATGAAGGCCATTACAGCGACCAACGACGCGGCCCTCAATGCCCTGGCGAGCGCGCTCGGTGGTTCTGAGCGACCCTTAGTGACCGCCTTCGCCACGATGGGCATAGCTGGTGCTTCGGGGGCATCGGCACGGGGCATTGCCATTGAAACCGACTGCCCAAACGCAGCGTCTCCTGGCTACGTCCGCTCTGTCAGTGAAGCTCTCGTGGAGCATTGGGCGTCCCGCAAAGTGCGAGCCTCGATCGTCAGATTGGCGCCCGCAGTACACGGGACGGGCGACAAGGGCCTAATCCCCCAACTCGCCCTGGCAGCGCGCAAACACGGCGAGGTTATTTATGTCGGCGAGGGCGCCAATCACTGGAGCGGCGTCCATATCAATGACGCCGTCTCGCTGTTCAGGCTGGCGCTCGAAAAGGGAAAGTTTGGGGGCGTCTACCACGGCGTAGGTAACGACGTGCTCACCTATCGCGAGATTGCCGAGGTCATGAGCCAGCGATTGGGCCTGCCTCTACGCTCGGGAACGCAGGTCGACGCCACACGCCAGCTTGGCTTTACGGCGCCGTTCGTCTCGGTTGACAACCCAGTGAGCAGCGCGCTCACCCAAGCTGAACTTGGCTGGGCACCGGCTGGCCTCTCCCTGATCGATGACCTAAAAAGTCCGGCATACTTCAGCAGCTGATAGTCGCGCAGGCGCTGTAGCTCATGATCAGGACGGCGGTGCGGCACCAACGGCAACCAACCGGGATCCATCAAGGAAGGATTGGGCCCCCTGCAGTTGCGGACACTCAAGAACGGCTATTCAAACCGTCCTGGCCGCCTCCCAAAACCAAACCTTCGTTAAGGAGCGTAGATCGTCAATTGCTGATGATGACGCGTAACAGCTTTCGCTAACGGTCACGACGCGAGCGATGGTGCTACCAACCTCGCCCGCGCCACCGTCGTCATTTGGGTTCAAGCGCCGAACGCGCCGTCGATCGTATGCATCCCACCGGTAACGAAGCCCGCCTCCGGCCCCGCCAACCATGCAACCATCCCCGCGACTTCTTCCGGCCGTCCGTGGCGCTTGATCGCCATGAAGCTGTGCATCAGATCCTTCATTGGACCGTTTTCAGGGTTGGCATCGGTGTCGATCGGCCCTGGTTGCACGATGTTGATCGTGATGCCGCGTGGCCCGAAATCGCGGGCAAGCCCTCGCGCCATCCCTTGCAGCGCAGATTTGCTGAGCGCGTAGGACGCCATGCCGGGCACCGGCATCCGATCACCGTTGACGGAGCCGATGACGATGATCCGTCCGCCATCGGGCATCTGCCGCGCCGCTTCGACGGAGGCGTGATAGGGCGCGTGGACATTCACGCGGAACAGCCGATCGATTTCGTCCGGGTCCTGATCGAGCGCATCGCCGAAGATTGCGAACCCGGAATTCACGACCAAAATGTCGAGCGGCCCGCTGTCCCGCACGCGCGCGATCACCGCGTCGCGGTCAGCGCTGTCGGTTTGCACCGCTTTGCCCCCGGTCTCTGCCGCAAGCCGCTCCGCGGCCGCTAGAGACCCCGCATAGGTAAAGATTACGGATGCACCTTCCGCGGCAAAGCGCCGGACGATCGCTGCGCCGATACCGCGACTACCCCCCAGTACAAGAACGGACTTTGCTTGAAACAGGGCCATGATGTGCATCCTTGAGAATTAATGTATGGCTCGCTACATAAATGCTCGATTAGACTCGTCAAGGTGTTTTGTAATGATGACTACAGATAAATCCCGGGCACGGGGTCGGCCCCGACGCTTCGATCCCGAAGAAGCAATTGGTACCGCGCAGCAGCTTTTCCATGCGCATGGCTATGACGCGGTCAGCGTCTCGGACATCACCACCGCGCTTGGGATAAACCCACCAAGTTTTTACGCCGCCTTCGGCAGCAAGGCCGGTCTCTACGCCCGCGTACTCGATCGTTATAACGCGACCAGCGCCATTCCCTTCGCCAATCTGCTGCGGGACGACCGGCCCGTGGGCGCCTGCCTCGCAGCGGTGCTCGAGGAGGCCGCCCGCTATTATACCGCCGACCCAATGGCGAGCGGATGCATGGTGGTGGAGGGCATCCGCGCGAAGGATGTCGACGCGCGCGAAGCTGCCTGTGAGATCAGCCTTGCCGCCGAAGCCGTGATTCGCGACTATATCGCTGCCCGCCATCCGGAAGATGCCCGGCGCCTGACCGACTTCGTCAGCACGACCATGTCGGGACTCTCCGCCAAGGCGCGCAATGGGCATGGGCTGGATCAGCTTCTTGCAACTGCACGTATTGCAGGCTTGGCTCTCGCACAGGTTTTCCCGGCTGCAGATTACGCTAGCGATCCCGTTTGATGCTCAGATGACCCACAATCAGACGCTCACGCCCCTTCCCCCGCTTCCCAACTTCGGACGTTGGTTCATCTTCGAATGACCGATTGTGAAGCCCGGCTACCCGCTCGCGAATGTCGTGATGGGGAAGGAAAGCGGAACGTCCGCTTGCGATCCACATCCGATGAAATCGACCATTGAAAGGGTATCCCAGACGTATCGGTGTTTTGCATCGCCGGGGCTCTCGATTTCCTGCCGTTTTCGGGCTGATGCGAAATCCTTGATTTTTGCATCACGAACGACCGGTTTTCTTAGTGCCAATCAATGATCGGCCAGGCGGCTCCGCGCTGAACGACGCGTCCAAAAAATCGTGACGGCTACTGCTATTGCTCGAAATGGGATGTTCGCAATGGCCTCAGTCCTACCCCGAAAGGCAGTCTCAACCACGAACGCAGCGCTCACGACGAGAAGCCAAATGACGAGAGGATGGGCAAGGAATCGACGTGACACCTCTTCTGCTAACACGCCGCCCCCGCGTGCGCTATTGAGCGAAAGCGGTATGGCCGGAATGGGAAGGAAAGCGGACTTACCCCGTAAGTGCTGACTCCCACCCATTTTCTGTAAGATCGATCTGGTCGATTGCAAAAGCTGTGTCGAACTCCTGCTCCCATGGGAAAACGCCACTCCGATCCGGCCAAACAATCTGAAGGCATGGGAAATCGTCGCTACCGTAAAACCATCGGCTCCAGCCGAGGTGATCTCGGTAGAACCGCTTTGCCACCGGAAAGGCATAGGCAAGCAGGTTTTCAAACGCTCTATCGGTTGGCTCGCCTACCGGCAGTGGTAACCCCGCCTTAGCCTCTCGGAACAACTCCCAGAACACGTCATGGGCTATCTCACGCTTCATGCCGAACATGATCAATTCTGGCTGACCCGTGTTCACCCACAACCCCGTAGTAAACGAGAACCCCGGCCCTTCAGTGTCGCCAAACACTGCGGTATCGAACCAGCCGTGCTCTCGGACCTTGGCTACAAACACTCGCTCGGCATCATCCAGAGCTTCATCAGGCGCGTTCAGGGCGGTTCGCATGAGCGGTAGCTAACCCTCCCGCTGAACGTCCGCAATCATGAAGCGCAACAGCCATCCCGAATGACTTATTCTGGGCGGAAGCGGAATGGCCTAGATGGGGAAGGAAAGCGGCCCGTCTGCTATCAGCGAAAAAACACGGTTAGCGACCGCTTGGCCCTACTATTAACACTACGGCATTCTTCGCAGCTTCTGAAACGGGAGGGTGACGCAAAGCGCTTCTGCAGCGCCGTCCAACGCTGATTATGCCGCTTGATATGCCTTTGGCAATTAGTTCAGCACGCACAGCGTTTTGAGACTGTCTCCTAAACGACAGAGAATCAGATGTTGAACAAAGATATACTGTGCCGCCAGTTAACTGCTGAGCATCAACGGTCACTGCGACGATATCGTTCTTTTCGGCCGTCGATGCGTCATGTCGCAGATAGAATGGACCGCTCGCGATTGGATCAGCATGCACAAGCGTAGGAAGTGCCGCGAGCAGCGCAAGAGAAACTGGAGCCTTCATCGTCGCACCATCCACGATAGTACGAACGACCGCAATCAGGAGGCACCTCGATAACGTGATTGTCCGACACCAGGGGAAGCCGAATGACGGTATGGGAACCAAAGCAGACAGTCGGCCTCCGAAATCGAACAACGGTTAACTACCGTCCGCAAATCCCGCCGCCCAACGTCGAATAGCAGGTCGATCTTCCGGCATCGGGCGCTGCAGCCATGTTCCAGGATGCCAAATAAAACCTGGTTTCTTGGTATGCCTCAAACGATATTCCCACGTTCCTACGTCGCGGGGGGCGTCTGGCTCATCAGACGCGACATGAGCGAAGATCACTGATGGAAAGTTCGTGCTGATGTGTTGAAGCGATCCATAGCGACGTGCTTTATTGATAGCGTATCCATCATCGGGGCAATCGGTCTCAACGTCGAGTGTCTCCCACTCACTGTATGCTGTGATGGCGTATCGAAGTAACGGCGCTTTCATGTCCCCATTTTATTGATACATACTGAGCAATCAATGCTCGGTTTTCTGCAATTCGACAAGGTGCTCAAACGGCGACGGTTTGGCGGAGGCAGAATGGCCGGAATGGAACGGTCAGCGGAAGCTCCTTTGGCTGAAAATGTAGCCTGTCCCGGCGAGAATCGCCCAGATCACGATGGCCGGCGTGATCATGATTATGCCCGCCATCCACCAGTCAAAATCGCTCGGCGGCGCCGAGGGCAGCAGGATCATAGCGGTCGTCAGCAGAATGACCGGCGTCGATATAAGCAGTGCCAGAAGAGACAAGCGTGTCAAAGGCGACCTGACCTTCCCAAGCCAATAGCCCGCGACGGGCGGGACCAGCAGCAAGATTGCCCACGTCAATGCGGCACTGATCGTTTCAGTTATCACGCGGGCGAGAGTGCCAACAGACGGCAATATCCGCTAGTGGGCGGAAGCGGAATGACCGGGATTGAAGGAAACCCGGAACGGCCGGCCTGGAGAGGAAAGCGAACGTTCGCTCTTCACGGAAACTCAGAAAGCAGGCCTGAGAAGCTGACAAGTACGGCAACGAGGTGCGCTGTCGCCAACAAGAAGATCGAAGAAATTTTCGCAGTAACAGTGCGGCCAATCAGTGCGCCGTATAAGGGAAACTGGAGCAGCCCCACGCCCATAGCGACAGGCCCTATTGACCCCTCAAGCTGACTGATGAGGATGCTGAAAGGGAACAGCAGGCGTGCCGTGATGTATGAACCATGCCCGGCGCCACCTGACATGATCGCTGCAAGGATAGCCGGGCCCGTGACGAGGGTTCCAATACCGACCCCGCGCCATGTACCAAGCCGGGTCCGCCGCGCCACTGAATTGGACTGTGCCATCTGTGCAAGATGCCCTGCCAAGCCGATGTTCGCAATCGGCCGGCACCGGACCTACGAGTGGGGCTCGAACCCGCCAAACGCTACGGTCGCTAGTTCCGTCGGTTCCGACAGCGTCAGGTCCCGCGACCAACTTACCGAATTAACGGATGTCCGCAAACGGGAAGCGTAACGGTAGCCGGGAACGGCAAGGATTGGGCGAAAGCGGAATGGCCGTTTTGGGGAGGAAAGCGGACGGGCGGCTTTCGGGGCCGCACTCCGAGAAACCCGCCATCGAACGCGCCCGCCAAATGCATCGGATTTTTGCATCGGCAGATACCTAGCTTTCCTACCGTTCTCGGGCTGATGCGAAATCCGTGACTTTTGCATCAGCGCGCGAATGGCGGGCATTCAATGCCGTGTAGCATCCGCGACCAGCCGTCGCAGATAGGCGGTCGCCATGTCTACGAATGAGCCTTCCGGGGCAAGGAACCCCCCACCAAACCCCCGCGTAGAAGCTCCTTCACAAGCCACCAGTGCCTCGTCTTCGCGCCCCAAGGCGATGAGAGTGGTGACGATACATGGAAGGTAGCTTTCATTGGCTTCGGCCCCATCGCGACATGTGAGTAGGAAGGCATCAAGGGTGTAAGACCGCAGTACATTTTCTAGCTGATCTGTTGCAGCGGCGATCATACGATCGGCGACGACTGCGGAGTCGGTGTGCTCTTCGATATCGAGTTCGGCAAAATACGGTGGACGGCACGTCCAAGCCCCGTTGGCTCGGAAAGAAAGCGGCTGCTCCCGATTTTCGGGCAGACCCACAAGGTCCCAAAAAATAGGGTCGATTGCCATCGGCTTCACCCTAATGACAGCTTTCGTTAAATGCTCGTAAATATAAACACCTGGACTCGCCGCAATAAACCAGCCTGCCTGTTCGCGAAAGATTGACCCGCCAGCCGATTTCCAGCCCGTGTTCCTTGCCTGCGTTCGAAGAGACTTCTCCAACGAACGCCGGTACGCATGACGAGCAGACTCTTCTGCTCGCGTGATCTTCTTCCCTTGAAACTCTGGCATGTCGCTCCCCCATCCGAGGATTGCGGATAAAGCCTATGTTGCGCGCCGGCAAACTACCGCTTGCCCGGCTGGCCTGATGCAAAACTTTTGAATTTTTGCATCAGGAGTGACCGGACCGGGGATAAATCGCGCTGAACGAATGGCAGCTTTCGGGAGCCGTGCTTCGCAACCCGAGCGTCCGACATTGGGTCCAACGTGTCCGACTGGCTGCCTCGCTACGGAGCTTGCGCACGGCTTAGTTCACGCGGGCTAGTTTGACCGATCACGCGCCGGCAGAACGCCGCTGGCCAACCGGGACTGCAGGCTACCGGGTACCCATCGACGCTAACCGTCGCGCCGGCATGAGTAAGGAAGCAGCTTGCTATCCAAGAGAAATTGCGCAGGACTGCGTGGCATGAAGCGCGTGCAACGTCTTGTAATCCTTGGCGGAGGAACCGCGGGGTGGATGACCGCCGCAGCCATGAGCGCCACGTTCGGCGACCTGGTCGAGATCAGCATCCTCGAATCTGACGCAATCGGCACTATCGGTGTCGGCGAAGCGACTATCCCGACGATCCATTGGTTCAACCAGTTGATCGGACTGGACGAGGCGGCGTTCGTCGCGGCGACGAAAGCGAGTTTCAAGCTCGGCATCGAATTTGTCGATTGGGCGCGACCTGGCACGCGGTATTTCCACCCGTTTGGTCGCTACGGCGTCGATCTTGGACCAGTGCCGTTCCACCAGCACTGGCTGCGGGCTAAGGGGGATGGGCTCGATCGGCCGCTTTCAACCTATTCACTCGCCGCGCAGCTTGCCGCCGCCGGCCGCTTCGCGAAGCCCGTGGACGATCCGCGGTCGATCCTTTCGACGCTCGGCTATGCCTATCATTTTGACGCCAGCCTGTACGCCCGCCACCTGCGCCAACTTGCCGAAAAACGCGGTGTCGTCCGACACGAGGGCCTGTTGCGCGACATCAAGCGTGATCCCGACACGGGCTTCGTGACCGCTTTGACGAGCGACCGGGATGAGCGATTGGAGGGCGATCTCTTCATCGACTGCTCGGGCTTTCGTGCCCTGCTTATCGGCGAGACGATGGGCGCGCAGTTCGAGGACTGGTCGCATTGGCTGCCCTGCGACCGCGCAGTCGCGGTGCCGTGCGCGCGCATCGCCGCGACGACGCCGTTTACGCGGTCGACGCTGCGCCCCGCCGGCTGGCAGTGGCGGATCCCGCTCCAGCACCGCACCGGCAACGGCTACGTCTATGCGAGCAGTTTCGTGTCGGACGACGAGGCGGTGGCGACCCTGCTCTCCAACCTAGACGGTGAAGCGCTGGCAGATCCACGGATGCTGCGCTTTACCGCAGGGTTCCGGCGCGAGGCATGGCGCGGCAATGTCGTCGCGATCGGGCTGGCATCGGGGTTCCTCGAGCCGCTCGAATCGACCAGTATCCACCTGATCCAGAGCGGAATCGCCAAGCTTATCACGCTCTTCCCGGACGCCGATTGCGACCCCGTACTGGCGCGTCAGTTCAACACGCTGTTCGCACGTGACATGGACGGCATCCGCGACTTTCTGATCCTGCACTATCACGCCACGCAGGGCCATGACGCGCCGCTCTGGCAACACACTCGTCATATGACGCCGCCTCCCACGCTGGTCGACAAAATGGCGCAATATACGCGCGCCGGACGTCTGATGTTGAGTGCCGACGAACTGTTCCGCGAGGCAAGCTGGCTCGCCGTGCTGGAGGGGCAGGGGGTGGGTGCCTTGGGCCATGCGCCGTTGGCCGATACCCTCGATGCGGCAACAAACCGCCGCCAGCTCGACCAGATCGAGGCGGTCATCGCGCGTGCGGCGCCGACGCTGCCGTTGCATGACGCGGCGATCGCAGCGCTCGTTGCCCCGCAGGTTGCCGCGCGATGACGACGCCCGACGTGCGGGCACGTCGTATCGGTACAGAGGGGGAACCCGTGGTCGTCATCGATCACTTCGTCCCCGATCCCCACGCGCTGAGAGTTTTTGCCGCGACGCAGGATTATGGCCCGGCAGGACGACATTACCCCGGCATCGCCGCGTCGCTTCCCGATAGCTATATGCGCGAACAAGGAGCGCTCATCGCGACGATCGCGAAGCAGGTTTTTGGGATGTCGGCCGGGCTGTCGCTGCTTGAGGCGCGCTTCTCGATCGTGACGATGGCGCCGTCCGCGTTGTCGATCGAACAACGCCTGCCGCACGTTGATGCGATGGAGTCTGGACGGCTAGCGCTGATCCATTATCTCGTGCCCGACGAAACCGGCGGTACCGCGTTCTACCGGCATCGTTCGACCGGGTTCGAGACGATCGACGCCAGTCGCCGCGATCCTTATTTCGCCGCGCTCAATCGGGATCTGGTGAAGCACGGCGCCCCCGAGTCCTATATCGCCGGTGACACGGCGCTGTTCGAACGGATTGCGCGCATCGACGGCGTGTACAATCGGGCGCTGCTGTATCGCAGCAGCCTGCTGCATTCGGGTGAGATCGCGGACGGTGTGTCGTTGGCGTCCGATCCGCAAACCGGACGCCTGACGATCACTGGTTTCTTCGCCGGTTAGCGAGTTCCGGGCGGCTGCACGGCCAGATAGACCGTGCTCCATAATTGCGCCGCGTTCGATTCGTCGACATCGGCTTTGCCCGCGCCGAATGCGACGATGTGGTAGCCGCCGTCCTTGTACGCCCAAGACCAGAGTTCCGATCCGCGGATCGTCCTGCCTGCAGCGACCGCGCGCCACAACGCCGCCTGTGCGGTCCTGAGCCGAGTCCGGGTCGCCGTGGGCATGTCAGTCCGGTGCAACTGGCGTTCAAGCCCCGCCGCCAACAACGCCTGCTGCCACGACCAGACGACTGCGCCGTGATATGCCGCGGGCGTAAAGCGCGCCTGTGCTGCCCCATCGGCGAACGCCGGATTGGCTACCAGCAAGCCAATGTCGGTCATCAGACCCGCCGGGAAGGGCCGCATGATCCCGCCCACAAAGGTATCGAGATCGATTGAGGACGGTCGCCCGAACAACAGCGCGAAGCCCTCGTCCGAATTGACGATCTTCACCGGCGCGCCATCGGCGCCCAAAGACAGCGCATGAAATACGACCGGGGCCTTGCCCAGTGCCGCCAGCGCCGGTGCTGTGGGCACGCCGAGGGTCGCTGCATACCGCCGCACGTCCGCCGCGGCCGTTGCAGCAGGGATCTCGACACGGAACAGCGCGGGCGCCTTTGTCCGCCAGACGTCGGCCATCGTGCCGGCCCGCCCAAACGCCGCGCGATCGTCCGCCGACAGATATCTGTCGAGTAGTCCGGCCTGCACGAGGTGGTCTGCGGCTTCGATCGCCGCGGGGACTAGGGCGGCGTTCACGTCATAGGCGTAGATACCGCGGCCAAGGCCTTCATTGCTGTCGCGCCACTCGCCGGTCATCCGCCCGGGCTTGATCGCAACGAGGTTGCGGGCCGATGGGTCTGCGGCGAACGCACTTGCCTGCGCCAGCACGAAGCGGAGATTGCGAACCAGCGCCGCACCGACCGGCTCGCGGCGCTCTGGCTGGCTCTCGCTTGCTAGCGGCGCGGCCAGATAGGCCAACGCACGTGCCTTGTCCGCCCCGAGCAGATAGTCGGCGGCGACCGGCCCAAGCATGTAATCGTCGTCGACCATGCCATAGTCGAGTTCGGCGGCGTCACCGCTGCGGCCCGCCTTGCGATTGGCGAGGATCGCAAATTCACCAATCCCTTCTTCATGCGCGACTTCGCCGCCAGGCGACAATCGTGCGATGACCGCGTTGAGGCCCGACTCGATCGCGACGGGGTTGAGCGCCGGCATCAGCAGCCGCAACGACATCAGCGTGTCGCGCCCGAAATAGGTATCGAAGCGCCAGGAACCTGCCAGGAACTTCTCCCGGTAGCTGAGAAACGCCAGTGCATTGCGCGCCGCGGGATCGGCGGCCGCCGTCGCATTGAGCAACTCCGCCGCCGGGATCGGGGTCAGCGGTGCGTCGCCGGTTAGGGCCGTGATCGCCAACCGGATCTGCCCGTTCGCGCCGGCAACGATCGCGCCCTGATCGATCCGCCCCTCGACAACCCGCAGCGTCAGTTCATAGCCTGCCGCCCCGTCGAGGCGCTTGCGGCGCCACGTGATCGTGTCCCCGGCGGTTACCGGCGTCGCGGTGAGCTCTTTGGGAAACGTACCGACCGCCTGATAGTCGCGCAGGAAGCGGATATTGGACAACACCGCCTGCTTCGGGACCAACCGCGCCGCATCGGCGGTCGCGACCGCGACGATACCGTGCAGGCTCCCGCGGTTCAGCGGTAGCGGCGCCTGGTCCAGCCGCCAGGTCACGGGGCGTGCGGTGTTCGCGAACCACAGGCCGACACCGCTGTTGCCCGCCGGAAACGCTACCAGGATGCGCGGATCGTCACCGTTGCGCAGTAGGACATGCGCCGCCACCGCCTTGTCGCGGACGAAGGCGTTGAGGTTCTTTCCTTCGGTCAATTGATATGCAAGCTCTGGTCGAGCCGTGATCGGCGCCGCCGCGCAGGTGAGAAGTGCGAGGCCACCTGCCATCGCCGTGCGCGCTATCGTCATCATGATTGTCACTCCGCGAAAAGGGGCGGCAGAACAGTCGCCTGCTCGCCGCCCCGTTTGAACCCCCACATCGTCGGTCGATCAGAATTTTAGCGTGACCGATCCGCCATAGGTCGTGCCGACAATGCCGCGGGCGTAGAAATAGCCATCGGTTACCGCCTGTGTCTGGCCCTGCCGTGGATTGCCCTCGGTCAGGCCAACGACGTTAAAGATGTTGTCCGCGTTGAAATTCGCCTGGATCCGCTCGTTGACGTTAATCGTGATCCCCGCGCTGGTCACGCCGTAGCTGGGCAGCGCGACCCCGTTGCCGGCATCGGCGAAGATGCGCCCGACATATTTGTAGCGGCCGTACACTTCGCCCAGGCCATGCGGCAGCTTGATCGCTGGCGTGATCGTGAACAGCTTGGCGGGCGTCCGTTCAGGGCGGTTGCCTTCGTACTGCGCACCTTGGCTGACGCCGTCGATCTCCAGGTTCAGTAGCTTGGGTTGCTGGAACACGCCCTGGAAATCGACCGAGAACCACGTGATCGGACGGACGTTCACATCCACTTCGACGCCGCGGGTGCGCAGGTCGGCGTTGATGTTCTGCTGTTGCGACGGGTTAGTCGGGTTGGCAAAATTGTAGTTCTGGTTCTTGAAGTTGGTCTGGAAAACAGTCGCCGAGCCGCTGATGAAGCGCTGGTATTGATAGCGGACGCCCGCCTCATATAGCTCGATCGTCGTGATCGGATCGGTGTTGTTGGTCTGGAAACCGTTCGCATAGCGTGCGTAGATCGCGAGGTTGGGCGTGAACTGATAGTTCGCGCCGGCGGTGTACGCTGCCTTCGACTGCGTCCGCTGCGTCCGTGCAAAGGTCCCGTCGAAGGTCGATCCGACCGTGCGGATGAGGCCGGGCACGTTCGGCTGCACCGGCTGGTTCACCGCCGCTGCCTGGCCGTCCAGGAACGTCGCGGAGTCGCGCTCCCAGCGGATGCCGCCGTCGAGATGCAGGTCGCCGATCGACAGCTCGTCATTGGCATAAAACGAGACGGTCGAGTCCTTGCGCGTGCGGATGCCCGCGCCCCAGTCACCATATGAAACCAGGCCGTTGTCGGACAGCGTGCCGACGACGCCGTTTGCCGCGTTCAGCGCGACGATATCGTAGATGTCGCTGTTCGACCGCACGTCGTTGACGACGCTCGCCGTCGCCGACTGGTCCTGCTCGCGCGTCACGTCGTAATACATCGCGCCGACGGTCAGCGAGTTCTTGAACCCGCCGCTCTCATATTCCCACGTGCCGCCGCCGTTCAAACCAAAATCCTTGCCGTCGATGTAATCGTGGTTGAGCGTCGTGCGCTGGAGAAAGCCATTGCCGTTCAGCGCATTCAGATCCGCAGTCTGGTTGCTACCCAGCACGGTGCCGGTCCGCAGGTTGCGGATGCCGAACCGCGTCGCGGTCGGGAACGCCGTTCGACCCGCGGTCAAAAGGTCGTTGATCGGCGAACCGGCGCCGGGCGTCAGATAGTTGACGGCGCTGGTCAGACCGGCGTTTCCGGTGCCCGAGCCGGGGAACAGGCCGTTGAAGTCGTACGAGTATTTCAGGTAGCGACTGTGCAGGAACAGGTTGACGCTGTCGCTGACCGGCGTTTCCATGTCGATGCGGAACTGAGCAGTCTTCGACTTGATACCATCCTGATAACGGAATTCGCGGAAGCCGCTTGGATGCGCGAAGGTCGAGACCGGGACCTGGATGCTCTTGAATGCATCACCGCCGACATTGCCGAACTGAGTGCTGAGGCTTGGGATACCGCTCGGCTCGCCATCGGTGAAGCGGTACGGCTGATCCGCGTAATAGGCATTCTCGATATCGCCGCCCTTGGCCGAGATCCGGATATAGCCACCGGCCTCGGGGCGATATTCCAGCGCGCCCTTGATGCGCCAGCCGCGATAGTCGAACGGGTTGTCGCGCACGCCGGGGCTCGACTGGAAATAGCCGCCCACGTTGAATGCCAGCTTGTCGGTGATAGGCGACGACAGGTAGACTTCGCCACGCTTCTGGCCGTAATTGTAGTAGCTGCCGCGCGCCATCGCTTCGGTACGCGTGAAGTTCGGCGTCTTTGAGATGAAGTTGATCGTCGCGCCGGCACCATTGACGGTCAGCACGCCCGACGAGCCGCCTTTCACCGCTTCGAGGCGATCGATGGTCAGGTCCTGGTCGAAGAAGAAATCGGCACCGCCGCCGCTGTACAGGATCGGCATCCCGTCCTCTTCCAGCTGGATGAAGCGCTGGCCGCCACCTTGCAGACCGCGCACCGAGTAATTGTTGGATACGGCGCCCGCGGTCGACTCGACGAAGATGCCGGGAATCAGTTCGAGCATGTCGGCGGTTGACCGCGGAGCCTTGCGGTCGATATCAGCACGCGACGCTAACGTAATATCAGCTGACGATGTTATTAGAGCTCGATTACGGGTTGTTTGCCCCGTGACGACTATGTCCGCGTTCTCCTCAGAGGCGCTCACCGCAGTTGGGGCGGTTGTATCCTGCGCAACTGCGGTTGATACTTGAGTTGTCGAGCGGGGCGGCGCCATAACCCCAGTCGCGAGCACAGCCGTGCGGCCATTGAATGACACGATCTTGAGACCTGAGGCGCTAGCGATCCGGCGGAGGCCGTCGGCGACTGCAAGATTGCCCTTGATTGCGACGATCCGTCGACCGCGCGTAGCGTCTTCAGGCGCAATGATCTGAATGCCCGCCTGGCGTGCGAATGCGACGATACCGGTCGATGCAGACTGCGCGGCGACATCAAAGTTTCGGGTCTGTCCGAAAGCAACTGCTGGCGATGCGGCAACCGCGACGCTGGTCAACATAAGGCCCATATAGAACTGCGAACGCATTATAATCCTCCCCTTACGATCTGCCGACCGCGTCTTTTGCGCGTCTGCAGGAGAAGATGCGTCGCACTCCCGTTTCCGTCAGGATTTGCGAGATTTATTTTACGATCCGTAAATCAGTGCCGTCCCTCTCGATCTTCGCACCCGTCATCATCGCAGCCGCGCGTGCGAATCCGTCCAGATCATCGGTGCGAAACCAACCCACGATCCTGCGGTCGGCGAGTTGTGTATCGACGGATAATTGTCGCCTATTGTACCGGTTGAACTCGGCTGCAGCGTCGCCAAAAGTCATACCATCGAGTATGATTTCACCCTGTCGCCATGCTAATGACTCGGCGGGCTTCGCATTTGCGACGACGGTTTCGGCGGTACCGGACACATCTGCTACGCTAGCTTGCTTGCCAGCGCTTAACATGACGAAGCGTTCCGGGGCAGCAACTGACCAGACTCGAACACGCCCTTCCGTTACAGTCACTTCAGCGCGGCCCAGATAACGGCGAACCGCGAAGGCCGTCCCAACCGCACGAACCCGGACGTCGCCTGCAGAGACCACAAACGGTCGAGCATGATCCTTTGCTACCGCGAACCAGGCCTCGCCATCGTCAAGCGCTACCGACCGCTGCTCCGGCGTCATTCGAACGCGAGTGCGGCTAGCGGTGTTGAGAACGATGGTTGATCCGTCTTCAAGCTTGGCTAGACGGCGTTCACCGACAGCCGTTTCTATCCCCATACTGCCGTGTGTTTCTAGCCAGACCACGCCTACGGCCGCGGCAGCAACCGCTAAGGCCCCGCTGACCGTCAGTACTAGCCGACGAGAGAATAACGGTCTCGCTACTATGCGGGCATCGGCCGCGTCCAACCCACTCCAAACAGCACGAGCACGCAGCAAGGCACCAACGTGGCGCGGATGTTCTGCACACCAACGGTCGACCTCGAATGCCAAGTTCGCATCGTCTGGTGCGCGATCCAGCCGCGCGACCCACCGCGCTGCAGCAACGTCGATAGCGTCAGGATGGTCGCGCATTGCGGTTCCTTTCGTTTCGCGATGGCAAGTCTGCCCTGTCATCTGTTGAAAGGCCACCAAGGATAATTTTTAATCCCCGTGCCAGATCGTTTTCGACGATCATCTCAGTCACGCCCAATGCTTCTGCGATATGGCGCTGCGATAGTCCTTCGACTTTTCGCATGCGAAAAATGGTTCGGCTTCGCTCTGGAAGCGCGGCTAGAAGATGTTCGACTTTCGCTAATAGTCCCCGCCCTGCGACGATACGTTCAGGTGACAGATGGTCGGCAGCTAGTGCAAGTTCGAGATCGGCAATGGTTCCAACGGCCTCGATACGCACGACGCGAGCCCGGCGTAGCTCGGTCAGGACCACGTTGCGTGCTGTCTGAAACAGATAACGACGCGGATCCTCTACGCGCTTGAAATCTGCCAACGCGGCCAACCGGCAATAGGACTCCTGGACGACATCATCTACATCAATGCCGGGAAATCCGGCCCGGAGCCACCGTCGCAATTCGGGCTCGTGCGGCAGAATCTGCCGGGCAACCCAGTTTACGAGTTCAGTAGTTACGTGCCTCATTTTGCTCCTGACCACAGCATAGATGCATGGCCGCGATATTTCCGTCACGATTTTACCGAGCGAGAACCAAATTTGTGCTCCCATCATTCGATGGCGCCGGCTGTGGATCGGCGCCGAAAGCTCGGCTCTGGCAAAGTATCGCTAAGCCATCGGAACTGCGTTGAAACTTACATGGTAGGGGACTACCGATCGGAACCCCTCCCTGACCGGCAATTTTCAAAAGATTGCAGTCAACTACTTCCCTAGCAGCAGGGTCTCGCTTTTCGACGCCGATTTACGAACGGGCGGTTTAAGGCGCTTCGAGCCAACATGGCGCGGGGTCGGGATTGGAACCCTCGTCACGGGGCCAGCGATCCTTGCAGCGATCATGTCAGGTGGCGCCGGGCACGGTTCCTACGTCACGGCACGCGTGCTCTTCCCTTTCAGCATGCTCCTTAGTCAGCTTGAGGGGGCAATAGGGCCTGTCGCTATGAGCGTGGGGCTGCTCCAGTTTCCTTTGTACGGGGCACTGATTGGCCGCACTTTTGCTGTGAAAACCTCTTGGACCTTCTTGTTGGCGACAGCGCACTTCGTTGCCGTACTTGTCTGCTCCTCTGATCTGCTCTCTGAGTTGCCGTAAAGAGCGAACGTCCGCTTTCACACCTGCCGTACCAGAAAGCCGCCAGTCCCCTTACGCCCAAGAGCGGACATTGATCAGTTACAGGTGGGCTGGCCCTTTTCGCAAGCTGCTAGGGCGTCGCACGCGAGCTGGTCGAGCCACTCATTATCTGACGGTTCAGTCCAAGGCTTTAGCACATCCACTAAGGCCGGATCAGCAACCAATGCAGCGGCCTCAAAAAGGGGCATGATCGCCCATTCGCCAGACAACGCTTTCAGGACGAGCGGTAGCGCCAGATCTCGATCGCGCCTTGCAATACCGACGAGCGCCTCTGCTCTCACGACGTCGTTTTCGTCGTTCGCGGCCGATAGCAATGCCTCGCGAATTTCCGGCGTATCTGCGCCCTCTGACGCAAGGAGCATCGTCGCCCAATCACGGTTAGATGGGTCGTCGTCCCGCGTCATCGCGATGAGTTGCCGCATGTTCACGTCAGCAAAGTCCGAGCCTGAAAGCGGCACTTCCTCGGCAACTACCGCCTTCAAAAAGTCGGAATCAGGCTCATAACGGTCGGTCATCGACTTAGCATATCACTAACGGCAAACGGCAGCTAACCTCCAAACCAGACATTGCCGCGACGGAGACACACTCCGCCACGACCAAGCCAATCCCGCTGCTATGCTGTATTCCGCCGCACTCGATGCGGCGATGTACCCCGGCGATACCCCGTCTTAAAACGCCCACAACCAGACGTTCAAAGGCGCCTGGCCGCTTCCCGACTTCGGACACCCGTTCATGTCGAACTTAGCAGCGGGCGACGGCCTAGATTAGCAGAGCGAATAGCGCGGAAGGGGTGGGAAGCAGTCGATCACGCGACGGATGGGTCAGCGGGCAGAGCAATAACATTTTCCGCACCGAACAAGTCAAGAACCTTTGCCAGCGCAGCCTGGCTGAGCACCTGCGTAAACAGGAGCGCCAGCCTCCGCTTCGGACGCGAGCAGGCCACGTAGAAAAGGTTACGATTGCTCTCAAAGGAGGCCGTCTTGTCTCCAGGAGGTCCCGGATCAAGCCATTCCAACATTTGACCAAAGTTATACTTGTTCCAACCGCGACCGACGATAACGAGGACGTTCTCGAACTCAGCTCCCTTAACCCCGTGCTTTGTCGCGAACGGCGTGTGGCCGTCAATGAAGGCATCCACCGCCATCAGCTCCGCATAGGAAACGTCGCGGAGCCTCCGTAGCTGGGTCACCCTGCGCGGCTCGTTTTCCGTAGGAACATCTCCCACTGCAGCAAGCCGATTTTCGCGATCGATAACCGCTTCGGGAACGCGCATGTGCCCCTGCGCCCGCATGAAGTCGATCACCTGTCCAATGGTCCCGCTATGCCTGAGCTCGATGAGCTCTTGGAAAGACTGGGACCACGCCGCCTTGTCTTTATGACGGCGGATGCTTGGGTGACCGGCGTCGAGGCATCCGAACATCTCGCCGTAGCGCTGCGCTTGGAAGGCGGCGCATGCTGGCTCCACCTGATCCGCGAGGAACTTGATGTGCGGATCTTCCTTCTTCAGCCACGGGTCGTTGAATTGACCGTAGATCTGCTGGATCGTCGGATAGCCCTGCTCCCGTGCGAGGACGCTATGGCTGAGCATCAAGATCTTCGTCCGCTCGACCGCGAAATCCCAGCCTTCGCCGATGAGCCTGCCCTTGAGATGGTCGAAGTAGGCGCGGGCCGCCTCGGCGCTCGTATCTCCAGTCCAGTGCCCGCCCCCCTGACCCGTGCGCCGCTGCCCCGGCCAAGCGTTGGTATGGAAAAGCCGCGCCTCGCCCGGCGCGTCGGCGTCGCTCGGGATCTGCGGAAGCGCAGGCCTCATGCGGTTTAGCACCGAAACGATGGGTCCTACCGACCGGAAGTTCGCGTTCTTGTCTATGACTTGGAGCGCGGCGTGCTCAACCGCTCCGCATCCGTCGCCATAGATCTTCTGCCAGTGGTCACCGAAGAGTCCCACGACCGGGCCGGTTCCGGTGTCGAGGAAGTGCTGCTTCAGAGCGTTCACGAAGCCAGCGTCCGTATCCTGATACTCATCTATAAGGAGAACCGGAAAGCGCGCGGTCATCACGGCCCGGAACTTGGGCCGGGCGAGTAGTGCGGTCATGAGCGTGAGCACGTCCTCGTGCCGCAGCGTCAATTCCGCTTCGGTCACCCTAGGATAGCCGAGTTCGTATTGGATGGTCCGGACACCAATTTCGGCGACATCCGCCTCGGCGAGCCGGTCGGCCCAGCCTTCGAGCGTCGGTACTAATGCACGAATTTCTGGCTGAAAGTCCTGCAACAGCGACCAGCAGAAGCCGTGAATCGTCTCCGGCCGCACAGCGGGATGCGCCTGGACGCGGGACGCGATCTCGTCCTTCGCGACGTTCGTGAAGGTAATGCAGCCGATCTGCTGCCGGTTGCGCATGAGCTCGGAACCGCGCAGTGCGAGCAGCCTGCGGAGGGCCTTCTCCAGCGAGTAGGTCTTGCCCGCACCGGCACCGGCCTCGAGACGAAAGCTACGCCCTTCGTCAAAGCATGCAAAAACGCGCTCCAACGCGGCGCGGCCGGCAGCGTCAGCCGGGCTCTCCCCATCAGCCATGGGCCGGCTGTCCGTGGTCGGCAACGTCTATGCCGATCACCTCAGCGACCAGCTCCGCCGCCACCGCGTCGGGCGGAAGAACCGGAGCGGGATTTCCCGCGGCGAGCCACCGCAAACCCTCGGCGATATATCTGGGCGTCCTCCAAGCTGTGCTTTCGATAGCGTGCTCGAGGGCGAAGCTAGACTTTTTCTGCTCGGCCGCATGCTCGTAAGCGAGCGCCGCTCGATCGCCCCCGCCGAGTTCGAACAGATCCGGGTTCGCGAGGATGAACGCGTCCTCGAAGCTCCGGGCGGAGGGGCCGCCATCCTGTTCCGGGATCTGATAGGCCAGCCGCCTGCCGCCGCTTGTCTTCTCGTCAGCTGTCTTCGCCAGAAGCTGCGCAGGCGAGACATCGGGCGCGAACCAGTCCTTGATACACGCATTACTAGTGAAGGCCCCCTGCGCCACCGGGACCGCGACACGCTTATTGTTGGCATTGGGAGCCACGGAGTCGATGTCGGTGATGACGAGCGTGCGCAGCTCGAGGAAGCTGAGAAGATCGTAGAACCGGTGCGCGTACGCGCCGCCGACCTCCATGACTGTCAGGTATTGACTGCTGAGCTGCGGCTGCCCGGCCGCCGTCTCGTCAGTCTTTCGGATCATGGACGGAAGCAGGAGCCGCTCCGACGTGCCCTCAATCAGGATCGCCTTATCGGCGAAGAACAGGTCACAACGCGAGAGCGTGAGATACTGGTGGAGAAATTCGCGCACCGCCGGCTCGGCACCCGCCATGCCCTGACGCAAATCCTTGACGAGCGAACGGCGCACTCCCTCGCCATCGGCGACGGAGAGAAAGTAGCGGAGACTCTCGAACCTTGCTTCGTTCGCCATGTGTGGGGAGTGCGTCGTCACGACGAACTGCACCGGCCACGGTTGGTCGGCGTTCAGCTGCGCCACGAACGCGGCCGTGACCCGCTCAAGCTGACGGATGAAGACCTCCTGCATCTGAGGGTGGAGGTGCGCCTCCGGCTCCTCGATGAAGATGAGGTGGACGCCGGCTGAGGTCGGCATTGCCTGATATTCTCGAAAGAAGCTCAACAGCTGCAGGAGCATGTAGACGAGGTTCCTGGTCCCAAGACCGCTGTAGGTCTCAGGGAGCGTCATACCGTTGACGCCCCGATACCTGACTTTCGTGTGGTCTTTGAGAAGCTTGTTCACGTCGAAGCTCGTCTCAGTCACGAGTCCGGGATCCGACAACCCGGGGTATCCGAACAGGTCGAACGTCGGCAGCAGCGAGGTCAGACCCGAGTTGAAGCTATCGTGGACGTCGCCTTGGATCGCCTCCACCACTTCCTTGAGCTGCTCTGCGGTCGTCCGTCTTTCGGGATTGATGTCATCAGTCAGGGCCGACTGGAACAGCACCTCGACGACCTTACCCAAGACATCACGCTCACGAATGGTGTCGTCGTCGAGACCGCGTTGGGCGTTGATAAAGCCGACCCCAACCAGCGTCGTAAGCAACTTGGTCTCGAGCGACTTGCGGTTGGTGGCATCGTTGGGATCAACGGCCTCCAGCGTTCCCACATAGGCGGTGGGGAGCCGTTGGCCGAGATTCCTGTAGAAACGGGAGCGGTCGTTCGCCGCATCCTCCAGCGGGACCAAATGGTCAGCAAAAAACGTCTCGGGTGCCGTAGCCTTTGGGCCGAACCGAAACTCCAGGCGAGCCTCGTGGCAGTCGTCGTTGAGGTCGATGATGCAGTTGCCCAGCGGCCCGAGATCCGGAGCGTCCGTGTCGTACTCGATGTCGAGGACCAGCCGGATCGATGGCAGCTGCTCCCAAGCGTCGGCGGACTGCGGGTCAGCGCGGTAGGCCTGCAGCGCCTGCCAAAAGCTCTCCTGGCACCCCAGCGAGAAGTCCTCAAGCCGTAATGCCAGACTGCCGCCGGACAGGATTCGCCGGAACAGCTCTGCGATTGACGTCTTCCCGCTATTGTTCCGCCCGACGATCAGCGTCGTGCGTGCCTCGAACCCAAATTCTACATTACGGAGAAGTCGGAAGTTCTCGATCCTGGCTCGCACTATCCGCATTCTCATCCCCCAAGCATTCCGTCGCCGAAGCACTAATAGACTTGCCAGTGCATTCGGCATACCTCGGTTTACAGCCGAGGACATCCTCGACATGTCGATGGTTTAAGCTGGGTCTTCCAAGCGTCGATCCATTGAAGGAAAAACATTCGCTCGCATATCGTGATCGACCCAGAAACGGTCACTCGCGGTCACAAGTCCGCGCCCCAACTTCGCCCATTTGTTCAAGTGCGTGAAACGGCTCAACGTGCGCTGCAGCCTCATGACGCGTTCGCCAGCTCCCGCGCAAGATAATCGTTGAGCACCTGAATCCGGAGCGGTCGCAGCGGGCTTGGCGGCATGACGAGGTGAAGCCTTAGCGGGTTCACCGACCATTCCGGCATCGCGACCGCCAGCTTGCCATCGCGCACTTCACGCCAGACCAGGAACTTGGGCCGCATCGCGAGCCCTTGCCCCCCAAGAAGGGCCGGGTTCAGCAGATCGGCGTTGTCTGTCTAGAGGCGCACCTGCGGCTCGATTGTCTCCTCTCCGAACGTTGGATGCGTGAAGCGCCAAATCTTGGATGCACTGCCCGTATAGGCCCGCGCGCGATGCCAGCTCAGCTCGGCCGGACCTGCTCGCCTTCATCAAAGGCTGATCCACGGCGAAGCATGGGGAGGTTGGACGCCTTTGCGTTTATCTTCGTCGAAGCCGGGCTATACCATACGGATGACGATAGAGGATTCAGGTCGAGGCCCGCTCCTGCGTGCCGGAACGCGGGAGCAGGCGCCCACCCGCGCGATCTTGGAGCAGGCTGGCAACTGCTGCGCCTTTCCGGGCTGCGAGCACCGCAGCTATCTCGAGATCGCACACATTCGCGCCGTTTCCGCCGGAGGGCCACGGTACGATCCGGCTCGCCCGACGGGAGCGGGCACAGCGAACCTTATCCTTCTCTGCGCGTCGCATCACCGCCTCGTCGATGCCGAACCGCATCGCTACTCGGCCGACTTCCTGCAGAAGCTCCGTTCGGACGCCCTTGCGTCGGCGGCCAAAAAACGGCTCGGGCAGGCCGGCTCGGGCGGACAGCAGCAGGCGCTGGGTCTCCAGGCGTCGAGCCTCGCCGAGGCGCTGCAGGTCTGGCATCAGCGGGCCGGCAACGAACCCGAAAGCTTTTGGCACAAGCTGTTCGTGGACGTTCCGGAACTGCTGGCGCTCGCCGTCCCGGGCGACACGGTCCAGTACGGCAGCAAATGCTATGTCGGCGGAAAGGTTGTGCGGAACGTCGACGGCAACGTGGTCGACTTCCTCTACCAGAGCAGCACAATGCTCAGCGTAACGCTGGTGGAGATCAAGCGGCCCGACGCGGAGCTGATCGGCTCCGAGTACCGCCACATGCACGCGCCGAGTGCCGAGTTGATCGGGAGCGTCATGCAGGTGCTCGGCTACCGCGACACGCTTCAGAAAGACTACTACTCGCTCACGCGCGATCCCGATGCGCGTGCGATGCGGGTGTTCAATCCGAAGGCGCTAGTCGTCATCGGCGACCTCGAGGCAGAGGTTCTCGACGAATCGCAGCGGAGAAGCTTTGAGCTGTTCCGGAACAGCATCGCTAACGTCATCGTCCTCACCTTCGATCAACTCTTCGGCAAGGTGCGCCAGACCGTCGACCTGATCGAGCAGGCAGTCTCGATGCGGCAGGCGTAGCCGGTGGGGCGGCGCAATCTGGCATCGGTCGGCTTCCATCGTGACTTCTTTGCCGGCTTGCTCTTTGAGCACACCCGACCAAACTTATCGTGCGTGACGGGGTGCGCGTTACCCGAGGACGCCGCCATCCCGAGTAGATACGCCTGATGGAATTAGTTGATCCAGAATTCACCGGCCTTTTCACACCGTCCGACGAGGGAGAATATCGCGTCCTCGCCTTCTCCCCCGCCGTCCGGCCTACGCAAGGGCGACCAGCGACGCCCGCCATGACATTGAATCAATACCAGAGCTTCGAGGCGGGGCGCGTCCTCCTAGGCGGCCTCCTTGAGATGGAGGAAGCCTACGACGTGACCATGGGCAACTATCTCGAACTCGAAGAGACGGTCCTCCGGCTGTCCGCCCTCGAACTTGCCCAGCGTCGGCGCGACGACCATTTTGATACCGCCCGCCGATCTTGCCATCGCGCGCTTGCGAACCTTCTATCCGCCTCTCGCGCGTTCCAAGACCACAGCCAACGCCTCGCCTCCTCCATCGGCGGCAGCGAAAACGACAGCGATCTGAATGCGATCAAGACTGGTTTTAGCCGCGCCTACGACGGCGCGCTGGGCTATCGCTTCATGAGTGCGCTGCGCAACCATGCGCAGCATTACGGGGTGTCGGTCTCCGGCGTCGCGCACATGCGGGCGGCAACCGGATCGAGCCCGGAGAGCGAACGGCACCACGTCACGGTCACGCCCTACCTTCTGCTCTCGGAGCTTCGGATGAACGGGAAGTTCAAGACGTCCGTTCTCGACGAGACGGATGCCATGGCTCGAGAAGGATCGAACGGCGAGACCATCATCCCCATCATTCCGATGGCAAGAGAATACATTGCCGGTCTGTCGTCCGTGATGGCGGCCATTCGCAGGCTCTATGCGGATCGAGAGACGGCGGCGCTGAACATGCTCTATTCAGCCTTCTACCACTACAGCGGCTGGTTCACGAAGGGCGCGCCGGTCGGCATGCATGTTGCATCTGCGTCGGCCAAAGACGGGCCGGCGACCTATTTCGGAGCCGATGCCCATTTCAAGACGCTGAAGCTCCGGGATGTGAACGTCGAACTGGATCTTCTGACCGGAACGGACATTCGTCAGTAGGGCGGGCCAGCGCATCTATCCGTAAAACACGACGTCCAGCCATTGGCCCGAAGCGACGACACCTATCCGGCACCGAGTTCCACCGGAGCGAAACTCCGGCTCCCGACAACCATAGGCATCACTTCGCCACCGGCGCCCCTATCGACAGCGTCGGCACGAACCCCTTCTCCCTGTTCTGGTCATAGATGAGCATCTCGAGATCAGCCTTCGGCATCCAGATCCGTCCCGTCTCGACGGCGAGCGATGCCGGCATCACCGGGAAAAGGTGGATCACCTGACCCTCGCCGTGCTGCGCCTTGATCTCGTTGTAGACCTCACGGAGCGTGGTGCGGAAAACCGACAGATCCTCAGGCTGGCGGACGACGTCGTTGCCGGGCTTCGCTATCGTGATGGTCCAGATAGCGGCATCGTCACCGAGCACCCTGGTGATCCGATCGTCGTTCACGGTCGCACTCACCGCGATCTTCAGTGCGATCCTCCCCGACGCGTCAGCCTCGGGACGCGACACGAGGAAGTCGAGGACCGGCCGGTCTCGCTGCCAGTTCCATGTCGCCGTCGGCTCGCGGTGGCGGTTGTGCACGGTTATCGGGACGATCTCGTTAAGCAGACGGCCAAGCTCGATCAGCAGTGGCTGCGGAGCGAGCGCGAAGACGCTGAGATGACGGATCTCCTGCCGCTCGATCCGCCCGCCGATCCTATCCGCGAACAGCCGGTCGAGGTTCTTCCGCTGCAGCTCCCAGAACTCCGGCTCGTCATCCTTGATCGCCTGGTTGAGCATCTCGAGATCGATCGTCTGGCTGGTGGCCGGATGCCGGTCGGGCGGCATGGCGGCGAAGATCGCCTGCGTCGACACGAGCGCCTCGTGGTTGCCGATGGATGCACCGAAGCGGAGGACGTGAGAGGCGTATTCCTCGCTGATGCCGGTGTTCGTGGCGATGCGCGTCTCGTGGGCATCCTTCATTGTGTGGAGCAACTCGACCGGGTGCCCCTCCTCATCCTCGACGTCGATGAGCTTGTGATGCCTTCCACATAGCAACATCAGATTGCTCAGCTCCTTCGCGAGTTTCGGCGAAAGGACCTTGTCGCCCCGGGGACCGTCCTCGCTATCGCCGACAATGTGGGCGATGTAGCCGAACAGCGCGTCCCGCTTCCCGGAAATCAGATCTCCGACCAGGTTTTCGTTGCAGCCGCGATACTCGCATCGCCCACCGGCGAGCGCCCACAGGGCGGCGGCGATCTTCTGAGGGGGCTTCGTCTTCGCCATTCTCTTCAACTTTCCGTTAGCCGCGGCGCCAAGTCACTCTGGTTGCAGCGCAACCTCGGCTGCGTCCGCGCCATGTTCGAACAATGTCGCCGTGCACATCAGGCCCCGCCTCGAAGCGCGCACGATCAGAAGTACCGCGAACGGGATGTCGCGCTCACCGCCGACGAGATCCCGCATCGAGGCCGTATCCTCGCCGCTGGGCACCGGCAGGTGGTTCGGATGCGAATGCCACTCGCCGAGATAGTTGAAGCGCCCATAGTCCGAGCCGGTACGCTCGAAGAACGCCGCGAGCGCCTCCTGATGATGCTCCACTGACCGGACGAAGTGCGCGGCACCGCCGCTGCGGCTATCGACCGAGAAGTCGACGAGGCGGAAGCTGCCCGGCTCGATCTGCTCTGCCATTAGCACGCCGCCGATCTCGCGCCGACCAGCCTCCTTCACCACTTCGTGGAGGCGCGTCCTGAACTCGTGGGGCATCGCCAGCCTCATTCCGCGTCGCCCTTGCCGGCGTCTGGAAAGAGCTGCTTGGCCAGAGCGGCCAGTTCGGCCTCCGCGTTCTCGTCCTTTTGAGGCCCCCACTCCCCCTCGGGCACAAGGCTGATCGGCCACGTGTCGAACGGCGCCTCGAATATCCATTCCGCCTTCAGACCGACCGCGTAGGCCGGATGCGGGAAGGCCGTGTCTTGCCTCGTCAGCGCGTCCAGGGCCATCCGGGTCATGTGGGCGGCGATCACGCTGACGTCGGCATCGTCTGCTATCAGTGGAGGGCGCTCGTCGAGGGCCAGCCCATACTGGACCTCCTCTCCCAGCGGCATCGGCCGCCCCCGATCGTCGCACCAGCGCAGCAGCTGCCGGCGGGCCGCGTGTGGAACCGGCTCGACGTCGGGTCGGAGCCTGACGACGAACCCGCCTATCCCGCCGGCGAACACTTCGCCCCAGACGAGCGTCTTCTTCTCGCTGCGCGCGACCGACGCGCACAGGTTGAAGATCTGGGGATCGGCCGTCGCGTCGATGATCAGGTCGCAGCCTCCGACATCGACCAGCGCGGAATCCGTCGATAACGAACTCTCCTGGCCGCCCAGGACGAGCCGCCTGACCGTTACGTGCGCAGACGGTCTGATCTCGCGGATCCGCTTGGCGACGGCGTCCGGCTTGTTGAGACCCACGGAGCGCCAGTCCAGATCGTTGCGGACGAGGTTGCCGGGGAAGAGGACATCGCCGTCGACGACCACGAACCTGCCCAGTCCGGCCCGGGCTAGCGACGCGGCGACCTTCGAGCCTACCGACCCGCAGCCGACGATGCCGACGGATGCCGACGCCAGCCGGTCGTATCCGCCCGGCAGCCGATTGGCGCTCGAAGGAGCCTTCACGGTAGTGTAGCCGATCATCTCACGCGGGCCCCCGCCACTGGGGAGCCACATGAGGTGGAAGTCGCCATCGCACTCGACCAGTACGACGGCGTCCTCTTCCGAACCCCTGACCACCTCCAACAGGCCTTCGTGGCCGATCGTCTCCGCGATCACCTTGACCAGATCATACTCGGTGCGGATGGTCGCCTTCACGCCAGCGCCCATCCGCACGGCGAAGCCCTTGCGCCGGCGAAACAGCGCCACGTCGGGCCCCGCCGACCACAGCGCCGCGTCCTCGGGGCCGAGCCGTCTCGGCACCGCCACCCAGTGGCTGGCAATCGCCTTCTCGGACAGCTCGAGTTCGACGGGCCGGCAGATCTCCAGCGACGACACGGCGTCGGCGAAGTCGTTCGTGAGTAGAAACCGCATTCGGACGCCGCGAATGTCTTGCCCGACGGTGGTCGCGTGCGCGCTCTCCACGCGCGCCGCCACACCGTGTGCGGGCTCCTCGCCCTGCAGCAGCCGATGCGCGCTCTCGATCATCATCGCACCGGTGAAGGCCGGATCCCAGTTGTCCGGGCGATACTCGAGGCACAACTCGCCGCCCGCTCCCCACTGATGGCTGGACAGCCGGATCTCCTCCCGGGGAAACACCTGCGGCGGCATGTCCGGGAAGAAGCGCGGGTAGCTGATCGTCAGCGGGATCAGCCGACCCAGGCGCTCGATCTCGAAGTTAGCGGAGAGGCTGCCGCCCTTCCCGAAGGTCCACTCGACGTTCCTGAGCCATTCGTGCTGCTCCTGCAGCGCGTCGATAGCGTAACCCTCGCTGCGCGCACGACTGGGCTGCGCGATCCACCAGATCACGCAAAGCCCTGCGGCTTGCTCGGAACCCGCGCGACGGACCCAAACGACGGAGTCGACGAAGTCACGGTCGCGGCCGTCGCCGCCGTTGCACTACGGAGAAGTCCGCTGGAGCCACCGCGAAACCGTGTCTCGGCACGCTTCGCGAGCCCGGTTCCCATATGAGGCGAGAGTGCGTCGGCCATACTGGAGCCCTGCTCCATCGCCGCGACCTTCGCGTAGTCGGCCTGCGCTTGACGCAGCCACGTGTAGAAGGCCCGCTCGCGTTCCGGATGCTCAGCCCACTTGTCGGCGAAGTTCTCCATGGGATCGCTCGGGTTTGCGATGTGGGCGCGATTGTGGCCGTCGCGCAGAATGTGCCGCTCCATTCCCGACAGGATCGAGAGCAATGCGTCGGCGACATCCTCCTGACCCTCGTACGCGTGCGCGGCCAACGTCGTGATAATGATCGAGATCGGGCAGCAGTTGATCTCGTCCCTTGCGAACATCATGTCCCGATGGCGCTTGAGGATCATGATCGAGTGCTGGAGCGGCGTCCGCACCTTGTAGTCCGGGATCTTCTCGACGCTGGCGTTCATCGACCTCGCGAGCGCGCGCTTGCGCTCGTTGAGGACTACGGCCATCCGGGTCTTGAACCACTCCAAATAGCCCTTCGGATTTGAGCGCGGCCAATCGTCGGTGATCTGGCGATAGTCCCAACGCTCGTTGTCGGTGATGGCGATCGCAGTCCCGGCCAAGCGAGCGTCGTAGCGGTTGGCCTGCAGGATCCTGCGCACACTCTCCCCGTTCGGCAGCGCCGGCACGACGTCCATGTGGAACTGCGCGCCATCCGCGTAATTTAGCGTCCAGCACCGACGCCCCTCGTGAAGCGGCTTGTGCATACTCTGGGCGCGCCGGTAGGACTCCATCTCCACGCGTAGCAGCTCCTTGAGCTGCTGCTGAGTCAGCTGCGTCTTACCGAGATACTTGAGCTCGCAGACAGCATCGACGTCGTACTCCTCGTCCTCGTTGATCGGCTTAATCACAGTGCCGAGGCCGAAGGAGCCCTGCACGTAGACCGCCGGACCGTAGTCCTTCAGCATCGACTCCGGCCTATTAAGCCAGCGACCGAGCGAATTGTAACTCTTCTCGGCCTGTTCGTAGCGGGTGTCGCTGATGTCGAGCTCTTCCGCGAGCGCGGCAAGATAACGCTTAGATGACGTATTGGCCGATGGCATCGATCAGTCCCCGCTCAGATCATTTCCCTGTTTGTTCTTTAGGTGACGCGACAGCTGCTTTCAATGTCGGCCTCCGCGCTGCTCCACAAAAGTCGCAGGAAGCGCCGGGTCCGGATGCACTTCCGACGAATGCCGCCCGATGGTGCGAGAGCACATGTGATCGAACTGCGCGCGTCCGCGAGCCACGTCAGAGGAGCAGTCTGCATGGGCTGCGCCGCCGGTCGGCCCGCACGCCTTGCTTCCCTGCAGAAAACTCTATTCTGATTATTATTGCCCCCAAGCGTAGATCGAGAATGCCCGAAGTCTAGCCGTGCCTCCAAGGTGCGCCAACGAACGTCCGTTTACCTGAGATGTTCGCTCCAAACCGGCCATTCCGGTTTCCACCTTTCCACCAGAGATCAGCCAATTGGGCCCCTGCCCTATCAAATGAACGAACGGCTGCTTACGGCGATCGCCGCCCGATAACGGCCTGGCTGCTTTCCACCAGGTTTCGCGGTTTTTGGGGGCGCCAAGCCGCTATCGCGATCGTGTTCGCGATGGAGTTTTTGTAATAGGCGCGCCTTCAGCAGCAGCTGGAGACCGCGTGCGTTCGGGCTGTGATCGATCACGGTTGATCGAGGCTGTTCTGGGGCCCTTAAGCTCGGCCGTAGGAACAGTTCTCCCCTGCTCGATGGCACGCGCTATCGTCTCGCGCGACTGGCTGATGAGGCGCTGCGCCGCGATCGGCTCGTGACCGAGGGTCGACGTGACGATGGCTTTGGCCGCGACGAACTGGCTCTGCGCAGCCCGCAGCTGGGGATCATGTGCGGCCTCGACCGCGGTGGCTGTCCGAAATCGATCAGCAAGCTGCTGATTGGGATCGCGACCGTCCGCCTTGATAACCTGATCTACATTGCGGCGCTCTACGGCAACGTTCGGATCGCGGTTGCGCCCACCGTTCCCTGGAGTAGGTCTTTCGGTGGTCGCGGACCTGTCGATCGTCTCGGATCGGGCAGCGGTTTCATGCAACAGTCCGCTTCGCCGGTTCTGGACGTCGTTATTGCTGTCGGGAGCGCTGGGCATGACCGGATCGGCATTGCTGCGTGGTTGTTCCATCCCCGTCCCGCGCGCTGCCTGGTCTGGCGTTAACCCGCTTTGATGTGATGCGTTTCGAGAAGGTGTGACCGGCTCCATTGTTTCGCGCGTGGGGGCCGTTCTCACACTGAGCAGATCATCGCCGGTATTGGATGCGCGCTCCCCACGGCGATCGTCGGCCGGCTTGGTGCGGGCGCGCGTTCGAGTTTCCGTATCCTGAGGCGGCGTTGCGCGACCGATATCGATCCCGGCCTCTCGCGCCTGATCTCCTGACGGTTCGGCAGATTTAAGCGATGCCTCCATCTCCGGTGACAGGATGCGCTCTGCTGACCAGCGGTTGCGATTCACGTTACGAACTTCCGAGCTGCGCTCGCCGGTTTCGGCGTTCAGTACTGCAACCGTGACCTGGACCCGCTCGGTACCCAGCCTACGTAGTGTGACCTGATCGCCGACGGCTACCCCCGACTCGCGCAGGGCAGCGGGTAATCCGACCCCCCAGGCGCGCTCTTGTTGACCGTTATCCAGAACGATGTCGGCATAGGGCGTGATCTTCCCGCTCGGCTTTCCGCCATAATGCGCTTCACCGACATCGGCGAGCCGACCGGAAACACCAGCATTGAAGTCGGCGCGTGCCGAACCGGGCGATCCTGCCGCCATCTCCTCGCGATCGGCATCTACCTGGCGCGCTACCTTTGGGTCTTCTCGATCGCCACCCGGCGCGATCATATTCGCCCTCGCATCTCGCTTGTCGCGCGTGCGCGCCACGTCCTGAAGCTCGCGCGGTTTCGGACGATATCCGTCCACCTCGATGCCGCGCAGCGCCGCGTCCCGCCATGCTTCGCGTCGAAACTCCTCCGTGCCCGACACGCGCACCCGGTCCCACCCGCGATGCTCGGCGATTTCCAGCATATCGCGGATCAGGTCGCGGCTGTTGTTAACAGCGACAAGGCGATCACCCTTATCGCGAAAGGCGGGCTTCGTGTCGGAGGCATTCTCGTAATAACGCTGTTCGCCGGTCAACCGCCGACGTTCGATCAGGTAGCGTGCCTCCATACCCTCGGGCAGATCACCGGCATCAAACGAACGGCGCCGCTGATAGTCGGCTGGCTCTCCCCGGACTACCGTTCGCACCGGATCGTTCGCCACCGGGTCCGGGATTCTCTCGCCCCGATCGCGCTCGCCGCCGAAACCAAGCCCGTTCTCGTCCGCGTCGCCGCCGGTCGTCGTTGCTGGGCTATCATCTGCCATGCCAACCTCCTTCGTTCACCGCCATCAAGCGGCGCGCGACAGCCCGATCTGCTGCCAATATTCGTCCATCGCTGCCTCGGCCTCGTCCTCGCTGAGTTTTGCGCCAGTGACCGCCGCCGCCGGCTTGCGTACGAGCATGTCGAGCGTGACCGCCTTCTCCTCGGCAAGCTGCTCCGGCTCGAACTGGACGGGGGCAGTCGGTTCAACCTGGGCCGCTACTGGCAGCGTCGTGGGCGCCGTCAGCGGGAGGCTGGCGAACGCCGGTGCCTCGCGAACCCGGGAGAGGAAGTCGCGCGATTTGAAATACAGGATCTTTGATGCCTTGATCACCGGGATACCGCCACGCAGGATGAGCAGCTGGCCCTTGGGCATCTGCATCAGTTCCTGGGGCAGCATCAGCGCGCGGCGATAGTCGGACTCGGACTGGCTGCGGTTCGCCAGCATCCCATGGATGCTACGGCTCTTGGACGTCGATTTGGTCGTGTAATAGCCAAGCCGCTCCGAAAGTTCGTTGGCGACGCGCAATTCCTTCGGTGTGAACGCGATCTCGACGCCGCAGTTCGCGACAATCTCGTCCGCAACGTCGTTCCCATAGATCGCGCGCAGCTGCGCCCGGCTCTGGATCACCGGCAGCAGCCGAAGGCCATACCCTGCGACATAGGAGAAGCCGCTGGCGATCACACCAGCGCGGCCCAGCCTCGCAAACTCGTCGAGCAATACCAGCACCTGGATCTGGCCGCCGCCATTCTCCGGCAGGTCGCGTGTATTGAGGTCGACCAGCTGCTGGAAGAAGAGGTTATAAAGCGGCGCGACGCGGTCGATGTTGTCGGGCGACACGCCGAGATAGATCGTCATCCGGCGACGGCGGATCTCGCGCAGATCGAAGTCGGTCGCCGACGTAGCGGCATCGACATAGGGGTTGAGCCACAGATTGAGCCGCGATGTGATCGTCTGCTTGATCGATGAAAACGTGTTGTCCGAGGCCGAAGTGAAGTCAGCCAGCGCGCTCACACAACCGACCGATAGCGGGTCGCCGGCAGCGTCCCGCTCCGCGATGACCTTGGGTAAACGGTTCTTCGGGTCGCCATTGGTCAGGTTGCGATAGATTTCGCCGATCGTGAACGGCAGATCGGTCGTAGCGGCTAGATAGGCGCCGACACCGACGAACCCGACGCGCGAGGCCTCGGTCCAGAACGGATCGCCGCGCTCGGGCGCCGGGAACAGCATCACGCTGATCTTCTGCAACTCGTTGATTACCTCGATAGGATCGACGCGGGCGATGTAGCTGAGCGGGTTATATCGTGCCGTGCGCCGCTCGATATCCAGTGGATCGAACAGATAGACGTCCTGCCCGCTTTCCTTTCGAAAGCCGGCGGTGATGTCCCAGTTCTCGCGCTTCACGTCGAGCACGACGACCGAGTCCCGCCAGTTGAGCAGGTTGGGGATGACGACGCCGACGCCCTTGCCGCCGCGCGTCGGCGCCTCGAGCAACACGTGCTCGGAACCACCGAACACAAGGTATCGCCCGCCCTTGCGGCCGAGGATGATGCCGGTGCTGTCGCGCAGCCCTTCCTTGCGAATTTCGCGCTCGGACGCGAACCGCGCGGCACCGTGCAGCGATACGCCGCGGCGCAAAAGCACCAGCATGCAAAGCACGACGATCAACCCGCCGATCATCGCGCCGCGTCCAAGCCAGGTCCGCACCGCCGGGTCGCCTCGATAATACCAGAAGAAGCGCGGCACCTGTGACCAGCGCATCGTTCCGCTGATCTGGTCGAGACCGAACAACGCGAACAGCACCGCGATCGCTGCAACGACGATCATGGCGAGCATCACGATGCCGGCGGCGATCGCGATCTTGCCCCTAGGGCTGGCCTCCGCGAACTGGATCAAAATACATCTCCGTCATCCTGAATCTGGCCGGCTCGCCGTCCGCCGGCTCGAACTTGCGCATCTGCACCACGACATCGACGAGCGAATGCAGCAGCCCGCGAATGTCCTCGCGCCCGAGATCGCGCCCGCCCTCGGACTCCTTCACCAGCAAGGTCAGCTGTTCGAAGGCGCCAGCTGCCGAATTGGCATGGACGGTCGTGATCGAGCCGGGATGGCCCGAATTGACGTTGCGCAGGTAAAAGAAGGCTGTGCCGTCGCGCAGCTCCTGGAGCAAAATCCGGTCGGGGCGCATTCGCAGCGCGCTCTCCAACAGCTCCTTGGGGCCGACCTTTGCCAGCCCCTGCCCGTCCTTGGCATAGATCATATGGACGACGTTGCGATGCGGGAGCGTCAGCTCGCGCGTGTCCTCAATCGTCAGCAGCCGCTCGTGGTCGGGGATCAGCCGGATCAACGCCTTCGACAGCGAGGTCTTCCCCGAACCCGTCGCGCCGCTGATGAGGATGTTCTTGCGCGCGCGCACCGCGAGCTCGAAGAACCGGATCCACTCCCCCCGATCCCGCAGATCGATGAGCTGCCGATCCACGTCGGACAGCCCCTCGGTCACCACGCGCGTGTTCGCGAACAAGCCTTCGTCGCCATATTGGCCGATCGTCTTCGACACGGTCGATGGCTTGCGGATCGTGAAGGAGACCGTGCCCTGCGGTACGACGGGGGGGATCAGCACCTGCACGCGCTCACCCGTCGGCAGGACGGTCGAGCAGATCGGATTCTCGTCGGTGATGTCCTGCCGCGTCAGCGCAGCCGACGTGCGCGCCAGCGTCATCAGCCAGTCGGGATCGAGTTCGGGGGCTTCGTGCCACATCCAGCCCCCCCGCCCCTCGACGCCGACCTCGTAGGGGCGATTGACGACAATCTCGGTGACGTCGTCCGGCTCGAGGAATGGCATGACCGGCTGGAGATGATGCTCCAGCACCGAGACATCACCGATGCGCATCAGCGCTTCAGCTGGACGTCGTATACGTCGGCAAAGTTGAAGTCCTTCGCGACAAAAATGCCGACCTCCTCGCCCTGGTTCTTCTTCAGCACCGGGCGGATATTGATCGTGTTCTGAAGCGCGACGTCGGCCGCCTGCCCCGGCACCTGGGTCGTGTTGGTGCCCTGATTCTGCAGCGCCTGGCCAGCGATCTGCGCGCCATCGTCGATGAGCGACAGCAGGAGCGCGCCCCCGAACCGTGCCCAAAAGAAGGTATCGACGCCGCCTGCGAACCCGGCGCGACCAAGCGAATCGGACCCAGGCGACGCAAGATCGATCGCGACGCCGCGCGGCGTTACCGCCCGGGTCCAGAGTACGAATAGGCGGTTCTGGCCCTGCTGTAATCCGCCGCGATATTCGCCGACGACCTTCGTGCCCTTCTCCATCAGGACGACCCGACCGTTCTCCGAATACACGTCCTTCGGGATCAGGCAGGTCGTATAGCCGGGCTGTGCCGAATTGAGCGCGGTCTGAAGCACGCAGGGGATGAGCGTCCCTGCTGTCACGAGGAAGTTGCGGTTCCCGATCATCGTCGCGCGCGACTCTCCGATCGCGGACTGCCGTCGCAAGCGGTCCAGTTCGGTCGGTTGGTTGGCGTCATCGGCATTACTGCTGGCTTGTTCGAAGCCGCCAGGCGTGCTGCCGGGCACCGACACGGGTTGCGCTCCTGCTTCTCCGCCCGGTCGGCTCCTGTCGCCGAATACCATGATCCGCGAACGCCGAGCCGCATCGGCCATGACCTGTGCCGGCGTCTGCACCGGACGTCCGGCAGGGCTAGCGGGCGGCGTTCCACCCGGTTGAATGGCGGGGACCATCTGGCCATTCGGGCCCGCCACCATCGCCGGTTGGCCGGGCGTGATCTGAGGTGCGTTCGGGTCGAGCGCGGCCGTGGCAACCGTCGGCCCAGCCTTCGCCGGGACATATTCGACCACCGCCTTCGCAGGCGTTGCCGCGGCCTGCTTTTCCGCGTTGGTCAGCACGCGCGTCGTCGGCCCGCTGGCCTGGGTAATAGCGAAGACGCCGATGACCGCGGCGACGGCGGCGAACGCCCCGCCCTTCATGATGTTGGCGCGGTTGGACGACGCGACCGACCCGATCGCGCCGCGATCGACGTCGCCTGCCTCGGGCGTCCTGTCGCGATTGGGACGGACGCGTCTGCGTGATCCCCCTTCCCCGTCTTGGGGTTCGTCGATCACTTCCGGATCGTCACGCTGGATTGCCATCACGGCTGCTCCCGTTTCATGGTTCGATCGACATCTGGCGAGGCCGTGTCGGTGCGGTGGTCGACGCCGTAGGTCGGATTGCCTTCGTTGTAGATGCACAGGACCAGCTTGCCGCGACGCAGTCGTAGCTGTTTGGCAATCTGATGCACGACGACGAAATCGTCGCGCACATCGAATGGGACGAGGCTTTCCGAGCCATCTGGCTGAACAACGAAGATTGCCGGAATCTCGCGCCGGTTGGGAAAACGCAGCACCGTAAACTGCCCGTTGTCCGAGATTTCCGACGGCTGGAGTTCTGAGGCGCCCTGCACCTGATACGTCATGTTGCGTGGCCCTTCGACGACGCCTTGGTCGAGTGCGAGTTTCACCGCGCCGGCCTCCAGCGTGGCGAGTTGCTTGGCCTGCTGCGCAAGCGCCGCCTGAGCGGTTTTCAACGCCTCGTCCTCGGGATACTGAAAACGGACCTGGAAAAACGTGTCCGGCGTCTTCATCGAAATCCCGCCCGCGCGCGCCGTCAGCTCGAACTGGTAGTTGCGGGTGACACCGCCCTTTGTCGTCGAGACGATGAGGTTCGTTGCGCCCGCCCGCTCGCGTGGCTTGATGAAGATGATGTTGCCGACCGGCGCGACCTCCCATGAGATCGTGTCCCCCAGCGCGACATGCGCGATCTCTTCGTCCGCCGCGAAAACCACCTGAGTGGCGCTACGAAACGCCCCGACGATCCGGTACACCTGCGCCGGATCGTAATTAACCCATTTGATCCTCGGATCCGCAGGTCCCGGATGCGGCGTTTCGCGCGCGACCGTGGGCGCTGCGGTCACAAACAGCGCGGCAAGGAGCACGGCGCGCCTCATTGCACTACCTCCGGGTCGATCCGGTACGTCGAGACCTGGAAGCCGAGCGGATTGCGAAAGCGGTCGCCTTCCGACATCGGCGCGGTCGTGAAGTCGAACGTGATCGTCGCCAGCCAATTGGTCGCGATCACGTCGCCGACATCGGGGCGCACGGTGCGGGTGAACCGCACCTGCGCGACCTTTGCGTTGACGAAGGTGATACTGCGCACCGAGGCCTCGACGACGGCGCGGGGGCCGTAGAGGACCTGCGGGCTCGCCGGATTTTTCCGATCGAAATAGGTTTGGTAGCGCGTCTGCTCCTTGGGCTGCGACAGGATCGCCACCGAATTGAAGTTTTCCGCCGCCGCTGCCGGCACCCAGGATTCCCGCACGCGGACATACTGCGCGAGGAAGTATTTGGAGACCGCCTCATTATAAGTGACATTCTTGTCGCCGGTCAGTGCCGTCGTCACCTCGGTCGCGCCGGTGCTGCGATCGACAGTGATTACGAATGGCTCAACGGTCTTGAGCGGGGTCAGCGCCGCGATCGCGCCGACCGCAACGACGTTCAGGACCAGCGAGACGCCGCAGATCGTCCAGGCTAGCCGCCGCGACTTGATCTCCTTGCGCCGCGCGTCCTGTTCCCAGCTTCGCGCCTCGGCGAAATGCTGTTTTAGATCGGTCATCAATACACCTTCGGCCATGTCGCCGCCTTCAACAGCCGGGAGACGGGGCGACGAGGTACGCCGCCGATGTCCTGAATCCCGTCGCCGCTGGCGGTGCGCTTGCTGCGATGGGTACACCGGGGCCGGTCGGTGCGATCGTCGCCGGGATCGGCGCACCGGGCAGGATGCTGCCATACGGGTTGCCGGGTCGCAGATGCTTGCCGTCGCAGACAGCGAGCTTGGCGAGCTTCTGGCCGGTGCATCCGGTAAGGCCTACTCCACTGCCGATCGCCATCAGCAGGACCGCGCACCGCAACCTCGCCGTCGTCCTAGACCGATGCCCCGCAGATCTGTCCATCGTCGGCCCTTCCCGTGTCATGAGTTATTCGAGATCGATCCGCCGCGTGCCATCGCGCGGTTGGCGGCTCGGGACGCGCGGCGATCGGCACGCGACTGCTTCGCCCGGAACATCCGTCCGGTCGCGCCGCCAGCGCCGAGCGTCTGCCGGGCGAAGTCGGTGACGCCTGCCGCCGCGCCCCCGGCGATGCCCGCCGCGATCGACGGGGCTTGGAAGAAGAAGATGGTTCCCAGAATTACGTAGATGCAAAACAGGAACACAGCTTGCATCAGATCGATCTGGGCGGCTGCATTCGCAGTTGAGGAAGACCCGACATCAACGATCAGAGCGGTGATTGCCGTTACAACACCCATCAGTACGATGTAATTGAATGCCTGATTGAGAAATCCATAAAATAATCCGCGGGTTGCGTTGAATAATGATAGAGCGATGAAAACTGGTCCAAGCGCTACAATAATTGCTAACGCAACTTTGGCGAAAACGATGATCGCGAACCCTATTCAGGCAGACAAGCCTGTAAGGATGACTAGCGCGATCTCAAGGCTCCAGTCGATCAATTTGTATAGGTCGAATGGGCTCCGGGCTGCGGCGTCCTTTTCAAGGCGGGCTGCTATGGGATTGGTGGCGTTGACGTAGTCATCGAAGGTTGTGCCCGCGTCAGAGCTGTCCTTGCCAGCGACCGCTTGCGAGATAGCATTGGGAGCGTCGTGGAAAAGCGGCTGGACTATCCACTCATTATAGCCAGCAGATTGCACGGCCGCCCAAACCAGCGCTAATTTGAGGATCCGGTAGAACCATTCGCGCCATGGTTCATCGACGAGACCGCGAAGCACCGCATATCCAACCAAAGCCAGATATATAGCTAGCGCGACGGCGAGCGGGCCGGACACGGCGGAAATCACTGCAGTTAGTCGCGGACCGAGAAAATCAGCCAGTTTCGCATCGAACATCGTATATGCGGTGCTGAAAAAGGTGATACCGTTGGCCACGCTGCCTCTACTGCCCAAGCGTCTTGAGGCGCTGCGACAAACGATCGGCATCGTGCGCTCTACTGCATTCGACAGGCTCACTGTCCAGTTTGCCGGTCCGACAATCGGTTATCGTATGAGCCCTGAGACCGTCGTCGTTGCCAAATTCTTCGACGCTATGTGTTTCCCTAGAGCATCCGGCTAGCGACAAAATACACACGCCAATCATCGCGGCATTACCTAACGAATACCTCATGAGCCCTCTCCCAGAACCTGCAATCGCGTTTTCAGATTCATCTGCGTATCTTGCTGAACCTTGAGGGTCTGGTCCGCCTGTTCGTGCATCGCGATAGCTTGCAATTTCATTTGATCATTGGCGATGTGGCCATTCTCATCGGCTAATCGCGCCTGAAGGTCCATGACCTGCTTTGCATCTGTTGCGTTATTGAGTGATGTTCGAAGTTCCTCGAGGCCGCGTGTGCGCTGATTTGCAACGTCGTATGCGATGTCTGCAACAGCCGCCTGAGTGGCAGCTTGCCCGTTGGTTCGATCTATGGCCGCCTTATAGAACTGATCAGTATCCGATGATGAAAGGCCAACATCGACTTTGTATCGATCTAGGATTATCTTTGCTCGATCTCCTACCGCACCGGTGTTCGAAAGATCCCCGGACATGAGCTTGCTGAGGTCTCGCGCCTGGGCCGGGAGAACGTTCCGGACTGTGCCGTCGTTCAGCACGGTCGCGATGCCGTTGACGTTCGTCAGCTTGTTCATGCTGGCATAGAGCCGCTGCGCTTCGGCGACTTGCGCCTTGGCCTGCTCGACCGCGGCCATCGTGTTCCTGACTGTGGCGAGCGTCTGCGCATAGGTCGAAACGTCGAATGTCGGGATGCCCGGCCCGGCCTGCGCCCATGCCGCCGAGCTGCTGCCCGTCCCGACCGCTAACACGGTCGCCGCGATGATCCCTATATATTCCATGTCACTCTCCTCGTGTCCGTCGATCCGATTGTTCCAGGCGTCGCCTGCGGTGGAAAGCCGGCAGCCAGAGCGCCGGGTCGTCGCCCATCTCGGCGCGCGCCATGTCCATGATCGCAACCGTCTCGCTCCGCCCGGACAGCACTGCCAGTTCGTCATCGAGACCGTTCAGGTCGAGCTCGACGACGATGGAATCGTGACCTTGCTTGACCAGGAACTGTCGGCTTTCCGGCAGAAGGTCTTCGCGGATCAGTTTGAACTCGGCCTCGGTCAGGCCAAGCCCGCCGATGTAGTCCTGCGCCTTACCGCGGGGGTTCGGCAGTAGGATCTGCGTCGCCACCTGCTCGACGATGCTATGGGCAATGTCCGACTTCAGGGCGTCAGCCGGACTCTGCGTGCCGAACACGAGGAAGGCGTTGCGCTTGCGATAGGTCTTCAGACCATCCTGCGCGAAGGCGCGAAACGCCTCGTCTCCAAGCGCCTTCCAGAACTCGTCGATATCGATGACGGTACGCGTGCGCCGCGCGACCTCGGGATCTTCGTTTGCGGCAAGGAGCGCATCGATCCGATGGAACATGTACATCATAACCGGCGTGCGGATTTCGGAATTGTCGAGGAAGTCGGTCATGTCGAACCCGACGAAACGAGCATCGAGCGACAACTCGTCTCGGTCATTGTCGAAGACCCAGCCGAACGACCCGCCTTGCGACCATTTCTCCAGCCGTGCGCCGATTCCACCGGCGTCGCGCTGCCCGAGCAACTCGCGCAGCGCCCGCAGCGAGCGTGCCGCTGCCGGCAGCCGACCGACCGCTGCCAGCCCCTCGTCGATCAACCGCTCTTCGGCGACGCTCAGCGTCCCGTCGGCCGGTGTCACTAGCTTGCGTACCAGCGTTTGCAGGAACGCGACGTTATCAGGCGTCTGTTCCAGCCCCTTTAACGGCGCAAAGCCGGTCGGCTTGCCGTTCTGGAGCGTCAGATATGTGCCCCCCGACGCCCGCACGAAAATTTCGGCGCCGCGGTCCTTGTCGATGAAGATCTGGCGCGCGCCGGTCTTCTCGAGCTGCGCCATCAGGAAGTTCTGGATGACGGTCTTGCCGCCACCTGACGGACCGATGATCAGGGTATGGCCAAGATCGCCACTGTGGAAATTGAAGTAGTAGGGCGAGGACGCCGACGTCTTCAGGAGCGCCACGGCCGAGCCCCAGTGATTGCCAGTCGGGCGTCCTGCGGTATAGGTGTAGAAGGGCGAGAATGCCGCGAAGTTGCGTGACGTGATCGCCGCCGGGCGCGTGCGCCAGGCAAAATTGCCCGGCAGCTGCGACCAATAGGCGGCCTCCAGCGCCGGTCCTTCGCGGGCTGCGACCATGCCGGAATCGGCCAGCGCGGCCCGTGCGATCGACATGTGATCGTTCAGGTCGCGGATGGTATCGCCGTAGAGTGCCAGCGAGAAATGGTGGTCACCGAGCACGAACCGGTTGCTCTGGAGATCGTCGGCCGCATCGAACAGCGCGTCGGCCTGCGTTTCCGCGGCGTCTTCGGTTGAGTACATCTGGTTCTGCTTGCGCTTGAACCGTTCTGAGGCGGTCGCCTTGGCCATGAACGAGAAGGACTGGGTGGCGACGAACGGGAACTGGACGCTGAGCAGCGCACCGAGCTGCCCTGTCCGCGTGGTCGCGGGATATTCACGGATGCCGAACATACCGCCAAAGGCTGAGCGATCGGCCGACCGCACTTCGATCACCTCCGCCCCGAAGATCCCGCGCGATGTATAGAGCGACGATCCGAGATGTCCCTTGACCAACGGCACACGGATGCGCCTGCCGGTCATCACTTCCTCGATGAGTTCTAGTGGTTGGCTGAAGGCCAGGTCGTTGCGCTCGTACAGGCCGAGGCGCCGTGGCGAGCAGCGCCCGGCAAGCTTCTCGAAATCACGCGCCTTATCCTCGAGACGGCGCACGACGTCCTCGTCAAGCTCCTCGTCCAGTTTCTTCGCGCGCGCCAGGCGTCGCAGCAGGTCCGCGACCTTGTCAGCGCCGCCGACGGCTGGCCGCATCAGCAGCGTCACGTAGAGCTCGTTAATGAACATCCGTTTCGCGCCGATCCGGCGACGATATTTGGCATCGAGGTCGCGCGCGAAGGTCGACCGAAACTGCCCTTCCGGATAGCCGTCGTCGATCCGGCGGATGAGATGCGTCCAGACCGACAGCCGTTCGTCCGCAAGATTGCGCCACACACCGTTGAGCTTTTCGTGCCAGTTGTTCAGATCGGACGGATCGCTCGTCTCGAACGACAGGCCGTCGAGACGGAAGCACATCATCAGCGTGCGGTTGTCGAGCGCTATGACGTGCTCGTTCACGTGCCGCGTATAGGGCAGGAAGCGGGTCGGCTCGACCTCGCGCTTCAGGATCTTGAAGGGCGTTCCGCCCGATACGTCCCCGGCTAGGCCTGCCTTAGCCACGGCCGAAGCCCTTGCGCCGATATCCGAGCGTCGGGAGCGGCGAGTACGAACTACCGCCCCAGAACCCACGATTGACGCAGCGGGCCTTGGTATAGGTCCACAGCATCATCAGCCGGAAGGTGTTGGGATCATGCCGCACGATGAGGCGTGACGCCGCGAGCGCCGCCCCGCCGATGCCGAGCGCGTAGAGCGGGTTGCCCGTGATGATCAGCGCCATGACGCTACCGAGCGCGATCGGCACGAAGGCCTCGATCGGGACGCCCAGCACCATCGCCGGGCGCGTCACCGCGAGGAACAGCGAATCCTCGGTCAGCTTTTCCGCCATGAAAGCTCTCCTGGTCGGCGTGAGCGCTCAGGCGCCCACGCGCTGTCCATCAGCCGCCGGTGATCGTGCTGACGATCCACTTAGCGCTGAACACGATGAAGATGCCGACGATCACGGTCACCAGGAGCGGCAGTGACGCCCGGCCGGTGAAGAACATGAAGCCTACGATCACGACGGCGATCGTTGCGATCGTCTTGGCAAACGTGCCGGTGAGCCAGTTGAGGATATTGTCGGCCATCGATGTGATTCCGTCGGTGCCCTGCGCCCAGGCCGGATCGGGATTGAGTGCCGAGACTACGATCACGAGCAGTGCCAGGATACCAAGATTGCGTAGTGCTACACGTCGTTCGGGCGTCATCCAAGACGCTCTCACCGGTGCTAACCTCATTGTCCTACTCCTTTGAAAATCATTACGGAAGATCGCCGCGCCACGGCGAACACGTCCCATTTCGCGGGGATGGGCTGTGCCGGTTTTGCCCCCGTCGCCGGGTCTGCGACTTCTTCCCTCGCGAGAGCGGCCCCCGTGGGATGCGCCAGTGTCGGGGCGAGCGGGTTTCCCATCGGGACCGCAGCATCCGCCACCGGGAGTTGGATGCTGGACCGACCAGTGATCGCCGGCACAAGCGATGCCGCCGTTCGGTAGACGCGCCCGACATAACCATTGCGATACCCACGCTGCGCGTTGCCGGTGTTATACATCGATAGGGCGACGCCGAGTGCGGACACTCCGCCGTACCGGCGACTTGCGACCGTATAGTTCGCCGACAGGACGCGGGCCGCCGCTGCCAGATTACGGCAGGGGTCGAACGCATCCTCGACGCTGAGACCGAGCCAGCCGAGATTGGCACTATTGATCTGTGCGATCCCGAGATCGACGCTGTACCCGGCCGCAATATACCGCCGTGCAGTCTGCGCCGCGTCGATCGCGGTGCCCATCGGCGGGGGATTCTTGCCGCTATTTACCCCGATCGCGAGCGGATCGAACTTGCTCTCGGTATGGGCGACGGACAGCAGCGTCTCTGGCGCGACGCTTGGAGCGCATTGTGCGGCGAGCGCGAGGGCGGCGGGAAGCGAGATCGTCATGGACGCACTTCGGCGCCGGGTTGATTGGCCTCGCCCGACGGGACCGTCTCGATGTTGGCGAGCGAGTAGCGCCTCTGCGTCCCGTTCGAGAACGTCATCACGACAAAGCGTCGGCTTGGGGAACTCTGGTTGTAGACTTTTGCCTTCAAGACACCCCCGCCAGTGCAGGTCGGGAACGACTTCCCCATCGCGAGCTGCGACCAGAGCTTGGTGATCGGTGCGACGCACTGCGTAAACTGGGTCGCGCCCCCCGGGTTGGACAGGCAGAGCAGAACCTCGCAGCCCCAGTCGCTGGCCCGCACCGGAGCGGACCAGCCGCCGGTCAGCCCGGCTACTGCGCAGATCGTCAGAAATGCTCGCTGCATCTCAACCTCCTGTCCAGGAATAACGTCTAACTGTTATTTATGGACAGGTGCAACCTCGAAAGGCGGTATCCGACGTAGTTCGCAGCAAAAGTTTGCTCGTTTGATCGTGGTTTACCACCGGTTCGTCTGACTTTTGGTATCCCAATAGGGGGAGCGTGCTTTGTGTGACGGCATGCCCGAAAGCACGAGTCCGATGACGAAGCGTCCGCATATGCACGGCACCACGGACGCCTTACCCGGGACGATCTGCGTGATAGCACGAACATTTTCTGATCGTTCTGCCCGAAAGCACGAGCATCGGCCGCAGTCGCGGGTCTTGCGATGGTTAAGCATCGTCCCTGCGTGCGATCACGCGATTCGTTGCTGTTGGGCAGCCGAACGCAAGATCAGCAGCCGCCGGATCGGGGCCTGAAGCCCCGCGCCGGTGCAACGTGATGCAGGGAGAAGCCGTGCTGACATGAAAAACCCGGCACAAGGCCGGGCTTTTCGAAGGGTGCCCGCTAGGGGCGAGGTTGCAGTCACTACCTAGCCGAGACTTCCCTTCATCACAAGCATCGAGCGCCTCACGGCGCATCGAGGAACTGTGTCCGCACGGGCTCCAAAAGGGGAGTTACCGAACGATGTCCTATGCTCAACAGCCGGGAGCCGGCTTCCGCCGTTTCGACGGTGCCGCGGCCGAAGCCGCCAGACTGGCGGTCGAATTCCGCGGACTGCCGGACAATTACGGCCATGGCCAAGCGCTGGCCGCATTCAAGCGCGCCGCCTCCTACCTCGATATTCCCCCAAGTGTCGTCCAGCTCATCGACGTGATGTTCGCATGGACGAAACCCGAGGACTGGAAGCCTGGCCGGGAGCCGATCGTCTGGCCGCGAAACGAGAAGCTGGCCCGTGCACTCGGGCTCAAGGTGCGACAGGTTCAGAACATTCTCGATCGAGCGATCCGGCTCGGCCTCATCAGCCACAGGGATAGCCCCAACGGCCATCGTGGCGGCGTGCGAGGTGCCGACGGGCACATCAAGTGGGCTTACGGCATCGTGCTCAGCCCGATTGGTACGCGGATGGAGGAGTTTCAAGCGATCGCCGAGCGCGGCGCACACGCCGACGAGCGTATCGACGCCCTCAAGAAGCGTTTGTCGGCCGCCCGACGGCGTATCGCGAGCTTGGCGCAGACCGTCATCGATCACGGCTTGTCGGGCACCAAGGCCGACGAGGAATTGGCACTGGCGCTTAGCGCGACCCGGCAGATGCGCAATGTGCGCGATGACGCGCTTCTGACAGGCTGTGTAGAGCAGATCGAAGGCCGCGGCCGTGCGCTTGAAGTCGTCGTAGCCGCGGCGCTGCGGCAGCTTGAGGCCGCTAACGAGGTTCACGAAACGTATGATATTGCATCCACGGATGCGAAAGATTGCATTCACTCTACAACTACAAACCAACTCCCAACTGCTAAAGCAGTTACTGGTAATAGCTCGGCGGGAAGAAGTAGCAGAACCTATGCTGCAGGGTCTCCCCTTCCCCAGTCCGATGTCGAGGATGATCTGGCGAAGCATGGTGTCGACCCCAGCTTCATCGAAGCGGTCACCCCGGAATTATGCCATGGCTTCCGGTACGACACTCGCCAATGGGGCGACGTCATCCATCTGGCGGAACGCTTGGTCGAGCAGAACGCGATCACCCGCCACGCGTGGCTCGAAGCCTGCCGTTTGATGGGCGATCGAGGGGCCGCTGCCGGGGTCATCGCGACCGTGTACAAATATCAGGCCGGTGAGGTGCGCCGCCCCGGGGCCTATCTCCGCGGCATGAGCGAGCGCGCGTCGAAGGGCGAGCTCAACCTCGGGCGAACGTTCCATGGGTTCAAGGACCAGCGCCGGACCGTGGCGATGCGCGGGATGCAGGAAGGCGGGGATCCTAGTTCGGTTGGCGAGATCGCACGCCGTGCCCTGTCGCGATCCTTCGTGCTTTCGGGCAGGTCGTCGTACTGAGCGTCTGGTCGTCGACCAAGCTTGCTTCGCATCACGCGATGCCCGAAAGCACGAGCGATTATCGTTGTCCTTCTGAGTCGGTGGCCCGGTTGACAGCAACACCCTGGCTTGGACCGGTAAATCCTCGTGCTTTCGGGCACGTCGTCACGGTCTATAGCTGCGCTGTGGGCCAAAAAGCGGTATTGGATCGAGCGGCGCACAAAGTCGGTGCGGGAGGGGCGTAGGTATGAGCACCAAACAGTCCGTCATCATCAAACAGGGCAACCTCTTCGAGGTCGACAGCCCGCTCCACGGCAAGGTTCGTGGTGAGCGAAGCGTGATGGACTTCCCCTTCTTTGCTCTCTCGAAGGTCGCCGTTCACAAGCCTCTCGTCTATGAGCAGGAGAATGTGAAGATCGAGATCCGTCCCAGCGCGACCGGGATCGCGACGATGTATGACAAGGAGATCATCCTCTACATCGCATCTCTCATGGCGCAGGAGATTTCGCGCGGAGGCGAGGTCGGCCAGGATTTTACCTTCACTGCACATGATTTCTTTCGCATCACAGGCGTCGCGCGCCCCGGCAAGCGCGATTACCAGCGCTTTACCGACGCGCTCGAACGGCTCCAGGGGACGCAGATCAAGACCAACATCCGTACCGGGGCGCAACAGGACAAAGGCTGGTTTTCGTGGCTGGCGGAAGCCGCGGCAAATTACATCACGCTTCCCAATGGCGAGGAGCAAATGCGGGTCGTGAAGGTCCGATTATGCGCCTGGCTTTACCGCGCGATCGAGCGCGACGGTCATATCTACTCGTACCACCACGACTATTTTCGACTCGGTACGATCGAACGCCGCCTGTACGAGATCGCGCACTGCCACTGCGAGGGTGAGGCGATCGAGATGCCCATCGAGATGCTGTCGGCCAAGGTCGGCTCGGCGTCGTCGCTATCAAAGTTCAAGCAGCATCTGAAGGAAGTCGAGTCGGACGATCGGTTGCCGGAATATGCGGTGACCTTGAAGGATGTGATCCCCGAGACGCCACGGATCGACAGCCGGGGTCGTCGAATCACGAAGCCCGACACCGTCGTCGTCCTGACCCCGCGTACGCGCCGTTCGACCCCTGCCCTGCTGGGAAACGCGGCGGCCTGACTGCCGTTGCATGCCTTTCACCTTCTCTTAAACGCGACTGCAGCGATTCACCTGTTCCCAATATGTTCTATTTCGAGATAGGAAGGGCTCTCTTCCCATTATGGAATGGTCGCCATGTCTCCGGTTCGCCTCCATCATGTCCCGATCGAACTGGTGCTGCACGAATTCGCGTTCCTACTGATCAAGACATCGGCGGGCTTCCCGTCCCCGGCCCAGAACGATCTGGAAGAGCCGATCGACCTCAGCGCGCGGCTCGTGCAGCATCCCGCCGCGAGCTACATCATGCGCGTCGACGGTAATTCGATAACCGGTGCCGGAATTTTCCATGACGATTTCAGCGTCGTCAACCGAGCCAAGGAGCCGCGAGCCGGCGCAATCGTCGTTGCGCTCGTCCACGGCGACCGCACGTTGAAACGTCTCGCGCGGATCGAGGGGCGGTTCTGGCTCATTCCCGAGGCGGACGGTTATCCGCGCATCATCGTCGACGAGAATGTCGAGATCTGGGGCGTCCCCGACGGGGTCGCACGTCGGTTGCCATGACAACCCCGATCGCGCTTATCGACTGCAACAACTATTACGTCTCGTGCGAGCGGGCGTTTGACTCGAGTTTGATTGGCGTACCGGTCATCGTTCTAAGCAACAACGACGGCTGTGCGATCGCGCGCAAGCTGACGGATCTTGGGATTAGAACCGCCGAGGCGTTGCGCGACATGCCGATGAAACAAGCGCGTGGAATCGGGACGGTCGTGGTGGAGCGGCTCGTTGTCGAACTGCGCGGTGTCCCTTCCGATGCAGTCGAAACGATCGAGCCGCAGCGAAAGGGCATGGCCGTCACTTGGTCATTCGGAACGCCGGTCATCGACTTCAGCACGCTGATGGGCGCCCTCTCGCAATACGCAATGCGCGCCGGCGAGAAGCTGCGCCAGCATGGCCTTAACGCAGCGCGCCTCACCGTCTTCTTCCATCCCAATCGCACAAGCCCGATCGTCCGCAGTATGGCGCGACCCGCACGATTACGCTTCATCCGATGACCAGCGATAGCCTGGAGTTGATCCATGCTGCGCGCCGCGGTGCCGAGCACGCATGGCGCGACGTATACGGCATCACCAAGGCGGGGATCATGCTGGACGATCTGGTAGCAGCAGAACTTCGCCCGCGGACGCTGTTCGAAGGCGACACCGAGCGGCGCGAGCGCGTTATGGGGGCCTTGGACGAGATCAATGGTCGGATCGGCAAGTTCGCCGCTGTGCCGGCGTCACAGGGATTCCGACGCGAGTGGAAGGCACGCAGCGAAATGAAGTCACCCAACTACACGACCCAGCTTTCCGAGGTGCCGCGTGTTCGTGCCGGCTGACCTCCCCCTCCCCTCGGATAGTCGCCGGCAAACAGGTCACCGCGCGCACGGCGCCTGAAAGCATTGGACCAGCGCCGGCGACGATGCTCGGTCGCGTCATGAACCCTGTGGCAGCGCTGGCAGAGTGCCGCGAGGTTATACTGAGCACTGTTCGTCGGATCATGATCTAGGTGCGCGCAGGCCAACACGACCCGCGTTGAGCGGATGGATGCGATGATGTTGTCACCGGGCAACCTTACCCTACGTCCGCGCCCATCGCGCCAGATACTGCGGTTTGGATCCCACCACCGCCCGTCGCCCAGATGTACGACGACCTTCCCGTGCGGCCTATGGCAATGATCGCAGCGCCGCTTGGCACGCCTGAAGCGAACGAGCTGCGACAATTCGCGCCAATCGATCGGATAGAGCCAGCAATGTTCAGGCCGGATCAGCATGAGACAGCAATTCTGAGTCATCCCAGTGAAGAACGAAAGGGGAAAGTGAGGCGTTTTGAAAAGCGTTGGCGCCGTGCCGTTCGTCATCGACAACGCACCGACCACGCCGCGGCAAACTCCAGTTCCATTGTATACAACGTCGCTTGCCCGTTTGCGGGCGGCGCAGTTACAGAACCTGTGTCTGTGGGGACATGGATGGGGCGTGCAAACGCCGAAGCAAGAGCCGGTTCGAATAGACCGTTGGCGAACGCGTATGTCCAAGCCACTCGGCGAAAGGGGTCCGCGCCAATCTTGTTAGGGGTTTGCAACACCCGGTTCCGAAGCGACGACGCACTCAACTGGGACGTTGCCGGCTCCCAAACCAGGAAACGCAGTTCGCAGACCGGCTAGATGCTGAAATTCAACATTCGCAGAATTCCCGGCCGATTCCGGTCGTGTATTGCAGCGTTTTCGTGGCATGGTTAACCTAGCCCGTAAGTAATTGATTTATGTAAAGTCCTGACGGCGAATTATGTCTGCTTCGCACTCGGATCGGGGCGAGAAATTGGGAGGGATAGGTAGTTGCAGACGATCGGATATGCCCGGGCATCGAACTTTGACGTTGACATCGCAGAGCAGGTGGCTGCGCTCGAGAGCGCGGGTTGCAGCGAGATCGTCATTGATCGCGGGCGTGGGCGCCACCCGCGTGATTTAAAGAGACGGTCAGCGCTGCTCAGCAGGCTGCAGACCGATGATACGCTGGTCATATTTCGCCTCGAATGCATTGCCGTCTCGGGCAAGGACCTCCTGGAAACGCTGTCAGATATTACCGAGCGAAAAATCTGCCTGCAGGTCCTCCATAACAATCTCCATAGCGGGCGTGATGCATGGAAAGAGACGCTGATCGCGATCACTGTTGCCTATACGGCCTTGTCGGCCGCGAAGGGTCCTGAAGAGGACGGGCTGCGCGTAGCCGGTCGTACGGCGATCTTACGCGCAGAAGACTGGGAAAAGATTCAGGCTGATACCAAGGTCATGAGCGCCTCTGCGGTTGCCAGGCAGCACAAGGTCAGCCGGTCCACGCTCTATAATTATCTCAGGCGCATGGAAAAGCAGTCGGAGACTACAGGATAGACGGGTCGTGACATGACCTGGAGGAAAGGGTGCGACTGGATTTTCGATTTTACCCAAGTCGGAGCTATGGATGTCGATCACCCTCTTTTCGCCCGGACCGAGCTTCATGTCCCGATTGCCGCCCGATGCTCAAGCGCGTGCGCGCGATATTGTCGAGAAGCTTGGCGGCGTGTGGCGGGGCACGCGCGGCGAGTGCCGCTGCCCAGCTCATGATGACGGAACACCCAGCCTCTCAGTACGCCTCGGCGATCGCGCCATCCTGTTTCATTGCTTCGCAGGTTGCGAAACGACGGATGTTCTAAAAGCACTCGATCGAATGCACCTTCACGATCGAAGCCCGCTCGATATGCCAGAGCGGATGCCCGAGCGCGATCTCAGTGAGCTCGCGCGCCGCCTCTGGCGTTCCAGCATCCCGATCGCCGGCACCCCGGCCGAAGACTATCTGAACGCGCGCGCTCTGACGACGTTGTCAGCAAAGCTACGGTACAATGCGCGAACCGTGTTGGGTAAAGGACCGTCGCGTCGGATCCTGCCGGCAATGATTGCCGCAGTCGAAAACGACCTCGGGGTGGTTGCCGTCCAGCGGACGTTCCTTGATCTGCAGGTCATCACCCGCAAGCCCCTGCCAAGTCCGAAGGTAGCGCTCGGCCTGCTTGGTGGTGCAGCGATCCGCCTGGCACCCGCGACGGACGAGCTTGGCCTTGCGGAGGGGATCGAGGATGCGTTGTCGGCGATGCAATGGTTCGGTACGCCGACCTGGGCGCTGGGAGGTATCGAGCGGTTGGCGCTGGTCGATATCCCGACGCAGGTTCGGCGGGTCATTGTCTACGGCGACCGCGGCAAGCCGGCAGAGGCTGGTCTGGAACGCGCGCGTGATCACCTCGTGGCCAACGGGCGGGTGCTCGAAGTGCGTCTCCCCGAGCGGTATGACGACTGGAACGACGCGTGGCGCGGCCGTCAGGCGGTACCCCCACCTCACGGGTGAGAGGAGAGGGAGCCTTCGGCTTGTTGATCCGGTGATGAGCACCGGGCGACAAGAAGGAAGCCCTCGATGCGTACCTCAGCTTCAGCTCTCGAACTCGATTTTACCGAACCCTCGATCACGGCCGCCAAGGCCGTCGCCGACACCATCGCTAAACAAGGATCGCTCAAGCGTGACACCCTGCTGTGGGTCATGGAGCAGGCCTATGGCGGTTCCTCGGCCGATGGTCGTTGGTCGCTTCGCGACGCTTACGACATGCTCGAACTCGCCCAGGTCATGCACTTTGCGAGCGCCGATCTCTCTGCTGATCCAGGATCGTGTCTTGCCGCGCTAATCGCGCTGGTCGGCAGCCTGCCTACGCACACGGTTCGTAGCGAAGAGCAGATCGAACTCCAGCAATTCTCGACCCCTGGCCCGATCGCCTATCTCGCTACGCTCGCTGGCAGAATCGCCGCCACGGATCTGGTCCTTGAACCCTCTGCCGGCACCGGCCTGCTCGCCGCCTTCGCGCATCGCGCCGGTGCACGCCTGGTCCTCAATGAGATCGATCCGGCCCGCGCCGAGATGCTCGCAGCCGCCTTCCCGGGCGTGGCTGTCATGCGGCACGATGCCGAGTTGATCCACGATTTCCTCGCACCAGCCATCCGGCCAACCGCCGTCCTCATCAATCCCCCGTTCTCGCGCAGCGTCGGTCGTCATGCCGACCGCCAAGCAGCGTTGCGGCATCTACGCGCCGCCTTGATGCGTCTCGGTACCGGAGGCCGCTGCGCCGCCATCCTGCCCGACCGCATCGACACGTCAAGCGGCGCCTGGGGGAAGGCGACCGAGGGCTGCACGCTGACGTTGCACCTCGAACTGCCGGCGAACGCTTATGCCAAGCATGGCACCAGCCAGACCGTGAAGATCATGGTGCTGGAAAAGGGAACCGGCACGCCGGCCGAGCTGATCCGCTGCGCGACACTCGCCGAGGCGCTCGCAGCAATCGCTGCCCGAAACGCTCCGCCCGTAGCCGCACCTATTGCACGCACGGCCTCGCTGCTCACCCGCCCCGGCGGGCGTAGCTCGCTTCTTGGCGGCTTGGCGAGCCAACCGCGCCTGGGCCCACCGCCCGCAAAAGCCGCGCGGTCGCAGACCGCGACCCCGATCGACTACACCGTGTTCGCCGAGCCGCTTCCGACCGGCGAAGCGGTCGGCGTCTATCTGCCCTATCGGCCCAGCCGTATCGCCATCCCCTGCGCATCGGCGCATCCGACCGCTCTGGTAGAGTCGATCGCCATGGGCTCCATCACGGCGCCGCGGCCGATCTATGTCCCGACTCTGCCCCAAGCCGTCGTCGATGCGAAGACGCTCTCCGACGCGCAGCTCGAGACGCTGATCTATGCCGGCGACGCTTTCGAGCGCAACATCCCCGGGCTGCTCAAACCCGTCGAGGAAGGTCTCTCGATCGCACCATCCGAGGATGGCCGTCCGTACCGCACTGGCTTCTTCCTCGGCGACGGCACCGGCGCCGGAAAAGGCCGCCAGGTCGCCGCGATCATCCTCGACCAGTGGCTGCGCGGTCGTCGCAAGCACATCTGGGTCTCCAAGACCGAGACGCTGCTCGAAGATGCGCGTCGCGACTGGACCGCCGTTGGCGGTCTTGCGCTCGACATCCAGCATCTCAACCAGTGGAAACTCGGCACGCCGATCAGCGCGGCCGAAGGCGTGCTGTTCCTCACCTATGCGACGCTGCGTTCCAATCGCGGTGACAAGGGCACCCGGCTCCAGCAGATCCTCGAATGGGTCGGCGACGATTATGACGGCATGATCGTATTCGACGAGGCGCACGAGATGGCCGGTGTCGCAGGCGGCGAAGGCCGCTTCGGCACCAAACAAGGCTCCGACCAGGGGATCGCCGGCGTACGCCTGCAGAATCTCCTGCCGCGCGCCCGCGTCCTGTACGTCTCTGCGACCGGGGCATCGGACGTGAACAATCTGGCCTATGCCACGCGGCTCGGCCTGTGGGGTCCGGGCACGGCGTTCGCCGATCGCCGGACCTTCGTCGACTCCCTGCGCCGAGGGGGGATCGCGGCGCTGGAGTTGATCGCGCGCGACCTGAAGATGCAAGGACTCTACGTCTCGCGCGCGTTGAGCTTCGCCGGCGTCGAGTACGAGATCCTCGAACACAAGCTGACGGTCGATCAGATAGAAGTGTACGACGCTTACGCCGACGCCTGGTCGATCATCCACAGCAACCTGCGCGCCGCCCTGGACGCGACCCGCGTGACGGACAGCTTCTCGAACGACACCTATAACAGCGGCGCCAAGGCGGCCGCGTTGTCGATCTTCGAGTCCACCAAGCAGCGGTTCTTCTGTCAACTCCTGATCGGCATGAAGTTGCCCTCACTCGTGCCCGCGATCCGCGCCGATCTCGCGCGCGGCGAGAGCGTCGTCATCCAGCTCGTCTCGACGTCCGAGGCGATGCTCAACCGGGCACTGGCGGCCCTTACGGTCGAGGAACGCGCCAATCTCGACATCGAACTTTCGCCGAGAGAGTTTCTCATGTCGTACCTCACGGCCGCTTTCCCGGTCCGGCAAATGAAGACCTTTGTCGACGAGACCGGCAAAACGCGCTCCGAACCGATGTCGGACGACGACGGCCGCCCCGTCTTCGCCCGAGAGGCGCTGGAGATGCGCGACAATCTTCTCGAGCAGCTCTGCGCGCTGCCGATTGTCGGATCCGCGCTCGATCACATTATCGGGCATTTCGGCACCGATGCAGTCGCCGAGGTCACGGGCCGCAGCCGGCGCGTCATCATGGGCGCCCACGGCCGCCAGCGCGTCGAAAGCCGCTCGCCCCGCACCAATCTCGCCGAGACAGACGCCTTCATGCGGGGGCAGAAGAAGATCCTGATCTTCTCCGACGCTGGCGGCACCGGCCGCAGCTATCATGCGAGCCTGACGTGCGAAAACCAGTTGCGCCGCAACCACTACCTCCTCGAGCCGGGCTGGCGTGCTGACGCCGCCATCCAGGGGCTTGGCCGCACGCACCGCACGCATCAGGCAACCGCGCCACTGTTCCGGCCAGTGTCGACCGACTGCCGGGGCGAGCGTCGCTTTATCTCGACGATTGCGCGCCGGCTCGACAGCCTGGGCGCGCTCACTCGCGGCCAGCGCCAGACGGGCGGTCAGGGCCTATTCGATCCGCGCGACAATCTCGAAAGCGGCTATGCCAAGGAGTCGCTCGAACAGTGGTTCCGCCTGCTCGCCAATGGCAAGCTGCGCTCGACCACACTGAACGAGTTTCAGCAACTGACCGGCCTTGAGCTGGAGGGCGAAGGTGGCGGCCTGAAGGAGGAGATGCCCCCGATCCAGCGCTGGCTCAATCGCATCCTCGCGCTGCGCATCGCCATGCAAAACGCGATCTTCGACGAATATCTCGGGCTGATCGAGGCGCGGATCGAGGCGGCCAAAGAGACCGGCACGCTCGATCTTGGCGTGGAGAGCATCAACGCCGAGCGCATCACCATCCTCGATCGCACCGTCATCCGGCGCGACCAGACCAGCGGCGCCGAGACCGAGATCCTACGATTGGAGACCGAGGAGCGCTACAAGCCGCTCGCGCTTGATCGCGCTTTGCGAACCTTAAGCGACGACGCCCGCCCGATCGTCAACCGCAAGTCGGGCAAGGCCGCCATCCGGTGCAGCACCTACTCGCTCACCGATGACGATGGCGAGATCGTGCGCCGGTACGAGCTGGTCCGCCCGACGCGCACCGAACGGATGCGGCAGGATCTTCTCCTCGAAACGATGTGGGAAGATGCAAGCGAGGCGGAGTTTTCCGCGCTCTGGCAGGCCGAGGTCGAGGAGATGTCGGGCAAGACCCGGACCAACACGCTCTACCTTGTCACCGGCCTGCTCCTGCCGGTCTGGGACCGCCTGCCCGACGATCACGTCCAGGTCTGGCGTCTCAACACCGATGACGGCCAGTCCTTCCTTGGCCGCATCGTCCCCGCCCCTCTCGTGACCAAGCTCGCGGACGCCTTCGGCATCGCCGCCACCATCACGGTGTCGGGTGCCGAGACCGCCAAGCACGTCATGGGGACGGCTGAGATCACCGCGCTCGGTACGTACCGGCTGAAGCGCAGCCTGGTCGCCGGCCAGCAGCGCCTTGAGCTGCTCGACTGGCCGCACACGCGATTGCTCGAACTGAAGGCGGCCGGATGCTTCACCGAGATCATCCAGCACAAGACACGGATGTTCATTCCCGTCGCGACGGCCGCGACCGTGATCGACCGCATCACCGCCTGACCCAACCAGGGCTCTCTTTCCGGGCCACCAAAGGGAGGGGAGGGAGCCTTCGGCTTTGTGAGCTTGGAGGACCAGGCTCGCGTGACCGCGGGACGCGGCGCGCCATTTCCAAACGGAGACGACCAATGATCCAGTCCGTAAAGGTCAAGAACCTGTCGCTGTCGAAGGACAATGTTCGCAAATCCAATCGTGACGCAGGGATCGACACCCTCGCCGTCAACATCGCTGCCCAGGGGCTGTTGCAGAACCTGATCGTCACTCCGCTGAAGAAGGCGGGTACGTTCACCGTGAAGGCGGGCGGTCGCCGCTTGCGTGCTCTCCAGCTCCTGATCGATCAGGGCACCCTCCCCGCTGACCACACCGTCCCCGTCCTGGTGCTTAGCGACGACGACAACGCGATCGAGGCAAGCCTCGCCGAGAACTTCCAGCGCGTGCCGATGAATCCGGCGGACGAGTGCGCCGCATTCAACTTCCTGATCCAGAAGGGCATGACCGCCGAGGACGTCGCCAAGCGTCAGGGCGTGACCACCCGCTTTGTCGAGCAGCGCGTTCGCCTTGCCGAACTCGCCCCGCCTGTCTTCGAGGCGCTCGCAGCCGGCGAGATCACGCTCGGCGTAGCGCAGGCTTACGCCGTCACCACAGACGTCGATCGCCAGACGCGCGTCTTCGCGCAAATGAAAACGTCCTACTACGGCGACAACCCCGACAATATCCGCCGCGCCATCCTCAACGGCACCGTCAAGGCGAACGACGCCAAAGCGCGCTTCGTTGGGCGCGAAGCTTATGTCGCAGCGGGCGGTCGCATCGAGGGCGACCTGTTCGCCACGGAAGGCGATGAGAACTGGATCGACGTCGACCTGATCGAGACACTCGCCGCCTCGAAGCTCGAAGCCGCAGCGGCCGAATTGGCGCGAGACCAGGGCCTCGCGTTCGTCACGCCGATCGCGGCGACGCACGTCCCCTACGATCTCGAACGCCAGCTTCACGAGTATCACGCACCCGCCCGCGCTCTCACCGAGGACGAGACCGCGCGTGTCGAGGTTCTGTCGGCCGAGAACGACGCGCTGATCGACCAGCTCGAGCAGGAACTGCCCGACGGCAGCGCCGAAGCCGAGGCGGCGAACGCGCGCATCGAGGCGATTGAGCGCGAACTGGAGACGATCGAGGACGCCCGTCACGAGATCGATCCGACGCTTAAAAGCCAGATCGGCACGTTCGTCTATATCGGGGGAGACGGTGAACCCCGCGTCCACACCCGCCTGTTCAGCGAAAAGCCGGTGGTGGATCCGAACGCACAGCCCAAGGGGTCAGGCGGCGCAGCCGGGGACGGCGATGCCGGCGACGGCGAACAGGGTGCGAAGCTCAGCGCCACGCTGATCGACGAACTGGCGACGCAGCGCCGCCAGATCCTCGTCGCTCACGTTGCCAGCGACCTGGGACTAGCACTCGACCTGACCATCTTCCTGATGGCGCAGAACGTGGTCTTCGAGCAGGCCCACATCCCGAACCACTCGACCCTGAAGTCCGGCGCCGCGGGCTTCCCGATCTTCGCCTTCCGCGACGAGGGATCGATGGCATCGCAGACGATCGAGGACCAGCGCCAGAAGCTCGACACGAGCTGGGCGGGTCTCCCGACCATGACCGCGCGCTTCGACGCCTTCCGGGCGCTCGATGACGATGCCCGGGGCGCATGGGTTTCATACTCGATAGCACGAACTCTCGAACCGACGCTCAACGTCGCCGAGGGGTATCGGAGCAACGGCTTCCACGACCATCTCGGTCGCGTCCTCGACATCCAGGTCGAGAATTGGTGGCGCCCGACGGCCGAAAACTTCTTCGGCCGGGTCAAGAAGACCGTCATGCTCGACGCGCTCGAGGAGATCGGAGGCCCGATCCTGCGCGGCCGCTACAAGGACGCCAAGAAGGGCGACCTCGCTGCCACCTGTGCCTCGCTGTGCAATGGCCAAGGCATCGTCGAAGCCGAGGTCCGCGAGAAGGCTTGCCGCTGGTTGCCGGAAGCCATGCGCTTCGAGGCACAAGAGAAGGTGGCGCGCATCCCGCTGCGCTCCAGCTTCGCCGATGACGAGATCGGCACCGATCCGGACGAGGACGAGGATACCGACCTCGATACCGGTGAGGACGCAGTGATCGATCACGAGGAAGAGGAGGATTTCAGCCAAGCGGCCTGACGCCGGCTTGCACCTTTCGAGGCACCTGGGGGCGGCACTCTTCGGAGTGTCGCCCCTCTTTTTGTGACCCGGCACCGTCCCTTTCCAGAGGGGAGGATGCTCACACGGGTTTGCCTCACCTCAATCAGGAGACCGATCTTGGCACAGATCACCGACAAGCCCTCGCCTGCCGACATCATCACCAACACTATCATCGACAAGCTGGAATCCGGGGTCCGTCCCTGGGTTAAGCCGTGGCGCCCCGGCGTGGGCGGCCGTCCGCTGCGTGCGACCGGCGACCCCTACAAGGGCATTAACTGCTTCTGGTTGTGGCTCTGCGCCGAGGGCGCGGGCTACAACTCGCGCACCTGGATGACCTACAAGCAGGCGCAGGCGCTTGGCGGTCAGGTCCGCGAGGGCGAGCGGTCGCAGATCGCGATCTTCTATAAATCCTACAGCAAGACCGTCGAGTCCGTCGTCACCGGCGACACGACCGACGAAATGCGGCGCGTGCTGCGCTCCTACGCCGTATTCAACTGCGATCAGATCGACGGGCTGTCTCCCGACTTCTACACGAGCCCAGTCAGCATCGTGCCCCCGGCCGATGCGCTGCCCGAGCGAGCGCAGCGCTTCCTCGATGCGCTGCCCGCAACGGTCCACATGCGCGGCGATCGCGCGTTCTACGACTGCACCGCCGACACCATCACCATGCCGCCCGTCGAGCTGTTCTCGACCCGTGCCTACCACGCCGCCACGCTCGCGCACGAGGCTGGCCACTGGACCGGCCATCCCGACCGGCTCGATCGCACGTTCGGCAAGCGCTTCGGCGACGACGCCTACGCGTTCGAGGAGCTTTGCGCCGAGATGACCTCAGCGCTGCTCGGTGCCGATCTCGGTCTGCCGACGTCGCATATGGACGACCACGCCGCCTATATCGGCTCGTGGCTTAAGGTGCTGCGCAAGGACTCGCGCGCGATCATGACCGCAGCCGCCAAGGCCGAGGCCGCAGCCGGCTACCTACTTCGCGCAGCCGGCCTCGATGCCTCGGCCGAACCCGAAGAACAGATCCGTGAAGCAGCATGACCGCTCCGGCCGCCCACCCCGACCTTGGCGCCTACCGGCGCTTCGTCGTGGCGTTCAGTGGCGGCAAGGACAGCCTTGCCGCCCTGCTCCACCTCCTCAGCCTCGGCGTGCCGGCGCACGCGATCGAGCTGCATCACCATGATGTCGATGGCGACGGCCCGACCTTCATGGATTGGCCGTGCACGCCCGCCTATGTCCGCGCGATCGCCGACCATCTCGGCATCGCGCTCTACGTCTCGTGGCGCGAGGGCGGCTTCGCGCGCGAGCTGGCGCGCGACGACGCGCCGACCGCGCCCATCGCGTTCGAGACGCCGACCGGCATCGGCCGTGCCGGGGGCAATGGCCCTGCCGGCACGCGCGGGCTCTTTCCCCAGACGTCTCCCGATCTTCGAGTGCGCTGGTGCAGCCCCGCGCTGAAGATCGACGTCCTCGCGGCCTCGATCCGGAATCAGCCGCGCTTCCTCGACGGCCGCACGCTCGTCATCACCGGCGAGCGCGCCGAGGAAAGTCCCTCGCGTGCGCGCTATGCAACGCTCGAGCCGCATCGCACCTCCACCCTCGCGCGTGCGGTCGATCATTGGCGCCCGGTCCATGACTGGACCGAGCGACTGATCTGGAACGTGATCGCGCAAGTGCGGATCCGTCCCCACCCGGCCTACGTCCTGGGTTGGGGCCGCCTGTCCTGCCGAGCCTGCATCTTCGGCTCGCCCGCTCAATGGGCGACGCTCCGGCTCGTCTTCCCTGCCGCCTTCCGACGGGTCGTGGCTCGCGAAGCCGCGAGTGGCAAGACCATCCATCGCACGCTCACCGTCACGCAGCTCGCTGATCGTGGCACGGCGGTCCCTGCTGCGACGCTCCATCCCGACGAATTGGCGCAAGCCGACGACCCGGTCTGGCGTCTCTCGATCCTGACGGATCGCTGGACGCTCCCTGACGGCGCATTCGGCGACCATGCAGGCCCGCCATGAACACCGCCACGCGAGTCGATCTCATGGACCTGCTCGGTCCCACGCGGGAAGACCCGCTGTGGAAGCCGAGAAATCGGGATGGCGCTGCTTCGTCATGGGCAACGAGCGTTGCCATTACCGCCGAGGGAGCAAGCTCCGCACGGCTTGGCAATACGGCTATGACGCGGCCTCCCGCTCGGCCAAACCTGTAGGCGGAATGCTCTGACCATGGCCACGTCCACGGAGGAGAGGGAGCCTTCGGCCTTTTGAGCGCGCCTTGGCGCTCAGGAGGTTCGACCATGCTCTACGACACCCACTACCGCCACGACGAGGCGCTGTCTCCCGAGGCGCTCGGCACCCTGCCCGCAGCGATCCACGCCTTGAACGCTGGCGTCGACGACTGCCGGCGTGCCGGCAAGCCGATCGACCGCGATGCGTCGATCCTGCTGCTGATCCGCAATCTGGCGGCCGTCGCCGAACGTGGTGCGCCCAGCACAAACGAACTGCGTCTTCACCGGGCGGAAGACCGCAACAGCGCCATCGCCGGATCCGCGCTGCTCGACATCGCCGGCAACAGCGTCGCCGGCGACGCAACGGCGAAACGCACCTTCCATCGGCAGGCACGCCTCGCACTCGCTTCGCTTGCCGAGGCCATCGGCCTCGAGGCGCATGACGTCCGTATCGATACCGCCATGGGCGGTATCGCAGACGATGGCACGACCGAGTTGCGCCACGCCGATCTATCGATCCGCGTACGTCCGCACAGCTTCCTCCCCGACAGCGAAATCACCTTCAACCGCTGCCGGGGTGGCGAACACGCCGGCCCCGTTCAACGCGCACCGATCGCCGAGCTGCTGGATGCAGCCACGTTCCAGCGCCGGCTCACCGCGACGGTTGGCGATGTTGGCGCTCCGCGCCTCGCCGCTGCCGCCTGATCCCTCACATCATCGGAGACTTATCATGGGTTGGCTCTTCATGCGCGATATGGGCTGCCACGCCTCCGCGCGTTCCTATCTCGACAACCAGTTCACCTACCAGCGTGACACCCATCGCCTAACAGTGCTCGCGTCAGCCATGGTTGGATCGACTTATTACGCCGCTTGCGAGCGCCTCGTCGACGACGCCGAACGGGTCGTGTTCGGCATCGTCTGCCTCACCAAGACCAGCACCGGCGCGCGCGACGGATGTACGTTCGGCTATAAGGACATGGATGAAACGGTCGGGCCGAACGAAAGCGAGTGCCCGGCCGCGATCCTCGACGAGCTGACCGAGACGGACAGCGAATATGCCTTGGCGTGGCGTGCGCGGTGCCGCGCCAACCTCCTCGCGCGTAAACTCGACCGGGCCAAGCCGACCCCGAAGCCCGGGCAGACCATCATCTTCGATGAGCCCATGCGCTTCAGCGACGGAAGCGACCGCAGCCGTTTCGAGGTGGTTGCCAACCCCAAGGGCAAGACGCCGCTGTTCCGCGACCCGGAGAGCCGAGCGATTTGCCGCATCCCGGCGTTTCGCAAGCGCGCCTACCGCATCGTTCATGCCGCGATCGTCGTGCGGGACGCGGCCAGTGGCTGACCGCCCGCCTGTCATCGCGGCCTGGGGGGCCGGCGTCGACTTCACCGTCATGATCGTCGAGCTCGCCGACCGCGGCGAGCTCGACGATCATGGTTCTCTTCGCCGATCCCGGCGCCGAGAAGTCGGCGACCTATACGTTCATCCCCGTGTTCCGGGCCTAGATGTCGGAACGTCGCATCGCGTCCAAGATCGTCAGCTACCGGTCCGGGGTCAGTGCATGGAACGATCCCAATTTTCCGCTAACGATCGGCGGTGACGGAAAACCTCCAAGATCGGGTTTCCGCCTACTAGGCAAAGCGTCAGGGTTTATCGCGCAGGCTGAGCCATGATTAGCAGCCCCGTCCGTGACTTCAACGGTGCCATCGGAAGACATGTTTTTTCGGACAGCGCCCGGTGAGCAGTCGGCGCTCAGAAGCGGCCTGTCCGCTAACGCTCAGTTCCGGCCGTTGTACACGGTCAACGAACCGAGCCTGTGCATGAGACACGCCTTGCCAGCCATGTAGCGAGAGCTGGCAGCCCCAAGAGCAGGGGTGACAAGACGGCAAGCTTTGAAATTGCGGTTTGGGGAGGGTTCAAGATCAGAAATAATACTGGAATGATATACGCAGCTAACGTCATCAGCCAGGTCAAGGACGGCCGAACGCCACCATCCAAAGCGCGTTGGCTGAACAAAATTCCGATGCCGATTGGTATCGCCATAAGTGAAAAATTAAATAATTCGTTTCTCAAATCGTTAAATGACAACAGTAGCAACATTTCCTGAAAAATCAGAAGGGTAGAAATTATCGGGATAAAATATTTCGAACTCAATGGAGTATTTGGCTTCATTGCGCCTGATTCGCGAACACCGAGAAAAACTGAGTAGAGTAAGGCACAATCTACGACGATACTGAGGCAGGCTGGGATAATCAGCCAATCGGGCACAGGACGATTAGTCAGGGGCTCAACGACAAATATAAGTGGCCCCCCAATCCCGAAAGCCACAATTAGACTGCGGATTATGTTGGAGCGCTTTTCGATGTGCATTTTTGCGGGACTAGTTCCCTTTGTCAAAAGGATCAATGCAGCTTTCGAGCTATGTGATTGTCCGCTTTCCTCTCCATTCCGGACATTCCGATTACGCCCAATAGCGGACGACCCGAAGGTGTGCGACAAAGGGGCGATGAAGCTATGGCACACCCTCGTTCTCTCAACTGCCTTGGCAGCCTGCGCTGGCCGCAATGTGCCAATCAACGCGGATTTTGCTGCTCCAACCGCACCCGAGATTGAACGGAGCTTCGCGCTTAGAGAGCGCTACAATGCGCCAAAGCATATCGGTGGAACCGCTATTTTTGTGGACAGTGTTGCGGTCCATCATATCTATGCCGAAGCTAGTACCGTCGTTTGGAAGGATGAAACAGGCAAGTGGCAATGGAGCCGAGTAAGCGAGATTGGACCGGGAGGGCTTCTTCCGATTGAACGGAAGATGGAATCAAACCGGGATCGGCCTTTGACCGCCCTTCAATCGCAGATGCTCGATCGGCTAATCTCAGATCATCGACTGTACAGTGAAAAGCGGCAGATGACCGACCCCACCGGGGTTGGCGCGCCGGGTCATGTCATGAGCATTGTGACACCGTTTGGTCGCACAACCGTATCGTGGGATGGGCGACTGGAGGGCATCAGCGGGAAAGTCGCGGATATCGTTCTTGGTAACGGTTGAACGACTGCTTACCACCACATTTAGCCATTCCAACGCCGACCACGCCGAATGACCGAAAGCGCCCACACCCGGACGTGCGGGCTGGCGATCAGGACGCCTCACAACGGCCATTGTTAGGCGCTACTCTAGAAGCGGCGCGGTTCGTGCCCGATCATGTCGCATGTGCCACGAAAACCATAGTTGCTCATACCCTCGACCGTGATGCGGCCGCTGCGCCGGTCGATCGTAAGCCGTGGCTTATTCAACCCATTCAGACGGTAACTGGCCCGGATCGTATCGGGGGAGACAGATACGTCGCGCAAGTCCCACCATCCTTGGTCACCACGCGAATTGATCGGCGGGATCAGTGATTTGGGTAACCGGATACGTCCACCGCCTGGCCAGGTTTGGATCATGAGGGAAGCGTCGAAGACCTCCCTTCGGGTTTCGGTGTAATTGCCGGCCTCATACCGATCACGATCACGGTTCCAATTCCAGCTTGTTCCGCTGGCGAAACCGGTTTTAGACCCGTCCCCAAAACAGACGAGACCGAGTTCCACGCTCCGTCCATCGACGACCGGTCCACCCGACGGATAGCCAGTCTGACCGCCACCGGGAGACGCTGGCACGCGTCCATAGGCCGGATCGGGTTCGTACCCGGGCCGTGGCCGGGACGCAGGCGGACTACCGTAGTTGGGGTTGGGGCGAAGGTTCGCCGGTTTCCTGCAATCGGGAGCCGTGGTTGGCTGGATGGAATTGTAGCGGCCTTCCATCGTGACGATGCTGACGCACTGCCGGCGATCGGCGTTCCACCAATAGGTATAGGCGCGATCGTCGCCCTGCTCACCGCGAATATTGACGTAGCCGCGCCGTTGCAACTCCATTTCGCCTTGGCCAGCACGGGCGCCTACCATGTCCTCTAGACCTGTAGATTGCGCACGGGCAGCCGCTGGCAATGCTGTTCCCAAAAGCAGTGCGGTCGTGATCTGCGACAGGTGTGCTGGATAGCGCATGGCGACTCTCCCGTTGGTTCGAAACTACCTCTCCATCAATGCAGGGAGTTTATGGGATAGGGACGACGGCGTCCATCACTGTCGATTCTTCTCAAAGACTTATACCCGCGGGGGGGGGGGCTGTGGGCAACCGTCAGAAACCCAACGATAACGAATAGCGAACCGTTGCGATCAAGGTCCGTATCGCACATCATGCGATATGGACTTTATGAAGTGGCTAAATTCGCTCGATGAACTACTCTACGAGGTCATGAGCTGGGTGATCTTCTTCCCCCTGACGCTTTGGCAGGCGCTGTTGCGACCGATCGATACGATGAAGGAGATCGAGCGCGAAGCGGCGCTTCCTGACGACGAACGATATGCGTCGGTGCTCAGCCCACCCCTTTTTCTGGCTCTAACGCTGTTGCTGGGCCACACTGTCGCGACGGCGCTGGGCCAGACCGACACGATTATCGCAAATCATCATGGCCTTGCTGACCTGGTCAACGACAATGCAAGCGCTCTTGTCCTGCGCGTCGTCGTTTTCGCTGGCTTCCCACTTTTTCTGGCAGCGCGCATGGTGCGCCAGCGGCATATCAAGCTCGATCGCGGTTCTCTGCAGCAGCCATTCTACGAGCAATGTTATCCGGCCGCAGTTTTTGCTCTCGGCTTGAGTGTCGGCAGCAGCTTTGGTGCCGACACTCACGAAGTGACGCGTATGGTGGGCCATTGGCTCGTCGGATTGAGCATCGTGAATTTCTGGATCGTAGAAACGCGATGGTTCGCACAGGCGCTGAGCATCAACCTATTGCGTGCCGCAGGAAACGTCTGTGTGGGGCTGCTAGAAGGTGCCACTTTCCTGTTCGGGGTAGGATTCCTATTCACTCGATGATCCCCGTTTCTCGATCCTTTCGAGAAAGACGCCAGAGCTCCACATGTCAGCTATCCCCACCCCCTTTCCCGAAAGCGGACGGTCGCCTTTCCTCCCAGGTCGCGACGCTCGTGCTGCTGATCGGCATTAATCCGAAGCGGCCTGGCCGCTAACGCTGAAAAGCAGACGCGCGGCTTAAGCGTCTAGACTTAGCGCAGCCGCGCCCGACAAATTGCTCGGGTGGGGATCGTTCGGCCAAGGGTTTGGCGCTGACGCAGCACCGTTGGGCGGCTTGCGCAAAGGCTTACCCGGTGAACGGGCACGTAGTTTCGCATTTGCCAATAGATTTAAACTGCGCTGTCTTGCAGACGGTTGTTCCATCGTCACTGCTCCCGTTTTCCGCACCGTAACACGAAAGCCGGGTGAGTCAGCAATCCACCGATTTTGCCATTCAGCGGTCAGATATGCTAAAAACCCGGTCGTAATTACGACTGTGCGACAAAGAGGTGTTTTGCGTCACTCAATCCGGTGCTGGCTGCGTTCGGCGCTACCGTTGCCGACGGTCACGAGGACCGTGCCCGGCGAACGTCGGTCGAGGTCCAAGCGCATCTCGATCGCGATTGGAACACCGGCAACCGCGCCCGACCAATCAGCAGCGTCCTTTCGGCTGGGCCTTTCGAGGCCCGCGTCCACGATGGCTGGCCCCCTCTCGCCTTTCCGGGCGAGCGTCCCCGCTACGAATGACCCGAACCGCTTGGGCCTCCAGTTTTGCCAACCTTCAGAAGTTCGTCCGTTGAAAACCTTCACCGACCTCTTGGAAAATACCCTGCCCATGACCGTGGAGAAATCACGGGCAAGGCGGAGAATGTCGTCAACGCCTGCCGCCCCCGCTTGCCGATGCGTGGCATACGATCGACGGGTGGAAGAGCCTCGACACGGAGCAACCCACTTATGTCAGCGCTTGCCGCTGGTGGTGCGGACGTCGATCCTTGGCGCTTTGGCTGCGGGTGGAGGCGATGATCCGCCCTGCCCGCCCCGGGCGTGTTCTCTGAGGTGGCAGCGTGCGCAGGCTATGCCGCGACCCGGAGCGAGGATCTGGTCGACCAGATCCACATCATGGTCGATGCCATCGGCGCCGATGGAGGGCCCGCGGATCACTCCAGCGGCGATGGTCCGCCTGTGTGCAACCGGGTAGAGCATTCTCGAAGACATCGCGAGATCCGGGTTGAGCCGACGATTCCGAAGACGGCATCAAGCGTGGTCACGTCTGCGCCCAACGCCACCTGATGTGTCGTAGCCTTCCGCCAGAGGGATGCGACACATGGGTGGCCGCGAGACCCCCGCAACCGCAAAAATCCGGGCCGAGTTGCCGCTTCACGGCTGCCCGCTCCACCCCGGTTTTTGCGGTTTCCCTTACGCTTCGCGTGCGGTGCGGGCGCCTCTCGTTCGGCCGCCCAAGAGGTGCGCACTCGGCGGATAGGCCGCCGGCCTCGATCAGATGAAGGGCTTGACCCCATGACCACTTCCCTTGCTGCCGCACTCTCCGCTCTGGAGCTTGGACACCTCGAACCCCGCAGCGAAGACCTTTTGGGCATGTGCCCGCCCTCGACCGAAGCACTGGAGCAGACCACCACCGCCATCTGGAACGACCTGTTCGCAACTCTCCAGAACACGTCGCTTGAGCGCGACATCGAGGAGATGGGCTGGGGCCTGGTGAACCTCTTTCACCGGGCCGCGGCGAAGAAGCACGCGACAATCGACCGTCTCACCGATGAGATCAGGCTTCTCTTGGCCGAGCAGGACGGTTCGGAGATCAACACCGCCAACCTCGAGGACAAGATCGACCTGGCCAAGAAGATTGAGGAAGCCGCCACCTGCTACGAACATATGCGCGACACCGCAGCCGCGCACTACATCCGCGAAACGGGCCGTTCCTGGATCCCGTCAAGCGGCAACCGCATTTCGCTCGGGGTCACGTCAGCGATCGTCGACGGCCGAGCATTCCTCCAGGCTCGCCGCGAGCGCGTCCGCGACGCCAACACGGCTCAGGGCACGCCGATCGTGTTTGCCGGAGGACGGCTGACCTTTCGGACCGACGAGGACATGAAGGCGTTTGGCGACAATCTGCTGCGTACCCTGGGCGCGGTTCGAGAGCGCGTCGGCGACATGTATCTCGTCCATGGCGGCGACATGAAGGGGATCGAGCGCATCGCGGCGTCGTGGGCCGAGCAGCACGGCATCCAGCAGGTCCGCTTCGGTCTCGATCGAAAGCTCGGCGACCGTGCCGGCTTCCGTCGCAACGAACAGATGCTTTCACTGAAGCCCCGTTACGTCATCGCCTTTCAGGGCAACGGCGTGACCGAGCGCCTGGTGATCGACGCCAAGAAGGCCGGCATCCGCGTCGTAGATCGTCGTGGCCCATTGGGTACGCCACCTTCTGCTCTGGACGACACACACGGCAAGGTCGCCTGAGGTGATCGGCCCGTCGGCATGCAGCCGGCGGGCCTCTTTAAGCGGCGCACGCGGACAGGAGACGCGCTCTCCAGGCTCTGGGTCGTTATGGCGACGTCGAGCAACTTCCACTGTTCAGCCCGCCCTATCCGGGCGATTTGCGGGCCAGTTGCTCCCGTACGAGCGCGTTGAGCTGTTCGGTTGCGTAGGGTTTCGGCAGAAACTTCCCCGAGTCCGGAATATCTGCGGGTTCCAGGCGCACGCCCCCTGACGTGACGATGATCTCGATATCCGGCCATCGCTTCGCGACTTCGGTTGCGAGGTCCAGGCCATCAATCTTGCCCGGCATGTTGATATCGGTGAAAATCAGCGCGATGCCGGGCGTCCGCTCGAGGATGTCCAGCGCTTCGCGGGCGTCGCACGCTTCGAGGATCGCGAAGCCGCGCTCCTCCAGCGCATCGACCGCGACCATGCGGATAAACATTTCATCCTCGACGACAAGGACGGGTGGATGAGGGTCTGGGGTCATGACTGGTCAACGCACCAGCATCGTCACTGGGCAAAAGAGTTGAAATAAGCTTCAGATGCGACGGTAAGCCCGTTCCTACATCCGCCTAGCAACGCAGTGTCGTGTCGCTGAGCCCGGTTACGGATGCGGGGCAGGTCTGGGACCTGCGGCGTCGGTGTATCGGTTGCCATGGCAAACGTTCTGGCGGTTTGAACCGTTGGCAATCGTGGGTCCTTGTTCGCGAAAATCCGCTTGCCAGTGTCCGACATTCTGCCGGCACGGTTGAAAAAGGGGCGCAGCCCTGCCCACTGATCCCTTCGCGCATCTGTGCTGCACGGAATCCTTGCCGCTAGCAGCGACGGGTCACGGCAATTTCAATCTGCGGCGAGGTGCCTTCAAGGTGTCGATTGCCTGAGCCCTTGGGCCGGTCGCGATAGGCGTTGGAAGCCGGTCGCCCCAATCCTTGCGGTGGGTCAGGCGTCCGTTGACGTGGATCCAGAGACATCCTGCATGGCGTCTCCATTGACCGGGTGTACCCGGGCAGGGCGATCCCTTCTTATTCACCCAATCCTCTAAGCCGGCCGGTCGCCGCTTCCAACCCGCGGTCCGTCGGGCCGTGTTGCCGTGTTCCACGGCTGCCCGCACCACCCCTCGTACCGGGGTTTCCCTTGGTCGCTGACGCGCCCCGTGGTGGAAGCCCCGACCTGGCCGCCTTTGTCGGGGTGCAGTCGAAGGGACACTCCCTTGGGCACAACCAGAACAAGGAAACTTGATCATGCAGAACCTCGTCATCCTCGCTGGCAACGTCGGCGCAGCCCCTGAGAGCCGCACCACCCAGGGCGGTACCAAGATCACCAACTTCAGCCTCGCGACCTCGCGCCCCAAGCGCGACAGCAACGGCAAGGTCCTGAAGGACGACAACAACCGCCGCCTCGAAGATACCGAATGGCACCGGATCACCTGCTTCAACGGCGTCGGCAAGACCGTGGAGCAATATGTCGACAAGGGGATGAAGGTTATGGTTCGGGGCCGCATCCACTACACCCGCTGGACCGATACCGAAAATGTCGAGCGGTACGGCGTCGAGATCATCGCCGAGGAGGTCACCTTCCTCACCCGCGCCAAGGCCGCCAAGGAACAAGCCAGTGGCAACGACACGACCGACGACGACGACATCCCGTTCTGAGCGGGACCGCCAAGGCCCGGTGGCTCAACGCCACCGGGCCTTTTTGCTATGCTGATCTCTGCCGTGGACGGGGGAGGTCGAACGGCGGAGAGTTGCTCGTGGTCATGAGAAGGCGCGAAGCTGCGAGTGGCCGTCCGCCCACCCCTTCTCGGGAAGACGGCGAGCGTCGATGGCGTACGCTTTGGAGCGGCTGGGCTTCGCTAACGGGAATACCGTCGTGCTGGCGTTCGGCTAACGCCTTGGCTGCCTGATGAGGCAGTGAGGTTGGTTGGGGCAGCCCGGCAATTCAGGTTCGTTGACGTCCCCGAGGCAGCCAGTGGCAATCTGACACAATATCCCGGCTTGGCGGCATTATGCCGTCCCTTTCGATATCCAAGCCATGCAACCGAATGATGAAACATGCCGACGGGCGGCGTGCCCATAGCGCTGCTCGATCGGCATCCCGGCAGCGTGTTTCGGGCGTAAGAAAGGACGGTATGGGGCAGTTAGTCTTCAGAAACCCTGCTCTGATGCCTGGTTGGCAACGCTATCCTACGGGTGCCCTTGTCCATCCAGTGGTCGGAGGTGGAGTTGTTGCCAAAGGATCGGCGCGTCCCTGTCGGGACCGCGCTCTATCTGCGCTGTCGCTCCGACCGAGCCGCGCTGACGCCACGTCTCGGCCCTGCTGGGTAACGATCGCTCGCGGGAGACGCTCTACGCGAAGTCGGCTTGGGCCCGGCAAGGTATGGCGGGGCGATGCCGTGATCCGATGGCGCGCGCCAATGCTCAGCATAAGTCGCTCCTGATACGTCCAGCGATCGAACATGTCTGGGTCGGATCCCAAAACCGACCATCTCCCGGACATTCCATCCAGCAACGTCCTGCGCTGCTCCGCGCAGTCAGCTTCACCCCGCTCTTTGAGGCGCAATCCTTGGTCCGGCGCGCGGCCTAGTGCGATCAACCCGTAAAGGGTCCGGCGCTTGCGCTACGGCTTTTGGCCTGCGGCAAAAAGTGATCGCGGCCACCCACCGAACACATCGGGCGCCAGTCGAGCGGGGATGAACCCGCCGGCTTTCAAGGAGCCTCGAGCCATGTTCACCGATATCTGGATCGCCCGCCGAAACGCACTCGGTCTTTCGCGGACCCTGATGGCCGCAACCCTCGTCATCACCGCCGGAACCCAGTTTTCCGTCGTTACCGCCGACGAGTTCGATGGCGATACAACGACGATCGTCAACGCGTATGATCCCTTCGCATGACGCTTCCATAAGGGGGCCGTGAGCCCCCCCTCCCCTCTCCGTCTGGTGCCAGGAAGCGGACAGGCCGGGCATCGAACCCCGCCTGTCCGCGAGGATGCGTCTAACCGTAAAGTCGTTCGTCCCACCAGATCGGCTCGGGCAACTCGGTGGTGATCGCTTTTGCGTCCGGGTGAAGCGGATTGATCAGGATGTTACGCTCCAGCCGCGCCGGGATCGACGGAACCAGCAGCAGCGCACTGTCACCGGCGTCGTACCAGGCCTCGCCGACCGCCTTGCAGATATCCTCGCGCTTGCCGTCCCAGCCGGGGTGCTTTGCAGGTTGAAACACCTCGTAGCGCGTGCCGCTGGGGATCGTGATCCGGACATAATGCTGGTTGGCGGGCAGGATCGCATTGGCGTGGACAAGCTTCTCCAGCATCGCCGTCGAATAGTGCTCGGAGGTATAGATGACCGGGCTTGCGGCTGTGTTCCACCGCCCGGGATATAGTCTTGCCCCCTCGCTGTCGTAGATCGGGAACACGCCGTCGGGATCACCGATGCGAAAGCAGGTCAGCACGCGATCGGTCTTGTGACCGCGTACGGGCCTGCGGTTCGCCGCCGTCGCCGTCACGCGCCGCCGCCGTACGCCGCCCGACCCAACAGGTTGATGACAACATCGGCGCCGGGCCCCGTTGCCAACGCAACATCAAGCGGCGCTTTGCCGTCGAGCATCGCATGTGGGCGGCCGAGGAACTCGCGTGCCCGGTCCTTGTCCTGGTAGATATCCATTGCGAAGCTGAAGACCTTGGCAACTCGTGCCAATCGATCCCCCTCCTCGCTGGTCAGCCGACGCGATGCCGACTTCTTGCGTCGATCAAGCGTCGCCTTGGGGATCACTCGGAACTTGAACCGGGTGTCGTTCGGTGCCACCTCGTCGGCAAGATGATCGAGCGCGGTGACGGGCAGGCCGCTCGTGATAGAGTCCGCCAGCCCCAGGCGCGTGTCGCCGATACGCGGCGGTACGCCTAGCAGATGTTCAACCGTCGCGAGCTGTGTCGCCATTATCTTGTCCTGTCGTCCAAGGCTTCTACAGCCCTATACGTCTCACCTGATGCAGATATACGCCTCACTTGGCCTTATTGCAAGTTATCCGGTCCAGGCTGCGAACGGACGAACAGTGAAGCGATCGGCGGGCTCGGCGCTCAGCAGACCGTCGACATCCGCGTCAAGGTCGAGCCAGCGAGCCCGGTCGTCCTGCCAAAACACGACCGGCGCACGATTATGGACGTCGCTAAGCGCGCCTGGCGGCTGCGTCACCATCGTGAAGCTTTCGGCCTCCCCGTCTTCGTCGCGGCGCATCCGACACCATAGTCCTGCAAAACATATCGGCTCATCATTACGGGGCTCGATAGTGAATTTGGGCTTGGGCGTCCCCTCCCCTTTCCACTCGACCAAGCCATCCGCCGCGATCAGGCAACGACGTCGTTTGAACGGTTCGCGGAACGACGGGAGCGTCTTGGCCATCTCCGCCTTGGCGTTGAATGTCGCCGCCTTCCATGCCTTGCGCGGACCCTTGTGAAAGAACGGCACAAGGCCCCAGCGCATGTTCACGAGTTCGACGCCGTCAACGAGAGCGCAAACACGATCGCCTGCTGCGTCGGCCGGATTTCGCCTTGCGGTTGGAGATTGGGCACCGCCTCGCTGGTCGGCACTCGAATTGGGAGCCGCATATGGCTGATCTCGTCGCGCATCGCAGCATAACCCTTGGTGCGACGGTAATTGGTGCGCACCGCCCTACCCTGCCCCGGCCAACATCGCAGGGTCTGCATCGCGCAGTACGCGCCAGGGCCGACCATAGCTCCACGACGCGAGATACACCGACGATCCCGAACAACCGACCACAGCACAGCGTTCGCTGCGATCGATCAGCGTCCAGTCGGCCCCGTGCCGTGCGACCAACTGGCCGACGTCGATCCGAAGCAGTGCGCCGCAGGTGCGGCAGCGCGAGCGAACCAGCGAATTGCTGCGCGACAAGGCCCCGACACTTGTCATCCAGGCGGGCCAATGTGTCGTGATGGAAGCCACAGGCGTCATGGGTGGATCATAGTCTTGGGATGACGCGCTCGTCCACCAAGGTCTTTGAGCCAGGAACCCGCCCCCTGCCCTTCCCTGACGCGATCCGGCGGGCTTCGCGGCTTGGTCCGTCCTGGCCGGTGCGCGCCCCGGCGCAAGCCCGCAAACGGGCTTCTCCACTACGTTTCGACCCTGCGGGTGCGCCGACGCGCTTTGCCCGGCCTTGGTCGGCGCCGGCGAGACAGCGCCCCGGATCGTCGGGTCGCTCTACGTCATGGGAGACCATCATGGCACAGGACCATCCGACGGCGTTCGACAACATTGCCACCCGAAAGACCATCATCCGCGAACTGAACGACACGCTGCGGAGTAACATCACCCGGCCCGGGCACAACCGCATCGTCATGACTGCTGGCGTCGCGGCTTTGATCGGCGATGTCAGCCTGTTTCGCGGGTTTCGTAAGCGCGCCGAGTTGCTACGGCTGGTACGAGATTTCGACACGTTCGACGGCGACAACGATCCACACGGCGAACACGATTTCGGAATCGTGCTCTTCGAGGACGCGACGTTCTACTGGAAAATCGACTATTACGATCGTGCACTCGCCTTCGGGTCCGACGATCCCGCAAATCCAGCCGTGACGACCCGCGTTCTGACCATCTTACTTGCTGAAGAATATTGACGCCGGACCGCTGCTTTGGCCCCGATCGTCAAGCAGCGGTTGCCATGACAACCGGTATAATCGGATGCCATGGCAACCGATAGATGAGAGAAAAGGAACACAAACGGCGTCGGTTTCGTCCGAGGATGACAGGTGGCGGGCGATGGCGTCAAGGATCAGCGGTCCCCCCAAAATGCTGGCACATTTCGGATCCCCCACTGCCCGCTGCCGCGGCCGCTGACGCGGTCCCTGACCCAGCGCCCTCCAACCGCCGTCCGATCCCGGTCATCAACGGATTGAACGGAGGATTACATGCTCGATCAGGACAGGTGCGCAGCGAACTGGAAAGCCAAACTTGGCGACATCGTCGTGGATATCGACCGTGACTTCATGCCCAAGCCTGCAATCGTCGCGTTGTGCGCAAAACGGCGTTGGACGATCGGGCCAGCCTTGGTGGGAGTAGTAGCCGTCCAACAATAGACAGTTCTCCGTTATTGTTGCACATTCTGGGAGCGCGTAAATCAACAGGCGATGCGTCGGCGCGTGCATCGCGACAGCCACGGAGGCGATCATGCGTAATATTGCAGAGTTTCAGCTCATCGGCCGGGTCGGCAGTATCGACGTCCGGGAGAACGTCGTGAACCTGTCGGTCGCGGCCAATTATTCGAGACGGGATGAGAAGGGCGAGTGGACCGACGACACCTATTGGAACCGGGTGTCGATCTTCGGGGAAAAGACGCGATCCTATATCGCCGAGAAGGTCCAGAAGGGGGATCTCGTGCATGTCCGTGGCCGGATGCGCGACACCAGCTACGAGAAGGATGGTAAGAAGGTCTTCACGACCGACCGGATCGTCGACGATTTCGCGGTACTGGCGTCGAAAACGGGACTGGAGGACTGACAGGTCGTTGAAAGCGGTGGATTGCAAAGAGTAACGGTTGCCATGGCAAACAGCTTGGGCCAAAAGAGGGGGGCGGAAGGGGAGGGCGCGTATCTTGCGGTGCCGTCTTTTCCCGCCCGAACGGTGCAACGCGGTCAGCAATCCGTCGATGAGGAGCAATCATGCGCGACTTTGCCATACATGCGCTTGCGATGTTTGCGGGCAGCGCCTTGGTTCTGTCCGTGCTGTCGGGCCTCGGCTTAAGCGTGTGGAATGCTTTGCTGGGTTTGGCAGGCACGGGGCGCTGGCATCGGTCCGGCCCTTATCGCAGCGATCGTTCGTCGCAGGAGCTGTACGAACGCTCGCTGCGCAATTCGCATCGTCGCTGAGCGACATGACCGTCACCACGCCATTATCCAGAGCCCAAGAGAGCGCACGCATGAAGACTGTCGTCATTAACAACGAAAAGGGCGGCGTCGGCAAGACGATGATCGCCGTCCACATGGCGTGGTTCTTTGCAGAGGCGGATGCGCGCGTCCTGTTCATCGATCTCGACGTGCAGCGCAATGCGTCGAGTGTGCTGGCACGCGACAAGGACGCGGCCGACGACGCCAACCTGCCGTGGCAGGCGCGCGTGGTGGGGGAGGCGGCTTCGCTGTTTGACGAAGGCTTCAACCCGCCGGCGCCTGCCGGACCCGGGATCTCGATCTATGTGGGATCCGAGGCGCTCGGCACGATCGATTCCCGGTTCGAGTCCGCAGCGGCCTGCCTGCGCACCGCGATCGATGCGCTGCATCCGCTCTATGACTTCTGCATCATCGATACGCCGCCCACCTGGGGATCGAAGAATTTCTCCGCATTACTTATCGCCGACTATCTGATCGCGCCGCTCCAGCTTGAGCAGTTCGCGATGGACGGTATCAACTCGCTGCTCTCGTCGATCGCGAGCGTCGAGGAGGCGCGCGATACGGACCTGACGTTCCTGGGGCTGCTGCCGTCAATGTTCCAAAGCAACTCCGCGATCCAGAAGGCCAATCTCAAGAACCTGGTCGCCAATCTCGGTGGCACGGACCTCCTGTTCCCGGGCGTGCTGACCGTACGACAGGGGTATGTCGAAGCGATCCACAACCGGGCGCCGGTGTGGACCAGCAAGAAGACCGCAGCAGCTGAAGCGGGCCGCGAGATGAAGATGATCTTTAAGGTGATCGTCGACAGGATGCTGGAGAAAAAGGCATGACCAAGACCCTTGACCTTCAGGCGCTCCTCAATCGCGATGCCAAGCAGAAGGGTACGCCTGCGCGGCAGGTCATGGACTTGCCGCTGGCGAAGATCGCGGCCGACCCTAACAATCCCCGTCGCCACTTCGATCGGGCGGAGCTTGAAGCGCTCGCCGGTTCGATCAAGCGCCGCGGCGTCATCCAGCCGATCACGGTTCGGCCGGCAAACGCGGAAGGGATCTACATCCTGCGGTTTGGCGAGCGGCGCTGGCGGGCATCAGAGCTAGCCGGCAAGGCGACGGTGCCGGCGATCGTGTCGAACACGGCGACCGACAAGGACAGCGTGATCGATCAGGTTATCGAGAACGACCAGCGCGTCGATCTCTCGCATGTCGAGATGGCGCGCGCGGTCGCCGCTATGATCGAGGAGGGGCGCAGCCTTGCCCAGATCGCCGAGGAACTGAGCCGGCCGAAATCGACGATCGCGCAATATTCGGCGGTGTCGGCGATGCCCGAGGAACTGCGGGCGCTGCTCGACGATGCCGGTCTGCGCACAGTCTATGAGTTGCACAATGTGTGGAAGCGCGAGCCCGAGCGCGTGCTCGCGTATATTGCCGAAACACCGGTCGAACGGATCACGCGGGCCAGTGTAGCCGGTCTTACGCAGCCGGCAGTAGCAGAGCGCGATGAGATGTTGGCCAACCGCGCTAACGATGCGCCGGACGACAACGCGCCATCGGGACGTGGCAGGGCAGGGGGGGCTGCGGATCCGACGACTGCGGATGGCTCGAGGTCCAAGCCCAGGTCAAGGCCGGCAACGGTTGGTGCTGCCATGGTCACGCATGATGGCAAAACCGGTGCGCTTGTCTACGAGCCGTGCGCAGATCCCAGTAAGGTGGCAGTCTTGTTCGAAGGCAAGTCCAAGCCGGTCGAGGTTCCTGCTGCCGAAGTCCGGATCGTACAGGTCAGCAAACCCGCTTCCTGAACAAACTCTCTCCTCCGCGCCCTTCTCTGATCCACCGTCTGCATGGGCGGCGGGGAAGGGTGGATCTCTGCCTACGCCGCCCCTGATCGTCGTTCGTCGAACACCGAATGATCGGTAGCCATGGCAACCGAATTGAGAAAGTGGGCAGAGGGCAGGATAGGCTTGCGCCGGGTGATGTATGACATTAGTCCATGGACATGGCCTTAATCTCGCTGCGATTGCCCGATGATCTTGCCGCCCGCTTCGATGCGATCGCGGAAGGGGAGGGTGGGCGCTCGGCATTGATCCGGCGCCTCGTGACCGCTGTGGTCGAAGGTGGTGTCGTCTCGACGGCGGTCGAGGTGCCGAAGCGATCGACGCCAGCGACGCGGCGGATCGAAGCCGTGTTCACGGGAGAGGAGTTCGCCCTGATCGAGAAGGCGGCTGCCGAGATGGAGCTGACGCGAAGTGCCTGGCTAGGTGTCGTGGCGCGACGACGGATCCATCAACGACCGAAGCCGACGCCGCGGGATTTGCGCGAGCTGGCCGGCATTCGCGACGAGATCAGGCGGATCGGCGTCAACGTGAACCAGATCGCGCAGGCCGCAAACTATGCTGCCAGGCAGCCCGGGATCGACTTTCGCCCCGAGCTACGCCGGCTCGAAGCAATGCGCGCGCAACTCGCCGAGTGGATTTCGGCGGTCAACAAGGCGAGACAGGGCGATTTGTCGTTCTGGCATACGCCATCATGATCGACGACTTCCCAGTCGCGGAACTGGACCGGATCTGGCAGCCGCCATCGGGTGGACGCCGGATTACCCGGCCCCGTATTGGCGTCGTGGGCCTGACTGGGCAGAGTGGGGCAGGGGGGGCTCCCGCGAGCAAGGCGGCCGCGCGTGCCGCGGAGGCGCGTGCGCAGCTCAAGCGGATTGTCGAAAAATCGCCCCAAGTGATGGTGAAGGTGTCCGGGCGCCAGCGCGGCGCGGATCACGTCGCAGCGCACATGGAATATATCGGCCGTCATGGAGAACTCGAGGTCGAGACCGACACAGGCGAAGTGTTGAAGGACGTCGCAGAACTGCGTGATCGTGCACGGGAATGGGACGATGACGACGACACGCTCCGCAAGAACGCGGTCACGTCGATTTCGATGGTGCTCTCGATGCCGGTCGATACCGACCCGGACAAGGTGCTAGCGGCCGCGCGTGCCTTTGCACGGCTGGAGCTGGAGGACCGCCATAAATATGTGCTGGCACTCCACCGCGACACGGATCATCCGCATGTCCATCTAACGGTCGCGGTAGCCGGCGCCGATGGCGTGCGCTTCAACCCGCGCAAAGCCGATCTCCACCGGATGCGTGAGACGTTCGCCTTTGAACTGCGGGAGCGCGGCGTCGATGCTGATGCTACGTGCCGTCGCGCGCGCGGGGTGACCCGCCGGACGGATAATGTGCCATTGAAAAAGACCAAGGAGCGTCTTGAGCAGCGCGGGGAGACGCCACGGAGCGTTCTGGTCGCAAAGCGCGCAGGGGAGGCCTATGCTCGCAAGCAGGCAGACCTGGCGCCGTGGGAACGCGGGGCGATTCTAAAGCAGCGCGATATCAAGGCGGCCTACGCTGCGGTGTCGGCGAAACTAGTGACGAGCGCCTCTGCAGACGATCGGTCGCTAGGTGAGCAGATCTTGACGTTTGTGGCGACCATGCCCGGGCCACTCAGCCATCGTCTTGCCCATGCGGAAGCCTTCATGGCGCAACGTGGCCGGGAGGGTGCCAAGCAGAAGCCTGATCGGGAGATGGCGCCGGACGCCCCGCCCCGCCCGCGTGATCAAACGAAGCGCACAGCAGACAGGACGCCGGATCGCGACCGCTAATTGCGTGCGTGCGGTGACATGGAGAGTGATCAACCGCAACCAAGCGCGTACCCTACATAGTTTGCTATGGGCCCGGCGATAATAAGAGGAGCCTTACCAAGGCTTTCTTGCTGTATGGCGCCGAGCGACCCGGAAGGGCACGCTGCCAGACGTATCGTGCCGTGCTGGCTTCTCACAAACGACGCGGAACAAGTACGCCGCCCCTTACCGTTTCTACTTGGGGCCGACCACGAAAGCCGGCGTCAGCTTAGGAGCGATTGCGACCAGATCATAGGCTTGTACCAGCTGACGCCAGCCAGCCGGCATGTCCGGCGTTGGTCGCCCGCGAAGCCGCCGGAGATCAATTAGCAGCCAATCCGATCCGGTCATCGCCTTGGGACGGGCGGCTAATGCATCCCTCAACCAAGAATAATTGGCATCCGACATTGGCGTATATGGCTGAATAGCGACTTGCTGGTCGACGCCGTTATATCCGCCCAGTGAGCCGCTGGCGCCCATTACGAGAATGTGCAGCGAGGAAGATCCTTCGCCGTCGGCACGCTCGGCAACGAAATTACCGAGATCCCGCTGCCGCAAGTTGTTCACGCCCTTGGCGGTATGAACATCGCCGAACTTCATCAGGATACGGCTTCCGGTCGGAGCTTTTGCCAGATAACCGGACAATGTGCGCTTAATGAGCCTGGCTCGGCGTCCGTTCGGATCACCCTGCCCGTTTGCCGATGCCAGATAGATCGATCTTGTCTCTGAGAGCGCATCGAACAATTCTCGCGCACGTGGGCCGCCATCGGCGGCGATGGCAAGTCGCGCTTCGTCCATCTGGCGATCGGTTATTGTGTAGATCATGAACTTGCTTGGCGAACGGGAGGCAATCGCCTCGGCCGTTGCAGCGCGATCTAACTCCTTCAACCGGACGATAGCAGCCTTGGCCACGGGACCGGTAGATGCTGCCACCATGTCATCAAGGAGGAAGCCGCTACTGCCGAAGAATTCCTGATCTAGCCCCCAGACTTGGAAGGCAGGTCCCGCTTCGCGCGCGCAGGCCGCAGCCATGTCGCTTTCATCCCTGCCGTTCTGGAACGCCATCGCATCCGGGTTACTGCTCATGAATTTGGACAAACGTGCGAGCCGGTCAGACCGACGTAGATTGGCGTTCACGATCTGCGCGGCTTCTGGTCCAGTCTCGACGGCTATCGCGCTGAGACCTTGGGGTGCCATGAGGTGACAGAGTGCGACCGTGAAGCGCGGAATCTCACGCGAGAAGTGAGCTTCCCCTATCAGAACATACCGAGCTTGATTGATCGCAGCTGCCAACGTCGTGGAACCCGGCCCGTTCAGGTTCGCATCGGCTAATTGAAATTCGCTTTCAGAAGCAGCGACCTTCTCCATAAACGACGGTGCAGGAACAGGTGTCTGGGCGAAGGACGATGTTGAGAGGGCGCTGATCAGCAGTCCGAACGCACGATGTATCCTCAACTGCAGCCCCCCATTACTGTACCGGCTTTGAATGGCCGCTAACGTGCGAAGCTTCAAGGTTCGGAATTTCTCCGTCTATGAGCGGACATTGGGTATCATTCAGCGTCGATCCGGGCATACCCTGCCGGACGTTTTGTATTGGGCTGTCCGATCAGGGGCAATTTCGCGCCTGAACGGGTGTCATTTCCACACCCTGGCAGGACAGTCAAAGGGCCCGCCTGGTCGTGCGAAGCAGGGCTGGGGAGAGTGTCCTCTTTGCAACCGCGGTCCGCCTCTGGGGTACCATCGTCGGGACGTTCATCAGTGTAGCTCTGCCCGTGATCGCGGAAGCGGAATGTCTGCGATGGAGAGGAAAGCGGAACGGCGGCTATTGAGATGGCAGAAGGCGTTAGCGGACGTCGGCTGACGCAGCGGCCTTTCTCACAAAGGTTCGTGAATTGAGAAGGTTGGCATCGAAAATCTCGAACTAGCTATGCCTGAGATATCTTCTATGCTGGATATATGGATACCGACTCGGCCATTGCTGCACTTAGCGCTCTCGCACAAGGCACACGCCTCGACGTGTTTCGCCTACTGGTACGGCACGAACCAGATGGAATGGCGGCCGGCCAAATCGCCCGTCAGCTCGACGTGCCGCAAAACACTATGTCCGCGCACCTCGGCATTCTCTCGCGCGCCGGCATCGTTCACTCTGAGCGGCATAGCAGGTCAATCATCTACCGCGCCGATCTGAACGCGCTGCGCGCGCTGACGCTGTTCCTCGTCAAAGACTGCTGCGCCGGCTCGCCTGAACTGTGCGCACCGCTCTTTGTCGAACTCACCCCCTGCTGCTGAAAGGACGCGCCGTGGCCGTCGATATCGTGATCTACCACAACCCCGAATGCGGAACGTCGCGCAACACGCTGGCGATGATCCGCAATGCCGGCATCGAGCCGCACCTTGTCGAATATCTGAAGACGCCACCCTCGCGCGCGCTGCTAGTCGAGCTGATCGATCGCGCCGGGATCACGCCCCGCAATCTGCTTCGTGAGAAGGGCGCGCCCTATGCGGAGCTGGGCCTTGATGACGAGGCGCTGTCGGACGACGCTCTGGTGGACGCGATGATAGCGCATCCGGTCCTCATCAACCGACCGCTCGTCGTCTCGCCGCTCGGCGTGAAGCTGTGCCGACCGTCCGAAGTGGTTCTCGATCTGCTGCCCGAGCCGCAACAAGGCGCCTTTGCCAGAGAAGACGGCGAACAAGTCGTAGATGCCTCGGGTCAGCGCGTCGCCTGATGCTGCTCGCGCTCGCTATCTTTGTCGTCACGATCGCGCTTGTCATCTGGCAACCCAAGGGCCTCGGCATTGGATGGAGCGCGCTGAGCGGTGCAGCGGTCGCGCTGCTCGTCGGGGTCGTATCTGTCTCTGACGTACCTATGGTATGGGGAATCGTCTGGAACGCGACCGCGACGTTCGTCGCGATCATCATCGTTAGCCTGTTGCTTGATGAAGCCGGATTCTTCGAATGGGCGGCGCTCCATGTCGCGCGTTGGGGCCGGGGGCATGGTCGCCGGTTGTTCGTCCTTATCGTCCTGCTCGGCGCTGCGGTGTCCGCGCTGTTCGCCAATGACGGCGCGGCACTGATCCTGACGCCGATCGTCATCGCGATGCTGCGTGCGCTGGGATACAAGGACAAGGCGAGGCTGGCGTTCGTCATGGCGGCGGGGTTCATCGCCGATACCGCCAGTCTGCCGCTGATCGTCTCCAACCTCGTCAACATCGTGTCGGCCGACTTCTTCCGGATCGGCTTTTCCGATTATGCCTCGGTGATGGTGCCGGTCGATCTGGCATCGATCGCCGCAACACTGGTCGCGTTGCTGCTGTTCTTCCGACGCGACGTACCGGCGAGTTACGATGTGGAACAGCTCCGTTCGCCTGCTGACGCGATCCGCGACCATGCGTCTTTCAAGGCGGGCTGGGTCGTCCTCGCGCTGCTGCTCGCCGGCTTCTTCCTGCTCGAACCTTTCGGCGTGCCGGTCAGCGCTGTCGCCGCTGCCGGCGCGATCCTCCTGCTCGTCATCGCCACGCGTGGCCATGTCATCCAGACCCGCAAGGTGCTGGCCGGCGCGCCGTGGCAAGTCGTGATATTCTCCCTTGGGATGTATGTGGTCGTTTACGGCCTGCGGAATGCCGGCTTGACCGATCACCTTGCCGGCCTGCTCGATCGCACCGCGCAAGGCGGCGTGTGGGGCGCGGCGTTCGGCACTGGGATCATCGCCGCGCTGCTGTCGTCGGTGATGAACAACATGCCGACCGTGCTAGTGGGCGCGCTGTCGATCGACGCGACACACGCCACGGGCGCGATCAAGGAAGCGATGATTTACGCCAATGTGATCGGTTGCGACCTCGGGCCGAAGATCACGCCGATCGGATCGCTCGCGACGCTGCTATGGCTGCATGTCCTCGGGCAAAAAGGCATCCGGATCGGCTGGGGCTATTACTTCAAGGTCGGCGCGACGCTGACAATTCCGGTGCTGTTGGTGACACTCGCCGCGCTTGCCATAAGGCTCAGTCTGTAATGCCGCTCCGCACGCTCTCCGATCCCGATCATCTTCCCGCGCTGGATCGCCGCTACGCACTCGACCGTCCCGCCCTCAGGTTGGGAGCCGGCGAGCCGCCCCCGCGTATCCTGCTGCTCTATGGCTCCCTGCGCGAGCGGTCTTATTCGCGCCTGTGCGTCGAGGAAGCGGCCCGCCTTCTGCAATTCTTCGGCTGCGAGACGCGCATTTTTGATCCCGCCACGCTGCCGCTCCCCGATCAGGTGACGGGGGACGATCACCCGGCCGTCCATGAATTACGGGAACTGTCGATATGGTCGGAGGGACATGTTTGGTGCAGCCCCGAGCGGCACGGCCAGATTACCGGCATCATGAAACTGCAAGTCGATCACCTGCCGCTGTCGATGGGGGGAATGCGCCCGACGCAGGGCCGGACTCTCGCCGTCATGCAGGTGTCGGCCGGATCCCAGTCGTTCAACAGCGTCAACACGCTGCGCGTGCTGGGTCGCTGGATGCGGATGGTGACGATCCCGAACCAATCCAGCGTCGCAAAAGCGTTCAACGAGTTTGACGAGGCCGGTCGGATGAAGTCGTCCAGCTATTACGATCGGATCGTGGATGTGATGGAAGAGCTAGTGCGCTTCACGATCCTTCTGCGACCGCACACCGGGCAGCTTGTCGACCGCTATTCCGAGCGCAAAGACGCCGGGGTGGCGATCCACCCGACGACGGACTCATCGAACATCGCGGTTGCGCCGCACGTTCCAAAGTACTGAATAAGCTTTCCCAAAAGGGAACGGCCAGCGAGACGGCGCGGGCGCTCTTGAAATTGATCTAGGATTGAGAAAGGCAGCTCGAGTATGGAAGTCTGGATCTGCTGTCCTGGCTTTAGGGTAGAGATATGCCGACTACCTGCGCGATAGGGGCTAACGCCGACGCCCATAACATCGGAAAAAAGATGCGCGCTGCGCTGCTATTCATGCTGTTCGCCCTAGGGGCTTGTCGCGACCACAAGCGACTCAATAACTTCGACGCGAAGCCAGGCGAGAATACGACAGCCCCTTACAATGGGGTGCCTGTGGGAGAGTAGAAGAAATAATCGAGTGGGAGGCTGGCCTTCATTTTTGAATATAAGCCGAGTTTTATTATGCTGCGCATCGTCTGCTTTACACTTACGCGGCGCAAGCTTCGCAGCCGTGGCAGTTTTTCAATCATCCGGTCGCGGTTATCAGACCATTATAAGGGGCGGGACAGGTTGTCTTTGGCAGACGGCAAAGTCAGCAACCAACGCGTGGAATGTTTTCGACCAATGCGGACAGTGCTTCATCCTGAAATGTATGAGGACGAACCTGACGGTTAGGCAATGATAGCCGCAAGCCCCGACGGTCGACTATTTTCATATCACGCACTTTCATAGCTACCATTAATAGCGGACCCTCAAATAATATATCGCTGGACTGATCATCGGCAAAATCACTCTTAAAAAGGCGAACCAGGGTTGCCTCCTCGGACCATGGAAAATCTATCAAAACACTACCCGATCATGATTTTGCCTGAAGATAGGCAGGTATAATTTCAAGACATACATTCTGAACCATGTTATTTAGATTCTACGCCGCACGCGATCGTATGAACGTGGTAGCATCTTCAGCACGTAATGGCTTCGAGTATAGATACCCCTGTGTAGCGGTGCATCCCGCAGCGGAAAGCTTGCGCGCTTGATCCTCTGTCTCGACACCTTCGGCTATGATGCTGAGACCTAGTGCGTTTCCTAGGCCCATTATCAGGTCGACGATGGCATATGTACTCTTACGCGTACTAATTTCGTCAATGAACGACTTATCTATCTTAATGGTATCGATGGGATACCGACTGATGTAGCTCAATGACGAGAACCCGGTTCCAAAATCGTCAAGTGCAATCCGAACGCCTGATTGGCGTATAGCTGCGATGATTTCAGCGACTTGGGGAGAAGGATGAAGAAATATACCTTCTGTTATCTCCAGTTCAAGGCATTCCGGCGGCAAATCACATGATGTCAATATAGCTGCCAGATCGGCCAGAAAGGCGGGGTCGACAAACTCCGCAGCAGATGTGTTTACACTCATTCGCAGTGTTGAACGCCCCTGAAGAACGTGCCACTTCTTGAGTTGCGTACAGGCCTCGATCATGACCCGACGATCGATCTCGCGGATTAGTCCGATCTCCTCGGCAACAGGAATGAAGTCGGATGGAGCAATGCACCCGAGTTTTGGATGGTCCCATCGGAGTAGCGCTTCGAAGCTCGAAATTGCCCCGGTCGTTGGATGAACGATTGGCTGATACGCTAGGTGAAACTCACCCTGTTGAACAGCAATGCGAAGGTCGGTTTGGAGAGCGAGGCGCTCCACTGCCATCTGGTGCATCGATGGGTCGAATATGGCGTAGTCGCCATGCCCGGCACGTTTGGCCTCGTACATGGCAATATCGGCATCGCGGAGAAGATCATCCGGCGAGGTATCCCGGCCCAGCGACTGGGCGATTCCAATGCTGACGGACGGAAAAACGCTTTGATTGGAGAGCTGAAGCGGGGTTCGCATCGCATCGAGAATGCGCTCGGCAACCCCCACAGCCGTCAACAACCCGGCCGTATCCTCGATAAGAATAGCAAATTCATCACCTCCGATCCGGGCGAGGGTATCTTGCGGCCTGACACTGCGCTTCAAACGCTGGGCAACGTCGCGCAGTAGCGTATCGCCATGAACGTGGCCAAGGCTGTCGTTCACGATCTTGAAGCGGTCCAGATCCAGGAACAGGAACAGGATAGCGCATGTCTGGTCGTTCCGTGACGCTTCGCGGTCTAGGGCCGCCTGAAGCTGGTTCATGAAATACGCACGGTTTCGGAGCCGCGTCAGTCCATCATGGAATGCCGTATACAGGAGTTCAGCCTCAACGCGCTTTCGCTCAACGATCTCGTTTGCCAAGGCAGCATTCTGCCCTTCAGCGACACGTACGCGGACCGCGAGGTCTTCTGCGCTCTTCCGCTCGGATATGTCGCGCTGGACGGATACCCAATGGGTATACCAGCCCTTTTCATTGGCTACGGGCACTATGCTGAGTTCGACCCAGAACTTGGTGCCATCCTTGTGATAGTTGACGAGTTCGACCTCGATCGGCTGCCAATTTTCTAAAGCGTATCTAAGCTCAGCGCGGGTGACGGGATCCGTATCAGGCCCCTGCAGAATACGTGGCGTCTGACCAATGACCTCCTCGGGCAAATACCCGGTGGCCTGGGTGAACGCTGCATTGCAGTAAAGAATTCTCGGACCAGGCATGGTGACCGGTTCAGCTTCGGTAATGATGATCGAGTCCCGAGCGTGGACGGCGACAGACTCGAGAAGCCGAAGTCGCTCAATATCAAAGTCGTGTCCGTTCACGCGATCCGATCCAGGTTCCTTATGCCGGAACTGGGAATTCAGGATGGTCGCCAAATGGGCGGCGTGCGCTTGCACCGTGTAAACCTGCGCAAGGCTGAGGTTTTTACGCTGCCTTTTGTCGACGAGAATGAGGTAGCTGGGGACGTCTCGGACTAGAGATACTATCGTGACGAAGCAAATAGCACCGGCTTCCGATCCAGAAAATCGTATAGACGCGACCGGAGGCAATCCGATATTCTGAACCGCGAAATTTTGCGCGCCCTCTGCTCCAGGCGGCGCAAGCACCGGTATAACAAGATCTACAGACTGGTTGGAACTGGTTGCAATGACCGTCACGGTTCCACCGCTGATCTCGCAGATAAACGCGTCAGATGCGTCTGTCGCATGCACGGCGTCGTCCGCAATCTGGTGCAGGGCTTCATATTGCGGCGCGGTTAGTCCGCGCAGCTCTGAACTATCGCTATGCGCTGAATAGGTTTCGATATCACCGTCCATATTTACTCCTGCCAGGGTTCAGCATGCCCTGACGCGGGAATGAACTATCGAACGGCAAACGCTAAATCATAGAGTAAGGTTCAATAAACTCACGGTTATCGGTCGCCTTCAAATAAAAGAAATATCCGGCATTACGCAACCTACTGATATTTATACCTTACAAGGTATGAAAGTATTTTCCCCGACTGGGGTCGAGTTTCGGGAATGTCCGGGTTGGAAGGTTAGCCGTCCGTCCGCTTTGGGCAGCAGAACAGAGGGTTTGCTCAGTCGTTAAGGCTTAGCTTGTTCGTTCCCGATGAAGGCAAACTCAAAGCCCGCGGCCAACGCGGCGTTGATTACGCAAGGGAACGGCCCGTCTTCCTTAGGCGGCCCGCGCTGCTGCATTGCCCACTCAGGGTTTAGCGCATGGACGCCGTATTGCGAGTGAAGTGCACCCCTCGCACCGCAAAGCTTTTCGACTTTGCGGGCGAACCCATCGTCGTCTGTGACCCCGACTTCATACTTGGGCAGTTTTCCGAGGAGGTGGTGCGTCGTCAACCATCTCTGCGCCTCAGCCTTGACGAGTGCCGAAGATTTCGCCTTAGTTACAGCGTCTAGTCGCGTCTGAGCATCGCGCGGCAACTCCACGTCATAGAAGCTGGCAGCTTTCGCAATACAAGCAATCTGCTCGTTGGTGATCGCGCGCTTGGCAGCAACCACAAGCACATCCGACTCGGTCAACTTGTCCGTTCTAACCGACACGGATCCCGCCCCGCAGCGTGCAGTTCGCTGTGCCGCCACCTGCGGCGTTATCTGATCGTAAGCGTCCAGCATCGGACTGGTCGCCTGAGCGGCAAGAAGGATAAACGGTCCAAACATCAGCCCATCATGCCCGTCTTCGCGAGCGATCGAAAGCCTCGGAAACGTCCGCAACTGGGCGTTAGCTGTCTACGATCTGATAGCTGATACTCACTCCGGAGACACTCCCCTTCTGTTTGAATACCCTAGACTTTGTAGCGTATCGGATACGTAGGCGTTCCGGGGATAGCCACTTCATATCAGCCCATGACCCTTCCCAGTCACCCACCCTAGCGGCGCCGTGATCGTCATCTGCAACGAAGGCGTTGCCCCCTCCCGATGGCTTATCGTTCGCGACCAATATCGAAATTTGGGTGGAGAAGCCCGTGGTTGCTGCGCAGTCCCGCTGGAATAGCACCGCGACACGCTTGCCATCAGGCGAAGGGCTTCGCGAGGCGACGGTGTTCTGGCAGGCGTTCGAACACCCTGAGCAAATCATCAACGCTGCGAGTGATGCTGCCCTCATTGTCGCGGATGGTAACCGTAGCTTCCCCGCCGTCAACGGCCGGTTTCGGCAACGACAAATTCGGGCCTGAACGGCCGGTTATGGGCGTAAGCGGAATTGCTGCTTGGCGCCTGCTGCCCGCCGCGCCCTGTCGAGAAACACACGGTTGTCGTCAGGCGGCAGGTCAGGCGACCGAAGCTGCCTCAACCTATGCGTGGCACATGCGACATACCCTGTCGCTTTGTCCGATTGTGCGGAAACCAAAATCTGGTTGTTTTCCGTCACCCACCACGAAGAGGCGCGACGTCGCGCTTAGTGTCAATTCGGGTATACCCTGAGTGGGCATAGGCTTTTGTACACAAAACCCGTTCCAACAAGGTTGGTAGTAGAGAAATCGGACACCTCATTATGAGGGTCTAGAGTCCGCCTGAACACATTAGGGGTGCACGCCTCAGATTGCTGCGGCAGCCTCTGCCTGTCGACGGCGATCACGAGCAATCTTGGCGAGCAGCGTTCGACTGCACCCAGTCGCATCCATTATATCGCGCCAGCTTCGACCATCGCGAAGAAGGCTCGAGATTGCAGCGTTGCGGGTCTTGTTCTCGGGACGCCCCTTATAAAGGCCGGCCGCCTTGGCCTTCTGAGTACCCTCCGCCTGTCGACGACGGCGATCCTCATAGTCCTTCCGCGCGACCGCGGCGAGGACGTCAAGCATCATAGCGTTAACCGCCGCGAACATCCGGCCGGTAAATTCGTCGGTCGGTGCCGCCAGGCTCCATGACGTCGGAAGATCGAGCGCGACAATCCGAACCTGCTTGGCGTCGATCAAGTTGCGCAGCTTGACCCAGTCCGGTGAGGTTAGACGCGAAAGCCGATCGACCTGCTCAACCAGCAGTACGTCTCCCGGCTCGCAATCCGACAGTAGTCGAAACAACTCCGGCCGGTCGAGCTTGGCGCCGCTTTGGTTTTCGACATAGCGTGCGGCGATTCGAAGCCCATGCTCGGTTGCGAACACCTCGAGCGCGGTTCTGGCGCGGGACGCGTCCTGTTCAGATGTGGAAGCGCGGAGATAGGCTCGGATAAACATGCCGCAGTCTGCTATACGTAGTGCTTGTTAGTCCAGTCCTTTTTACGCCCTTCGCGCATACATAAAGCACCAGCTAGGCACAGGTCTTTGAAAGGCACACCCTAAAAGCACCTAGTTTTGGGTTATTTATGGGCGATGCGGGATGGCGAGGCACAACTTCAACCTCATGCCACAACCGGTCGAATGTGGCATACCATTCGAACGCCCGTCAGTACGGAATAAGGTGGCTAATCTCTTGCCGTAGGGCCGCGAATGGGTAAGGGTGCTGCTATGACGGTGCAGGTCAATATTACTCCGAATGGGCGAATGAGCCTGCCGGCTGACATTCGTAAGCGGCTGGGCCTAACTGGTGGCGGCGCGGTCTATCTCGATGAAACCGAAGACGGGGTCGTTCTGCGAACGGCGAACCAAGCGGTGGCAAGAGCACAGGCGTTAGCCAAACAGTATACTGGTGGTAAGCCCGAGGCTTCGGTTGACGCCTTCCTTAACCGGCGTAGCGAGGACAGTGGCGAATGACCGTGGTGCTGGATGCATCGGCGCTCATTGCCATGATCAAGGGCGAGAAGGGATCCGCGAAGGTCGCGGCAGGCATCGCAGGTGCCCGAGTGAGCAGTGTAAATTACGCCGAGGTGGTGACGCATTTTATCCATGCCGGCATGCCCGAGCGCGAGGTCGACGCCATGCTAGATCCATTGCCATTGATCGTAGTGCCGGCGGACAAGGCTCTTGCGCAGATCGCGGGGGGGGCTGCGGGCAATGACGGCCGAGGCAGGGCTTAGCCTCGGGGACCGATTTTGCTTGGCGCTTGCCCGGCGCGATGGGTTGCCGGCATGGACGAGCGACCAGAACTGGAAGACGATTGCCGATGCCGTCGAGGTCAAGGTCGTAACCATCCGCTAGGGTCAGAACCCATCGATGAGAGCGTAGCGATTTGAGTCAGGCTCCGTGGGGAAACCGTAGACGAGCGACATGTACTGGCTGACGGATGAGCAGTGGATGCTTCTGCAAGCTTATTTTCTCAAGAGCGTCGGGAAGCTTCGGGTTGATGACCGCCGGTCGTGAGCCTATCCGGCTGCTGATGTGATCGGAGAGTTCCGGGGTAACGCTCCCACGTGCTCTGACCGGCCCGCCGATCACTTTCCCAAGTGGTGGCGGGGCGTTACCTTGGAAACATTCGGAAATAAGATCGTTCACCGGCCGCCGGGTTGCCCCCAAGGTAGTCCGGTCGGCCCGCCATTGCCCCCCGGCGATGCGGGCCGTTACCTCGCACTAGATCGACAATGTCGCGTTGAGCTGCGGCTAGCGTGCTCCGGGAAAGAGCCTTGCAAAAAGTAGGCGTCATCTCAGGCGGGGCTTCGGGTTTGCCGGGGAGGGCAGCATCGAGCGCGTTAATCCCGCTCTGACCTCGTCGTTTGAAGAAGCTGATGATGTCCGCTGGTCATGCCGTCGGTGCCGAGCGCAGCGAGCAGCCGGCAGACCGGCAGATGCAGATCGATGGAATAGATCGCGCCGTGCGCGACCGATCGCTGCTGGACATTGAGTATCGCTTGCGGACGCCGGCTGGCGAGGAACGCTGGGTACAGATCCGCGGACAAGCAAGCTACCGCGCAGATGGCACACCATTGGCGATCGTCGGGACGACCCAGGATGTGACCGCACGCAAGCGCGCCGAGGAGCATCGTACCCTTCTAGCAAACGAGCTGAGCCACCGGGTGAAGAACACGCTGGCATCCCTGCAGGCGATCGTCTCGCAAACAATACGCCGTGCTACCTCTGTGCAGGAGGCCGGCACGACGCTGGAAGCACGCATACAGGCGATGTCTGCCGCGAATGACTTGCTGATCAGTGGCAGGTTCGAGAGCACATCCCTGCGTGCGCTGGTTGAGCGCACGCTTACCCCCTTCGGGGTGGAAGATGGTCAACGGTTCAAGCTTTCCGGCAAGGACCTTCAACTCCCGCCCCGCCTGGTGGTCGCATTCGCCCTTGCTCTCCATGAGCTTGCAACCAACGCCGCAAAATACGGCGCGTTATCGACCGCCAATGGCGTGATCGATCTGAGCTGGAAGGTCATGGACGGCTGGCAACCGCATGATCTCCACCTCACCTGGGTTGAGTCAGGAGGCCCACCGGTTGAACCGCCAACGCAGACCAGCTTTGGCACCCAGCTGATTCAGCGTGTTTTGGCGTACGAAACCGGTGGAACGGCTAAAATATCATACCTTCCGGGTGGGGTCGTGTTCGAGGCCGTCGCACCGTTGGTCGACAGCGCCGACAACGACAATGAGCAGCAGGATAAAGCTAAAGGATGGAACTGAGGCTCAGTCACCCTCCGTGTTCCATCTAAGCCGCATTCACACCATGCGTCCGATAGCTAAATATTTATTTAGATAGTTGGCAAGACAAGGGAGGGTAAACTGCGCATCTACTCCATGTCTACTATTGCCACCCGCCCTCCCGAACGCCGCCGGTCCGGTTTCCTTCCCATTCCGGACATTCCGCTTCCGCCCAATTTCGGCCATTCCGCTTACGCCAAAACACAGACGCGCAGGCCGCAGCCTTGATGGTAGCTTACATGGCTATAGGTAAGAAATGCGCCGACCGATGCTGATCAAGGGCGGACCCGCTCACATCTGCTGCGATCATCAAGGTTCTCATCTATCGATCCTGAATAGAAGGTCGACGGCAGGGCTGAAACAGAGCACCACGGTAAGAACCACTACGAACGTCAGAAGAAAGTTGGTCGTAAATGCACCAGCCGAAGGGTAAACCAGCCTCCTCAGAATTCCGCAGACCAGCCATATGGGTGCGGCGAATAATGAAGCGATCAATAGCACCCGCCCTAGACTGGCCAGAATATGCGTTTAAGCACAACCGATTGAGGGATCGCACGTACCCAACACACTGCCCAGCAGTACAATACTGCCGATGCCAGATGCAAGAAGCCCGACCGTAAGACAGCCAAACGGCCAAGCCTTTCGTATGTGCGGAAAGAGTGGATCTTCGCTCATGCTGCGGCCCTAGTAACAATCGGAAGCCCTTTAAAGTAGCCGCTTCTGGATCTGCTACGCTGGTACAGGACGCGGACCGTCCGCTCTCCACCAATTCCGGCCATTCCGCTTCCGCTCATCGTCGCGCGGAACATATTCTATACGGCCGCCAGTTTCGGACGACGCATAGGTTAGACATTCTGTCCCAAACCTAGGATAGGTGCGCCGTACGACACAGCGTAAGAATTTTCCTTCATGAACGAACAACCGGCGCAACCTGCGGACGTCCTTAAATCACGCATGGAGACGTTACTCGCATTGCTAGATCAGTATGATTTTCCGCTGCCTGCTGCGTGGCTGGCAATGGCGATCGAGGCGATGCCAACCGGCGACATTCAATAATGTCCGATATTCGAGAAACCCGGACTATATGGAAGACGCGACGAACGGATCGGAAGCGGCCGGTCCGCTTTCCTTCCCGAACCAGACGTTCCCGAACTGCCGTGCTGGCCGACACAGCAATGACAGGACAGCATAGCTGCGCTACCGGGGTCCGGTGCTCACAATTCGTCGCCTCCTAGCGCAACGCTATTTTGCTATGCTGGTTTGCGCAGCAACGGTGTTGCTCAAGCTGCTGGTGCCGCCCGGATACATGATCGGCAGCGAGCACGGCCGGATTACGATCGAGCTATGTTCCGGCGTCGCTCCTCGAGCCGTGACGATGGCAATGCCGGGGATGCACGGCGACATGCCCGATCACGGCAAATCGAAGGATCATGGCAAGGCTGAAATGCCGTGCGCCTTTGCGGGCCTGTCCGCAGCATCGTTCGGTGCGATCGATCCTATTCAGCTCGTCACCCTGATCGCCTTCGTCATGGCGGTCGGGTTTTCACCGGCCGTGCTGCCGGCGATCATTCGCCGCAGCTATCTTCGGCCTCCGCTTCGAGGTCCACCGTCCCTCCTTTGACCAACTGATCGCGTGCTCCTTCAGGGGCAACCACGTCCACGGCCCGCGTGCCTTCGCGGGGCCGGTCAAAGGCCTGTTCATGATCCGATCCCACTTGATGGCGGGGGCGTGCCTGCCCTGCCTCCTGCTCGCCGTACCGGCATCCGCTCAGGGTGACGCAGCACCCACCACGAAGCCCAACACCACAGCCATCAATGCGCAGGGCGTCGGACCAGCAGAAACTGGCGACATCATCGTTACGGCGCTGAAACGCCCGCAGGCGCTTCAGGACGTGCCGGCAAGCGTCACCATTCTTTCCGCCGACTTGCTTCGCCGGCTCAATGCGCAGGACTTTTCCCGCGTCGCGGACTCTGTCCCCGGCTTGGCCTTCGCGACCACCGGACCCGGCAACTCGCAGTACATCATACGCGGGACCGGCGGGGTCGGGTTCGTCCAGTCGCCGACCACAGGCGTCTATCTCGACGAAACCCCGCTTCAGACCCGCGCGCTCCGCGGCTTTTCACAACCCGACCCGCAGCTGTTCGACGTCGCTCGGGTCGAAGTGCTGCGCGGGCCGCAAGGCGTGCTGTTCGGATCGTCGTCGATGGGCGGCCTGGTCCGCATCGTGACCAACCAGCCCGACCCTACCAAGATCGCCGCTCTTGGTCAGGCGAGCGTCTCTACGATCACCGATGGCGGCACGAGCTGGGACGCCAAGGCGATGCTCAATCTGCCGATCGTCGCCGACACCCTGGCGCTGCGCGTCTCGGGCGGGTTTGTTCGGCAGGGCGGCTGGATCGACGATCTGAGACCCACTACCGGCGACCTGACCGAGAATGCGGGAACCTCGGCGGTCCGCAAGGACGTCAACTGGACGCGCACCAGTACGGTTCGCGCGGCGCTTCGCTGGAATGCCACGCCGAGCCTGACGGTCACGCCTTCGCTGATCTGGCAGGACGCGTACGGCAATGCGGACCGCCCCCATAGCGACGTGACCTTTGGCAAGCGCGCGCGGCTCAAGGCGCGGTATGCGGACACGTACGCCAAGGATCGGTTCGTGATCGGCTCGCTGCTGATTGAGAACCGGTTCGATGCGCTTGGTGGGTTCACCGTGTCGTCCAATTCGTCCTGGCTCGACCGGCGCAACCGGCTGTCGTTCGACGTCACCGCATTCGATTCTCCGATTGTCGAGGACATCGTCGGGCCGGGTCCAGGCGGCAAGCTGTTCCCAACGCCGCTCAAGGATTTTGGCCGCACGAAGCAGTTTACGCAGGAGGTGCGCGCGGTGTCCGACGGCCCGGGGCGGCTCCAATATGTGTTCGGCGCGCTCTACCGCGATCTCCATCAGGACTCCGGCCGTACGATCACCGTCGCAGACCTGTTCGGCGTTACCGCGCCGCTGCCGCTTGGTGCCAGCAGTCCGGCCGTCATCCAGGACACGACGGTGCGCTTCCGTGAGAGCGAGATCGCGGCCTTCGGCGAGCTGACCTATGCCGTGGTGCCGAAGGTGAAGGTCGCCGCTGGCGCCCGGGTGTTTGCCTATCGCCAGCGCGAAGCGAGCCGACGCTACGGGATCGGTGGCGTTGCAGGCGGCGATCTCGCCTACGATTATGACGAGCGCAATCGCGAGAACGGCGTCACACCGCGCTTCACGCTAAGCTATGAGCCAAGCCATGCCGCGACGCTCTACGCCAGCTACTCGCAGGGATTTCGCACCGGGGGCGTCAACGCGCCCGTGACGGATGATATCTGCTCGGCCGCGGAACGTCGCGCGACAGGCATTCCCGACGTACCACCACCCTACGACAGCGACCGTACCGATAATTACGAAATCGGCGCCAAGACCAGCCTCTGGGGCGGTCGCGTGCGGATCAACGGCGCTGCTTATGCGATCGACTGGAAGGATTATCAGCAGGCGTTCCAGACAGCGTGCGGAATCAACAATGCGACAACCATCTCCTTCACCGTCAACGCCGGCCGGGTTCGTAGCCGTGGTGGCGAGCTTGAGGTCACCGTGTCGCCGATCCAGGGGCTCGATCTTCACGCGGGCGGTTCGTTCACCGACGCGACCTACCGGAACGACGTCCCCAACCTGCTTCTGCCAGCAGGGTCGCGTGTGCTCGATGTGCCGCGCTGGTTGTGGAATGTGCGCGGCGAGTACGAAACCGCACTCACCGACGGTCTGACCGGCAATCTGTTTGCCGCGGCGCGTCACGTCGGTGGGTCCAACAGCGGGTTTGGTGAGGGTGAGGTGCTGCCGCGTCCGGCCTATACGCTGGTCGACGCCTCCGCCGGGGTGACGATGCGTGGCGGCTTGGGCATCGACCTGTTCGTCACCAACCTGTTCGATGCCGTGCCGGTCTTTGGGCAGGAGTTCACGACGTCCCCTGGCAATACCACCGCCACCAGCTACTTTTCCTATCTCGTCGGCCCGCCGCGGACTGTCGGGATACGTCTGACCACGGCCTTATGATGGCGGGCATGGACACTTCAGCAATGAACGGGAACCCACCTAACGGCCGACGGACACCCGGTGGGCGGTGGTACAACGCGGTATGGCGCTGGCACTTTTATGCTGGCCTGTTCTGCATCCCGTTCATCATCTGGCTGTCGCTGACGGGCACGATCTATCTGTGGCGGCCGCAGCTGGAAGCATTGCTGGACCGGCCCTACGACCGTCTCCCTGTTGCCGGGCGGACTGTTTCACCCGACGCGCAGGTCGGCGCGGCGCTGGGGGCAGTCCCGGGTTCGTCGCTGCATAAATACATACTCCCGGAACATCCGGGAAACGCCGTGCGTGTCATTGTCTCCGCTGATGGCGTTGATCACCGCGTCCACGTGGATCCACGTTCGCTTGCGGTGCTGAGGGTCATTGGCGAGGAGGACCGGCCGCTCAACGTGGTGTCGCGTCTTCACGGCGAATTGCTGGCGGGGGCGTGGGGCAGCTATCTCGTCGAGATCGCCGCCTGCTGGGCGATCGTCATGCTCCTGACAGGTGTCTATCTGTGGGGGCCGCGCAACCGGAAAGGGCTCGCGGGTGTCTTCTACCCGCGCCTGAGGGGCGGCCGACGCTTGTTCTGGCGTGATATTCACGCGACTGCTGGCATCTGGGTGTCGGTGTTCGCGCTCGGGCTGATCCTGACTGGCCTCCCTTGGGCAAATGCCTGGGGCAGCTATCTCGGTGAAGTGCGCACGCTCACGGGCGCGACGCAGGGTCCGGTTGACTGGACGATCAGCGGCAAGGCGCCAACGCCGAAAACGGACGCGATGCTCGACCCTCACGCCGGGCATGACGGCATGGTCATGGCAACACCCAAGATCCGACCGGGTGAACTTGCCCGCGTGATCGCGACGGTCCGGCCGTTGCGGATCGCGCCGCCCGTGCTGCTGTCTCCGCCCGAGCATGATGGTGCACCGTGGGCGGTGTCGTCTGACGCAGCCGATCGTCCGCTGCGATCGGACGCGCAGGTGGATGGTGCGACAGGGCGCCTTGTCGGCCGTGTCGCGTTCGCCGACCGCCACTGGATCGACCGGGTCATCGGCTACGGCATCGCGGTCCACGAGGGCGCGCTGTTCGGTATAGCCAACCAGATCCTCGGCACGCTCACTGCGCTGCTGCTGGTCGTCCTAGCCGTATCGGGTGGGGTTATGTGGTGGCGGAGGCGACCGACGGGCTTGTTGGGTGCGCCGGTGCCATCGGCGCGCCCACGCTACCGGCCTGCGTTAGTCGCAGCGATCGTCGGCCTTGGGATCTATATGCCGCTGTTCGGGCTGACGCTGTTGATCGTGACGATAGTCGAAAGGGTCCTGCTGCGGCGCCTCCCCCGAGCGCGGCTTTGGCTGGGACTGGAGTCTCCCGCCCTTCGCACTACCTGAACAACGACCCTAGCTCGTGGGCAACTGTGTGAGAAACCCTGTCGCAATCACGACTATGCGGGAAACAGGTGTTTTCCGACAGCACGTAGCGGGCAGTTGGCGCTCAAAAGCGGCCTGGCCGTTTCCCGCCCAGTTCAAGACGCTCAAGCGACAGATTGAGCCTCACCAAAACGGTCATTCATTCAGGCTGATTTTACCTGCACGAGCCATCGTAGACGGCAAAGGAACTCATGCGAATGCGGCTCCATCGTCGACGGCGCAGGGCTTCAGCAACATCGTCCGACGGACGCGATCTGGCTCGGCCAACGTCCGCGATGGTTTACCTATCAGATAGCCCTGGATCGCCGAGCATCCCTCCCTTTCGACAATCGACAGCTGTGCGGGCTGTTCGACGCCCTCGGCCAGCACCGGGATGTTCAACGTTAGGCCTAGTCCCGCAACCGAGCGTAGGATTGCTACTGCTTGATCGTCACGTTCGATCTCAGCCACGAAAGACGCGTCCAGCTTGATGCGGTCGAAGGGGAAAGACCGAAGAACGTCGAGGGACGAATACCCCACGCCAAAGTCGTCCAGGGCAATGGCGATGCCCATGACCTTGAGAGCGTTTAGCTGGCTCAGCGCGAACCGGCGGTCGTGGATGATGGCACTTTCGGTCAGCTCGAGCGATAGGCGCTCGGGTGGCAGGCCGCTATCCTCCAGCGCCGACCGTACCGTGTTTACCAGTCGCGGATCGGCAAGGTGTATTGGCGAAAGATTGACGGCAACGGGATGCCTGTTGGGCCACAGGGCGGCCTCAAAGCATGCCTGACGCAAAATCCAGATGCTAAGTGGGACGATGTCCCCGCTCTTTTCCGCCAGCGGGATAAATTCTGATGGCGGAACCATCCCCCTGGTCGGGTGCCTCCACCGGACCAATGCCTCGTAACCCGAAATCTCCCCCGAAGGGAGCGCCGCTTGGACTTGATAGTGAAGCTCGAACGCTTCTGTATCGAGCGCAGTCCTGAGGTCGGCGATCAGCTCGCGACGCTCCCGGATCGCGTCATCCATCTGACTATCGTAGAAGCAGGGTTCGCCGGAATGCGCGGATTTGGCGCGGTACATGGCAAGGTCCGCCTTAGCGAGCAGCACGTCGGCGTCGAACCCATCATGTACGGCGAGCGCGACACCGATGTTGGCTGAAATCGCTGCAGTAAACCGGTCGAAAACGAAGGGCGCATCGTATGCAGCGCGTAAGCGGCCCAAGAAGTCATGGAGGTCCTCTGCATCCTGGTATGAGACGACCGCCGAAAATTCGTCGCCGCCAAGGCGTGCAACACATTCGCCCGGCTGCAGCAACGCGGTAAGGCGGGCGGCAAGTGCAACAAGCAGTTGGTCGCCCGCCTGATGGCCGTAGGTATCATTCACGACCTTGAAGCGCGATAGGTCCATCATGACCACGGCCATGCAGGAATAACCGCCCTTGATCAGAAAACGCTGCTCAAGCTCCTCGATAAAACTGATGCGGTTCGGCAGATCGGTCAGACCATCATGCATCGCCATCCGGCGCAGCCGGGTATAGGATTCGGTCTGGGTGTGACCGTCGATCAGGGCGCTGATCGCTGCGCAACCCACGATGATACAGGTCGCTACCGCTGTGGTAATGGCGAGCGCGACCATCGTCAGATCCGACAGTCCCTCACCAAGTTGCAACACGGTGACCTGCATGGCGGCCATGCCAGTGAAATGCAGAGCTGCAACCGCGAGCGCGAGCAGCCCTATCGCCTTGGAGTTACGCAGTCGGCTGTGGCCCTTTAGAGTATGAAATGCGCTAGCGCTTAGTCCACACGAGAGCACGACTGACGTAACGACATAGCGCCAGTCCCATGTAACGATACCGTCCACACGGTACGCCGCCATGCCGACATAGTGCATTACAGCGATGCCAGTACCGATGATGCCTCCACCAGCCGCGCCGCTCCAGGAACGACGTTGCACAGCGAGAGCCAAGCCGGGCACCGCGAGGAAGGTCACTGCGAGAAGCGAAAACAGGGTGAGGATGGGATCCAGAACCACTGGTGCAGTCGCGCGGAACGCCATCATGGCGACGAAATGCGTCGCCCATACCATTGTCCCTGCGCTTACCGCGGTGAGCACCACCCACCCAAAGCGACTGTAGCCCGCGGCCGCCCTCACGCGATGAAAGAGCTGAACGGTGGCGGCAGAGCCCATTAGGCAAATCAGCAAGGCTAGTCCGACCAGGCGCAGATCATGCTCCTGCGCTATGCAGAGCGCTACCCGCATCATGCTGCAGCACCTCGCTTGAGCAGGTCCAATCGCGCTTCAAGCGCCGTCGACGCCTGCCGGGCCAGCCCGATCAGATAGGCCTTCTGGTCTGCCGATGCGGGCGAACGACGCTTCGTGTCGAGAATGCATAACGCCCCCACATCGATACCGCTTAGTCGTCGAAGCGGCGCCCCGATATAGTAGCGGATGTGAGGTTCGCCCGCGACAACAGGCAGGTTGGCGAACCGCGGGTCGGCTTGAGGGTCGATGGTCTCCAGTATTTCGGGCCGATCAAGCGTAAAGCTGCAAAACCCGCTGTCGCGCGGAATGCAATCAATGACGAGGCCGTGCCCCGCCTTGAACCACTGTTGATCATCATGGATCAGTGACATGAGCGCGATCGGCGCGTCGAATGCGTTGGCCGCCGCGGCGACAAAACGATTAAATATGGGTTCGGGAGCAGATCCTAGAATGCTCAAGCCACGAACGGCATAAGAGCGTTTTCGCTCTTTGAACAAGGTCTTCAGCATTCTTCTCTCGTCATCGCGCGCGGTGACGATCGTCATCACCTTTGAATGATTAAAGAACTGTTTCGAATGAGCCAGTTGCCTCGTAAGGGGCTCGGAACAAACGTTCGCTACCTGCCAGCATCGCCAGATAGCGGACGGTCCGCTTCCCATCAGGCGCCGACATTCGCGCTCCCCTGCCCACCACCTGAACAAGCGTCCGCTCTTCGCGATCGCCGCCCGAAAGCGGACATTCCGCTTCCGCCCACACCCGGACGTTCCGATCGGCAGCTCCCAGACTCGAAAGCGGACATCCGTTCATCGCCACTATCGCTGATGCAGAATTCAAAAGTTTTGCATCAAATCAACAGGGCAAAACCGCCGGTGGGCTGATCCCACTTGCAGGCATTCAATAGCCCTTGCATGACGATCAAATGCTGATTTTACCGCTTTTCATCGTTGGCATCATTTCGGGTGTTGCCCTGATTGCGGGCGCAGTAGCCGCTGTTTGCCGTCTGCTTACCAAGAGCAATGCGGTGTCCCTGACATTAGGGACTCTCAGTATGCCAGTTCTAATCGGCGCTTCACTTGTCGATTGGATAATGACGATGGAAGCGGACGACACCGCGCCCGGCAATGTCATAATCGGAAGCTTGGTCGCGCTTGTGGTATTCACGCCTATCGCGCTTCTTGCCAGTCACCTCACGATCAGATTCCTGTCTAAACGCGCTTCGCGGAACGGCAGCTAACCACCCGCTCTCCGCAAGCGTGATGCGAAACTCACGGATTTCGCATCAGCCCAAAAACTGAGAGAAGCCAACGGCTCGGGCGATGCAAAATGCTGATGCATTTGGAATACCCGTTCAATGGCAGGTTTCCCGGGGCGTTGCCTCCAAAGCGGACAGTCCGCTTTCCTTCCCAAACCAGACATTGCCGCGGCGGAGACACCCTCCGCCGCACCCTCTCGGATCCGGCCGACGCGCTCTATCAAATGGCGCGCGATGGCGTCATGTACCCCCGCTATACCCTACCTCGAAGCGAGCAAACGCGGAAGTGAGGGTTGGAAAATCCACCCGTACCCCAAGAGGATCTATTAGTTCTTCGCGGTAATTGCATAATAGCATGTGTGCCAAACCCGCCGTCAACAGATACTTAAGGGCTTTTATTTCGACTTGAAACGATCGCTCTGCGCTCGATCGGAATTGGAAGCCGTGATCGCGACCACGCAGCATCACATTAGATTCTAACGGTTTTACTTACGAAAATGTTAAGTGTACTAAATACATCCAAATTCGTCGCTGTACAACTTGAAGGCCATAAAAGACTCTCTAGAATTTTTATGCCAAGCGCTTTGCTCGGCCGTTAGGGGGGATCGATGGCTATTAGTCTGAAAATTGTCGGCATTTTCTTTGGATGCACGGTTGATTTTACAAACGGCCTGACTGAGCAAACCATAGCTGACGTGCTAGCCACCGCCAGTGCGGACGCCAACTCGGGCAAAATAACTGACGTTTCATCATTCAACTATGAAACATCAAATCCACCTAACCGCTCGCTGATTTCAGTTTCGGCGACGTACACCGCTGAAGTTCATGGCCGAGGAGTGGAGGGTGCCTATCCCCCCGGTGAATACAGCCTGACCGAAGACCTTAGTGATCGGCCAGCCTACTCTGTATGGCAGTACTATGTTTACGATGCCAGTAACACCCCGATCATCCGCGGCGTAAAGTATCTAGACGATCCAGCTGCCACCGTTCCAGAAGGCGGTACCGTAATTTTTCGCCTGGTTTCAATTTTGGCCGGTCCGAATCCCCGTAGCAAGATTGTTGCCTCGCGGCAGGCATAGGGCGTTCGAGCGAACTGTAGTGGTTTGGCACTCTCAGGTCGCCGAAAGGCTGAATTATTTGTTGCTGCTAAATGGCCATGCCGGCTTTGAATTGTCGATGTCAGCATGGCCATCCGGCATCTAAGCGGCGGAGAACCCCTCCGCCGCGTCCACCCAAACTTCACCCAGTTACAGCCTTTCGTGCCTTGCTGTACCCCGATGATACCTCGTCTCAAAACGCCCGAACATCGACATTCAAGTGCTTAATCCGATCATACGAAAGCAGCCCTTCGTTCAGCACGATCTTGCCGCTTCGCCATTCACCGCGTGGCAATTTCGGGAACAAGCTATCGATAAGAGGTTCAGGGAAGATGGCTTCGGTTAATTTCCAAACATCGCGGTGACGCGTTCGCCTTCGATGAACTGGGCGTCCCCCTGCTCCAGCAGATTGCGTAGCTGGTAGCGTAGGTCCGTGCTGCCGGTCTTCCTGCCTAGGCTCGCCGGCTTGAACAGGACCTTCAGCCGCGTCTCACCGGGCCGCGCGCCGTCCTCAAGCCAAGCCTTGACCTCAACCGTGCGAAAGGCAGCCACCCCCTGTACGTCGAGCATTTCGCCCTCTTTCCGATCGAACGTGAACTTGACCCGGACTGGAGGTTTGCCCGCAACTGTCGTGATGTGCTCTGCCTTCTGCTGCATTGAGGCAAATGGTTTGGCAAGTTCCGCCCAGAGCTGCGCCCGAGGCAGTGCCACCATCGTTTCGTCAGTAGGCGGCTCATCGGACGGCCGCATCATCATGTAGGTGACGCCGAGCACGAGACCGGCGATAACGAGGGCGCTCTTCATATAGCTAGATCCTACTGCTGCGACGTATGACGCGCCGGAGTGAAGCCATCTGCCCCGCCGGTGTCGCAACCAGCCCGGCGCATCTCTTGCTGCATGGCGCTGAGCTGCATCACCGCGCGAGCGGTGTCACCCATGGCGGCACCCAGGTTGTCCGGACGCTTAGCGTCGCTCGGCCCCGACATCTGGAACTGCTCAATCATCTCGCGACATTTTTCCGGATTGCCCACGATGCGCGTCAGTTCGTCGAGTTCCGCCTCGACGACCATATCGAAAAGTCCGTTCGCTAGGCTGGTGGACCGAAAGGCCGGAGCGACGAAGTCGTCCGGTGCGTCGCCACGTTGGACGTGGGTCGTCACCCTTGATCGCTTGCCACCGTCAATCGGTTCGATGTCTGCGAACATCCGAATGGCGGTCTGAGCCCCGCTGTGGACGGTGTAGACGATCCCGGTGTCCGTTTTATCGTGACTGAAAGTCGGATTAACGCCGCCGGACCGCGACGGATCGGTCGTAGGCGCTCCCGGCGCACGTCGAATGTCCACGTCGAGCAACGCCGCGGCGACGGCACTGGGCGGACGGTCGACAACGCGGACGTAGCGATGGTCGAACACCCCAGCGAAGTAAGCGCCCCCTATGACGACGGTGCTGAAGGCGACGATCTTGAACATGACTCGTTATCGGCGCGCCGCAGTTTCAGCCGGGTTAAGGCACCGCCTTGATTCAGGAACGACGGTTGCATCAAGCAATGTCCGTGTCGTCAGCTACCCTGCTCGAAAGCAGAACGTCCGCCTACCTCTCCCATTACGGCATTCGGGAGCGGATAGCCGGGCTGCAAAATCTGTCATCCGCAAAGATGAACCAGCGTCCGAAGTTGGGAAGCGAACAGGGAGCGTTGAACGTCCGCAACTGGGTCTTGCACTCCAAGCCATGGCCGTGCGCATGTAGCAGTTCCCTGTTTTAGGTGATTGAGCCAAGTTCCGGGGCAGTGGAAAGACGCAACCGCTCCCGGCGCGTGAGCGGTTGCGTCTTATTAGGTAAGCTTGTCGGTCTGCCACTTGCAGGATCAGGGGAGAGGTGTGCCCGGCGGTGCGATGAACCCTCCGGCCATTTTTCCATTCGCGTCTAGGAAAGCAGACATCAATACTCCACCGTTGGCGAAGACCAGATTGTAGACGTCGTCTCCCATTCTACCCTTCCCTTTGTAAGTGACTGACCTCAACTCGCCCATGGATTTGAACATAGGTTGTGACATCGGCATATCGCTCCGCACCAATTCACCGAATTTCGGGGCAAGTTTGTCGTAATCTGGCGAGCCACTTGCCAGGCCAGCAACAAGGTGCCTCACTGCAGCCTCAGTGCCAGGTGATGGCATCTCTGCAGAAGGGATGCGGTTGCCTGGTTGCATTATGCCGCCCGCCATTCTGCCCTCGGGATCAAGCGCGGCCGACATCAGCACCTGACCGTTGGTGAAGACGAGGTTGTAGATGTCATCATTCTTCATGCCGCGTGAGCGAAACGTCACAGATTTCAGCTCGCCGAGGGCCTTGAACATGGGGTGTGTCATGGGGAGATCGCGTTGAACGACCTTAGCGAACCCAGGCGAAAGTTTTCCGTAATCGGGTGAGCCGCTCGCGAGGCCGGCGACAAGCTGCCGCAGCATAGCTTCGGTGCCTGGGCTTGGTGCTGCGTTCGCTGATGTTGCTAGCGCCGCATCGGCAACGGCGGGTGGAATTGCATGTTGGCCGCCAGTGCCAGGGGCCTGGAGCCAGAGGATAAGGGCGGCTGCCGCGACTAAAATCATAAGGAACGCTCCTGAAATCACGTAGATGGAGGATCGCCGCTCACCTCGCGTGGTCAACAGGTGCGGAATGGCGGCAGCGACATCCTCAACGATCGCGTTGGTTCCCGAAAGTCCGGACGTTTGGGGTACTAGTCGGTTGGCCTCTCCGGCTGCTTCCACCAGCTTTGCCGCCTCAAGCGAGGACGTCACGCCCAGCTTGGCACGCGCCATCTTAAGACGCTTTTCGACAGCGTGAGGAGAGACGCCAAGATCCAGCGCCATCTCCTTGGCCGTCTGATGACCCAGACAACGCTTCAAGCACTCCCGCTCACCTATCGTAAGGCGCAGGATCGCGGCCTGCATGCTGTCTTCTATCTCGTCTGTCTTCATGCGAGCCATGGTAGCGCTTAAGGAGAAAGTACCAACTATGGCGTCTGGTACCGCTCTAGTACTCTGATTGGGTACCAACCCGTTCCGGCGGCGTTCCGAGCTCGCATTTTGGCAATATCGGGTAGCCGATCGGCATTCGGGGGCCGATAATGGGTCGGTGTCGCGCTGCAAACCAACCGTTCCGATAAACCTGGGCAGTCGTAGTTCTCCTTGTTGATAAACGGAGCCTAAGGTACGTAACTTGACACGTAACCTGTTACCGAACATCCTTCGAAGATGGCCGACTACATCGAGTCCTACGGAAGCGCATTCCTAGCGCATCGACTGCGCCGTTCGTCGGACCGTATCGTCGATCAGATAAGCGGAGTCCTTCTCCAGCTAGGCCTCGACGTTCCACCGCGTGGCGCTTCGATGTTGTTGCTGATCGTTGAGCACCAACAGATCGGGGTAGTAGAAATCTCGCGATGCCTGCGATTGTCTCACCCGCTTATCGTTCGCATGGCACGGGAATTCCAAGAGCGAGGCTTGGTCGAGGTCAACGCTGATCCGTCCGATGGCCGGCGACGGGTCTTAAGTCCGACGGAGAAGGCGCGTCACGAGGCCGCCGCCCTAAGGGCTTTCAACGCGGACCTCAACGCCCTGTTTGATGGCCTGTTTGCGGACATCGACGCTTCTCTGATCTCAGTCCTTGATCGCTTTGACGCCCAGCTTGATGCGTCATCGATCACAACGCGTCTCGCCGCTCTCAAATCGACCAAGGAGTAATCGATGTCCCGCCGTCGCCATGCGCTCATGATGCTCCTCCCTTTTTTAACTTTATCCATGCCACCGTCTGCCGACGCTCAAACCTCCACGCCTTCGGCCACGCCTGCACGGACTTCGAATCTCGACGCGGCCTCTCGCACAGCGATCGTGGCGCGCTTGTCGACCGAGTTGAGCAGCAAATACATATATCCGGTTGTCGGCGAGAAGGGGGCCGCCGCGATCACCGCCGCCGCAGCCTCGGGCGCCTACGATCGGATTGTGGATCGGTCCGCGTTCGCCACGCGACTGACCGAGGACCTCCGCGGCGTCATGACCGACAAACATCTGATGGTGTTCGACACAACGAACCGGCCAGCGTCGAGCGTTGCGTCGATGCCAGCCGGCGAGGCCGGGATCGTCCGCGCTGATCGGCTGCCCGGCGGGATCGGCTATCTCCAAATCGACGGGTTCGCCAACCCCTGGGCGTTCAAACCAGCGCTCGACCGCGCGATGACGGGGTTGAAGGGCAGTCGCGCCTTGATCCTCGACATGCGCGGCAACGGTGGTGGAGATCCGGCATCGGTAAGCTACCTGGTCAGCTATCTTCTTGCTGCGGGCCAGCGGACCAAGATCAACAGCATCGTTGAGCGTAAGGCAGGGACCACTGAGTTCAGGCGCGATTCCTTCTTCAGCGAGCCGACCCCGGTCAGCTTCCCCAGTGTGCCTGCCTATGTCCTTACGAGCGGCAATACCTTTTCGGGCGGCGAGGAGCTCGCCTACGACATGCAGACGCTGAAGCTCGGCACCGTTGTCGGCGAGGTGACCGGTGGCGGAGCGAACCCCGGGGAGCGTATTTCCATTGGACACGGTGTCATGGCGTTTATCCCGACCGGTCGCGCGGAGAGCCCCGTTACCGGATCGAACTGGGAAGGACGTGGTGTGCAGCCCGATCTCAAAGTCCCCGCCGCGAATGCGCTCGCCACGACGCTACGCCGCCTCGGCCAAGTGCCCGCTGCCGCTACGATCGAAGCGGCGTCCCCCGTCTCAGTCTTCGCGCAGAGGACCGTTCCGCTCAAGGGCGGAGAGGCGATGCTGCGCCGCCTCTTTGCCGGCCGTACCGCGCCTGAGGCTGATTACACGTTGATGAAAACGGACGCCTCAGAGGCAGGCCGCGCGGCGCTGGCGGCCACGCACCGGCGCCTGCAACCGCTCGGGGTTCCGCAGGCCATCCGCTTTCGACGGCCTAATGGGTTCGGGTTTGACGAGTTTACGCTCGTCTACCCCGATCGCACCCTTCTCGTGGGGATCATGCTCGACTCAGACGGCAAGTTTATTGACCTCATCGGTCCTGATCCCAGCATGTAAGTTTCGCGCTGGGCCTTTTCTCAAAAGGGAAGCGATGATTGGGATGGAGGGGTGGATTGCGACCGCCATAGATCACTGCTTTTCCCCCGCCAGCCATGTTGTTGTCCAAATAATGTGAAAATTGAACCGGCACGGTCGCCATCGGAACAGCCGATAAGTATTGCCGTGGCAGGAGATGAGGCTGTGCTCGTACGGAATGCTTCATGATAATGGCCGCAGCTTTGGCTGCCTTTTTTGCGGCGTCTGGTGCTCAGACTACCATCACGCCGCGGATGGCCGAATTTGATCTTGAGAAGGTCCATCATAAAGAAGCGACATGCGCAGACCGCAGCCCGGCCGATGAAATCATCGTTTGCGCTCCCAAGAACATGAACATCTGGATTTCTGACGCGGATAAGGCAAAATTTACACCGAAGCCGCTACGCGGTGAGTTCACCGGGCCGCTTAACGCAGAAACGAAGCTCCATGTCATTCAAAGCCAAAACCCTGCAGTTGTAACACCCGCTGCGGTGGTAACCCTTAAGTGGCGCTTCTAGTCCTCTTGCCCCCCGCTTTTACGTGAACGAACGACCGGTTTCAGTGCACTGGGAAGAGGCCGTCAGTGTCCGCTTGTGGGTCATTTGAACTATGGACGGAGGCGAGCGGCTTGGGCTGCGGGTAAACTTTTTTGGTCGCCGCTATTTCGATCATGGGCGGCGGGGGATGCCCTTCCTGCGCGCACACTCCCGATTACCACAACCAAGCCGAGCACCGAGGCGCCGGCACCAGCTAACGCCACTGCGGGGTAGCCAAGACCGGCGGCAATGACGCCGCCGCCCACCGCTGCGCCGATCGCATTGCCGAGATTGAACGCGCCGATATTCATTGCCGAAGCAAGATTGGGCGCATCGGCGGCCGCGTGCATGACACGAACCTGAAGCGGCGGGACCAAGGCGAAGCTGGCAACGCCCCACAGGAAGATCAGTATGGCGGTCGGCCCCTTGAAGGGCATCAGCATCGCGAAGGCTATCAGGATCAGCGCGAGCGAGCCCAGCGTGACGATCAGCGTGCGGTCGACCGAACGATCGGCGAAGCGCCCGCCGAGCCAATTGCCGACCGTCAGCCCGACACCATAGGTGACCAGCATCGCGGTGACGAAGCCAAGCGAGGCATGCGTCACGTCGCGCAGGATCGGTGTAATGTACGTGAACACGGTGAACATCGCACTCGCCCCAACGGCGGTCAGGCCGAGCGCGCCGAGCACCGGGCCACGCGTGAGGACGCGGAGTTCGGCCATCGCGTTGCTATCGGACGGTGCCGGCAGTGCGGGAAGCGTCAGCCTGAGCGCTGCCATCGTGACGACGCCCAGCGCGGAGACGCCCCAGAAGGACGAGCGCCAGCCGAGATGTTCGCCCGCCCATGTCGCAAGCGGCACCCCGACGACATTTGCGATCGTCAGGCCCATGAACATCGCCGCCACTGCGCCTGCGCGCCGCTCGGCCGGCACAAGGCTGGCTGCGACGACCGAGCCGACCCCGAAAAAGGCGCCATGGTTGAACGAGGTTAGGAGTCGGGCCGCCAGGAGCATGCCGTAGCTGCCCGAAAGCGCTGCCAAGACATTACCCGCCGTGAATATACCAGTCAGCGCGATCAGCAGCGTCCGCCGCGGGACGCGCCCCGTCGTCAGTGTCATCAACGGGGCGCCGATCACGACGCCGAGCGCGTAGGCGCTGATGAGCAGTCCGGCGCTCGGGATCGATACGCCGAGGTCGCCGGCAATGACGGGCAGCAGCCCCATCGGCGCGAACTCGGTTACCCCGATGCCGAACGCACCGACCGCAAGCGCCAGCAAGCCTGGATTGAGCTTCATCGTTCGCCTCCTCAGACCAGTGGCGGGTTCAGGCGGGCAAAGCCCTCCTGCTGGTGATACGGGGTATGGGGGTAGGGCGGCAGTACGGCGCTGGCCGCATCGAGCACCGCGACCTGATCGGGCGACAATGCCCATCCGACCGCACCCAGATTGTCGCGCAACTGCGCTTCGTTACGCGCGCCGATGATGACGGACGCGACGGTCGGGCGGCGGAGCAGCCAGTTAATCGCGACCTGCGGCACGCTCTTGTCCGTCTCGGCGGCGACGGCTTCCAGCGCGTCGATCACGCGGTAGAGATGCTCGGACTCGACCGGTGGCGCGAACTGCTCGGTATCGTGCAGCCGACTGCCTTCCGGGATCGGCCGGTCGCGTCCGATCCTGCCGGTCAGCCTGCCCCAGCCGAGCGGGCTCCATACCAGCGCGCCGACACCCTGGTCCGCCCCGAGCGGCATCAGGTCGGCCTCGTAAGCGCGGCCGATCAGCGAATAGTAGACCTGATGCGCGACGAGACGCGGCCAGCCGTTGCGCTCGGCCATGCCTTGCGCCTTCATCAACTGCCAGCCCGGATAGTTGGACACTCCTGCGTAGCGCACCTTGCCCGCGGCGATCAGGCTGTCGAGCGTGCCCATCACCTCCTCGGCCGGTGTAAAGGCATCGAACGCGTGGAGCTGCAGCAGATCGATATGATCGGTCCCGAGCCGGCGGAGCGATTCCTCGACGGCGCGGATGAGCCGCCCGCGCGACGCGCCCCAGTCCTGCGGCCCGTCGCCCATCGGCAAGCCCGTCTTGGTCGAGATCAGCACCGCATCGCGCCGTCCCTTTATCGCGGCGCCCAACACTGTCTCGGATGCGCCGTTGGAATAGACGTCGGCCGTGTCGAACATCGTCACACCGGCCTCGAGGCAGATATCGACCAGCCGTCGCGCTTCGGCCTCGTCGCTCTGGCCCCAGGCGCCGAACAGCGGCCCCGTGCCGCCGAAGGTTCCGGTGCCGAAGCTCAACGCCGGTACGCGCAGGCCCGATGATCCCAATTGTCGATAGTCCATGCGCATTTCCCTAACTGCGGCGTTGGCGCATAGATGGCCGATATTGCCGCGCCGGATAAGGTGACGGCACCGCGAAGGACTTTTGATATGGACGCAAAGGCGGGCATGGGCGCCGATCGTGCGCGAGCGCTGGAGGTTTTCGCGGCGGTGATGCGTGAGGGCAGTTTTTCCGCGGCCGGGCGGACGCTTGGCCTGACACCGTCCGCTGTCGCGCGGTCGATCGATCGGATCGAGGCGCGGCTTGGCGTGCGCCTCCTGTTGCGATCGACCAGGGCGCTGACGCCGACGGCGGAGGGACAAGCCTATCTCCAGACCGCGCGGCGCATCCTCGCAGACCTCGACGATGCCGAACAGCAGCTCGCCGACCAGGGGGCCCCCCGCGGCCGGTTGCGGATCAGCACCGCGCTATCGCATGGGAGGCTCTGTATCGTGCCGCTGCTCGGTGAATTCGCCGCGCTATACCCCCACATTCTGGTCGATTTCGCGCTGAGTGATGGCATCGTCGATATCGCCGCCGGACAGGGGGACGTCGCGGTCCGGTTTGGCGCGCTTGCCGACAGCCTGCTGACCGCGCGCAAACTCGGTGAAAGCGGCCGGGTGATCGTTGCGGCACCGGACTATCTGGCACGGTACGGGACACCGGTCGTGCCTGAAGACCTTTTCGCGCACAACTGCCTCAACTTCAACTTCCGCCGGGCCGAGCCGATTTGGCCGTTCCGCCGGGATGGCGAGGACATCGTGCTGTCGGTGAAAGGAAATATCGAGGCCAATAATGGCGAGACGCTCGGCCAACTCGCGGCTGCCGGCGTGGGCGTGGCGCGTGTCGGCGCATTCAGTGTCGTCGACGACATCGCGGCCGGCCGATTGATACCCATCCTCGAAGACTTTAACCCCGGTGACGTCGAACTCATTCACGCGGTCTTCGTCGGTGGCAGCCAAACCCCCGCGCGCGTTCGCGTGTTCGTCGATTTCCTGTCCGAGCGCCTCGCCGATTGATCGCTAGGCGCGCCAGCGTAGAAATTTTCGAGCTACGTCAGACTGGCCCGACTTTCGGTGAAGGGCCGACGTTCAACTCGTATCGATACAGCGCTACACGAATAGAGTAATCGCTGGTCGGACGAAGGTTGAGGGGGAATGTTTATGTGGGTTGATCGAGCATTGGTGGCACTTCTGGTGCTGTCCGCCCCCGCGACCGCGCAAACGTCCAAGGACAGGGCACGCGCCATTACGGGCGAACCGGCAAAGGCAGCGCAGCGGCTGACGCTGACGGACATACCCGTGCCGACCAGCAAGCCGACCGCCTTGTTCGACGGGCGTACCCTGGAGGGTTGGGCGCCTTGGCTCGGTTATGCCGACCCCTCGACCACGTACCAATCGAAGCCGGGCACGCCGCCAGTCGGTACCAGCCGAGACACCAGCGGCGACTTCGCCGTGCGCGCCGTGGACGGTGCCCCCGCGATCTGGGTGAAGGGCGAGACCTGGGGCAGCCTCGTCAACACTGCCGACCTTGGCGACTATCACCTGCGGCTGCAGTTCAAATGGGGGGCGAAGACTTGGGCGCCGCGCGCGACGCTGCCGCGCAACAACGGGCTGCTCTATCACACCCACGGCACCGCCGGCGAAGTCTTCGGGACCTGGCGTCCATCGGTCGAGTTCGAGATCATGACCGGATCGACCGGCATGATCGTCGCGGTGGGCGGCAAGGTGCGCGGGCGCACCGGCGTGACGTTCGATCCTTCGTTGGCCGAACCGCATCTTCGCTTCCGCGCCGGCGGCCGCGAAATCGACATCGTCAACGGTACCCCGACCTGGAACGTCGAGGCGGCGACCGATGCCGAGCGTCCGATCGGGGCGTGGAACACGCTCGACCTGTATGTCGTCGGCGACCGCGCGGTGCATGTCGTCAACGGCGTACCGGTCGCCGAAGTGCACGACCTGGCGACGATCGCGCCCGACGGCACCCGGCGGCCGCTGACGCATGGCCAGATTCAGCTGCAATCCGAAGGCGCGGAGACGTGGTTCCGGGCAATCACGGTCGAACCGATCACGTCACTCCCGAAGATCGTCGTAGCGCGACGATAAACGTCCGGGTTCGCCGTGACGTCATCACGCTCGCTGCAAGCCCGGCTTGCCGCGCTAGGCGACGAAGCTGGCGTGGGTCGACAGCGTTCCGTTCCGCGTTGCGATCGTGTCCAGCACCTTCAGGTCGCCGCGCCACAGGTAGCGCCCGACGTCGCACAGAACATAGCCACGGCGGTCCGTCAGGGCCTTGAGATTCGGGTTCTCGGCGCGCAACGAGCGTGTGTAGTCGTCGTCCTCGCCGACGCCGTCCGCGCCTGAACTGATCGAGGTTGCGAGATATTCGCTGCTGATGATCTTCCCGTTGCCGTGATCCTGGATCAGGTCGCCGCCGCCATAATGACGATGCGCGTCGCCGCTGACGGTCATGACGTTGCCTTGGCATTGCGTGTCGATATGCGCGAGCAGGCGGCGACGGCTGTTCATATAGCCCGACCATGGATCCATCGACCCCAGTTGCTCGGGCTGTCCTGCCTCGTGATAGCCGAGGTTCATCAGGCAGACCTGCTGCGCGATCAGGTTCCAGCGCGCCTTCGACCGATCGAGCCCCTTGAACAGCCAGGCCTCCTGCGCCGCGCCGGCTGGACAACCACTTCGACCGACCGCTTAAACCCAAGACCAGCGCTGCCGCGGAATCCGCGAATGACCGGCGGAAGTTGGGAGGTTTTTGCCCAGTCGTGCGTTGACGACCGTGCAACCACGGAGATAATCATGACCGACAAGAACACGCCCGAGCCTGTCGACAACGTCAGCCTCAAATCGGGCGACGCTGATCGAACCGCTGACGGTTTTGGCAAGGGCAAGGGCTACTCCGGCGATGAGTACGACAGCGCTGACCATGCAGCGGAGCGCCATTTGCAGAACCGTGACGGTGCCCACGACGCTGGCACCGACGAAGCTGCCGACGGTCGCGACATCCCGCCGGAAGCCGGCAAGCGCGCCTACATCGATAATAAAACCGGCGAGGTCCACGGAAGCGGATCGGGGGCTGGCGGTGGCAATGCGGGCGAGGACATTGACCTCGATACGTCCCGGAGCGGCACCGAAGAATGATTAGGTAGGGGGGCATGCGGCGGACACGCGTGCTCCTCCAGCCTCCATACATCGGCCGGCGGACCGGGTATGGCCATCCGCCGGTAGCTTTTGGCGGTTTGTCCGCTGGCTTCCCGCGCTTCGTCCTGTGACGCTACTTTGTTCGCAACCGAGCCTTGATCCAAGATACCGGTTCGGTTCGCCTCGTCCCGCCGAGAGCTGCTGTTTAGCCGATCAAGGAATGGACGATACGGGATGCGGAATCGGGTGGTGGATGACTACAATCGGGTAGTGAGCGCTACCGTTCAGTCCGGTACCCCTTGCGGTGCTGGAAGAGCAGTAATGTCAGACGATCCCGACCAGAGATTGACGCCACCGTCGTCGGCGGCCTTATCGATGGCAGCGAGTTCCTCGGCGGAGAAACCGAGCATTTTGATCGCGTCCAGGGAGTCGTAGAGCTGTCCTACGGTGCGTGCGCCGATCAGCGCCGACGTGACCCGCGAGTCACGCAAAACCCACGCGATCGCCATTTGAGCGAGCGTCTGTCCGCGCTCACCTGCGATATCGTTCAAGGTGCGAATGGCGCCGAGGTTCTGATCCGTGAGCAAGGCCTGCGAGAGCGACCCGTCACGGGTGGCTCGCGCATCCTGCGGGACGCCCTTGAGGTATTTGTTCGTCAGCATGCCCTGCGCCAACGGTGAGAAGGCAATGCAGCCGATCCCCAGATCCGCCAGCGTCACTAGCAGGCCCTGCTCGATCCACCGGTTTAGGATCGAATAGCTGGGCTGGTGGATGAACAGCGGCACCTTTTCCTCGGCCAGGATCTCAGCCGCTCGACGAGTAAGCCCCGGCTCGTAGGAGGAGATGCCCACATAGTATGCTTTGCCCTGTCGATGGAGTTGCACCAGCGCGCCCATCGTTTCCTCGAGCGGGGTCGCGGCATCCACCCGGTGCGAATAGAAGATGTCGACATAGTCGCGGTTCATCCGCTTGAGGCTCTGATCGCAGCTCGCAATCAAGTACTTTTTGAATGAGCCGACATCACCGTACGGCCCGGGCCACATGTCCCAGCCCTCCTTGGTAGAGATAATGAGTTCGTCGCGGTCGGCAGCGAAATCAGAGTTGAGGACGCGCCCGAAATTCTCTCCCGCCGACCCATATGGCGGCCCGTAGTTGATAGCGAGATCGAAGTGAGTCACGCCACGATTGAAGGCTTGACGCAGGATAGCTCGCCCCGTTTCGAACACGTCGTGTCCGCCGAAATTCTGCCATAGCCCCAGGCTGATTGCCGGCAGCCTCAGTCCGCTACGGCCTGTCCGTCGATAGGCATTCCGCTTTCATACCGCTGCGGGGAAGCGACGTAGGGACGGGAAAACCACATTGGAGCTTCCTTGTTAACGTCTTCAACGCGCAACGCGCAAACCCTTCCAATGCACGGTGCCGCCCCCTTGCCGAACTGCCCCAATGGAGTTCGGCAAAGAGGCTGCGAAAAGGTGCCTAACTCAGCCAGTCGAAAGCACGCTTCAATTGCGCCGCACCATTGCTTTCGAACGGTCGACCGTGAGCGAAGATCACCCGGTCAGGCTCGAGCGCCACGATTGTTTGCACAGCCCTTTTAGCATCCGCGCCGCCTAGTCGTACTGGTAGCCGCAGATAACGTGCGGTCGTGCCGTCGGTGGCAGCGGATGCCTGCATCAATAGTCGCGCGATAGGCGGCAGCTTGCCAGGATCGAGGTTCTCGATCAGGTCGACGAGCAAGAGCGTTTTGCTCTGCCGGTGGAAGAACCAGACCTCGTTAAAGCCAGCACCTCCTGGCACGATGCCCTGATCAAGTGTGTCTGCCCATTCGGCTGGAGCAGTCTCACCCAGTTCTGCATCGAACCGCACCGTCGATGCGCGAACCTGTGCCCGATCTTGTAGCCCGGGCGCTGCCCATGTGGTTGCCTCAGGGTAGGCCCGTTGCCAGTCGGCAAGGAACGTCCAGTGCGCGATGTTGGGTGCGACCAGATGCCGCACTCGTCCAAGTGCCTCGACGGCCTTGGCCACCTCGGCTGAAAAGGGCGTTGGCGAGTGAAGCAACAGATCCCCGCTATTAAGCCGAACGATCGTCATGCGCACAGGTAATGCAAGGCCCATCGCGTTTATCGGTCCGCTATCGACGATCCAAACACCGTCGGCGATAGGTTTTGGGACATCCAGTGGCGGGTAGGTGGCCCGGTCTCGGGTTCCTGTATGCTCTGGACGTCGATTACCGTCTATCAGCGTCCAGAGGCCTATGGCAGCGACACTGACGAAACCAGCCACACCGATCAACCGACGTCGTCGGCGGACTTTCGAAGAAGCCTGAGTTGCAAAGAAGCGTCGCATATCGGCGAGCAGGAGTTCTGGTTGTTCTAGCGCCGCAAAATGGCCGCCTGCCTCCATCTCGTTCCAGTGGACGATGTTGTAGGTCTTGCGAGCATGCGAACGCGGGGGGGGCGGAAAGACCGGATCGGGAAAGGCCGCAACGCCGGTCGGCACCTTGATGCGACTGCCGGGCGGAAATTGACCCGACCCCTCCAACACGCGGCCGCGGTACATCCAGGTCGATGTGATGAATGACCCCTCGACGAGGTAGAGCATGATGTTGGTGAGGAGCGTATCCTCGTTGAAAGCCTGCCAAAGATCGGGGCGGCCCTGTTTGTCGCGCGGCACGTCTGCCCATGCACCGAACTTCTCCAGGATCCAGGCGGCAACGCCGACGGGGCTGTCCGCCATGGCGATACCCAGCGTCTGCGGACGTGTGCCCTGCTCTTGCGAGTACCCGGTTTCCTCCTTGGCCAGTGTCGCGCGTCGTGCTGCCCAGGCAAGTTCGTCGGGCGTCTTTGGCGATACGTCTGCAGCTTGGAGGAGAACCATGTTGAGGTGCAGGGCGTCGATGGCTTCAGGGTGATCATACGCCATCCAGCCTCCGATTGCGGCTCCCCAGTCGCCACCTTGCACCAGATAGCCAGCATCACCGAACAGTTCCGTCATCAGGCCATGCATAATCTTGCCAGTTTGGCGCGGTCCAATCGGTGCGGCGGGGCGCCCGGAGAAGGCGTAACCCGGAAGCGAGGGCAACACGACGTCATAGCCGTCGGCGACTAACGGTGCGATTAGCGCTTCGAATTCGATGAACGAGCCCGGCCAGCCGTGCAGCAGAAGCAACGGGGCGCGCGAACCATCACCCCGTGCATGAATGAAATGGAGCTTTTGGCCCAGCACCTCGGTCGTGAAGTGGGGTAGAGCATTCAGGCGACGTTCCTGTGCGCGCCAGTCAAACCGCGTGCGCCAATAGTCCACGAGACGCTTGAGGTCTGCAACGCCGACACCTGATTCCCAGCCTCCGGCGTCCGGCAGTTCGCCCCAATCGAATGATGCGACTTTGGCATTGATGAGGGCGAGCCTCTCGTCGGGTACTGCAATCGTAAAGGGGTCTGCCATCTTGTGTCCTAGCGTTCCAAGGGGAGGCGCCCCTTCTCTAGGCATAGTAACGCACTGGCGTACGTCGCGTTCACATCCGCGGGCAGCGTCCCTGACATGCCCAAGTGTTGCACGTCATCCACGGTCGCAGTTTCGCCGACTGTCGTATTCGCGGTTGTGTGGCGACCAACAGCTTTACGAGCGTCCCGGGCTTCACCGGTTCGTCAGCCGGGAGGCCATTGACGATAACAAAGCGTTGGCGGTTGCTGGCGGCTACTGCCATGCGCTGGCTCAACGTACCGATCGCGTCCTTTGCGCCAGCAGTGACGATCCGAAGGACCTTGCGACCCTCTTTGCCGTCAGCATAAGGCAGGCCATCGAGCATACGGAGGAACGCCGTATTCTGGGCGATTGCCAGCTCAGGCCCGCCGGTGGCCGTCGCGAGTGCCGCTGCGCGTTGTAAACGATCGGCTCCATTTGGATGCGTTGATGCCCATATCGGCGCAGACCATGCGGAGCCGCTGGCCTGCGCCATCAGCCCAGTCGATCCATCGAGCGCCGCTAGGATGTCGGCCGAGGCATGGGGCGAGTAGCTCACAGCGAGAATTGAGCGGACGCCAAGCGCCGCGGCCTGATATTCCTGATGGCGTCCGTATTTCACGGTGTATAGCTGCGCACCAGGGCCGGCGATCCGGGTCGAGAGATGGCTTTTCGCAGCAAGGCTGACGCCGCGAGCAAGCAGGCCACCGATCGTCGCACGCGTGTTGCGCGAGGCGGCGTGGCGAGCGGCCACATGGTCTACCTGATGACCCATCACGGAGGCGAGTTCTACCTCCGAGGTCATTAGTGCGAGCTGCTGACGGGTGACGTAGATGTACCCGCGTTCGGTGGCCAAGGCGTTCTCGACCTGGGAGTCTAGCAGAGTAACGGTAAAGTCGCTGCCCGCATTCGAGAGGCCAGACTGGACTGCGACACGCTTGCCGCCGCGTTCAACAAATGTCGCCTGCAACCCCTTATACGCGCCGCCGAACTCCACGAGCAGTTGCGGATGAACCTGATTGCCCTGCGCTTTGTCGGGCGCTGAAATCAAGCGAACCGTGTTCTGGGCGGTGACAGGGGCAACGGGTGCGAGCAGGAATTCACCGGCTAGTAGTACGGCAAGGTGACGGCGGATCATGAAGCCCTCCCGGTAACAAAGGTCTATGGCGCCCCTTACACCGTCGTTCCGTGTAAACATCGATGCCGCTTTTCATTGATTTACCGATCGTCCCGCTAGGTGCCAGCACCGGCTCTCGAAGAAAACTTAGGCTACTGCCTGCCATTCCATCGGCGCCGAGATTCAGCGCTACAGCTGACTTCGTCAATTCAGATGCAGCAGCTGGTAAGCGGGGCAGTGTAGCCGCGGTTTCTGCGGACAGGTCCGGAGTGAGGAAGCGAGAGAAGGGGCGTGAGCGTCCAATTGCGGTTCTGAACCCCAGCTGCGCTCGGTGCCGAGGGTAGCCTAATCGGGTGCGGGACTTAAAAGGGCCGCATGGCTGGCCTCTTCAATCGCCTTTTACCGTCCAAGCGCTGGACGCCGTCGCGATATAGGGCGTTGCTTCGCGCACGCGGACCGCGATCGACGCAGTTTCGGACGCGTGGCGCGATCCTGGTCGGCGCGATCCTGATCGGGATCGTCGCGACCCTGTTTGCCGAGGCGGCCGATTGGGCGGGCGAAGTTTTCGCTTGGTTTGCCGCGACCTGGCACTGGATGCCACTGATCACGACGCCGTTGACCTTCATGGGGCTGGTCTGGCTGACCCGTCGCTATGCACCGCTCGCACGGGGATCCGGTATTCCGCAGGTAATCGCGGCGCAGGCCAATCCGAACGACGCCATCAGAACGCTCATCTCGATCCGGACCGTGGCGGCCAAGGCGGTGCTGACGATCGGCGCGGTGCTGGGTGGCGCATCGGTCGGTCGGGAAGGGCCGACCGTCCAGCTGGCGGCGTCCGTCATGGGATTCACGCACCGTCTTGTCCGCGTGCCCTTGCGGGGCGGGGTCGTCATCGCTGGTGGTGCTGCGGGTGTGGCGGCGGCGTTCAACACACCGCTCGCCGGGCTGCTGTTCGCGATCGAAGAGCTCGCATCCGCCTATGAGCAGAGGGTGACTCTGCTCGTCCTGGCCGCGATCGTCATCGCGGGGATGGTCGCGCAGTCGGTGCAGGGCGACTATATTTATTTCGGTGCGATCGGTGCGCATATGCCGTTGCTGTCCGCGTTGCTCGTCGCGCCGGTAGCAGGGATCGCGGGTGGCATGACCGGCGGGCTGTTCTCGCGCATCCTCCTGGCGATGGCGGTCAGCCGCACTCGCGTGACGGGATGGACGCGCGCGCATCCCGTCGCGTTCGCCGGTATCTGCGGGGGTGTCGTCGCGATGCTCGGCGTCGTGACCGGGCTGACATGGGGGACCGGCTATGCGCCGGCGCGCGCGATGATCGTCGGCGTGGACGCGCCGCTCTGGTTCGGGCCCGCCAAGCTGGTCGCCACCGCCGCGACGGCGATCGCGGGCCTGCCGGGCGGGATCTTTGCGCCGTCGCTCGCGGTTGGCGCCGGCGTCGGCAACCTGCTGCGGGAGATCTTCCCTGGCGAGCCTGCCAGCGCGATCGTGATCCTGGGCATGGTCGCCTATTTCGCGGGCGTCGTCCGTGCGCCGCTGACCGCGGTCATCATCCTGTCGGAGACGACGGCGAGCCGCGGCCTCATGCTGCCGATGTTCGCGACCGCGTTCATAGCGGACGCGGCCAGCCAGTGGGTGTGCCGCGAGAAGCTGTACCATGGTCTGTCGAAGACCTTCGCCATGACGGAGACGAACCGATCCATCTAAGCCTATCAAAATTCGTTACGCTCCCCCGGGCGTGGATGGCCAAGGCTACCGAAGGCGTCGACCATGACGGCGTCCTGCGACAGATCGCCGAAGAAGCGGGGTGGTCGGGGCGCTATGCCTTCCTGATCGTCATCTCGGCCGCGATCTCTTTGCTTGGGTTGCTGATGCCGTCGGTCGCGGTGCTGATCGGCGCCATGCTGTTGTCGCCGCTGATGATGCCGATCATCGGCTTGGGCTTCGGCATCGCCACCCTCGACTTTCACGAGATACGCCGCGCCGCGACGGCGTTGATTCTGGGCGCGGCGATCGCGGTGGCGCTGTCCGTCGTGCTCATCCTGCTGTCGCCGGTACAGACTATCACCAGCGAAATCGCCGGGCGGACGCAGCCGACGCTGTTCGACCTACTCGTCGCGCTGCTGTCGGCAATCGCAGGGGGCTATGCGCTGATCCGCGGGCGCGGGGGTACGGTCGTCGGGGTCGCCATCGCGATCGCCCTCATGCCGCCGCTGGTTGTAGTCGGGTTCGGCGTTGCGACATGGAACTGGGTGGTCTTCTCGGGCGCGTTGCTGCTGTTTATGACCAACGCCATCACCATCGCCTTGACGGCGGCCCTGGTCGCACGTTGCTACGGGTTTGGCAGCCATCTCTCGCCGCACCATACCGGCTGGCAACTCGTGCTGTTCGCGGTCGCGATCGGGGTCCTGTCGATCCCGCTCGGCGCAGGGCTGCGCCGGATCGCGTTCGAGGCGGTCGCGCAGCGGCAGGTGCGCGATGCGCTGGGCGAGGATTTTCCGCCCGGCGCGCGACTGAGCCAGGTCGAGATCGACCATGGCGCGAACCCGGTCCGTGTCCGCGCGGTCATGCTGACGCCGCGGATCGAACCGGGCGCGGATCGCAAGCTCGCGGCCGACCTTCGCCGACGGCTCTCGCGACCAGTCGATGTCCATGTCGACCAGGTGCGCATTTCACCGGAAACCGGCGCTGTCGAGGCCGCACAGATCGCGCGGGCGGGCAATGGCGATGCACTGCGCACCGCGCGCGAGCGTGATCGTGCGATCGCAGACGTCGCCCTGATCGCAGGCGTTCCTCTATCGTCCGTGCAATTTGATCTAGCCGCGCGAACGATCCGCGCCGCTGCGGCGCCGCTGACCGGCCTCGGCATTGCTGGCTACCGCGATCTGGAACGACGGGCCGACACTGCGATAGCCGACTGGCACGTCGTTCTCGATCCACCGAACGACGTCGTCTTGCCGGACGTCATTATCGACTCGGGGGTTATCGACGATCAGACGCTCGGCGAAGCAAGCTGGGCATCGGCGCGGCTCGCGCGCACGCTCGCCGTATCGGGTGGGAGCTTGCGACAGCGCACGGCAACAGCAGAGGGCATCGTTGCGCGAGGGGGGCGGGCGGAACCCGGGCGTGCGGGCGGCCGCCTTCGCCTGAGGTGGTCGGTCGATACCGACCAAGCTGCGCCCGGCGCCCAAAGCGGCGGTGTAGCACCGGGCAAGCAGGCTGCCCCGTAAGATTACAGCGATGTAATGTTCGCAACAGGCGGCGCTCATCGTCCGGTCCCAAAAGGAGCACATGCTCACAGGACGAGGAGAAAGACTGTGATACTCAACCGTCGCCTGACCGTACGCCCGCTGATCGCTGCCGTCGCGCTGGGAACCACGGCACTCGTCGGTGTCGCAGGCGGGGCGATTGCCGCGGATGACGGCCGCACCAGCATCGCCGAGCGGTTCACGGCACCCGGGCCCGCTGCTGTCGCGTCGACAGGGGTGCATGCCTCGCTATCGGACATGGTCGAGGCTGTCGGACCAAGCGTCGTTCAAATCCAAGTCAAGCCCGCGTCTGTGCAGGAGCAGCAATTCGAACCGACGCAGTTCGGATCGGATGACGGCGAACTGGCCGATCGACTGGGTCAGCTGTTCGGGTTCGGCATGCAGGATCGCGGTGGGCAATCCGAGGCGCCACAACAGCAAGGCCAGCAGCGCGGATCGCTTGGCTCGGGGTTCATTGTCGATGCATCCGGGATCGTCATCACGAACAACCATGTCGTCAACGGTGCCGACCGCGTTACCGTCCAGATGTCGGACGGCCGCGAATTCTCCGGTCGCGTTCTGGGTCGTGACCCCAAAATCGATGTCGCCGTGGTCAAGATCGACGGGCAGGGTAAGTTCACCCCGATCAAATGGGGCGACAGCGACCATATCCGCGTCGGAGACAGTGTGTTTGCCGTTGGCAGCCCGTTCGGCCTTGGAAACACCGTGACATCAGGCATCGTATCCGCACGTGGGCGAGAAATCGGGGCGGGGCCTTACGACGATTTTCTGCAGGTCGATGCTGCGATCAACGCCGGCAACTCGGGTGGTCCGCTGTTCGATAGCGCGGGCCGGGTCGTCGGCGTGAACACCGCAATTTTCTCCCCGACTGGCGGCAATGTGGGCATCGGGTTTGCGATACCTGCCGCCATGGCGCGGAAGGTCGCGCTTCAGATTGCGCAAACGGGCCACGTGTCGCGCGGCAGGATTGGCGTCTCGTTGCAGGACCTGACACCGGAGATCGCCAGCGCGATGGGTTCGAACGCGACCAAGGGCGCGTTGATCGCCGCGGTCGAACAGGGCGGGGCAGCCGCGCGGTCGGGCCTGCAACGCGGCGACGTCGTTCGGCGCTTCGGATCCAGGCCGGTCGATAATGGGCGCGATCTTGCCCGCGCTGTAGCGGAGGCTCGGATTGGTTCGATCGTTCCGACACAGGTACTGCGTGATGGCCGCCAGGTCTCTCTGAACCTGCGTATCGCAGGCGAAGCGATAGGCCAGTCCTGAGCCGATGGAACCGGGGGGCGGTACACGCGTCCGCTCCCTTGGTACCTCGAAGGGAAATTTCCGGCCTTGAAGCTGCTCCTGATCGAAGACGATGCACAGACCGCAGACTTTGTTCGCCGCGGGCTGGTAGAGCTTGGCCACGTGTCCGATTACGCCGCCACCGGCATCGACGGCCTCACCGCCGCAATCGTCGGCCGATATGACGCGATCATTCTCGACCGGAACCTGCCCGAACTCGATGGACTGTCGGTGCTGAAGGCATTGCGTGCAAAAGGCGATCGGACGCCGGTACTGCTTTTGTCGGCGCTCGGGCAGGTGGATGACAGGATTGCGGGCCTTCAGGCTGGCAGTGACGATTATCTGGCCAAGCCCTTCTCGTTTGGCGAACTCGTTGCACGCCTAGAGGCGATAGTCCGTCGCCACCGCGACCCCGACACAACGCAAGGCACTCGCCAGACGGGCTCGTTGACGCTCGACCTGCTCGGCCGCACGGCCATGCGCAAGGGCCGGCGTATAGAACTGCTCAACAAGGAGTATCAACTGCTCGACTATCTGACCCGCCATGCCGGGCAGGTGGTGACGCGGACGATGCTGATCGAGGCGATCTGGGATTACAATTTCGATCCGGGGACGAACGTTGTCGACGTCCATGTCAGCCGCCTGCGCGCCAAGATCGACGGTCCAGACGATAGTCCGATGATCCGAACCGTCCGCGGCTCGGGCTATCGGCTGGATGCTGTCTGACGATGCGCTGGCCGTCGACAGCCGCTCTGCGCGGTGCACTCTGGATCACGCTGATTGCGCTAATCGCGACGGGGATCGCCCTGAGCGTACAATATGTCCAGACGGTACGCCTGCTCGACGCCCGCGCGCAGGCAGCGGTCGACGACGAGACGGCAGGGCTTATTGAGCGGTATCAGAGCGAGGGGCCATTTGCCGTCGCACAGTCAGTGTCGCGTGCGGTCGGGCGCCCGCGGGTTACAGACTTCATCTATCTTATGACCGACGCTTCGGGCCAGCCGGTCGCTGGAAACCTGGCAAAATGGCCCAGTGAGATCGACCGTACCGGGTATCGTACGTTCGATACGCAGGTCGCGACGACGCGGGGCACGGTCATCGAGCGACAGGTCGCCGCGCGGACGGTGCTTCTCGGCAGCGACTATCGACTGCTCGTCGGCAGCCTCTCGGACGATCGCCGCCTGCTGCATGACCGCTATATTTCCGCGCTGGCTTGGTCACTCGCGGCTACCGGCGTAATCGGCCTGCTGTTCGGCTTCTGGTACAGCCGGCGCGGGCTTGCCTTCCTTGATGCCGCCAGCACCGCCGGCGATCGTTTTCGGGCCGGGCATCTGGACGAGCGCTTGCCCGTGACGGGGCGAGGCGATGAATATGACCGCCTTGCAGCGACACTGAACCATAGCTTTGCGGAGATCGAACGCCTCGTGGATTCGCTGCGAACCGCGACCGATGCGCTTGCTCATGATCTCAAGACGCCGCTGACGCGGATCCGGTCTCGGCTCGAACTTGCGGCCCTTGGCGGGGATCAAAATGGTGCGACGTCCGATATGCGCGGAGATTTCGATGCCTTGCTCCGGACGATCGACGACACGCTACGACTGGCTAGAGCAGAGACAACGATGGCCAGCGAGTTCGTTCCGGTAGATTTGACGGCGATCGTGATCGAGGCCGTGGAGTTGTTCGAACCCTTGGCAGACGATCATGGTCTGAACCTTGCGATCGAGACCACGCCGGTGACGGTAGGCGGCGTTCGTTCGCTGTTGGGGCAGATCGTCGCCAATCTGCTCGACAACGCGATCAAGTACACGCCGCCCGGCGGGTCGATCCGGGTGACGCTTACGCGCAGGCTCGATGGGGTCACGCTCGTCGTGGCGGATACGGGACCGGGTATACCGGCCAACCAGCGCGAGCATGCCATGACCCGCTTCGCTCGGCTCGATACCAGCCGTCACTCCGAAGGCAGTGGCCTTGGTCTCAGCATCGCGCGGGTCGCCGCCCGCGTTCATGGTGCCTCGCTTACGCTGGGCGACAACGCGCCAGGGCTTCGTGCGGCTGTCCACTTCCCGAAGGCGTAAGCATCAGTCTGTCGTGACGTCGCCAAACATGACGCATTCATGAACTTATTGCGAGCTAGGACCCAAAACATGTGCGCGATGTTAGGGGCTTAAGGTCGGCGCTGGGTCGTCCTCATGATAGGGGGCTCCCTCGTGGATCAAACCGCTTTTCTGATCGGCTTCAGCGTGATGTCGGTCGCGTCGCTGGCGATATACGCGACGGGTAAGAAGACGCAGCCGTCGGGTCATCATACGCTCCTGCACGCCAGCGTCCCGTTCATTGCGGCAACCGCGTATCTCGCAATGGCCTTCGGGATCGGCACGCTGATGAACAGCGACGGCTCGGCGACCTATCTGGCACGCTATGTCGATTGGTCGGTAACGACGCCGATATTATTGTCCGGGCTGGTGCTGCTGGCGTTCCACGAGCACGGAAAGACAGGTGAAGTCGGCGGGTATCTGACGTCGGTCATCGTCCTCGATGTCCTGATGATCGTCACGGGCCTGATATCGTCGCTTGCCGCCCCATCGCTGGCGAAATGGATCTGGTACGGATGGTCCTGCGTCGCGTTTCTCGGCGTCTTGTATTTGCTCTGGGGTCCATTGCGGTCACAGGCTCTTAGCCGTGGCGCCGCGTTGGGCACGGCTTACGCCAAGAACCTCATCTTCCTGACCTTGATCTGGTTCCTCTACCCGATCGTCTTCCTGGTCGGGCCGGAGGGTCTGAAGCTGATCACCGATCCCGCTTCGGTCTGGGTATTCCTGATCATGGATGTCATCGCCAAGGTCGTCTACGCGTTCTACGCGGCGGCCAACCTCGACACGGCGTTCGCGCAGCATGCCGGCGAACGCGGCTACCGGGCATGACACGATACGCCCCGGCCCTAAGCTGGGGCTTCCTTTTAGGGGCGGCCTCGATCGCCTCTTTCTGTTCGCTCGCCGTACAGCTTACGTTCGCAGCTATCGCGGTCGGCATCGTCGGCATGGTGCACGGCGGTAGCGATCTTGAAATCATCGAGCACCGGCGACGCCCGGCATTCCTGGCACTGTACGTTTCCGCGCTACTGGTCTGTCTCTGGTGGTGGATCGTCGATCCCGCGATCGCACTTCCCGCATTTCTGCTGACATCCGCAGTTCATTTTGGCCTTGAGGATGCCCCGGCAAGCCGGCCGTTCGAGAGGATGGCCCGCGGCATAAGCCTGGTTGCCACGCCTGCGACGCTGCATGCGGCGAGCCTGACCCGCATTCTCGATCTTGCCGGCGTTCAAGCATCAAGTCTGCCGACCATGGTCAGCAGTCTGGCGATTGCCGGTGGCATAGCCGCCGGGTGCCTCGCGATCATCGGCGTAGCACGTTACGATCGACGTCTCTTGGTTGGAACGACGGCACTTCTGGTTCTACCCCCGCTCGTCGGGTTTTCAGTGGGGTTCCTCGTGCTGCACGCGGTGCCGCAGACGAAAGAGCGTCGCGATCGCTTGCAGTGCGTCACGACCACCGCGTACCTTCGTACCACGGCCCCGGTCCTCGTCGCGGCCGTGACGCTGGTGGGGATCGTGGGCGGGTTACTGCTGCGATGGGACTCTTCGGGCGTGCGGTCGCTATTTGCCGGCATCGCGGCACTAGCAATGCCGCATCTGCTGGTGACCCCGTATTTCGAAGGGGTTGCCCGGCAATCAGGGATTATGCCCCAGCCTCAAGCACGCCAGAGCTTCCTGTAAGCCGTATCGAAGGCCGTCAGATCGTCAGGATCCGTGATGGTGGTCGTCACCCGCTTTGCGTGGCGGTGCGCCCAGCGTTCGATCGCGACTCTTGCATCAGGCAGGTTCGCGTGCAGCGCCGCCAGCGTCGCTGTCAGCCGCAGCGATACCTCGACCTCTTGAACACCTTCGCGCAGAATCGGCCCGAACGCGTCCGTCAGCATATCGGCCATTGTCGGTCTGCCGATGTGAACCGGATGGGTTTCGACCTTGTCATCAAGGCGCGATGCGCTCGGCCGGAGCGTCAGGAACACGCGCAGCAAGGCATTGAGGACCTCGATCCCCGTGCCCGGATCGTTGGTTGCCGGCGCCAGCGCACGGCTCGCGATCTCGGACAATGCGATCAAGCCCAGCCGCGGGTCCTGATCGAACGAGCGATGTCGCTCGATCGTGAAGGTCCTGACCAGGGCGGTCTGGACCGAGTGGGTCGGCTCCCCCTTGACCTGCAGGAGCGTACGCGCGGGGTGCATCATCGCGCCGGGCAAGACGTCGACATAGACCGTCAAACCGTGGCGGTCAGCGATGGTGCCGAGCGCGGCGACGTCGATATGCGTGATATAGCCGGTCTGCGGAGCGCTGAGCGCCACGGCGTCGGCGGGGATGGCGACAGGAGCCCGCCCACCGAGATACGGATGCGCGGCGAAATCCCGCATTGCCTTGGTCGCGGCCTCCTCGACGCGGTCGATCACGTCGGCCATCCGTCCGAACGCGGTGATATGACCGATCCAGCGCAACAGCGTGCCGACCACCAGAAGGATGATGAGCACCGTCGCCGCGAACAGGATGATCCGGCCGTCATGGCCGTAGGCGCTGGTGTTCAGCCCGACGATGCCCACCATCGAAAAGACGAAGGCGCCCAGGAATGTCGACAGCGCGTTCTGCGAGGTCGGGTCGCTGACCATCAGCTGGGTCGCGCGTGGTGTCGCGAGCTGCGTCGCCGAGGAATAGGCGCTGACCATCGCGGTCAGGGAAAAGGTCGTGACTGCCAACATGCTGGAGGCCATGATCTGGAGTATCGTACCGACCGATCGCTGCCCGATATCGGCATCGAACGTGTAAGGTAGATACGGCGTGACGAGCCCGGCGCCGATCGCCAGCGCGACGCTGAGCAGACTGATGATCGCCGCGCGGAACCAGATCTGCCGGACGATCCGCTTCAGGATCCATGACCATTGCCTCATGCTGCGTTCCTCGAGCGGTCGTTGTCCCCGATCATCATGACGACAAAAGCTTGGCGATCCAGCGGCTGCGATCGAACTGGCCGCAGATCATCACGATCGCCGCGGTCAGTGGCACCGCAATCAGTGCTCCGGCGATGCCCCATACCCAGCTCCAGAACGTCATCGCGACGATGATCGCGAGCGGGGACAGCGACAGCTGCTTGCCCTGCAGGATCGGGTAGACGACGTTGCTGATCGTCATCTGTAGAACCACGAATCCTGCGAATACCAGCAACGGCATCTGCCACCCGCCGAACTGGATGAACGCGAAGAGCACGGGCGGGACGATGCCGACAATGTTGCCGATGACGGGGACGAAGTTCAGCAGGAAGTTGATGATACCCCAGACCAGCACTAGCTCGAGTCCCGTCATCCATGACCATAGGGACGATGCGACGCCGGTCAGGATGCTGGTCGCAAGCGTGGTGCCGAGATAGCGGCGAATCTGGCCGGAAATTTCCTCGCCGACTTCGAGCATGTCGCGTCGCGCTCCACCCTCGAACATCTCGTACAGCTTGCGCCGCAGTCGTGGCACTTCGGGCAGGCCGAGCATCACGACGATCCCGATGAACCCGACATAGGTGACGCAGGCGTAGACGCCGCTCCCCAGCATCTGGACAAGAGTCGTGATCCGCTGCCGGTTGATCGTACCGGCGATTGGCACGCCGCGGTCCGCCGCCCAAGTGGCGAGGTGGTTATAACCGCGCTCGAGACCTGCCCATTGCGACGCCACCGCGCCGATCACCTGGCCGACCGAGAGGTACACCGCCGCGGCGAACGCTCCGAGGATCGTAACCAGCGACAGGAGGGTCAGCGTATAGGCGATCCAAGAGGGCATGAACCTCGCCAGCCAGCGTTTCAGCGGCCAGAGCGCGGCGACGATGATCGCGGCAAAGGCGATCGGCATGATGACCGCAAAGCCGATGCGCAGCGCGGCGATCAGCAGGATCGCGGTGATGATGCCGAGCAGGCGGTTGCGATAGCGGTCCTGCACGGGGATCTCGGTCATTCGGCACGTTCCTTTATGTGTTCGCCGGCATGGCGCATGGCTTCGGCATTGAGCCGCGCGCCGAGCAGAAGGGCCCAGGCCGACACCATCAGCCAGAGCATCAGCACCACGACCGCAGACAACGAGCCATAGGTGTCGTCGAAGCGCGCGAACCGCGCGACATAGGCGCGAAACATCATCGTCGCGGTCAGCCACAGGGCGACGCCGGCGATCGTGCCGGGCAGGGCGCTGCGCCACGGGATCGCCTCCGACGCCGGGGCATAGCGATAAAGCATGATCAGGCCGCCACCTGCGCCGAGCGTCAATGAACCGAACAGCGTAATCGCCGACGCCAACCGGGCACCCGGCAGTCCGTCGGGAACATAGCTCTGCAGGAAAGTGAGGACGGACAGCGAGACAAGCGCCGTAAGTACAAGCGCGGCGCAGCCCAGCACGACGATCGTCGACACCAGTTGTCGACGCAGTCCGCTACGCTCGCGTTCGATCCGATAGGCAAGGTTAATGCCGTGAAGTAGCGACCGGCCCGCACGACGCGCACTGAACAGCGCGATCCCGAGCGACACGATCAGCGCAACGATCCCGCCGCGACCGCTGGCAAGTCCGCGATTCACGTTCGCGGCCACCAGATGCTGCGCGCTGACCGGCAGGATAGCGACGATCTTGTCCATATTGCCAGCAACCGCGGTCCGCGGAACCACCATGCCATAAACGCCCGCAATGACGCCGGCGAGCGGGATCAGTGCCAGGAAGGCGGCAAACGCAATCGAACTCGCTGCTATGCCGAAGTCGTCACGTAGCGCGCTACGGACCGTTCGGGCCGATAGCACAGCCCACAGCCCAATCCGGCCAAGCGTTTGGGTAGACTTCTTGAATCGTAGCAGGCGAACGCCCGCACGAATGGCTTGTCTACCTTTCAAATCCGTAGCCGTCATGAGTCGATGTTTCCGGTCCATGAGCAAGCCTTGGAGCAGCGGCAGGATAAGTCGGTCACGGTCGGCTCAACATTGCACCGGCATACCGTTCGAGATGGGGACAGAGTTCCCGCGCGTCGTACGGACCTAGTCGCCGGATCCAACTCGGAATTGGGTCGTCTGTATACCGCCCGCCGTTAACGGCCGTTTTTTCGAGGAAATTTAATGAGCGACGTGGACATACGGCATTTGCAACGGTGCGTTGCGCTGGCGACAGCAGCGGTCGACGCGGGCGATCAACCATTCGGCTCGATCCTTGTATCGCGCGACGGAATTGTGTTGTTCGAGGATCGAAATCGGACGGGCGGCGGGGACCCAACACGCCATCCGGAGTTCGCGATCGCGCGCTGGGCAGTCGAACATCTGTCGCCAGACGAGCGGCGACATGCTGTCGTCTACACTTCTGGCGAACATTGCGCGATGTGTGCAGCAGCGCACGGGCTCGTCGGGTTGCGCCGTATCGTCTACGCGACGTCCACTCCACAGCTGAGTCACTGAATGCAGGAGCTGGGTAAGCCATCGCTCGGCATCGCTCTGCTGCGCGTCACTGACGTGGTGCCAGATGCGGACGTAACTGGCCCGGTGCTCGACTTTTCCGACGAGGTCCGAGCACTCCACGCACGCGCCGTCAGCTAGTGTGATACGGGCCGGTCAGACCGCCAGGCCATTCGCCTCGACATGGTCGGTGATCTCGCCGGCGGTCGTCCACCAGATACGCGGATCGTCCGCTTCCCGAAGCTCCGTCAGGACGCGGGCGAGTGCGGATACACGGTGTGCCTGCCCCATGATGAAGGGGTGGAGCGCGATATGCGGCACCGTGCAAGTCGATTCCCAAGAGCACGCTGTCTAACCACTTGAGGGTGCTTCGCGCTGCAGGTTTAATCGAGACGACCCAAACTGGGCGCGAAATGATCAGCATGCTGCCCCGTTCTGATTTCGACCGGCGCTTCAGGCCTCCTCAACGCGGTGCTAGGGTCAGGACCCGTTGATAAAGCCAGAAAATAACGACGGCAGCGAGAGCGATGGCGGACAAGAAGAGTGTCGGATATTTATCGGAGCGGGTCGCAACGCTGCGCCATTCCTTCAGCCGCCCGAACATGATCTCGATGCGGCTACGGCGCCTGTAGCGGCGCTTGTCGCATTTGATGGGCTCGAGCCGGGATCGCTGACCCGGGATGCACGGCTGGACGCCCTTGACCTGTAAGGCATCCCTGAACCAGTCGGCATCGTAGCCGCGGTCGCTGAGCGGCCACTGTGCCTTGGACAGATCGTCCAGCAGCGCGGCCGCACCGATGTAGTCGCTGAACTGTCCAGCGGTCATGAAGAAGCTTAGTGGGCGGCCGTTTGCATCGGTCACAGCGTAAATCTTCGTGTTCGTACCGCCTTTAATGCGACCAATCGGGCGCCCGAGATCCCCTTTTTTAGCTCGCAGGCTCGATGCCGTGCTGTGCGCTTTGAGATACGTCGCGCGATCATGACGGTCTTAGGATCGGCATCAGCAGCAGGCAGCCCCTCCATTACACGGAGGAACACACCCATTTCACCCTACCGTTTCCAGCGATTCTTGAGCGTCTTGTGCGGATCGTAAACGATAGGCGTATCACGCCAGCGCAGCCTATTGCGGTTCACGAAACCGATGCCTCTCAATACCCATCGGTCGTCAACTCGCGGCTTGCCATGGCTCTTGGGGAAGTATGGCCGCAGGCGCGCCATCTGCTCGTCCGTCAGCCAGTACAGGTCGCTCATCCCAGGTTTCCTCACGGAGCCTGAATCAGATCGCGTCTCTTACATCAATGGGTCCTAGCCCTAGCCATGGCGAACGACGGCACAAAGACCGTACTGGACTCCGCCAGCGTCGCAGCTGTGCAGCTGAGGCCAAGTAAGCCTGCCGGTCACGATGTAAGGCAAAGTCTATGAGGCTACATCTGGGCGGGGGCCGATCGCGGACCTCGCAGCCGAAGCGATGCGCACTCGAAACATTGATTTCTAACGGCTGGCGATGCGTTCTCGCGTGACACGAGGATCTTCGTAGAGATCACGGACCGCAAGGAGCCGAAAGACATTCCACCAGCGCTGCCAGCGATGCTCGGCTGCATCGTGGATCATGTGGCAACGCTGACATAGGGCTTTAAGGTTCGAAGACGCGCTGTTGCCGGGATCATGATCGAGATGCGCACACGCCAGAACTACATAGGTCACCCGGATCGACGCCAGCACGAACCCTGCTTTCATGGAAACACGCTTGCCGCGGTCCGACCGCCAGCACCGGACATCGGCATCCCACCAGCGTCCGTCGCCGAGATGGACGACACGGCGCAGATGTGGCCTGCTGCATCCCTCGCATCGAGCACCCGCACGATCGAACCGAACAGTCTGCGACAGCTGCCGCCAGTCGATCGGGTAGAGCCAGCGGTTCTCGGGGCGGATCGGCATGACGGTTCTATGAGTCAGGTGCAGCGAGAACGAAAGCAAATTCGTTCCGATCTGTTTCCGTTCCGTTTCGCAACCGTTCCGTACCGCGGTGAGCCGTGGTCAAGACCAAAGAGTCTGAACTGCGGGACATAAACCTAGTTGACCAACCCTATCCCGTGATGGAACATAAAGAGAACGTATAGAGTCTAGCCGTCATGAACACCGCCCTCGAGTCCCTGCCGACCACCATCGCCGACCTGCGGACTATCGCTACGCCGGCGGTGGATCACCGCATCATGCCATTCGGTATCCCTGCGCTTGACGATCGTCTCGCGAGCGGGGGGCTGCGCGCAGGCGCGCTGCATGAGGTGGCCGCACAAAGCTGTTCAATGGTCGACGATGCTGCGGCGACGCTGTTCCTGGCAGGTATCGCCGCACGAGAGGCTGCCCATACACGCGGACCGGTGCTGTGGGTGAGCTGTCGCAACGATCTTTACGCACCTGGCCTTGAACAGGCCGGGCTATCGTCAGCCGACCTGATCCACGCACAACCCCGTGACGATGCGGCCCTGCTCGCTGTCGTCGAGGATGCGGTGCGCGACGGAACGCCGTCGACAGTGATCGCCGAGGTAAGCCGGATGTCGATGGTAGTGACCCGGCGCCTGCAACTGGTAGCGGCCGACGTCGACATCCCCATTCTTATCCTGCGGCGCCGACGCACCCGCGACCAGGATCCGCTCACCGAACCGTCCGCTGCCTGGACACGCTGGCGCATCGCCAGTGCGTCATCCGAGCGCCTGGGTGTTGCAGGCGTTGGACGGTCACGGTGGTGGGTCGAGGTCGCACGGCAGCGTGGCGGCGAAGCATTTTCGATGATTTTGGAGGGCTGCGATGAGACGGGTTGTCTCGCTGTTCCTGCCGCACTTGGCCATCGAGCGGCTGAGACGGCTGGACCGGCACGCTACGCGGCCGCCTGAGGGGCCAGCCCTTCAGCTTCCTGTCGACGACGATCCCGGTCCGTGTTCGGTACCGCGGGGCGGCGGGTGGCGGCCGGGTGCACGGTGGGCACGTGCCGACATGCCGACCAGGCACGATGTCGAAGGCTCGATCGCAGCGCTGCCTACGCATGCCAAACCGCCCATGCGTGAACTTGGCCGACGTTCGGAAGCGGCGAACCATCCGTTCCACGGACTTGCGCCAGCGGATAGTCACGACAGGGTCGCAACGACCGTCGCTGCGTTCCACCGGGCACCGCTCGCACTGGTCGGCAAGGTGGGCCGGCGCGAAGAGGTGGTGGCCGCCTGCGATGGCGCTGCGGCGTTGGGGATCACAATCGGAATGGCCGCGACCCATGCGCGCGCGCTGGTGTCCGATCTCGACATCCGACCGTCCGAGACCGAGGCGGATGCAGCGTTGCTGGACCAGCTCGCGCTGCGTGCGGTGCGCCGCTGGTCGCCGATCGCAGCAGCCACGCCGCCCGATGGGCTGTGGCTCGACCTGACCGGCTGCGCGCATCTTCATGGCGGCGAAGAGCGGTTCTGTCGGCGTCTGCGCGCCTTTTGCCAGCGTGCCGGATTCACGGCGCGCGTGGCGGTGGCGGACACACCGGGCGCGGCCCACGCCGTTGCGCGGTTCGGGTCTGCCGACATCACGATCGTCCCGGCAGGGCGGACGGTCGACGCGCTTAGCGCTCTTCCGGTCGCTGCGCTGCGCCTTGCCGGCACTGCGCTTGTCGCCGCCCGCAAGTTCGGTTTCGAGCGCGTCGCCGATCTCCTGCCTGTCGCGCGCGGGCCGTTGGCACGCCGGCTCGGGCTGGCGGCGATTACGCGACTCGATCAAGCCCTCGGTGCGGTCGCCGAGCCCATCACGACGCGGACCGACAAGGTCATACCGACCGTCGAGCGCCGGCTGCTCGAACCGATCGTTACCGCAGACGCGATCGCGCAGGTCATGGAGGATTTGCTCAGCGACATGGCCGAACTGCTGCGCGAGGAGGGACTTGGCGTACGATCGTTACGGCTTGGTGGCTTACGCGTCGATGGTACCGAGCAGATTGTGGCCGTCGGTACATCACGCCCGACGCGCGAGGTCTCGCACCTTTTGCGGCTCATGAAGCTCCGGATCGAACGGATTGATCCGGGTTTGGGGCTCGAGCAATTCTATCTGGCGGCGCCGCACACCGAGCCACTCGATGCGGTCGACCTCGGCGCGGTTCTTGTTGGTGAGGTCCTCGTGCGCGATCCGGCCCGTCTCGTCGACGTCGTGGCCGGCCGCATTGGTGCTGACGCCGTGTTCCGGATCGCCCCTGTTGAAAGTCACGTGCCCGAGCGCGCCGTCATGCGCGCCGACCCGGTGGTAGCGCCCGCGGGCTGGCCGAAATGGCGACGACCGACGCGCCTGTTGGCCAGGCCCGAACCGCTATGGGGCGTCATAGCGCTCATGCCCGATCAGCCACCACGACGGTTCGAATGGCGTGGCCGTCCGCACAAGGTCGTGGCCGGCGACGGCCCTGAGCGGATCCACGGTGAATGGTGGCGTCGTGACGCGGAAGTGTGGGCGGTGCGCGACTATTACCGCGTCGAGGACGATACAGGCGGTCGCTACTGGGTGTTCCGGCGTGGCGACGGGTTCGTCGAGGACACCGGCGATCTGAGTTGGTGGATGCACGGCGTGTTCGCATGACCGACTATGTCGAACTCCAGGTCCTCACGCATTTCTCTCTGCTGCGCGGCGCGTCGAGCCCTGAGGAACTGTTCGCGGCAGCGGCGCTGCTCGGCTATCCCTCGATTGGGGTCAGCGATATCGGCACCGTCGCGGGGGTGGTGCGTGCATGGGAAGCGCAGAAGGCGACGGGCGTTCGCTCGATCGCCGGCACGCGCCTCAACCTCTCCTGCGGGCGGCAGTTGCTGCTGTACCCGACCAACCGCCCCGCCTGGTCGCGTCTGACGCGGCTGCTGACGGTGGGCAAGAAGCGGGCGGGGAAGGGCGGATGCCTGCTCGACTGGCATGACCTCGAACCCTGGTCGGAGGGCATGATCGCCATCCTGCTGCCGCACGAGGCGGACGAGGATAATCTCTCGGCGCTCGCCGATCTGAAGACGGTCTATGGGCGTCGCGGGTACATGGCGCTGTTCCAGCGACGCCGGCCGGACGATGCTGTGCGGATCGACGCTCTGGCGCGGCAGGCGGGCGGCGTGGGCGTTCGCGCGGTGGTGACGGGTGATGTCCTCTACCACGCGCCAGAAGCACGGCTGCTGCAGGACGTTGTGACGGCCGTGCGCGAGAAATGCACCGTCGACGAGCTTGGCTACCGGCGCGAGGTCAACGCCGATCGTGCGCTCAAATCTCCCGACGAGATGGTCCGGCGCTTCAAAGCGTATCCCGACGCGCTGCGTGCGAGCGTCGATATTGCGCGTCTGTGCACCTTCGATCTGGGCGAACTGGCCTATCAATACCCGCACGAGCGGCTGATCGACGGGCTGACCGCGCAAGAGGCGCTGCAGAAGCTGGCGGAAGACGCGGTCGACGTGATGTTCAACGGTACGGTGCCGGCTGCCTATACCGAGCAGATCGCCCACGAGATGCGGCTGATCGGTGAGCTTGGCTATGCGCCATATTTCTTGACCGTCTACGCGATCGTTCGCGAAGCCCGCCGGCGGGGTATCCTGTGCCAGGGCCGCGGCTCGGCCGCCAATTCCTGCGTCTGCTTCGTGCTTGGCGTCACCTCGATCGACCCGATCAAGCACGAGCTGCTGTTCGAGCGCTTCGTCAGCGGCGAGCGCCGCGAGCCGCCCGACATCGACGTCGACTTCGAGCATGAGCGCCGCGAAGAGATCATCCAGTGGATCTATGAGACCTATGGCCGCAACCATTCCGCGTTGACCGCAGTGGTCACGCGCTACCGGGCGCGCGGTGCCGTACGCGACGTAGGCAAGGCGCTCGGTCTGCCCGAGGATCTGACCTCGTCATTGGCCGGCCAGGTGTGGGGCTGGTCGGCCGAGGGCGTCGGTGAAAAGCAGGTCAACGAGTTGAACCTCGACATCGGCGATCGTCGCCTGCGCCTGACGCTCGAGCTTGCCCGCAAGCTGATCGGCGTGCCGCGCCACATGTCACAGCACCCGGGCGGCTTCGTCCTCACCCATGACCGTCTCGACGATCTCGTCCCGATCGAACCCGCGGCGATGGACGACCGCCAGATCATCGAATGGGACAAGGACGACATCGATGCGCTGAAGTTCATGAAGGTCGACGTGCTGGGTCTCGGCATGCTCGGCTGCATGAACCGCGCTTTCAACATGCTCGAGGCGGACAAGGGGCTGCGCGTCGGTTTGGCCGACCTGCAGGACGACGATCCCGACGTGTACGCCATGATCTCGAAGGCCGACACGCTCGGCACCTTCCAGATCGAAAGCCGCGCGCAGATGTCGATGCTGCCGCGGATGAAGCCGCGGCGCTTCTATGATCTCGTCATTCAGGTCGCGATCGTACGGCCGGGGCCGATCCAGGGCGACATGGTCCATCCGTATCTGCGCCGGCGCGAAGGGCTGGAGAAGCCGGAATACCCACGACCTGAGTTACGCGCGGTACTGGAAAAGACGCTCGGCGTGCCGCTGTTCCAGGAACAGGCCATGAAGGTCGCGATCGTCGGTGCCGGTTTCACGCCAGCCGAAGCGGATCAGCTGCGCCGCGCCATGGCGACGTTCAAGTTTACGGGTGGCGTGTCGCACTTCAGCGAAAAGCTTATCGGAGGCATGGTTGAGCGCGGCTACCCCCGTGAGTTTGCCGAGCGCACCTTCCGCCAGCTCGAGGGCTTCGGCTCCTACGGCTTCCCCGAAAGCCACGCGGCGTCGTTCGCCAAGATCTCCTACGCTTCGTCATGGATGAAGCATCATCATCCCGATGTGTTCTGCGCGAGCCTGATGAATGCGCAGCCGATGGGCTTCTATGCGCCCGCGCAAATCGTCCGCGACGCGCGCGAGCACGGCGTCGTGGTTCGCCCCCCTTGCGTCAATGCGAGCCGCTGGGACTGCACGCTGGAGCCGTATAGCGGGCGCTACCTCGCCGTACGGTTGGGGCTCAGGCAGATCCGCGGCCTGTCTAACGCGGACGGCGCCAAGATCGTTGGCGCGCGCGAGTTGACCGTGTTCGAGAGCGTAGAGGACGTATGGCGGCGATCGGGTGTCCAGCGCGCGGCGATCGAGAAGCTCGCGGACGGTGATGCCTTTCATAGCTTTGGCGCCGATCGTCGCCAGGGCTTGTGGAAGGTGAGGGGGCTCGGTGAAGCGCCGTTGCCGCTGTTCGCCGCGGCCGATCGCGCCGACCAGGCCGTCAGTGCGGAAGGGATCGAGCCTGATGTCGAACTGCGCCCACTGACCGATGGTCGCGAGGTGATCGAGGACTACCGCGCGCTGCAACTCTCTCTGCGCGCGCATCCGCTGACTTTCGTGCGTGATGAACTGGCCAGGCGTGGCGTGACCAGATGCGCGGACCTAGCGACGATCCGCGATGGGCGACATGTCGAGGTCGCCGGCATCATCCTCGTTCGCCAGAAGCCCGGGTCTGCCAAGGGCGTGCTGTTCCTCACGATCGAAGACGAGACCGGCATCGCCAACGGCATCTTGTGGCCTGATCGGTTCGAGCGCCAACGTCGCACCGTCATGTCCGCGTCGATGATTGGCATGAAGGGCAGGGTGCAGAAGGAAGGCGAGGTCATCCACGTCATCTGCGACCGGATCATAGACCATGGCGACCTGCTACACCGGGTCGGCGAGATGTCGTTCCCGCACCGGACCGGCCGCGGCGATGGTGCGAAGCATACCGGCTCCCCCGACCGCGGTGACAAGGGCTGGAGCCCGAACCCGCGCAACTCTTACTGGCCGCCCCATGCGGACGGCATGGACCCAGAAGCTGTCGTGAAATTCAAATCTCACGACTTCCATTGATGTCCAAGCTCGTCCGTCATCAACGCGTTGTCATCGCGCTATCGGTGCATATCTTGCGCGGCGGTGTGGCGCGCTGCTCGGCCGCCCGCGTCGATGTCGTCGAGATCCGATTGGCGCTGCGCTGCCTGCTCCCGCACTGCCCGGAACGCTGGCCACTTGAGCTCTACTGGGACGCGGCCGGGCAGGAGAACGAAATCGGCAGAGCACAGGGCGTGACCGCGGCGTTCAACGGGATTGTTCGCCAGTTGCGGCGCGCTGGCTGTTACGAAGAAGTGTCCGATCCGTAACTATGAGGATAGGGGCCCATCCAAGCGGTGCAGCATGGTCAAGAAGATGGTCGGGCGTATCCAGGCATGCACCACGTCGGGCTTCGAAGACATGATCGGACACAGGGTATTCCAGTAGACGGTGGTGGTGAACAGGTAGAGGCTCGCGATATGGAAGTGCTATCTCTTGGTGGCGCGGTTGCAGATCTCGTTTTGATCGCTTTGGGGAATGGTTCTGCCTGGCGCATGCCCAACGGAATGGGTTATCGGCACGGACTAGCGACCACAACTGGAGGAAGAGCGCGAACGCCATTGACGTCAGGATGCGATCATCCGGCAGCAACCTATGACGAAGCGCGCGCTCCTTACTCACGAATGGCTGACTGCCTTGGCGGCTACAGGATAGGGGAGACGAGAATCGGGTCCGGTTCACCTTTTGCTCTCTCTTCACTAAAGCTTTGCATGCTACGCTTGCATTCTACGGCTGTCTGGCAACTTGGTTATGGCCGATTCGGGCAAGTCGGCCCGATGGGCGAGGCGACCGTTGAGTACCCGTGGCACATAGCTGGTCGCATGCGACGTGTTTGATACCGAAGGGTCAAAAGTGGTAACCCAAAATGCCAGGAAGGAGACGCTCGCCTTATTGGACCGCCGTCAGCAGACTAGCACGATCTGTCCAAGCGAGGTGGCAAGGGCGCTAACTGCTAGCGACCCCGCGAAAGATTGGCGCACTGCAATGCCAGCCGTCCATGCAGCCATTGACCAGTTGATGGCTGAAGGGGCGGTACAACTCAGCTGGAAAGGCAAAGCGCTGAAGACACGTACCGGAGCCTACCGGATCCGAAAATCGTGACGGCAGTCTAAATAAAATTCGTTGTTAATCATATTTTTAGTAAAGCTACGCAGCCTCCGCTGTTGTTGCTTTAGCCATTGTATCCACACATTCGGCTAGTCATAAAAATCAATCAGCCTCTGCATAGTGACGTCGGTTCCGCAGCCTCGCGATCAGCAATTTAAAGGTGGTAATGAGTTGACCCACCTAGAGCCAGTGCCCTCATATATAGAATGTTCAAGCCGATCGGTAACCGGATTCATGCTAGGGATAAGGCAGCCGATGCCGGTTTATCTTCTTTACCGATCGCGCCAGACCAAGCGAAACTTACTCGGAAGTCGGCGCGTTTGGACTGTACCGGAGCACCTTGCTTCGCGGCTATCTGCTCAGCGAGGACACTATCATGGGCCTGTTTTCCAAAGACATCGTGACATTCGACGACCTTTTCCTGCATCAGTTGCAGGACGTTTATTATGCAGAGAACCAGATCACTAAGGCGCTGCCAAAGATGGTAGACAAGGCGACCGCACCAGCGCTGAAGCAGAGTTTCGAAACGCATTTGCTTGAGACTGAAGAACAGATCGTGCGTCTTGAGCGCATCTTTGAGCTGCTCGGCGAAAAGGCGAAGGCAGTGACTTGCCCGGCGATCGACGGCATTATCAAGGAGGCCAATGAAGTCGCTGGCGAGATCGAGGATAAAGCGGTTCTCGATGCCGCGTTGATCGCGTCGGCACAGGCAGTCGAGCACTACGAGATCACACGATACGGAACGCTGATTGCCTGGGCCAACCAGCTCGGGCGCACGGATATTGCAGCGATTCTCAAGGTGACGCTCGATGAGGAATACGCAACCGACGATAAGCTCACGACGATGGCAACGTCGAGCGTGAATGCAAAGGCCGAAGCGGTCACCGCATAAATTTTGCAGTGTCGGGGGGCCTTGGCCCCCCGACCGTCCCTCAATCTGCATAAATGGACACGCCCGATGGCCGATGAAATCGCGTTTACGCTTCCCGAAGCTCTTCGTGCCCAAAAGCACTTGCGCGATGCGTTAGGGTTAGGAGAGGAACGTTTTCCAGTACCTGCTTTCATCAACATGGTAAGCGACGAGATCGAGCAACTCCGGAATGCTGGTAGGACCGATTGCGAGATCGTTGCGCTCGTCACAGAATCGAGCGGTCATGTCCTCGCCGAAGCCGATATTGCCCGCTACTATACCCCAGTCGAAGATCGGCACTCCAACGAGCATTAAACTCGACTAGGCGTGACAGAGTATGTGTTCCCGCTCCCCGACAAAGAGTTGGCGTATCGTTTCGTGCGCGACCGGTACTCGCTACATATAACGAAAATAGACCGATCCCTATTTAACATAACATTTATTATCGATCTGCGGTTGCGGTCTGGCGGAGATGATGCGACGCCCCAAACTTCAACGGATGGTGCTGAATTGGTATCGATAATCCCCATCTATGACTATCTGTTAGGTCTCAAATCGCGAGTGATCGCAAAAAATGCTAGGTATGGCCGACGGCGTTGGCGAGGCACTGTACAGTCGGGTCGGATAGAATCTGTGGATCGTTGGGAACCAATTGGGCAACATCAGCATGTGCGAACGTAGTGTATGGTGACAAACTGAAATGCTGCTAATCGCCTCCGGAGCCGTTGCATGGCTGCGCGCCCCATTTACGTCGGCCTATCGTCGCATCTACTCTCATGTCGACTGGTTCGCGCATTCGGAAATGGTACATTGACCAAGGATATCCTCTCCGAACTCCCCGCCGGTGCCTTTGCCAAACAAGATGCGGACGATGATCTGGCCTTTTACAGGCCGCCCCGGCTCGTCACGCATATTGATGAGGAAGCGGTCGCAGCATTGACCCGATGTTATCGCGCACGGCTGCCGTCCGACGGACGCGTTCTCGATCTGATGTCGAGCTGGATAAGCCACCTGCCGTCCGACCGGCAATATTCCATAGTCGTCGGCCACGGAATGAACGCCGCCGAACTCGCCGCCAATCCGCGGCTAGACCGCACGTTCGTCCAAGATCTCAATCGCGATCCCATCCTGCCGCTTGAAGATCAATCATTCGACGCAGCCCTGTGCTGCGTCGGTATCCAGTATCTTCAACAGCCGGTGGCTGTGTTCGGCGAGATACGCCGCATTCTGACGCCCGGCTCGCCGTTCATCGTCAGCTTCTCGAACCGCTCCTTTCCAACCAAAGCGGTCGCCATCTGGCAAGCGCTCGATGCAAGCGGTCATACCGCACTCGTTCGCCTCTATCTTGATCGCGCCGGGTTCGCAGATATCACGGCAGACGTGTTGGCCGATGGCAGTAGAAGTGACCCCTTGATCGCGGTCATCGGGATCGCCTGAACGCGACGCTCACAGGTCTTCGACCTGCCGTTCGGCGGGACCGCCCAGAACTCTTGGGGGCCGGATGATTAGCGAGGACGACCGGTTTTGGACCAGCGATAGCACGGCGAACGGCGCACCTCTGCTGCAACCGTCCATCGTGCTGGTCCAAATTGCCAACTGGCTCGTTAGTCTGGCATGCCCTTGAAAACATTGTACCGATCCACGATCCCGTTGCTGATCCTGCTGACCCATGGAGCGGCGCACGCTCAGGTCGTTCCGATCGACGCCATAGCTCGTCCGGACCCCATAGCGATCGACAAGGCCGATGTGACGGACCCCAAGCTTCGGACGTTGTACGCCAAGTCGAAATGGCGGGCTTTATGGTCAAAGCAGAGCATCGCGGCATTCCAATCCGCGCTCGCCGACCGCGGCCGGCACGGTCTCGATCATCTGCCCTTCGCCGCTGCGAGCGCAACGGATACAAGCCCCGCCGTCGCCGACGTAGCACTATCGCGCGCCGCCCTCTCGTATGCCGAAGCGCTGGCTGGAGGACGCATCGATCCTGCCTCGTTGCACGAAGTCTATACCCTACCTCGTCCGAAAACCGACGTTACAGACGGCCTCGGCGTCGCGCTCGCGACCGATAAACTCACCGAGTGGCTGGCGTCGCTGGCGCCGCAGGACGCAGAATATCGGGCTTTCTCCGACGCCTATCTCCGCTTCAGCCAGGCCGCGGCCGCGGCTGGGCCGACCGAGCCGATTACCGGTGGCCTCATCCGCGTCGGCGATCACGACCCGCGCGTCTTGGCCATTGCCGATCAGCTGACGCAAAGCGGGTATCTGGCGCCCGCCGGTTTAGCGACCGATCTGTCGCAGCTCGCCCCCTCCCCGACGTCGGCGCTCTACACGCAAGCACTGGCGGACGCGTTGAAGCGATTGCAAACCGATTACGGGATTGCTGCAGACGGCGTCGTCGGCCCCGAAACGCTGAAGGTGCTCAACCTAGGCGCCGGCGACCGCGCCCGGGCGCTGGCCGTTGCGCTGGAGCGCCGGCGCTGGCTCGAACGCACGCCACCGGCCACGCGGATCGATGTCAACACCGCGGCGTCACAGTTGCGCTATTACCGCGACGGCACGGTGGCGGACGAGCGAAAGGTCGTGGTTGGAGAACCCGGGCACGAGACCCCGGCGCTCGCATCGCCAATCTTCAGACTGGTCGCCAACCCGACCTGGACCGTGCCGAAATCGATCCAGAACGGTGAAATGGCGAACGTCGACGACGCATATCTGCAGGCGCATAACATGGTGCTGCGTGACGGCTGGATCGTCCAGCAGCCGGGGCCCGACAATGCGCTCGGCCTCGTCAAGTTCGACATGGCCAACAACCAGGCGATCTACCTGCACGACACCTCGGCACCGGCCCTGTTCGAGCGCAGCCAGCGCCATCTCAGCCATGGCTGCGTCCGCGTCGAGGACGCGCTCGGCTTCGCGCAGATTCTCGCCGAGGACGGGGGCGTCATGGACGCCTGGCAGGCCGCGCAGGCGACGGGCGAGATGACCTTCGTGCCCTTGCCGCATCGTATTCCGGTCCGGCTGCTCTACCACAATGTCTATGTCGATGCCGAAGGGGCGATAGCCTTCCGCACCGACCCGTACGGATGGAACGATCCGATCGCCGAGCAACTCAATTTTGCCAAGTCGTCCTCGCGTCGCGCGGAGGCTCAGGCGATCGACATCGGTCCTTAGTCACAAATCCTCCTGTTTGCCGCGACCAAACATATCGATCGACCGGTCACGCTGACCACTGGCTATCGTCTGTCCCCGGATTGCAGTCCAAGCCTCGGCGGGACCGCTCGGAAATGGGGGCCTAGCAAGACCCAATTGAGGTCATTCACGCCCCTCCCCCGCATCTCAATTCCAACGCTTCGTACATTTGCGCTTTTACAAGGGTCACATCCAGCTTCCAAAAGCTTGCCGCACAGTCGTGTTAACTTGTGCCGATCAACCGCAACGTCAGAGATCGCGCCGAACTGTATGGGCACCTCTTCTTAGAGATCGGCCGTTGCGAAAATGCCTACAGCCCAGTCAAGAAAAACCCGGACACGCGGTGAGAGCTGTTTGTTCTGCGGATAGAGCGCCACGAGCGGCGTCGGCGACGGTGGATAGTCGGCCAGCACCTCTGTCAGCGTGCCAGCAGCAAAATCGTCGACGAAGCGATAACGCGGGGCTTGGATGAGCCCCATGCCCAGCCGGGCCAGCTCCCCCATCGCATCTGCACCGCCGACCGTTACGCGGCTGGGCAAGGTGACGTAGTCGAGCCGGCCCTCGACCATAAACTCTAAGGGGATGATCTCGCCGGTTCGCGATGACAGATAGCCGATCATTCGATGACCCTGGAGATCGGCGGGCGTCGCTGGCACGCCGTGGCGTGCGAGATACGCCGGACTCGCGCACGTCATCTCGTTCAGCGTGGCAACACGACGCATGATCAAACCACTTTCAGTTGGCTCTCCCGCACGGATGACGCAATCCACGCCTTCGCGCACGAGATCAACGAGACGATCCCCTTCGCCAATATGAAGATCGATCCGCGGGTAACGGTCGAGGAACGCGGGAATGTACGGGATGAGAAAGCGCCGCGCGATCATTGCATGGACGTCGATCCGAAGCAGCCCACGCGGCTCGGCATCCTGAAACGCTCCCTCCGCCTCTTCGATATCGGCCAGGATTGCGATGCACCGACGATAATAGGCGTCGCCATCGAGCGTGGGGGTCACGATCCGTGTCGTTCGCTCCAGCAGGCGCACGCCCAACTGCGCTTCCAGCTGCTTGATGCCCTCGGTAGCCGTCGAGCGCGACATATCGAGATCGGTTGCTGCCGCAGTGAAACTACGACGTTCAACGATACGTACTAGCAGCCGCATGGCTTCCAAGCGATCCATGCGCATTGTTCGCCATATCCGAATGCACTTCGCAAGGGCTGACCGATTATTCCGACCGCACGACAGCGTACATGCAGTCTCAGAAGGAGACGGATCATGACGGGACGTAAGATTGCACTGGTTACCGGAGGATCGAAGGGCATCGGCGCTGCCATCGCCAAGCGCCTTGCCGCCGACGGTATGGCCGTGATCGTAAACTACGCGAGCGGTCGCGAGGATGCTGAAGACGTTGTGGCCGAAATCACCGCATCCGGCGGCGAAGCGATCGCGGTACAGGCCGATGTCAGCACGCCGGACGGTATACCATCGCTGTTCGACGCTGCGGAACGGACTTTCGGCGGCCTCGATGTCCTCGTCAACAATGCAGGTGTTGCCATCTTCGCGCCGATTGCCGATGTCAGTGACGCCGATTTCGATCATCAGCTTGCGGTCAATATCGCTGGTGTCTTTCGCGGAATGCGAGAAGGCGCACGTCGCTTGCACGATGGAGGTCGCATCATCAGTTTCTCGACCAGCGTCGTCGGCGCGCTACTCCCCCGGTACGGCGTCTACACCGCGACAAAGGCTGCGGTCGAGGCAATGACGAGTATCCTCGCCAAGGAACTGGGCACGCGTGGCATTACCGTGAACGCAGTCGCGCCTGGGCCGACGGCGACGGCATTGTTTATGAACGGCAAGTCGGAAGCCTTGGTACAATCGATGATCGACGCCAATCCGCTGAAGCGGCTTGGCCAGCCCGACGACATCGCATCGGTCGTGGCGTTTCTTGCCAGCCCCGATGGTGGCTGGATCAATGGTCAGACGATCCGCGCCAATGGTGGTTTCGTCTGACCAGGTTTCAGGCACGTCCGCAGCTACAGGCGCTTGTTTCGTGGCCGACAGCGGGCGCTCGTTTTGACGGTAAACGGCTTCCAAGCCGAGCCTGGTACGGGTTCTGAACGCGTTGTTCCTGTTCGCCGATCGCCAAGCCGGCAACACGGGCAAGTTGCCCCCGGGCTATCCGGGCGAACGTGAGCTTGGTTGGCGTGCGTCGCGGCGTTCGGTCCTCGATGAACTGCGATCCTACGTTTCGCTAGCCGCCTGATCGCAAGTCGTCTTGATGATCGGGATCTGGTTCGAATAAGCGCGGTGGATAGTCGCTTCCCAGAACCCGATTGTCAGGCACTACCTCCGGACGCAAGCGCATCTAGGTTCGCGAGCGAGCCCGCCAGCGGCACGGTTGCAACAACCAGTTGCGGACATTCGCAAGGCTCTTTCGCTTCTCAGCTTCGGACATTCGTTGACGTTGTCGGGCATTAGACAAAACGTGTTCGAGCTGCCTTGTCACCAACGGTGGCCCATTGCATGATGATCGGCGCACGGCGGCGACCGCGGAACTGGTCGAAATCGTTCACGCGTACCTCACCGGCCGCCTCCCTACGCCGCGAACTCCTCGGGTAGATAGCGATCGGCGACGATCTCGAACCGGTCGCCGTCGACCAGAACCTGCGGGCTGAGCGCGCGGCAATTGTAGGTCGAAGCCATCGCCGCGCCATAAGCGCCGGTGGCGTGCAGGACGGCGAGGTCACCGCGGCGGACCCGGTCGATGTCGCGCGCGACCGCGAACACGTCGCCGCTTTCGCAGACCGGACCGGCAATATTTGCGACCATCCGCTCGCCGTCCGGCGCGACCGCCTCGAAGCGATGAAAGGCATCGTACAGAGCCGGCCGCGCTAGGTCGTTCATCGCGGCATCGACGATCACGAACGGATGGTCCGCACCCGGTTTCACCCAGATCACTCGCGTCATCAGCACGCCGGCGAGCCCCGCGACCACCCGCCCCGGCTCGAACGTGAGTTCGACATCCCAGTCGCGTGTGACCCTGCCGACCATCGCCGCATAGGCGTCGAGCGTCGGAACCACGTCGTCGGCGTGGTAGGGTATGCCGAGACCGCCGCCGAGGTCGACGCGGCTGATGACATGGCCGCGCGCGCGCAAGTCCGCCACGAGGCAGCCGATCCGATCATAGGCCTCCTCCAGCGGTGCGAGATCGTGCAACTGACTGCCAATGTGCAACGCGACCCCGACTAGGTCGAGACCCTCGAGCTGCGACAGCCGGTCGTACATCGCGGGGACGTCGGCGATCGCAACCCCGAACTTGTTACCGCGCCGTCCGGTCGAAATCTTGGCATGCGTGCGGCCATCGACGTCGGGATTGACGCGGAGCACCGCGGTCGCCCGCCTGCCCCGCGCGCGCGCCAGCGCAGCGAGCACCTGGCCCTCCTCTTCCAGCTCGAGGTTGAACTGGCCAATACCGCCAGCGAGCGCGTCGGCGAGTTCGCGGTCGGTCTTGCCGACGCCCGAGAAGACGATGTCCGACGCCGCGATCCCCGCGTCGAGCGCGCGCCGCATCTCGCCGCCCGAGACGATGTCGGCGCCGAAGCCGCACCCGGCCAGCAAGTGCAGCACCGCGCCGTTCGGGTTCGCCTTGACGGCAAACGCAACACGTACGCTTGGGAGGATCGCCAGCGCCGACCTGAAACGGTGCGCGGCATCGCGCAGCGCGGCGGCGGAGTAGACGTGGACGGGCGTCCCCACCGCCTCGGCGATGACGGGCAGCGGCACACCTTCGGCGCACAGGACGCCGTCCTGCGGACTGAAATAAGTCATGAATGTTCGGTGTCCGGTAATCAGGAATAGGGCGGATCGACGCGCCGGCGGGAGCGACGGAGGCGCACGGCGTGGATCGCTTCGGCGGTATGCCCGTGACCATGACGTTCGGCCCGCAGCACAACCACCACGCGCTTGCCGTTGATCATCAGCGTCAGGCCCAGCAGCGCGATCGGAAACACGAGCATCGCCAGCGCGGACCCATTCATCGCCGCGGCCACGCCATAGGCCGCGACGGCCAGCATCACGCCTATGCCGCGCCAGACGATATCGCGCCGGGTCATGCAGCGATCCCCTAGACATGGCATGCGGCATCATCGGCGATGATGATCCGCCCAGCGTTCCGGAGCGCACGCACTGCCTCCGGTCGACGGTATCTTGCGAGGTCGTGGCAGATTACGATATCAGCCGACAGGTCCTGCTCGTCGCGCAAGGCGGCGACGATGTCCGCCACCTCGAAGTCCACGCCGAGCGCCGGGTCGGCAGCACGCCTCGCTGCCGATCGCGCGCGACCGATCAATAGCGACGATCGATCTATGCCGTGTCCCTCGACGGCAGTGAATCCCAGCTGCCTTGCATGTCCTAGCGCATGCAGCAGCAGCGTTCCGGCACCGCAGTCGGCATCGACGATGCGGACTGCATGCCGTCCACTGGATTGTAGTGCCAACAAGGCTGCCTCGATACGGGGCCAGCGCTGATCATGGGCCGCTTCCGAGCCGGGTTGCGCAGTACAGGTCCGCTTGACCGCGCCGACGACGGTACGCGACCAGATAGGTAGGTTGTGGACGTTCATCGCCATTCTTCCCGTCACGCCGCGCGGAGCAAGGCGCGCTCGTCACGACCGACGGGCGCAAAGGACACAAGCGGCGTTAGCGGCAGTTCGGCGATCTCGATGCTGGCGTGGTAAATGTCCCGCTCGGCCTGTGCATAGCCCATCGCGGCACCGTACGAGATGAAGCGGCCTTCGAGGGTGCGCCGGCTGTCCTGGACCAGCCAATGGCCTGCGCGATCCTGGCCGACATAGATGACGAGCCCAGTAGGATCGGGCTCCGATATGGGTTCGGACGACATTTCGTCTGAGTGCCTTTCGTATCACGAGCGTCCTGCCCGCCTCCGGTATGTACGGGTCACGGCATAGCGCTTCGAGATCGATCCAAGCCGATCTCATAGTGCGCGCATAGCATTGCGCTCGGTTCACCGCCTTCTCGACACTTAAAGGCCTCGTTTCTCGCGATACTTGCGTTCACCACTCAGAACGTTCGACCGGAGAAATACAACGACCCAAACCTGCGCACTGACGCCCCCTTCCCCGTTACCCCACCTTGAGACATTCGTTCATCCCCGCGCTGAGTGAGCTTGGCGAACGATCGTCTGACATGGATGTCGTGAAGGAGAGGAATACAGACCGTCCGATTTTCGGACCATCGGTAGCCATTGCAGACCCTTGCGAGAGCGAAGCGAGTCCATTGGGTATGCCGTTAAAAAAAACGGCAATTTGTGCCATACGTAGATCGCCAAGGCGGCTATAAAATACCGCTAAGCCACTCGCTATAAAGGATATTGTTCGTTAAGCGCAGCCCTGTTGAGATTTAACGGCGTACTGGTTCCTCCTGGAGTCGTGCGTGCGTCGGACAGGGGAATTCGTGACGTTATCAGTTTTTGTCGAGCATTTGGGGGTGTTGTCCCCCTTAGAAGAGCACGACCGGGAGGGCATTCTTTCACTTCCGGTGTCGGAGAAAAGGATACCAGCCGGCGGCTATATCGCTCGCGAGGGAACTGCTTCAAGTACCTTTTCGGTACTGATTGACGGCTTGGCATATTGCCAAAAGTTGGCTTGCTTCAATGCCAGGCAGATTGTTTCACTGGCCATACCCGGAGACGCTCTGGACCTACCCAACCTGTTTCTGGCTGCTGCCGATCACGACATTCGAGCTTTAACGGATTGCGAAACAGCCGTAGTCCACAGCGAACTACTTCGCGAACTGGCGCAACGACGCCCGGCAGTTGCTCGAGCATTCATGGTGAAAGCGCTGGTCGAATCGTCGGTTAGTCGAGAATGGTCATTGAACATCGGTCGGCGAGATGCCCGCACACGTATTGCTCATTTGCTTTGTGAGCACATGGTGCGGACAAGGGCGCGTGGCCTCACCACTGGAGACATTATGTATTTCCCGTTGACCCAGGAACAGTTGGGCGACGCAACAGGTCTGACCGCAGTCCACGTCAACAGGATGCTTAGATCACTCGAGGCTGATAACCTCATTGAAAAGAGGAAGGGCAGCCAAATTCGAATACCATGCGTCGACACGTTACGAATGGCAGGCGATTTTTCGGCCCGTTACCTTCATTTGCGGGCGAGCACCGAAGCTCAAAATCAGTAGGGTTTCTATGGGGCCTCTGCGCTTCCGGGCTGTTGAACACCGCGGTTTTCTGGGGCTACTTATAAGCTGCGACGGAGGCATATCCTCCGAGGCAATGGCTACTTTCACCCAGAAGCAGACGTCTGCGGTCCCTTCCCAGCTTCCCAACTTGGCCGCTCGTTCATCTCCGCGTCACGACCGCTTTTGGCGCCGGACCCTGCGAACTCGAACGGCGCGCCTGGGCGAAAGTTTCGGAAGCAGGCTGTCCAAGTCCGAGTTTTGTGCCCGATGAGCTGCGGACGGCTTTTTCAGGAGGCTCAGGCACGGGATGAGTGACGACGCTGCGTCGAACTGTAGGTGCCAATCCGGATTCCTCATTCCACAGAACTAGGATTGTAGCGATCGGTGCGGCGGTTAGGATTAGCAGGAAAAGGCCCATCAGCCATTCGTTGGTCTCTAGCGGCTGCGAGAAGCTACCGTTGGGCTGCATCAACGAGCTAGGTCGTATCGGGCGCCTGCCGGCTTTCCTGGGGTGAAACGGGCGGTCCGCGGTCGCTCGGTGGGCAGACGGCCTGATCTGCGACCGATCATAGGCGGCGCGTGCTTCCTTCTTTCCCAAAACTGAATACGCCTCGTTGATCTCTTTCGCACGAGCAGAAACATCCGCACCATGATTGGCATCGGGGTGATATTGACGGAGCAGCGCTTTCCACGCGGCGTGGATAGTGTCGCGACTTGCCGTCGAGGGCACCCCTAAAACAGAATAATAGTCGGGTGAGAGAGCCATCTATCCGTTATCTGCGGCTAAAACGCGAAAAAGGAAAGTCAGCCTGGAGCGTGATCTAAACCTGACCTTCTCGGTGATCCAAAGGGTGGCTTTAGGCGTCAACAGTCAGATGGATATCATTCCCATCCGCCACTTCGTGCTTTCGACGACACTACGCCGCCCCTGGGCGTTGACCCACTTCCGGCCGGACAGACACTGCAAGGCGCCGCCCGAAACCGACAGCTCGTTCGGCATCATCGACGACTGATCAACCACATTTCCAAACCGCCGGTTTACTGCGCCTGCGTACACTCGACTGACCGATCTGGGCCAATGGAGATGATCGATGGGCCACTCGTCAATGGACCCCGCCTTTCACGAACTTCGGCCTTGGAACGAAGGCCGGCTGATCGGTGCGAAGCGGGCGCTGAAACAGCAACAGGTCTGGGCCATTCGCTTCTGGCTCGACCAGCATAGGCGACTGCGCGACCGAGCGCTGTTCGACTTCGCCATCGACAGCAAGCTGCGCGGCTGTGACGCGGTCAGGGTGCGGATCGGCGATGTGGTTTCCGGCGGGCGCGTCCGTGACCGCGCCGTCGTAGTTCAGCAGAAAACCAAACGACCGGTTCAGTTCGAGATAATGGACACGGCGCGAAAGACGATGCGGGCGTGGTTGGAGCGACGTGGCGGGACACTGAACGACTTCGTCTTCCCAAGCCGCAACGACTACATGGACCACATGAGCACGCGGCAATATGCCCGCCTTGTGCGCGAGTGGGTGGTCGGCATCGGCCTTCCGGCGCAGGATTATGGGACGCACTCGCTACGGCGCACCAAAGCATCGATCATCTACAAGGCGACTGGGAACCTCCGCGCCGTTCAGATCCTTCTCGGCCATGCCAAAATCGACAGCACGGTGCGCTACTTGGGCGTTGACGTGGAGGACGCTTTGGAATTGGCCGAACGCACCGAGGTCTGAGTGACCCAGAACCGGACGTTCACGCCCCTTCCCTCGCTTCCCAACTTCGGACGCTGGTTCATCTTTGCGAGTCACCGATCTTTTAGCCCGGCTCTCCGCTCGCGAAATCGTGATGGGGCAAGGAAAGCGGACTGTCTGCTTTAGGAAGCAGACAGTCTGTTCCAGCGACGACCTACGACGATCAGCACGGCGGGTGTGACGTAGAACCACGCCGCAATCACCGCCCATATCACAATGCCCTCCGTCGTGGTGTCCGGACCAAACGTCGGCCACATCGGCAGTTCGAGAAGGAGGGCACTCAACAAGATAATCGGAATGGCGGTCGCCAACCAGACGCCAGCAACGAGCCGAAATAGCCATAGTTTGGTTTGCGAGGGCCCATCAGTCACTTCTGAAGAATGTCCGCTATCGGGATTAGGGTCTACCCCTCTCAACGGCCGAGCTTGGGCGATGTCGCCCGGCAGCTACTCGAAGTCTGAAGCGCGATGCGGGCGCTTGCGGCCGATCAAAGCAGCATTTCGATGCGGTAACCTGATTTCGAACCGGCTATGCTCCGACTTCGCATCGCGATTACCAAGCCGAGCCGCGTGGCCGAGCCAGTGCCGATAGCCCGAAAGGTCGCGCCGATTGAACGCATTCATAGCGAGGTGCTGCGCGCCTAGAGCACTGCCAGCGCGATAAGCTCGATATGCGAGACCACTTTGACTGAAAGGATCGGCAATTCGCCCGATTCTAGCAAAAGTGCTGCTAAGCTCCGTCATAGCTATACTGTCGCGTCGAAGAGCAAGATGCCATAGGATCGGCATCCAGTAACCGTTTTTACGACTGTCACGGATCGCCCAGTACCGCGCCCATAGTCGATTATGCTTGCCCATACCGTAGACAATGACGTGCTGAACGGACGGCTGCAATCGGGAACGCCTCAGCGACCGTTGAACGTCCGGGTGTGGGCGAAAGCGGTATGGCCGGAATGGGAAGGAAAGCGGACGGGCGGCTTGCGGAACTGCACTCCGAGAAACCAGCCATCGAATGCGCCCGCCAAATGCATCAGATTTTTGCATCGACGGATACCTAGCTTTCCTGCCGTTCTCTGGCTGATGCAAAATCCGTGAGTTTTGCATCACGCCGACAGCTACGCTGCGGCCTTACGCGGTTGGAGTATCAGGGTGCCTTCGTGAATTTCGCCACCAGTCGTGACGGCATGGTCTGCGCAAACGGTTTGTAGGGCCTTCCAAGCCTCCGCCGGACGTAATCTTGCCCCATGGGCGGCGAGGGTGCCTATGCTGCGTGCGGTAACAAGTTCGACGAGATCACCAAAGGTGCCGAGTGCTGGGGGCAGGCGGACCGGCGAAACCCGGTACAGGACTATCGAAACGAGCACTGCAACACCCGCCGCCCACCAGGGCGCACCCATCCATAGAAGCGCGAGCGGCGCGACGACTGCTCCAAGAAGGCTGCCCCCGCCCCATACCGACAGATACGGGGCAGGCGGCCTTAAACCGTCAGCACGCTGAATAGCGCGATAAAGGGCCCTCACCGATATGGACCGTAGCGTTTCAATCGGGCTGGAGGGGCGCAGTTCAAGATGGGGCGCTATTGTCAGCACTACCCGACGCAGGCGGTAAAAACACATCGCGGAAGCACAGCGATCACCCCGATCTTGTTCATTGGGCAATCTGGCGACGACAAGCCTAAAGAGGTCACCTACCGTCTTGCAGTGCTTCAGCTGATCGTCGGCCAGCTGAATATCGAACGCGCGCTCGATATCTTCCACCAACTCAACGTCGTCTAAATCGCCCGCTAAACCCAATGAAGTCCGCATTACAACGTCTCCTCAAGGCCGTCGTAGCGGCTGCTTTCCTACCCGCCAACGTCGATGCAAAATCTTTAATTTTTGCATCATTTCATTGCCGAGTTTGGCGCCGTCGTGATGAACAGATGTCCGCTTTAAAGACCGCGAGCTGCCCACCGGAACGTCTGCCTCTGGGCGATCGCCGCCTTTCAAAGGCGTGCCCACAATGCCCGTGTTGAACGTGCCACGACGAGCAACGCTGCCAGCGCAACGAGGATACAAACCGCGAGCATAAACTGGGCGGTCAGATGGCCCGGTCCGTCGCTTACTCCCACGGCCAAGACCGAGTAGAAGGTGCCGACGCCTGCGACGATCATGGAGATTGCCCCCGCGACAAGCGCAATCACTGGATTCTTGCTGATCATCTCTTTCCTTCGAGCGTCCGCTTTCAGGCATGCTAGAACCATGATCGAATGGCGACAATTGGGCGTTAGCGGAATGGCCGGTATGGGAAGGAAAGCGGACGGGCGGCTTTCGGCTCAGGATCGTCGAAAACACCCCCCTTATTCGGTCGGGATGCGTTAGGTTTGCATCGCTGGGATACCAAGGTTCACACTGTTTGGTAGCGGATGATGCAAAAGCGGAGCTTGGAAATGAACCCAATAGAAAAGCAGGCCGAGATAATGACGGAACTGGCTCAGCTGATGCTCGATCAGGTCGAGGGTCCCTACGAATCTATCACGTGTGAATACGAATATGTAGAACGTTACAGCACCGTCAGCAGCTCGCTTTCAGTCATACAACAGGGACGCAGAAATATCCAGATACTGCGGCTGGATATGCGACCGACAATGCCGAGCTTTGCACGAAGCTTTGGGGGCTGATGAAATGTCATACGGGAGGGGAATGGACTTCTTTTACTCTTTCGTTAGACGCGGGTGGCAAAGCAAAAACTAAGTTTTACTACTACTGATCGGCGACGCCTAAATCTGCATGCTCATGCGACGTATCGGGACAAGCAAGCAGCTGAACTGACCGGAACTGAGCGAAGTTTCCAACGGCAGGGGATCGAACCCGCACCCGTCGCCGGGATCGCTGTAGCGATACGTCTACCAATTCCGTCACGCCGGCACGCACAATGTTCGGGCAAATCCCGTCGTTACGCAATGTCCGGTTTCGGGTGGCGGAGCTCGCTGGTGGAATGGCAACGTTTGGGCGTTAGCTGTCGAACCACGCCAAACGTTCGACATCGACGGAACTGCTGCCCATGTGGCGTATGAACGCATCGCGAAGCCCATCAATGTGCTTTTGCCATTTTGGGAGGTCTTCGCTCGGATCGACGCCATCGGCTTCGAATAGCCACCTGACGAACTGATCGGCCGTCACCATTCCTTTATCAGGCAAGAAATCGGTGACGTGCATCGGACGATCATCGACGACTGATCCGCACCAACCGCGTTCTACGCAAACCTCCGTCATCAAGGCATGAAAGGGCTCTCGATCCGTCATCGAGCGATGCTGAACGAATGGCCGCATTCGAGCAAGCGTCTCACGGTTCGGAATGGCGACAAATGGGCGTAATCAACATAACGGACTTGCGCTGCGACGACCATGAGCAACGCGGCCGCGACATGGTCAGCGGCGCGCTTCAAACCAGTCGGTCGCATCCTCCCCATAAAGCGACAGGATCGCCAACGCTTCCAGCGCGAGTTGGAAAGCGGAGGTTGCAATGATCGCAGTGTCGTGCTCCGCCAGCGGTTGGATCAGCCCTGATCCACGCAGAAACGCATTACTTGTCATGACACCGAGGATCCAGCGCAAAGCCAGCGCATCGCGAGCAAAGCGCGACGCCGAAAGGACTACCAGTAACATTAGGAACAGGGCTAGCCCTAAGCCGACTGCCCGGATCGCTTGGATCCGCTTGACCAAAGTCGTCATTGCCTCAGGTGTGATCGGAAAGGCGAAGCTCATTGTGTGGGTGGCGTAGTAAGTCAGTGCCGCTGAAAACATAAGACTGATCGCGAACAAGGCCGCGAACAACCGGATCGAGAGGGATGTCGCCAAGTTGCCTACTCCGGACGCGTGGCCCAATGCCACGTTGGAGCGCGGTCTAGCCCCCAAGGCCTTCCCAGCCTTTAACAGCCGCGTCGGACTCGCCTAACCGTGCAGCCATCGGATACTATCTTGGCAGAGACGCGGGCGCGCTCGAGATCGTTGCCGGCGGATTGGATTGAGGGGGGAGAGGGTAGCGGCCCGACTGCTTCCAGCCAGCGCAGTTGAAGTTTGAGCAACGGCTCTACAACAGGTCATTCTTCATTTTGCGCGGCCAGGCAGGATCATAATCCGCCGGCCTCAAGCGGCGAATTGCAAGCCACAGCCCGATGAGGAGTAGGTCGACGGCTAGCATTAGCGGTGAGCGTCCAACCCACCATTCAAGGTTCGCAATGATGAAAACAGCCAGCGTCAGTATTTTAGCTACTGCCCAAGCAGGCACATATTCTATCTCGTCAATTTTGGGTTTTGCCGACACAGAACTATCCTGCAACCTATCCAACGACACGCTACAAGCCGTTACCCGAAATTGAATGAACGACCGGTTATCGGCAGGTCGTGAACAGCGCAAATTTCCGTCATTGGGCGAAGGCACCCTACCCCCAGCTTCCGGCCAGACCCAGAACCAGACGTCCACGCCCCTTCCCTCGCTTCCCATCTTCGGACGCTGGTTCATCTTCGCGAACTATCGATTTAGAAGCCCAGCTATCCGCTCGCGAATGTCGTGATAAGAGAGAAGAGCGGAACGGCTACTGTTCGAGTAAGAACAGGCACAAAGCCGATGAATGATCATGTAGAGCGAACCGCAACTTAGCGCCGTCAGGCGCCCTTTAAAGGCTAAGAACCGACGCCCAGAAGCAGCAATCGACTAGTCGTCGAGCGGCGAGAAGGTCTGCGTTACCGCACTTGTCCTATCCCCCTGCCACTTTTCGACGATAGTGTATCTCTAAGCCAGTCGCCAACGACTGCCACAAGGCGAGGTGATCCGAGGTACGGGCCCAACTCCGACGCATTGTCCGGCGCGTCTGTGACCATGCTTTCCTGGAACGAATGGCCGAGCCCGTCCAGCATTACAACTCGAGCGTGGGGGTTGCTCGTCAAGGCGGCGCGTGCCGCAGGTGCGTCGTCCACCACCGTATCCTTGGTCCCGTATATCGCTAGAACAGGTATGTGCAGAGCCTTGAGATCCGAAGCCGAGCGCAACTTGCTCCCTTTCCAGGCATCTGGAACGTCGATCATCGCGAGCGCTTGTTCCGCCTGCCGCCGCGGGAACCCCGCTGCCTCGAACCGGTCGACAGCGTTTGCACGAAGGCGTGAGATCGTTGCCGCATCTCTGCTGTCCACGCGAGCCTGGAGCAAAGTCATAGCCGCATCAGTCGCCGGGCCGACGAGGGTGTCACGACCGCCGACAACCATCTTCATCATTTGCCTGTAAAGCCCCTTCCTGACGTAAGGCAGCCCGTCGCCAACATTGCCCGCCAGCGTCACCACGGCTGCAATGTCGGGATCGGCAGTTGCCGCTCGGGGCGCGATCACACCGCCCCCGCTATGGCCGACCAAAGCGATGCGGCTGCCGGCGATATCCGAGCGATGGCGCATCGCCGCAACAGCGGCGGCAGCGTCCGCGGTCAGCCGGTCGAGATCCTCTTCATACATGCCGGTCGACTGCCCGACCCCGCGCTTGTCATATTCCAGAGCAGCGATGCCGTCGGCGGACAGTCGTTTGATTAGCTCGGAAAAGCCGCCACGTTTATTGGGTCCATTCCCCTGGATCATCACGGCCAAGGGATAAGGACCCTTGCCGTGGCCGGCCGGCAGGTACGGCGTTCCCGCCAAAACAACATCCGGCTCGGATGAAATGCGAACTTCGGTCGCGATCGGCCCGGGCACGGGTAAGCCAAGCCGGTTCGGCGAAGGTTTGCCGACCTCTGCCTGTGACTGCGCCTCTACGCCGCCCGCGATGCCTGTCGCGAGAAGCAGGAGAAGGACCGTTAACAGCCGTATAGCCCCCCCCCCGGAACGCATTGGTCATGGCTTTTATCATTGCTCCACCTCCTCACCGTGCAGCACGGCCGGTATGCCGAGCCGAAGTCTTCCCACCGTCCGCTGCCGACCAGTTGCTCGTGGCGTTCAGCAGCCTTGGCTCCCGCTGCGGAAACATATGTAGATCTGCAGGTCCAGCTATGCTGGCTTTGGACCTGATCATTCAAGCTGATTAACAGATTATTCGAGATTAGTTGTGAAGATTTGGCGTCACCCTTTCGAAGAAATAGGGTGTCAAACCTTCATGTAGCGTAAGCTTTTTCGGTGAAGGTAGCCTGTCGAGGCGCAGCTTCCGCACCGAGCGTGTTCCATCCACGTCGAGCCCTTGATCGGATACGGCACCGACGTCAAAGCGTGGCAAGATGTACGGCCCATCTGCATCTCTACCGATAATGTATGTTATGGTTTTCTGATCGTTGAGCAGCATCTCGCCGTCGGCGAGCTTTATCGTGCCACAGAAGTCGTTTGCGAACAGGCCGTTCGCGCTGGCGTCAACAACAGGCTCACGAAGGAAGAGAAATAAAGCAACGAGCAAGACAATGCCGGCTGCAACGACACCTATGCTAAGTACACGTCGCATCTTCGCTTCCCTTTCGCGTGTCGGACGCTGTTTCCTCGCAACTCGTACTCGGCTTCGGCGATGCGTTGCCCCTTCACGTTGAGCCTCACCACCCTCGTGCTAGACACATAGCAACATATGTAGATTTATGAGTCAAGAGGTCCATAGAGGTCCGTAGAGGTTCAACCAGCCGCGTGGATTGTTGAAGGGTCCCTACAAGCTATCGGGCAAGCAAAGCGCGCGAGGCGCCTGCAAGAACCCGATTGTGCCAGCGCGAAATAGATACCACCGCCACAAATTCGATGGCCAGCTCCGCAACTTGCGCCCTCAAGGACGACAAATCGAGCATCAATACGCCCATGAATAGCGACAGCGTGATCATTGCCGCTCCAATCAGCGTGCCGCACTTCACGATGCGCGGCCAATCCCCCTCTACGAGCATCCACGCAAGACAAAGGTGCGCCATACCGAGCAGAAGCCACGTGATAAGCAAGATCGGGATGGCGCTGTTTTGAGACCAGATTAAATAGAGATTCGGTCCGTCGGCGGCGCTTGGGATGCCGAAAGGCGGACCTCCTGCCGACGATAGGAAGCCGACCGCCTGCCGGAACTGCAAAACTGCCATCGGGATGAGTAACCCCAAGGCGAGCGCGTAGTTCGCAAGGATGAGGCGTCCTTCGCTGTGCTTCCCAATCTCTCGCCACGCTGCAAACAGGCAGCCGAGAGCGAATAGGAATGGACGCCGATCCTCCACTGCGGCTTCGAACTCCGCTTCCATAGCCATCGCCCAGGTTCGGCGATCCGAGCCCAGAGACCGACTGGCCATTGACAGCAAAGCCCGCGACACAGCTAGTGTCACGCGAAAGCTGCCTTAGTGAATGTCAGTGGGCCGGCAGGTGGCGCCATCCGCGCAAATGCCACTCCAGCATTCGTTAGACGGTACGCATGTCGAGCAGGACGGCCAGCGTATTCCGGTTCGCGCCACTCGGCCTCGACGAGCCCTTGGTCGGTCATGCGGATCAGTAGTGGGTACAGCGTTCCAGACAGGAGCCCCGTTTCTTTCATCAGATCGTAGCCGTGGCGCCACTGCTGAGTGTGCGCCGACAGCGCCTCCAACAATAGGAGCATTTGCTTCGATGGTCGACGATTACGGCCCATGCTCCTACTCAATCTAAGTAGAGTTATCTGTCAACCGTCCAACAGGCAGTATGGACCTGCTATCCGCCGTTCCGACGATGGTGCCTGCCTGCTGGCGGTCAGCGAGGACGCATGCCACACAGCACCAAACTTTGAGCGATGCCGTAACGACGTGGATCGACCAATTTAATTCGTTCAAATGGCTGAACTTGATCGCGGTTGGCCATCATGAAGCGAAATGAACAAACTGCGGAAGTTGGGAGGGAAGGACCCCATGGATGACCGATAGCTGGTGAAAACACGCCCTGCCCTCCGGCTTCCGGCCAGACCCACAAGCGGACGCTCAGCGTCCTTCTTGTGCTTCCCAAGTTCGGACATTCGTTCATGGTTCTCAACTGCCCAGCAACGCTAATAAACGGTCAAACTGACGGCTTTGCTGCTAGGCTTAACGCAACCTCTCGAACGGCAGGTTCGCCACAAACTAGCATCCGGTGTTCGTCTGCCCGACGACGCGTGATAGAGCCCGGTGGCGCGATCAGGGGGTAACCTTAACCATGATCACCCCATGCGCTGGCACCAGTGCGGCGTATCGGTCAGTAACCTTGCCTATCGAGCGATGGCTCCACACGTCGCGTACGTCTGCACGGACCGAGCGGGTCAGACCTATTTCCGGCCAATTGACCTCGATCTTGCCAGGACTTTCGGAGCGGTTGAATAGTATCACGGCCCGGCTTCCATCGCTCAACGGCTTCGACCAGACCTCCAGATCGCCATCATCGCGTATACGACGACCCTGCTGACCCAGGGGGTCCTGATTGACCGCGATTACCTCCTTGTTCAACAAAATGTCGCGCGTTGCTGCACTCATGTTAGTGATATCGTTGCCGGCAATCAGTGGTGAAGTCATCATCGCCCACAGACTAAAATGGGAGCGGTACTCGGTATCGGACATTCCGCCGTTACCGACCTCGAGCATGTCGGCATCGTTCCAGTGCCCGGGCCCCGCATACGGATAAAGCGGCTCGTTCGCGTCAACGATGTCGACCATACCGATCGACCATTTGTCCCGCCCCTTCCAGGCATCGCGGATATCGCTGGTCGTGCGCCACGAGTTGCCGATCTTCTTGCCCCATTCCCACGGACGATTGTTGCCCCATTCGCACATCGCCAGAAGAACCGGCCGCCCCGTGGCTTTGAGGGCATCCGACATGAGCGCGTAGGCGCTCTCGGCATTCAACGTGCCAGTCGAGCACCAGTCATACTTTAGGTAGTCAACGCCCCACCGAGCGTATGTAAGCGCGTCCTGATATTCATGTCCCAAGCTGCCGGGTTTGCCGCCACAGGTCTTGGCGCCGGCATCGGAGTATATCCCGAACTTGAGGCCGCGAGCGTGGACGTAATCGGCCAGTGCCTTCATGCCCGATGGAAACTTCTCTCGACTTTCCGTGATGAAGCCGGTGGCATCGCGCTCACCGTGCCAGCAGTCGTCGATGACGACATACTCGTACCCCGCATCGCGCATGCCATTCGTCGCCATGGTGTCGGCGATGCGACGCACCGTCTTCTCATCGATGTTGCAGCCGAACTTGTTCCAGCTGTTCCATCCCATCTGCGGCGTTGGTGCCAACCCATTGGCCTTGCGGTTTGGGTCCAACGAAGGACGCAGCGTGTTCGGATCGACAAACTGATCCTGGGCGCTCGCGACGCCGACCGCAAACGGCAGAAAGGCAAGTACAGTTAGATGCGCCAGCTTTTTCAAAAGCACTTCCCCTCTAAAGCAACTCGTCTGATCATTCGCTTGGCTAAGCCGATTGCATCTTGATGAGGATCCCGTCCGACGGCAGGATGCGGTCGAGAAAAGGCAGGATCGCTGCGCCTATTGCCGGACTATCTCGCGAGAGACTCGCCCGAGCGATCGGCGCAATTATAGGGATATTGGGTGCTGCCGTTCGCAGTTTTCGGTAGGTATCCGTAGCGAGCTGATCGAGGATATCGTCCGGCAGCCGCCCTCCAACGAGAACAATCGCGGGATTGACTAGGCAGTTCACGGCCGTCAGCGCTGGCACGAGCGCGTCCGATGCGTCGTCGAGCCAAGCGGCAACGTGCGGCTTGAACGCTGCGGGAAACGGTTGCGTTGGATCCATACCCGCCGGGTCCAGTCCTGCAGTCTCTAGATAGCTCGACAAAGCCGACAGGGAGACGACGTCCTGCAGGATCTTGTTTGGATCCCTGGCGAGCGGCAAGAACCCGATTTCCCCGCCGCGGGCGTTTGCCCCGCGATAATAGGCGCCGTCGATCACGACTCCACCGCCTAGCCCCGCGCTGACGAGAATATAGAAAAAGTTCGCATGGTGCCCGTCGCCGAACTGTGCCTCGCCGATGGCTGCTGCCGCGGCATCGTTGTCGATGTGTATCGACCAGGGGACGATAGGTGCGAGCATCGCCTGGATATCGACATCGCTCCACTGCTCGTACCCGGCCGGGCGATGCGGCAGGTCGACACGCCCGAGGTCGTCGGGAAGCGCCACACCCATCCCAAGCACCCGATCCAAGCGTATCGCATCGGTACCAACGATTGCCGCGATCCCCTTTTCGACGACCCGTACGACGTCGTCGGGCGACGCGAATGCGATCTGTTGGGTAAATCGAGAGCGCACCGTGCCAGCTAGATCGAGTGATACCAACGTAACATGATCGCGATCAATGTTGAGGCCAATGGCGAAGCCCCCTTCCGGATTTATCCGGAGGCGGGTCGCCGGTTGCCCTCGACCGCCCAAGCGTCGTCCGGCATCGATCACGAGTTCGTTCTCGAATAATCGCCCTACGATGTTGGCGATCGTCGGCGCGGTCAAATTGGTCATCACCGCGATTTCGTTTCGCGTGATGTCAGGATTACGCCGAATGATCTGCGTGACGACTCGCTGATTATAGTCACCCGCACGTTCCAGGTTTGTGCCCGACAGGCTTGGCCCAAGCCTGACAGATCGGTCGTCTGCGGTAACGCTGCCGCTAGCCGATCTTCCTGAAACTTTGAAATTCGAGGGCTTATCCATTCGCGGCAAAGTTCATTGACCGGGATGCAGGAGGAGCTGACGCGGGGGCAAATGACTTGAGAAACGTTTCGTGCGGTTCGGCAAGCGCAACGGCATCACGTATCGAACCCTTCATCCGTTCGAACGCTGCCTCGAGATCTGACAGGGAGAAATGATCCGCCAGCGGGTCATGCGCAGCGGCATCAATGCCAAATCCGGCATACATGGAGAGCCAACTTGGGTCCTGAAACGATTCCCATTCATAGCGCACGAGGTGTCCACGAGCCTTGAACAATTTCAGCTTGCGCTCCAGCTGCTCTGGGAGCGCGGTGCCTCGGCAGCGATCCCACATCGGCTCACCCTGCCGACCATTGGCAAAATAGTGCAGGACCAGGAAATCGCGGATCCGCGCATATTCGAGGCCCGTGGTTCGATTATACTCATTCGCCAGCGCCGGATCAAAACTCCTATCAGGCAGCAAGGCGAGTAACTTCTCCAAGCCGGTCTGGATGAGCGTGATGCTCGTCGATTCCAGGGGTTCCATAAATCCGGCGGCGAGTCCGAGTGCGACACAGTTCCCTTGCCAGAATGCGGTCCGACGACCGGTACGGAAACGAATCATATTAGGCTCGGCCAGCGCTTCGCCTTCGAGCCGACCTTTCAAAGTCGCAACGGCCTCGTCATCCGAAATGTGGCGGCTCGCATAGACATAGCCGTTACCGACCCGGTGCTGCAGCGGAATCCGCCATTGCCATCCGGCAGTCAGTGCCGTGCTGCGCGTATATGGGGTAAGCGGTTCTGCTCGTTCGCACGGCATAGCGACCGCGCGATCGCACGGAAGCAGGTTCGTCCAATCCTCGTACGGTACGCCCAGCGCGTCGCCGAGCAATAGCGACCTAAAGCCCGAACAATCGATGAAGAAGTCGCCCGCGATCGTTTTGCCACACTCGGTATCGACGCTGGATATGAATCCCGTAGATTGATCGACAAGAACATCGGTGATCGTGGCGTCGATGTGCTTGACGCCCCATTCGCCCGCCTTTTTTGCCAAAAACTTGGCAAACAGGCCTGCGTCGAAATGTACGGCCCAGTCGAAGAACAGCAGGTCATGCACCGGACTGTCGGTCGGTCGCATGAACAGGTTACGCTCGGCAAGCGCGGTTGCGAGACAGAATTCGGACAACGGCGTAGGTCGCCCCGCTGCATTCAGTTTGCGCCAGTAATGGTGGAACGCCACCCCTCGCGATCGCATCCCGTACAGACCAAATGGGTGGAAAAATCGCTCACCCTCGCGCTTCCAGTCGACGAACTCGATCCCGAGCTTCACTGTGCCCTGCGCAGCCGCCATGACGTCCTGCTCGGTGACGCCGATCTCCCTAAAGAAATCCCGAATGCCGGGAACGGTCGCCTCACCGACCCCCACCGTGCGAATATCGCTGGATTCGACGACCGTGATTGTCACGGACTGACGATCAAGCCTGCGCGCGAGGAGCGTCGCTGCCATCCACCCCGCAGTGCCGCCGCCCACAATCACGATCGAGCGTAGCGGTCCTGAATTACGCGTTGTTCCTGCTCCATCTGTCACGCTCGGTTCCCATCCTGTGCGTTGCCGTGCAAACACCCGCCACCCCCGCAATAGGGTGGCGGGCGCTTACAGTCTCACCTGCAGATCAGAACTTGAAACGTGCGCCCGCCATGAACCGGCGCTCGTAGATGTTGTTGTACGCTTTCTCATCCGGGAAGGTGAGATAGTATTTCTCATACTCACCGGTCAGGTTCGACCCTTGCGCGTACAGCGTCAAATTTGGCGTGAAGTCGTAGCTGATCGACGCATCAATGTAGTTCGTCGGCTGCTGATACAGTTCGAGGCCTCGGATGCCGCCGAAGTCCTGCTGGACCGCACGCTTCGAGCGGTAATTCCAGGCGACGCGAGCTTGAAAGTGATTGTCCTGGTAGAAGCCAGCAAGGTTAGTCTGGATCTTCGAATTGTCCTGGAACGGGATCGAGTCGCCCTTCAAATCGACCGCGCCTGAATCGGACGGCGAGTAGGTAATATTCGCATCTATGCCGAAGTTGGAGAGCACCGTTGGAATGAAGCCGAAGTCGTTGAACGACAGCTTGGCACCCGCTTCGACACCCTTAAGCGTACCACCGTCGCCCTGAACCGGGGTGCTGATCGACACGGTCCGGTTGCGAACCACGCCGTCATTGTCCGGCAGGTCGGTTCGCACGATGTTGCCCGACTGAATGAAGCTGGCGACGTCGATGTAGAAGGCACCCAAGCTAAGCAGACTGCTGCGTCCGATATAGTATTCAAGCGAGCCTTCGACGTTCGTGGCGCGCCAGGGATCCAGCTGCGGATTGCCGTTGGAGCTACCGCCAGTGACGCGAAACACAGGCGATCCTGGATTGCTCGTGTCGATCGCGTAGTTTGGATTGAGTCCTCCACCCCACTGGTTGAGATCCAGCAGTGTCATCGTCTTGGAATACGCCAGGCGCAACTTCAGGTTGTCGGCGAAATTGAACGCCAAGTTGAATGCCGGCAAAAAGTCGGTGAAGCTCCGCTTGGTCTCGACCGTGCCGTTGACCGTATTTGCAACGCCGTATGGGCGCGGCGAACCGGTCACGAACTGGGTTATGTCGAGTTTGGTGTTGATGACCTTTAGGCCCGCATTGCCGGAGACGGGAATGCCAAACACGTCACCCTTGACGTTGAGTTGCGCATAGCCCGAGATTTGCTTCACGCCGACGTTGAACGAGGCGCCCGGGTTCTGAATCTCGACGTTGCCTGGGTAGAAACTGTTTTGGAATGCGAGCGCGTTGTCCATGACCTTTGGGTCGAGCACGTAGATCGGCGGCAAGCCGGCACCCGGCAGGTTGAACTGCTTAACCTGCCCGTTAAAGATCGGATCGCTCGCCTTGCGGACAACGCCAGAGGTGTAAGGCCTGAAATTTGCCGTCCCGAACGTGCCCGTACCCGCATAGCAGGACGCATCATTTAGCGGTACGTCGAACGCCTTCCACTTGACCAGGCACCCACCAGGCTGAGACGCCTGCCCCGCATATAGCGGCGCGGCGCGATCGAATTCGAAGTCGTCGACCGAGCGCTCGCTGTACCGGCCACCAGCGCTCAGGCTTACATTGTCATTGGCCTCGTACGAAACGTCACCGCGAATGATCTTCAGGTCGCCTTTGCGGCGATAGTTACCCTCCGAAGACGTTGTCTTCATCGCGTAGCTGTCGATGTTGCCGAGCGCCGTCGTCAACTGCGACGGCAGAGTGAAGACCGGCTGGTTACCGGTGAAATCGACCGTCGCTGGCAACGATGCCGATCCGGCGATCGTGTTGACCGCATACCCGCCCGGATTGAACGCGACGTCGCCCGTCGGATAATGACCAATCCCGCCCGGCTGCCACTGCGCGCCGTTCGATGGGCTGAACTGCAGATAGCTCTGGTCGTAGTTAGAATAGGCCTTGCCGTAGACGCCGCGCAGGCTTGCCTTGAACCGGCCGCCATTGTCGTACTTCAGCTCGGCATTGTAGTTCTGCGACTGAGACTTGAACTTGTCATTCTGCGCATACGAGTCGAAATTGCCGAGGTCGTAATTATAGATCTGGGTCGTATTCAGATCATAATCGCGCGTGACGCCGCCATTGCTAAGCGACACGGTCGAGCCGGTGTTGCGCGATTGGCCCGGCACGAATTCGCCAGCCTGCCAGTTGACGTTCTGCATCTGGATGCCGGCTGTGCGATCATTCTCGTTCTGGCGCGTGAAGAATGCATCGGCATTCAGCGTCAGGGCGTCGCTGATCTCCCACTGCGCTGAGGCATTGATGCCGATCCGCTCGCGCTGGTTGACCTTGTCCCAGGCGGTGAAGCCCTGAGGAACGATGAAAGCATCGTTGGCATCGCCGTCACCATTTACGTCGCGGCCCGTCCCCACGATCGTCCCCTTGGGACGATTTGCGGGTGAGAAGCCGTTGCTGAGGTTGACGTCGCCAGTCGGGTTGGCCGCGGTATTGAACTGCTCGTTGTGCAGTGCGGCCCCGTAGCCTTCCTGGATCCCGTTGTGGGAGTTCGAAAGATGCAGGTTCGAATAAGCGCCCGACACCAGGAACCCGAACTTCTCGCCCCGGAAGCCGAACAGCCCGTTCAGGTTCGGATCGAACTCCTTGGTCTTGTCGCCGTAGGCGCCCTCGGCAGCGGCAGCGACGGTGAAGCCCTTCTTCAGATCGAATGGGCGGCGTGTGCGCAGGTTTACGGTGCCGGTGATGCCGGCGTTGAGCAGATCGGCCGTGCTCGACTTGATGACGTCCGCGCCAGCGAACAGCTGTGACGGAATATCGTTGAAGTTCGGCTGGATCGTCGTGATCGACTGAGCGCCGAGATAGGCCTCACCGTTGAGCAACGTCGTAACCTGCGGCAGGCCACGAATATTGATCGCCGCGCCCTCACCGGCATCACGGCGGATCTGCACGCCGGGGATACGCTGGAGCGAGTCCGAGATCGTCACATCGGGCAGCTTGCCGATGTCTTCGGCCGAGATGGAGTCGGTGACCGACGCGGCATCGCGCTTGAGGTTGACCGCACGCTGCTGCGATCCACGAATGCCGGTGACGACGATGTCCTGCGTTTCAGCAGCCGCGTCGCTCGCGGGCGTTGTCGGGTTCTGAGCTTCGCTCATCTGGTCGGCAGCAGCCGCCGAGGGCGATGCGGCTTGATCGGTAGGTGCGTTCTGCAACACCCCCTGTGTTGTCGACGTTTGCTGGGCAAGTGCGGTGCCGCTGCTCACCAGCGCCGTAACTGACGCCGCGACCATCAACATATTCTTGGAACGTGCACGCAACATTTCGACCGTCTCCCTCAGCACCCGAAATCGCCAGGAACTGGCGAACGTTTTAGCACGCTAAGATCGAGCCGATCGGCGACTTACCGCCCCACCCTCTCCTGCCTGCCAGTCGCAACTTTCCGTTGTCTCGACATCGCGTGTTTAATCGTCCGGTGGATCCGGTCAATAACAAAATCAATTTGCGTTTATAACGATCGCTGGCATGCTTGGTTGACGATGGCCGAGCAGCGGTCACGCCAGTAAAGAGGGGAGCATTGCCTTGCAAAACAGTATCGCTGCTCGGGCTATCGAGCCGCAGCCAGCATCTGTACCGGCTTTAGGAATCGACTTTGGTGGCACCAAGATCGAAGCCGTCTTGCTAGGTGCAGACGGTGAGACGCTTTGGCAGCAGCGGGTTCCCAATCCCGGCACGTATGATACCGCGGTAGCCGCTATCGCCGAGTTCGTCGTGGCTGCCGACATCGCGGGGGGCACGGCATGTACCGTCGGCATCGGCGCACCCGGATCGCCGTCGCCACGTACCGGCGTGATGCGCAACAGCAACTCTCTTTACCTGAACGGTCGATCGTTCTCCGAAGACCTCACCTCTGTTCTCGGCCGACCGGTGCGGCTGGTCAATGACGCGAACTGCCTCGCGCTGTCCGAGGCCACCGATGGCGCAGCGACCGGTGCGCGCAGCGTGTTCGCGCTGGTGATCGGTACGGGCGTCGGTGGCGGCATCGTACTCTCGGGAGCTTGTCTCGACGGCGCCCACGGCATTGCCGGCGAGATTGGGCACTTACCTCTACCCTGGCCGCGCAGCGACGAACTGTCTCCGCCGCCATGCTGGTGCAGCCTGACGGGGTGTATCGAAAGCTGGGTTTCCGGCACGGGTTTCGCGCGTGCCGCCAGGACAGAACATGGTCTGTCGCTCAGCGCGCCGGAGATCGTTGCAGCCGCCCGCGCCGGGAATCCCGCCGCCCGAGCTGCACTGGATGCGTATGTCGACCGGCTGGGACGCGTACTGGCCATGGTTGCCAACTTGCTGGACCCCGAGGTCGTCGTATTGGGCGGAGGCATGTCGAACGTCGCCGAGATCTATGAAGAACTTCCGTCCATCGTCCGCCGCTATGCCTTCTCGGACCTATGGGAGGGTCGTATCGTGCCCGCGCGCTGGGGCGACGCGTCAGGCGTGCGCGGCGCCGCACGACTGTGGACTGGGGACGCCTGACCGACCCAAGGTCCGGCAAGACGAACATAAGAACCAACCGGCCGGTAGAATATCGAGCCGGGAACTCAGGAGAAATCTATCCATGCGATCGTTGCCACTAACAGCCGCCTTGCTGCTCGGTGCCGCATTTTCCTCCTCGCTGGCTGCACAAACCGTGGTGCCGACCATGCGGCCGGCGATCGCGAATGCCGGCCCCTACAACGTCGCCATCCTAGCAGGCGGGACCGGGGTCGAGCGTGATCTGACAGGCGCCGAGGCAGCGGTCCGTGCAGACGCTCCCTGGACTCTCTCCGCCTGGGTCCGCCCCAGCACTGCCGGCGCGGATGGTTCGCTGCTGGCCGTCGGTAATCCGCTAAAGGCCTGTCGCTGCCTCGACCTTACCAATGGGCGCGCGTCTGCCGTGGACGGAGCGACACGGGTAACCGGCGGACCGGCGTTGGCCGCCGGCAAGTGGACGCATGTCGCCGCTGTGGCGAACGGACGGACACTGACCCTCTATGTCGATGGTCGCGTCGTCGCGGCCGTCGCGAACCGCCCGAGCGAAGTCGTCGCCCGCCTCGCCGTCGCACCGGTGACGAACGGCGCTAAAGCGCCTCGCCATTTTGGCGGATCGCTGGTTGCGGCGCAACTCAACGGCGCGGCGCTGAGCGCCAGCGAGATCACGGCTGCCATCCGAGCGCGGCCGGATTTCGATCTCGTGCAATTCTGGCAGGTCGGCGTCGGCTGGCCGTTCCAGAAGCAGGCCAATATCGGCCTTACCCAGCAGCAGGATGCCTGGACCTTGCCGAAGGCGCGCGTGAGCGCGACCACGGCGCCGATCGCGCACTTGCCCCTGCCCCCGACGGGACTGGCGCGCGAAAGCGACGGTCGCTGGCTGGTCAATGGCTGGCAGCTCGCCGCAGCCCCCGAGGTCCGCGAAAATGCCGCGACCCTGTCGCGTCCGGGCCCTGCCACGGGCACGTGGCGTGCGGCGACCGTGCCGGGCACCGTCTTGACGACGCTGGTCGACCGCGGCGTCTATCCCGATCCCTATTACGGGCTCAACAACCTCAAGATTCCCGAGGGTCTGGCACGTCAGGACTATTGGTACCGCACCAGCTTTACGGTGCCGGCAGCCGCCGCGGGCAAGCGCCTGACGTTGGTCTTCGGCGGCATCAACTACGCCGCTGACGTCTGGGCAAACGGCCGCAAGCTGGGCGACACCCACGGCGCCTTCATCCGCGGCCAGTTCGATCTCGTACCTGTCGCCGGCGAGAATGTGGTCGCGGTCCGCGTTTCGCCGCCTCCCCATCCCGGCATCCCGCACGAGCAGTCGATCAGCGGCGGCGTCGGCGAGAACGGGGGCCAGCTCGCGATCGACGGCCCAACCTTCGTCGCAACCGAAGGCTGGGACTGGATACCGGGTATTCGGGACCGTAACACGGGGCTGTGGCGGCCCGTGGAACTGCTCGCGCATGGGACCGTCCGGCTGCTCGATCCCAAGATCGTCACCGATCTCCCTCTGCCGCGTACTGACAGTGCTGACGTCTATATCACCGTACCGGTCCAGAACGCTGGTGCGACAGCCGCAAGCGTGACCGTGCGTGCAGCGTTTGGCGGCGTCCGAGTGGAGAAGACGGTCATCGCGCCGCCCGGTGAGACGAAGGTCGTCTTCAACCCTAAGGAGTTCGCGCAGCTTCACGTCGCCAATCCAAAACTTTGGTGGCCGAACGGCTATGGCGAGCAGGCTCTCTACCAACTGTCGCTCGAAGCGCTGGCTGACGGCCAGATCTCGGATACGCGCACCGACAAGTTCGGTATTCGCGAAGTCAGCTACGACCTGTCGCTATTCGATGCGGCAGGGGCCCTGCGCCGGGTCAACCTCCAGTTCACGGATGGCAGCCTGCGCGGAGAGCGACTGATCGATGTTCGCCATCAGGCCATCAAGCAGTCGCCCAATGGCTGGGCGGAATCGCTGACACCGCAGGGCGAGCGTTCCCCGGCGGTAACATCGGTCGAAGCGACGATGCCCGAACCGCATATGACGATCCGGGTGAACGGCGTGCAGATCGCCGCGCGCGGGGGCAATTGGGGCATGGACGATGCGATGAAGCGCATCGGACGCGCACGCCTCGCTCCCTATTTCCGTCTCCAGAAGGAGGCGCACATGAACGTCATCCGCAACTGGATGGGCAACAATACCGAAGAGGAGTTTTACGACCTGGCCGATGAGAACGGCATGATGATCCTCAACGACTTCTGGCAATCCACGCAGAATTTCCAGGTCGAGCCGGAAGATCCGGCACTGTTCCTGAAGAACGCCGACGACGTGGTTCGCCGCTACCGCAACCACCCGTCGATCATCCTGTGGTTCGGCCGCAATGAGGGGGTGCCCTACCCGGCCTTGAACGAAGGCCTCGACGACCTGATCGCGCGCGAGGATGGGACGCGTTGGTTCACGGGCAGCTCCAACGTCGTCAACCTGCAAGGATCGGGGCCGTATAACTATCGTCCGCCAGTCGGTTATTTCACTGGCCTCGCCACCGGTTTCTCGGTCGAGACAGGAACGCCCTCACTCTCCACCCCAGAATCCGTCCGGGCGACCATGCCCGATAGCGAAACCTGGCCGCTCAGCGACACGCTGGCCTATCATGACTGGCATTTTGCGGGGAACGGGGACACCAAGACGTTCATGTCCACGCTCGACACCATGTTCGGGGCGGGGACCAGCTTCGCCGATTTCGAGCGGAAGGCGCAGATGATGAACCTTGAGACGCACAAGGCGATGTACGAAGGGTTCCTCGGCCATTTGTGGACAAAGAACTCTGGTAGATTGCTGTGGATGACGCATCCCGCATGGCCGTCGAACACATGGCAGATCTACAGTTGGGACTATGACACCCAAGCCTCCTATTACGGTGCAAAGAAGGCCGCGGAACCGCTGCACGTTCAGCTTAACCTGCCAGGCAATGAGTTGGTCGTTCTCAATACGACCCGCGAGGCGCAACCGGGATTGCGAGTCCGCACGCGTGTCGTCGGGCTCGACAACGCCGAACTCTTCACGCGCGAAGACCGAGTCGATGCGGGTGCGAACATGGCGACGCCGCTCGCAGCGGTCCCGCTCGATCGCCTGTTCGCGTCCAACCCGATGCTCCTGGTCAAGCTCGAATTGATAGATCCGGCGGGCAAGACGGTCGCCGACAACTTCTACTGGCGCGGAAAAGACGAAGCCGCTTACCGGATGCTGAACACGCTGCAGAGCGTTGCCCTGACCGGCTCCGTCGCGGCGCAGGCGGTCGACGGCGAGGACAACGTCGTGACGGTGACGCTGGCCAATCGAACCGCGGTTCCGGCACTGAACGCCAAGCTGACGCTGGTCGATGCACAGGGCAAACGCGTCCTGCCCGCATTCTACAGCGACAATTACGTCGCGCTCCTGCCCGGCGAGGAGAAGCGCATCGACATCCGCTATCCCAAAGCCACCGGCCAGACGGCGGCCGCGCTGACGCTGCGCGGATGGAACGTCGCGCAGGCGAATCGCTTCATCACGCTCTCCCCCCAAAACGGCGGTACCGGGAAGGCGCAATAGCGACCTGTCGGCGCAACCTCGGTTGCGCCGACCTCGCACGCTGGGTCGACCCATCGGCGGCCTGGCTAATAGCGCGCGTTAGCGGGTTTTGCGCGCTGCGGGCGTTGGCGGCGGACTTAGCGCCTCGGCGATCTGCGCCGTAAAGTGGGCATTCCGCATTTCGGATGGCGGCGCGAGTACGCCCCGAGCATGCGGCGGCAGGTGATTGCCGGCATCGGGTGCCGCGTCGTCGAACACATAATGTTCGAACCAGCGCCGCCATGCCATGCGCTGAGCCGGCGCGAGATCGCGGATCGCGAGGACGGCGTGGCTCAGCGCGCCCATCGGCGAAAGCGCATGCGGCTCGGCCCACCAATAATTCACCATCACATTGAACGCGGCGGTCGCCTTGACGCTGTGCCACCAGATCGGCGGAATGAAGAGCGCATCGCCGGGATCGAGGTCGGCCACGAGCCCGTAGCCCATGGCGTCTGCGAATTTGGGATAGCGTTCGAGGTCGGGCTTCTCGAGATCCACCATGCTGACCGGCGGCCCCGCGATCGTGAAGTGGAATGGGCCGACATAGAGGTTGCCGACCTGTTCGGGCGGAAACAGCGTGAAACGCCGCCGCCCCGCCACGACCACCGCGACGTTGCTCGCCTCATCGAAATGCGTCGCGACGTGCGTGCGATTGCCGACCCAGATCCGCGGCTTGGCACCCGGCAACGAGAACGAGAGGGGATTGTCTGCGATCCAGGCGGACAGGTGATCGTCCGCGGCAGCAGCGCCTGCATATAACGCGGCTGGCTCCGCCTCCCCGCGAAGCGACAGCAGCTTGTCGAGCAGTCCGCTGAGCGAGCCGAACCGCTTTTGGAAATTGCAGGCCTGCATCGACGCATCGTAGAAGAATCGACCATCGATCTCCGGGGGACCGATCAGCACTTCGGCCGGACGTCCGCGGTCCATCGCCTTCATGTAATCGACCAGTGCCTCGTTAGAGCGGAGCCCTGCCGCAACGGCAGGCCACCGTCTCGCCTGACCGCGCAACACGATGGGCCGGTCCCGCGTCGCGATTTCTTCTGCGAACTGGGCCGCATCGACGGGGCCGGTTTCATCGACCTGGGCGTGAATCGTCATAACCGGCTCTCCTCGCCGCCTTCTAGCGTCGGTTCCCTCGAAGCTGAAGACCGTTCGCTGCGCCAATGCGCATGTCACGATTGCCGAAGCGCCGCGCCGTTGCCATCGCATCAGGGCAGGTGCGACTGCTAGCTGCATGCCAACTGGTCATGCGCTTCTTTGATGATATTCTGTGGCTAAGACGTCGCGACAGTCAGCGCCGCACGTCAGGGATAATGCCGATCATGAAGCTTTTGCTCTACACCGCCCTCCTCGCTGCCACGGCAACGTCACCTGCGGCCGCACAGCTTAAGCTGCCTCGTCTGTTCAGCGACCACAGCGTGTTGCAGCGTGACAGGCCACTGCACGTCTGGGGCTGGGCGCGTGCGGACGCGAACGTTGCCGTGTCGCTGCATAACCAACGCGTAATGGCAGTCGCCGACCGCCTCGGTCGATGGAATGCGTGGTTGAAGCCCGAAGCTGCTGGCGGACCCTATGTCCTCGTCGTCGATGGAGGCACAGCAGAGGGTAAGGTCCAGGTACAGGATGTGATGCTCGGCGACGTTTGGTTCGCCTCGGGCCAGTCGAATATGGAGTTCCCGCTCAAGGGCTTCGACGGCGCGCCGCTAAAGAATGCCGCTGCGGAGATCGCGGCAGCGACCGACCCGCAAGTTCGGCTTCTCCGGATCGAGCACAAGAGCAGCTCCATCCCGCTACGTGACATCGATGCAAACTGGACGACCACCACGCCCGCGACCGCCATCGACTTCTCGGCGATCGGCTATTTCTTTGCGCGCGAGATCGCGGCGCGCGAGCACGTGACGGTAGGCGTCATCGACTCGACCTGGGGCGGCACACCTGCTGACAGCTGGGTGTCGACCGACGCGCTCGCGTCCGACGCAGCGCTGGCGCCGGCCATCGACGCCCGTGCTCGATTCCAGCAGGACCAGACCGACGCCGACCTCGCCACCATTGCCGAAGCGCGCGAGGATGCTGCCATCGTTGCGTCGGGCGGCAAGCCTCCCCCACACCCTTGGCACCCCCCCGAGGATGCGTACCGGCCGTCATCGCTGTACAACGCAATGGTTGCGCCGTTCACCGGCTACGGCATCAAGGGCGTCATCTGGTACCAGGGCGAGACGAACAGCAATGTCGCGCGGGCGCCATATTATGCCGACCTCTTCCGGGGACTGATCACCGACTGGCGACACAATTTCGCGCAAGGTGCTTTCCCATTCCTCTTTGCACAGATCTCTTCATTTAACTCACCCGAGGAAGAATGGGGTTTGGTACGCGATGCGCAACGTCGTGCGCTTGTGCTGACCGACACCGCCATGGTGGTGACGACCGACGTCGGCGATCCCGGCAACGTCCATCCGGGCGACAAGCAGACAGTCGCCGCCCGACTTGCTCTCGCGGCCCGCAGCGTCGCGTATGGCGAGCGCGTCGCGTATCAAAGCCCGCTGTTCCGCCAAGTGAGTGGCGAACCGGGTGGAAAGCGCATCTGGTTCGATCATGCTGAAGGCCTGACGAGCCGGGGCGCAGCCGTCGTGGGCTTCGAAATCGCCGGGCCCGATCGAAGATTTGTTACGGCTACAGCGCGGATCGATGGCGAGAGCGTGGTCGTAACTGGTGCGGTATCGAAGCCCAGCTACGTTCGCTACAATTGGAGCAACGTTGTACCCGGCAGCCTCTACAATGCCGCAGGCTTGCCTATGTCAACCTTCACCTCTGAAGAGCGCATCCGAGGTCATTTAACTTACCCTTAGAAGAACTCTTCGCCGTCCTGAGCTAACACAACAACGTGAAATTCCCGATGCCGCTTTTTGGCTGAACACCATGCCCCGCCTACCCGTACTTTTAATCCAACAGTTGTATCAAATCACCAGGAGATAAATTACCACATATCATGTTCCTCGTACCAGAAAAGGTATCGATTCCCAAAATTGTCGATCCTGTTCAAGCAGGTCCGAGCTACCAACTAGCGCGTTGGCTCACGCAATCATCAACGCCGTCTTGGCGGTGTTGCGATTGATCACACCGCGCCACGACACGATCGCGAATTTACGCGAACCACAGGACACAGACCCACTTTCAGACGTTCAGACCATCCTCCCCGCTTCCCAACTTTGGCCGTTCGTTCATCATGCGTTTAAGCCGTTTTCGGCGACCAAGATGAGTTGCGGGAATGGCTTGGAATAGAGTGATCTGTTCGCCTTCAGCGGAAGTTACGTGAGAGCCGACAAGGCCGGACGCGATAACGGAGATAGCGAACGGCTGCGCCCCAAAGCTGCGCCGTGCGTTTGGCATGCGATGAGAAGATCATGATTCACAATTCGAAAACCGACTACGCAACCTAAGTCGACGAGGCGGAGGAAATGAAAAAGCTGCAGGACGAACGGTCAAATAGCGCGAAGAGGATGGTGGGTCTCAGTAGGCTATGTAAGCCGCGGCGGTCGCGATTTTTGGACACGTGACTGCTGTTCTAGCGGATCTATCTCGCTTAAAGTGCACATTCGGTTTTGGTTACTGAGGGACGGTTCCGGATGACTACAGATGTAAGTGCCCCGTGGCTCCTCAACTCAGGACAAATGGTCGTTCGACGGAACTACTGCCGAAAGGACGTACGGACCACAAGTTAGCAATGCCGGTAAGCCGGCGTCACTGTCAAAGAATCTGAGAGGTACACTTCGGCATATACCTCTCAGTCTAGAAAAATCTGAGGATTGGGGCGTCAGGATTTCAATGATTTTGCCATGTTAAGATGCGCGGCAACCGTTGGTGCCAACCCCGACGCGAACGTCTTCAATTCCGGAACGTCGCCGGTTGCAGCATAACCCCTGAGCGTATCAAGCGTCTGCTGATGCCCCGCGACCTGAACAGCGGCGTACGCGGTGTCGAATTCGGCGCCCTGCTTGGTTTTCAGATCGGCAAGCTTCTGCTGCTGCTCAGCATTCAGCGCCGGGTTGGGCGTCAGAGCTGGCGACAGCGTTGCCGTCAGCGCCTTTAGCTTCGCGGTCGACCCCTCATGTGCAGTGATCATCTGGCCAGCGAACTTCTTTACCGCAGCAGATGCGCCGTTGGTTACGGCCAGCTTCGAGGTCTCGATCTCGAACGCATCGCTCGCAGCTGCCATGTTGACGAAAGCATGCCCACCTGAGGCCGGTGCTGCCATGGCATCATTGGAACCGGCTGCATTCACGTCCGTGGCGGTGGCGTTGGCGTAGGTGCTGTTATCGACGGCGGTCGTATCGTCGGCCTTCTTGCCGCATGCGGCCAATGACAGGGCCGCTGCCGACACCAGTGCCAGGGTCTTGAACTTCATCATATTCTCCATCTGCTCACATATTACCGCTGCCTGCTCAACGCGTGCCTCCTGAGGACCGTTCCGCACGAGCAACGAACTCCGGACCGATCATGAAGCGAGTTCGTTCTAGCCGTCTGCCGGCACAGCTGCCGGCCTTATCGGGACACGGCTATGAGCATCTTCAGCACGATCATGAACAAAGTTTTCCACCACAAAGCCGCACCAGCCACGGCACCGACTCAAGCCCCAGCCGCAGCGCCGCAGGCTGCGTCACCAGCCGCGCCCACCGCTACCGCCCAGCCCGCCCCCGCAGCTCCGCAGTCCGTCGATGTCGGTGCGGTCCTCAGCGAGATGGCATCGATGAAAGATGGCGGGGGCAACTACCAGAGCTCGATCGTCGATCTTCTGAAGCTGCTAGACCTGGATTCCAGTCTGACCGCCCGCAAGGAGCTCGCCGGCGAGCTGAATGTCCATGCAGCAGCCGACGGCTCGGCCGAGCAGAACATCGCTCTTCATAAGGCAGTGATGCAGAAGCTTGCTGATAACGGCGGTATCGTTCCAGATAGCTTGCGCAACTAACGCGGCTAATTCGGAGGGGACCGCACCTTACGCGGCCCCCTCCGGCCTTAGACCGCGGGCTTACCCGTCTTACAATTTAGCGAGCTGGACTAGTGTTCGGAGGCGCTGCAGCTATGGTTCCCCGTGCTGCCTGAGCCGGCAGCGTCTGACTACTACGCGGTGGTCCATTCGGCTCTTTCTGAAAGCCACGCGCGGCGAGCCAGCAGATCATGACGAAGAGTGCCGCGATCATCACGAAGATGACAATTGCCATTGGACCGGCTCGCTTGTTTCCTCGTCTCCGCATCACATGCGCTCCCCAATCATGTCGTCGATGTTATCGCCGTGCTGTAGCCACGTGGCCACAAGATGTTCGTGGACCTCAAGTCGACCGGTTTGATCAAGCAGGACGCTCTTATGTCCGGACGGCTCTATCGCCGGTCGCCGAAGACCGAACCAAGAATACCCCCGAGTCCGCCGCCAAGACCGCCCCCGGGCGCAGCGCCTGCAACTCCAGCGCCACCCAGGCTGCCGAGTACAGATCCAAGGATCCCGCCAAGGCCACCTTGCTGCCCGCCGGAACGCCCTGTCAGATGGCCCGCCACCAGCATAACCAGGATCGGCAGCATCTGCTTCAGGAGCTCAGGCGTTAGGCCGCTGCTTTGCGCCGCGTTGTCGGCGACCTTACGACTGCCGTCCTTCGACCCGAAGATACCGCCAAGGATCTGATTACCGCGATCGATTTGCGTCGGCTCGTTGCCCAACACGTTTGAAGCAAGCTCTGGGCCGCCAAGTGTGTTCACATGGGCGTCTAACTGCGTCGTGTTATTTCCCATGCCGCCCAGAACCGACGGCAGTAGCGCCTCTGCACCGCGCTGGGCTTGCTCACGTGGTATGCCTAATTGGGCGGCGAGTGCATCGATGCCACCATCTGGGAGGAGGTCATTGAGATTCATGTTAGCTTCCTTGTTGCCACGGTACCAACAGACGCTGGGACCTATAGGTCCGGTCACCTTTGATCGGGCTAGGCCCCTGGATCGGTAGGCATGCGCTGTCTGCGTAATGTGAGTCAGGGAGTTTGGGTATACGAGAGCCACTGGGTCGGCCGGAAAGCCAACTAAGCCCCCCCCCCCCCCGATAGCAAACAGCCCTGCCCCCATAAGCGCGTTGTCACGGCGTCGGAGGAGGAATAGCCCGCCGGTGACGATGATGGAAGGTACCATGCCGGCTTTACCCAGGCCGGTTATACGTTCGGCGAAAGCGATGCAGTCGATCGGGTTGCCGTCCTCGCCAATCACTCGAACATCGTAACCGCGAAACCGGCCACGCCGGCGTATCTCATCCTCGCCGTCGTTCCAAAGCTGCAGATCGTCTGCCACCCGGCGCGGCTACCACTCCTACCACCTGCTGCGCGCCGAGCCGGCGGTGATCGTCGGTCAGCACCCCGGCGCCATCCTCGCCACCAAGGGAGGTCGCCCGCGCCACCGCGGTAAGGCGATCGGCATGCGCGCGGGTGAACCCGCCTTGACCGTCCGGCTCAACGGGCGGGTAGCGCCACCCGCTGACACGGCGATGGATCATTGCAAACCCTCGTAGGCGTCCGTGTCGAACTCTCCGCGGACATGCCAGCGGTGCCGCTCGCCGCTATACTCGCTCTTAAGGCCGGGAGCCGCCGACAGCGCCTCCCGGCTCAGGAACAGGTCGTCCCCGGCATCGCCCGGGCGGGGCCGGCTTATCCGGCGCCGTACCCGTCGAACGGCCTGTATGACGCCTATGGCAATTTGGAGGAAAACCAGCAATTTGCTGACTTGGCGGGCAAGCGCGGCGTCGAGACGGAGTGGCATCCGCTCTATAGCGGGCACCGCTCTACGGATGCAGCATCACTGGCAGCACTCCTCTCACCCTGACGACTTTCCCGATAGTGAGCACTTAGTGGGAAGGCGCCCCCCCCCGATGGCGCTGACAGCAGTCAGGTTTATCCGCTTTCCCCAGGTATTTTCTCGATTGCTCGTTTCCGCAATCGCTGCCCGGCAGTGGAAAATAGGAAGTCAACGCGCTGAACGGACGTCCGATTTCGGAGCCCCATCCACCTAGATGTCGCCCTAGCAAATCTGTATAATATAAAACGTTATTAGTAAAGTTTTGTCCGATCTAACCACACAGTATACTGATAACGATCAGTAAAAAATATAAATTAGCGATAATAAAACGGCTCGGGAACGATGACCCGCGTTAATCGCTATAATACCAGTTACATGTTAGCACCAAAAGGTTGTTACCCAAAAGTTCGGTATTTCAAACATCAAATCGATAGTAAATAGAGCGGCTTGTGGTTAAATAGATATTTTAAGACCACAAATTGTACCAAAATGCACACTACGCTCGCGTGAGATTTGCAGTATTTTTACGACGGAGACTTCTGATGCGCGCACTGGTTTGGCATGGAAAAGGCGATGTTCGGGTCGACACTGTCGCGGATCCCGAGATTCAGCATCCGCGCGACGCGATCATCAAGGTCTCGGCCTGCGCGATCTGCGGGTCCGACCTGCATTTGCTTGACGGCTACCAGCCCACGATGAAGCCTGGCGATATCCTCGGGCACGAGAATATGGGCGTCGTCGTCGCGCTTGGCAGCGAAGTCACCAATCTGAAGATCGGCGACCGAGTCGTCGTGCCGTTCACGATCAGTTGCGGCGATTGCTTCTTCTGCCGCAAGGGCCTGTTCTCGGCATGCGAGCGGACCAATCCGAACGCCGAACTTGCGATCAAGGCGATGGGCCATTCGCCCGCCGGGCTGTTCGGGTTCAGCCACATGCTGGGCGGCTATTGCGGTGGCCAGGCCGAGTATCTGCGCGTGCCGATGGCCGATATTGGCCCGATCAAGGTGCCCGACAACGTCACCGATGATCAAGCGCTGTTCCTGTCCGACATCTTCCCGACCGGCTATATGGCCGCGGAGAATGCGAACATCGAGGAGGGCGACACCGTGGCGATCTGGGGCTGCGGCCCGGTCGGCCAGTTCGCGATCCGCTCGGCGCTGATGCTCGGCGCGGGCCGCGTGATTGCAATCGACGAAGTGCCCGAGCGTCTGGCGATGGCCGAGGCGGGCGGTGCGGAGACGATCAACTTCGCCGAAGTCGACAGCGTCTATGACGAGCTCCAGTTCCGCACCAAGGGCCGTGGCCCCGACAGCTGCATCGACGCGGTGGGTGCCGAGGCGTCCGGGCATGGCGCGGTGGATGCGGTGATCGACAAGGTGAAGGCGGCGACCTTCCTTGCGACCGACCGCGTGCACGTGCTGCGCGAGGCGATCATGAGCTGCCGGATGGGCGGCACGGTGTCGATCCCCGGCGTTTATGTCGGGATGGGCGACAAGATCCCGATCGGCGCGATGATGAACAAGGGTCTGACGATCAAGACCGGCCAGACGCACGTCCAGGCCTATACCAAGCCGCTGCTCGCGCGGATCGAGGCGGGCGATATCGATCCGAGCTTCGTTGTGACGCACCCCGCAAACCTCGAGGATGCGCCCGAGATGTACCAGAAGTTCCGCGACAAGCAGGACGGGGTCATCAAGGTCGTGCTGCGGCCGTAATCCCCTGCCCGCCCCGGTCTGCGCAGGTCGAGCAGACCGGAGTGGCGGCATCTAGTCCGATACATTCAAAAGGACCTACCGATGAGTGACAAGGTTCATACCCCCGTGTCCGGCAACCCGGCGAGCAAGGGTGCACCCGATGGTGCCTCTGGCGCTCCCCGCGGCAACGACAATGCCGATGTTCACGGCCGCAGCGAAGACGGCGAAAGCGGTGGCGGCGCCTATCCGAACCCACATACCGGTAAGACCGAGACGAACACCGGGTTCATGGCGCATGGCGGACAGACCGACATCGCTTACCACGGTGGCGGCCAGGCAGGCGAAGATGGCGGCAGCGCTGGCAACGGTGTAGCGGGTTCGGGCGGCGGTGACCGCACGACGATCGCCGATGATCCGGATGCCGACCGCGAACCCCATGCGATCGCTGCCAAAGGTCAGGCGATCACGGTGGTCGAAACGTCGGGCATCGCCGAAGCCGAGGCCAATGGGAAGATCGGTACCGACGCCCGATACGAGGACGAGCAGAAGCAGCCCGGCGCCGGTTGACGGCGGCATATCGCGCCACTGCAATCCCACACCTGTAATCCACCCACCACGCATGCTGCCCGGTGGCCGCATAAGGACGATCCCATGTCTGCACCCGAAGATCTCCAGGAAATCTATACCGATGAGTTGAAGGACCTGTGGTCTGCCAACGACCAGATGAAGAAGGTCCTCAAGAAGATCACGTCAAAGGCGAGCGATGCGTCGTTGAAGGACATGCTGACCAAGTCGCAAACGGATATCGACAAGCACATCGACCTGCTGAAGGACCTGATCGCATCGAACGATGAGAAGGTCTCGAAGGAGCATTGCAAAGGTATGGAAGGCCTTGTCGCGGAAGCGACCAAGCATGTGCTCGAGGAAGGTCCGGATAAGGGGCCGCTTCTCGATGTCATGATCATCGCGCAGTATCAGCGAATGACGCACTACGGCATCGCCGGGTTCGGCACGGCCGCGGCTTACGCGAAGGCGCTCGGCTTCAAAGACGACCACAAAGTTCTCAGCGCTGCGACCAAAGACATCTATGGCGGAGACGAATACATGACGAAACTTGCGGAGACGAGTGTCAACGTCGAGGCCGAAGAGGAGTAAGTTGATTGCCCGCCGGCATTCCGGCGGGCGATACCTTGGTCCACCTAGACCGTACAAACGACGACATGACGACTAAGTCATTGAGTAACGGACTAGGATCTATGACCAGCACATATCCGGTGGCACGACCTGAGAGACGGTCGAACGCCGGTGATAATAAAGTGCGTTAAAAAATCTCCGTCCTGTTACCTTTCAATCCTCAAATGTCGTGCGCTGCACGAAGGCGATGCCCACCCAGCATCGCTGCTCGTCCATGTGCTAACGCAAGCTCAATATGAGCAGACTTGCTGCGGCCATCGATTGCCTGATTTGCTCGCCTCCGCTCTTGCTCAGCCCGTTCGCGGTGATAGGCAACCGTTGCTGCCTCAGCCATCGACCCTTCATCCCCTTCTACGACGTTGCTTCATCAAAATACGTGAGAATCTATGCGAGGTTCCCGATAAAAGTATCGTTCGACGATCGCAGCGTCGCCATCCGTGATCTTGGCCGGTCGCTTGCCCCTCGGTGTCGAATCTCTTGTTAGGACTTTGAGGATACAGCCAAAACGGGTGGAATAGGTCTTCGCGGGGTTAGGGTTGCGACATAAGACGGAGTGGCTGGGGGCGTTATTGCTTCTGTGCCTGTACACATGGCCGCAGACGGTGTTGGCGGCTGGCGTCGATCTACATGCCGGTATGTGCGCAGCGACAACAAGCGATCATAGGTCGGATGCTGCCATTAGCCATGCAATCTACCGCTGCGGCCCCGATCTGCCGACCCAATCAGCTGGTTGGCTGTGGCTAAAGCTCGATGCGAGCCGCTTACGTAGCCTACCTCCCCGGTGGAACCTGTTGGTCGATCAGACCCGATTTCGCGAAATGGCGGTACTGGTTGAGGACGCCAGCGGGCTTCACCGTCTGACGTTCGACCATTCTGATTTACGCCGCCATTGGGCGCCGGGTGGCTTGCTCCGTTTTCCGATCATGACGGGCGGCGGGGCCATTCGGAGCCTGTACCTCGGTTTCAACCGCATCGACGACCTCTCACTTATGCGGAAAATCGTTGCGGTTCCCGAGCCTGAGCAAGCAGGTGTCGATGCGCGCTGGCTTCTGCTCATGGGGCTGTTTGCCGGCACCTTAAGCTCGGCGCTGCTTTACAACTTGGTGATCCATACCGGGCGTCGTCCAGCTTTCCAGCGCTGGTATCTGGCGTGGGTCGCCGCTGCCTTCGCCTACGGGATGGTCTGGACCAACGTAGCCGCCTATCTTGTTCCAACGCTTGTCGGCCCAATTGCCGTTCGCCTCGATTTCATTCTGGTTGGTCTAATGGTGGCCACCGGCAATATGTTCTTCTTCGCCGTGATCGAAGACGGGATCTTGCCGCGTGCTCTGCTTCGGTGCGGTCGTCTGCTGGCGATATCCGGCGTCGCACTCGGCTTTGTGGCGGCTGCCGACACGGTGTTTCCGCCTGTATTGACCGATCGACTGCTCAACTATGCCATAGCCCTTACCGCCATTGCAGTGGGGCTGTCATGCTGGATAGCAGTCCAACGGCGCAGTCGTGTCGTCTGGTTCTATCTGATCGGTTGGTCCCCCGTCATTATCATCTTCTTGGCTCGGTTGGCCAGGAACCTTCGACTGATGCCGCAGATCGATGGCGTCGACATGGCCACATTTGCGACCCTGGCGTTTGAGGCGCTGGTGTTATCGCTTGCCATCGCCGATCGCTTTAGACTGGTTCGCCGGGAGCTTGACGCCGCACGCCAGCGTCAGGAAATCGATCGTGCCGAAGCAAAGGCGCTCCAGGCGGCCGCCCGAACCGATCATTTGACCGGGATCGGCAACCGCTCGGCGTTCGAGGCCGACGCCGATGGCATGATCGCGCATGGCGAACTCTTCAGTCTGTTCCTGATCGATGTCGACTATCTCAAGGATACCAACGATCGGCTTGGCCACCGCGGGGGCGACGCGCTTCTTAAACGCGTTGCTCTATCTCTTAAGGAGATCACGTCGAACACTCCCGGGATCATGATCGCACGGATTGGCGGCGACGAATTTGCCCTGCTTTGCCCTGGCGGTCGGAGTGAGGAGGCACGCCTCATCGATCTGCTCGCGAAGATGCAGGGCCAGCCATGGCGTTTTATGGAGCACGACCGTACAATCTCGTTGAGCATCGGATCTGCGCGCTTCCCCGAGGATGCCGAGGAACTCGACGCGCTCTACCACAACGCCGATCTCGCCCTGTACAATGCGAAGCGGCAGGGACGTGCTTGTCACTATCATTACGATGCGTTGCAGCGTCTGCTCCGTGACCTTCAGGTAGAGCTCAGCCGGGATGCAGAGGCTGGGCTCGGGCGCTGCGAGTTTCTCTTGCAGTTCCAACCAATCGTTGCGCTGCAGTCGGGTAAGGTATGGGGCTACGAGGCCCTGCTGCGCTGGGATCACCCGCATTATGGCTTCATCCGGCCGGACCGGTTCGCTGATGTGCTTGTAGCGGAACGGATCGGCTTACGGATTCAGGAGCACGTCCTGGAGCTGGCGCTGACCGCGTTGCGCGATCAACCTGATCAAATTCCTCTCCTCAGTGTCAATTTCACTGCGGCGCAATTGTCAGGTCCGGGGTCAGCGCGCCGCGTTCTCAGTCGCCTTGCCGCCTATGGTCTATCACCATCCAGCTTATGCATTGAAGTGACGGAACGCGTCATACTCGACCGAGCGGGTGCTACAATTCTCACGGCGTTGAACACGTTACGAGAGGCTGGAGTGCACGTAGCACTCGACGACTTCGGTACCGGATCTGCGTCCCTGGCCGACCTGAGTACCATGCCGGTGGATATGATAAAAATCGACCGTTCTTTCGTCTCCGGCATGCAGGAGGACGGCGGAGACACGTTGGCGATCGTCCGCGCTATCATCGGTCTGGGACAGGGCTTGGGCAAAAGGGTCGTCGCGGAAGGCATTGAAACCGAAGCGCAATCAAACCGGCTCGCCGCGTTGGGCTGCCACTCGGGGCAGGGATATTTGTTCGGGCGCCCTACAGGCAAACCACTGCCAACTGGTATGGCCTGGCCCAACGGGGCGGCTGACAATGTCATACCGATAGCCTCGTTCAATCAATCACGTTAACCTTCCAACACTTCTCAACGGGTGTAGCCGATAGGGCCCGCCCGATGTTGGGGATTTGGGCAAACCTACCCGGCAGCGCGGGTCTACGAAGACTCATGTTCAGACGGTCGGAAGCCGCCAGCTGGTTCCCAGCTTCGGCCATCTGTTCATGCTCACCGTTGGCCGATTAGGGCTGCCCGGTTAGCCTGTGATAGGTCGCAATGGGCAGGTGACGCAGCGCTGCGATCGAAGCCTTCCGCCAATGCCTTCCCCGTCATGAGCTAGAAGACTATAGTTTGTCATTTTGCCCCCCGCCCTCTCCTAGAAAATTCAGATACTTATAATCTCCGTACTCACGCCGAACATCGGATTTTCTGTTATGAACTTCGCAGATCAGAAAGGAGGGTAGGCCGACCGCTTTAGGAAGGCGGGTAGCGACGATCGATGTAGCGCGGTACTGCCGCCTTCCGGAAAACGATCGTTAATCGGGACGGTAAGAGGCCTTGGCTCGCAGATCACAAGTAAGATTACGCCTAAATTGAAAAGGCGTTCATTATTTAGAACGTATGATAGCGCGTTACGGAGGCGACCTTTGATAAGATTAATTTATATCAGCACGGCGCGCGCCACGCTGTCTAAGCATGAACTGGAGGAAATTCTGCGAGTTTCGCGCCGGAACAACCAGGCTATCGGCATCACAGGCCTTTTGATCGTTGGGGGCCGGCGGTTCCTGCAGGCTCTGGAAGGCCCCTCGGAGTCTGTCATGAAGACCTACGGCCGTATCAAAGCCGATGATCGGCACTTTGCCGCGGTGATACTGAGCGATCGGGAGATTGCCGAGCGCAGCTTTTCCGAATGGTCGATGGGCTATCAACCGGCCGGCATCCCTCGCGCTGAAGGCACAGTCGCGAGTGACGTAGCTGCACTCATCGCCCCGATTACAGATCCGATTGTCCATGCATACTTTGCAGAATTCGCGAAGAAACATGCCGCCTGAATGAATAAAATTCTCAGGTCGGGGGCCTGAGCCTTGGGGTGCCGGCGTTGTCGAGGTATTGTTCGGGTACGATGCGACTGCCCGAATGAAGCGGTGGGTATTTGTGCGGGCAGCGGACGGTCTCAGCGACAAGGCTTCTACGCGGCATGCAGGGCAGTCCAGTACGGACTGGCGCTTGTCCTTTACAGGTATTCAAGCAGACTATTTGTGCTAAACCCCGCAGTTTGGTATCAACAATGTGCGCTTAAACCACGTGCCTAAGGTATCTACAGCCGCGGACATATTGCGATTGCACGCACAAATAACATCCCTTTCTGGAATGCCCGTTTCTTATATGTATACGATACCGGCCTACTGACCCATGCTAATGTATACTTGTCGGGATCAATCCTATTGCGACCTTTATAAGTGCTCCGACGACCTTTAGATCGAGCTGTATCGCCAAGGCGCGCATAATCCACAAGCCTTCGATAAGGTTCCGCTCCGTCTCTCGTCCATCCTCCCTCATTGCCTCATCCTGCTTGGACAGTGTGGTACCCTGAAGCATGGATAGCTCCATATGACATAAGTTATGTTTTCAACGTGCTAAACATCGCTGTCAAATACGTACTCGTCTTGAGAGCGATATTCCAATATTAATGGTCACTCACTTCCACTCCTGCTACCTGGGAATGCATCACCGTGTCCGGCCCGGGAAAGTAGAGTCTCGATCACATCGGCTCTTATTGGCTCGGAAAACTCGCAGCCTGCGTTGTAATCATCAGCCCATTTTACGGTTGCAGACACGCGACCTATGATCGGAATAGTAATCCATATTTTTGCGCCTACCTTCAGCGCTGAATAGGTTCGAAGCCGGATGCCACCGATAGAGATATCAGCGACTTTGCAAAGCGTGCGGTGCGAACCATCCAGTTCGGCATTTAACGCGACTCGCGACCTCGCTGCCCGCCTTCTATTTGCCTCAGCAGGCTCAAACTCTGCGCTGAACATTTTGGCAAAATAGGTAAGCCTTGGCACCTTTTCTCTATCATAGAGTAATTTAGCGTGGAGTTCTGAGGTGCTGATAACGAGTGCAAACGAGAGCTTGCGCTGATTCCGAATGTGGCACCGCTTCGCGATGTAGGTCTTTGCAATTACAGCTTTTATAGCACTGGGTCGTCCGGCTCGCTATCTAATCCGGGCTATACCGCCGTCGCCAAATCGCTTGAACCTCCCATAGGGCATTTCCGCTCCAAGGCGCTGACAAGTTAAGGTTTTCAGTCTGGGATCTGCCCTCGGCGCTGGATCGCGTAGCAGTAGCGCGAAGTTATCGCGCGGTACGTAATTCGTATTGATCCTCGTCAAGTATCAGCTTTAACAAGATAGCTGTTAGGATGTGTCAGTGCTTCGGTACGGTCAGGGCTCGTTGCTTAAAGGCAGAACAAGACGGTGCAGCGAGGGCAGTGGCGAACAAGAAGACGGTAGGACACCGATCGTAGCGGGCAGCTGCACAACGCCAGTCCTTTAGCCGCCCAAACATGATCTCGATGCGGCTACGGCGCCTGTAGCGGCGCTTGTCGCATTTGATGGGCTCGAGCCGGGATCGCTGACCCGGGATGCACGGCTGGACGCCCTTGACCTGTAAGGCATCCCTGAACCAGTCGGCATCGTAGCCGCGGTCGCTGAGCGGCCACTGTGCCTTGGACAGATCGTCCAGCAGCGCGGCCGCACCGATGTAGTCGCTGAACTGTCCAGCGGTCATGAAGAAGCTCAGTGGGCGGCCGTTTGCATCGGTCACAGCGTAAATCTTCGTGTTCGTACCGCCTTTAATGCGACCAATCGGGCGCCCGAGATCCCCTTTTTTAGCTCGCAGGCCCCATGCCGTGCTGTGCGCTTTGAGATACGTCGCGCGATCATGACGGTCTTAGGATCGGCATCAGCGGTAGCCAAGCCCTCCATCTGCGGAGAAACACGCCCATCCCGCCCTATCGCTTGCAGCGATTATAGAGCGTCTTGGGAGGGCCATAGTCGCTGGACGCATCACGCCATCGCGGCCCATTACGGTTGACAAAAACGATGTCGCTCAACATCCGCCGGTCGTCAACTCGCGGCCTGCCATGGCTATTTAGGAAATATGGCTGCAGGCACGCCATCTGCTACTCCGTCAGGAGTACAGGTAGCTCCATCCTCCGCCTTCTCACCGAGCGTGAATCAAGTAGCGCCTTTTACATGAATGGGCCCTGACCCTAGAACTATCTCAACAGGCGAGCGGGATTGCCCGCCACGGTTATGCCATCGGGAACATCACGCGTCACGACACTGCCTGCCCCGACGATCGCGTTGTCGCCGACGGTGACGCTGGGCAGGATCAGTGCCCCACCCCCTATCCAGACGTTTTGACCGATGGTAACTGACCGCCCGAACTCGAGCATTTGGCCACGCTGAGCCGGATCGCGCGGATGATCGGCGGTGAGAATCTGCACGCCCGGACCGATCTGCGTGCCCGCACCGATCCGCACTGGCGCTACATCGAGCACCGTGCACCCGAAATTGAGAAACACGTCCTCACCGAGGTGAATGTTATAGCCATAGTCGCAGTGGAACGGCGGTCCGCAATCTATGCCCCTTTCATGCGCGTGCCGCCCCTGCCTAAGGCGCGGTGCGTAGGATATTATTCATGAAAACAGCGCCGGTCGCCCTCATGTAACTAGATGTGCAGCGGCTGATCATAAAAATGGCGCCTAACGTAGACATCGAAAACGACTGTTTCCATGTACCATGGGACGAACTTGCGACATTGTGGCGTCACAAAGGAAACCGATACGGTCCGGGCAGTCAGGGAACGCTTGCCGCCGCAACGCTCCGCGAAATTGTGCGCTTTGCGGCGCTGATGAGGCCGTCAGCGCAAAACAGCTTCCGTATTGCACTGCCAAATTAAAACTGCGGACCGTACGGATACCTTGGCGAGCATCAGCTGGCGAAATTTATAGAACTTGAAGCACATTATTTCTTGGGCTGTTCATGGATTTTTCCGATTTCAAGATAATCTTGATGAACTGCATTTTCCATTGCGTGAAAGCTATATAGCCCGTTTGCTCAAGCGCCTGTAGCTCCAGCGGAAAACCTCCCCGCCATAGCTATATTGATCCACTTTTACTGAACATGCTCCATCGATCTATCAGCAAGCATATGCATATATTGACTGCCGAATTCCGCCTCCGTTACTAATGAATCCCAATCGGGGATTGTCACACTGCGCTTGCTTTGGACGATCAAGCCGTCGGTAACGAGAGTTTTGACGGCCCGCCTGATTTGAAAAGTCGTCAACCCAAGAGCGTCGCCCAACTGCTGCTGCGACATTGGGAGTTCGTATGGCTGACCGTGCGGTATGCCTCCCTTTTCGAGCCTGAACGCCATTTCGCACAGAAAATGCGCGGTACGCGTGCGTGCGTCGCGGCGCCCAATATTCAGTGTCCATTCGCGCGATATTGAAAGCTCTACCAATGCCATTGAAAACAAGGCATGCGCCACGGAAGGTCGCTTTGCTAATAGCTGACGCAATGGCGTGTGTAAGATCGTCACGACCTCGCAGCGCGTGAGCGTCTGGACGCTGCTGTCGGCGGTGGGGAGATGTAGCTGTTGCAGGTCGTATATCTCGCCAGCGAGAAGCATTGAGACAATCTGTCGTTGGCCTGCTGCATTGGTCTTATGTCGGTATGCGAACCCAGACACCAGGATGCTGCATCGATCAGATCTGCCGTTATCGTGAATCAAATAGCTACCGGCATCGTAAGATCGGGAGGCGTATGGGAGCGCGATTAAAGCGATCCGATCCTCGTGCGAAATTGGCGCATGAAGCGCAAGTTTTTCAACCAAACCAACCAGTGGGCTGGCGCTGTCCGATTTCATTAGCAATCCCATGAAAATGCACGGCGGGATAGCTTGCATTCCAGACATTCAACAGGACCGAAAGTTCTGCCGAGAACCACGCTACCACGCTTGATGAACCTAGCCAAACTGCATTCATCTGGCATCTTTATATGATGAGATCCGTGGGGTATCGTTGGGATACATCGGATAATACGCCATCGCAAACGACGTATTTATGTGACGTTCCACCGGTTGCAGCGGATAACTCCTCCGCCGCATCGTAGCTGATCAAATGTCGTTCGTTGGCATCGCTTCGACTGCCATCGCCATCCACGTGGCGGGCAGTGAATGGTCATCTTGCACTAGCAACGCCAGCAAGGCCTCCATGCGTGATTTAATGAGATTGGATGGGTTTACCGGCTGGTCGTCCATGAGGCGAGCTTCTCAAGCTATGCTACACCGCATTCCTATCCGATGTTTGGGACAGAATCTCTAACTTATGCATTAGTTTGAACCGGCGAGCGCGGTGCCCGAAGGTTGTGCCCGCCCGCGCCCGAGCTATTCGATTAGTTCGGTGCGCTGTCGGTCAACCCGAACGCAACTCACGAGATATATTGAAAAAATAAGGTGGCGTTTTCGAAGAACGACAACTGGCGGCACAGTACTCTCAGCCTTTCGTTAGGCTTTATAAGTCCATGAAGCGCGGGCGTTGGCGGAGGGCCTGCCACTTTATTTCCATCGAGCTGGCTTCAACAAGTTTTATGCATGTATGCCGGTGAACTTAATTTGCTAACTACAGTGTCGACATCATGGCTTGAGGATCGGGGGGGGGGGGGGGGGCTGCGATATAGGGTACTCAGTTAGGCAGCTACTCGCCCAAGCGAGGGATCCGCACCGGCCGCAACAAAGCTCGCGAGGGCCGCACCAGGAAGCGGCCTACTGATGAGATACCCTTGGAGCGTATCGCAACCAGCATCTACCGAAAACGCGAACTGCGCTTGCGTCTCCACGCCCTCGACCGTCGTTGTCATGCCGAGGCACTTCGCCATCGTAATAATCGCGCGCACGATCGCGGCGCTCTCATCGTCCTCGGGCAATTGGCTGACGAACGACTGATCAATCTTGATCTTGTCGAAAGGGAACTTCCGAAGGTAGCTCAGTGATGAGTATCCGGTTCCGAAGTCGTCCATAGAGACCCGGACACCCAGCGCAACCAACTCGTTCAGCGTTTGCATCGTCCCTTGCTCGTCAGAGAGGAGTACGCCTTCGGTGATCTCAAGGTCGAGCCGGTCTGCTGCCAAACCAGCAGACTCCAAGGCGGCCGAGATCATCTTGACGAGCGACTTGTCTCTGAATTGTACTGGCGACAAATTGATAGCCACGCCCATGTTTGCAGGCCAGTTCGCGGCCTCAGCGCATGCGGTGCCAAGGACCCACTCGCCTAGTGGGATAATGAGGCCGGTTTCCTCTGCGATACCGATGAACTCAACAGGCGGTACGAGTCCGCGTTCGGGATGGTTCCAGCGTACCAGAGCCTCTGCAGAGCTGATACAGCCCGTCGCAGCGTCGACCAACGGCTGGTAATGAAGTTCGAGATGCCCCTCCGCGATCGCAGTCCGAAGCCCGGCCTCAATGGCGCGCCGCGCTCGCATCTTTTCATCGAGAGATACATCGTACCGACGGAAGGTGCCCCGCCCGTCTGCTTTCGCCGCATAAAGGGCAAGATCGGCATTCTGCATCAGGTCAGCTGGATCCTCGCCGTCACTCGGGCACAAAGCGACACCGACACTTGCTCCAAGATGGATCGGCTGGCCGTCTACCATGAACGGACGGTTTTCCACCACCGCCACGATCCTTGCCGCGAGCGCAAATGCCGCGTCGGGCTCGTCCGCTGCCACCTGCATAATGGCGAACTCGTCGCCGCCGAGTCGGGCAACTACATCCGCTTCGCGCAATGTCGATCGAAGGCGATCCGCAACCATGCTGAGGATCATATCGCCGGCAGCATGCCCAAGGGTGTCATTCACGTATTTGAAGCGATCAAGGTCGATCATCATAACGGCACACAGCCGGTCAGCTGCGCGTCGCGATGCCGTGTGTAAGGCGAGCTGGTCGAAGAACCTCGCACGGTTCGCGATGCCGGTCAGGGCATCGGTATATGCCAGCTCGTGAATTCTGGCTTCGGTCTTGAGACGCTCGCGCTGGTCACGGACCGCGATCACCGTCTGAACCTTGTGGCCCAAGGCAATCTCCCGTCGCAGAACCCGGACTGGAACCTTGCCGCCATCGGCATGAACGAGGTTGATCTCGCGTTCTTCGCGTTCGGGCAAGCTCGCGACGTCGAGCCCGGGCAGTAGTGAGCTGACATGCCTGCCGGTCAGGGCGCCAGCCACATAGCCAGCCATGGACTCGACGCTGTCGTTCGTGGTGACTACGATATCGCCCTGGCAGATCAGCAACCCTTCAAGTGCGACGTCGGCAAGTTCGCGCAAGCGCCGTCGATCCTGCTTCAGTCGCGTTTTCGCTGCGATCTCGAAGCGCAGCCCGAGCACCGCCAGAGCTATCAACAGTAAGGACACGCCTGCGACGACGGGAGTGATCGCATCGGGCGTGATAGCATCGGCAGGGAGACGCTGTGTTGGATCGAAGCGAAGCGTCATCGCTGCCATGCCGCAGAAATGCAGCAGCGCGATCGACAGAAGCAACAGCGGCGGCGCTGCTAGGCGCAGACGCGGTGAGCGGCTACCCGCTGCAATCATAGCAAACCCGGATGTAGGAAGGCTAACCGCGATCGACAGGGCTACCAGCCACATGTTCCATGTAACGCTCCCCTGCACCAAGTAGGCGGATTGCCCGACATAGTGGAGGGTCGTCACGCCCAAACCGACCACCAGCCCCGCCACGAAGTGCAACGACCGCCTGCGGACCCGTAACGAGATCGACACGCCGGCCCCAATACCCGAGATTGCGCACGCCAGCGATATGCCGGTCAATATGGGGTCGAAGGCCGCTGGCATTCCCGCCTTGAACGCTAGCAGGACGATGAAGTGTGTCGCCCAGGCCGTACAGCCGCTGGTGACGATACTGACGGCACCCCAGTGTAGCCGCGGAGTACCGCTCGCCCGGGCGGCGTGATGCGCAAGAGCGAATGAAGCGTAGGTCCCGATCGCGCAGACGATTGCTGCGAAGAGGACCAGACGACCGTCGTGCATGTCGCGCATACATGCGATCACGGATGATAAAGAGCTATCCATCTGGACCGGCTAACTAATAAAACTTAACGAGCCATCGACTAGAGGGCCGAAAGGGCCCTAATTCTGCCTAAAAATAAGAGCGCTGTGCCGCCAAAGCGTGGTCGCAGGGAACTAGCCGTCTCGGGTGGCGAAAGACCTGGAGGAACAGAAGCTGCTCACAGCGTGAACCCCGGTACAATTATGAAGCGTGTATGAAGCGTGCCTCGCCGAGCGCCGCAAAGCCATCGCCGTCAAAGCGGCCATAGGGCTTGCCAAGTTGCCAGTCAGCCGTGCTGATCAGGCGTAGAATTAAAGCCTTCTACCGATGAGAGGGGCGCAGGGAAACCGGGCATCGGTCCCCTGCCCTATCCTGCAGCTGGCGATGTAGTCAGTCGGTACGCGGAAGAGCTCGGGCCTCGTCGTGAGATGCTACCGGATTGTCACAACCTTAACCTCGACAGCGTCCGCGATGTTCTTCCAGTTGTCGTCACTCGTCCATGCCGCAACCCATAGCGCTGAGCAAGCGCCAGCGGGGTCAACTGCACGAGGACAATCGCGGCTAATGCTAGCAATGCTTTGCTCCCACGCGATGGGCCGATAGATTATAGACCTGTAGCCGTGATGCGAAACTTTTGATTTTTGCATCAACGCGGAGGCGGGTTGGCATCATCGAGATGAACAGATGTCCGTTTTCGAGACTGCGAGTTACCTACCTGAACGTCCGGGTGTGGGCGAAAGCACCCTGACCTACAGCTTCCAGCCAGACCCAGTATCGGACGTTCCCACTGGCTACTTCGCTTCCCAACTGCGGTCATTCGTTCATATTTATGAGACGGCTGCATTCAGCAGGTCTGCAACCATCTAACGTCGGGGTGATGCGCGGCTGAGGGGCGGCTTTACTAATGTAAGCAACAATTAGCTGGAGCGCTTGGCCACACGGCGGATCCCCAGCAAGGTTTTTTGGAATGCCGGGTTGATAGTTAGCTGCAGAGACATGCCAAGAGCTAGACAAGCGATATCGATCGCTCGGTAAAGCCCAGTAGCAGGGTGCTTGCGACGGCGCGTGCGTCGGGGCCGAACGCCTCGTCAGGCAGTTCGCCAGCGCTCCAGAACGACAGGGCGCCGCGAAACCCTAGGGCGAGTTGCCTCGGCAGGCAGTCTAGCGCGTAGGTCCGGCAATTCTCCGGGATGCCCTCGCCTGCTCCCAGCGCGAGCGTCCACAATGCGGTAGAGCGCGCCCAGGCCTGACCCGCCGAACCACCGGTCGTACCGATCCAGCTCATCACGGCGCGGTTCACACCGGGTTCCTCCAGCATCACCGCTACCGCCGTATCGACAGCAAGCAGCACGCGGGATGCAGCGTCAGTCGGAAGCCGCGCTTCGGCGAAGCGCATCGCCATCGTGTCCGTCCGACGTTCGGAGAGGGCGTGCATGATCGCCCCCTTGCTTCCGAAGTGATTGAAGGGCGTGGCGAAGCTGACGCCGGCTTCGGCGGCGAGGTCGCGCATGGAGAAGTCGGCCTTGCCACTCCGCAGTAGTCGTTCCGCAGCATCGATCACCCGGTGGCGCACGGGCTCACCCCGGATCACAATGTTCTCCCGTGTCTTGTCCCGTGCCATATCGCTATCTATATCATGATATACAAACCCAGTATAATGGAGTTAGCCCGTGGCAACCATCACCGCCAAGACCTTCCTGATCACCGGTGTAAGTTCCGGCCTTGGCCGCGCGTTTGCCGAGGGGGCCTTGGTTGCCGGCCACCGTGTGATCGGCACGGTGCGCACCGAGAGCGACGCCGATACGTTCGCTGCGCTCGCAGCGGCTGGCCGCGCATATCCCCTGATCCTCGACGTGACCAACTTCGCGGCGATTCCAGCCGCCGTGGCCGAAGCAGAGCGGCACGCCGGTGGGGTCGAAGTGTTGGTGAACAATGCCGGATACGGTCACGAAGGTGCGTTGGAGGAATCGTCGATGGACGATCTTCAGCGTCAATTTGCGGCCAACGTGTATGGGCCGGTGGCGATGATGAAGGCCGTGCTTCCCGGCATGCGCAAGCGTCGTAGCGGCCACATCGTCAACGTGACCTCGATGGGTGGCTTTATCACGATGCCGGGGATCAGCTTCTACTGCGGTAGCAAGTTCGCGTTGGAAGGCATCTCCGAGGCGCTTGGCAAGGAGGTGGCGGATTTCGGCATTCGGGTGACGGCCTTGGCACCCGGCCAGTTCCGGACGGATTGGGCTGGACGCTCGATGGATCGCACTCCGCGCAGTATCTTCGACTACGACGCCGTGATGGACCCGATCCGGGCGGCGCGTCAGGCCAAGAGCGGCAATCAGCCTGGCGACCCGTATAAGGCGGCACAGGCTTTGCTCGCGATAGTCGATGCCGAGACTCCACCGGTACGCCTGTTCCTGGGCGAGGACGCGCTGGGCGTGGTCCATCAGAAGCTTGATGCGATGAAAGCCGAGATCGCCGCGTGGGATGCGCTCTCTCGTTCAACCAGCTTCGCATCGTGACCGCCTGAGCGCCGGTGGGTTAGTCGGAGGCGCTGCTTGAAGATGGAACTTCGGCAGAGCCACCCACCTCAGCTGTCCGGCGCCATCTTTTGGCAAATCCCGATCACGGCCTCTCGCAGCCACCGGTGTGCGGGATCGGCGTCCATTCGTGGATGCCAGATCGCCGACACGGCAATCTCGGCGGTAGGAACGGGAAGCGGGAACGTGCAAATTCCTTCCGCACCCGGTGCTTTGCGACGAAAACCCAAACCGGGCACGAGCGCGATCAGGTCCGACTGCCCGGCGATCCGCAAGGCGTCAGAGAAGCCCGGCACGACCACCATCGTATCGCGGCTCAGCCCCAGGTCGGCCAGCGCGGCATCGACCGGGCCGGTGAACGCGCCACGGCGGGACGCAGCGACATGACGACAGGCTGCGTAGCGCTCAGGCGTGATCGCGCCCGAGAGCAGCGGATGCCCCGTTCTCGCCGCCCCGACAAACCGGTCGCGGAAGATGAGGCGCGTGCGCATTTCGGGTGCGGAAACACCGAGTACGCCGATTTCTAGATCGATCTGCCCCGCGCGTAGCGGCTCGGCGTTCTTATCAGGCTTCGGCGTGAAGCGCAGGCGGACACGAGGCGCCGCCGATGCGATGCCGGCTACCAACGGACCGCAGAACATCTCGACGAAACCTTCACTCGCGCGGATTGTGAAGACGCGGTCGAGCTCCGCCATGTCGATCTCGCCAGTTGGCGGCTTGAGGACCGTTCGAATGTCGCGCACGAGCGCGTGAACGACATCGCGCAGCTCGATCGCCCGCGGCGTCGGCACCAGGCCACGTCCTGCTCTGACGAGCAGCGGATCGCCAGTGGCGTTGCGAAGCCGCGTCAAGGTCCGGCTCATCGCCGACGCGCTCAGTCCCAGCTTTCGCGCGGCCCCGGTCACGCTCCCCTCGGACAGAAGCGCGTCGAGTGCATCAAGCAGGTTCAAATCGAGGTCGGTCATAGCCGCGACCATGCTCGATCCAGTTGCAACACGATAGGCGTCTGGTGCAATGATACTGTGCATCTGCTGCGTCTGGCGCATTCATCGCGGCCGAGTAGATATTGCCCCGACATACTTCGGAGCATCCCATGACCCAAGACATCTCCAATCCCGGCACAATCCTGCTGATCGGCGCATCGCGCGGCCTGGGCCTCGGTTTGGCCGGTCAGTTCGCGAAGCGCGGATGGCATGTCGTCGCCACCGTGCGCGCGGGCGCCCGAACCGAACTGCACGATCTGGCCGAGGCGCATCCCGATCGTATCGAGATCGAGACCGTCGATATCGCGCAACCGCAACAGATCGCCATGCTGCGCGACCGTCTCGCCAGCAGGGTGTTCAACCTGTTGTTCGTCAACGCCGGCACTGCGAACATGGGGAACGAAATCGCCAGCGAGATCGCGACCGAGGAATATGCGCGCGTGCTCGTGACGAATGCGCTCGGTCCCATGCGCGTGATCGAAGCCTGCCGGGACCTGATCGCAGCCGATGGGCTGATCGGGGTCATGTCATCGGGCCAAGGCAGCATCACCAACAACACCAACGGCCTTCACGAGGTTTATCGCAGCAGCAAGGCGGCGCTCAATCAACTCGTACGGAGCTACGCGGCGCGCCATGCAGAGGATCGCCGCGCGCTGGTGCTGATGGCACCCGGCTGGATACGAACCCAACTCGGCGGGCCAAAGGCGCCGTTCGTTGTAGACGATAGCGTGCCCCTGATCGTGGACGTACTGCTCGGCCGTCAGGGTAAGCCGGGTCTCGCCTTCCTCGATCGCAACGGGAACACGGTTCCATGGTGACCGAGTCAACAACGACGCTGATCGGCATCGAGGAACACTTCCTCACGCCGGCGATCGAACACGCATGGCATGCGATCGGGCTGGAAGCGGCCGATCCGAGCGTCGGCTACCATCAAGGCGCGTTCGGGCGACGGCTCATTGCCCTCGCAGACGAGAGGCTCGCGCTGATGGACGAAACCGGCCTCGACGTTCAGGTACTGTCGTTGACCACCCCCGCGCTGCACGATCTCGGCTCGGAAAGCGTGGAGTTGGCACGGCGCACCAACGACGCCTTGGCGGAGGCGGTCGCACAGCACCCAACCAGGTTCCAGGCGATGGCGACCCTGCCGGTGTCCATGCCTCACGAAGCCGCGATCGAGCTCGAGCGCTGCGTTTCGACGCTAGGCTTCAAGGGCACGATGCTATGCGGCCGGGTTGGCATGCGCCACCTCGACGACCCGGCATTCGCGCTTGTTCTGGATTGTGCAGCAGCACTGAGCGTGCCCGTGCTGCTGCACCCCCGCACACCACCAGCGCCGGTACGAGAAGCCTATTACTCCGGCTTCTCGCCGATCGTGGACGCTGCCTTCGCGACCGTAGGACTAGGATGGCACTATGACGCTGGCATCCAGTTCCTACGCCTCGTTCTGGCAGGCACGTTCGATCGCTTGCCGAACCTCCAGGTGATCCTCGGCCATTGGGGTGAACTTGTCCTCTTCTACGCGGAGCGGCTGGCGGTCATGGACCGCGTCGCGGACCTGTCCAACCCGATCGCGCACTATCTGCGCTACAACCTGTACGTGACCGCCAGTGGCATGTTCCTGCCCCACTATTTGGAACGAGCGATGGCGGTCGTCGGCCCGGATCGGCTGCTGTTCTCGACGGATTATCCCTACCAATACCGGGAGGGCGGCGACGCGCGTCGCTTCCTTGAAGGCTGCAGTCTGAGCGATGCTGAAAAAGCGGCGTTCGCGCATGGCAACTGGCTCCGCTTGACCGGCGCTGCAGCCGCATCGCGTTTCTGAGGCCAGTCAGTCACCAAGACTGTCAATGCGCAGGCGAGAGCCAAACCAGCTGCGCTAGCCGTAAGCTGCATTACCAGATACCATGCGTGTTGCAAGGGTGATACACCATACGTAACGCGCGGTGACCTGCCATGGATCGGTGGAGCGATAGGCTAAGCCTGCCCGATCTCAGGGTGTCTGGCCCACAAACGGACGTTCACGTGCCCCTCCCCGCCTCCCAGCTTCGGACGTTCGTTTAGCGTGATACGCGAACAATCGCGTCATGCGTCTACAAGACGTCCGATCGCGGACAAAATCTGTGCGTTGCCCGTTTATAGGGAGATGATAATGCACCGCGGGCGCACCTCTCAGTACAGAAACTAGACCATTGGCAAACCTCGACGAGTTCGAAGATCGTGAGCAGCACCGGCTGGCGGCGTTGGCATGCTACGACGTGATGGACTCGCCGAGCGAACGGTCGTTCGACGAGCTCGCGGCGCTTACTGCCAAGCTCTGCGATACCCCCATTGCCGTCGTGAATCTGGTCGGGGACGGACGGCAGTTCTTCAAGGCCGAAGTCGGCCTCGGCGTGCGCGAGACGCCGTTCGAAAGTTCATTCTGCGTCAAGGCGCTGCTGGAAGACGATCTCCTCGTCGTTCCCGACCTGACTATGGATCGCCGATTCGATTGCAATCCCTTGGTCACCGGGGACCCGCACATCCGTGCCTATGCTGGCGCGTTGCTCAAGACGGAGGACGGACTGGCGATTGGGACACTTTGCGTCCTGGATCACCGAGCGCGGGAATTTACCGAACTCCAGCAGGAGACGCTGCTCGTCCTGGCGCGGCAGGTCATGGCACAGCTCGATCTGCGGCGCACCGTCGCGGACCGCGATCGCCGCTTCGACGAGCTTCAGGTCAGCCGGGAGCAATTGACCCACAGCGACGCGCGCTATCGTACGCTGTTCGATTCCATCGAATCCGGGTTCTGCATCGTCGAGGTCGACCTTGGCGATGCAGCAGCACCGGTCGACTACCGCGTCCTTGAGGCGAACCCGGCCTTCTATCGCCAGACCGGCTTTGTCGAGGCGATCCGAGGCCGCTGGTTGCGCGACGCGGTCCCCGATCTGGAGGAGCATTTCTACGACATCTACGGACGGGTCGCGCGGACCGGCGAACCGGTTCGCTTCGAGGAGGGCTCCGCGGCGCTAGGCCGCTGGTTCGACGTCTACGCCTTTCGCTTTGGCGATGCGGTCGATCAACGGGTCGCGATCCTGTTCAACGACATCTCCGCCCGCCGTGCAGCGGAGGAGGCATTGCGCGACCTCAACGAAACGCTCGAAGATCAGATCGACAAGCGAACTGCGGAACGCGATCGCATGTGGGATACCTCGCCCGACCTGATGCTCGTCATCGATTTCGACGGCGTCTTCCGTCGGGTAAACCCCGCGTGGACGACGGTGCTGGGCTATGAGCCCGACGAGTTGGTCGGACGTCATGTCAACGAGTTCGTCCTGCCGGACGATCACCGCGACACGGTCGACGCCTATCAGGCTGCGAAGGCTGGCGAGCGGCCCCATGTCCAGAATCGCTATCGCCACAAGGACGGCTCGTTCCGGTGGATCGCGTGGGTTGCCGCACCGGCTGGCGATCTGACCTATGCGACGGGTCGGGATATCACGGTGGAGAAAGCGCGCGAGGCGGAACTTGCCCAGACCCAGGATCAACTTCGCCAGGCGCAGAAGATGGAAGCGGTCGGTCAGCTTACTGGCGGGCTCGCGCATGATTTTAACAATCTGCTGACGGGCATGATGGGCAATCTCGAGTTGCTCCAGATGCGCGTCGCTCGCGGGCGGCTCGACGATCTCGACCGCTTCGTGCTGGCGGCACAGGGCGCAGGGAGGCGTGCAGCGTCGCTTACGCAGCGCCTGCTTGCATTCTCACGACGCCAGACGCTCGATCCGAAGCCTATCGAGGTGAACCGGTTGATTGCAGGCATGGAAGACCTGCTCCGCCGGACGGTGGGGCCGGCAATCAATATCGAGGTCGTCGGTGCGGGCGGTCTGTGGCCTGCATGTATCGATGCCGGCCAGCTGGAAAACGCTCTCCTCAACCTTAGCATCAATGCCCGCGACGCGATGCCCGACGGCGGCCGGCTGACGATCGAGACGGCCAACAAATGGCTCGACGATCGCTCGGGCCGCGAGCGCGATCTGCCGCCCGGCCAATATCTCTCGATCTGCATCACCGACACCGGCACCGGGATGACCGCAGAGACCATGGAGCGCGCGTTCGAACCGTTCTTCACGACCAAGCCGCTCGGCGAGGGTACCGGCCTAGGGTTGTCCATGATCTACGGCTTTGCCCGCCAGTCCGAGGGACAGGTCCGGATCTACTCAGAATTGGGCATAGGGACGACGATCTGCATCTATCTGCCGCGCCACCTCGGCGATGCCAGTCTGCCTGAGCAGGAAGCTGCGATTTCTACCGCGACGACTGTTGGCAGAGGAACCGTTCTGGTCGTCGACGACGAAGCGACAATCCGTCATTTGATTGACGAGGTTCTTGGCGAAGTCGGCTACACCGTGATCGGTGCGGCCGATGGCGCAGCCGGGCTCAAGATGTTGCAGGCAGGCACGCAGGTCGGACTCCTCATCACCGACGTCGGGCTGCCCAACGGTATGAACGGACGCCAAGTCGCCGATGCCGCGCGATCGTTGCGGCCCGGTCTGAAGGTGCTCTTCATCACCGGCTATGCGGAGAACGCCGCGGTCGGAAACGGCCATCTGGAACCCGGCATGGAGCTGTTGACGAAGCCGTTCACGCTGGAAGCGCTAACGGCCAAGGTCGCCGGGATGATGAAAGACGCCGCACGCTAGGCCTAGGATCGTGTGGGCATGCCGCTATCGTCCGGCTGCGATCGCGCGCGCCGCCTCACCGACGTCGTGCGCAACCAGCGTCGGCTGGGGAATGCCGTCGAGGACGAGAGGCGCGTTCACGCCACGCGTGACCAACGCGGCCTTCCATCCGAACGCCTGCGCGCCGATCGTGTCCCATGCGTGTGCCGCGATCAGCCAGGTCGTGTCCGGTGCGGCCGCCATGGTGTCCTGTACCAGTTGGTAAGTTGCCGGCGTCGGCTTGAAGCACCGCACGGTATCGACCGTAAACCGATGGTCGAACATCGACCCCAGACCTGCCCGGTCGAGCACATCGGGCCCGGCACTGTTCGGCGAGTTGGTAAGCGTGACGATCGAGAACCCGGCGTCTTTCAACACGGCCAGACCGGCAGCGACATCGGCATGTACCGGCATATCCGTCATCAGCGCACCGAGCTGCCAAACATGATCGTCCGTTACCGCAACGCCGTGGATCTGGCCAAGCATCTGCAATGCGGCTACGCCCAGCTTGCCGAACGCGACGTAGGGCCCGGCTAGCGACAGCGCTTCCGAATACAGAATCACCTGCGCGAACCATTCCCGCATCCGACCGGGAGTCGTAAAGATATTGGTGAACAAAGGTTCAAGAACCTCGATATCCAGTAGTGTCTCATTGACGTCAAATACGATTAAAGGTCGTTTATTCATTTACATGCGCCTCCAGCCACCGTTTCAGGCGAGATGCCATACACCTAACGATCGTAGGAGGTGACTGACCCAAAACACGACGTTCAGCCCGCCCTTGAGGCCTCCCAACTTCGGACGCCCGTTCAGCTGCGTGTTCTCGTGAGTTGAGCTTGCATCTACTACCGTGAATAGTCGGGCTGCAGGTAAGTCGGTCCGCGCGATCCGGAGGGCGGATCGACGACGAAACGCGGGTATGAGAGAACTAAGCCCGTGTTGGGCAAGTCCACGCTCTGCACCCCTCCGGACTGTCGAATTCGAGCCGCACCGCCAGTTCCAGCCAGCGTTCCGAAGCCATAATCGCGCACCACGTTGCTGAAGAGCACGGCGGAGGAATAGGTCAGCGGCCCGATCAAAACCGTCACTTTTCCGGAAAAGTGGAGTGGCTCGTCGACAACCGGCTGCGTTGGCGTCTCAATCGTGCCTGCGGTCACCGCACCCGAGCGTTCTCACTTGAGATAGGTCGATCCTTGCTTGTACGGCCGTGTCGCTATGTATCGGAGAATGCCGTCCTTCCACATGTCGTCATTGCCACCACCATTAGCACTGACATCGATGACGAGGCGGCTGACGCCAGCAGCCTTCACCCGGCTAAAACAATCATGCGTGAACTGCAGGAAGCGCGCTTTGTCCTCCCAAACAAACGACGCGACCGTCAGCTGCGCTGTTCCTTCCGCATCAATGCGGCACATGAACAGGCGGTTGAAATCGGCATCCCGCTGCAAAATGGCCGGAAGCGCATAACCCGCCACGACATGGTGCTTCTTACCAGGCCCGCTCAGGACGAAATCATAGGCGACCGGCGTTCCGTACAGCTTTGCGAAAAACAGCCACCAGCGTTGCGCCAGCAGGGCCTGGCGGAAGGCCGGCGTGTCCCCGTGTGCCCTTGCTACTAGAGAGCGGGCTATCGCACGCGCATCGCGCCCGTCGATGCGCAGGATGCGGCGACCGGCCAACGGCGTGGCCGCTCCGCCCAGCGCAGCAGTGATGATTGGGAAGCCCTTGGCATCGAGCCTGACCTCGAACGGAAAGAATCCCGTGCCTTGCCGGATCGCCTCCGTACTCTGCCCTCGCCAATCGGGCAGACCAATAAACAGATGGCCGTCCGCCAGCGTGCGATTGAGCTGCGCCAATGTCGCCCAGGCTTCAGCCTGGTTCATAGGATGGTCGAGTTGCCGGCGCACCCTCTCGCCTTCCAGCTCCAGCTTCGCCGTTGTGACTGAATGACCAAGGTCGGGATGCTGATGCTTGATGGTGTCGAGTGCGAAGCGAAGATCCGCCCGTAGCGCGACGGGATCGTATGTCGGAGCAGCGGCCGCATTGGCCGGCGCGGCGAGCAGTGCCAAGGAAGTCGAAATGAGGGTTGATCCGATACGCAGCAACAATGCCGTTCTACCTTTCAGCGTTTTAACCCGGCATCTTCCCTGATGCGATTCGTTGAAATATACACCATCTTCTTCAACAAAGGTCCACGCTGATGAATGATGATGATTTGCGTGGAGTTCGAGATCCGGCACAGGTCCGGCTACTCAGCTCGCCGGTGCGTCAAGAGATGGTAGACACGATTGCCGCGCTCGGTGGAGAGGCTGGCGTAACTGATTTGGCGGATCAGCTCGGTCGGCCCGCGGATGGCCTCTACTACCACCTACGCGCACTCGTATCAGGCGGATTGGTCGAGGAGGTGCCTGGCGGCGGAGCCGAGCGCCGTTACCGTCTCGTTGGCAAAGGCAGCGCCCCGCTTCGCCTCGTCTATGACCTCGCTGAAGATGGCAACTCTGCAGAACTACGCGCCTTTGCCAAAAGCCTGCTGCAGATCGCCGAGCGGGATTTCGACAACGCTCTGGAAGGAAGCGATGCCGTGGTTGCCGGTCCGGCGAGAGAGCTCTGGGCATCGCGAAATAAGGGATGGCTCAGCTCAGAAAACGTTGCCGAGGTGAACGCGCTGCTCAAACGATTAAGCGAACTCACCAGTCAGCCAAAAGCCGTAGGCCGGAACCGGCTCGCCAGCTTCGCCTTCGTCTTGGCGCCGATTGATGCCAAACCCAAGCGCCGTGGCTCACCATGAGATGATTAGCCGCCTCGACCCACAAAGGGACATTAAAGGGTCCTTCCCCGGCTCCGACTTTCGGACATTCGTTCATCCGGTTTGACGGCAGTTTTTGGGCGTCCAAATCAGTTGCCTGTACGACCTAAACTGCTGGGAAGCGGACATTCCGGCCAGGCCGAATCCTAAGCCGCGTAAGTAGTCGATACGCCCCGCGTTAACCGGTTTCCAAGCTCGTGCTCGTAATTTGTGAAAAATGAGCAAGGTGTCATTCTTCGCCGGGATGTTTGGGCTGCCGGTGCTAGCGGTTCTGATGCTCGTCGGCTGCCTCACCCCGCGCTACGTGCCCAGCGACTCGCTGGCGAGCGCAGCTGCTTCGACGCCGTCACCGGACATCGGGCGGGAGCGGATGATAGCGAGCTTCGTCGGGCGATGCCGCGGGAACTGGAACTTCGACCGGTTTAAGCTTCGTGGCGAGGGGGCGCTGTATTCCTGGGAAAGCGACGCCGGGCTTATCGCCCGGACTCGGATGAACTGCTTGCCAGGCAGGCGATGCTCGGTGATGGCGCAGGCACTTTTCGGTTGGCCATTCCCGCGGCAGCTGAGTGGCAAGCCCATACCCACCCGCATCTGGGGATGCCGGATCGGCACCCCCGACTGGACTCGGCCAAATCGTCTTGACTAGCGGCGGGCATTCGCCGCTCTAGGGCACTATGTCCGGAACTGGGGCGCTAGCCGGCGGTCCGCTTTGCGGCCGGCAAGCCCCAGAAGCAGACGTCCCCGCCCCCTACCCAGCTTCCCAACTACAGCCGCTCGTTCATCTCCGCGTTACGACTGCTTTTGGCGCCTGACTTTGCGAACTCGAATATCGGGAATGGGCGATAGTTTAGGAAGCAGGCTGTCCAAGTCTGAGTTTTGTACCGATGAGCGGCGGACGGCTTTTGCAGGAAGCTCACGCACGGGATTAGCAGAGACGCTACGTCGAACCGCAGGTACCAATCCGGATTCCTCATTCCACAGAACCAGGATTGTAGCGATTCGGTGCGGCGGTGAGGATCAGCAGGAATAGGCCCATCAGCCATTCGTTGGGCTCTAGCGGCTGCGAGAAGCTACCGCTGGGCTGCATCGATGGGCTAGATCGCATCGGGCGCCTGCCAGCTTTCCTGGGGTGAAACGGGCGGTCCGCGGTCGCTCGGTGGGCAGACGGCCTGATCTGCGAGCGATCATAGGCGGCGCGTGCGTCCTTTTTTCCCAAAACGGAATACGCCTCGTTGATCTCGTTCGCACGGGCAGAAACATCCACTCCATGATTGGCATCAGGGTGATACTGACGGAGCAGCGCTTTCCACGCGGCGTGGATAGTGTAGCGACTTGCCGTCGAGGACACACCTAGAACAGCATAATAGTCGGGTGAGAGAGCCATCTAGCCGTTACTTGCGGCTAAAACGCGAGAAAGGAAAGTCCGCCCGTCGCGTGATCTTAACTTGATCTTCTCAGAGATCCAAAGGGTGGCTTTAGGGGCCAACAGTTGGATGGAAGCGACATTCAACCAGCGCCCGCCGCTCCCCTAGACGGTCGCTTATTTATCTTCGTCGCTCAGCTCATCTGCCACCAGTCACTGTACCCTGATCCAAATTCCGGATTCGGACGGGACAAAATCTCAACGTTGTCGACTGGTTTACCAGGGGTCCGACTGCATAGAACTTGCGCTTCGAGTCCGTGCCGCCGTCCTTGCGGAGTCGATACGGGCAAGCCTGTTTAGCCGTCAGGACACGTCGAGCCCGCTTGGCTATCGGGCGGCCGCTCGCTTCGCCGCACCGCCGCCAGCAGCGATCCACTTGTCGATCTTAGCCTCTAGCACCGGCATCGGCAGCGCTCCGGTATCAAGCACCTGCGCATGAAAATCGCGCGGATCGAACTTCGGGCCAAGCATCATCTGCGCCTTCGCCTTGGTACGCGCGATCGTCAGTTGACCGATCTTGTAGGCCAGCGCCTGTCCCGGGATAGCAATGTAGCGTTCGACTTCCGCCGTCGCATCGGTCCGCGCCATTGGCGAATTCGCGAGCATGTAGGCGATTGCCTGATCCCGCGTCCAACCCTTGGCATGGATGCCGCTGTCGACGACGAGCCTCATCGCGCGTAGCATCTCGTCGTTCAGCCCGCCCATCCGCTGATACGGATCGGTTTCCATGCCGAGTTCCTTCCACAGGCTCTCGGCATAGAGCGCCCAGCCCTCGACATAGGCGGTATTGTCGCCGAACCGCATGAACGCGGGCAGCGCGGTGTTCTCCTGCGCGAGGCTGATCTGGAAATGATGCCCCGGCACGCCTTCGTGTAAGAACAGCGTCTCCATTTCCCACATGTAACGCGAGGGCAGGTCGTAGGTGTTGTAGTAGAACACGCCCGGTCGCGACCCGTCGGGCGTGCCGGCGTTGTACGATCCGGCCGCCTCGGTCTTCTCCTTGAACGCCGGGACCGGCCGGATCTCCAGCGTCGTCTTCGGCGTCAGCGAGAATTGCTCGGGGATTAGCTTTGAGATTCGCGCCTCGATTCCCCGGTAACCGTTGCGCAGCTGGTCCACCGAGCTCGGCTGGAATTGCTTGTCGGTACGCAGGAAGGCGAAGAACGCCGGCAGGTTGCCCTTGAACCCGACCGCCTGTTTCTGCGCTTCCATGCTCTTCAGGATTCGCGCGACCTCGGTTAGGCCGAGCTGGTGAACCTGCTCCGCGGTCATCGGCAGCGTCGTGTTTTGCCGGATCAGAAATGTGTAATAGGCGTCGCCGCCGGGCAGGAAGGAAAGACCTACCGTGTCGCGCGCGGCGGGCAGATAGACGTTAACGAGGAAATCGCGCATCTGCCGATGCGCAGGTATGATCACGTCGCGAATCTGCGCGGCATAGGCAGCCTTCAGACGCGCTTGGTCCGCTGCGGGGATCATTGCCGGAAACGTCTTCACTGGGCCGTAGAAGGTCGAGCCCTCGACCCCTTCCACGATGAGGTTGTCGAACTCCTGGATTATGTTGGTGACGACCAGCTTGGGTTGGACGATCTTGTCCTTTATCCCCTGCCGGAACAGGCCAATAGCGCGGTCGAGGACAACGGCATATTTCGCGTTGCGCTTTAAATTGTTCTCATAGTCGGCGAGCGTCTTGAACGGCGCGGCGCCATTGCCCGACGCGAAATCAGGATAGAAGGTCTGAAACCCGTTCATATGGTCGATCGGCAGGTCGCGCTGCACCTTCAAGAGCGCGGGCGCAAAACCGGCGAGATCAGTCTCGTTTCGCGTCTTGAAGACGTCATAGGCAATCTGATTTGTCGGGGTCAGCCGGGTACGATCGATTGTGTTCAGGGTCGCGAGGTCATGCTCCACTGCCGCGCGCTCGGCCACGAGATACCTATCGGTCAGATAGTCGCCGAACTGGTCGGCGTAGCGCAGGTCGCCACGGAAAACCGCCTCGATGGGATGACGTTCTAAGCTCGCCTCATCGCTGTTGTAGAACAGCTGCTTCAAACGCGCGTCGTCTGCACTCTCACCCGGCTGCACGACCGGCGCGGGTACCGCCTGCCCCCTCGCCGCGGCAGTCGCCAGCGTGGTGGACAGTAGAGCGGCGAGCATCAGTTTGACGGACAATATGCGGCTCCTTGGGATGCAACGGTGCGAGGGTTAGGATGCGGCCATAGTTCCCGCAAGCGCGCGAGGGTCAACGCGCCCCGTCAAGTCAAAATGAGCGACTGGAGGTCGGATTATCTCGCTTAACGTCGGATCGGCAGCGAGGTCATCAAGGCAGGTTTTCCAACGAGAATAGCCGGGGAGGGCTCAAGTCGGCATTTTGGTCCACTATCCCTTCGGACCGCTACTTTGAGAACGTCGACCTCCTCAGATCATAGAGAATTGCGAACAGGACCCAGAAGCGGACGCTCACGCCCCTTCCCTCGCTTCCTAACTTCAGACGCTGGTTCATCGTGGCGAATTAATAATTCTGGGCCCGGCGGTCCGCGAATGTCGTGATAGAGAAGAACGCAGACATTCGTTGTTGTGATACCAAGGTGCCCGTTATGGCCGAAAGCGGTCACTCGCAGCGGCGAACCACCGAAGGTGAAGCATCAGGGATTTGGCATAACCACGTAAGGTTTCGGCAAAGGAGGCGTGCTGATTTTCGGGCGTGCACGTGGCGAAATTAAAAGTTCGGCACAGGCGAGGCTAATTTGCGAGGGATCGTCGAGATCGTACGTCCCCTTGATCCCAACAGCCGCTGCAACGTCAGCCTTGGGCGCAATGACATTTGCCGAGTGGCTTCTTTCTGTCGCAATAACTTTCGTCCGTGCCTTAAACACGGCTCGCATTGCAACGTCGGCGGATTGCAAAATCGGCCCAGCAGTCATTTCAAGTTCGACATCGATGCGCCCTTGGTAAATCGTCAGCGGCATTGCCAAGAACGAGAGTACGCGCATGCCGTTTAGCCTCCCTGCTGGCACGACGTGGCGAATCGCCGTTACAGTGAATGGCACTAACTTAGGCCCGTATTCCTCCATCACTTCATGGCGACTGTCATGCACAGCACGACAACCCTTTGCGTATCCTATTCGCCTGATCTCAGAGCGCAACCGAGCATCGTTGTAAACCAAGGACTTGAGACGGGGAAAGAGCCTGCTTTCAACAATGGCTAAATGCTCCAAGGAGGAATCGGGCACCGATGCAGTGTCTTGCGCCATGGTCGAGCAGGAGACTCCCGCTACAAGCGGACATGCCCATAGAAGTTTTGGGAGTTTGAGTGCCATCACCGACGTAGCTTATCGAGGCGTTGCGACGTCCGCAATTGGGCGAAACTGCTAGGCAACGCTAGGTTCGGCAATTTAAGCGGTTGCCGGTTAGGCGCGAGATTATGGTGGGAAAGCGAACGTCGGTTGAGCCAGCGCTGGCCGCTATCACTAGAGCAGATGGTCGGTGATCACGCCCGCTCTGACAAGCAAACCTAGAGCCGCCCCTACGCACAGGACAACACTATAAACGGCGATGGCTTTCGTCCGACTGGGACGATCCGTCTTGTAAGTCATTTCTGATCGCCTCTCGGCTATGGCTGTTGAAAGGTTGAACAATCGTGCCCGTGTGCGGAACTGGCCGCGACCGTCCGGAAACACGAGGACCCAGAAGCGGACGCTCACGCCCCTTCCCCCGCTTCCCAACTTCGGACGCTCGTTAATCTTTGCGAATGACCGATTTGGAGCCCGGCTATCCGCTCGCGAATGTCAGGTTTGGAGAGGAAAGCGGACCTTCCGCTTCGCGGGCAGCGCCCCAAGAAACCGGCCACTGAGCCAAGCATCCCGCATGCATCAATCTTTTGCATCGGCGGAACGCTCGGTTTTCCGCCGCCCTTTGGTCGATGCAAAACTTGTGAGTTTTGCATCGCAACCGGCTAGCTGACATTTAGGTTTTCGCAATTGGTGCCTGTCAAAAAGGCGCGATGGTTAAATCCAAAGTGCTTCCGCTGAGTGATGTCTGTCCTCCCATGGCTGTGCTGGTGTCAGGCCAGGGCTGGTCGCTTATCCAATCCAACGGCATTCTTGGTTATAATACGCAGGCATTTATCGAAAAAGACGGTGTCGTAATCAGTTATGTCAACAGCAGGGGGGAGCAGGATTATGGCGTTAGGCTTAGTCGCGCCGTCCATCCAGTTTTGAGTGGCGAACTAAATTGCCGCCCGGGTTTAATTGAGGTTCTCGCTGCTACTGGAATTCAGACTAGTCCTGGCGACGTTGTATTTGAGGCGGCTAAAAATCTGTCATCTATTAAAAGATATTTATCCGATCCGTCGACTTGGAAGGAAAACGTAATACTAGAAGCAGAAAAGCTATTAGATCGGCACAAAACCTGGAGCGATGGTCCAGAGTTCACGCGCGATCTGGCAAAGTCATTAGCAGGCCGTCATCCTTGGATTACAGCGGGCAAGGTACCGGACTTAGCCGATTTACTAAATACCGAACAATCCCTATCTTATAAGGCACGACGTTCCCATCTCGGAATAGTGATTGGAGCTATTGGCGTCGGTATGGTTGTAGCTCTTTACTGGATGTAACAGCGAGGAGCCGGCGGGCGGGTGTCGGCTGCTACGCGCTAGCAGGCGAGCTGATCCCACCTCATTCGTGATGCAAAACTTTCGATTTTTGCATCATGTCATCGCCGGGTTTGGCATCATCGGCATGAACAGATGACCGCTTTTGAGACTGCGAGTTGCCTACCGGATCGTCCGACTTTGGGCGGAAGCGGAATGTCCGAATTGGGAAGGAAAGCGGACAGGCCGCTGTGACGCACAAACTTCCCCCGCCGAAGATCACCGTCGCCTTCAATGCCAAGCTGAACCAACGGCAGGTTCGGGGCGAGTCGATCAAACCCCTGAGCGGCGGACTATGGGCGTCAGCGGAATGGCCGGGATGGGAGGTTATCTGCCATTCCGCTTTGAGAGGGCCGACCCGCGCATCACCGCCAGCCAAAAGAGCGTAACAAGCGTATAGGGCAACCACCAAAGGCCGTGCCAGCCGGGCGGCGCGGCGAACTCATCTATCAACAACGAAAGCCCGAAGCAGAACGGGATTGCGAAGCAGAGCGTCACTATGGAGCTACGGATGGGTCGGGTTCTGTCCCATGCCAGCGGGCTGCCAGCATTATCGCTCCCACGGAGGCAGAGCCACGTTATCCCGCAAACGACGGGCGAAAGCAGGACAGCAAGGAGGATGCTAGCCATCATCGGTATGATGATCGTGTCGGCCTCGGGCGAAAGTACCCCCGACTCTCCTACAGCGGGCCAGTAAATCCAGCTTGTCGCCGGAAGCCCGAGGATCACGAAGGTGGAGAGCACCCAAACGAGAGATTTGCCCAAAGGCAGGCGTACGCTGACCATTTGCGGGTTATGCCATGCGGCTGAACGGCCGCAACTGGGCGGACGCGGAATGGCTGAGGTAAGAAGGAGTGCGGACGGGCGGGCTTGCGGCTGGATCATAGTCAAAGCTGCCGCTAACTCAACACGATGGACTTTTCCGGCCTCATCGTGCTTCCGCTCGCTGCGCTAATTACTTCCTGCTGGATCGTTGGTGCGGCAGTCCTGTCACAGAATGGTCCGGGCTTTCGAGCGCCATTTCTCCTGTCCTACGGCTTTGGCGTGATCTTCATGGAGCCGTGGAAGATCACGGGATGGCAAGAACTCGGCGCGTTCGCGATTATGCTCGTAATGCTCGCCCTTTGGGTTGCGGCCGGATGCGTCGTTGGCGGCATTCCTGCTGCGCTGATCGTCTCGCTCGCGACGAAGTTGCGGCAACGCTTCCGGCATTAAGGAACGGCAGCTTACTGGCACACTGAGAACGGTATGTTACGTCCGACTTTGGCCGTTTTGAGACGGGGTATTGCCGGGGTACATCGCCGCCTGGCCTGCGGCGGAATACGGCATTGAAGCGGGATCTGCCCGGGCGCGGCGGAGGGGATCTCCGCCGTACTCGGCTCCGGGAATGTTCAGCATTGGAAAGATAACGGCCTGACCGTTTTCGGGGAGATTGGCGGGTAAGCGGAAGTTCGCCAACGAGCCATGACCCTAGTTTTCCCACCCCTTCGCTCATCCGGCATGCTTCGGGCGCTCAAAAGTCCTACCAGCGAAGATAATAGCTCAATGCTTGTAGGGATACGGAACAAAGATGAGGGGCTTTCTCGGCGTTGGTTCTGATCGCCGTCGTTCCGACGTTCGATCAGTGGCTCTCTGCGCCTTCGCCCGTGTCAGATATAGTTCGGCATCTCTTACCATTGATCGAGCCGATTCTGGCGATAGGGGTGCGTTTTTAAACTGGATCGCTGCTGCGGGCAGACTTCGCAGAAGTACCGCGCACCGAAAAAATAGTCTCAGCCCGTCCGGTGCCGGACAAAACATTGTATAATCTTTATCTAATTTAGTTTGCACGCTATTCGACGGATATTGATGAAATCCAAGCCAATACCCGCCAGCATAGCTCTTTCCAGTATGTCCCCTGCCGAGATCAATGTAATATCTAGCGTCAACCGGGCTACCCGATTTTGGCTGGTCCGGAACTAAGCGGGCATACGCACTTTTCTTTGCGCTCTCCTCTATTCGCGCGTCTACCGTTCCTTCTGGGAAAGTTAGTGTTGTGCCATTATACCGGAACGGCGCTGTGTCCGGCACTTTCGGTGCTGGTGATCCACAGCCAGCTGCTGCGAGCGACAACAGGCATGCAATGGCGGGGCCTGAATAAGCTGACATATGGGTTTTCATGATCGAGGGATGAGGCTTTCAGCGCAGTGAGGCAACAACGCCGTCCGCTTTCGGGTTAGCTATTGGGCCTCCCGAACGTCCGCAACTGGGCGATGTCGCCCGGCAGCTACTCGAAGTCTGAAGCGCGATGCGGGCGCTTGCGGCCGATCAAAGCAGCGTTTTGATGCGGTAGCCTGATCTCGAACCGGCTATGCTCCGACTTCGCATCGCAATCACCAAGCCGAGCCGCGTGGCCGAGCCAGTACCGATAGCCCGATAGGTCGCGCCGATTGAACGCATTCATAGCGAGGTGCTGTGCGCCCAGAGCGCTGCCAGCGCGATAAGCTCGATATGCGAGACCACTTTGACTGAAAGGATCAGCAATTCGCCCGATTTTGGCAAAAGTGCTGCTTAGCTCCGTCATAGCTATACTGTCGCGCCGAAGAGCAAGATGCCATAGAATTGGCATCCAGTATCCGTTTTTATGACTGTCACGGATCGCCCAGTAACGCGCCCATAGTCGATCATGCTTGCCCATACCGCAGACAATGAAGTGCTGAACGGACGGCTGCAATCGGGAACGCCTCAGCGGTCGTTGAACGTCTGGATGTGGGCGGAACTGCCCGGCAGCGCGCAGCTGATAGGACCCACAAGTGGACATTCAGGCGCACTTCCCTGCCTCCCAACTTCGGACGCTGGTTCATCCTTGGGAATGATTGATTTTGAAGTCCGGCTACCCGCTCGCGAATGTCGTGATGGGAGAGGGGAGCGGCCCGTCCGCTTGCGGGAAGGCGGGTGGCGATACACGGTCAGAACCTCTTGCATCACGGGCGGCAACCACAAAAGTCCTGACCCACGGTAGTTGGTTCCTGCTTTTGCCAGAATGTCCACCAATGCGTTAACGACGCGATCGGCCATCCTGCTGACTGCATCAATATTGAGCAGCGCCCATTGAATTGCTGGAATTTTGAGCAGCTAATAGTCATCATTGTAATAAAGCGTGGCGTAAGGGTAACACCTTCTGCCCTAATGATGATGACGTATGCTTCACTAGATTTACTTCACACTGTCATATTGCTTACATTTGCTCTCACGGACCGAGGGCGCGTTAGAACGCCGTAGTTTTAACAATAGGAGGGGATTTACCGGCAACGCCGTCGACGACGGTTGGTACAGGGGGATCCATTGGCATTTAATCCGATTTCGGCGCGCAAGGCTTTGCGCGCAGGCGCTGCGCTACGAGCCCTCGCACTTGTCGGCGCAGGCGTGGGCATTCTCGCGCTAGCGCCCGCTGCAATGGCGCAGGATTTCCAGAACGTCACCGCAGGCGGACGCGTGCGCAGCACGGACGACAAGGCGATTGCCAACGCGACCGTGGAAATCCGGTCCGACAGCCAGGGCTTCAGTCGCACCGGGACGAGCGACGGGGCTGGGAACTTCCGCATTCCGCAGGTGCCCGCCGGTACTTATACCGTGACCATCACCGCCGAAGGGTTTGACGCCTATACCGAGAAAGGCGTCGCGCTGACGCAGAACAACGCGTCGAACCAGTTCACGCTTGCCGCTGTGGGAGCCGCCGACGGTGGCGAAATCGTCGTGACGGCAGGGCGCGTTCGTGTGTCTGACTTCGAACGGACGACGACCGGGACGACGATCAACGTCGCCGACCTTGCCAACCGCGTACCCGTTGCCCGCGACATCACCTCGGTCATCCGGCTATCGCCAGGTACGACATCGGGCGACGCGGCGTTCGGCAATCTCGCCTCAGTCGCAGGGTCTTCGGTCGGCGAGAACGCGTTCTATCTTAACGGTCTCAACATCACGAACTTCCGCAACTTCCTCGGCTCGAACGAAGTGCCGTTCGAATTCTACCAGACGGTCGAGGTCAAGAACGGCGGCTTCCCGGCCGAGTTCGGACGCGCCACCGGCGGCTTCGTCAACGCCACCACCAAGTCGGGCTCAAACGAGTTCCATGCCGGCGCGGTGATCACTTACCAGCCCCGGCAGTTGCGCGACACATCACCCAACACGAAATATTCTGACAACGACGCTGCGTATGCGACCGATCTTCGATCCGATTTCTACCTGTCGGGTCCGCTCATCAAGGACCATCTGTTCTTCTACGGCCTGTATGAAAGCAGGAACCTTAATTCGGGTGCGACGCTCAATCCGACCGATATCGGTGCGGCAGACACGTCGACCTTTCGGACGAACAAGTCGACCAGCCCGTTCTTTGCCGGCAAGGTCGATGCGGTGATCACCGATGGACAGCGCCTCGAGTTCACCTATTTCCGCACGACGGGTTCGCGCACGTATAATTTCTATGATTACGACGCCGATACCAATCGGATCGGCGCCTACAAGTCGACCAACGTCTACGAATATGGCGGCGACAATTATGTTGGTCGCTACACTGGGACGTTCACCGACTGGCTGACGGTATCTGCCGCTTATGGTCGCAGCAATGATCGTCAGAACACGATCTCGAACACGCCAGACACGCCGACGGTCCGCGATTACCGCACCAACGATTCGGGCGCGCTCGTCGCCGGCACAAACCCTACAACAAGCCAGACCGCGAACGAAGACCAGCGCGAATTCTATCGCGGCGATGCCGATCTGTATTTTAAGCTGCTGGGGTCGCATCACATCCGCTTCGGCTACGAACGCGAGAAGCTGAAGACGAGCGGCGGTACCACCTACACCGGCGGCGGCTATTATCGGATCTACAACGACGCCACGCTGGGCGACTATGTTACGATCCGTACCTACGAAAATACCGGCGCGTTCAGTTCGCAGAACGATGCGTTCTATGCCGAGGACAGCTGGTCGCTGTTCAGCGATCGCCTGTCGCTCCAACTCGGCCTGCGCAACGATCGGTTCGAGAACAAGAATGCGGGCGGCGAAACTTTCTACAAGTCGGGTAACCAATGGGGTCCGCGCCTAGGCTTCACGTTCGATCCGATCGGCAACGGGCGGACCAAGTTCTACGGTTCGTTCAGCCGGTATTTCATGCCTGTCGCCGCCAATACGAACATTCGCCTGGCGGGCGCCGAGTATGACGTCACCGAACGATTCCTGCTGGCGGGAATCGGCGCGGATGGTGTCCCGATCCTGGGCGCTCCGATCAACAACTATAATGCCTGCCTTCGTACCACCAACCTGAACTGCCAGATCAGCGCAGATGGCAACGTGGCCGCTACCGATACGACCGTCGCGCGCAACCTGAAGCCGCAATCCGCCGACGAATATATCCTTGGCGGCGAGCAACGCGTGGGCGATCACTGGAAGTTCGGCGCCTATTACACCTACAAGAAGCTCAACGAGGTACTTGAGGATGCCGCGATCGATCAGGCGGCGATCAAATACTGCAACGAAAACGGCCTGACCTGTGCCGACCTCTATTCGGGCTTTTCACAGTATGTGCTGATCAATCCAGGGTCAGATGCCGAAGTCACCTTGCTCGACGGCACCCAGACGACGCTGACCGCGGCGCAGCTCGGTTATCCAAAGGCCAAGCGCACCTACCGCGCCATGACCTTCACGTTTGATCGAGAGTTCGACGGCAAGTGGAGCCTCGCGGGATCGTATACCCTCGCGGCCGGCGTGGGCAATTACGAGGGCGGCGTGAAATCCGACATCGGCCAGACCGATGCGGGACTGACGCAGGACTTCGATCAGCCGGGTTTCAACAATGGCTCCTATGGCTATCTGCCCAATCACCGGCGCCATACTTTCAAAGCGTATGGCAGCTATCAGATCAACGCATACATCAACATCGGTGCGAACATCGAGGTGATTTCGCCGCGTAAATTCGGTTGCCTGGGCGTCGTGCCGACCGCCATCGATCCTTACGCATCGCAATATGGCGTAGCCGGCAATTATTGTCGCTTCGCAGATGGCGCCGTTTCGGACGACAATCCGATCACGCTGGTACAGCGCGGCACCGGATTTCAGAGCAATTGGCAGAAGACGCTCGACCTGACGCTTCAAGTGAAGCTACCGACTGACGCGTTCGACGGTTCGGTCCGGTTCGATGTGTTCAACGTGCTGAACTCGAAGGCGGTGCTTCAGCGGAACGAGGAAGGCGGCATCGACGACCTCAACCAATCCGCAAGCGCCGACTACCGCCTGCCGGTAAACTACCAGACGCCGCGCTATGGCCGTGTGCAGCTGCAACTGCGATTCTGAGCGGCACCTGCAGCGAAACGAAAGAGGCCGGGGAACCGGCCTCTTTTGCCGTACAGCATTGAATTGACGGATCGTTGACCATGCATCGCCGTAGCGCTTCGTTCGCAGATCTGAACGCGGCATTCGCGCGCAGGGATCGCGCCGTCATCAACGACATTCTTGAACAATGGCTCGATCAGGACGCAGACGTCGGTGATCGCTGGAATGTCTTTGCGGAGACGCTGGCGCAGCACGGGGAATGGACGCTCGCGCTGCGATCGATGGACCGATACTTGGCCGTAATACCGGCGGATCTGTCTCGGCAATTTGCCCAGGCGGTGATGCTGGCACGAGCTGGTCGTCATGACGAGGCGATGCGGCGAGCTGGCGCGCTGGTCGCAGCGGATCCAGCGAATGTGAGGTTTCGCCATTTCGCCGGGACGCTGGCGTTGGAGGCTGGCGTATTCGACGAAGCCCGTCAGCATTTCCTTGCGGTCATCGCCACGCGGTCCGCCTCGGCACAGACCTGGCTGGAGTTGTCCGCGATGCACCGGTTCACACTCGGCGACGCGCTGTTCGATCAGCTACGGCATGCTGCCAACGCGGCAGGCAGAACCGTAGCGAATGCCCCGCTTCTCTACGCCTTGGGAAAGGCGTTGGATGATCTCGGTGAGGTCGACGACGCCTTCGACGCGTTTTCCGCAGGGGCTGCCCTGGTCGCCGCGGACCGCGTTTACGATCCGGGCTTGGACCGAAGGCAGGCCGCAGCAATGGTCCACGAATGGGACGGCATCGCACTACCATCGCTTGATCAGACGCCGAGTAAGGCTCCCATACTCGTCACCGGCCTGCCACGATCGGGCACCACGCTCGTCGAGCAGATCCTGGCCAGTCATCCGGCGATCGCGGGCGGCGCAGAACTTAACCTGTTGCCGATCTTTGCCCGCGACGCCGGTGGGACGGGACCTGATTGGATAAGAGCACGCGGACACGGCAACGTACCGCTTACATTTGCGGACCTGTACGCCCGACTGTGCGCCGAAAGGTTCGGTGATGGCGCACGCATTGTCGACAAGTCGCTCGATATCGGGCGGATGCTGGGATTCGCTGCGGCGGTTTTGCCGTCCGCCCCTATCATATGGGTCCGTCGGCAAGCCATTGACGCGGCTTGGTCTTGCTTTCGGACCTACTTCGCGCGGGGAGTGCCTTGGAGTTGGTCGCTGTCCTCGATCGCAGAGCACTTCACCGTCGAAGACCAAATGTTCAATTTCTGGCAAGAGAGGCTTGGCACCCGGCTTTTGGTTGTCGAATATGAAGCGCTGGTCACTCATCCTCGGGTGATCATTCCGCGGATCGTGGCACACGCTGGTCTTGCGCATAGTTCGCTTACTCTTGCTCCTCATCTCGCACGACGGCATGTTCTCACATCAAGTGTAGCTCAGGTACGCCTCCCCATTCATCGCAACGCAATCAATTCAGCACATCCATATACGCATCGTCTGGGTGCGTTCTTGGAAGTCTATGGGGCATCATGAATGAACGTCAGATTTCGGGAAAGGGTGAAGCCAGTTCAAGCGTCTGGGTATGGGCGAAGGCACCCTGCCCCCAGCTTCCGGCCAGACCCACTTCCGGACATTCCGGTGCCCATTTTCGCTTTCCGACTTCGGACGCTCGTTCATATTGAGAGAGAGTGCGGCGCCGCCTTTTGAAACGGGAGCGCCGATGGCTGATAGAAATTAGTGACCCGTGGATATCGAAACTCTTTCTAGAGAACATCTGCTCCTCACATTAAAGTATTCCCCTCATGTGAGATATCTGCCCAGACAAGCGGCTACGTGATGCATCAGCCGTCAGCCGGGCAATACCGGGCTAGGAAATCGCAATGTCGCGGTAGCAGCCGCACCGTACTTGCTATTCCTCTGGAAAGATCTTCGAAGGAGGTTCGCAACTCCTGTCCCTTGATGATGCTGGCGATACGATGATGCGCGCGGGGCACGACGCCTTGCCCGAGCATGACCGAGACCCAGGAATCGATCCTGAACAGGTCGTCCTGTCCCTGCCAAGCGCCAGCGGTCTTCGCGAAAAGTGCAATCCGCTCAGCAAGGCTGTCAGGAATGGTCATGCGCGCGCAGTCCCGCCAGAATGCCGAATCGTCGCGTTGGGTGACGTGGTAATGGAGGATGATAAAGTCGCGCACATGCTCCCATTCGTGTCGCGATTGCGCGTTAAAGCGCGAGGCCAGTGCACCGTGATCGTCGCCACGGAATGGGAACAGCTGGATCAGGCGGATCACCGCATTCATGTTCAGATGGATGCTGGTCGACTCCAGGGGCTCGATGAAGCCCGCTGCCAGGCCCAGCGCTATACAATTCCTGTTCCAAGCCTGCCGTCGCATTCCCGAACGAAAGCGTAGCGGTCGCGGCTCGAACAGCGGGCGGCCATCCAGAGCACTGATCAACGTTTCGTGCGCCTGATCGTCACTCATGTGCGCGCTGGAATAAACGAGACCGTTGCCCGTCCGCGTCTGCAGCGGGATCTGCCAGCGCCAGCCGGCACCGTGTGCGATCGCACGCGTGTACGGCACGGGGGGGCCGACCGTCTCCGTTTGCACGGCGAGCGCCCTGTCGGTCGCGAGCCATTCCGACCAGTCCTCGAATCCAGTATCAAGCGTGCCTTCGGTCAGCAGTGCGCGGAAGCCGGTGCAATCGACGAACAGGTCGCCAGCGATCCGCTCGCCTGAGGCGAGGACGAGCGCGGCAATGTCGCCCCCCTCGCCGTCACGCTCGACCCGCTCGATGCATCCCTCGACGCGGCGGACGCCCCAGGGTTCGGCCAGCGTGCGCAGGAACCGCGCATAGGCGGTCGCGTCAAGGTGATAGGCGTAGGCCAGCGAATGCTGCTCGTCGTGACCGAAGAGGTCAGCGCCGGCTGCCTGCTGTTCGAGCGAATAGTCCCCGTAGGCGCCACCGAACCCTCGTGCACGTGCCTCCAGCCAGAAATGCTGGAAGTCGGCGATCGCCACGGACCTGCCTACGCTGCCGAACGGATGGAAATAGCGGTCACCGACCTGGCGCCAGTTCTCGAATGCGATGCCCAGCTTGAAGGTCGCCTGCGTGGCACGCATGAACGCGGCTTCGTCGATGCCGAGAAAGGCGTGGAAGCCGCGCGCGGTCGGAATGGTGGATTCGCCTACGCCGACGGTGCCGATCTCGTCCGATTCGACGAGGGTCACATCGACTAGCGACCCCAGTTGCCTCACGATCGCCGCGGCGGCGATCCATCCGGCGGTGCCACCGCCGGCGACCACGACGCGGGTGCGTGGAGGTTCAGACGTATCGTTCATCGGTTCAGCCTGTGCAGCAGGTAGGCGCGCAACTGCCGTGCGCCGGGCTCGTCGAGCGGTGCGAGCGGTCCGCGTGCTGGTGGCGGCAGATGCGCCGCGACCGCCTCCGCATCGCCGAACACGTAATGGTCGAACATCGCGCGCCACGCGCGCTTCTCCTGCGCGGGACGGTCGCGCAGACTTAGAATTGCGTGCAGCATAGTATCCATTGGCGTGTCCATGAACGCGGGCGCCGCGTTCCACCAATAGTTCACCAGCACGTTGAAGTCGTCGAGCGCCTCGACATGGTGCCACCACAAGGCCGGGTAGACGAGGACGTCGCCGGCCTCCAGATCCGCAACAGATCCGGCGGCGAGCGCGGCGGAGAAGCGTGGATGGGCATCGAGATCGGGCGCGTCGAAATCGACCATGCTCACCACCTGCCCCCCTGGGGTAGGTGCGAGCGGGCCGGGATAGAGGTTGGCGACCTGTTCCGGTGGGAACAGCGTGAAGCGTCGCCGCCCGACTGCGCAGATCGCGGCATTGTTCGACATGTCATGATGCGCGGATGCGATCGTGCGGTTGCCGATCCATATGCTAGCGAGCGGCGGGTGGCGATTGAACACGTCGCCGTGCGGCACCAGATCGTTCTCGGCGCGGAAGCCGGGGAGATAGGTGTCGAGATCGGTGGAGCCGATATAATAGGCGGGCGCCTCAGCGTCGCCGAGATGACCAAGCACGTGATCAAGGAAGTCGCCCAGCGCGATCCGCTTGGCGGCGAAGTTCATCGCGGTGGCGGTCTCGTCATAATGGAAACGTCCCCTGATCGCGGGATTGCCGACGTAGCCGGTGACAGGACGGCCGGCATCGAACCGGCGCAGATAGGCGGCAGCCTCTTGCGGCGACCGGCGTCCGGCCTGGACCAGCGGCCAGTCGATGGCGAGCCCGCGCAGGATCACCGGCGCCTCGGTCGCTAACAATGCCTCCAGATCAAGGACACCGATGTGATCGATCTCGCGGACGCGTCGCGATACCCGCAAGCTCTCAGCCATGAAACTCTTTCCGCAGCTTCCGGTCGATCAGGTGGCGAAGATTGCCGAGCGACGAGGCGATCCAAAACGCCGGACGCAGGAAGCCGTCTCGGTGGAGCCTTGCCAAAGCGTCGCCGTCGAGCGCAGCCAGCCTCCCCGCATCGACGGTGAAGCGATCGGGAATGTCATAACGGCGCCCATCGGCGAGATCGAGTTGCAGCGTAGCGGGTTCGAGCAGGCCGGCGGCGGCGAACGCGTCGAACATCGCCTTCTCGGTCTCTAGACCGACATAGATCCGCTGCAGCATCGCGGAGACGTGATCGAGCAATGGCGCGTTACCGCCGAGCTCGTGAAACACCGGTTCGCCGTCATCGACGATGCGCGGATGGTCCGGATCGACATGGATCATCGGTTCGCCATCGGCACCCGAACCGATTGCGAATGGACCGCGGGCTCGTGCCGCAGGAACGTACCGCGCGTCCCACTTCTCACCGTCCAGGAACAGGTTCTCATCCGGATCGAGCCCCAACAGGACGGTCGAGAATAGGACGCCGTGCTCGTCGCGACGTAGCAGGATCGCATAGTCGCGCTGCAGTTCCTCGAACTCGGCCGGGAAGACGCGCGTCTGGTTGATTGCATCGCCGTAGCGCGCGTGATGACCGACCGCGACACGCAGGTCGCGGTGGTCGATGTTGTTGAGAAGTACCGAGGCCATGAGATGATCCTAGACGAGGAAGGCCGCTGTCGTCAGCGGCCTTCTCGCCACTTGGTCAGAAGCGGTATCGCGCTCCGACCAAATACCGTGCAGACCCTTCCGACAGGTACCAGATGTTGCTCTTGTCGCGGCCGTAGGAGCGCACGCCCTCCTCGGTGATGTTGATCGCTTCGAACCCTAGCGCAAAACGCGAGGTGAGGTCGAAGTTCACAGACAGGTCGAGCTGACCATAGGGCGCGGTGAACACCGGATTGCGATCGCCGCCGCGGTTGATGCCACTGAGGAACTTGTCGCGCCAGTTGTACGACATGCGCGCCGAGATACCGTTCTTGTCGTAGATCAGAGTGGCGTTGGCGGTATCCGACAGACCGACCAGCGCGAACGTGTTCACGCTTGGATCGGCCGCGATGTCGATGCCGATGTTGCCGCGGACAAGCGTATAGCTCGCCGCCACGCCGAAGCCCGTATCCCCGAGAAAATACTGCCCGGCGAGTTCGACGCCGTAGATGTGCGCGTCCTGGTTGTTGATCGGCGTATTGACCGCGAAGTTGAACAGCGGATCCTGCCCGTTGGCGGTGATATCGTACTGGCCGAGTATCTGATCGACGAACCCCTGGTTCAACGCGCGGCTCTGCGTGTTGTAGTTGGCTGCGAACTGCGCGTTCGTCGTCGCGACGTTGCCCGCATTCTGCTGCAGCAGCGCCGTGTAGGTGAACAGGTTCACGTCGGTGATGTCGGCGTTGAACGTGCCAGCCAGCTGCTCACGCGCCGTGCCTGAACGCGTACCGGCGGTGCCCGAAGTGGGATCGCGCAGACCGAACAGATTGCGGTTGACCACCGTCTGGCCGATGAAGTTGTGGACCTTCTTGTTGAAGAAGCCCGCCGACAGGAACACGTCCTTGCGCGGATACCATTCGAGCGAGACGTCGATGTTGTCCGACGACAGTGGATCGAGATCGGTGTTGTGCGCAGTGCCGGTCGCTATGCCACCGATCGCCGTCGGGCGGCCTGGACCGGCGACGTTGGTCGAGGCGAACAGGTCGCCGTAACCGGCACGCGAGATCGTCTTGCTGTACGAGGCGCGGGCGAAGAGGTTGTCGACGACCTCGAATTTGGTATCCACCGACGGCAGCCAGTTGCTGTAACCGCCACGCGACGACAGCGTCTGCCGATCGGCGGTGTTCAACACGAAGAAGTCGTTGTCCGCAGTCCACACGACCGCGGTCGGCACCGGCTGGAGTGAAACCGCACGCACCTTGGTGTTCTCGTAACGGACGCCGGCAACCAACTGCGCGTTGTGATCGAACAGTTTGCCGTTCCAGGATCCCTGGACATAGCCCGACCAGATGTTCTCGCGAACGCGGTTGTCGTCGTTCGCGTCGATGTTGTCGGCATGGTTTACGCCATCATTCGTCACGCCGAGATAATAGTCGTGCAGCGTATTGTAGAGCTTTGTTGCATCCTGCGTGCGGAACGCCACCAGCGTGTTGGCATCCGGTTTTCCGTCGTTGTGCTCGAACTTGCACACGTTGCAGAACTGGAACACCTGACCGGGCGCAAGACGCGCAATGTCGGGCGGCAGTGAGTTGCCCCAGTCACCCAGCACCTGGCGCGTATTGTACTGCGTCTGACGTGTATTCGTTGTGCGATAATCAGCGCCGGCATCAACGCGGAGCTGATCGTTCAATGCCCATCCGGCGTCGGCGCGTAGTTCTTTGACCCGCTGCGTCTGATTGGATGCGAACTGACGCTGTACCGCGCTCGACAGATCGCCCAGATCAATCACGCCGTTGCCGTTGCCCTTAATGAAGGACTGGCCGGTCGGCGTCGTGCTGGCCGAACCGTCGTTGATCGCGATCGTCTGCTGCGGGAATCCATTCTTGCCGAGCGTCAGCGAGTGTGCAGCGACGACCGGCGCGTTGAAGGCCACTGTGGTCGAAGTCTGACCATTGGGATTGTCAGGCGAGCTGTCCGCCCGACCAACGTGGCCGTCGATCGCCAGCGAGAAGCGCTCGGTCGGCTTCCATTCGATGTTGCCACCGAAATCGTACAGCTTGTTCTTCTGCGCGCGATACGCCTGCTCGAACGCCTCGTCCTTTACGCCGTTGATCGTTTCAGACAGGAAGCTCGTCGTCGCGATGCCGTTGCTGGCGTCGTCGAACGTGACTACGCCGAACGGGCGGTTGAACCAGTTGGACTGGGTGGAGCGACGTTCGGACTGGCGTAGCTGGGCGTAGAGTCCGTCTGCAGTGAAGGTCAGCGTGTCGGTCGGACGGAATTGAATAACGCCCGACCCGTTGATCCGCTCGCGGCTCGCCTCGGAGAAGTGATAGCGCGAGTCGTTCGGCACGGAGACCAGCACGTTGCCGTTGGTCGGACGGTTATTGATTACCGTCTGCCCGTTAACGAAGCCGTTGCCGGGGTTGAGGAAATCAGTCAGCGACCGGATGTTCCAGTTGTCAGGCGCGACGCTAGAGAAGCTGAAGTTGCGTTTCTGGTAGCTCCCGAACAACGACACGCCGAAGCGCTGGTTGGGATCGCTCCAGCTGGCGGTACCCGACACCTCCGGCGTCACGCGCGCGCCGCAGTCGAAACAGTCTGACGAGCTGTTGTCGTAGCTGCCCTTGACGCCGAGCGAGCCCAGCAGACCCGTGTCCTTGGAGTCGAGCGGACGACGGCTGACGACGTTCACGGCCGCCCCGATGCCACCCGAGGGGATCGCGGCACGGCCGGTCTTGTAGACTTCCAGCGTCTTCACGCCTTCCGAGGCGAGGTTGGAGAAGTCGAACGACCGACCGAAGCCCCCCGCGCCGTCGCCGCCCTGATCACCGCCCACCGCGACGATGTTCGATGTCGCGAGCTGACGGCCGTTGAGCGTGACGAGATTGTACTGCGCGCCGAAGCCGCGAACCGTGACGGTCGAGCCTTCGCCATTGCGGCGATCAATCGACACGCCGGTGATGCGCTGCAGCGATTCCGCAAGATTGGTGTTGGCGAACTTGCCGATGTCCTCCGCGCTGATTGCATCGACGACGCCGAACGAATCGCGCTTGATCGCGATCGACCGCTCGAGTGATGCGCGAACGCCGGTCACGACGATCTCGTCGCCTGGTGCCTGGTCGGGCATCGCATTGGTCGCGGTCGCACCAGTCTCAACCTGCGGAGCGCCTGGCGACGTATCGGCTTGTGGTGTGCCCTGTTGGGCCTGAACGGTCGTAGTCGGATCTGGAGTGGCCTGCGCATTCGCCAAGCCGGGCATGGCCAGCCCCGCCACCAACGCGAATACCGACGTCGAGCGCGCGAACGCTGACGGAATAGAACCCCTCATACTCATCCTCCCTGACCGGCATGTCCCTACCGGTGTATGATTCTGGCGGTGTAACCCCGCGTTGCTCAACCGTGCTGCCGGCCGACATCGATGTCAATCACCGCGTGACATCGATGTCCGTCATGGGCTGAATTGTTTTAAGGTGTGTCAAAAGCAGCACGGGCCGACCCCAGACGCCGGTCAGTCAGCTTGACCGTGCCTTCCGCGACCGTCGTCTGCGCGTCCGTTGCGATTTTCAGTGCGTAAGTACCGCCCTTCACGCGCCATCCCGCGGTCTCCCACTGCGCCAGCGCACGTGGATCGGCAGTGATCGTCACGTTTCTAGTCTCGCCAGCCGCCAGCGTCTGACGTGACCAGCCGACCAACCGAGGAGCTCCGCCGTCCGGTGACGTTGCGTAAAGTTGAGGTACGGCGGTGCCCGTACGTGCAGTCTGATTGGTGACGGTGAACGTCACACTGGCATTGGTCCCGCCCGAAAACCGTGGGTTGCCGATCTTCGTGCTGGCATAGCTCAGTCCGAAGCCGAACGGGAACAACGGCGTGTCCTTGCGGGTGGCATACCATCGATAGCCGACGTTCGCCCCCTCCTGATAGGTGACGGGATAGGCCGGAAGCAGGCTGGCATCTCCGGCACCGGCATTGGCCGAGGCATCGTTGCTGGTCGCGCCAGTCGGCGAAGTCACCGGCCGAGGACGGGGGAGCTGCTCGATCGTCCGGGGGAAGCTGATCGGCAGACGGCCCGATGCATCGACCTCGCCGAACAACACGCGCGCGATCGCCCCACCGCCACGCTGCCCAGGATACCAGGCTTCGACGATAGCCGGTACCCGCGCGGCCCACGGCATCAACACCGGTCCACCGGTCTCCAGCACGACGATGGTGCGTCGGTTGGCGGCGGCGACCGCGTCGATCATCGCATCCTGATTATCAGGAAGCGACAGGGATGGCGCATCCTGCGCTTCGGTCTGCCAATGCGTTGCAAACACGATTGCGAGGTCGGCGGTGCGGGCCGCCTTGGCGGCGGCGACCGGGTCGGTGCCGTCGACGAACGTCACCTGCGCGTTCGGCGCCAGGGCCTTGATGGCGCGCAGCGGCGATGACGAATGATAGGTAACCCGTGCGAAAGACGCTGCCGCGCCGGTCTTGAGCGGGATCTCGATCGGCACGCCGCCGACCGAGCGAACCTGGGACGAGCCGCCCCCGGACAGCACGCCGACGTCGGCATGCCCGCCGATGACCACGATCGACCGCGCCGTCTTTGCAAGCGGCAACAGACCTTTCTCATTCCTGAGCAGGACGATGCCGGCCTCGGCAGCACGCTGCGCGATCTCTGCGTTCGCGGCATAGTCGATCGGCTGCGCGGACGTGGGCGTGGGATTGTCGTAAAGGCCGCTGGCGATGACCCCGGTGAGGATCCGGCGTACCATGTTGTCGAGCCGTGCCGGCGAAACGCGCCCTGAAGCGACGGCGGCCGCAAGCGGCGTGCCGAAGTAGACCTTGGCATCCAGTTCCTGACCCGACTCCTGGTCGAGCCCTGCGTTGGCCGCCTTCTCCGTGGAATGTACGGCACCCCAGTCGGACATGACGAACCCTGGATATTTCCAGTCCCTGCGCAGAACGTCGGTCAACAGGAACTTGTTCTCGCAGGCATAGTCGCCGTCGATGCGATTGTACGCGCACATCACCGAACCCGGCTTCCCGTCCGCGATCGCGATTTCGAACGCCAGCAGGTCGCTTTCCCGTAGCGCCGTCGGATCGATCCGCGCGTCGAGAACGGCTCGCCCGGTCTCTTGGCTGTTCAGGACGAAATGCTTGATCGTCGAGACGATGTGGTTCGACTGGACGCCCCGGATCGACGCAGCGCCCATGACGCCTGTGAGCAGCGGATCTTCGCCAAGATACTCGAAGTTTCGCCCGTTCCACGCATCACGCGTCAGGTTTACGCCGCCCGCAAGCAATACGTTGAATGTCTTCGCCCGCGCTTCGCTGCCGATCATCGCGCCCCCGGCATAGGCGATGGCGGGATCGAAACTCGCGGCGGTGGCAAGGCTCGCGGGAAGCGCAGTGGCCACATCTCCCTTGCGCTGCTCGACCTGATTGGCAACGCCCAGCGACGCATCGCTTTCGCGCAACGTAGGTATGCCCAGACGAGGGACTCCGGGCACGTAACCGGCGGACGGAATCATGTCGGACGTCATCGGCTTTGCCATCGGCGGAAATATGCCGTGAACATACCGCAGCTTTTCAGCCTTGGTCATCGCCTTCACGAGAGCGTCGGCTCGAACCGCCGCGGTCCTCGTCGTATCCCGCCAGATCTCGGACGTGCGTGTACCTGTTCCGCCGCCCGCCTTCGACGCCGACGTCTGCGCAGGTGCCACTCCCGGCAGAGTCTGCGCCGACAGCGCCATCGGCGCGACGCTCAGCAGCGCGCATGCGATGCGCGGAAATCCCGTGCTCATCGTAGATATCCTCCCATGCCGCATTTTCCCGAGCGGCTCGGCAGCGTGATCGCCAACTCCGACATCGATGTCAATGCGAAGCATGATGCCGTCGTCATACATTGCGCAGCAGCGCCGCCTTGCTAGGATGAGGCGTGAACACGAGCAGCATGCCCCTTGCGCCCGCTAACGGCGAACAGCGCGCAACTCTGCTGTTCCAGCTTTGTATAGGCGTTTATTTTCTCGGCGGATTCCTTAACTCGCTTGTCGGATTGCTGGTGCCCCGGTTGCGGATGATCGAAGGGCTGAACCACACGCGCTCGCTGCTGGTGCAGTTCGCGTTCCATTCGAGCTATCTCCTCTTCGCCGTACCGATCACCGTGCTGGTGGTGAAGTTCGGCTACATGCGAAGCATCGCGGCGGGGCTAGCCGTCATCGCGCTCGGTTGCGGCCTGCTGGCCGCATCGCTCGGGTCGCTTGGATACACGACGGTTCTACTCGCGCTCCTAGCCGTCGCCGGTGGTGTCACCTTCCTGCAGATCGCCGCCAACATAGTCGTCCCGGTTGTCGAACCAGCACGCCGCGCCGTTTCGCGATTGACCTTGCTGCAGGGCTTCAACTCGCTTGGTACCGTGCTCGCGTCTTTGGCAGGATCCACACTGCTTCTCGGGACGGGTCGGCAACGATCCGGCGATCTGGCAGACCACATACGGGTTGTTCTGCCGTTCCTTGCGGTTGCGCTGGTTGCACTTGTGCTTGCCGCAGCCTTTATCAGCCGACGCGACCTGTTGCGCGCGTCCTCAACGCCGCGTCGCGTGTCGCTCTCCGGCATCGCCGGCGTGCTGTCGAATCGACGGTTGCTGGCAGGTGGCGGCGCGATGTTCGCCTATGTCGGCGCCGAGGTCACGATCGGCACGCTGCTCGTGGAATACCTATCCATGCACGACATCCTGGACGTCTCGCCGGTCGCGGCGGGGCAACTCGTAGGTCTGTACTGGACAGGTGCGTTGGTCGGTCGACTGGTAGGCGCGCTCTACCTCACCCGCTATGGTGCGCCGACGATGCTGCTCGGTTGCGCGATCGTCGCCGTCGGGCTCGTTGCGGTGGCGATCGGTTTGCAGGGGCCGGTGGCCGCCGCGGCGCTGCTCGCAGTCGGGCTGTGCAACGCTATCATGTATCCAACGATCTTCGCGCTTTCGCTGCCCGATGATCATTCCACCGCCACCTATGCCTCGATGCTTTTGTGCATGGTCGTCGTCGGCGGCGCCATCATCCCGTTGCTGACCGGCGTCCTCGCGGACGCGGCCGGCTTGACGATGTCATTCATGCTCCCAGGCGCCTGCTACATCGTCATCGCGGCGTTCGCGTGGTGGCGGCATCGAACATGGGATTTATAGCACGATGATGCCGCCGGTCACCATCAAGGATGTCGCGCGCGCTGCAGGCGTGTCCCCGAAGACTGTTTCTCGGGTGATGAACGCGGAGGCGCATGTTCGGCCAGCGGTGCGGGACCATGTCCTGCGGGTCGTCGCGGAACTGGGTTATCGCCCGAACGCCTACGCCCGCAGCCTGTCCAGTTCGCGGTCCTACCTCATCGGATTGTTCTTCGACGATCCGGCATCGGGGTACGCCGCAGAGGTACAGCTGGGCGCGATGGCCCGCTGCCGCCATCACGGCTATCATCTTGTGGTCGAACGGATCGACCGCGACGGGCTCGAGCCGCTCGACGAGGTATCGAGAACGTTGCAGGCATTGCAGCTCGCCGGGGTCATTCTAACACCGCCGATCTGCGACTGGTCCGATCTCACCGACCTGCTCGATCAACGCGGCATCCCTGTCGTGAAACTGAATTCATCACGAACCGGCTCGTCGGCCGCGGTGATTCATATCGACGACTATCAGGCTGCCCGCGATATGACCGATCACCTCATCACGCTGGGGCATCGCGACATTGCGTTCGTTCAGGGGATCGTATCGCACGATGCGTCTGGCAAACGACTAGCGGGCTTTTGCGACGCGATGAGTTGCGCGGGGATCGGCATCAGGGAAGCCTGGGTTCAAGCCGGCGACTTCAGCTTCAGGTCGGGTATGGCGGCCGGCGACGCAATTCTGTCGACCAACGATCGTCCCAGCGCCGTGTTTGCCGCCAACGACGAGATGGCTCTGGGTGTTCTGGTCAGCGCCGCGCGCAGGAACATCGCCGTACCCGGGGCCCTGTCCGTCGTGGGCTTCGACGATGCGCCTATTTCTCGCATGGCGTGGCCTCAACTGACGACCATTCGTCAACCCAATGCCCTTCTTGCAAGTGCGGCCATCGATATCCTGGCCGACCCCTTATATCAACAGGTCGGCGACCGGCCCGCACGATCGATTCAGGTACCATATACTTTTATCGGGCGCTCAAGTTCAGGACCGGTTTAACGTACGAAACCAGGCTAGCCGAAAGCAGCTCCAATATTTAGGTGGTTGCCACCGGCAACCACCCTTATGGTTACATTGGGTCGCTCAAGAGCCATGATCTGAAGCATCAAGACCCACGTCCGGACGTTCGCGGCCGCTTTTGACCTTCCGAACTTCGTACATTCATTCACGTCGGTCCGAAGTCCGGCGTAGTTGAATGATCTGCCACTATCTCAGCAGGCGAGCTGGATTGCCCGCCACGGTCGCGCCATCGGGAACATCGCGCGTCACGACACTGCCTGCGCCGACGATCGCATCGTCTCCGACCGTGATGCCCGGCAAAATCAGTGCGCCACCGCCTATCCACACATTGCGGCCGATGGTGACAGGCCGACCGAACTCGAGCATCCGGCCACGCTGGACCGGATCGCGCGGATGATCGGCGGTGAGGATCTGCACGCCCGGACCGATCTGAGTGCCCGCACCGATCCGCACTGGCACTACATCGAGCACCGTGCACCCGAAATTGAGAAACACGCCCTCACCGAGGTAAATGTTATAGCCATAGTCACAGTGGAACGGCGGTCGGATCGTCGCACCGCTCCCCGCGTGACCAAGTCCTTCCGCCAACAGCGCATGACGCTCGGCCACAGTAGCTGTCGATGCGCGGTTGTAGCGGTCGAGCCACGCGGCAGCGCGCGCCGCGTCCGCGACGAGTTCGGGATCGTCGGCGACGTAGAGCTCGCCCGCCAGCATCCGGTCCTTCTGCGTCATTGCGATCAGCTCAGGTCGTGGAGATCCTTGCCCAACGGGGATGTGATGCTCAGGTCTGAAAAGTGCACGTCCAGTCCGGCCCGTTCGGGCGTGCAGGCCATCGGTCCGACCTGATAGGCGGGGGCGATTGGAAAGGGCGCCAGTCTGACCAAAGGCCAGCTCTTGCCGTCCGCTGAAACCTGCAACCGCAGGACGCCCTTGGCGACCGTCGCGCGCATCCAGAAATCCTGCGCGTCATGCTCGTAGGGGCCGGTTGCCCAGTCGGACTTTCCGTCGGTCAGCACGCTGCTCAGCATGGCGCGCCCGTCGGACAACTCGATCCCCGCCTTGACCCAGCGTCGTTCGTCGACCCGCACCATGATGCCGGCCTGATCGTAGAGTTTCTGATACTGGCCGCGAATGCGTAGTTGGGCGGTAAACGCGGCAGGCGTGGCGAAGCCGAGGAAATGACCGCTGTCCCGGGTGAAGCCGTAATGCGTCTCGCGCCAGAAATCGCTGCCCTTGTCGGTGACGAGCGTCAGGTCCCCGCCAGGTGCGACCTTCCAGGTCTTGGGCGCATTCAGCCAGCGACCGCCACGGCGCCCAAGCGCCGATATTCCCGAGCCCTGCGCGGTCCCGACGCCGGCATTGCCCGCGATCGCAAGCGCCGCAGCACCGCCGATCACCGTCCGCCTGCTCACCCGATCGTCCGTCATAGCTACTACCTTCCCATCGTCCGCGATGTTATGTACATATGTACATATGCCGAGATCGAGGTAAAGAGGCAATGACCCAACAGTCCCGGCGCAACGATCCTGCACGGCGGCAGCGCATCATCGATGCGACTCTGGTGGTCGTTGCGGATCATGGAACCGCGGCGACGACTCATCGCCGCATCGCCGCGGCAGCGCAGGTGCCGCTGGGATCGGTCACGTATTACTTCGCGACGCTACAGGACCTGCTCACGGCGGCCTTCCTGCAGCTGGCGGCGGAATCCTCCGCAGCCTTCCGCGCGCGCCTAGAGGCCGCGAACGACCGCGCAGAGGCGTGTACGGCAGTCATCGACATCATCGCGAACCAGATTTGGGCGGAACCGCGCACGCTGTTGTTGAGCTACGAACTCTACGCTTTCGCGGCCCGGCACCCATCGGTCAGCGCGGTTATGCAAGATTGGATGGACAGCAGCCGAGGCGCCCTGGGCCGCTTCTTCGACCCGCTCACGGCGCGCGCGCTCGATGCGCTGATCGAGGGTATCGGCATCCACAATTCGATCGATCGCGCGCCCCTCGAGCGCGATGCAATCAAGACCATCGTCGAGCGGATTGCCGAATGTTAGCCGGTCCGGTCCATCGGAGTACTTCAGCGCGCATGGCGCGACGGTCAGGGTCAAGCCGATGCATGAGGTATCACTGCCGCATGACCGCAATCGATGCCCCTTTCATGAGCGCGCCGCTGCGGGTTAATGCGCGGGGCGTAGGAGATTATTTGTGAAAACAGCGCCGGTCGCCCTTCTCTACCAAGCGCTGCCACCACCGCTGATCGGCGGGTTGCGAAAGGACGCCAAACCGGGTGGATACTCAGATGGCGGTGCCGACATTGCTTTCGCCTTACGGGCGGCCGGGGTGAATGTGGTCACGCCTACCTCCTTGCCAGACCCTGCCAAGGCACTCGACTGGGTCTTCCCGGACACGGCCGAGGGCATCCGTAGCGCGGGCGCAGCCGGCGCATCGGTCCTGTGGGCGAACACCGTCTTGTTTGAGGGACATCCGCTTGAAGCGGCGATGGTCGACTTCGACATCGTCGGGCAGCTTCCCTCGGCAATGCAGGCGTTCGACGACAAGTTCGAGACCAACCATCTTCTGGCCGAGGCGGCTCTGCCAGTAGCGCAATCGTTTCTGCTTTCCGGCACGGCGAAGGAGAACGTCTGCGCACTCGCCGATGTCGAGCACGCATGCGCTTCGTGCGGCATGTCCTTTCCGCTGATCGTCAAGCCGGTGCGCGGGCGTGGAAGCCAGGGCGTAACCCTGGTGGAAAATCTCGGTGCCCTGCGCGATGCCGCGACGGCGTTGATCGAGGCTGCCACCTTCGGCGACATACTGATGGTGGAAGAGTTTCTTGGCGGGGACGAGATGACCGTCACCATCCTGCCGCCCACGTCCCCGCGCCCGGACGGTTCGCGGGCACCGACGCACTGGGCCTTGCCGCCCGTGTACCGCTTCGATCAGCGTGGCGGAGTAGCACCGTATAACGGTGACGTTCCGGTCACCGCCAACAGCATCGCAATCGGTCCCGAGCGGCTGGGTGATCCCGCGATAGTGGCGATGATCGACAGCTGCATCGCAGCAGCCGCGCTCGTTAACGCGCGCACCGCGATCCGGATCGATTGCAGAGCTGATCGTCATGGTCTGTTCAAATTGTTCGACCTTAACATGAAACCCAACATGACGGGGCCGGGCCGCCCGGGGCGCGAAGATCAGGATTGCCTCTCGGCGATCGCCGCCCGCGCCGAGGGGTGGAACTACGTTGATCTTTTGCAGGCGATGCTTGCTGCCAAATGGAGGCTCGAGCCGCTGAAGGGAGCTTAGGTAAGAACGTCAGCTACGGGGCGGGGGTACCTGCCCAAGCTTCGGCTCAGACCCAGTTGCGGCCATTCGCGACCCCTTTTGCGTTCCAACTTTGGCCATTCGTTCATTTTGATCTCACCGCCCTTTTCAGTGCCCTAGACGAATCGCGTAAACGGCTCCGGGTTGAAGAAGCGGCCAATCCGATCTGGGAAAGGCGCAAGGCCCGACCACACCTCAAACCCGTCGCCGTGCGAGTTCCTCTCGCAGCGCCTCAACCAAGGCTGCTGCCGGCATCACACGGGATAGCGGCGCACCTTGACCTGCCCATTGTGCCCCGAACCCATATTCTCCCCCAGCCTTGGCGGCCGCGTGCAGCGCCTTTCCCGCATCATAGGCGATGGGATAATCGGGCGGTCGGCGCTCACCAACCATCTCGCTCAAAGCTGTGAACCGGTTGGCCAGCGCGCGCGCGGGCCGACCAGAAATAAGCGACGTGAGGACGGTGTGGTAAGCGCCCGCACCGGTGAGGGCCGTCCGGTATGCATCGTCTGCGGCCGACTCCGGGCAGGCGATGAAGGCGGTTCCCAATTGTGCTGCCGACGCGCCGAGGTCGAGCATCGCGGCGATGCCAGCGCCGTCCATTATTCCGCCGGCTGCAATAACTGGTAGGTTGTTCTTGCGCACCAGGAGCCGGGTCAGCGCGAACACGCCGAGCCCGTCATCGGGCGCGGTGGGGTCGAAGACACCCCGATGCCCGCCAGCCTCAATCCCTTGCGCGACGACCGCGTCGATCCCTGCCGCCTCGATCGCGTGTGCTTCGTCGAGGCTGGTTGCGGTCGCCATGAGGTAGATACCACGTGTCCGCAACGCCGAGATCACGTCGGCGGACGGCAACCCGAAGTGAAAGCTGACCACTGGCGGCGCGAGGTCCAGCAGTACCGCCAGCATGTCGGGATCATCTGCGAAGCTCTTGTAGATGGTCTTGAGCGCTCTCGGGGGTTCTGCGCCGTACGCGACGAACAGCGGGGCAAGCCAATCCAGCCACTGCGCTTCCCGAGAAAGATCGGCCTTTGCCCCAGCGTGGACGAAAAGGTTGACGTTGAACGCGCGGGTCGTGCGGCGGCGCACCTCCTCGATCATCGCTCGTGCACCGGCCGCGTCGGTCGCGCCCACTCCGATCGACCCCAAGGCTCCCGCCTCGGATACCGCTGCCGCCAGCAAAGGGGTGGCGACGCCCGCCATCGGCGCTTGGATCAAGGGCACCGAGAGCTCAAACAGATTGATGAGAGACATACCCACGCAGGATCCGATCATGAACGATTGTCCGTGTATGACGACGCCAAAGCATTAAGTGAACGGCGCCAGGTGCGCTGAGGCGGATCCCTGCGTTTAAATCACTACGACCCACTTCCGGCCGCACAGAGACGGCGAGGCGCCGCCCGAAACCGACCGCTCGTTCAGCATCATCGACGGCTGATCAACCACATTTCCAAACCGCCGGTTTACTGCGCCTGCGTACACTCGATTGACCGATGGAGATGATCGATGGGTCACTCGTCAATCGACCCCGCCTTTCACGAACTTCGGCCTTGGAACGAAGGCCGGCTGATCGGTGCGAAGCGGGCGCTGAAACAGCAACAGGTCTGGGCCATTCGCTTCTGGCTCGACCAGCA
>NZ_SGXR01000006.1:0-577419 GCF_004216825.1 Sphingomonas sp. BK036 | reverse complement strand
TTGCGACCGCTGCAACCAGACCGTGTGGCCGTCCGCTGCGGTGACACCCCTCTACGGCCACCCCACATGCCCGTCAAACGGTTTTTGACAGTTCGAGGTCACTTTTCGAATTTCAGCCCAGAATGCTGCCGCCCTGCCCTTCCATCCGCACTGCAGCGCGCGCTTGAGCAGCACGGGCTTCTACGCAGCTTTAGCCGATCGTCTCGACAGGTTTTGCTATGCCACGGAGCCGCACGTTCAGGCCCAACATCCGTTAGCGCAAAGTAGCGCCCGCGGTTTCGTCGGTGCTGGTCAGGGTTGCGAAGATTGCGATCGGCAGCGGCTTGCGGAACTGGCAGCCTGCGGTGAAATCGTCCGCCCACATCACCGTGGCGGCGACCTGCCCGATATGCGGAAGATTGAGCCATATGCTCGAACCGCGCTTGAGCGCCGAATAGGTCTGGAGGCGTGCGCCATTGATCGAGATGTCGACGACCTTGCACAAGGTGCGGTGCGTCTTGCCGATGCTGACGTCGAGCGCGATTGGGGCCCGTGGCGAACCGCGGCGGGTCGATCGCTCTGCGGGTTCGAAGTCGGCGGCGAACATGGCGTCCTCGTCCTTGCGAGTCCAAGTTTGGAGTGCCAGTACGGTCTAGCCGTCGATGCCTAACTAAATCTTAAAAACGACCCCGGAACCGATTTAATCCAACCCGTTCCGGGGCTTATACTTACTTGCGGAGCGTGAGACCGCCACCGAAACGCTTGTTGAAGCGCGCGACCTGGCCGCCGGTATCAAGCATCGTGCCGCGGCCGCCGGTCCATGCCGGATGCGCGAGCGGGTCGATCTCGAGCGTCATGACGTCGCCTTCCTTACCCCAGGTGGTGCGAGTCTGATACTTGCTGCCATCGGTCATTTGGACGGTGATCATGTGATAATCAGGGTGTGTATCGGCCTTCATGCGACGTCTCCGGTATGTGGCTGGTTCCGACCAGCCTGAAATGGAAGGCGCGCCCGTACACGGACGCGCCCTAATTTACAAGATTGCCGGGTTCGGCCCCGGTTTCAGGCCTTGGGCGGGTCGGCGATCATCGCGGTGAAGTTCGCCTCGGCCACCAGTTGCCCGTCGACCAGCGCACGGCCGGCGAACTTGCACACTGCACTGCGCTTCTGGACGAACGCGACCTCGAGCTTGAGCAACACGCCCGGCTCGACCGGCTTCCTGAACTTCGCCCCGTCGATCGCCATGAAATAGACGAGCTTGCCCGAGCCCGCGAGCCCAAGCGACTCGACGGCGAGAATCCCCGCCGCTTGCGCCATCGCCTCGACGATCAGCACGCCGGGCATGATCGGCCTTCCAGGGAAATGCCCCTGGAAGAACTGCTCGTTCATCGACACCGCCTTGATCGCGGTGATCGAGGTGTCGAGGATCAGATCCTCGACACGGTCGACCAGCAGCAGCGGATAGCGATGCGGCAACGCAGCCATGACCCGCCCGATATCGAGCGGGCCCATCCCCGTCTTGGCCTCGGCATTCGCCGCAGTGTCAGTAGTGGCAATCTCGGTCATCGGTTTGGCTTAGCGACCCTGCGGGGTGCGCGTCGCGGCAGGTGCACGAGCGGCTGGCGCCGCTGCGGCACCCTGCTGCTGCTGGCCACCCTGCTGGTTCGGCTGCCAGTTCGCAGGCACGGCCGTGCTGACCGACGGGACCAGACGATCGAGCTCGGTCGTGATCGCGGCGGTGATGTCGGCGGTCGGCTGTGCGAACAGCGCAGCCTCAGGACGCAGCAACAGGCTGACGTTCTTCGCACGCACCGCTGCGGTCACGGCGTCGCTGAGCTTCGCCTGGATCTGCTCGATCGCATATTGCTGCGCACGCTGCGCAGGCTGGGTCAGGCGAGCGAGTTCCTGGTTGGCGGCGTTTTCACGCGTCTGGATTGCCTGAGCCTGCGGACGAAGCGTCGCTTCGGTCGCGCCGGGCGCACGCTGTGCGGTCTGGAACGCGGTGACCAGCGGCTGGAGCTCGCGGGCAACGGCCTGGCGGCGGGTCTCGGCCTGGTCGAGCTGTGCCTTGTAGGTCGTCTCGATCTGGGCGCGGGCAGCGTTCCAGGCCTTCGAGTTTGCGATCGCGCCCTGCGCGTCGGCAACGGCAACGCCCGAAACCTGTGCATCGGCAGCGGTCGCGGTCATGGCAGCCGGCGCAACGAGCGCTGCGGCGAGGAGAAGCGTCTTGAACGTCGTCATCAGAACTGTGTCCCTACGTTGAAAGTAATAAGCTTGGGGTCGTCACCCTTCTGGGTGAGCAAGGCCTTGGCGAGATCGATCCGGAGCGGGCCGAACGGCGAGTTCCAGTTCACACCGACACCGACCGACAGACGCGGCTTGGCCGAGTTGCCGAGGAACGATTCCTGATAGATGTTCGGGTTGAGATAGCGCGCATTGGCGGTCGTCCCGACGCAGGTGGTCGTCCCGGCCGCTGCAACACCCGTAGGGCAAATGGTCTGCACCGATGCTACTGCGGCCGTCGTCGTCGTCGCTGGAATTTCCGGCGTCAGGTACAATGGATTGCCTGCGCCATCCTTATACTGGTTCTGCAACAATGTCGGCGAACCGTCCGCATTGAACAGCAACGCGCCAGCGGCGCTCTTGGCCTGTTCATAGTTGAACGTGGGCAGAGGCTTCTTGATGCCGAACAAGCTGCCGACCTGTGCATAGATCGACGGACGAAGACCCAGCTCTCGCGCCCCCGAGCCCAACGGGATCTCGATCTCGGCCCGTGCCAGGTAGTAGGCGCGACCACCCAGCGCGTCGTCCTGGATCTGGTCGCGATTGGTCTGCACCGACTGGGTACCGTCCGCCGCGATCACGTAGCCGGCGCGCAGGACGCGCGGGCCGACGCCGCGAATGTCGAAGCCGCGGAACTGTGGTTCACCGAGGTAGAAGCGGTCGGTGATCCGGATGGCATCGCGTCCGGGGCCGGGGCTCTTCTCGAGCGGATGGATATAGCCACCTTCGGCGATGATCGAGCCGATGAAGCCGCTACCGAGGTTCACGTACTTCGATCCCTCGAGACGCGTACGCAGATACTTCACGTCGCCGCCAAGCCCGGCAAAATCCTGGCTAAACGAGAAACGCGAGCCCGCTGTCGGACGCAGGCGGCTGTTCAGCGTGTCGCGGCTGAGTGAGTACCCGACCGAAGACGTCCAGCGGTTACCGATCGCCTCACACAGATACCTGCCAGCGATCTCCAGGTTACACGAGCCATCTGCGTTCAGATACTGGCTGTCGAGGCTGACCTCGTCATAGGAGAGGCCATAACGGCCCGACAGCGACCAGAATTCGGTCAGCGGCACACCGGCGCGCAGCTGGAAACCGGTCGAGACCTGCGAGTAATTGGTCTGGCGATCGTTACCGACATAGTTGAACGAGTTGTAATCGCGACGGAAGATATCGCCGCCCAGCGCGATGTTCTTGTCGAACAGATACGGCTCGGTAAAGCCCAGCTCGACCGACTTCGAATAGCTCGAATAGTTCACGCCGGCGCGCAGCTCCTGGCCCTTGCCGCGGAAATTGCGCTGCGTGATGTTCGCCTGGACGATGAAGCGTTCGAGGCTCGAATAGCCTGCCGACAGCTGGAGCTCGCCGGTCGACTTCTCTTCGAGGTTGGTTTCGAGGATCACGCGGTCGGGCGCGGAGCCCGGCAGCTGCTTGATCTCCATCTTGTCGGCGAAATAGCCGAGCGAGTTGATGCGATCCTGCGACCGCTTCACCTGGAAGCTGTTGAACGCATCGCCCTCGGCCAGACGGATCTCGCGGCGGACGACCTTGTCCTGCGTCTGCGTGTTGCCGTTGATGTCGATCCGCTCGACATAGGTGCGCTTGGCCTCGGCGATGTTGAAATTAATCCCCATCGTCAGCGTTTCGGCGTCCTTCTGGAACTCCGGGTTCACCTCGGTGAACGCATAGCCGAACAGGCCCGCGGTCTGGCTGAGATTGTCGACCGAATCCTCGACGAGCTTGGCGTTGTACCAGTCGCCCTTCTTCAGCGGCAGCGTGGCTGCCAGCTTGGTGTTGTCGAAGTCGCGAATCTGGCTGTCGACGGTGACGTCGCCGAACTTGTAGCGCTTGCCCTCCTCCACCACGTACGTGATGATGAAGTCCTTCTTGTCCGGGGTCAGCTCGGCGACCGCCGACGTCACGCGGAAATCGGCATAGCCCTGCGTCAGGTAGAACTGGCGCAGCTTCTGCTGATCGTAGGACAGGCGATCCTGGTCATAGCTGGTCGCCGACGACAGCAGGCGGAACAGGCGCGACTGCTTGGTCGCCATCTGGCCGCGAATCTGGTCGTCGGAGAACACCTCGTTGCCGAGGATGTTGATCTGGCGAACCTTGGACTTCGGCCCCTCGCTGACCTCGAACACGACGTCGACCCGGTTCTGGTCGAGATTGACCATCTTGGGATCGACCACCGCGGCGAAGCGGCCCTGGCGACGATAGAGCTCGATGATCCGGCCGATATCCTGGCGGACCGCGGTGCGCGTGAAGATCTGGCGTGGGGCGAGCTTGATCTCCTTGGTGATCTTGTCGCTTTTCAGCGCCTTGTTACCCTCGATGATCACGCGGTTGATAATCGGATTCTCGCGAACCCGGAGCACGATGTTGCCGTCCTCGACGCCTGCGATCGAATAATCCGCGAACAGGTCGCTCGCCTGCAGGTCCTTCAGCGCCTGATCGAGCGTTTCCGGGGTGTACGGAATGCCGACGCGCAGCTTGGTGTAGGACAGCACCGTCTCGGGCTCGATGCGCTGCGATCCCTCGACTCGCAAAGTCTTTATCGTCCGCGCGGATACCGGGGCGGCGACGGGCGTTACACCCACAGCAGCCTTGGTCGCTACAGCCTTGGCTGCAGCCTGCCGACCGGGCGCCGGAGTCGCGGAACCTGCGGGCACAGTCTGTGCCAGCGCGGGAACGCCCGACAGGATCGTTCCTGCAAGCAGCAGGGCGCCCTTGCGCGCGAAATCATTACCGTTGATCGCTGTCACCAAACCCACCCTAAAAACGTGCACATACAAGGCGCGCCCGCCCTGCCCTATCGTGGTCAGCCGATCAAGCCAGCCAGATTCTTCCACAGCCCGAAATTGCCGAGATCGTTGAAGGTCACCATCAGCATGAGCGCGAGGATCGCCGCGAGCCCGCCGCGAAACGCCCACTCCTGCACCTGCGGCTCGACAGGGCGCCGACGCACCGCCTCGATCGCATAGAAGAAGAGGTGACCGCCATCGAGCATCGGCACTGGCAGCAGATTGATGAACCCCAGATTGATCGAAACCAGGGCAATCAGGAAGACATAGGCGTCGAGCCCGAGCGACATTTGCTCGCCCGACACCTTTGCGATGCTGAGCGGTCCGCCGAGTTCCTTCACCGAGCGCCGCCCGGTGATGACCTGCCCCAACGTCTCGACCATCATCGAGACGATCTCGCCGGTGCGCTTGACCGCGACGACGGGGGCTTCGAGGAGAGAGACGGGGATGATGACGGGCTTGCCGCCCTCGATCCCGAGACGGCCGATCCGATATTCGTTGCCGAATCGATCGCGCTGCAATTCGGTGCCGATCATGACATCGCGCGACATGGACTGGTCGCCGCGAACCACGTCGATCTGCGTATGCTCACCGGCGCGGATCCGGGCATAGCGGGCCAAGTCGTCGAACGTCTCGACCGAACGGCCGCCGATTGCGGTGATCCGGTCGCCGGCCTGCAATCCAGCGGCCGCGGCGGGGCTGCCGGGCAGCGTGCCACCGACGACCGGCGGCATGCGGATATCGCCATACGCAAAGGCGAACCCGGCGAGAATCAGGATCGCGACGACGAAATTGACGACCGGCCCTGCCGCGACGACGATCGCGCGCTGCCACACGGGCTTCGACTGGAAGGTGCGCTGGCGCTCTTCGGCGGGTAGCGACAGCCATTCCGCGGAGGGCTGGCTGGCGGGGTTCATGTCGCCCGCGAACTTCACATAGCCACCGAGCGGCAGCCACCCGAACTTCCAGCGGGTTCCGCGACTGTCGGTGAACCCGGCGATCTCGCGACCGAAACCGACTGCGAAGGCATCCGCCTTGATACCGAAATAGCGCCCGGCAAGATAATGCCCCATCTCGTGCACGAACACGAGCGGCCCGATCACCAGCGCGAACGACAGGATGGTCAACAGGATGCCGGGTGTTTCGATCAAACCGCGTAATCCTTCACTGGACGACCGTCATTGACGGGCCTGTACACGCTCGCCCGCCAATATCCGCGCCTTGGCGTCGATCGCCAAGACGGCATCGACGCTGTCCGGCGCGGCCGGGTCGTAACATGATAATGTATGTTCGACGATTGCGGCAATTTCGAGGAAACAAATACGCCGTTTAAGGAAAGCCTCGACCGCGACCTCGTTGGCGGCGTTGAGAATCGCCGGTCGCGCGCCCCCCGCGTCCAGTGCCTCGCGCGCGAGTCGCAGCGCCGGGAAACGGACCGGATCGGGTGCCTCGAACTCGAGTCGGCCGATGCCGACCAGATCGAGCGGCGCCATCGGTGTCGCCATCCGGTCGGGCCAGGCCAGCGTATGCGCGATCGGCGTGCGCATGTCGGGGGGCCCGAGCTGCGCCAGCACCGATCCGTCGACATAATCGACGAGGCTGTGGACCACCGATTGCGGGTGGATGACGATCTCGATCCGGTCATGCGCAATCGGGAACAGCCGCGCGGCCTCGATCAGTTCGAGGCCCTTGTTCATGCAGGTCGCCGAATCGACGGAGATCTTCGCGCCCATCGACCAGTTGGGATGCTTGACCGCCTGTTCGAGCGTGACGTCGCGCATCTGCTCGGTCGTCCAGTCGCGGAACGGCCCGCCGCTGCATGTCAGAATGATCCGGCGGACGCGTTCGGGCCGGGCCGAATCGAAGCACTGGAAGATCGCGTTATGTTCGGAATCGGCGGGCAGCAACGTCGCGCCGGTCCGCTTCGCCGCGGCGAGGATGACGTCGCCCGCGGACACGAGCGGCTCCTTGTTGGCAATCACCACGGTGCCGCCCTGCTCAATCGCCGCCATCACCGGCTTCAGCCCCGCGCAACCGACGATCGCGCCCATCGTCCAGTCCGCGCCCGACGCTGCCGCCTCAGCGATCGCCTCGCCACCGCCGCCTGCGCGGATACCGGTGCCGGCCAGCGCGTCGCGCAGGTCGGGAAGACACCCCTCGTCCGCGACGACCGCGAATTCAGCCTTGGTGCGAATCGCGGCCTCGGCGAGCCGCCCCACGTCGCAATTCGCGGTCAGCGCGACGACGCGGAAGCGATCGGGCTCGCGCTCGATCAGGTCGAGCGTCGAGGTGCCGACCGAACCGGTCGCCCCCAGGATCGTGACGCTCTTCATGCGTAGAGATTTGGCAACAGGACGAGCGCCGCGGCGATCGGTGCGACCGGGACGAGCCCGTCGAGGCGATCCATCACGCCGCCATGCCCTGGCAGGATATTTCCACTGTCCTTCACGCCTGCCACCCGCTTCAACCAACTCTCATAAAGATCGCCCATCTGCGCGAGCACGGCGAGCACCGGCGTCGCCAGCGCGAGCCGCATCGGCAGGCCATAGTGCGTGTGCAAGACCGCCGCGACCGCGCCGGCCAGCACGACGCCGCCGATCAGCCCCGACCAGGTCTTGTTCGGGCTGATCACGGGCGCGAGCTTGGGCCCGCGCAGCGTCCGCCCGGTAAAGAACGCGCCGATGTCGCACGCCCACACCAGCGACAGCGCCCACAGCGTGTAGAGAATGCCGTCGTCCTGCCGCCGGATGATCATCAGCGCCAGCACCGGAAGGCCGCAGTACAGTACGCCCAGCGCAAGCTGCGGCTTCCTCGTGGTGATGACGACGAAGAACGCGGCACCCACGAGCAGGCCGAGCGTGAAGAAATCGTGGATCACGAGGATCAGCGATGCGGGTGCCATCAGCGCGAGTGGGACCGACAGCGCGAACTGCGTCATCCGTTTGGTCTTGGCGTCGGCGCCCTGCAGCATCGACCATTCCGCCATCATGAACAGTGCGGCGACGACGCCGAGCAGCCAGAACGCGATCCCGCCGAGCGTCAGAGCGATGCTCGCCACGGCGATCATGCCGATGCTGGCGATCATCCGGAGCTGGAGATTGGACGGCGTACGCAGCGCCTGATCGGGGGCCTTGTCGGGATCGGTGAGATTCACAGGCCACCGTAGCGGCGCTGGCGCTGGCCGAACGCGGCAACCGCATCGGCAAGCGCGGCGGCGTCGAAATCGGGCCATAGCGTGTCGACGAACAGCAGTTCGGCATAGGCCGCCTGCCACAGCAGGAAGTTCGACAGACGCTGCTCGCCCGACGTCCGGATCATCAGATCAAGCGGCGGCAGGTCATGCGTGTCGAGTTCGGCCTCGATCGCTGCCGCATCGATGTCGGCGGGATCGAGCAAACCGTCGCGCGCGCGCTCGGCCAGACGCCGCGAGGCGGTCACCAGTTCGGCATGCGCGCCGTAGTTGAGCGCGATCGCGAGGATCGGGCCGGTATTGCTCGCGGTGCGCGCGATCGCATCGTCGACCATCGCGACGAGATCCGCCGAAAAGCTGTGATAGTCACCAATCACGCGCAGCCGGACATTCTCGCGCGCGAGTTCGTCGAGGTCGCTCCGGATGAAATGCCGGAGCAACCCCATCAGGTCGCTGACCTCCTCGACCGGGCGACGCCAGTTCTCGGACGAGAACGCGTACAGCGTCAGCGCCTCGATCCCCATGGCCCGCGCGGCGCGAGTCACCTTGCGCACCGCCTCGACCCCGGCCTTGTGCCCGGCGAAGCGCGGCAGGAACCGCTTCTTCGCCCAGCGGCCATTGCCGTCCATGATGATCGCGACATGACGCGGCACCGCCCCGCCCGAAGGGACGGCAGCCAACGGCGCAGTCGAAGAGGCCAAAGGCCTCACTTGCCCAGGATTTCCTTTTCCTTGGCGGTCGCGGTCGCATCGAGCTCGGCGATGATGCTGTCGGTCAGCTTCTGGACTTCGGTTTCGTGACGCTTGCGCTCGTCCTCGCCGAACACGCCCTTCTTCTCGTCGACCTTCAGCGAATCCATGCCGTCGCGACGCACGTTGCGGACTGCGATGCGCGCCTTTTCGGCATATTGGCCGGCGAGCTTGGCGAGCTCCTTGCGGCGCTCCTCGGTCAGGTCCGGGATCGGCAGACGCAGCGTCTGGCCGTCGACGATCGGGTTGAGCCCGAGGCCGGCCGAACGGATCGCCTTGTCGGTCGGACCGACGTTCGACTTGTCCCAGACCTGTACCGACAGCATCCGCGGCTCGGGCGCGGACACGGTCGCGACTTGGTTGAGCGGCATCGACGAGCCGTACACCGTGACCATCACCGGATCGAGCAACGCGGTCGACGCGCGACCCGTGCGCAGACCCGCCAGATCATGCTTCAGCGCTTCGACGGCACCCGCCATGCGGCGTTCCAGGTCGCTCTTGTCATACGCTGCCATCTTAACTCTCCTGCTCGTTCTGAACGACCGTCGATACGCCATCACCCGCCAGCACCGCGGCGAGATTGCCGGGTTCGCGGATGTTGAAGACGACGATCGGGATATTGTTGTCGCGACACAGCGCGATCGCGCTGGCGTCCATGACCTTGAGGTCGTCGGACAGCACGCGGCTGTACGACACCGTCTCGTAGCGCACCGCGTCGGGGTGGGTCTTCGGGTCGGCGTTGTAGACGCCGTCGACCGAGGTGCCCTTGAACAGCGCATCGCACTTCATCTCGGCAGCACGCAGCGCGGCGCCCGAATCGGTGGTGAAATAGGGGCTGCCGACGCCCGCCGCGAAGATCACGACGCGACCCTTTTCGAGGTGGCGCTCGGCGCGACGGCGGATGAACGGCTCGCAGACGCTGGCCATCGGGATCGCCGACTGGACGCGCGTGTCGATGCCGATCTGCTCGAGCGCGTTCTGCACCGCGAGCGCGTTCATCACGGTCGCGAGCATGCCCATGTAATCGCCGGTCGCGCGGTCCATGCCGCGGGCGGCACCGGCCATGCCGCGGAAGATGTTCCCGCCGCCGACGACGATGCAGATCTCATAGCCCTTGGCTTTGACATCGGCGATCTCGCCCGCGACGCGCGCGGTGACGGCGGTGTCGATCGACAGGCCGGACGATCCCATCAGGACCTCGCCCGACAGTTTCAGCAAAATACGTTTGAAGCGCGGAGGCGTCATAAATCTCGAATTGTGATTGGCGGGGCGGCGCGGACCTTAGGCGGCGAGCGCCACGATGGGAAGCGCTGCGCGAGGCCTGCACCGTCTCTCCACGGCAAAGCGACGGAAAATCATCGGTCGCGTGAGTACGCGCGGGACTGGTATCGTGGTTCCTGCGGAAGCGGGAACCCAGAGTGGCTGCCGTCGCGATCGATCATCGCCCGCAGAGGATATAGATCCCCGCCTGCGCGGGGATGACGGACCGGGTGGAATGGCACCCCCTTATCCTTCTCCCCTCGGGGCGAAGGTGGCCCGGCAGGGCCGGATGAGGGGGCGTGAGGTTCGAGACCTCGCCACTCCCCTCACCCCTCCCACGGCCAAGTGGCCGCGGGCCCCTTCCCTCTCCCCGTAGGGGCGAGGGAAAAAGTCAGCTTACGCCTGCGGAACGCCCGACGCTGCGGCAACCTCGGCTGCGAAGTCGGACTGCTCCTTCTCGATGCCTTCGCCGAGCTGGAAGCGGACATAGTCCACCAGCTTGATCTCGGCGCCCGCATCCTTGCCGGCCTTGGCGACGACGTCGGAGATCTTGGTCTTGCCGTCCATCACGAACAGCTGGCTGACCAGCGCATGCTCCTTGCGGTACTTGGCGATGCCGCCCTCGACCATCTTGGCGATGATGTCGGCAGGCTTGCCCGATTCGGCGGCCTTCTCGGTCGCGATCGCGCGCTCGCGCTCGATCTCGGCTTCGTCCAGGTCGGCTTCGTTCAGTGCCTTCGGGAAGGCCGCTGCGATGTGCATCGCGAGCTGCTTGCCAAGCGCCTGGAGAACCTCGTCCGAAGCCTCCGATTCGAGCGCGACGAGCACGCCGATCTTGCCGAGGCCGGGAGCGGCGGCGTTGTGGATGTAGGGCACGACCGCGCCCTTGCTGACTTCCAGCGTGCGCGAGCGGCGCAGCGACTGGTTCTCGCCGATCGTCGCGACGTTGTTCGTCAGGACTTCCTCGACGGTCTTGCCCGATGGCATCGCCTGCGACTTGAGCGACTCGATGTCGCCGCCCTTCGCGAGCGCGATCTGAGTCACGTCACGGACGAACGACTGGAACTGGTCGTTCTTGGCGACGAAATCGGTCTCCGAGTTGACTTCGACCGCTGCACCCTTGGTGCCCGAGACGGCGACGCCGACCAGGCCCTCGGCCGCGGTGCGGCTGGACTTCTTGGCAGCGGCGGCGAGACCCTTGGTCCGCAGCCAATCCATCGCCTGATCCATGTCGCCGGCGTTCTCGCTGAGCGCCTTCTTGCAATCCATCATGCCCGCGCCGCTCTTTTCGCGCAGATCCTTGACCATTGCTGCCGTGATATCGGCCATGTCTCTCATCCTTGTTTAGGTCTGAATGTAGTTGCGGGCGAGGCAGAGCTGATGCCCTACCCCGCCCGCATGACGGTTCGACGACGACGCTTACGCGTCGATCTGGCGCTCACCCTCGGCTGCGAACTCGGCAGCGGTATCGGCATTCGCCGCAGCCTGCGTCGTGTCGGCGGTTGCCTCGACGGTCGGCTCGGCCATGGCCTCTTCCTTCGGCGGCTCGATCATCGCGCCGACGTCAGCACCGGTGCGGCGCTGCTGCTCCTGGCCGCCACGCGTCGCGGCGATCGCGATCGCCTCGCAGTACAGGCGGATGGCGCGGGCAGCGTCGTCGTTCGCGGGAACCGGGAAGGCGATGCCGTCCGGCGACACGTTCGAATCGAGGATCGCGACGACGGGAATACCCAGCGTGTTGGCTTCCTTGATCGCCAGCTCTTCCTTGTTCGCGTCGATCACGAACATCACGTCGGGGATGCCGCCCATGTCGCGGATGCCGCCGAGCGAAAGCTCGAGCTTGTCCTTCTCGCGGGTGAGCTGAAGGACTTCCTTCTTGGTCAGGCCGACGGTGTCGCCCGACAGCATTTCCTCGAGCGTCTTGAGACGCTTGATCGAACCCGAGATGGTCTTCCAGTTGGTAAGCATGCCGCCCAGCCAGCGATGGTTGACGAAGTGCTGGCCCGAGCGACGTGCTGCGTCCGCGACGGGCTCCTGCGCCTGGCGCTTGGTGCCGACGAACAGGACCTTGCCACCGCCGGCAACCGCCGACGAGACGAACTCGAGCGCGCGTGCGAACAGCGGCACGGTCTGCGAGAGGTCGAGGATGTGGACGCCGTTACGATCACCGAAGATGTAAGGCTTCATCTTGGGGTTCCACCGATGAGTCTGGTGGCCGAAATGCGCGCCCGTTTCGATGAGCTGCTGCATGGAGACGACTGGTGCCGCCATAGGGATATATCCTTCCGGTTGTGCCTCTGGGAAGCGGATGACGTCCTGGCCGAATGACCGTGACGCACCGGGCTATGATGCCTCCCATGCGGGGTTAGAGGCGCGCCCCTTAGCGTGGCTTATCGCGAAAGGCAATTGCACATCGGCAGCTTGACTCATGGAACGCAATGAGAACATAAAGGGCTCAGAGGGGAACAGATGTTCGACTCGGCGCGGATTCACCCCGGCAGGGCGAGATTCGAAATGCGACGAGTGGAACGATGTTTCTGACCAAGTGTTTGCGGATATTAGGAATTTGTTCGCAACTCATAGGAAGGCGGACGTGATGTTGGTTCTGAGCTTCATGGTTTTTGCAGGTGCATTCGCGGTCGCAGGCCTGATGATCGTATCGTCGATCGCGCTGCAATGGGATCGTATCATCCGGCTCGCGCTGGGCAATGTCGAACCCGCCTTCCAGCCGCTCCGGACGCTCGCCGTCGCCGAGCGCCGGATCGCCGTCAGGCGCTGGGCGTCGACGACGGCTCCGTCGTCCGCGCGCCGCTGGAACGCTGCCGCCTGATCTTGGCGTAGCTGGCGATGCTGAACGGCATCGATATCAGGTACAGCACGCAGATGATGCTGAGCGTATGCCATGGCGCGCTCACCATCGCGGCACCGAGCAGGACGACGAGCGCGAGCGCTTCGAACCGGACATTGCTACGCAGCTTGAGCGAACCCCAGGAATAGGTCGCGACGCTCGACACCATCAGCAGCGCGATGAACGCGACCCATGGCGCGACGAAATAGGGCGATGCGAAGCGCGCCTCGTCGGTCCAGAACCAGAAGAACATCGGCATCAGAGCAAGGCCGGCACCGGCTGGCGCTGGCACGCCGGTCAGGAAACCGGCCGATTTGTGCGGCTGGTGACTTTCGTCGATCTTGGCGTTGAACCGCGCAAGGCGCAGCGCGCAGAATACCGCAAAGATCAGCGCGCAGATCCAGCCCACTCGCGGCAGCGCGGCAAGCGACCAGAGATAGACGATCAGAGCCGGCGCGACGCCGAACGAGATCGCGTCCGATAGCGAATCGAGCTCGGCACCGAACCGGCTTTCACCATGCAGCATGCGCGCGATCCGGCCGTCGAGACCGTCGAGTACGCCCGCGACCATGATCATCGCAACGGCGCTCTCCCATTGCCCGCCGATCGCGAATCGCACGCCGCTGAGACCCGAGCATAGCGCGAGCGCGGTTACCGCATTCGGCGCCACCGCGCGCAAGGGAAGCCCACGCGGCGCACGGCGCGTGCGGCCGAAGCGGCCACGCCCACGTCCTTCGATCGAATCGGCCGAGCCGTCGTCGATGTCGTCGCGATCCATCACTGCGCGATACCCCCGACGGGTACGCCACCGACGCGACCCAGGACGGTCTCGCCCGCGATGCTGCGCTGGCCGAGGCATACCTGCGGCACGACATGATCGGGCAGATACACGTCGACCCGGCTGCCGAAGCGGATCAGGCCGATGCGCTGGCCGGCTGCGACCATGTCGCCCGCCTTCACGAAGCCCAAGATGCGACGCGCGACGAGGCCGGCGATTTGCGTGAAGCCGATCCGCATCCCGGTGCGGTCCTCGACCACGAAATGCTGGCGCTCATTCTCTTCGCTCGCCTTGTCGAGATCGGCGTTGAGAAACTTGCCCGAGATATACACGACCTGCCGGATCGTCCCCGCGATCGGCGTGCGGTTGATGTGCACGTCGAACACCGACATGAAGATCGAGACGCGCACCAGCGGCGCATCGCCGAGGCCATTCTCGCCGGCGAGTTCGCGCGGGATGGGAACGCGCTGGATCATCGTGATCAGCCCGTCGGCCGGTGCGACGACCAGTCCCTCGCCCTGCGGTGTCGTGCGGACGGGATCGCGGAAGAACGTCGCGACCCAGATCACCACGCCGACCATCGGCCAGAACAACACGTGGCTGACCATCGTCAGCAGCAGCGTGATGCCGGTCGCGATCGCGACGTATTTGTGGCCTTCCGGATGGACTGCGGGAAATCGCCATTTGACCGTGGAGGTCGTGACGGGCGGCTTGTCGAGCGATGCCATAACGCGCGGGTCTATCCGTGCACGACGCGCGATACAACGATGAACCGGCTTTTCCTTAGAGGGCCAACGGTTGCCGGGTGGTTGGCCAACGGTTGATCGCCGCGACGCGCTCCCCTAGACGCTCCTCAAACCCCTCCCCCGAAGGACGCGCACATGGCGAAGATCAAGGTTAAGAATCCGATCGTGGAGATCGACGGCGACGAGATGACGCGGATCATCTGGGAATGGATCCGTGAGCGCCTGATCAAGCCGTATCTCGACATCCAGCTCGATTATTACGATCTCGGCGTCGAGCATCGCGACGCCACCGACGACCAGGTCACGATCGACAGCGCGCTCGCCACGCAGAAGCACGGCGTCGCGGTGAAGTGCGCGACGATCACGCCCGACGAGCAGCGCGTGACCGAATTCGGCCTGAAGAAGATGTGGAAGTCGCCGAACGGCACGATCCGCAACATCCTGGGCGGGACGATCTTCCGCGAGCCGATCGTCATCAAGAACGTTCCCCGCCTGATCCCGGGCTGGACTCACCCGATCGTCGTCGGCCGTCATGCGTTCGGCGACCAGTATCGCGCGACCGATTTCCTCGTCCCCGGCCCCGGCAAGCTGCGCCTGGTGTTCGAAGGCGATGACGGCGCGACGATCGACCGCGAGGTGTTCCAGTTCCCGTCGGCAGGCGTCGCGATGGCGATGTACAATCTCGACGACTCGATCCGGGATTTCGCCCGCGCGTCGATGCATTACGGCCTCAACCTGAAGTGGCCTGTGTACCTGTCGACCAAGAACACGATCCTCAAGGCCTATGACGGCCGCTTCAAGGATCTGTTCGCCGAGGTGTTCGAGGCCGAGTTCAAGGACAAGTTCAAGGAAGCGGGCATCGTCTACGAACATCGCCTGATCGACGACATGGTCGCATCGGCGCTGAAGTGGAACGGCGAGTTCGTTTGGGCCTGCAAGAACTATGATGGCGACGTCCAGTCGGACCAGGTCGCACAGGGCTTCGGGTCGCTGGGTCTCATGACCTCGATCCTGCTGACCCCGGATGGCAAGACCGTCGAGGCCGAAGCCGCGCACGGCACCGTCACGCGTCACTTCCGCATGCACGAGCAGGGCAAGGCGACCTCGACCAACCCGATCGCGTCGATCTTCGCGTGGACCGGCGGCCTGAAGTATCGCGGCAAGTTCGACGATACGCCCGACGTCACGAAGTTCGCCGAGACGCTCGAGCGCGTCTGCGTCCAGACGGTCGAGAATGGCCACATGACCAAGGATCTCGCGATCCTGATCGGGCCGGACCAGCCCTGGATGACGACCGAGCAGTTCTTCGAGCAGGTCCGCTCGAACCTCGAAGCTGAAATGGCCAACTGGGCGTAACTGAATTTCCCCGCTCCCCGATGACGGGAGCGGGGTTTTTCTTCGACCACTGCCCCCTTCCCGTCATGCTGAGGAAGGGGGTCTGAGCACCACATGCCACCCATGCAACACCACGGGTGACAATTCCGCCACGCCTCCCCTAAGGTTGCAGGCATGGCATTACGGCTCGACAACCACAGCTTCAGCGATGCGCTCGTCATTCTCGGTGCTGCCGGGCTGGTGATCCCTGCATTTGCGCGATTCAAGGTGAGCCCGGTCATTGGGTTCATCCTGGTCGGATTGCTCGTCGGCCCCGCCGGGCTTGGGGCGCTGACCGGCGTCGCGCCGTGGCTCTATTACCTCACCATCTCGAACCCCGAATCGATCGAGCCGTTCGCCGAGTTCGGGATCATCCTGCTGCTGTTCTCGATCGGGCTCGAACTCTCGTTCAAGCGGCTATGGTCGATGAAGCGGCTGGTGTTCGGCACCGGTGCCGCCGAACTGATCGGCTCGGCGCTGATCATCGGCGTGGCGCTCCACTTCATCGGCCAGGGATGGGCGGGCGCGATCGGGCTGGGGTTCGCGCTCGCGCTGTCGTCGACGGCGCTGGTCCTGCCGCTCGTCGGCACCACCGGCGCAGTCGGGCGCGGCGCATTTGCGATGCTGTTGTTCGAGGACCTAGCGCTCGTCCCGATCATCTTCGTGCTCGGCGCGCTCGCGCCGACCGCGAGCGCGGATGGCTGGGCGGATATCGCCGGCGTGGCGTTGCGCGGGGGCCTGACGGTGGTCGCGATGTATGTCGGCGGGCGGGTCGTCCTGCCGCGGCTGTTCGGACAGGCCGCGCGGACCAAAAGCCCCGAGCTGTTCCTTGCAGCGTCGCTGCTGGTCGTCATCGTCGCCAGCGTCGCGACCACCGCCGCCGGGCTGTCGCCGATCGTCGGCGCGCTGCTCGCAGGGCTGCTGATCGCGGAAACCGAATATCACAGCGAGGTCGAGGTGATCACCGCGCCGTTCAAGGGCCTCGCGCTCGGCGTGTTCCTGATCTCGGTCGGCATGAGCCTCGACCTGCGGCTGATCGCGCAGAACTGGCCGTCGCTGCTGCTCGCGGTGACGGGCGTCGTCGCGGTCAAGGCGATCGTGACGTTCCTGTTCCTGCGCGTCGCCAATTCGCGGCGCGGCGTGGCGGCCGAGACCGGCCTGCTGATGGGCAGCCCGTCCGAGACGACGCTGATCGTGCTCGCCACCGCCGCGCAGGCGCAGCTGATCCTGCCCTCGACCGCGACCTTCTGGCAGACCGTCACCGCGATCGGGCTGACGATCACGCCGTTGCTCGCCAAGCTTGGCCGCACCGTCTCGCGCCATCTGGAGAGCCGCTCGGTCGCGGATACGGGCGATATCGAGATCGACGACGAGGGGCCGGGCACGGTCGTGATCGGCTTCGGCCGGGTCGGGAACATGGTGGCGGACATGCTCGCGGTCCACGGGCAGAAATATGTCGCGGTCGAGGCGGATATCGATTCGGTCGAAGCCGCGCGGCGACAGGGACACCCGGTGCTGTTCGGCGACGTTTCGCGCGCGGAACTGGTCGATCGGTTGAAGCTGCACACCGCCAAGGCATTGATCCTGACGATGGACGATCCGGTGCTGACGGTGCGGCTCGCGCGGCGGGTGCGTGCGTTGGCGCCCGACCTGCCGATCGTCGCGCGCGCCCGCGATACCGCGCATGCCGCCGAACTCTACCGCGCTGGCGTGACCGATGCGGTGCCGGAAACGCTGGAGAGTTCGCTGCAGCTGGCCGAGGCGGTGCTGGTCGATCTCGGCGTGGCGATGGGGCCGGTGATCGCCTCGATCCATGAAAAGCGCGACGAGCTGCGGCAGGAGATCAAGAAGGCCGCGGACATGCTGGTCGAGCCGCGTATCAGGAAGGCCAAGCGCACGCCGCGCTCGGTTTAAAGCTTCCTGTCAGCCGGTTGTTCTCCCGCGAAGGCGGGAGTCCAGTCTGGGTTCCCGCCTTCGCGGGGAAACAGGGTTTGTGGATTGCTGAAGTGCCATCCCCCAAGACGGGCGGCGAGCTCAGCCATGCCAACCCCCGCACCACCCCGGCGAAGGCCGGGGCCCAGTTGGAGAGGTTTCTGTAATGGAGGTCGGCCTCTCCTTACTGCCGTCCCCCAACTGGGCCCCGGCCTTCGCCGGGGTGGTAGAGTGGTGGTGGCTGCCTAACTCATCCCTCTATCCGCGAGGGAGAAACCTTAGCGATGGGCAACGCACCGCTCTGCCGCAGCGCCGCGCGGTTTAGGCCACGCTCGCCCGGCTCGTCATCAGCGGCTGGATCCGCGTCCCGAACGCCTCCACCCCCTCCAAAAAATCGTCGAAGGTGAGCAACACGCCCCCGGTGTTCGGCACCGCGGCCATCTCGTCGAGCATCCGCGCGACGCTTTCGTACGAGCCGACCAGCGTGCCCATGTTGATGTTCACCGCGCCTTCGGGGGCGGCGAGCTGGCGGACGTTGGTGTCCGTGTTGTGCGTGTCCTTCGCGCCCTGATCCATCAGCCACGCGATCGCCTCGACATCGACGCCGGCGTTGTAGTGCTGCCACTTGGCCATCGCTTCGTCGTCGGTTTCGGCGGCGATGATCATGATCAGGACGAAGACCTGTACGTCGCGCCCGGTCTTCGCGGTCGCGACCGCGAGGCGTTCGTTGTTGACCGCGAACGCCGTGGGCGTGTTGACGCCCTTGCCCAGGCAGAACGCATAGTCCGCCCATTTGGCGGAGAAGGCGAGGCCGTCGTCGGACGATCCGGCGCAGATGATCTTCATGTCGCCGGTCGGCCTGGGCCAGACGCGGCAGTCGGTCATCTGGTAATAGTCGCCCTTAAAGTCGGACGTCCCCTCGTCCCACAGCTCGCGCAGGATGTGCGCATATTCGTCGAGCATCGTGTAGCGGTTGCGGAAATGTTCGTCGCCGGGCCACATCCCCATCTGCGTATATTCGGGCGGCTGCCAGCCGGTGATGAGGTTCAGTCCGAACCGGCCATGGCTGATCGAATCGATCGTGTTGCACATCCGCGCGGCATAAGCGGGCGGGATCAGCAGAGTCGGGCAGGTCGCGAAAATCTTGATCCGCTCGGTGACCGCGGCGAGCCCGGCCATCAGCGTGAAGCTCTCCAGCCCGTAATCCCAGAACTCGGTCTTGCCGCCAAAGCCGCGCAGCTTGATCATCGACAACAGGAAATCGAGACCGTGCTTCTCGGCCGCCTGCGCGATCGCCTTGTTGAGGTCGAAGCTCGGTTTGTACTGCGGCGCATTCTCGCTGATCAGCCAGCCATTGTTGTTGATGGGAACGAAGACGCCGACCTGCATATGCCGCTCCTATTCGCCGTCGAGCCAGTCGAGCAGCCACATGTTGAAATGCGCCGCGCGCGTCACGTTGCAGGCGTGCGCGCCGACCGCCATCCGCGCGAGCAGCGCGCCGGGGATGCCAGCGGCGAGCTTTTCGGAGGCGGACGGCGGCACCAGCATGTCGTCGTCGGACGCGACCAGCAGCGTCGGCACGCGAATCTCGTCGAGGCGGCCGGCGATGTTGAAGCGCCGCACCGCCGCGACACGACGCTCGATCATGTCCGCACCGGGGAAGTGCGCGAGCAGCACCTCCTCCTCGTCCTGGAGCGCGTCGTGGTGATCGGCGATCCATTGCGGCGGGTAGAGGAACAGCGGCTGCGCGTGGAGATAGGCGCGGGGGCCGCTGTTTCGCAGCAGTGCGAGCCGCGCGTCGAAACAGCGCGCGGTGTGGAGATCGAGCTTGGCCCAGCCGTTGATCACGACGAGCCGGTCGAGCCGCGCGGGCGCCGAGAGTGCGAGCGCCAGCCCGATATGCCCGCCGAGCGCGTGGCCGATGAAGGTGCAGCGATCGAGCCCGATCGCGTCCATCAGCGCGACAACGTCTGCGGCCATCGCCTCCACGGTGAGGTCGCCCGCGACATGGCGATCCGAGCGGCCGGTGCCACGGTGATCATAGGTGATGACGCGGTGGCGGGCGGCGAGCGCGGCGAGATTGGGCTGCCAATAGCTGCCCGATCCGCCGAGACCGCTCGACAACAGGATCACCGGGCCGTCCGGCTGTCCATGCGACTCCCAGTGGATCCCGTTCGCGTACGGCATCAGGCGAGGTGGGCGATGCTGGCGATCTCGACGAGGCAGTCGGGTTTCACCAGTTCGGTCTTGATGCAGTAGCGTGCGGGCTTGGGGCCGGGGAAATACTCCGCATACACGCGGTTGAACGCGGCGTAGTCGGCGAGGTCCTTCAGGAAGATGTGGTTGAAGGCGATATCCGCCATCGTCGCGCCCGCGGCCTCGAGCGTGGTCTTGATCGTCTCCAGCACCGCGCGGGTCTGCGCCGCGGCGTCACCGACATGGAGCACGACGCCGCCCTCGCCCAGCGCCAGCACCCCCGAGACGTAAACCGTGTTGCCGGCCTTCGCCGCCGCCGAATAGGGCGCGATCGGCGTCGGGAACTGCGGCGGGTTGATGGCGTCGAACGGCATGTGTTTTCCTTCTACGTGCTCATCATGGCCAAGCCGTTCCCCCGCGAAGGCGGGGGTCCAGGGTCGCAGGCGACAGCGTTCGTGATTCCTGGGCCCCCGCGTTCGCGAGGGAACAAGCGAGAAACGATCACTTCGACAACTGCCCGAACGAACCGCAGAAATCGCCGACGGTGCTGACCCAGCCGAAGAATTTCTCGACATTGTAGACGGTGGCCGCCTGCATCTCGGGCGGCCCGAGGTGATGCGTCGCATCCTCCAGCATCACGCCGAAATATTCGAGGTGGAAGCCGTCGCGCAGCGTGCTCTCGACGCAGACATTGGTGGCGATGCCGACGAAGACGAGGTTGCGGATGCCGCGCGACCGCAGGATGCTGTCGAGCTGCGAATTAAAGAAGGCCGAGTAGCGCGTCTTGTGGACGCGGATGTCGCCGGGCTGGGGTTTCAGCGCGTCGACGATCTCGTAATCCCACCCGCCGCGCGCGAGGAAGCGGCCGTGCAGCTCGGGGCGCGCGCGCATCGTCTTGAGCGCGTTGGACTTGTGCCAGTTGGGCGAGCCGGGGCCGCCCGCCTCGACATAGTCCGCGTCCCAGCCGTTCTGGAGGAAAACCACCGGCATCGCGGCGGCGCGCGCGGTGGCGAGGACCTTGGCGATCTGCGCGATCGTAGCGGCCGAGCCGGCGATGTCGAAGCCAGCCGTGTCGACATAGCCGCCGGGCGACGCATAGGCGTTCTGCATGTCGATGACGATCACTGCGGTTTCGGCGGGATCGAGACGCAGCGCCTCCGGCCGTGCGGGCAGCGTGACGGCGTTCGCCTCGTTCGCACCGGTACGCAGGATCGGGGGGTCGACTGTCATTCTGACAAGCTCGCTGCATCGCAGACATTGTGCAAGTGCGAAATGATCTGGGGTGGAAGCGTATCCAGCCAGCCCCAAACAAGTGTGTATCCCCGCGAAGGCGGGGACCCAGACTGGGCTCCCGCCTTCGCGGGAGAACAAGGAAGCGAGAACCGCACGCGCACCGCACCCCGCCCCAGCTACCCCACGCGCCAGCCACCACCTCATCCCAGCGAAAGCTGGGATCTCCCGGTTCGGGCCGCAGCGCACGCCACGCGAAGATCCCAGCTTTCGCTGGGATGACGGGGGGTGCTGTGGTCGACTCTGGTGTATCAAACCTCAGTCGCGTGGCGAGTCCCGCCGCCGCCGCCGCCCCGCGTCGTCGCCCTACACCGCCACCAGCGCATAATCCTTGAACCGGTCGCGCAGCGCCGTCTTGAGCAGTTTCCCCGTCGCCGTATGCGGCAACTCGTCGACGAACACGATCGCGTCGGGCAGCCACCATTTGGCAACATGCCCCGCCAGATGCGCAAGGATCGCCTGCTCGCCAACCTCGCTCCCGGGCTTGCGCACCACGATCAGCAGCGGCCGCTCGTCCCATTTGGGATGATACACGCCGATCGCCGCGGCTTCGGCGACCCCCGGACACCCGACCGCGGCGTTTTCGAGATCGACCGAGCTGATCCATTCGCCGCCGGACTTGATGACGTCCTTCGAACGGTCGGTGATCTGCATCGTGCCGTCGCCGTGGAGCATCGCGACGTCGCCGGTGTCGAACCAGCCCTCCGCATCGACCGCATCCTGGTCCGCGCCGAAATAGCGCTGGACGACCCACGGCCCGCGGACCTGGAGCTTGCCCGCGATCGACCCGTCGCGCGGGAGGACGGTCCCCGCGTCGTCGACGATGCGCAGTTCGATCCCGAACGGCACACTGCCCTGCTTGCCGACGAGATCGAGCTTCTCGTCATGCGTCATGTCGTCCCAGTGCGGCGGCGCGAAGCCGGCTGTGCCAATCGGCGAGGTCTCGGTCATGCCCCAGAGGTGCTTCACATCGGCGCCCATCCGCATGATCCGGTCGATCATCGCGCGCGGCGCCGCCGAGCCGCCGATCGTCACCAGCTTCAGATGCGCGGGCGCCTCGCCCGTCGCATCCATATGGCCGAACATCGCGAGCCAGACGGTCGGCACACCCGCCGAATGCGTCACGCGCTCCTGGTTCATCAGCCGGCACAGCACCGCGGGATCGTTCACCGCCGAATAGACCACTTTCGCCCCCGACAGCGCGCAGGCGAACGGCAGCCCCCACGCGGCGGCGTGGAACATCGGCACGACCGGCAGCACGACCGCGCTTGGCGAGAGATCGAACACCCAGGGTGCGACCTCGGCCATCGCGTGGATCATCGTCGAGCGGTGCGTGTAGAGCACGCCCTTGGGATTGCCCGTGGTACCGCTGGTGTAGCAGAGCATGCACGGATCGCGCTCGGGCCCTTCGACCCAATCATAATCGCCGTCCTCCGCGTCGAGCCGCGCCTGGAAACCGTCGGGGCCGAGATCGTCGAAGCAGATATAATGGCGAACGATGGTCCATTGCCCGCGCAGCCGGTCGACAAGTGGCTGGAACGCCTTGTCGTAGAGCATCACGCGGTCTTCGGCGTGGTTGGCGATGTAGACGAGCTGCTCGTCGAACAGCCGCGGGTTGATCGTGTGGATCACGCCGCCCATCCCGATCGTGCCGTACCAGGCGACGAGGTGGTGCGCATGGTTCATCGCCAGCGTCGCGACGCGGTCGCCGGCCGCGACGCCGAGCTTTTCGAGCGCCTGCGCGAGCTTGCGCGCGTCGCGGGCAATGCCGGACCAGGTCGTGCGCGTCTCGCGACCATCGGCCCAGTAGCTGACGAGTTCCCTCGCCCCGTGTTCGCGCGCCGCATGGTCGATCAGCCGGGGAACACGAAGCTCGAAATCCTGCATTCCACCCAGCATTCTCGCTCTCCCAAGCTGTTATCCGACCAGAGCGAGCCTCGTTTCAGAGGTCTTCAGCTCCACCTTGGTCACACCGTGCAACGACTCGATGTGCTCCGCAAGTTCGCCGTCGAGCAGGAAGTCGCGGCCGAGCAAGACGCACAGCTCGCCATCGGGCAGTTGCGCGCGGACGCGAACCTCGCCGCGCGCACCGCGATGGTCCGCGAGCAACACGGCCAGCCCGGCGAACGCGGACATGTCGGAGATCGTCACGACGACCTGGAACCGCGCGAGGTTGGCGAGCCCCTCGAATGGCTGGATCCGCTTGATGCTGACGCGCGGCGTGTCCTCGCCGGGCTTGCGATCGAGTTCGACGGTGATGAGCCCGCAGCCGCCGGCCTTGGCGGCTTCCTCCAGATCCCTCGAGACCTGCTCGTCGAAGCACGTCGCCATGAACTGGCCGCTCGCATCCGAACACTGCGCCATCATGAAGCGCTTGCCGCGCGCGGACGTGCGGTAGCGCGCGTCCTCGACCAGCACCGCCATCGTCGCGCCGGCGCGGCTGCCGTCGTCGGGGATATTGAGCTCGGACAGCGCGGTATAGGCGCGCGCGCCGTGGCTATTGGCGATGTGGCGGTGGCGATCGACCGGATGCGCGGAGAAATAGAAGCCGAACGCCTCCTTCTCCTGATCCATCCGCTGGCTGAGCGTCCAGCGCACCGACGGCGGCAGCTTGATCGCGTCGCCCGCGGGCTCGGCATCGCCGAAGAGGCCGCCCTGCCCGCTGGTCTTCTGTTCATGCGTGCGCGCGGCGATCGCGAGGATCGTCTCGGCGGTGGCATGGATCCCGGCGCGGTTGGGGTCGAGCCCGTCGAACGCGCCCGCGGCGGCGAGCGTCTCGAGTTGGCGCTTGTTGAGCAGGCGCGGGTCAACGCGTTTGGCGAGCTGGTCGAGCCCGGCGAACGGACCGTTCTCGACGCGCTCGACGACGAGCTTCTCCATCGCGCCCTCGCCGACGCTCTTGAGCGCACCGAGCGCATAGCGGACGGCGAGCCCGTCCTCATGCGCCTCAACGTCGAACTCGGCCTGGCTCGCATTGATGCACGGCGGCAGCGACGTGATCCCCAGACGACGCATGTCGTCGGTGAAGATCGCCAGCTTGTCGGTCTGATGCAGGTCGTAGCACATCGAGGCGGCGAAGAATTCGTGCGGGTAATGCGCCTTCAGCCACGCGGTCTGGTAGGCGAGCAGCGCATAGGCGGCTGCGTGGCTCTTGTTGAAGCCGTACCCTGCGAACTTGTCGATCAAGTCGAACAGCTCGTTGGCCTTGGCCTTCGGGATGTTGTTCACCTTGGCGCAGCCCTCGACGAAGATCGCGCGCTGCGCGTCCATCTCGGCCTTGATCTTCTTGCCCATCGCGCGGCGCAGCAGATCGGCGCCGCCGAGCGAGAAGCCCGCGAGGATCTGCGCGGCCTGCATGACCTGTTCCTGGTAGACGAAGATCCCGTAGGTCTCCGACAGGATCGTTTCGAGCGCCGGGTGCGGATATTCGATCGTCTCGGTGCCGTTCTTACGCCTTCCGAACGACGGGATATTATCCATCGGGCCCGGTCGGTACAGCGACACGAGCGCGATGATGTCGCCGAAATTGGACGGGCGGACCGCGGACAGCGTGCGGCGCATGCCCTCCGATTCGAGCTGGAACACGCCGACCGTGTCGCCCTTCTGGAGCAGCGCATAAACGCCCGCGTCATCCCATTCGAGCGCGTCGAGATCGACCTTGACGCCGCGCTTGGCGAGAAGCTGCACGCCCTTCTGGAGCACCGACAGCGTCTTCAGCCCGAGAAAGTCGAACTTCACGAGTCCAGCGCCCTCGACATATTTCATGTCGAACTGCGTGACGGGCATGTCCGAGCGCGGATCGCGGTAGAGCGGCACGAGCTGCGCGAGCGGCCGGTCGCCGATCACCACGCCCGCGGCGTGCGTCGACGAGTGGCGCGGCAGCCCCTCCAGCTTCATCGCCAGATCGAGCAGCTTTCGCACGCCATTGTCGTTGGCATATTCCTTGGCCAGCTCGCCGACGCCGTTCAGCGCGCGCTCGAGCGTCCAGGGATCGGTCGGGTGGTTGGGGACGAGCTTTGCGAGCCGGTCGATCTGGCCATAGCTCATCTGCAGCACGCGGCCGGTATCCTTCAGCACCGCGCGTGCCTTCAGCTTACCGAAGGTGATGATCTGCGCGACCTGATCGCGGCCATATTTCTCCTGGACGTAGCGGATCACCTCGACGCGGCGGGTTTCGCAGAAATCGATGTCGAAATCGGGCATCGACACGCGTTCCGGGTTCAGGAAGCGCTCGAACAGCAGCCCCAGCTTGATCGGATCGAGATCGGTGATCGTCAGCGCCCAGGCGACGACCGAGCCTGCGCCCGAGCCACGGCCCGGGCCGACCGGAATGTCGTGATCCTTCGCCCATTTGATGAAGTCGGCGACGATCAGGAAGTACCCCGGAAAGCCCATCTGCACGATCACGTCGACCTCGAACGCAAGGCGCTTGCGATACACCTCGCGCCAGCCGTCCTCGCCTTCCCCGTGGAGCTCGGTGATGCGCGCCAGACGCTTTTCGAGCCCGGCCTCGGCATCGTCGCGGAGCAGCTTGGCCTCGCCCTCGATATCACCGGCGAGGCTCGGCAGGATCGGCTTGCGGTACGGCGCCATCACCGCGCAGCGCTGCGCAACGACGAGCGTGTTGGCGATCGCCTCGGGCAGGTCGGCGAACATCTCGTGCATCACCGGCGCGGGCTTCATCCACGCTTCGGGGCAGCTGCGGATGCGGTCCTCGGTCTCGACATAGGTCGAATGCGCGATGCAGAGCATGGCGTCGTGCGCGTCGCCGAACGCGCTTTCGGTGAAGCAGCACGGGTTGGTCGCGACCAGCGGCAGGTTGCGCTCATAGGCGATGTCGATCAGCGCCTCCTCGGCAGCGATCTCGGTCGCATCGCCGCGGCGTGACAGCTCGATGTACAGCCGGTCGCCGAACAGCCCTTGAAGGCGATCGAGATAGGCGCGCGCGCGGTCGGGCTGGCCTTCCGCGAACAGCCGCGCGAGACCACCCTCGCCGCCCGCGGTCAGCGCGATCAGCCCGTCGGTGTGGCGTTCGAGGGCTGCGAAATCGACATGCGCGGGCATCTCGATCGGGCGGTCGAGATGCGCCATCGAGACGAGCGCGCAGAGGTTGTCATAGCCGGTGGTGTTCTGCGCGTAGAGCGCGATCCAGTCGAAGGGCGTGGCGACGCCGTCGGGCATGTCGGGGCGGCTCAGCCCGAGCATCACACCGATGATCGGCTGCACGCCATCCTTCTTGGCGGCGTCCGAATAAGCCATCGCCGCATACAGCCCGTTGCGGTCGGTCAGCGCGGCAGCGGGAAAGCCCAGCGCGCGCGCCTGCTTGGCGATCGCCTTCGGATCAATGGCGCCGTCGAGCATGGTGTAGCAGGAAAAGACGCGGAGCGGGACGTAACCGGAATGCATCGCTAGCAGGTAGGCGCTTGGGCGTGATTCGACCAGTCGCGTTGGGGGGCTATGCACGCGGCGACGCGACGAACCGAGGCGGGAGTTGCCGGGGGCGCGGGGGCCGTTCGCCCTGCCACCGTCATCCTGGGCTCGACCCAGGATCCAGAGCCACGGGCGACGGACCGCGTGGCTCTGGATCCTGGGTCGAGCCCAGGATGACGAGCGTGTGGGTTGAGGACGGCGCCGGCACGCAAGACGGGCGCGCTCGCGTTTTCGGTTAACATTGTTCTCCCGCGAAGGCGGGAGTCCAGTCTGGGCCCCCGCCTTCGCGGGGGAACATCCTTTTGGTGAGGGTGCCGTCCACCGCCACCGCCACCACCGCCACCACCCCGGCGAAGGCCGGGGCCCAATTGGGGGGCGTTCCTAACTAAGGCCTACGCGTCGTTACTGCGACCTTTCCATTTGGGCCCCGGCCTTCGCCGGGGTGGTAGGAAGGGCCGGGGTGGTAGCCGATGTGCCGGTGGTAGCAGCAGTGCTAAAGCAGCTTTTCGATATCCGCCCGAATATCCGCAGGCTTGGTCGTCGGCGCGTAACGATCGACGACCCTCCCCTCCCGATCGACCAAAAACTTCGTGAAGTTCCACTTGATCGCCTTCGACCCGAGCACACCCGGCGCATCCGCCTTCAACCGCTCGAACAACGGATCCGCCGCCCCACCATTGACGTCGACCTTCGCGAACACCGGAAACGTCACGTCGTAGGTCAGCGAACAGAAATTCGCGATCTCCGCGGCATCGCCCGGCTCCTGCCCGCCGAACTGGTTGCACGGGAAGCCGAGCACCTCGAACCCGCGCGCGGCATAGTCGCGATGGAGCGCCTCGAGCCCCTCGTACTGCGGCGTGAACCCGCATTTGGACGCGGTGTTGACGATCAGCAGTACCTTGCCGCGATACGCCTCTAGCGATGCCGCGGTGCCGTCGGCGGCCTTGACGGTGAAATCGGTGATCGCGGTCATGCAGCACTCCCGTGGCGCGCGAGCAGGTACGTCAGGTTCTGACGCACGCCGGGCCATTCATGCGCGAGGATGCTGTAGACCACCGTATCGCGCAAGCGGCCGTCCGCCATCACCTGATGCCCGCGCAGCACGCCGTCGCGTTTCGCGCCGAGCCGCTCGATCGCAGCCTGCGATCGCTTGTTGAGGCTATCGGTGCGGATCTGGACGCATTCGCAGCCGAGCGTCTCGAACGCATGGGTCAGCAGCATCAGCTTCGCCTCGGTGTTGACGCCGGTGCGCTGCACCAGGGTGGCGTAGAAGGTGCCACCGATTTCGAGCCGCTTGTTACCGGCGTTCATCCGCATGAAGCGGGTCGAGCCGACGACGGTGTCGCCTGCGACCACCGCGAAGGCTCGCGCGCGGCCGAACTCCTGCTCGCGGAACGCGGCGGCGAACCAGCGGTCGGGCGCCTTCATCATCGCGACATTGGCGTAGAACAGGTCCCACAGATCGTCCGCGGACGCGGCGGCGACGAGCGCGTCCTTGTCCTCGGCGACCAGCGGGCGGAGCGTAACGTGACGCCCGACCAGAGTCGGCGTCGCGTCCCAGCTCATGCCAGCCGCCCCTCGTGGAGCCGGAACACGCGGTCCATCCGTGCGGCGAGCCGCTCGTTATGCGTCGCGACCAACGCCGCGGTGCCCTGTTCGCGGACCAGCCGGACGAACTCGGCAAAGACGATGTCCGCGGTATGCTCGTCGAGATTGCCCGTCGGTTCGTCCGCGAGCACCAGCGCCGGCTTGTTGGCGAGCGCACGCGCCACCGCGACGCGCTGCTGCTCGCCCCCCGAGAGCTGGCTCGGGCGGTGCGTGAGGCGGTGACCGAGGCCGAGCTGGGTCAGCAGCTCCGCCGACCGCGCATCCGCCTCGGCGCGCGTCGCGCCGTGGACGAGCTGCGGCAGGACAACGTTCTCGGTCGCGTTGAAATCGGGGAGGAGGTGATGGAACTGGTACACGAAGCCCAGGCTGTCGCGGCGCACCACCGTGCGCTCATGCGCGTTGAGCTTCGACGCCTCGGTGCCCGCGATCTTGATCGATCCCTGGAAGCCACCTTCAAGCAGCCCGACCGCCTGCAACAGCGTCGACTTGCCCGACCCAGAGGGGCCCAGCAGCGCGACGATCTCGCCCGGCGCGATCGCGAGGTCCACGCCGCGCAGCACGTCGATCGTCGCACCACCCTGCGTGAAGCTCTTGGTCAGCCCGCTCGTCTCCAGGACATAGCCATAGGCCTGCTCGCTGCGACGATCGATCGGAAGGCCATTATTCATAACGCAGCACCTGCACGGGGTCGGTACTCGCCGCTTTCCAGGCCGGATAGAGCGTCGCGAGGAAGCTGAAGATCAGTGCCATCAGTGCGATCACGATGATCTCGACCGGGTCGGTCTTCGACGGCAATTCGGTCAGATAGCGGATCGACGGATCCCACAGATCCTGCCCGGTGACGAGCTGGACGAAGTTCACCACGCCCTGCCGGTAGAACAGGAAGACGAAGCCGAGCGCGAGCCCCGCGACCGTGCCGAGCGCGCCGATCGTGGTGCCGACGACGATGAAGATCCGCATCAATCCGCCGCGCGTCGCCCCCATGGTGCGCAGGATCGCGATGTCGCGGGTCTTCGCGCGGACCAGCATGATCAGCGACGACAGGATGTTGAACACCGCGACCAGGATGATGATCGACAGCACGGTGAACATCGCGACCCGCTCGACCGCGAGCGCCTCGAACAGCTGCGCGTTCATCGTCCGCCAGTCCTGGATGATCGCGCGGCCGCCGATCTTGTCCGCCAGCGGCTTGAGGATCTCGCCGACCTTGTCCGCGTTCACCGTCTTCAACTCGACCATGCCCGCCGCATCGCCCATCAGGAGCAGCGTCTGCGCATCCTCGATCGGCATGATGATATACGCCTTGTCGTAATCATAGACGCCGATCTCGAAGATCGCGCCGACGGTGTAGCTGACGATCCGCGGGACCGTGCCGAACGGCGTCGTCTGCCCCTGCGGGCTGAACAGCGAGATTTCCGACCCGACCTGCGCGCCGAGCGATTCGGCGAGCCGCGAGCCGATCGCGATCCGGCCGGAGCCTTGCGTGATCGAGGACAGTGAGCCCATCAGGACCTTGCCCTGGATCGTCGAATTGCGCCGGATGTCGTCGACTCGCATCCCGCGGACCAGCACCGCCTCTGCACGCCCGTTATAGGTGGCGGCGAGCGGCTGCTCGATCAGCGGCACCGCGCTGGTCACGCCCGGCGTCGCACGCGCCTGCGCGACGATATCGCGCCAGTCCGGCAACTTGCCGCCGACGCCCTGCACCACCGCATGCCCGTTGAGCCCGACGATCTTGTCGAACAGCTCGGCGCGGAAGCCGTTCATGACGCTCATCACGATGACGAGCGCGGCGACGCCGAGCATCACCGCGACCAGGCTGATCGAGGCGACGAGGAAGATGAACGCCTCGCCCTTGCCCGGCAGCAGATAGCGGCGGGCTATCATCCGTTCATAGCGGGACAGGATCATGGGCAGCCGGGTTCGATCGTTAGGGAAACAGTTCTGCGGCTCTAGGACGCGGCCCCGCGCGAGGCAACTGCGCCCGCGTGGACCGCCGCCATGGGTATGACCGCACCCGATGGCTAGATTGGTATGTTGCGCAATCGCCACAGCGCGTATCCAATCGTGCCGCCGCACTCGCAAATATCGTGACAAAGCCCGCTGACATAACTAGCAAAAACCTTGCTGAGACACAGGCAACGGCCGTGGTTCGGGGACTGCTTTTACGCCGCACCGAAGGTGCAGAGCGGAAGCACAAAAATGGGGGCTGACGAGCGATCGTCACGCAGGCGCCCGGATCGGCAACGATCCGGGCGTTTGCTTGTCCGGTAGAGTTCATCACCGTTTCTATACTTCGCGGCACCGCTCACATTGGTGGCTACGCCGTCGCATCTGTCGCTTACAGAACACGTCGCGACGATCATTACTATCGACGCACTACATCTTCCGGAGAGATGCCGCGCCTGCATGACGGGGCACTCCGTGCAATCTCGTCTGCTACGCGCGCGCCATCTGCCGTCCCGCACGCGATCGACGCACACGGCACAGACATTCTCGTAACCCGGCCCCGCCTGTTATGTCTTCTGCTCTTCCCCAGGCACGCCGCTATAGGGCGTAGCCTTGTTCTCGCTCGGCTTGGCGTCGAAGCTGTTCGATCGCTTATGGTCGCTGCACGCCCCAAGGATCAGCAGAAGACCCGGCAGCAGGACGCGCATGTGAAGTTTCGATTTCATGATCCCCGCCGCTACGCCCTATCGTGTCGCAACCCGGCATGATTTCGGTGCCTACGCTGAAATGGAAGAGTCAGGCTTCCCGTATTAAGGCGTGGCGAACGGCGCTTTGGCTGCAAGGCCCTGCGCCCTCGCTGCGCCCCCGAGTGAAACGGTTAGTCCGCTTCCGACCCGGCGGCCAGGCGCTCCGCGACCAGCGCGGTGACGACGGCCTGGAGGACGTGGATCGCCCAGCGCTCTGCCGCCTTGCGCGGTCCGGCGTTGATTTCCCCGTCGGTGATGCCGAGGACCGGCGCGATCCCGGCGATATTCACGACGTACAATGCCGTGCCGTACAGTATGCCGATCGTGGCGGGTGACAGCGACGGCGCAGCGCGCTGGATCGCGGGCAGCGCCGCGGCGAACGCGGCCGATGCGCCGAGATGGTTGGCGAACTCGACCGCGCTGGTGCCCGCGTCGCCGATCACCGCCCGTGATCCCGTCACGTCGTCGATCCAGTCGACCGCATCGCGATCGAGCGTCTTCGTGAGCACGCCGGTCTTGCGACCCGCCACCATCACCGCCGTCGTGACCAGGCCAGCCACTAGCCCTCCGGCAATCGCTGCTTTGTACCGCTGCATGTGAAACTCCCGTCGATCGTTATAGGCTGATCGCGAGTAACGCGTCGGCGAACGGAAGCGGTCCCGAACAGTTAAAGCGAGCGGCTCATTGATATCGCAGCGCCCGTGCGGGTTCGCTCCGCGCGACGCGGAGCGTCTGGCCCAGGATCGTCGCTACCGCGATGCTCGCGGCGAGGACGACGGCACCGACGAACAGCCAGGGCGACAGCGCGACCCGGTCGTCGAACCCGGCGAGCCAATGCTCCATCGCGTAATAGGCCAGCGGCACCGCGATCATCGTCGCGATCAGCACGGGTTTGAGAAACTGCCCGATGAGCAGCCGCAGCACGTCGGTCGTCGAGGCGCCGAGCGTCTTGCGGATGCCGATCTCCTTCACGCGTCGCGCGGTATCGAACGCCGCAAGGCCATAGAGCCCGATGCAACCGATCGCGACCGCGAGCACCGCGCCGATCATGAACAACCGCGATCGCTGGACGTCCTGGCGATAAAAGGATTCGTAGAGTTTCTGATCGACCGTCACCGCGGCCGGGGGCACCGCCGGCGCGATCCGGTGCCACAGCGTTTCGATGCGCGCGAGCGCCGGCGCGGAATCGCCCGCGGTCCGGACGACCTGAACCGAGCGATAGCCGCCGTCGGGCCGGTAGCTATAGGCCAGGGCATCGACCGGATCGCGCGGCGTGCCGAACCGCATGTCGTCGACGACACCGACGATCCGAACCGCCCCGGCATCGCGCCCCACCACCTGATCGATCGCGTCCGCGGGACGTGCGAACCCCAGCCTCCGGACCGCGGTGCGGTTGAGGATCACATTTGGCCGTCGCGCGGGCGGATCCTTCTCGCCATTGCCGATGTCGAGTGCGAAGCGGGCGGGATCGAACAGCCGCCCCGCGATCAGTCTCGCGCGGTAGGTTTCGAAAAAGGCGTCTCCGACCGTGCCCTGGACGATCATCGGGGGTTCGCCGGTCGCCCCGGCGCGGTGCATCTTGCCGATCGCGAAGCTCCCGCCGCCTGGCACGATGCCGCTCGTCGTCACGGCCGCCACGCCTGGGATAGCGCGGATCGCGGCCGCGAGTTCGGTCCTCTGCGCCGGATCGAGCGCGCGGTCGCCAAACCCGTTGACGATGATGAGGCCGTCGCGGCCGAAGCCGATATCGGCATTCTGGATGTGGCGGGCCTGCGCGACGAGCACCGCGGTGCCGATCATCAAACTGGTCGCGATCGCGAACTGGAGCACGACCAACGCCTTGCGGACGCGGGCCCCGGTGCGGTCACCCCCTGGAGTCTGTGCTGCGGCGAGCACCGCGGCGGCCTGGAACCGCGAAATCACGAAGGCGGGATAGAAGCCTGCGAGCAGCGTCACGAGCACGACCAGCGCGGCAAGCGGCGGCAGGATCGATCGCGCCCCCCAATAGACGAGCGTTAGACCCGTCCCGCCGATCGCGTTGACGAACGGCAGCGCGATCTCCGCCAGCGTCAGACCGACCAGCGCCGACAGCGTCACGGCGACCAGCGCTTCGCCGAGCAGCTGGACGACCAGCGTGCCGCGCGTCGCCCCGAGCACCTTGCGCATCGCGATCTCGCGTAAGCGCATCCCTGCCCGCGCAGTCGCCAGGTTCACATAGTTGAGCATCGCCAGCAGCAACGCGACCGCGCCCACGGTGCCGAGAACGGTCACGACCGTGCGGCTGCGCCTGTCCGCGAGGTGCAGGTCGGCAAGCGGCGTGATGTCCTCGGTCAGGAACTTGATGCTGTCCGCGTTGAAGCCCGGATCGGGGTGGCGACGGATGAAGGTGGCGATCCGATCCGCGCTCGCGGCATCGGGCAACGACAGGAAGGTCGTCACGCCGTAGCCGGCGGATTGTTCGTCGGCGGCGGGCCGCGCGGGCATCGCCGCGAACATATCGCTGACATAGGTCGTGTTCGCGGGCAGGTTCGCGATCACCGCACCGATCCGGTAGACCGCGGGCTTACCGTCGCGCGCGACCGTCAACGTACGGCCCAGCGCGCTGGCCCTGCCGAAATAGGTCTCCGCGACCATGCGGGTGACGACGATGCCATCGGGCCGTGCGAGCGTGCTCGCGATATCGCCCTCCAGGACCGGAGACGGAAAGATCCGGAAATAGCCCGGATCCACCAGCGCCAGCCTGGCCGTGGCGCTGCTCTGCCCGGTCAACACCGTGGCGGTGTCGTACGGTGTCATCCGGACGCCGACGAGCCCGGGAAACGCGGCCCTGAGCTGCGCGAGCAGCTCGGGCGACGAGGGGATCTGAAACCGCGGATTGCCCGGAAACTGGATGCTGCGCTCCACCTTCCACACCCGCTCCCACCCCGGCAGCACGCGGTCATAGCCCGTCTCGAACCGCACGAAGAGGAAGAGCACCAGGAACACGGCAACGCCCAGCGCGAGCCCGCCGATGTTTAGGATGGCGTACAGACGATGCCGGGCGAGCGACCGGTACAGGGTCGGCAATGCAGCGTGCATAATGATGATCCTATTCGTAGCGCAGCGCGCGCGCGGGCTCGGCGCGCGAGACGCGCCACGCCTGGCCGAGGACGGTGGCGCTCGCGATCAGCACCGCGGCGAGCGAGGCGGCCAGGAAGAAGACCGGTGACAGCGCGATCCGGTCGTCGAACCCGGCCAGCCAGCGTTGCATCGCGACATAGGCGAGCGGCCAGGCGAGGACGTTGGCCAGGATCACCGGCCGCATGAACTGCCCGATCAGCAGCGTGAGCACATCCGCGGTCGACGCCCCGAGCGTCTTGCGGATGCCGATCTCCTTGACGCGCCGGGTCGTGTCGAACGCGGCGAGGCCGTAGAGCCCGATACAGCCGATCGCGATCGCCAGGACCGCCCCGATCGTGAACAACCGCGAGCGCTGCGCATCCGCCTTGTAATAGCGCCGGAACAGATTGTCCTCGACCGAGCGCGCCTCGAACGGAACGCCGGGCACGACTCGCTTCCACGCCGCCTCCATCGCGGTCGCCATCGCCTCGGGATCGCCGGCATAGCGCACCGCGGCATAGGGCGAGAGGATGTCGATGCTGTTGTAGCTATAGGCGACCGGATCGACCGGATCGCGCGGACTGCGGAACCGCACGTCATCGACCACGCCGATGATCGTCGACGGCCGGCTGCCGTCGCTGATTGTCTGCCCCAGCGCTGCGGCGGGCGAGGTGAACCCTAGGGCGGTCGCCGCCTTGCGGTTGATCACGATATTGGGCCCGGTCCGCTTGCGCTGCTCGAGCGTCAGCAGCGCGCGATCGTCGGCATGCGCGGCATCGAACAGGCGACCGGCGATCAGCCGCGCGCCATAGACCCTGAAATAGTCGCGGCCCGTATCGACATCCATGACCGACGTCTTCACGCTGGAGCCGCCCGGCCGCGTATAGCCCGAGAAGTTCGTCGTACTCTGGTCGCCCGGCGCGTTGTTGCCGACCGTGACACCGGTCACGCCCGGCACCGCCGCCAGGGCGCGCAGGATCGCCGCGCGTTGCGGCGCATCGATCCCGCCCGTCATCAGCGACCGCACGATCATCAGCCCGTCGCGCCGGAACCCGAGATCGGCGTCGCGCATATGCGCGGTCTGCGCCAGCATCGTCGCGGTCGCGATGGCGAAGGCGATCGCGATGGCGAACTGGATTACGACCAGTCCGCCGCGCAGCCGTGCCCCGGCGCGACCACCGCCCGGCGCGCGCGTCGACGCGAGCACCGCGGCAGGGCGGAAGCTCGACAGCACGAAGGCGGGATACAGCCCGGCGACGAGCGCAATCCCCAAGATGAGCGCCAAAAGCAGGGGCAGGATGCCGTCTGCCCCGAGATACCTGATCGCGAGCTTGGTCCCGCCGAGCGTGTTGACGAACGGCAAGGCGATCTCGGCGAGCGCCAGCCCGATCAACGCGGCCACCGCGACCGTAGCGAGCGCCTCGCCCAGAAACTGTCGCATGAGCGACCGGCGCGTGCCGCCGAGCACCTTGCGCATCGCCACCTCGCGCGCGCGGAGCCCCGCCCGCGCAGTCGCCAGGTTGACGTAATTGACGATCGCGATGAGCAACGTCAGCAGCCCGACCGCGCCTAGCGTCGTCACGATCGCGCGGTCGCCGGGGGTGTACAGGTGCATCGCGGTCATCGGGCGCAGCGACTGGAAATACTCGCCCTTCTTGATGTTGCCGCTCGCATAGGCGTGCGCGTCGAGGAACGAGGGCAATCGCGCCTCGAACACGCGTGCCGCCGCGACATCGGGAAAGTGCAGGATCGTCGTCAGCGATGCGCTGCCCCAGTGATCCCACCATTCGTTGCCGAACCGCGCACGGACGAGTTGCGCGAACATCTCGCTCTTGAAGGTCACGGTGTCGGGCATGTCGCGCAGCACGGCGCCGATCCGATAGGGATAGGTCTGGCCATCGATCGACAGCTGCAGCGTCTGGCCGATCGCCGACTGGCTGCCGAAATATTTGCGCGCGGCGGCCTGCGTGACGACGAGCCCGTTGGGATCGGCGAGCGTGGCGGTCGGGTCGCCCTCGACCGCGGGATAGCGCATCAGGTCGAAGAAGTTCGGATCGACCGCGGCCAGATCCTCGGCGGTCGCCTGCGCCCCTTGCCGAACGGTCGCCGCGACAGCGGAATAGCGCGTGCCGACCAGTTGCGGATAATCGGCCTTCAGGATCGTCAGTTCGCTGCCCAGCGTGTCGGAGCTGGTGTCGGCAGGATAGCCGGGCATCGCATAACGCTGCTCGAGCACCCAGAGCTTGTCCTGGTCAGGCAGCACGCGGTCGAACCCGGTCTCGAATTGCACGAACAGGAACAGCACGAGGAACGTCGCGATTCCCAGCGCGAGGCCGCCGATGTTGAGTGCGGCGAACAGGCGGTGGCGCGTCAGCGACCGATAGAGGCTGGTGAGAACGGACACGGGCGGTTCCTTCAGGCGTCGCGCGCGGCTTTGGTCGCGGCGAGATGGCGGACGAGGACGATGACCAGCAGCAGCAACACCAGCGTCCCGAGCGACCGGCGGATCATGCCACGCGCCGCGCGGACGACAGGATACGACCGTCGAGCATGTGCACCGTGCGCTTGGCGATATCGGCATGCGACGGGCTGTGCGTGACCATCACGATCGTCGCGCCCTCCGCGTTCAGCTGGCCGAGGATGTCCATCACCTGCGCGCCGTTCTCGGTATCCAAATTGCCCGTCGGTTCGTCTGCCAGGATCAGCCGCGGTTCGCCGACGATCGCACGCGCGATCGCCGCGCGCTGCTGCTGCCCGCCGGACAGCTGGTGCGGATGGTGGCGCTGGCGGTGCGCGATGCCGACGCGGTCCATCGCCGCCGCCACGCGGTCCTTCTTCTCCCGCGCGGGCATCGATCGATAGGCGAGGCCAAGCGCGACATTCTCCGCGATCGTCAGTTCGTCGATCAGGTTGAAGCTCTGGAACACGAACCCGAGCCGATCACGGCGCAGCTTGGCCAGGTCAGCCTCGGGCGCGCGCGCGATGTCGGCGCCCTCGAACAGGTAGCGGCCATCGGTCGGCCGATCGATCGTGCCGATGATGTTGAGCAAGGTCGACTTGCCGCATCCCGACGGTCCCATGATCGCGACGAATTCGCCCGCCTCGACCGCCAGGTCGATCCCGCCGAGCGCGGTCGTCTCGATCTCGTCGGAGGCATAGGTGCGGCTGAGGTCCTGAAGATGGATCATGATCGGTCCTATCGGATGAGAAGCGTCTGGAAGGGGGCGTAGGTGTTGAGCGCGGTCGTCACGATCCGCTCGCCGGGCGCGAGGCCGGAGACGATCTCGACCTGATCGGGATTACGCCGGCCGGTGACGATCGCGCGGCGCACCGCTCTGGCGTCGCCGTCGAGCACGAACACGGTGGTCCCGCCCGCGTCGAGCCAGCCGCCCGACGGCGCGACCACCGCGGGTCGATCCGCACCGAGCACGAGCCGCACGTCGAGCGTCTGGCCGCGATTGAGCCCGGTCGGCGCCGCGCCGCGAAACGCCAGTTCGATACGAAACCGGCCCTCAGTTACCTGCGGCAGGACCTTGAGCACCGCCATCGGGTAGCTCCGCCCGTCGAGATCGGCGGTCGCGGCGAGCCCGGTGCGGACACGCCCCAGATAATATTGATCGACGTCGGCGGTCAGCTTCCACTGTCCCTCCGAATCGATCTGCCCGACCGGATCGCCGCTCTTGAGCGTCTGTCCCGGCTGCAGCGTGAACGCGGTCAGCCGGCCTGCGACCGGCGCGCGCAGCACGAGCGCGGACAGGCTCGCGCGCACCATCGCGAGGCTTTCGCGCAACTGCCGTGCGGTCGCGGCGATCCCCGCGGACTGATCCGCGAGCGTCGCCCCCGCCTGCGCCATGCCGGTATCGAGCGCGGCGACGCGCGCCGCCTGGAACGTCACGTCCTGGCGTACCGGATCGATCGCGGCGCGCGTGATGATCCCCTTCTCGAACAGCACCTGTTTCTGCGCGAGCAACGTCTGCGCCTTGGACAGCGCGTTGCGCGCGTCCGCGACGTCGCGGCCGCTGGTCTGGCGCGCGGTCTGCACCGACAGCCGCTGTCCGCTGATCGCACTCAACTGTCCGGCGATATCGGCAGACCGGCTGGCGACATCGAGTTCGAGCGAAGGATTCGACAGCCGCGCGAGTGGCGTGCCCGCGGCGACCATCACGCCGTCGCTCGACGCGATCTCGGCGACCTGCCCGCCCGAGATCGCGGTCACGAACACGGTGCGCAGCGGCGCCACCTCGGCCCGCAGCGGCACGAAATCGCGGAAGGGCGCGCGCGTGACCTCTCCGGTGCGGATCGCCGCGGCATCGACGGTCAGCGCATTGGCGCCCGGCATCAGCAACCACAGCATCGCGGCTACGACGACGATCGCGAACAGGATCGCGGCGCGCACGATGCGCTTGCGCCGCTTCGCGTGCGGGCGCTCGATGCGCCGATCCATCGCGGCGCCGGTTCCGGCCAGGGTTTCCGTCATACGGACAGTGTACGCGACCGTCGGACGATACCCTAAGATACTGGTATTGTTCGAGAGTTCGTGATCAGTTTGGATGAACGAACACCATAACTGTACCGACTGTCCGTTTCCGGACACTATGGCGGGCATGTCAACCGAATCGCACATCCTCGTCATCGACGACGATCCCGACATCGCCAAGGCGGCACGGCTGTTGCTCGAGCGGCACGGGATGCGCGTGTCGACCGCGGCCGACCCGGACTCGGCATGGGTCCTGCTGGCAGGCGAGCCGGTCGACGTCATCCTGCTCGACCTGAATTTCGCGCGCGGGCGGACGAGCGGCGACGAGGGTTTCGCGATGCTCGACCGGCTGATCGCGGCGGATGCGCGCGCAGTCGTGATCGTCGTCACCGGGCATAGCGGGATCGCCGTCGCCGTGCGCGCGATGCGCAGCGGGGCGGCCGATTTTGTCATCAAGCCGTGGCACAACGAACGCCTGCTGACGACGGTCGAACGCGGCGTGGCGCTGCGCCGCGCGAGGCTGGAAACCGCGGCAATCCCGCCGGTGTCGGGCGGCGTCCTGCTCGGCGACAGCGCGGCGATCGCCCGCGCGCGCGACATGATCGGACGGATCGCGCCCACCACCGCGCCGATCCTCGTCCACGGCGCCGCGGGTACGGGCAAGACGCTGCTGGCACAGCTGATCCATCAGGCCTCGGCGCAGTCGCACGGGCCACTCGTCACGCTGGATGCCGAGGCGGCAGACGCGGCAAGCATCGCCGGTTGCGCCGCCGATGCGGCGGGCGGGACGCTGGTGATCGATCATATCGACCGGCTCCCGCGCACGCTGCACGCCGATCTGCTGCGCAGCCTCGGCACCGTCCGCACGGTGGCAACCACGCGCCGCGACGGCGAAGGGCTGCGCACGGCGATAAGCGAGGATCTGCTCGACCGGATCGGCACGATCCCGATCGCGCTGCCGCCGCTTGTCGAGCGCGGTGACGACGTGCTGCTGCTCGCGCGGCATTTCCTCGCGCTCTTCGCCTATCGCCACGGCAAGCCCAACCGGCCGCTCGGTGACGATGCCGCACAGGGAATCGCGGTGGATCGCTGGCCGGACAATATCCGCGGCTTGCGGCAGGCGATGGAGCGCGCGGTGCTGCTCGGCAACGGCGATATCTACACCGCAGGCGACGTCCTGCGCTCGCCCGACGTGACCGCGCCGCAGCCGCTCGCGCCGGATCTGTCGCTGGCACGCAACGAGGAAACGCTGATCGCCGCGGCGCTCAACCGCCACGCCTTCAACGTGAGCCGCGCCGCCGCCGACCTCGGGCTGACGCGCGCTGCACTCTATCGACGAATGGCGCGCCATGGCCTCTGACCGGGTTCGCCGCATGCTCCGCACGTTGGTCGTCGCCGTGGTCGGTGCCGCCGGCGCGGTTGCCGGCACGCGCGGCCTCTATGCGACGGCGGTGCTCGCCGCGCTGATCGCGGTGTGGACCGCCGCGCTCGACCTGGTCGACACCCGCCCGCAGCGCGCGGTGCCCCCCCCCCCTGCCCCCGTTTCCCCCGGCGAGGAGGAGCGGCGGCGCCTCACCGCCTATCTCGACCTGTCCCCCGCCCCGCTGGTCGCGCTCGACGATGGTCGCCTGCACGTCGTCAACCGTGCCGCGCGGCATCTGCTCGGCGCAAACGACAGGGTCGTCGATCCGCCCGAGGGCCTTGTCGCAGCGCTCTCCGACACCCGCCCCGGCCGCACCGCCACGATCGACATCGGCCGCGACGCGCATGTCCGCAGTTTCGCGCTGGCCACCAGCGACCTTGCCCTCGCAGGGCGGATGACGCGGATCGGCGCGCTGATCGATATCGATGCCGAGCTGAAAGGGGCCGAGGCCGCGGCGCTGCGCGATCTCGTCCAGGTGCTCAGCCATGAAATCGTCAACGCGCTGACCCCGATCGCCTCGCTCGCCGAGACCGCGGTCGCGATGCTCGACGATCCGGACCCCGCGCTGCCCCAGGTACGCGATGCGATTCTGACGGTCGCGCGTCGCGCCGCCAGTCTCCACCGCTTCGGGGAAAGCTATCGCGCGCTCGCCAAGCTCCCGGCACCCGCCCCGGGCCGTATATCCGTGCCGCCGTTCGTGAGCGATCTCGAGGCGCTGTTCGTCACCCGCTGGCCGACGATCGCGTTCAGCACGGACCTGCGCGAGGCACCCGCGCATATGCACGCCGACCCGGATCAGCTGACCGCGGCGTTCTGGGCGGTCCTGCAGAACGCCGCCGAAGCGTTGCACGCCACGCCCGCCCCGAGCGTCACCCTGTCGATCCGCGCGCAGGTCGGGCAAACGCTGGTCACGATGACGGATAACGGGCCAGGCATTCCGGTCGGCAACCAGAGCGACATCTTCCGCCCCTTCTTCACCACCAAGAAGGAGGGGTCCGGCGTAGGACTGGCCCTCGCGCGGCAGATCCTGCGCGGCCACAATGGCGATCTGACGCTCGCGCACTCCAGTGCGGGCGCGACCCGTTTCGAGAGCATGGTCCCGTCGATCGCGGCCGGCTGACCGCGCCTGGGCTTACCGCAGGACCAGCATGACGTCGGCAACCCCGACGCCATACTGGTCACGGTCACATCAGAAGCGAACGCCCATCGCATAGACGATCTGCTGCCGGGTCGGCTTCAGGCTCGCGGTCAGCACGTCGGTTTCCGCCGAGACACGACCATAGTTGGTGTAGACATATTCCAGCCGACCATAGACGCCGCTGCCGACCGAGGCTTCGATACCACCGCCCACGTGGAAGCCGTCGAACGTACGGCCGACATTCTCGTCGGGAAGAATGAATTCATAGTCGCGGTAATCGACCGATACGCGGCCATTCGAATATCCGCCCTTGCCATAGATCAGGAACTTCTGGTCCAGGACGACGCCTACGCGAGCGCCTGCCGTAATGTTGCGCCCCGCGCGCACGCAAAGCCGATCCGCACCGTACAGTTCACCGCAGGCCTTGACCGTGGAACCCTCGAGGCCAGCATAGGCACCGATGACCATCTTGTTGTCGGGGCTGAAATCGTAACCGACTTCGCCACCGTAAGACACGCCGCTCTTGTCGGCCGATTGGCTGACGCTGTTGCGCCCGTCCTGCAAGGTCGCGCGAATATCGGGGTTATCCCAACCGGCGCGCAACTCTATGCGCGGCCCGTTGAACGTCTGGACGATGTCTTGCGCCGAGGCCGACGTGGATACGAAGGCAGCCGCGACAACGGCTCCCATGGCAACGATCTTCATTGATTCCTCCCGTAGCGAGCGCGATCGCCAGCTCCGGCCTTAAAAGCGGAATTGGATTAACAAACTGAATAAAATGGTACTATTTCCGTCCAAAAGCGGCACTTGCGCGAAATCGGTGCAGCGCGACGCAGCGAGTAGATCGTCCAACGCGTCGCGTCGCGCTCCTACCGACAAACCCGATGGCTGCCGCACGGTGTCAAATCAGTAATTCTGAGAGCAAATATTATGGCTAAAGAGCCGACATGGCTGAAGGCAGCCAGGTCAAAATTGGGCACCAAAGAGGCTGACGGATCCGCAAACAGCGCGACCATTCTCGGCTGGGCGAAGCGGCTTGGCACGAAAGTGCTGGGCATGGTCTACAACGCCGACAGCGTGCCGTGGTGCGGCGTGTTCGTCGCCTATTGCCTGCAGGAGGACGGGATCGCGCCGGTAGCGATCGCCGTGCGCGCGACGTCGTGGGCGACATGGGGTCAGGCGCTTCGCCCCGAACGCCTGGCGCCCGGCGCGGTGCTGGTATTCGAACGTCCGGGCGGCGGTCATGTCGGCTTCTACGTCGGCGAGGATGATGCGGCGTATCATGTCCTCGGCGGCAATCAGGGCGATGCCGTCACGATCGCAAGGGTTGCCAAGGATCGGTGCATCGCGCGGCGCTGGCCGGACGGCCGCCCCGTCATCGGCAAGCCGGTCCAGATGGCGGCCCGCAAGCCTATCTCGACGGACGAGGCATAGTGGACGAAACCGGAGCTTAACGATCGCGCGGTACGGCGGCGCGTTCTACTTCAAGGATCCGCGATGAAGCGCCTCTGGTCTTGCGTCCTCCTACTCGCGATCGCGCAGCCGGCCTGGGCCCGCGGCGATGATGCGCCCTATTATGGCCCGATGAAGCGACGTGGGATCGGCTTCGAGATCGGCTACAAGGACAGAACCGAAAAGGACGGATCATGGCGCATCGACGCCGCGATCCACGCTCGCGGCGATGCGATCGACATGGCGCTGTACCGCGCCGCCGAGCGTGCCCATGACCTGGGCTACCGTTATCTGTTCCTGCTGGGGGGCAGCGAATCCAGGTCGCCCGGACTGAACATGGCGACGGTCTATGCCCGACCGAGCCACGACGCGGGGCCGCCGATCGGCTGCCGGTCCAGGAAGATGACAAGTTGCTACACGGCCGACGTGCTCGAGATCCTGCGCATCCTCGGCGGCACGGACGGGTCTCAGCCAGGGGTCCCGATCTTGGCAAGCCACGACGCGTTCGGTCGGGAGGTGTATCTGTCGGGCTATGGAACGGGGGGTGTCGCGTCGCTGGTACCCGGCGGCATCGCGCGCAGCATCATGACGACGATCGTCGATGGCGGAACCTATATTCGGGGCGCGAACCTCCGGCCATCCGGGCGTGCGGTCGACCCTGTCGCCGGCGCTGCCCTGCCTTTGCCCGCGCCCACCGCGATCGTGGCGCCTCCGGTCTTCAAATACGTGCCGCCCAGCAGTTCGCCCCCCTCCGCCGAGGTCGAGGCCGATGCGCGGTTCGACCAGGCGCTCAAGGCAGCCCAGCCCGTGCGCGGACGGGATCCAAAACTTGGCTGGACGATCAGCGATTGATCGAACGGGTTGAACGCGGCGATTGGTTCGTCAGCGTACCACGGTGCATTTGGTCCTCGTCGCGGTAGCTTGCGAAGGGTGTGATGCTGCCAATCCGAGATCGGGACTTGGCTGGCAGCCGTCCCCTATGGAGCCATTCGTACCGAACTGCCCGGACAACCCGACCAATAGAAAATCATGCTTTTAGTCATACTTGCCGCGACGAACACTAAAAGGCAGTCGATAAACTTGTAAATATGGGCTCACCTCGCCCAGATGAGTCATCTAAGCCAATTCGGTTTTATATGCCCTTATGGTTGCCACCTAGTGAGGGGTAGCCATGATCTTAACGCGCATCAGGCAGCGGGTTTTTCGAACGAATAGTCTCGCTATACGCAATTGGTTTGTGACGACCGGCATGGCGGGCACGGCCCTGCTGACTATCTGCACACCGGCGCAGGGTCAGGCGACGACGGACCCCGATTTTGAGGGCGTCTGGAAGATAGCGGAACCATCCAACAGCCTCAGACCATCGACACCGGTCGTGCTGACCGCCGAAGGACGCAAGGCTCTTGCGGAAAACAAGCGCCTCAGATCGCAACGCAAGTACGACGATTACGACATCACAATGTCGCGCTGTTCGAGCCCGGGCGTTCCGCGGCTGATGCTGATGCCGATGCGGTTCAGGATCTGGCAGCGGCTGGGCGTCGTCACGTTCGACTTCGAATGGAACCGCGCCCTGCGTCAGATCGACATGCGCGGGCGGCCGACCGAACCATTGCTCGCGCCGCAGATGACCGGCCAGACCACCGGGCGGTGGGAGGGCGGCACGCTGGTCGCCCAAACGGTCGACGTAAGCGATCGCACGCTGATCGACGATATCATGCCGCACAGCAGCGACATGAAGGTCACCGAGCGTATCCGACTGGTCGGCGCCGACACGCTGGAAGACCGGATCACGATCGACGACCCGGTCTATTACGCAAAACCCTGGGGCGGCGTGGTCACCTATACGCGGCAGCCCGCCACGCCGTTCTTCCCGGAGCATGTCTGCCTCGACCGTCGCGACACCGCTGCGCGCGCCATGCGTGGGAAATGAGCAGCGCGAACGAACTCGGAGCATCCAGCATGACCGCTTACCGCAAGCATTCATCCCGCGCCCGCATGATGGCGCTGACGGCCGGCATCCTCGGCCTCAGCGCAAGTGTCGCCGTTGCTCAGATGGCAGCGCCGCCGCCCGGTGGACCTCCGTTAGGCAACGCCCCCGCCCCTTCACCCCCGGGCCGCGGTCCCGGGGCGGGGTTGGCTCCGCCGCCGCTCCCGCCGCTGACGGAGGCGCAGAAGATCCTGGCCGCGCTGCCGCCGCCGATGAAGGCCGGGCTTTTCCCGCAGCCGCCGGTGACGGCCGACGACCCCGCATCGCCCGCGGATCCCCGCGACTTCCAGGGCGTCTGGTATCACGATCAACCGCTCGAAGTGCGCATCCAGAAGGACATGTACGGGGCGGAGCCGCCTGTGACGATGGCCGGCGCCACTGTCATCGCCCGCCGAGTCCGATCCGCCGAGGCCGGAAAGCCGTTCATCAACGCATCCGCCAAATGCCTGCCGCCAGGCCCGCAATGGCAGCGCGATCTCAATTTCCCCTTCCAGATCGTGCAGGGCAAGACCTGGGTCGCGTTCATCTTCGAGGAATATCATGGTCGATGGAACATATCCCTCGACCCGAAGACTTCGCCGCTTCCCGACGGCACCGACTTCATGGGGCGCTCGATCGGTCATTGGGAAGGCGACACGCTTGTCGTGGAAAGCACCGGTTTCAAAAAAGCGCTTTGGCTCGATGTCGACGGAACGCCGCTCTCGCCCAATGGTCGCCTGGTCCAGCGCATCCGCAAGGTGAACCTTGGCGACGGTAAGCCCTTCCTCGAGATCATAACGACCATCGAAGACCCGCAATATTACACCAACCCCTGGAACATCGTCAGGCGGTTCGCGTGGCATCCCAATCTACCGGTCTTCAAGGAATATAATTGCGAAGAACAGGTCGGCGATCCGAGCGGCGTAACCGATGCCGGGCTCGTCGTCGAAACGGCCGATTAAAAACAAAAACAGAGGGTGGATGCTATGAACAGGAAGGTTTTGCTGCTGATGGCGGCGAGTCAGGCCGCACTCTTCGGCGGGACCGGAGCGGCCAGCGCACAGACCACGCCGGTCGCGGCCCAGACGACTGCGGCAACTACGCCGGACACGCAATCGTCGAGCGAGCTGCCCGACATCGTCGTCACCGCGCAGCGCCAGTCCGAGACGCTGCAACGCGCTGCCGCCTCGGTCAGCGTACGCTCGGGATCGGATCTTCTGGCCGCGGGCAAGTTTGCGCTCAGTGCCATACTGGAGGATGTGCCCGGTGTCAGCGGCGGCGCCGCGGCGACGCCGACCGGCATGGCGGGATCGTCGTCGGGCAATGACTCGCCCGCCGCCGGGCTCACCATTCGCGGCATTCCCTCCAATTCTGGCGTCGGTGGATCCGCGACATCGATCGCGACGTCCGCCGCGATCTATGTCGACGGCATCTACAATGGCGTCGGCAGTTCGTACGATATCGACCGCGTCGAGATCCTGCGCGGTCCGCAAGGCACGCTGTACGGCCGCAGCGCGACCACCGGTGTCGTCGTGATCAAGACGCGCGACCCGGCGCTCGGCATCGTCGAGGGCAACATCGCCGCAGAGGCCGGCAACTATGATCTCGAGCATTATTATGGCGCGGTGAACGTCCCCCTCGTGTCCGACGTCATCGCGCTGCGCGTTTCGGGCAATTACTACAGCCGCGACGGATATGACACGCATGACGTCGACAAGGGCGAGCTCGGCTATCGCGGCGGCGCGATGCGGAGCACCGATTTCCGCGCAAAAATGCTGATCGCGCCGACCAGCACCTTTTCGGTCCTGCTCGGCGTCGCCGGCCAGAACAACAAGATCTACAGCTCCGGCAATTCGATGAATTTGCAGGCCGACGGGACCTACAACAAGGTTTATGGCGATGTCGGGCCGGGCACCAACAAGTTCCGCCAATATTGGGCGGAATTCAATCTCGACCTTGGCGGCGCCAATCTGGTGTATATCCCGGCATTCCGCACATGGACGTCGACCGCGTTGAATTACGGCCGCGTGCCGGCCATCGGCCTGGCCGTCGATCAGGACATTTCCACGCCCAAGGACGAGTTCATGACGCACGAGCTTCGGCTCGCGTCGCAGCAGGGCGGCAAGCTGAAATGGCAGATCGGCGCGCTATATTATCAGAACGACCTGCGGAGCATCGTGAAGGCGACCGACGGCTATTCCGGCGCGCTGTTGTACAATTCCGACGTCGCCAAGAAAACGACCGCGGCCGGCGTGTTCGGAGAGGCCACATACGCCCTGGCCGACACCACGCGGCTGAATGCCGGGCTGCGCTACGATTACACCAAGGTCGCGGTCGACCAGACCTATACCGCCAATCTCAACCTGTGCTGCGGCGGCCCGCTCGGTTCGACGACCTATGGCTATCCGGAGATCCTGCAGACCCAGACACTGTCGGGTCAGGAGGGGAAACGGACGTATCGCAACGTCACGTACAAGGTGCGGCTCGAGCATGACCTGAGCCCGCGCAACCTGCTCTACGCGCTCACGTCGTCCGGCTTCTCACCGGGCGATCTCAGCGTGACGACCGGCAGGACGGGCGCCCCGACCGCGGTCGAGTTCAAGACCGAGACGCTGACGTCGTATGAGGTGGGATCGAAGAACCGATTTTTCGGCAACCGGCTTCAGGTCAACGGATCCGCCTTCTACTATGTCTATGGCGGCTATCAGGTCGGCAACATCAACATCAGCGAGATCATCGGGCTGACCGCCTTCACCGCCATCTCCGCCCCCGCCCGCGCTTATGGCGGCGAACTGGAGATCTCCTTCCAGCCGACGCCGCGCGATCGCATCGGAATAAACTCGAGCTACACCAAGGCGTATTTCGTCGACAGGCGCGAACAAGCGGTTCCCGGCAGCACCAGGACCTTCGACTATTATTTCTCGCGGAAAGACATTCCGAACGTCATCCCCTTCCGGACTCAAGTCAATTACGATCACGACTTCGACTTGTCGGATGGGTCGAGCATCACGCTGCATGGCGACGTTCGGTTCCTCAGCGCCTTTTACTCGGCCCCACTCAGGCAGAATCTGGTGGACGGCGCGCTGACCGCCGCGCGCACGGGATCGCAATTCGTCGAGGACGTTACCGCCACATGGCGATCGAGCGATAACCGGCTGTCGCTGTCGGCCTATATCCGGAACGTCAGCAATAATCGGTACAACATCAATGCCGGGGTCAACCTGGCGGGCGTGAACGCGACCGGACAGGGCCTGATCGCGGCAACCCGCGAATTGTCCGATCCGCGCACATACGGCCTCGTTCTCAGCACGAAATTCTAGACCGCCACGAAACGGCGGCGGACGCGCGCGTCATTCGCAAAAGGAGATGATGGAATGGTGGTTGCCAAGAAACGTGCCGGCATCCGGTTGGCGTGGCTGCCACTTCTGGCGGGCGTGGCACTCAGCGCGCCTGCAACCGCCGCGACGAATACCCCCGCCGAGATCGTCAACGAGAACCTCGTCGTGGACTTCTACCGCGCGCTCGACGCCGCCAACGCGGCCGGGACCATGGCCCAACAGGCTCGACACATCGCCGAACGCTATCTCAGCCCCGTTTACATCCAGCATCGCGAGGGCGAGTCGGCACCGGGCACTGCGCGCGAGGCGTTTATCCGTAATGCCGAAGCCGTCCCCGCCGGCCCGCAGCCTCCCGGCATGAACCAGCCCGCCAAGCGCGTTGCGCTGATGGCCGACGGTGATCGCGTCATCCTGGTCACCAGCCGTGACGTTCCCGACGCATCGGGCCGCATCCGCCCGGTATTCCTCTTCAACATGTTCCGCATCGCGGGCGGCAAGCTTGCAGAACATTGGGATGCGATCCCCGCGCAGATCGGCAGCCCGCCACCAGATGCGCGGCCCATGCCCCGCTGACACTGGCATGACGCCTTCGGGCATCGGTTACGCATAGCTCTTCTCTGGGGCCCGGGCGCATCGTCCGGTCGGCGCGAAACGAGAGCAGATCCGCCCCCTTGCGGGACGGGATGAGACCGGTTGCTACGGGAAGTTGGCGGAGAGGGTGGGATTCGAACCCACGGTACCCTCGCGGGTACGCCGCATTTCGAGTGCGGTACGTTCGACCACTCTGCCACCTCTCCGCAGGTCATCCGAAGCTCTGCGAACAGCGCCTCCGATCGGTCGAAGCGCGGCCTCTAATGAAGTGATCCTGGGGACGCAAGCGGATTTTGGCCCCACGCACACCGCTCGGCGCGTTTTCCTTGTGCGGCGCAAAACAGACCCTAAATTGGCGGATATGCCCCGACACGACAGTATCGCCCACGACATCACCAGCCCGCTCGTCCCCGTCGAGGTGGTCGCGCCGCCGATCTCGCACGCGAATTTCTCGATCGGCGACGTGGTGCGCCACCGGCTGTTCGATTTCCGCGGGGTTATCTTCGACGTCGATCCGGTGTTTGCGAACAGCGACGAATGGTATGCGGCGATCCCCGAGGATATCCGGCCGTCGAAGGACCAGCCCTTCTACCATCTCCTCGCCGAAAACATGGAGTCGAGCTACGTCGCCTATGTCAGCCAGCAGAACCTGGTGCCCGACGATAGCGACGAGCCGGTCGACCATCCGGCGATCTCGGGCCTGTTCAGCGACTATGCGGACGGCCGGTACGCGCTGCGGCAGGTTCACCGGCACTGAGGCGAATCGGACCGCTGGCAAAAGCCGGTTCCAGATCCGACGCGCGAGTCGGGCCTGGTCCGCCGTCCGTGCGGGGAAATAATTCCGCACCGGGATGCTGACGATGCGACGGCAGGCGGACGACCTGCACCCTTAAACACCCCGTCGCCGCCCCTTCACGGTTGACAACGCCCCCCCCCTCGCTTAGCTGCCCGGCTTCTCCCGGCGGACCTTGCGTTCGTGGGGCACATGTATTTGGAAAGTGACAAGGGCCATGTTCGCAGTCGTGCGCACGGGCGGCAAGCAGTATCGCGTCGCCGCCGGAGATAAGATCGTCGTCGAAAAGATCGAGGGCGATGCAGGGGCGTCGGTGACGCTGGGCGATGTGCTGCTGGCGGGCGAAGGCTCGGAGCTGCGCTCGGTCGAGGGTTTCACCGTCGCCGCAGAGATCATCGCGCAGGCGAAGGCGGACAAGGTCATCGTCTTCAAGAAGCGTCGTCGTCACAACTATCGTCGCAAGAACGGCCATCGCCAGCAGCACACGATCCTGAAGATCGTGTCGGTCGGCGGCCACACTGCAAAGAGCAACGAGGGCGAAACCGCCCCGGCCGCTCAGGCATAAGGAGTAGCTTCAGATGGCACATAAGAAAGCAGGCGGCTCTTCGCGCAACGGTCGCGATTCGGCCGGTCGTCGTCTCGGCGTAAAGAAGTTCGGTGGCCAGGCGTGCGTCGCCGGCAACATCCTCGTGCGTCAGCGCGGGACGAAGTTCTACCCGGGCACCAATGTCGGCATCGGCACGGATCACACGCTGTTCGCGCTGGTCGACGGCCGCGTCGTGTTCAGCCAGGGCAAACTTGGTCGCAAGTTCTGCTCGGTCGAGCTGGCAGCGAACGACGTTGCCGACATGGCAGCAGCAGCCGAATAACATAGGGTAACCATCCGGGTTGCCCACCAGGGTGACCCGGGTCGCGAAAGCGAACCTGAACAAGGGAGACGGGTCACCCCGGCTCCCTTTTTTATTGCTCCCTCCCCCTCGTCTGTCGCTGCCCTGTCATTCGGACATGGCAGGGCGTCAGGCGCGATGCGTGAAGGAGAGAGCCGTGTTCGCGCGCACCAAGAGACTGACGTTGCGGCCAGGCTGGCCGGAAGATGCGCCCGCATTGGCGCGGGCGATCGGCCACGAGTCGGTCATCGCCAAGCTGGCGCGTGCGCCCTGGCCCTATACGCTGGACGATGCCGAGGCGTTTCTGGCGCAGCCGCGCGGCGCGCACGACCCCCATTTCCTGATCGAGACGATGGACGCCGGCACGCCGCGACTCGTCGGCGGGATCGCGATCCGGGCGGCGGAGGCGGGCCATGAACTCGGCTATTGGCTGGCGCCTGACGCCTGGGGTCGCGGCTATGCGACCGAGGCTGGCGAGGCGGTGGTGGCGATGGCCCGCCACGCGCTGGGCTTGCGCCGGCTGGATGCGTTCCACTTCGTCGACAACCCGGCCTCGGGGCGCGTGCTGGCGAAGCTCGGGTTCCGACCCACGGGTCGGATCGAGCCCCGGACCTCGCGCGGGCGCGGGGGTGAGGCGCCCGCGGTCATGTTCGAACTTGATCTCGATGACGATCGATGCGCGCCGATGCCGATGGCGGCGTGAACCGCGCGCCTTTTCCCTAAGAGTGCGACACCACCCCGGCGAAGGCCAGGGCCCAGTTGGGAAGGTGCAGTAACGGAGCAATGACCTCCGTCGGCACCGCCCGCCAACTGGGCCCCGGCCTCCGCCGGGGTGGTGCATCTGGTGAGGGGGCGACTTTCCCCACCTCCCGTTGGCCCGCAAAAGCGGGGATCCCGAATTGGCAGGCATGGTTGCTTTCCCCACGGAAACCTCCAAACAGGGATCAACATTCTTTACTTACAGCGATGTAAATAGGCTCCCGTCCCGTGACGTCACCACCGCGCAAGCGCCTCTCCCCCACCGAATCACGTGACGCCGCCGTCGAGGCTGCGCGCGCGCTGCTCGTCGAAAGCGGGCCCAGCGCCGTCACCTTGAAGGCTGTGGCGGGCCGGATCGGGCGGACGCATGCCAATCTGCTCCACCATTTCGGCTCTGCGGAGGCGCTGCAGACCGCGCTGATCACGCGGATGGCGGCAGACATCGTCGGCACGATCGGCGCCGCGGTGCTGCGGGTGCGCGCGGGCGAGCTCGACCCGCGCGAAGTCGTCGAGATGACGTTCGACGCGTTCGGCAAGGGCGGCGCGGGCGCGCTGGCGAGCTGGATGATCCTGTCGGGCAATACCGACGCGCTCGACCCGATTCTCACCGCGATCCACGATCTGGTCGACGAACTCGCGGAGGGCGACATGCCCGGCGACCAGCCGATCCAGGACCAGACGCTCACGCTGGTGCTGATGGCGCTCGGCGACGCCTTGATGGGCGCGCCGATGGCCCGCGCGCTAGGCCTGCCTGCGACCAGGGCGCGCGAACTCGCGCTCGACGCGCTGCTCGCGAGCAAGGACGCCGCCGCCAGCCCATCGGCCTGAGCGTTGCCGAATCGGAACCCGAATCGCAGACACTGGCGATTTTCGCCAATTTCGCTATGGGGCGGCGATGCATTTTCTAGACCAAGCCAAGATCTACGTCCGTTCGGGTGAGGGCGGCCCCGGTGCCGTCAGCTTCCGCCGCGAGAAATATATCGAATATGGCGGCCCCGATGGCGGCAATGGCGGCAAGGGCGGCGACATCGTGTTCGAATGCATCGCCGGCCTGAACACGCTGATCGACTTCCGCTACACGCAGCATTTTCGCGCGCCACGCGGCTCGGGCGGCTCGGGCTCGAACCGCACCGGCGCGGGCGGCGAGGACCTCGTGATTCGCGTCCCGCTCGGCACGCAGGTGCTGTCGGAGGACAAGGAAGAGGTGCTGATCGACTTCACGCAAGTCGGCCAGCGCGAGGTGCTGTTCCGCGGCGGCGACGGCGGCCGCGGTAACGCCAGCTACAAGACCTCGACCAACCGCACCCCGCGCCAGCACGGCACCGGCTGGCCCTATGGCGAGGCGTGGGTCTGGCTGCGGCTGAAGCTGCTCGCGGATGCGGGTCTCGTCGGGCTGCCCAACGCGGGCAAGTCGACCTTCATCAACCAGGTGACGAACGCGCAGGCCAAGGTCGGCGAATATGCCTTCACGACCACACGGCCGCAGCTCGGCGTGGTCCGCCACAAGCAGCGCGAGTTCGTCGTCGCGGATATTCCCGGGCTGATCCAGGGTGCGGCCGAGGGTGCCGGCATCGGCGACCGCTTCCTCGGGCATATCGAGCGGTGCCGCGTGCTGTTGCATCTCGTCGATGCGAACGACGCCGACGTCGCCGAATCGTACCGGATCGTGCGCGACGAGCTGGAGAATTACGGCGAGGGGCTGACCGACAAGAACGTCATCGTCGCGCTCAACAAGATCGACATGCTTGACGCCGAACTGATCGCGGCGTTGTCGGCGGAGCTGGCGGAGGCCAGCGGCGCCGAGGTCATGGCGATCTCGGGCGCGAGCGGTGCCGGGATCGAAGCGGTGCTCGACAAGCTGATCGGCGCGATCGGCCCGGCACCGGGTGCGGCGAAGGAACTCGAAGAGGGCGAAGTCCCGGTCGCATGGTCGCCGCTGTAGGCCAACGCTTAGCCCTCTCCCCCTCGGGGAGAGGGTTGGGTGAGGGGCTGTTCCAGGCGTTGCACTGCTTGGCTACCCCTCACCCCGACCCTCTCCCCGCAGGGGAGAGGGAGCAGTGATGTTTCCACCGTCGTCTTGCGCGCGGCTGATCGTGAAGATCGGCTCGGCGCTGCTCGTCGATCCCGACGGTAGCGTCCGACGCGACTGGCTGACGGGCCTCGTCGCCGACATCGCCGCGCGCACCGCTGAGGGCCAGCAGATCGCGATCGTGTCCTCCGGCGCAATCGCGCTCGGCGCGCGCCGACTCGGCCTCGCCAAGGGTGGCCGCGCGAGTCTCGAGGACGCGCAGGCCGCCGCCGCGACCGGCCAGATCGCGCTCAGCCAGGTCTGGGCCGAATTGCTCGCCGCGCAGGGGCTCAACGCCGCGCAGATGCTCGTCACGCTCGACGACCTCGAGGACCGCCGCCGCTATCTCAACGCCGCCGCGACGCTGAACCGCCTGCTGTCGCTCAAGGTCGTCCCCGTCATCAACGAGAATGACAGCGTCGCGACCGAGGAAATCCGCTTCGGCGACAATGACCGCCTCGCCGCGCGAGTCGCGCAGGCGGCGGGTGCGCAGGGCGTGATCCTGCTCTCCGACGTCGACGGGCTCTACACCGCCAACCCGCACACCGACCCGTCCGCGACGCATATCGCCAGCGTCCCCCGGATCGACGCGGTCGCGGGCATGGCGGACGACGGATCGGGGTCGGGAATGGGATCGGGCGGCATGGCCTCGAAGATCGCCGCCGCGCGGATCGCGACCGGTGCGGGCATTCCGCTCGCGATCGCGTCCGGGCGTATCGACCATCCATTGTCCACCTCTGCCCGCCACACGCTCTTCACCGCCGAACGCACCGCGTCCGCGCGGAAAGCCTGGCTCGCGGGCGGACTGACCGCGAAAGGTGCGATCCATGTCGATGCGGGCGCCGCGGCCGCGCTCGGCCAGGGCCGCAGCCTGCTCGCAGCTGGCGCGATCCGGATCGACGGCGGTTTCACTCGCGGCGATCTCGTGACGATCGAGGGGCCCGCGGGCACGATCGCGCGCGGGCTGGCGGAATACGACGCTGCCGACACCGCGCGCCTTCTCGGCCGGCACAGCGACGATCATGCCGCGATCCTCGGCTATGCGCCACGATCCGCGCTGGTCCACCGCAACCATCTGGCGCTGCTGTGATCGGCCGCGCCCTGTCCACCCCGGGAACGCGCGCATGATTCTGGCCATCACCGGCGGCACGGGGTTCGTCGGCAGCCACCTGATCGACCATGCGCTCGAGACCGGGCACACGATCCGCGCGCTCGCGCGCAAGCCGCAGGCCAAGCGGACCGGCGTCACCTGGATCGAAGGCGCGCTCGATCGCCCGATGAGCCTGGGCAAGCTGGTCGAGGGCGCGGACGTCGTCATCCACGTCGCGGGCGTGGTCAACGCGGCCAACCGCGCCGCCTTCGCCGCGGGCAATATCGCGGGCACCGAAGCGATCCTGAAGGCGACCCGGCTCGCCGGCATCCGCCGCTTCGTCCATGTCTCGTCGCTCGCCGCGCGTGAGCCGGCGCTGTCCAACTATGGCTGGTCGAAGGCCGAGGCGGAGACGCGCGTCGAAGCATCAGGGCTCGACTGGACAATCGTCCGCCCGCCCGCGATCTTCGGTCCGCGCGACCATGACCTGCTCGACGTGTTCAAGGCCGCCAGGTCGGGCTTCGTTCCCGTGCCGCCGGTGGGCACGCGCATCTCGCTGCTCTATGTCGAGGACCTGACGACGCTGTTGCTCGCGCTCGCCGAGATCCCCGCCGCGCCGTCGATCATGGAGCCCGATGACGGCGTCGCGACCGGCTGGGACAATCGCGATTTCGCGCGCGCGATCGGCACCGCGGTCGGCAAGCCCGTCCGCGTGATGCCGACCCCGCGCGCTCTTATGCTGCTGGCATCCGCCGCGGATCGCCTCGTCCGCGGCAAGAAGGCGCGGCTCACGCGCGACCGGGTGAGCTATTTCTGCCACCCCGACTGGGTCTCGCACGCGCCACCCCCGCCCGCGCTCTGGACGCCCGCGGTCCCGACCCCACAGGCGCTGGCGCAAACCGCCGCATGGTATCGCGCCGCAGGGCTGCTATAGCGCCGAAAAGCCGCCGCAATTTCCTGTCAGGAATGGTGGCGACACCGAAGGGATTATCATGAGCGACCGCCAGCAGATCTACGACACCGTCACCGCGCAGATCGAGCCCTTCAACAAGAAGGGCGTCGCCCTGACCGACGCGACCACCTTTCAGGGCGACCTCGAGTGGGACAGCCTGACCGTCATGGATTTCGTCGCCGCGATCGAGGACGAATTCGACATCATCATCACGATGAACATGCAGGCCGAGATCGAGACGGTCGGCCAGCTGGTCGACGCGGTCGCGAAACTGAAGGCCGCCTGAGCAAGTCCATACCCCCCACCCGTTCGTGCTGAGCGAAGTCGAAGCACCTGAGACACAAGCCCTTCGACTTCGCTCAGGGCGAACGGCAGGGGGCGATACCGTCCTGATCTGGAACCGAACATGACCGAAGCCGCCACCACCGCCCACGCCCTCCCCCTCGACGTCGCCGAGGTCGCCCCCGAACGCGACTTGATGTCGAAGTTCGACGGCCTCATCGCCGAACGCGAGGCGCTCGTGCGGTCCGGCGTGCGTAACCCGTTCACGATCGTCATGGACGAGGTAAAGTCGCCGACTGAGGCGGTGATCCGCGGCAAGGACACGATCCTGCTCGGCACCTACAATTACATGGGCATGACGTTCGACCCCGACGTCATCCAGGCCGGCAAGGACGCGCTCGACGCGTTCGGGTCGGGCACCAATGGCAGCCGGATGCTCAACGGCACGTTCCACGACCATGTCGACGTCGAGCAAGCCCTGCGCGAGTTCTACGACGTGACCGGCGCGATCGTGTTCTCGACCGGCTACATGGCCAATCTCGGGATCATCTCGACGCTCGCCGGCAAGGGCGAATACGTCATCCTCGACGCCGACAGCCACGCCTCGATCTACGACGGCTGCAAGCAGGGCAATGCCGAGATCGTCCGCTTCCGCCACAACGACGTCGCCGATCTCGACAAGCGCCTCGGCCGCCTGCCCAAGGAAGCCGGCAAGCTGGTGGTGCTCGAGGGCGTCTATTCGATGCTCGGCGACATCGCGCCGCTGAAGGAGATGGTCGCGGTCGCCAAGAAGCATGGCTGCATGGTGTTGGTCGACGAGGCGCATTCGATGGGCTTCTTCGGCCCCAATGGCCGCGGCGTGTACGAGGAAATGGGGCTGACCGACGAGGTCGATTTCGTCGTCGGGACGTTTTCGAAGTCGGTCGGCACGGTCGGCGGCTTCGTCGTGTCGAACCATCCGAAGTTCGAGATGGTCCGCTTCGCCTGCCGTCCCTACATCTTCACCGCCTCGCTCCCCCCCTCGGTCGTCGCCACCGCCGCCACCTCGATCCGCAAGCTGATGACCGCGCATGACAAGCGCGCGCAGCTCTGGAAGAACGCGCGGGCGATGCATGCGGGTCTGAAAGCGATGGGCTTCAAGCTCGGCACCGAGACGTCCGACTCGGCAATTATCGCGATCATCCTGACCGACCAGGAACAGGCGATCGCGATCTGGCAGTCGCTGCTCGAGGGCGGGCTGTACGTGAACATGGCGCGCCCGCCCGCCACCCCCGCGGGCACGTTTCTGCTCCGCTGCTCGCTCTGCGCCGAGCACACCGACGCGCAGGTCGCGACGATCCTCGGCATGTTCGAGGCCGCGGGCCGTGCCGTCGGGGTGATCGACTAAGGCCAGCTGACGATCGGGAGGTGAGTCTCGTACGCGAACCTCGTCATCCTGACGAAAGTCAGGACCCAGGGTCACGAACGCCGCGGTGCTTGGCTCTGGGTCCTGACTTTCGTCAGGATGACGGCGGCTTTGAGCCGATGCTCGCTCGGAAGACTCAATCCCCTCTCTCCGGAAATTGACATCATTGCGCAGGGGCAACGACTCGCTAGGATGGGACGGTGATGCGCAGCGAGGCCCAGACCGCAGCCCTGGGGGGCGGAGCGACCTGGCGGACTATCATGCTCGTCGTGATGGGACTGCTTGGCGCGGCGGTGCTCGTTGCGATGATCGTGACGCTCGGCAGCGCCAACCGCCAGCGCGACCAGGCGCTCGACCTGCAGGCGCACAGCTATGACGTGATGATCCTCGCGCGGACGCTGTCGGGGACGATCGCGCGGTCGGAGGCGTCGCTCGGCCGCTACGTGATCAGCGGCGACAAGCAACTCGGCCAGCTCTATTTCGACGAATGGGTGCTTGCCGGATCGCAGATCGACCGTCTCGACCGGATCACCGGCGACAACCCCGAGCAGCAGAAACGGATCGACCGGCTGCGCGCCGCCTATGATGCGCGCGGGCGCGAACTGTCGCTGACCGCGCTGAACACGAGCTACGGGAAGAACGGCCAGGCGCTGGCGCGCTATTACCAGGCGCGCAAGGCGCCGACGCTCATTGAGATCAACGCCACGCTCGACACGCTGATCGCCCGCGAACGCGCGCTGCTCGACGAGCGGACCGCGAGCGCGCTGGGCTCGGTCGATCGGTCGAGCCGGGTTGCGCGCGTGCTGGCGGTGTTCGGCGTGCTGCTGGTGCTCGGCGCGATCCTGCTCGGCTGGTTCACGATCCGCGCGGTCGGCGAGCGCGCGACCGCGCTGGCCGACGCCGAGCTTGAACGCGAGCGCGCCGCCGAGCTGACCGCCGCGGTCGCCGCCGCAACTGCCGAACTCCGCGCGCAGGAGGCCAAGCTGCGCCAGATCCAGAAAATGGAGGCGGTCGGCCAGCTGACCGGCGGCATCGCGCACGACTTCAACAACATGCTGGCGGTCGTGCTGGGCGGGCTGGAACTTGCCCGGCGCAGCATCGGTGCCGATCAGGCCGACGCACGCCGGCACATCGACAACGCCACCGAAGGCGCGAACCGCGCGGCCGCGCTGACCCGCCGCCTGCTCGCTTTCAGCCGCGAGGATTCGCTGAAGCCGGAATCGATCGACGCCGCTGCACTGGTCGCGGGCATGTCCGACCTGCTCGACCGCACGCTTGGCGATGCCATCACGCTGATCGCGCGGTCGGAAACGGGGGGCGGATCCGTGCGCGCCGACCGCGTCCAGCTCGAGAACGCGGTGCTCAACCTGGCGGTCAACGCGCGCGATGCGATGAACGGCCGCGGCACGCTGACGATCGCCACCGGCTCCGCGACGCTGGCGGCGGGGCAGGTCGGCCAGTGCGCGGCGGGCGCATATGTCACGATCAGCGTCGTCGACGATGGCTGCGGGATGACGCCCGACATTGCCGAGCGCGTGTTCGAGCCATTCTTTACCACCAAGGACGTCGGCAAGGGCACGGGTCTCGGGCTCAGCCAGATCTTCGCGCTGGTGCAGCAGCTGGAGGGAGAGGTAACCATCGCCTCGGCACCCGGCGAAGGCACCGCGGTCACGCTCTACCTCCCCCGCACGGCCGACGCCGTAGCCGTGGCGTTGCCCGCGTCCGTACTGCCGGTGTCGACTAACGTCGCACCGGTCGTACCGGCGGCGGCAATGCTCGACATCCTGGTCGTGGAGGACGATCCGCGCGTGCTGACCGCGACGATCGGCGCGCTGGAGGAGATCGGCCACCGGGCCATCGCGTGCGACGATCCGCTCGCCGCGCCCGCCCTGCTCGCGGCCAACCCGTCGATCGGGCTCATCATCTCCGACGTGCTGATGCCGCGCCAGACGGGCCCCGAGATGATCGCAGCGCTCAGCCCGCTTTATCCACATATCGCCGTCCTGTTCGTCACCGGCTTTGCGGGCGAGGTGAACGTCGCGCAGTTCGGCGGGCACGACGTGTTGCGCAAACCCTTCACGCTCAACGGGCTCGAACGCGCGGTCTTCGCGGCGTTGGCGGCGGAACGCGCCCCCTCCCCCGCGCCGCGCGAGCGGATCGCGGCGGAATAAGGGCTTGGCGACGTACAACCCATTGCGGTGCGATTGGGGATGACGCCTCGGCTACGCCCCCCTATACCCCTTCGACCCAGCATACCGAGCCCTATCCGCGCATGAAATCCATCGACCGCTACATGGCCCGGCTGATCGCGGTGCCGCTGTTTTCGACGCTGCTGATCGCCGTCATGCTGTTCGTGCTCGATCGCATGCTCGGGCTGTTCAATTTCGTCGCGACGCAGGGCGGCCCGATCAGCGTCGTCTGGCGGATGCTCGCCAACCTGCTGCCCGAATATCTGGGGCTCGGCATTCCGATCGGGCTGATGCTCGGCATCCTGCTCGCGTTCCGCCGGCTGTCGACCTCGTCCGAGCTCGACGTGCTGCGCGGCGTCGGCATGAGCTACAACCGGCTGCTGCGCGTGCCCTATATGTACACGATCGCGCTGGCGCTGCTGAACCTCGCGATCGTCGGCTATGTCCAGCCGATCGCACGCTATTATTACGAGGGGCTGCGGTTCGAGCTGCGCACGGGCGCGCTCGGCGCGTCGATCAAGGTCGGCGAGTTCACCAATCTCGGCAGCAAGATGACGCTGCGGATCGAGGAGAGCAAGGACAAGGGCCGCGAGCTGTCGGGCATCTTCGTCCATGCGCAGAGCCAGAATGGCGACTGGCTGGGGGTGACCGCGGAGAAGGGCAAGTTCCTGGCGACCGACGATCCCAACGTCATCATCTTCCGGCTCGCCAACGGCACGCTCGTCCACAACCGGCCCGAGTTCAAGACGCCGCGCGTGCTGACCTTCACCAGCCACGATCTGCCGATCAACCTGCCCAAGTTCGAGAGCTTCCGGGTCCGCGGCGGGCGCAATCTCGAATATACGCTGCCCGAACTCGCCAAGCAGGGCCAGCGCGGCGCGACGCTGGAGCAGCGCGACGGCAGCCGCTCCGAATTCCATTTCCGCCTCGCGGAAGTTGCGACAATGTTCCTGCTGCCGCTGCTCGCGCTCGCGCTCGGCGTACCGCCCAAGCGATCCTCGTCCGCGCTCGGCGTGTTCCTGTCGATCGTGATGATCGTCACCTATCACAAGGTGAACCAGTACGCCGCCGATGTCGGCGAACTCGGCCGGATCGATCCGATCGTCGCATTGTGGGTGCCGTTCACGATCTTCGCCGGGTTGATCCTGTGGATGTACTACACGATCGCCTATGTCCCCGGCGGCCAGCCGATCGGTGCGCTCGAACGCGTCTTCTCGAAGACGTTCAAGGCCATCACGAAACGCATTCCGGGCTTCCGCAAGAGCAAGGCCGCATGAAAACCGTCAGCTTCTTCCCGTCGCGCACGGTCGCGATCTACATGGGCCGGATGTTCCTGTTGCGGACGTTCGCCGTGCTGGCGGCGCTCGTGCTCGTCCTCCAGGCGCTCGACCTGTTGAGCGAGTCGGGCGACATCCTCGCCTTTCCCGGCAATGGCGATGCGCAGGTGTGGCAGTACGTGTCGCTGCGCGTACCCCAGATCGTGTCGCGCTTCCTGCCCTTCTCGGTGCTGCTGGGCACGATCCTGACGCTGATCACGATGAACCAGAACAGCGAGATCGTCGCGCTAAAGGGCTCGGGCCTGTCCGCGCACCAGGTGCTCGCGCCGCTGCTGGTCGCCAGCCTCGGCGTCGCGGTGATCAGCTTCGTCTTCAACGACCGGGTGGTGGCGCGCGCGACCGCGACGCTCAACCAGTGGCAGAAGGTGAATTACGGCAAGCTGCCGATCGATCGCGGCGACCGCGCCAATGTATGGGTGCGCGACGGCGACGACCTGATCGAGGTGGCGCAGATCCGCGGCCGCGGTGACGCGACGCGGCTTGGCGGGATCACGCTGTACGATCGCACCGGCGGCAATCTCGTCGCGATCCTGCGCGCCGATCATGGCAAGCGCGCCCCTGCCGGCGGCTGGCTGGTCGGCCCTGCGACCCGGTTCGACGTCGCGCGCGGCGCCGATACCAAGCTAGGCTCCGTGGTGATCGGCAAGGATGTTCGCCCCGATCAGTTCACGCTGGCGAGCGTCGATGCGGACGGGCTATCGTTCGGCGCACTGAAGGCCGCGATCGCCGACCTGTCCGACGCAGGCCGGCCCACCAAGGCGCTCGAGGGTTCACTGTGGCACAAGTTGTCGGGGCCGCTGTCGTCGGTGCTGATGCCATTGCTCGGCGCGGTCGCGGCCTTCGGTATCGCGCGCTCGGGCAAGCTGTTCGTCCGCGCGGTGATCGGCATGGCGCTGGGCTTCGCGTTCTTCGTCGCGGACAATTTCGCGCTGGCGATGGGCAATCTCGGCGCCTACCCGCCGTTCCTCGCCGCGTGGGCGCCGTTCCTGCTGTTCTTCCTGATCGGCGAAGCGGTGCTGATCCGCTCCGAGGAATAATCCGGCTGTTGCCCTCCCGCCGCAGCGGGAGGCCAGTTTTAGCGGCGGACCATCGTGCTGCGCGCGATCTTGCTGACCAGCCCCGGCAACCCGGGATAGTTCGCCTTGTGATAGGGCGACATCGCATCCAACTCCGCCGAGATCCGGCGATGCGCCTCGCCCAGCGCGTGATAGGGCAGCCCCGGCAATAGGTGATGCAGCGCATGATAGCGCAGGCCCACCGGAGCCCACAGCGCCGGCAGCAGCGCCGGCGGCGGCACGTTGACCGTGTCGAGATACTGGGCGGTCACCGTCATCGGCTCGCCGTCATTCTCCCACAGATGCGCAACCAGCGTGCGAACCTGATTGAGCACCGCAAACGCCGATGCCACGCCAAGGATCGTCAGGAACGCACGCAGCGGCAGTACGCCCGCCACGGTGATCCCGATCAGCGTGATCGCCCACAGGCTCGCGGCCACTTCGAGGCGGTTCCAATAGGCCTTTGCCTCGCCCTCCGGCGCACGACGACGGAATTGCGGATTGATCGCCAGCGCCGAATAGCGCTCGACCACCATCGTCCGCAGCTTGGGCGACAGCAGCGACAGCGGCGACAGGATCGCAAACCGGATCAGCAGCGCAATCGGTGCCAGCGCGGACACGACGATGAACAGCGGCAATGTCCACGGCTTCATCAGCGCGAGCGGCAGATATTCGGGATCCTCGACCGTGCCATAGCGGGTCTTGGCGTGGTGCAGGTTGTGGACGCCCTCATACATGAACGACGGCGTCATCATCGGCACGCCGACGAGGATGTTCCAGCCCAACCGGAAGTTCGGCACCGATGCATGCTTCATGTGGCTGACTTCGTGGATGAAGCTCAACCCGCGGTACAGCCCGAGCACCGACACGATCGCGGCGACCACCACGACCGCGGTCGAACCGCTCGTCGCCGCCACGACGAGCGCGCCATAGCCGAGTGCGACCGACGCGATCAGGTCGCCCCAATAGACCGACGGCCGCGGCTTCACGAGATCGCGGGTCAGATCCGCGGCCGCGCGCAGCATCGCCTTGTCGTCGGCGATACGCACCACCCCGGCACCCGCGACGGGTGTGGCTGGAACGGGAGCGGCCGTGCCGCGAGCGAGGCTGAGCGAGGTGTCCATGGGCATATCCATTGCCCGAAGATAGTGGCCACAGCGTGGCATTTACAGGCCGTGCCGCTGCCACCGCTCCAAGGAAACACGATCACCCTGACAGGATTTTACGATGACCCATGTCACTCTCGCCTTTATCCGCCGTGCTGGCTAGACACGCTCGACTGCGTAATCGGGAACGACACATGGCTAACATCAACATTCGACCGGTCGAGACGCTGAAGGATCGCAAGATCTTCATCGATCTGCCGTTCCGCCTGTATGCCGACGATCCCAATTGGGTGCCGCCGCTGAAGTCGGAGGCGCTCGGGTTGATCACGCCCGAGAAGAATGGCTGGTTCAGCCATGCCAAGGTGCAGCAGTTCCTCGCCGAGGAGGATGGCCGCGTGGTCGGTCGCATCTCCGCGCATATCGATACGCTCGCGCTGACGATGCCCGCCGAGCAGGGATTTGGCCCCGGCGTCGGCCAATGGGGACTGATGGAGGCCGAACGCCAGGACATCTTCCAGGCGCTGCTCGCGCGCGCGGAGGGCTGGCTGCGCGATCAGGGCATGACGCGTGCGATCGGCCCGATCAGCATGTCGATCTGGGAAGAGCCGGGGCTGTTGATCGACGGCTATGATCATCCGCCGACGATCATGATGGGGCACGCCAAGCGCGAATACCGCGGCTGGATCGAATGGGCGCAGTATCGCCCGATCAAGCAGCTGATGACCTATGAGGTCGACGTCACGAAGCAGTTCCCGCCGATCGTCCAGCGCATCATCAAGTCGGGCGAGAAGAACCCACGCATCGTCATCCGCAACGTCGACAAGACCAAGTTCGAGGAGGAGGCGGCGATCATCCTGTCGATCCTCAACGATGCGTGGAAGGACAATTGGGGCTTCGTGCCGCTCACCCCGCCCGAGATCAAGGATGTCGGCGTCAAGCTGAAGCCGATCGTCTTCAACGACCTGATCCGCATCGCCGAGGTCGACGGCCGGCCCTGCGCGTTCATGATCACGCTCCCCAATCTGAACGAGGCGATCATGCCGTTGAAGGGCAGCCTGTTCCCGTTCGGCTGGGCCAAGCTGTTGTGGTGGCTCCGCAAACCCAAGGTGCGGACGGTGCGCGTGCCGCTTATGGGCGTGGTCAAGGACTTGCAGGCCTCGCGGATGGCAAGCCAGCTCGCCTTCATGATGATCGAATATATCCGCCGCGCCTCGGTCGAGCATTACGGTGCCGAGCGCGCGGAGATCGGCTGGATCCTCGACGACAACCAGGGGATGCGATCGATCGCCGAGACGATCGAGAGCCGGGTGAACAAGGTCTATCAGGTCTACGAACGGACGCTGTAGAACGAAAGTATCGAGCCTGCCGACGCGTGACATCGGATGCGTCGGGATTGGTCGCCCCCCCCCGGCGAAGGCCGGGGTCCAGTTGGGACGGCGGAAGTAACTTGGGGCTGTCGGTCGTTACCCGCGTCCCCCAGCTGGACCCCGGCCTTCGCCGGGGCGGTGGGACTTCCGCGTCGCGTTATTTTCGCTCCTTCTTGCCCCTGCCGAACGGAATCCTGAGCGTCACCGCTACCCCCTGTCCGACCGCACCGGGCAACTCGGTACGGATCGCGTGGACGTTCCCCCTGCCCCCGCCTGGCAGGCGGAACGACAGCGGATCGGAACGCGGAGGCTGAACCGGCTCGGCAAGCGTCGCGAGCCGCTGGTCGGTCGGCCGCGCGCAGACGACGATATCGCCATCGGGATCGGCCTGGACCGGGCACGGCATCGTCGCACGCGGCCTGCGCCTGCGCAGTTCGGGCGGGAGCGGCGGCCCTGCTACCGCTTGCAGCAGGAGCAGGCCGACGAGCATCTAGAACCGCCGCGATATACCGGCATAGAGCCGGGCATCGGGCGTATCGGCGGTCAGCCCGGCCGCACCCAGTATGTCGAACTGCAGATCGTCGTTCGCCATCCATGCCAGCGACAGCGCCGCCACGCCCTGCGTCGCATGCTGATCGGGGTCATCGTCACGCAGCGCCTGCAGCTCGCCGGTCAGCGTGAACGCCTTGGAAACCTTCACCGAGAGGCCGGCGGTCGCGCTATAGGCGAGATGCCGGCCATTGCCGTCCTCGTCGACCGCCGCATCGATCTCGGGCGTCAGGTCGAGCGACACCGCATCCGACAGTTCGTAGGTTACGGGGACGAGAAACCCCGCCCCCCAATCACCCGCACCGATCGAGGACCGCCCAACCGGCAGCGTTACGAACGGCAGGACCGATACCGACAGGTCCGATCCGTCGGGGTGAAGGAGGTTCGCCTTGATGCCCAGCGAAACGTCGCCGATCCCGTCGACCGACTCGACCCCGGTCGAATCGCGCATCCGATCATGGCCGAACGGCGTGAAGCCGATCCGCGCTTCGATTGTATCGCTGACGCCGACGCGGACGAGCGTGTCGCCGAACAGGATGTTGTCCTCGAGCGATCCGGGCTGGTCGTCACGCGTCCAGTCGGCCAGCGAGGTCTCGACCGAGATCCGACCCGGTGCGATCGTGCAGGCCGGCGTATCGATGCCAGGCCGGTCGGGGCAATAGTCTCGCTCCTGCGCCGCGGCCGCACCGGCGAAACCCAGGCTGGCGAGCACGACGCCAATCAGCGCCCGCCTCACCGCAAGCGGACCCAGGTCGGCGCATGATCGCTGGCCTTTTCGCGGCCGCGATACGCCTTGTCGACGCCGGCATCGATCATCCGGTCGGCAGCCTGCGGGCTGAGCAGCAGATGGTCGATGCGGAAGCCTGCATCGCGCTGCCACGCGCCTGCCTGGTAGTCCCAGAACGTCCACACGCCGCCCTTCGGAAACTGCGTGCGCAGCGCATCCGTCCAGCCCTGCGCCACGAGCGCGCGATAATGCTCGCGGCTTTCGGGCTGCATCAGCGCATCGTCCTGCATCGCGCGCACCGAGTAGGTATCGTCGTCATTGGCGATCACGTTATAGTCGCCTGCGAGGATCGCCGGCACTTCCTCAGCCAGCAGCACGCGCGCCCGCGCGGCCAGGCGGTCCATCCAGCGCAGTTTATAGTCGAATTTGGGCCCCGGTTGCGGATTGCCGTTGGGCAGATAGAGCGCGGCGACGACCAGGCCGTCGACCTCCGCCTCGATATAGCGACTGTGCTCGTCCTCGGGCTCCCCGTCGAGACCGCGCTGGCGGACGTCGGGCGTACGCCCCTTGGCGAGGATCGCGACGCCGTTCCACGCCTTCTGCCCATGCCAGACCGCACCATAGCCGACCGCCTCGATATCGGCGATCGGGAAGGTGTCGTCGCTTGACTTGAGTTCCTGGAGGCAGACGATGTCGGGCTGCTCTTCGACGAGATATTCGATCAGCCGCGGCAGTCGCGCCTTGATGCCGTTGACGTTGTACGTGACGATTTTCATGGAAAACTCAGACCGAGAAGCTGGAGCCGCAGCCGCAGCCCGAGGCGGCGTTGGGGTTCTCGACCTTGAACGCGGCGCCGGCGAGCGACTCGACATAATCGACCGCGCACCCGCGGACCAGATCGATGCTCACGCTGTCGACGACCAGCTTTACGCCGTCACGCTCGGCGATCACGTCGTCCGATTCCACCGCATCGGCGAACCCGAATTTATACTGGAACCCCGAACAGCCGCCACCGTCGACGGAGAGCCGGAGGATCGCCGGCTTCCCCTGCTTGACGGCGATCGCGGCGACGCGCGCCGCGGCGGAGGGGGTGAGGATGATGTCGGGAGCCAGCGTTGCCATGGGCTGGAGATAGGAGGTTGCGCTATCCGCGGCAACCTTGGGCTTGCCCGTCGGGCGGAGGGCTGGCTCGCCGGGGCGCCGCTGTCTTATACTGGTTGTCCGTCCCCGTGGAGGGAGATCCCAGCTTTCGCTGGGGTGACGGGTTAGGTTTGGCGAGGGCTTGTGCCCGTATCAGTCCTGCGCGGCGGGGCCGCCGGTCGATACCGGGATCGCGTTGACCGAGCGATCCTGTGCCGCGAGCAGGTAATCCGCCGTCGTCAGGAACGGGATCGGGTTGACGGCGTGGCCGTCGATGCGGACTTCGTAATGAAGATGCGAACCGGTCGAACGGCCGGTCGAGCCCATCAGCGCGATCAATTGCCCGCGGGTGACGCGCGTATTGTCGGCGACGAGGATCTTCGAGAGATGGCCGTAACGGGTGGCGATGCCCTTGCCGTGGCTCAGTTCGACCATGTTGCCATACCCGCCCTGGCGTCCCGCATGCGCGACGACGCCATCGGCGGTCGCGTAGATCGGCGTGCCGATCGGGCCGGGAATGTCCACGCCGGCATGCATCGCCGCGGTGCCGCGGAACGGATCCGAACGAATACCGAAATTGCTGGTGAACGAGAGCGAGTGAACCGGCTGCACCGACGGGATCGCGATCACGCCCTGCTGCGTGGCGTCGAGCTTCTTCCAGGTCTGGAACAAGGTGCGGAACTGCGCGTCGGCGCGCAGATCGGCGCTTGCCTCTTCGGTGTTGGCGGCGATCATCGGGCCGCCCTTGCCGGTCTCGACCGTGCGGTAAGCGACCTTTTCCGCGGTCGCGTGCGGCGCGACCTGCGCCTCGGCCGTGGCGCCGAAAGCGGCCAGACCCATCACCGTCGCGGCCATTGCCAACCGGCGACCCGTAAACGCCTTATACACCACGATCACGCCCTTGAGACGGGTCACGATCGCTGCACCGGTAAAATCGACCATTGGTCCCCGACAAAAAAATGCAGGGCCGTTCGCTTTTGCAGCGGACGGCTCCGAAACTCTGTCCTGACTCGCAGCCCCTCCGCGCACCAGACATTGTGGGTTAGGCCGGATCCCACTGCCCCGAGCAATAGCATTGCGCCATCCGCGCGGCGGAGCGGCAGGTTGTTGCGGCGAGTTGAAGCGAATCGATACGATTGCCGTGGAACAGGATGAGACCGCGGATCTTCGGCGCGAAATGTCGGCGAATCTCCATGTGTTACTACCTAGTCTTCAGAGTGCCTTTGCGGCTGCCAGAACCGCCTCCGCATGGCCGGGAACGCGGACCTTGCGCCACGCCTTTGCCAGCGTCCCGTCGGCTCCGAACAGGAAGGTCGCGCGCTCGATCCCCATATATTTGCGGCCGTACATCGCCTTCTCGACCCAGACGCCGAACGCCTCGCACGCGGCGCCCTCGACATCGCTGCCCAAGCGTACGGAAAGGCCATGCTTGGCAGTGAACTTGGCATGCAACGCAGGCGTATCCTTCGATACCCCAACGACCGTCACGCCGGCGGCCCCGAACGCGTGGGCCAGCGCGGAAAAGTCCTTCGCTTCGGTGGTGCAGCCCGCCGTGTCGTCCTTCGGGTAGAAATACACCACCAGCGGCCTGCCGAGCGTCGCCAGCGACACGACGGCGTCGTCGATCGTCACCGTCACATCGGGTATCGTCGAACCGTCATCCATGCTGCTCTCCCGTCGCCTGCATCCAGAAACCGCGAACCTCCTGCCGGGTCGATTCGAGCGTGGCAACAACCGCCGCCCAATCCGCCACGCCGATCGCGCGCGCGATCAGTGCTTCGGTCGCAGGACCCGGCGGCGTCGCATCGGGCGCCACCAGCCGCAGCGTGACCAGCAGCCGGGTCAGCACATCATGCGCGGCACGTAGTGCAGGCGGAGCCAGCCCCTGCTCGACCAGCCGATCGATCGCGGTCCCCAAATTGGGATCGAACCCCGCTCGGTTCACGAGCTGGACGACGTGCACCGCAAATTCGAGATCGACCAGGCCGCCCGGAAGCAGCTTGGCATCGAGCGGTCCCGCGGGCGGTTTGTGCGCGGCCATCTCGGTGCGCATCGACCTGGCATCGGCGACCACGTCCCGCACCGGCCGCTCCCCTTCGAGCACGCCGCGGATGATCGCGGCCACCGCGTCTTGCGCACCGGTCGATCCGAATACCGCGCGCGCGCGGGTGAGCGCCATATGCTCCCACGTCCAGGCATCGTCGCGCTGGTAGCGCGCAAAACTGTCGAGCGTCACGACCAGCGGCCCCTGCCCGCCCGACGGCCGCAGCCGCGTGTCGATCTGGTAGAGGGGGCCCGCCGCGGTCGCGACCGACAGCGCAGCCGTCACGCGCTGCGCGAGGCGGTTGTAATAGAGCGTCGCGCCGAGTGGTTTGGGACCATCCGATTCCGCGGCGAAATCGCCCGTGAACAGATAGATGAGGTCGAGATCGGACGCGTGCGTGAGCATCGCGCCGCCCATCCGGCCGAGCGCCAGGATGACGAGCTCGCTGCCCGGCACCGTCCCGTGCGCCTTGGCGAATTCCGCAATGGTTGCGCCCGCGAGCACGCCGATCGCCGCCTCCGCGACGCGCGCATAGCCGGCCGCGACATGCAGCGGATCGGAGGCGCCCGCCACGATCTGAGTACCGAGCGCGAACCGCAACTCGCCGACGACTCGGCGCACGTGATCGAGCCGCGCCTGGTAATCGCTGCCCGCATCGTCCGCGCGCATCGCGGTCTCCAGCGCCGCGATATCGCCCACCGGTGCGAACGCGGTCGCATCGATCAGCCCGTCGAGCAACGTCGGCCGACGCCCCAGATCGTCGGCAAGCGTCGGCGCATGGCTGAGGATCGCGGCCAGCAACGTCGCCAGTCCCGGCCGCGCCTCGAGCAGGCGGAAGATGTTGATCGCGCTGGGCAGACGTTCGAGCAACGCATCGAGCCGCAACAGCGCCGATTGCGGAACCGGCGCGGTGGCAAAGGCGGTCACCAGGGTCGGCAGCACCGCCTCCAGCGCCTCGCGCGCGGCGGGACTGCGCAGCGCTGGATACGCGCCGGCGCGCCACGCCTCGATCCGCTGCCGTGCGGGCTCGGGCGCAACGAACCCGGCGGCCGCGAGGTCGGCCTCCAGCGTCACCGGATCGTGCGAGAAGGCAGGCCGGACTGTGTCGTCGAGCGCATCGTAGATCCGCCCCGTCGCCGCCACCCGCGGCGCCAGCAGGGCGAGCAACGCGCCCGCATCCTCCACGCCGTGCAGCCTCGCCACGCGGTCGAGCGCGTCGCCGGTCGGCAGCGCATGCGTCTGCCGGTCGTCGATCATCTGGACGCGGTGCTCGATCGTCCGCAACAGCGTGTAGCCATCGGTCAGCGCACGCGCTTCCTCGCCGCCGATCCACCCCGCCTCCGCCAGACGGGCGAGCGCATCACGTGTCGCGGGCGCGCGGACCGTCGGATCGCGCCCGCCATGGATCAGCTGGTGGATCTGTGCGAAGAACTCTGCCTCGCGAATGCCGCCCCGCCCGCGCTTGAGGTCGTAGCCGGGGCCAAAGGCCTGGCCCTGCAGATGGTGATCGCGGATGCGCGCAGAGATGCTGCGAATCTCGCGGATGGCGCCGAAATCGAGCGTGCGCCGCCAAACGAACGGTCGGATCGCATCGAGAAAGCCCTGGCCGAGCCCGATGTCGCCAGCGGCGGCGCGGGCGCGGATGAACGCCGCGCGCTCCCAGGGCAGCGCCTGCGCTTCGTAATAACCGATCGCGGCCTCGACCGGCAGGACGATCGGCGTAATTTCGGGCGAGGGTCGCAGGCGAAGGTCGACTCGCAGCACATAGCCGTCGCCATCGCGCGCCTGGAGCAGTTCGACGACACGCTTGCCGATCCGCACCGCGGCCTGTTCGGGCTCCTCGCGCGGCTTGCGCGGCAGAGTCAGCGGATCGAACAGCAGGATCGGATCGATGTCGGACGAGTAGTTGAGCTCGCCACTGCCTTGTTTGCCGAGCGCGATCGCGGTGAAGCCGACCGGTTCGGCGCCGGGCGTCCGCTCCTCGATCGCGGTCCGGATCGCGGTGTCGAGCGCATAATCGGCAAACCGGGTCAGCGCGCCGGTCACCGCGGTGAGATCGAGGATCCCCGCAAGGTCGCCGATCGCGACGTTGAGCGCCATCGCACGGCGTTCGAGCCTCAGCCGCTTGGCCACCGGCATATCGGGGGTCGCGCTCGACAGCGTCAGATCGAGCTGCCCGTCGGACAGCGACGCGGCGAGCGCGGCCTCGCGATCGAGGATCATCGACAGGAAGGGCGACCATTGCCGAGCGCGATCCACGGCGCTGTTTATCACCTGTTCAGTATTCATGCCGGTCATCGCAGAATAGTATCGCAGTCAAGTGTTACTTGACATATGAAAGCAACGAATTCGCCATGAGCTCGTTATTAGCGGCATGACGTACTCGTTCCTCACCATCAAACCCGACACAAGCGGCCAACAGGTCGTTCGTCGTCCTCGTCCGACCGACGTCATCGGCCATTCGCTACGTGACGCGTTCAGCCATAGTGCGCGCTTGCCGCAGGATATCGATTGCCTGCTGCGCTCGCTCGACGGGGTCGCGCACTAAAACCGTGCGCTCGCTAGACTAGGTATAGACAGCCGCCGCGACGAGCGCGGCGCCAAGACATCAGCGACCGCGGCTCAGATGCTCAACATCACCCATGATCGAATCAAGCGCCGTCTTGCTGGTATCGGTTTCATGATCACGACGCGACGGCAGTGATCCGTCCGTAAGGATCGTCTCGAGCGCGACACGGCCACGTGCGACGCGGCTCTTGATCGTGCCGACTGCGACGTTGCAGATCTCGGCCGCCTCTTCATACGCAAAGCCACCTGCCCCGACGAGAATCAGTGCCTCGCGCTGTGGCTGCGGCAGGTGCATCAGCGCACGCTGCATATCACCGAGCTCGACATGCCGATCCTGGCTCGCCGGCGCGGCGAGAATGCGATCAGCGACGAGATCGTCCCACTCGCCCTTGAAGCGCGCACGACGCATCTGCGAGAGATACAGGTTGCGCAGGATGATGAAGGTCCATGCGCGCATGTTCGTGCCTGCCTGGAAGCGCAACCGCGCCGCCCAAGCCTTCAGCAACGTCTCTTGCACCAGATCGTCGGCAAGATCGCGGCTACCCGACAGCGAGCGCCCGAACGCGCGCAGATGCGGGATCACCTGCGCCAGCTGGACCTTGAACTCGGCGTCGGACAGCGAGACATGCTCCACCGGTGCGACGACTTCGTCGATATCGTCCTCGCCATCGGTATGGGGAGCAGGCTGAACCATGAAAATCCTGTCAGTTTCGATCATGATCTCGACAGCACACCGTCAGGCATGGCCTCGATCACACGTCGCCTTGTGTGGGCGAACATAAGCACTCGCAACGCCGAACCTATACGCCGGCGCTTAACTTATGTCAGCGTATAATAAGAAAGCCGAAAATCGCGATGATCAGCACGAGCGAGATGACGAGAATATATCGCGTCATGTGCGGCGTCGAGCCTGCGCGGGCCTCTTCGGTCGAGATGTGGATGCGTTCGTTCGGGTCAGCCATGTCGAGTTAAACCCCCGAAAACCGTTTTGGGTCCGCAACCATTTACGGAAGCGAACCCAAGATGCAGTGTTATGGCCGCGCGATCAACCCATTGGTTTCGCGAGGCAAGCCCCGCTGCGATCAGACGACGGGAACGGTCGCCTGGTCGAAGAACAGCGCCTGGCTGATCGCGGCCTTCACGGTGGACCGCTGGAACGGCTTGGTGATCAGGAACGTCGGCTCGGGGCGCTCGCCGGTCAGCAGGCGCTCGGGGAACGCAGTGATGAAGATCACCGGAACCTCGAACTCGGCAAGGATATCCTTGACCGCGTCGATACCCGAGCTGTCGTCGGCAAGCTGGATATCGGCAAGCACGAGGCCCGGCCGCGTTTCCATCGCCAGTGCAACCGCCTCGTCGCGCGTGACGGCAACGCCGGTAACGTCATGACCCAGGTCGCGAACGATCGTCTCGATATCCATCGCGATGATCGGCTCGTCCTCGATGATGAGGACCTTGGCGCGAGTCTGGCTTTCGATCTCCTGTAGTGCCTCGGCGACCAGATCGTCGACTTCGCTCGACTCCACCTCGATCAGATAGGCGGCGTCCTCGGGCGTGAAGCCTTCCATTGCGGTCAGCAGCAGCGCTTGGCGCGACAGCGGGGTCATCCGAGCGAGACGCGCACGAGCAACCGCCTCATGACCGCCGGACTCCTGAACGCTCTCGTCAGCGACCTCGTCGAAATTGGCCGAGTTCCAGATGACCTGGAACATGCGGTACAGGCCGAGCCGGGGATCGACGTCGCGCGGAAATTCTTCCGGTGCGGCAACGATCGCCTCGAGCGTCGCGCGCACATATTTGTCACCGTGCATCTGACTGCCGGTCAGGGCCCGGCCGTAGCGCCGCAAGAAGGGAAGATGCGGTGCGAGTTGCTGTCCAAGCGACATGGGTAACGAATACTCCCTGATCCTACGCGGCCCCTCATGTGTCGGGTGGCTCGCGTCATTGCAATGGCGGTAGCCGAAAAAGCACCCCCGTCTCCGCTGCGCCGGCGGGTTGCGCGCGTCGTCGGGATACGAAGGTTCGATTTTCGCTTGTACATGGAACTAACGAGAGCGAGTTTGGTTTCACCGACATCATTGGCGAATCCGGACCCCGTCAGACTTTGTCTGGACAGGCAAGGATTTCGTCTATTTGTGACACGGTATACCAGATGATCAGCGTTGCGTCGTGCAGGGGGAAGTTTTGAGTTTGGGCCACGACACGGAAAAGACGGTGCCTGCCTCCAAGTCCGCCAAGGTGCCGGACAAGGATCAGCAAATGGGCTCGGCTCTTCGCTCGGTTTACCAGAAGACCGTCGATGAGGCGATTCCGGACGATCTGCTCGACCTCCTCGGCAAGCTCGACTGAGCGCGGGCCGGATGGCCTCGCCGCACACTCAAGAACCCGTCCCGATCGCTGCGACAGACGCCAACGGTACCCCCGTCGGATCGGCTGAGCCACGCCTGATCTCGGCGATGGGACGGCTGCCGACCGGTGCCAAGCTGTTCCTGATCCTGAGCGCAGCGCTGCTGCCGCTCGCGTTGATCGCCGTCTTCGCGACATTCCAGACGACCCGGCTTGCCGATACCGAGGCCCGCGCGCGCCTGCGCGTGACCGCCAACGAAAGCGCACGCGCGATCGCGATCGAACTCGTCGGCGACATGACCGCGCTTCGCGTGGCGGTAAACGCTTTGGGCAACGATCCCGCCGACGCGCCGAGCTGTGCAAGGGCGCAGGGCGTGTTCGCGCAACAATCCTCTGCTGGCACACGGTTCGTGATCACCGACCGCGAAGGTGCCGTCCTCTGCGGGACGCCGATCCCGATGTCCGCTGCCTTCCGCCAGGTCGACATGCCGATCACCGCGGACATCATCCCGCATCGCGGCCTCGTGCTGGCGATCTCGGGGCCGAGCGGCGACACCTTTGCCCGCGCCTATTTCCCCCAGTCCTTCCTCCGCAATATCGGCCGCCCCTCCAGCCGTGCGCTGACGTTCAGCAGTGCGCTGGTGCTCGACGAGGACGCGCTGACGCTGGAGACTATTCCCGACGAACGCCCGCTCGATCGCATGGAGACGATGCGCACCGATCTCGGCGTCGCCGGGATCGGTCTGCGCACGAGCATCCGCAGCGCACCGGTAACCTCGTCGCTCGTGGTCGCGATGCTCCTCCCGCTGCTGATGTGGATCGCCGCGGCGAGCATTGCGTGGTTCGTGGTGGACCGCCTGCTTATCCGTCCGCTGCGCCGCCTGCGCGGCGCGGTCGCCGCGTTCACGCCTGGCGAGACGCTCGATCTCGGCGCGGTCCGCACGTTGCCCGCGCAGGAGATCCGCGATCTCGGCGAGACCTTCCAGGCGATCAGCCAGACCGTTGCGCTCCACGAAGCCGGCCTGGCCGAAGGGCTGGTCCGCCAGACCAAGCTGACCCGCGAAGTCCATCACCGGGTAAAGAACAACTTGCAGGTCATCTCCAGCCTCATCAATTTTCACGCGCGCAGCGCACCAAGCGCGGACGCAACTGCGGCCTATGCCTCGATCCAGCGTCGAGTCGACGCTCTCGCGGTGGTCCACCGCAACCATTTCGCCGAGCTCGAGGAAAATCGCGGGCTCAACCTGCGGACGATGATCGGCGAATTGTCCGCGAACATTCGCGCGACCGCGTCGGATCGCTCGCACGGACTTGGCATAACGCTCGATATCGACCCGTATCTGGTCAACCAGGACGTCGCCGTGGCGATCGCGTTCCTCGCGACCGAGACGATCGAGCTGGCGATGTCGTGCGACCCCGCGGCGCAGATCCGGATCGTCGTAAAGCCCGCCGACACGCCCGACCGCGCGCTGCTGCGTGTCGTCTCGCGCGCGCTGGTCGAGAGCGACGCCCTGCGCGAAGCGGCAACGCGGTATGGCCGCGTCATGGAGGGCCTGTCACGCCAGCTACGATCCCCGTTGCATCACGATCCGCTGGTCGGGGCGTACGAGATTGCGTTCGCGATCAAGGGGCGCGATTAATCTAGAGCAGGCGAATTACAGTTACCGTTTGTTTGACTCTAGTTTTTTTCAAATGATCTGCGGAACCCCGGAACACTTTACCGCGATCGCCGTTGGATGTTTCGGACAGCGACTTTATGCCCCCCCGCTCTCGCTGTCCAAGTCATAGGCCCGGACGCATCACTCTTCCCCCCCCCTGGTGATACGTCCGGGCCTTTATCGTTTTGCTGGTATCGCCGGGTGCACCGCGCCCAGCCTACGGAAATTGTGCGGTTTGTCAGGAACGAACCGCGATCCCGATCATTTCACCTCCGGTGGCATTCGTGCCTATGCTAGGAGGAATTATCATGCGTAAGTTGGTTGGTCTGGCGATTGTGGCCAGCGCTCTGATGGTGTCGGCATGCAACACGGTCGAGGGTGCAGGCAAGGACGTGGCTTCGGCAGGCAAGACTGTCGCCAAGACCGCGGATAACGCCAAGTAAGCCATTCGCGCTATTGGTAAGGACACGGGGTCCGGTGCACGCGCACCGGATCCCGTTTTCGTATCAGCGCTCGACGAGATCCGTGGAGTCGCTCTCGCCGTCACCCTCATCGGCCTTGGCCTTGGCGCGGCTGCGTTCGGTGAACCAAATCCCGATTAGGGCCAGCTCGTACAGGATCACCAGCGGGATCGCGAGTAGCAGCTGCGAGCCGATATCCGGCGGAGTCAGCACCGCGGCGATCGCGAACGCCGCGACGATTGCATAGCGCCGCGCGCCGATCAGTTGCTTGCGCGTGACGATCCCGGCCCGCTCGAGCAGCATCAGCAGGACGGGCAGCAGGAACGATATGCCGAAGCCGAACAGGAACTGCATCGTGAACGACAGGTAATTGCCGATCGCGGGCAGCGCCTCGCGGTGAATGCCGCCGACCATCCCGTCGAACCCGAGCAGGAAGTGCAGCGCCATCGGGATCGCGACGTAATACGCCATGGCCGCGCCGGTCAGGAACAGCACCGGCGTGGCGAGGATGAACGGCAGGAGCGCGCGCTTCTCCTTCTTGTACAGGCCGGGCGCGACGAACTGCCAAAGCTGGTTCGCGATCACCGGGAAGGACAACATCATAGCGGCGAAGAACGCGACCTTGATCTGGACGAAGAACGCCTCGAATATCTCGGTATAGATGACCTTGTTCTGCCCCGCCGCGAGCAGCGGGTGAACGAGGAAGCCGAAGATATCCTCGGCGAAATACATCGCGATCCCGAACGTCACGACCAGCGCGGCGATGCAATAGAGCAGCCGCCGCCGCAGCTCGATCAGATGGTCGAGCAACGGTGCCCGGCTTTCGTCGATCTCGCTCATGCTGTGCTTTCGGCGCTATGGGGGGCAATCCCGCGGGGAGCGCTCACGATGACGCTACGTCGGACTTGCCGGTCTTGTCGTCGGGATGGGGTGCTGCCGGGGCAGCCACCGGTGCCTCGACCGGGTCGGGACCGCGCTCGCCGACGGACGTTTCCTCCGCCGCCGGCGATGCGTGCGTCGGTGCCGGGGCGACCACAGGCTTTTCGACCATCACCGGCTCGCTCGTATGATCGTCGACCTCGTCGATCGAGCGATAATCGCGGCGATGCTCCTCCGTCTCCGGCGAATGCACGACCTGCGTGGTGTCCGCGGCCGCACCCGTTTGTGGATGCTCGCGCATGATGCGTTCGTTTTCCGACGCCCAGCGCTTTTCCATTTCCTCGAGTTCAGCCTCGCGGACCATCGAATCGAAACCCGAACGGAACTGCCGCGCGACGCCACGCGCCTTGCCGACCCAATAGCCGACCACGCGCATGGCCTTTGGCAGATCCTTCGGGCCGATCACGACCAGCGCGACGAAAGCCACGAGCAGAAACTCGGAGGGCGCGATATCGAACATTCAGCCGCGCCTATCTAAAGTCTTCAAGTCCGCCGGCTTCAGGCAGGACGGTCGTCGCGGACGCGATTGCCGTCGCGGTCGAACGCGGGATCGGCCGACTTCTGCGCTTCGATCCGTGCCGAAGGCTTGGCGGGCGTCTCGTCGTCGTTCTCGGACATGCCCTTCTTGAAGTTCTTCACGCCCTTGGCGACGTCGCCCATCAGGTTCGAGAATCGGCCACCGCCGAGAAGGAGGATCGCGACGACCGCGAGCACAAGCAAGTGAATCGGGCTAAAACCGCCCATGGCAATTCTCCTGGAAACTGAACCCTATCTAAGCCTCATCCCGCCGCATTGCCAGCCACCTCGCCATCTTCACCGTCGTTGAGCCGATCGAAGGCGAGATCGACCGGATCGAGCAGCCCCGCGGCGCGCAGATCGTCGATCCCCGGCAGGTCGCGGCGGCTCGTCAGGCCGAAATGGACGAGGAATTCGGGCGTCGTCGCGAACATCAGCGGTCGCCCGGGCACCTCGCGCCGCCCCGCCGGTTTCGCCCAACCCGCCTCCATCAGCACGTCGAGCGTCCCCTTCGAGATCTGCACGCCGCGAATCGCCTCGATCTCCGCGCGCGTGACCGGCTCGTGATAGGCGATGATCGCCAGCGTCTCGATCCCTGCGCGACTGAGCCGGCGCGGCTCTTCGCGATCGCGGCGGAGCATGTGCGCCATCTCCGGCGCGGTCTGGAACTGCCACCGATCGCCGCGCTGGACGATGGCGATCCCGCGGCCCGCATAGTCGTCGACGAGCCGATTCAGCGCGGCGCGGACGTCGCCTGCCCCGACATGCGCGCGAATCAGATCGACGGTCAGAGGCGCATCGGCGGCGAACAGCACCGCCTCGACCGCACGGGTGAAGTCGTCAGGCGGCGTCACGATGCGCGGGCGCGCAGATAGAGCGGCGCGAACGGCTCGGCCTGGCGCAGCTCGATCCGCCCTTGCCGCGCGAGTTCGAGCGCCGCGACGAAGCTCGACGCGAGCGCGGAGCGACGCAGCCTTTCGCCCGCCTCGGGCAGGAAACTCTCGATCGCGCTCCAGTCGATCCGTTCGCCGACCAGCGTCGAGACGCGGTCGAGCGCCGCCTCCAACGTCATCACCTCGCGATCGGCGACGACGTGCATCACCGGCCGGGTCCGCGCCGAGATCCGGCCATAGGCTGTGATCAGGTCGAAGATCCCCGCCTGCCACACCGCCTTGCGCACCGTCCGCAAGCCTTCGGGGGCGCCGCGCGCGAACACGTCGCGGCCGCTGCGATCGCCCGCCATCAGCCGCGCGCCCGCCTCTCGCATCGCGCTCAGCCGCTCGAGCCGCCGTTGCAGCCTGACCGCCAGTGCCTCCGGATCGGGTTCGGCCAGCGGATCGCGCGGCAGCAGCAACGCCGATTTCAGATAGGCGAGCCACGCCGCCATCACGAGATAATCGGCCGCCAGTTCCAGCTTGAGCGCATGCGCGGACTCGACATAGCCCAGATACTGCTCGGCCAGCGCCAGGATCGAGATCCGCCGCAAATCCACCTTCTGCCCGCGCGCGAGCGTCAGCAAAAGGTCGAGCGGCCCTTCCCACCCGTCCAGCTCCAGCGTCAGTTGTGCGTCGTCCATCGCCCGACGGTACAGCATCGCATTCGATTGGGCAGCGGTGGATGTCGGCGCGATCTTCAGCGGGAGAAGGCAGCGATCAGGCGAAAGCCGACCACCAGGGCCGACTTGCGCCCACCATCGGCGAACGCGCGACGGATATACTGGACGTCGGGCTGGACCGACAGGAACGGCGCCACCTTGTCCTGATAGGTGAGTTCGACGCCCGTCTCGGCGGCATCGGCGGACCCGCCCGAATCGCGGCGCATGCGGCGGAACGCATTCGACAACCGGCCCTGTGCGAGGCCAACCGACAGCTGGCCGTCGGGGCGGCCCGGAACGAGCCCGTTCGCGAGCAGACCCAGCTGGAATCCGCCGCGGAACGGCGTTGTCCGCCCTTCCGACACGCCAGCGCGAAAGAAGAGATCGACACCGTGATGCTCGTCACCCGACAGATGCTGGTCGATCAGGACATAGGCGCCTGCTGCGGTCCGCCGGAGCGGCACGCCGCTGCCGTCGCACGCCGCCATGTCGTCCTGATGCCGCGTATAGCCCCAGGCGCCGATCGCCAGCTTGCCGTTCGTTCGCGTCCCCGCCTCGGCGATCAGCAGCGCGCCGTCGTGCATCCCGAAGTCGATCCCCGCGGTATCGCCCAGCACGCCCGCGCGCGCATTCACGACCGCCGCGCGGATATAGCCCGAACTGGCGATCGCCACGTTCAGCCGCATCGTCAACGCGGTCGAGGGAAAGATCGACGGCCCGTTGGGACCGGTCGCCGCGAGTTCAGACCCGATGCCGAACGCCGGCGCGACCAACAGCCCCGCCGAATCATTCTGGTAGAAATCGACGTTCAGGTCGGACAGTCCCACCAGCAATGCCGCACGACCACCGGCAATGTCCTGCTCGACCCACGCCTCGTACAGCTTGGCGCGGCCCTCGGCGACTTCGATATTGTCGACGCCCTGCAACGTCCCCGCGAGCGCGTTGATCGCCCCGCCATGATTGCCCAGCAGATGCAGATGCGCGCGCGCGCCGCCCCAGCCCGCCAGCCGGTCCAGATCGCCATCCGCGGTCAGCTCGGCATTGCCCAGCACACGCGCACCTCGCTTGTCCCCGCCCGCGACGTTGCCCATCAGATCAAGGACGTACCGCCCCTCGACCGTGACGGCGCGGGGCGCGGATTCAAGTGCGTCGGACTGCGCGGCAGCCGGATGAGTCCAGGCCGCCGACAGTAAAAGTGCCGGCAGGGCAAATCGAGACACTGCCACAATATTCACGCGCTATCCTCCGGCCAATCGAGCTTGTCCTATTATAGGATTGTAATTTTGCCCGAGTCCGGAAGAGGTCGCCAAAACATGTCACACTCGAAGTCCAGAGCGCGCGATGCGATGTCGCTGAACCGTGCCATTCGTATTTCAGGAGCGGTCCTGTTCGGACTGATGCTGCTCTGTGGCGCGACCGGCATCGTCGCCGCCTGGATGCAGACGGCCGCGCTGCAGCGCCAGACCACGGCAGCCGCGCTGTTCGCCAACCACGAGGGCGCGGACATGATGCACGATGCCATCCGCAGCGACGTACTGGCCGCGTTCCAGGCCGCGGAGCCGGGCAGCACGCTCAAGAGCACCGACATCCTGACCGACTTCCGCGGCCATCTCGTCGAGCTGCGCAAGGGCATCGCCGCGGACTCGGCTTATACCGGCGACGCCTCGGTCGCTGCGGTCACCTCGAAACTGGCAGCGCCGATGGAGGCGTATGTCCGGTCCGCCACGCAGATCATCGATCGCATCGAGCGCCGTCCGGACACCGCGCGCGCCATGCTGCCCGGATTCTTCGTACAGTTCCGCCATCTCGAGGTTGCGATGGGGGCGGCGTCGGAGGCGATCGAGGCGAATTCGCAGCGGTCCGCGGATGATGCGAAGCGAATCGGCCAGATCGCGATGATCCTTCTCGTCATCACGCTGGCGATCGGCATTGCCGGCACGATCGCCTTCGTCGTGCTGGCGGTGCGCCGCGTCGTCCAGCCGATCATCGTGCTGGCAGACACGATGCGCGAACTCGGCGACGGGAACCTCGCCGCCGAGGTGACGGGCGCGGATCGCGGCGATGAACTGGGCGACATGGCCAAGGCGATGCTCGCGTTCCGCAACCAGTTGCAGGCGGCCGAGGCAGCGAAACAGGCGCAGGCCGCGCTGATCGTCGACAGCCTGGGCACGGGCCTCACTGCGCTGGCGGATGGCGACCTGACCGCCAAGATCGTCGCCGATCTCCACGCGCCGTTCACCGGGCTGAAGGATAATTTCAACAGCGCGATCGACAGCCTGCGCGGGCTGATCGGTTCGGTCGCGCAGGGGACGATGATGATCAGCACCGGATCGCAGGAGATCGCGCAGGCGAGCGAGGATCTCGCCCGCCGCACCGAAGGCAATGCCGCCAGCCTGGAGGAGACCGCCGCCGCGATCGCGCAGATGGACCAGCGCCTGCAGGCGACCGCGGTCGCCGCCGGGCAGACCGTCGAGCGCGCGGACGGCGCGATCGCCACGGTCGCCGGCGGACGCGAGATCGCCGATGAGGCAGTCCAGGCGATGACCCGGGTCAGCGAAAGCGCGAAGGGCATCGACAGCGTGATCGAGGGGCTCGACAAGATCGCGTTCCAGACGCGCGTGCTCGCGATGAACGCCGCAGTCGAGGCGGGGCGTGCGGGCGAGGCGGGACGCGGGTTCGCGGTCGTCGCCGATCTCGTATCCGCGCTGGCGATGCGCGCCGAGGAAGAGGCCGGACGCGCACGCGACCAGCTGACCGCGACGCAGGCCGATATCGGCACCGCGGTGGAACGCGTGCAGCGCGTCGACGGTGCCCTGTCGGCAATCTCGGCGGATGTCCGCGGCGTGCACACGCTGCTCGCCGAGATCGCCGACGACAACCGCGCGCAGTCGACCGCGATCACCGATATCAGCACCGCGGTCACCGCGATGGATCAGGCGACGCAGCAGAACGCGGCGATGGTCGAGCAGACCTCGGCCGCCGCGCGCAACCTCACCTCGGAGGTCGCCGCGCTGACCGAACAGGCCGCGAAGTTCCGCGTTGGCGCGTCGTCAGGACAGGCGAGCCGGTTCGCGAGCGGGTACGGGGCTGGCCGAGCGGCGCTTCGGGCGAACTCACCACAGCGTGAAGCTCGGGTGCCGGCGGCGAAGGTCCCCGCCATGGCGGATGCCGGCGCGTTCGACGACGACGGGTTCGAGTCCTTCTAACGCTGCCCCGGCCGCCCGCTACGCCGCGCGCGACGCCTCTAGCAAAGCGTCGCGCGTGGCGATGAGCGCCGCGAGATTGCCGTTGGCGGTGCCGACCGACGCCATCGCGCGATCAAGCCGCGCGCGCGACACGGCAGCCATCGGCGCGAGCCGGTCGGCGATCTCGACCATCTCGTCCATGCGCGCCCAGCAATCGAGCACGACGTCGCACCCCGCCGCGATCGCGCCTGCCGCCTTGTCGCCCGCCGTCCCCGACAGCGCCTTCATGTCGATATCGTCGGTCATCAACAGCCCGTCGAACCCGATCCGGTCGCGAATGATCCGATCGATCACGATCGGCGACAAGGTCGCGGGGCGGTCCGCATCCCAGGCGTCGAACACGATGTGCGACGTCATCCCCATCGGCGCCTGATTGAGCGTGCGGAAGGGTTCGAGGTCGACCGCGAGCTCGGCGTCGGTCGCGGTGACGGTCGGCAGGTGATGATGCGTGTCCAGCTTCGCGCGACCATGGCCGGGCATGTGCTTGACGATCCCGACGACGCCGCCCTCGGCCAGCCCCTCCAGCATAGCCCGCCCCAGCGCCGCGACGCGCATCGGGTCCGACCCGTAAGTGCGACAGGAGACCGCCTCGGTCGTATCGGGCTGCGACACGTCGAGCAGCGGCGCGCAGTCGACGGTGATGCCGACCTCGCTGAGCATCACCCCCAGCGCCTGCCCGTTCGCGCGCGCCGCCTGGATCGCGGTCATCGGTGCGCGCTCATAGGCGGCATCGAACACCGGCCCCGCCGGAAACGCCGGCCATTCGGGCGGCCCCATCCGCGCGACGCGGCCCCCCTCCTGGTCGATCAGGATCGCCAGATCGTCGCGACCCGCCAGCGCGCGCAGCGAATCCGTCAGCGCGCGGACCTGCCCGCGGTCGACGATGTTGCGCTTGAACAGGATGTAGCCCGCGGGCTCGCACGCGGCAAAGAACGCGCGCTCGGCGGCGGTGAGGACGGGGCCGGACAGGCCGAAGATGACGGGCTTCATTGGCCTCCCCTAGCGAAACGGACGCGCGCGATCATCCGTCAATAATCCTTCGACACGCGAACGTTCGCGCTCTGCCGGCCGAGCGTGGAAATGCTCGACAGCAGCGACAGCCAGCGCGTGACCTGGAACTCGACCTGCGTCGCTGAATAGCCCTGCCCGTCGGTCACGATCTCCGCATACAGCCGGCGCGTGACGTATTTGCCCGCCGCGATCGACGTGCCCTGCCCGGTCTGCGGATCGGCGGGCAGGATTCGCAGGCGGTCGAGCCCGGCGGCGCGACGCACCGCGTTGATCGGGTTCAGGCCATTGCCGCCCCCCTGCAACGCCGCCACCGCCGCGGCCAGCTGCAACGCCTCGGGCGCGGACAGATTGGTGATCGAGGTGCCGAACAACAGCCGCGAGAGCAGTTCGTCCTCGGGCAGCGCGGGCGTGCTGGTGAAGCCGATCTCGGGTTTGAGCGCATAGCCGGTCACCCGGATCGACGCGCTGAGCCCGGTCGAATCCGCGTTCGCCTCGATATCGAGCGCGGGGTTGGCGGGCACCTGCCCGTCGAAGCGGATGACGCCGCGGGCGAGTTCGAACTGGCGGCCGGCAAACTCGTAATCGCCGCGGATCAGCGTCGCGCGGCCGGTGATCGCGGGGTTTTCGGGCTGGCCCGCGATCTGGAGATTGGCGGACCATTCGCTGGTCAGCCCCAGGCCGCTGACCATCACCTGGTTCGGCGCGCGCGCCTTGATCGCGAGTGCCCAGGGCTTGGCCGGCGTCGCGACCTCCTCGCCGCCGTCGGGCAGGTTGATCTCACGGATGTTGAGCTGCGGCACCGCGCTGGCGGCGGTGGCCTGACCGAGGCGGTAGCGGCTCTTGTTCAACACCACGTCGCCCGCGATCGTGCCGCCCGAGCCGTTCGACTTAAACGTCAGGGGCCCGGACACGGTCGCGCCGATATCGTCGCGGTTGATCATCACCGCCTTGTCGGCCTGCAGCGTCAGGTCGAGCCCGATCCCCGCGGCGGCGGCGAATTCGAACTGGCCACTGCCGGTGACTCGCCCGCCCTTGCCCGCATCCGCGCCGAACCGGTCGATCACGAGCCGCGATCCGCCGAACCGGCCCGTTGCCTGCACGTTGGTGAGGACGGTGCCCGTGGTCGCGCTCTCGATCCGCGCGCCGTTCGCCTGGACGACCCCGCGCAGCGTCGGGTTGGCGAGCGTGCCGACGACGTCCGCGCCGATCGCGACCGGGCCGGACAGGTCGAACAATTCGACTCCGGTGAGCCGCCACAGCGTATCGGCGGGGCCGCTGTAGCGCAGCTGCCCGAACAGCCGCGCGTTGCTGATGCGGGACGCGAAATCTCCCGGCCCCAGCGGAGATAGCTGAGCCTGCGCGCGCCCGATCGTCTTGCCGCCCGATGCGATGACCGCGCGCAGGCCGAGCTTGTCGGGCGAGAGTACCGCCGCGACACCGACGTCGATCGGGCGCGACGACAGGACGAGGCCGGCGCGGCTGAGACCGCGGATCGTCACGTTCGCCTTGCCGGTCGGCGCGGCGCCGTTCGCGGTCGCGACTCTGACGCTGCCCGACGCGCTCCCGCTGAGGCCGAGTCCGGGATAGGCGATGTCGAGGATGGCAAGCGGCATCCGCGTCAGGCTCGCATCGATCGCGGTGCTGGCCGACGTGAAGAGCCCGCCGATCTGCGCCTCGCCACCCGAAAAGCTGAGCTTGGTCGGCGCGAGGTGCCAGCCATCCTCCGCCTGCATGACGATAGCGGGGGTCAACAGCTTCAGCGGGCGGCCGTCCAACGTGCCTTGCGCCGCGATCGCATAGCTGGTCGCGGTGACCTGCGTGACGCTCTGGATGTCGAACGCCCGCCCGCGCGACCCCGCGATCGACGCACGGATCGTGCCGACGCCGCCGCGCAGCGAGGCACTGCCGTTGAAACGCGCAAGGCTCAGCGTACCCCGCCGCAGCCCAAGCCCCGTCGCGGTCGCCTCGATCGACGTGCCGGCAGGATCGAGCAAGGTGACGAAATCGAGCTTGCCCTGGCGCAGCACGACGGTGTCGAGCGTCGCGCCCCTGGCGGCGAGATGCCCCTCGATCCGCTGGATCTGGCCGACCGGGCGGAACAGGAGTTCGCCCGAGACGCCCCCGCCGGCGACCGCCAGCTGCCCGTTAAAGCCGCCATCGACGACCGCGACGTTGCCGCTCGCGCGCGTGCCGGCGACGTTCAGCGCGGCGACCTGGATCGTCGCCCCCGCGCCCGGCGGCAGCAGAATCGCGCCGTTGCTGGTGAACGGCCCGAGCCGCGATCCGCCCGCCGCGGTGAACGCGAAGCCCTGCGGCGTCGGATCGAGATGCGCGCGGACGTTCGACAGGCCGAGCGTCGCGTTGGGGCTCGCGAACAGGAGGTCGAGCGTCGGCTTCTCGATCTGACCATCGAGATTCAGCGTCACCGGGCCGTAGGTCTGCTGGCGCCCGCCGCCCTCGAAGTGGAACGTCCCGTCGCGCCGGCGATAGCCGTTGCCGGTCAGCCGGATCTGTGGCGCGGTCAGCACCAGGTTGGTGAAGTGCAGCACGCCGTCCGTGGTGCGTTCGAGATTGGTGGTGATCCGCGGCAGACCACCCGCAAGGCTGCGGAAGAACGCGTTGTCCAGCCGCACCATCTGCGCGCTGCCCTGCCCGATCACGCGCGTGCCCTTGCGGTTCGGGCCGGGCACGACTCGCAACGTGGATTTCACGTCGACGATGCCGAGCCCGGGGATCAAATACCGGCCGAGCCCGCCATTGACGCCCACCTCGAACTGGCCGTTGCGCAGATCGACGATCAGGTTGATGCTGCCCGTAAGCTTGTCGGACCGCAGCCGGAGCGCATCGCCAGTGAGCAGCGTAGGCGTCACGCGGAGCTGACCGTCGACCGACAGGTTGCGCAGGATCCCCCCCGCGACCGCGCCGACCCCGGTCACGCGCGCGGCGGTGAAGCGGATCGGCACCGTCACGGGCGCGGCGGACAGGCGCCCCTTGCCCGCGGCATGCGCATCCTCGAACCCGGTCTGGTCGAAGGCGAAGCGGCGCGCGTCGATCCGGTAGTCGAACGACGCGGTCGCGAACGGTCCGTCGAGGATCGCGCGGAGTTCGACCATCGCCCCGCTCATATTGTCGAACAGCGCGGGCGGCTTCAGCAGCCGCGCCTTGATCCGCACGTCGCGAAACGCGTTCGCCCCCAGGTCGACAATGCCCGTCGTATCGACCGCCAGGGCAGGCGTGCGCAGCGAGAGCTGCCCCTCGAGCCGGCGGCTGGCGAACGTCGCGCTGCCCGCGACCAGCACGCGCGGTGCGGTCAGCCGTTGCAGCCGCCCTTTCAGCAGCGACGACGGCGCGAGCGTACCCGACAGCGTGTAGCGCCCGGCAACCTGCGCCAGCGCGAGATCGACGACTCGGGTCGCGCCGATCATGCCGTTGGCGCGCCCGGTCCATTTGGCCCAGCTGCCATCGCCAGTCACCGCCAGCGCGACCGGGCCCTTCGCCCTGACCATCCGCGCGAGCACGCCATTCGCGGCCCCGCGCGCCGCGACGTCGATATCGAAGCGATCGCGCGCCGGTTCGGCGTCGATCCGCAGCTTCAGATTGTCGCTGCCCGCAACGCGCGCCTTCAGATCGACCAGCGCGCGGCCCGCGCGGATGTCCGCCCGTCCCGCGACCTGCGCGACCCGCTCGGTCCCCAGCACGCGCTTGGCCAGCGTCAGCCGCCCGACCGACAGCGTGCCGATATGGATGTCGAACTCGGGCAGGATGGGTCCGCGCGTCTTCGACGGCCGGGTGCGCGGCGTGTGCGTCAGCACCGCGCGATCGACGATCAGCCGGCGTATCTCGAGCCGGTTCGAGAACCAGTCGAACGGCGACCAGTCGAGCGTGACGTTGGGCGCCGCAAACACGAGTCCCTCGAGATCATACACGCGCAGATCGGCAAGCCGCGTATCGCCGTACAGCGATCCGTCGATCCGCCCGACCGTGAAGCGCAGGCCGTTGGCGGTCCTGATCGCCGCGATCCGGTCCGCAACGAAGCGGTGCCCGATATCGGTATCGACGATCAGAAGCGCCGCGCCCAGGATCGCGATGAGCCCGGCGATTGCGCCGACGATCCAGCGCCACCACCGAACGCCACGCCGGGGAACGGGTGCGTCCTCGGTCAAAACGCCTGCCCCAGCGACACGTACACCGCGATGCGGCTGTCGCCCGGCTGCGGGTTGATCGGCGTGCCGACGTCGAGCCGGATCGGGCCGAAGTTCGAATAATAGCGCACGCCGATCCCGGTGCCATATTGCAGCCCGGTGAACTTGGGCAGCGGCGAAGTATAGATGTTGCCCGCGTCGAGGAACGGCACGATGCCGAAATTGCCGAACGCCTTGATCCGCGCCTCGATCGAGAATTCGGTCAGGCTGCGGCCGCCGATCGGATCGTTGTTGGGATCGCGCGGGCCGATCGACTGATAGCCATAGCCGCGCACCGACGCGCCGCCGCCTGCATAGAAGCGCCGCGACGGTGCCACCTGATCGCGCGGCGCGCCGACGATCGTGCCGAGCCGGGTGCGCGCGGCGAGCACCACGCTGTCACCGAACGGCTGATAGACGCTGCCGTCGAACTGCGTGCGCGTATAGCCGAACACCGCGCCCTGCAGCGACACCTCGGGGCTGAGCCGCCCGCCGAGCCGGAACCCCTTGGTCGGATTGAGCAGATCGTCCGACCCGTCATAGTTCAGGCTGGTCGGCAACGCGCCGATGAAGAACGTCCGCCGCCGCGGGTCGCCCGTCGACACGATGACGTCGCGCTCGTCCGACGCGATCAGCTCGGCCCCCAGCGACCAGGTCCAGGTCTTCTGGAAGAAGATGTTGGTCTGCCGCTCGAGGCTGCCGGCGAGCGAGAAGGTCTTGGCGTCATACGCATCGCGGTTGGTGTGCACCCCGGACGCCTGGAGCGTGAGGACCCGGTCGCGCGCGTGGAAATTGTTGCGCCGGAACACGATCGAGCCGAGCTGCTCCTGCGTCCCCAGCACGCCGCGGACCGTCAGCGCGCCCTCGGGCGGGAACAGGTTGCGGTGCGTCCAGCTGAGTTCCGCGCGCGCGCCCTCGCCCGTGCCGTAGCCGAGCTCGCCCGCGACGGTATGCGGCGGCGCCCGATCGAGCTTTACCGCGACATCGACGGTGTCGGGCGTCGCGCCCTGGACCGGCTTCAGATCGACCGCGGAGACCAGGCTGGTCTGAATCAGCGCGCGGCGAAGATCGTCGAGTTTCGCCGCATCATAGACGTTGCCGGGCGAGAAGCGCGCGATCTCCGCGACATGGTCCGCGCCGAACACGCGGTTGCCGGGCAGCGCGACGACCTGCCCGAACTTGCGCTGGCCGCCGGGTTGCACCGACAGGTCGAGCGTCGCGGTGCGGGTCGCGTGATCGACGACGATCGCCGGATCGCCGACCTTGGCGAACGGAAAGCCCTCGCGCCCGATCTGCGTCGTCAGCTTGGCCTGCCCCGCGACGATCGCGTCCGAATTGACCGGATCCTCGGGCTTCACGCCGAACGCGGTCACCAGCCCCGGCGCCTTGTCGCCCGCCGCGGCGATGCCGTCGATCGTCACGCCCTTGAAGGTGTAGAGCGTGCCCGGGCTCGCCGCGAGCACGACCATCGGCTTGGCGCCCGGCTCGACCCGCGTGACGACGCTGGCATCGTAATAGCCCTCGGCGCGCAACAGGCTGTTGAGCAGGTCGGCATCCTCGCGCGCGCGACGATCGAGTTGCGCGGCGTTGGCCGCCTGGCGATCGTTCGCGTCGAGCGTCGAGAGCGCGGCGAAGCGCTGGCGCAGCAGCGTGTCGTTGATCCCATCGATCCCGTCGATCCGCCACGCATAGCGGCTTTCGGTATTGGCATCGATGGCGGCGACCGTGGCGGCGGGATCGATCGGCGCAGACGCGAGATCGGTCCAGTCGACGCCGATATCGGGCAGCGCGGCGAGCGGCGAATTGGGGTCGAGCGACATCGGCGTGTCGGTGGGTGCGCGTGCCGGAGTCTGTGCCACCGCAGGCGCGGTTTGCGCGCTCGCGCCCGGAACGCCACCCAGGGACACGGCCCCGGCTGTCGTCAGAACGAAAAAGGCGGCGGCCGGCCCGGCTCGCCCGACGCGGAACACCATGTCCGGCTCCTAGCCGGGCTTGTCGTGGCGGAACAGTATGTAACGCCGTATTTCCGCCACGTTTCGTCGGCGCGACCGATCACGCGTGGCAGGCGCCTATGGGGGTGGCTGGCATCGCACGGTCGCCCGTGGCAGGACATGCCGATGGCCGATCCCACTTCCCGCGACACCCTCCCCCCCCACAAGGATCCCAGCGCCGCGGGCGGGTTCCTCGTCGCGCTCGGCATGCTGGGCGGCGTCGGAGTCGGCTTCGCGATCGGTCAGGCGACACCGGGGTTCCTGATCGGCACCGCGATCGGCGTCGCGGCGGCGGTCTTGGTGTGGTTGCGCGACCGGCGCTAAAGGCCCCGCCGCCGCCCCATCCGTTCTTCCTGAGTAGCGGCCGCAGGCGGCGTAACTTCTAATCCTCCCCCGCCAGGGGGAGGTGTCACCGCAGGTGACGGAGGGGGAAGACACGGAACAAAGGTTGGCGCCTACCTCCCCCTCCGTCAGGCTACGCCTGCCACCCCCCCTTGCGGGGAGGATCACTCGGACCCGCTAGCTTCTCCCGTCAGCGCGGCTCGCGCATCTGCCAGACGACCCGGCCGATCACGACGATAGGCCCGTCGGGAACCGGCCCCGCCGCCCGATTGTCGCTGGTCGCCACCAGACTCCCGCCCGAGAGCGCTACCCGCTTTACCATCACCGCATCGTCGATCCGGATCACGTAGAGCCCGCCCTTGCTACGCGGCGTCCGATCGGCGGTGTCGACCACGATGTGATCGCCGTCGAACAGCCCCGGCTCCATCGACGTGCCGCGGACGCGGATGATCGCCGCCTGTCCGTCCTTCAGCCCGAGCCTGCGCGCGAGGCCGGGGTCGAGCGTATCGGTCCCCAGCACGATCTCGCCATCGACCTGCGCGCCCGGCCCCGCCGACGCCGCGACGTCGAGCTTGCGGATCCGGAACGCTGCCACGCGGTCGGCCGGGGCGCCGAGAACGCCCTCGCTCACCCCGAGATACGCGGACAACAGTCGCCGATCGCGCTCGCCGAGCACCCGCGGCGACCCCCGCCGCACATATTGCTGGAGATAGGCCGGGTTGCGCCCGAGCATCGCCGAGAGCGCCGCCAGACTGTCGCCGCGCGCCGCCGCCAGCGCGGTGAGCGCGGTTCTCGGGTCGGGATCGGATGCGGTTTTCGACACCGTCGGATCGTAGCGTAGGAAATTTCCTAGACAAGTAGGATTTGCGGGAACAGATCAGGAACGCGAGGTACAAGACTCGGGAGGAGCGACCGTGACGATTCTGGTGAAGATCGATCGATATCTACGGCAGACAGGTATGCCGATGACCAAGTTCGGACGGCTGTCGGTGGGCGATCCGCGACTCGTCCACGACCTGCGCCGCGGCCGCCAGGCGCGCGCGCCGATGGTGGCGCGGATCGAATCGTTCATCGAAGGCACCGGAGCATGAGGATGGACGCGCTCCGCGGCCCCGACGCCGGCACGCTGTTGATCCGCGCACTTCGAAACAACGCGCTAGCGGCTGGCGTGACGATGCACATCGCCACGATCGCGTGCACGCCATGGGCGAGCGCGACGTTCGTCGGCACGCAGCACCAGCTGACGATCGCCGCCGATCCCGTACCCGGTCTTCGAGACTGGATCGATTCGCTCCCCGATGCGGAGTTCGCGATACGCGGGCATATCGTCGCGGATCTGGCGATCGACCGCGTCGAGTCAATCGACGGCCGGCAGCATGTGACCCTCGCGATACTTACGCTGATCGATACGTAAACCGCCCACGCGCTCGCCGTGGGGGGTGGACTTTCGACCGTCGAACCACGAAGTCGGCGGTCAACGAAGGAGATGACGATGGCCGGGATGGGCAAGTTCGACTGGGCAGATCCGTTCCTGCTCGACGATCAGTTGAGCGAGGACGAGCGGATGATCCGCGACAGCGCGAAGGCGTATGCTGACGACAAGCTCGCGCCGCGGATCATCGACGCGTTCCAGCACGAGCATACCGATCCCGCGATTTTCCGTGAAATGGGCGCGCTCGGGTTGCTCGGGCCGACGATCCCCGAGGAATATGGCGGCGTTGGTGCCTCCTACGTCGCCTATGGTCTGGTCGCGCGCGAGGTGGAGCGGATCGACTCAGGCTATCGCTCGATGATGTCGGTGCAGTCGAGCCTCGTTATGTACCCGATCAACGCGTTCGGCTCCGAGGCGCAAAAGAAGAAATACCTGCCCAAGCTCGCGACCGGCGAGTGGATCGGCTGTTTCGGGCTGACCGAGCCCGATGCAGGCTCCGATCCGGGTGGCATGACGACGCGCGCGAAGAAGACGGCCAATGGCTATCTCATCTCGGGCGCCAAGACGTGGATTTCGAACTCGCCGATCGCCGACGTGTTCGTGATCTGGGCGAAGTCCGACGAGCATGGCGGCGGCATCCGCGGCTTCATCCTCGAACGCGGCATGAAGGGGCTGGAGACGCCGAAGATCGAGGGCAAGCTGTCATTGCGCGCGTCGATCACCGGCATGGTGATGATGGACGAGGTCGAGGTCGGCGAGGACGCGCTGCTCCCCGACGTGCAGGGGCTGAAGGGGCCGTTCGGCTGTCTCAATCGTGCGCGCTACGGGATCTCGTGGGGCGCCCTCGGCGCCGCCGAATTCTGTTTCCATGCCGCGCGGCAGTACGGGCTCGATCGTAACCAGTTCGGCACGCCGCTCGCCGGACGCCAGCTGTTCCAGAAGAAGCTGGCAGACATGGAGACTGAGATCGCGCTCGGGTTGCAGGCTTCGCTCCGTGTCGGGCGGCTGATGGACGAGGGCCGGTTCGCGCCGGAAATGGTCTCGATCGTGAAACGCAACAATGTCGGCAAGGCGCTCGATATCGCGCGGATGAGCCGCGACATGCACGGCGGCAACGGCATTTCGGGCGAGTATCAGGTGATGCGCCACCTGATGAACCTCGAGACGGTCAACACGTACGAGGGCGCGCACGACGTCCACGCGCTGATCCTCGGCCGCGCGATCACAGGTATCGCGGCGTTTTGAGAACGGCCCCCTCCCCCATGTGTCCCCGCGAAGGCGGGGACCCAGTCTGGGCTCCCGCCTTCGCGGGAGAACATAGTTGAAGGACACCCCCCTCGCCGGGCTGAAAGTCGTCGAACTCGCCCGCATCCTAGCCGGCCCGTGGGCGGGGCAGGTGCTCGCCGATCTCGGCGCCGACGTCGTCAAGATCGAGAGCCCCGCCGGCGACGACACGCGCAGCTGGGGCCCGCCCTTCATCGACAACCCCGACGGCACCCGCGACGCCGCCTATTTCCACGCCGCCAACCGGGGCAAGCGCTCCGTCGTCGCCGACTTCACCACCCCCGAAGGCCAGGCGATCGTCCGCGACCTGATCGCCGACGCCGACGTCGTCATCGAGAATTTCAAGGTCGGCGGGCTCGCCAAATACGGGCTCGACTACGCCAGCCTCACCGCGCTCAACCCGCGGCTCGTCTATTGCTCGATTACCGGATTCGGCCAGGACGGCCCCTATGCCCCCCGCGCCGGCTACGACTTCATCGTCCAGGGGATGAGCGGAATCATGGACCTTACCGGCGAGCCCGAAGGCGCGCCGCAGAAGATCGGCGTCGCCTTCGCCGACATCATGACGGGGCTGTATTCCGTCATCGCGATCCAGGCCGCACTTGCGATGCGCGAACGCACCGGCCGCGGACAGCAGATCGACATGGCGCTGCTCGACACGATGACCGGGGTGCTCGCCAACCAGGCGATGAACTGGTTCGCCAGCGGCGTCTCGCCGACCCGCGTCGGCAACGCGCACATGAACGTGTGCCCCTACGCCGTCTTCCCGACCAGTGACGGGTGGTTCATCCTCGCGGTCGGCAATGACGGCCAGTTCCGCCGCTTCTGCGATGCGATGGACCTGCCCGCGATGCGCGACGATCCGCGGTTCGCGACCAATGCCGGGCGCCTCGCCTTCAAGGACATCTTGTTCGCGGGGATCGAGGCAGCGACCTCGCAGGTGCCGAAGCTCGCGCTGCTCGCGCGGTTCGAGGCGGTCGGCGTGCCCGCCGGGCCGATCAACACCGTCGCGCAGGCGTTCGACGATCCGCAAGTGATTGCGCGAGGGATGCGGATAGATCCGGAGCGTCCGGATGGGTCAAGCGTGCCCGGGCTCCGCACACCGATCCGCTTCTCAGACGCCGATCTCGCGACCGGCCGCGCGGCACCGACCCTTCCGCGTCCGTCATCCTGACGAAAGTCAGGATCCAGAGCCAAGAGCGTCATCCGCCGTGGCTCTGGATCCTGGGTCGAGCCCTGGATGACGAATGGGTTCAGGCGACCGCGACCACCGGCTTCCGCGCATACAACCCATAGGCCAGGATAAGCGCATAGCAGATCGCCGGAAGCAGCAGCGCAAAGTGCAGGCTGCCCGACGTGTCCGCCAGCATGCCCGTCAGATACGGGATGATAGCACCACCGACGATCGCCGTGGCGATCACGCCCGACCCTTCGGCCGCGCGCTTGCCAAGACCTTCGGACGCCAGCGAAAAGATCGTCGGGAACATCACCGCATTCATTAACCCGATCGCGAGCAGCGCCCAGCCCGAGATCGCGCCCTCGGTGTTCGCCGAGATCAGGATCAGCGCCAGCGTCCCCGTCGCGACGCCCGCGAGCACCTTGCCCGGCGAAACCTTGTTGAGGATATACGCGCCGATGAACCGGCCGACGAGCGCGCCGCCCCAGTAGAACGGCACGTGCTTGCCCGCCGCGACGTCGCTCAGGCCCATGACGCTCGGCTGCATCAGATAGTTCACGATCAGCGAGCCGACCGCGACCTCGGCACCGACGTACAGGAAGATGCACGCCGCCCCCATCGCGAACCGCGGGCGCTTGAGCAGCGTGAACGCGTGGAAGATGCTGCCGGTCTGGTCCTGCTCCTCGTTGAGCCGGTTGCGCCTCGTCCACACGACCGCCGCGACGATCAGCAGCGCGATCGCGAGGCCGATATAAGTGTGCACCACCGTGCTCGACGATTCGCTGCGATACGCGTCGAGCGCGGCGCCGGTGAGCTTGGACGAGTCGACCGTGGCCAGCCCGCCGAGGATCAGCGCAGAGCCGACATATGGGAAGATCGTCGTGCCGAGCGAGTTGAACGCCTGCGCGAACGTCAGCCGGCTCGAAGCGGACTTGGGATGGCCGAGCGCGGAGATCAGCGGGTTCGCGACCACCTGCACCACGGTGATCCCTGCGCCGAGCACGAACAGCGCGAACAAGAACATGCCGAAGCTCGCCTGCCCGGCGGCGGGAATGAACAACAGGCAGCCCGCAGTCATCGTCACGAGGCCGATCGACGCGGTCCGCATATAGCCGGCCTTGCGCACGATCGCCGCGGCGGGGATCGAGAACAGCGCATAGGCGAGGAAGAACGCCGACTGGACCAGCATCGCGGTCGCATGGTCGAGCGTGAACAGCTCCTTCATCTTGGGAATGATGATGTCGTTCAGCGAGGTGATGCCGCCGAAGATGAAGAACAGCGCGAACACGAACACGCGCAGGTCGGGCGCGTCATAGCCGTGGCTGGCATCGCCCCCGGCTGCTGCGGTGGATTTGGTATCGACGTGCATCGTGTAGCGCCCTCTCGCGGTATTTGCGCGCGACATAAGCCGGGGTGGCGACGCGTGGCAATGCCGCGTGGTGCGATCCCGCCCCGCGGGCTAGGACGGCCGCCATGAGCCGCCTTACCGTCAACGACGAACCGATCGACTATAAGCTCGATCCCGACACGCCCCTGTTATGGGCGCTGCGGGACGCATCGAACCTGACTGGCACCAAATATGGCTGCGGCACCGGGCAGTGCGGCGCGTGCACGGTCGATATCGACGGGCGAGCGGTGCGCAGTTGCCGAGTCCCGATCGGCTCGATCGAAGGGACCTACGTCACGACGATCGAAGGACTGTCGCGCGAGCGCAATCATCCGGTGCAGCTCGCCTTCATCGCGGAGGCCGTCCCGCAATGCGGGTTCTGCATCCCCGGCATGGTCATGGCAGCCGCAGCGTTGCTGGCACGGAATTCCGACCCGAGTGAGGATCTGATCCGTGCGCAGATTACCAATTTGTGCCGGTGCGGCGTGTATCCGCGCGTGGTCGAGGCGATCCAGCGTGCCGGGCGGGCGATGCGTGGGGAGGAAGTCATCCCCGCGGGGCCCCGGCCGGGAATAGATCCCGCGGACTCCGCACGACTGGTCCCAGCACTGGTGCCGCCGCCGGCACGGTAGCGCACGCCGCTCAGAACCAGGCATGTTCTCCCGCGAAGGCGGGAGTCCAGTCTGGGCTCCCGCCTTCGCGGGCAAGGAGGAGCGATCCGACGCGTTGCGCTGTGTACCACACCCGACTGCCACCAGCGTACCCGGCGCCTCCACCGCCTTACCCCCCCGGCGAAGGCCGGGGCCCAATTGGAACGTCCGCAGTAATGAATCGCGCGCTTCGTTACCTATCATCCCCAATTCGACCCCGGCCTTCGCCGGGGTGGATAATTTCGAACGGGTGCCAGGTATCCCGACCAAACCTGTCTGATCGCTGACGATTCCATTCAGCCTTCCCACACACCGCTTCGCCTAGACAGGCTCCATCATAGGAGCCGGCTCGTGCGCCGGCAGTCGAGGACGACGGCGATGACGGGGAAGTTTCTCAAACTCTTGATGGCAGCGTCGGCATTGGTGCCGGCAACCACGATGGCGACCGCCGCCACCGCGCAGCAAATCGACCAAGACCGCGGTGAGCGCGGTGACCGCGGCGGCAACGATGGTCCGCGTCAGGATCGCGGCCAGCGCCCCGATCGCGGACCGCGACCGGACGGCCAAACCTTTCAGCAGCAACGCCCGGACCGTCCCGTTGCGCCCAACGAAGGCCTGCGCCCGCAACGCGCCGATCTCGGTACGCAGCCGCAAGTCCGCAGCGGCGGCCCCGATGGCCGCGGCCGTCCCGACTGGAACGGCCAGCGCGGCGACCGTCAGGGTCGGAACGGCCAGACGCGCCCCGATCAGCAGGCAGGCCAGCCGCGCGGCGACTGGAACCGCGGCCCGGGCCGCCCCGGCCCCGATCGCCCGGGTTTCGATCGCCCCGACTCAGGCCGCCCCGGTTTCGATCGTGGCGACCAGCAGGCGGATCGCGGCCGGTTCGATCGCGACGGCGACCGTCCGGATCCGCGCGGCAACGGATGGGACGGACGGGGCCGCGACGGCTACCAGAACCGGCAGCCCAACCGCGCCTATGGCAACGTCCAGGGCTATGGCCGCGGTGGCTATGACCGGGGCGGCTACGACCAGCGCCGCTACAACCAGGGCGGCGCGTGGAACCGCGGCTGGCGCACCGACAACCGCTATGCGTGGAGCAACTACCGCGCGTCGAACCGCGGCGCCTATCGCCTCCCGCGCTACTATGCGCCGAGCGGCTGGGGGTCGGGCTATCGCCGCTTCGGGGTCGGCTTTTCGTTGAACCGGATCCTGTACAACCAGAATTACTGGATCCAGGACCCGTACACCTATCGCCTGCCCGAGGCGTACGGCCCGTATCGCTGGGTGCGCTATTACAACGACGCGTTGCTGGTCGATCTCGACAGCGGCCGCGTGGTCGACACAGTGTACGACATCTTCTGGTAGGCGTCGCCTGCCCGTCACGCAGTAACAGGGGAGAGCCTCGCGGCGATACACTCGCCGCGGGGCTCTTGCGTTTCGGGCCCAGTTCGCCAAATCCTGCGACGTGGGTATCTTTTCAAAAGCCAAGAAAGCCGATCCGGCCATGGCACTCCGCCAGGCCGCCGGATCGCAGGTCGCCGCCCGGCTCGACGCCAACCCGGCGGTGCAGCGCATCGCGATGGCGACGGTCCAATTCTATTACCAACCAGACTTCCTCGACCCCAAGACCTGCAAGCAGCTGATCGCGATGATCGATGCCAAGCGGCGGCCGTCGACCTTGCTCTCGGACCGCCCCAACAGCAGCTTCCGCACATCGGAGAGCTGCGACATGGATCGCTGGTCCCCCGAGGTGCAGCCGACCGACGAGGCGATCGCGACCTTGCTCGGGATCGACCTGCTCCACGGCGAGACGATGCAGGGCCAGCGCTACGCCCCCGGTCAACAATTCCGCGCGCACCACGATTATTTCCACGAATCCGAAAGCTATTGGGCCAAGATGCAGGAGCAAGGCGGCCAGCGCACCTGGACCGCGATGGTGTTCCTCAACGACGTCCCCGAAGGCGGCGCGACCTGGTTCCCGCAAGCAGGCATCAAGATCGCCCCGAAGCGCGGCATGCTGCTCGCGTGGAACAACATGAACCCCGACGGCACCCCCAACGGCCTGACGCTGCACGAGGGCATGCCGGTCATGGAGGGCGTGAAGTACATCGTGACCAAGTGGTTCCGCGAGCGCCCCTGGATCAAGTGACGCCCCCGCCTCGATCCTCCCCCGCCAGGGGGAGGATCGAGGCGCAGCCTGACGGAGGGGGAGGAAAGGAGAACGACGGTTGCGTGTCCGCTCCCTCCGTCACCACCTCCCCCGCCAGAGGGAGGATCGCGGTCAACCCGCTCGACAATCCCCCCGCAGCCACTACCTCCACGCCATGACAGTTCTCGGCGTAACCTCGTCCATCCTCGGCCAGCCCTGGCGCTGGCGCGCACTCGCCGCCGACGGGCGCGATGGCTTTACCAGCGACGATCTCGTCACCACGCTGCTTCTCGCCCGCGGCTGTCCGCGCGACGCGCTCGACGCGCACCGCACGCCGTCGATCCGCGCGTTCATGCCCGACCCGTCGATCTTCCGCGACATGGACCGCGCTGCAGAGCGCCTCGCCGACGCGGTGCAGGCCGGCGAGCAGGTCGCGATCTTCGGCGATTACGACGTCGACGGCGCCACCTCCGCCGCGCTGATGATCCTCACCTTACGCGATCTCGGGATCGAGGCGCGCGCCTACATCCCCGACCGCCTGCTCGAAGGCTATGGCCCGTCGGGCGAAGCGCTCGTCCGCCTCGCCGCCGAGGGCGCCTCGCTGATCGTCACGGTCGATTGCGGCGCGCAGGCATTCGACGCGCTCGACGCAGCCCGCGACGCGCAGGTCGACGTGATCGTCATCGACCACCACAAATGCTCGACCGCGCTGCCGCACGCGCTCGCGCTCGTGAACCCCAACCGCCTCGACGAGACCGAGGGCGCCGCGCACGGCCATCTCGCCGCAGTCGGCATGTGCTTCCTCGCCGCCGCCGCGCTCGTCCGCACACTGCGCACCCGCGGCTTCTTCAAGGATCGCGCCGAGCCCAAGCTGATCGACCTGCTCGACATCGTCGCGCTCGGCACCGTCGCCGACGTGGCACAACTCCGCGGGCTCAACCGCGCGTTCGTGGCTCAGGGCCTGAAGGTCATGGGCGCACGCAAGAATATCGGCGTCGCCGCGCTGATCGAGGCGTCGCGCCTGACGCGCAACCCGACCTGCACCGATCTCGGCTTCGCGCTCGGGCCCCGCATCAACGCCGGCGGCCGCGTCGGACGCGCCGATCTCGGCGTCCGCCTGCTCACCACGCAGGACCCCGACGAGGCCCACGAGATCGCCACCGAACTCGACCGCCTCAACGAGGAGCGTCGCGCGATCGAGACCGCGGTGCAGGAGGCCGCAGACCTGCTCGCCAGCCGCGACCGCGCGGTCGCGGTCGTCGCCGGCCATGGCTGGCACCCCGGCGTCATCGGCATCGTCGCCGGCCGCCTCAAGGAAAAGCTCGGCCGCCCCTCCATCGTCATCGCGATCGACGAGAACGGCATCGGCAAGGGCTCGGGCCGCTCGATCCCCGGGGTCGACCTCGGCGCGGCGGTAATGGCCGCGCGCGAGCACGGCCTGCTCGTCGCGGGCGGGGGCCATGCGATGGCCGCCGGCCTGACGATCGCGGAGGCCGCCATCCCCGCCTTCACCGACTTCCTCGAAGAGCGGCTCGCCGACGCGGTGGAGCGCTCCAACGGCGACCGCGCGCTCCTGCTCGACGCGGTGCTGGCGGCGGGCGGGGTCAACCCCGGGCTCGTCGAATCGATGGAAGCGGGCGGCCCCTACGGCATGGGCTGGCCCGCGCCGCGCGTCGCGATGGGGCCGGTGCGCGTCATCAAAGCGGATATCGTCGGCAACGGCCATGTCCGCACGATCGTCGCGGGTGACGATGGCCGCAGCATCAAGGCGATGGCGTTCCGCGCGGCCGAAACCCCGCTCGGCCAGGCGCTGCTGGGTGCCGCGCCGCACCGAAAGCTCTGGCTCGCCGGCCGCGCGAAGATCGACGACTGGTCCTCGCGCCCCTCGGCCGAACTTCATGTCGAGGATGCGGCATGGGCCGACTAAATTCTTGTACCGAAACGCTTGACGCACCGCCCCCTTCCCCTTAGTCGGCCTCCACCACGCAGGCCCCTTCGTCTAGCGGTTAGGACGCGGCCCTTTCACGGCTGAAGCACGGGTTCGATTCCCGTAGGGGTCACCATCATCGAAACCAGCGGGTTTTCATGATGGTGCAGAGTCTGCCTGCCCCCCTTAGTGCGTTGATTTTCTTCATCATCTGAACAGCGTGTGCGACCAGCCTTCAGACGTCGTACCATTCTGCTATCGGCAGGCGACGGCCGTAATCACGGTGCCTCGCCGGCCCGGTCCAGTATCGCGCGCGCCTGTTTCAGATGCGGGGCGTCCACCATCCTGCCGTCGACCTGCAACGCGCCCGCGTCCGGCTGGGCGGCGAAGGCGGCGACGATCGCGCGCGCGTGCGCGACCTGCGCGGCGTCGGGCGTGAACGCGGCGTTGATCGTCGCGACCTGCACCGGGTGGATCGCCATCATCCCCGTAAAGCCATCGCGCGCCGCACGCCGCGCATAGGCCGCCAGCCCGACGTCATCGCGAAACGCCGGATAGACCGTCTCGATCGCCGGCACCCCGGCGGCATGCGCGCCGAACAGCGCCAGCGAACGCACCATCTCATAGGGCGGGGTATAGCGGCCATCGTCCTCGCGCGACGTCGCCGCGCCGATCGCGGCGGGCAGATCCTCCGCCCCCCAGGTCAGTCCGGCAAGCCGCACGCCCGCCCAGGCATAGCTGCCGAGCTGGAAGATCGCAGCCGGCGTCTCGGTCGCGATCGGCAGGATCGGCGAGTCGATCCCCGCCGCCGCCAGCCGATCGGCGAGCAGGCGGACGCTCGCCGCGCCTTCCGCCTTTGGCAGCAAGATCGCGTCGGGTGTTAGGCCGTGCAGCGCGGCAAGGTCTGCCACACTCAGATCGGTATCAAGCGGGTTGATCCGCACGAACACCGCGACGTCGCCGCGCGCTGCCCGCAAGCGTGCCGCGACCGCCGCCCGGGCGCTATCCTTGGCGGACGCCGCCACCGAATCCTCCAGGTCGAGGATCAGCGCGTCCGCGCCGCTGGCGGCGGCCTTGTCGAACCGTTCGGGTCGGTCGCCCGGCACGAACAACAGCGATCGCAGCCTCATGCCGCCGATCGCTTGATCAGCGCGCTGCGCAGGCACTGGCACACGATCTCGTCGCGCTGGTTGTGCAGGCGGTGCGCGAAGGTGACGATCCCCGCATCGGGTCTCGACCGGCTTTCCTTGAGCGCGTGGACCTCGGTCTCGGCGCGCAGCGTGTCGCCGATGAACACGGGCTTGGGCATCACGAGCTTGTCGTAGCCCAGATTGGCGACCAGCGTCCCGAGCGTGGTGTCGCCGACCGACAGCCCGACCATCAGCGCGAAGGTGAAGGTGCCGTTGACCAGGATCTGCCCGAACTCGCTCGCGCGCGCCGCCTCGGCGTCGAGATGCAGCGGCTGCGGATTGTGCGTCATCACCGTGAACAGCAGATTGTCCGTCTCGGTCACGGTACGGCGGATCTCGTGGACGATCGTGTCGCCGACCGTCCAGTCGTCATAGAAACGCCCGGCCATCATTCGCTCTCCCTGTCGGTCGTCGCCGGCACGTCGATCGCCGCGGGCTTCTCGATCCGCGCCAGCATCGTGCCCTCGGCGACTTGAGCGCCTTCGCTCGCCTTGAGCGCCGCGACGACGCCGTCGAACGGCGCCAGCAGCGCCTGTTCCATCTTCATCGCCTCCAGCACCAGCATCCGCTGGCCCTTGGCGACCGCCTGCCCGGCTTCGACGAGCACCGCGATCACCCGGCCCGGCATCGGTGCCAGGATCGCGCCGTCGCTTTCGCCTGCGCCGGCGATATGGTCGGCGCGGCGGGGACAGAACAGCCAGGCCTCGCCGTCGAGGAACAGCACGCCGTCCGCGACGACCGCTGCCGACCCCGGCTGATCGGTGACGAGATACGGCTTGCCTGCAACCTCGACCTCGATCCGGCGCGACGCCTCGGCGTTGGCGCGGAACCCGCGCAGGCTTGTCCACGGATCGCCCGCCACATCCGGCAGGATCGCCGCCGCCGCCGCCGCGAGCACGGCCGGCGAAGGCTCGGCCGGTGGGATCAGCGTCTCGGCATGGCGTTCGATGAACCCGGTATCCACGCGCCCCGCGACGAAGTCCGGATGCGCGGCGGCACGCGCCAGGAACGCGGCGTTGGTCCTGACCGGCCAGACCTGCGTCCCGCGTGCCGCCGCCGCCAGCTTGCCCGCGGCCTCGCTCCGCGTCGCGCCGTGGACGATCAGCTTGGCGATCATCGGATCGTAATACGGCGTGACCTCACCGCCCTCCTCGACGCCGCTGTCGATACGGACGCCAGCGGGAAAGCGCAGCCGGTCGAGCGGCCCGGTCGAGGGCAGGAACCCGGTGCTCGGATTCTCGGCATAGAGCCGCGCCTCCATCGCCCAGCCCGTGATCGACAGCGCCTCCTGCGCGCACGGCAGCCGCTCGCCCGACGCGACGCGCAGCTGCCATTCGACCAGGTCCTGCCCCGTGATCGCCTCGGTCACCGGATGCTCGACCTGCAGCCGCGTGTTCATCTCCATGAACCAAATGCGGTCGGCGCGCAGGCCCTCCGATCCGTCGGCGATGAACTCGATCGTCCCCGCGCCGACATAGTCGACCGCGCGCGCGGCCTTGACCGCCGCCTCGCACACCGCCGCGCGAGTCGCCGCGTCCATGCCGGGCGCAGGCGCTTCCTCGATCACCTTCTGGTGGCGGCGTTGCAGCGAACAGTCGCGCTCGAACAGATGGACCGCGCCGCCATGCGTGTCGCCGAACACCTGCACCTCGATATGGCGCGGCGAGAGGATGTATTTCTCGATCAGCACCTGCGTGTTGCCGAACGATGCCGCGGCCTCGCGCTTGCAGCTTTCGAGCATCTCGGCGAAGTCGGCCGCCGCATCGACCTTGCGCATGCCCTTGCCGCCGCCGCCCGCCACCGCCTTGATCAGCACCGGATAGCCGATCGCGTTGGCCTCCGCCTGAAGCCGCTCGGGCGACTGGTCCGCGCCGAGATAGCCCGGCGTGACCGGCACGCCCGCGGCGATCATCCGTTGCTTGGCGGCATCCTTCAGCCCCATCGCGCGGATCGCGGCGGGCGGCGCACCGACCCAGACGAGCCCGGCGTCGATCACACGCTCGGCGAACTCGGCATTTTCCGACAGGAAGCCATAGCCCGGGTGGATCGCCGCCGCGCCGGTCGCGCGCGCAGCCTCCAGCAGGCGATCGTGCCGCAGATAGCTGTCGGTCGCGGGCGCGGTGCCGATACACACCGCCTCGTCGGCCTCGCGGACGAACGGCATGCCGGCATCGACGTCGGAATGGACTGCGATCGTGCGGATGCCCAGCCGCCGCGCGGTACGGATGATGCGACGGGCGATCTCGCCGCGATTGGCGATGAGGAGACTCTGGATCATGCTTAGCTCTCCAGGCGCAGCGCGACGGCGGCGGGGCCGCGTTCGGCGACCGCGTCCATGATGACGGTGACGATGCGATCGAACCGCGCGCCGATCGTCGCGCGCGCCGCCGCGGCGTTGACGATGTGCAGGCGGATCGGCGGCGCGACGACCGCGACGAGCAGGTCGAACAGCGCATCGAGGCTGCCGCCATACCAGTCCACGCCCGATGCCTCGCGGATCAGCGCATGGAAGGCGGCTTCGTCGGGGATCGTCGCGCCGTCGATGGTCAGGTCCATGCCGCTCACATCCGGAACAGGCCGAACTGCGCGCGCTCGGGGATCGGCGCGTTCAGCGTGGCGGCAAAAGCGAGGCCCAGGACGTCGCGCGTCTGCGCCGGGTCGATGATCCCGTCGTCCCACAGCCGCGCGGTCGCGTAATAAGGATTGCCCTCGTCCTCGTATTTCTGGCGGACCGGCGCCTTGAAGGCTTCGGCCTCTTCCGGCGTCCAGCGATCGGCGTCGCGGTGGACGGTCGCCAGCACACTCGCCGCCTGCTCGCCGCCCATCACCGAGATCCGCGCATTGGGCCAGGTGAACAGGAAGCGCGGCGAATAGGCCCGGCCGCACATGCCGTAATTGCCCGCCCCGAAGCTGCCGCCGATCAACACGGTGATCTTGGGCACCGATGCGGTCGCCACCGCGGTCACCAGCTTGGCGCCGTTCTTAGCGATCCCCTCGGCCTCGTATTTGCCGCCGACCATGAAGCCCGAGATGTTCTGGAGGAACAGCAGCGGCACGCGGCGCTGGCACGCCAGTTCGATGAAATGCGCGCCCTTCAGTGCCGATTCGGAGAACAGCACGCCGTTATTGGCGAGGATCGCGACGGGCATCCCCCAGATCCGCGCAAAGCCGCAGACCAGCGTCGTGCCGTACAGCGCCTTGAACTCGTGAAACTCGGACCCGTCGACGATCCGCCCGATCACCTCGCGCACGTCATAGGGCGCGCGGACGTCCTGCGGCACGATGCCGTACAGCTCCGCCGGATCAAGTTTCGGCGCGCGCGGCGCGGCGATCTCGATATCGACGGACTTGGGTCGGTTTAACGTCGCAACGATATCGCGGACGATCAGCAGCGCGTGCTCGTCATTCTCTGCGACATGATCGACCACGCCCGACTTGCGGCCATGCGTGTCCGCCCCGCCCAGTTCCTCGGCCGAGATCACCTCGCCCGTCGCCGCCTTCACCAGCGGCGGGCCGGCGAGGAAGATCGTGCCCTGGTTGCGGACGATCACGCTCTCGTCCGACATCGCCGGGACATAGGCGCCGCCCGCGGTGCAGCTGCCCATCACGCAGGCGATCTGCGCGATCCCCTCGGCGGACATCTGCGCCTGGTTGAAGAAGATGCGGCCGAAATGATCGCGGTCGGGAAACACCTCCGCCTGATGCGGCAGGTTGGCGCCGCCGCTGTCGACCAGATAGATGCAGGGGAGCCGGTTCTCGCGCGCGATCTCCTGCGCGCGCAGATGCTTCTTCACGGTCATCGGGAAATAGGCGCCCCCCTTCACGGTGGGATCGTTCGCGACGATCATGCACTCGCGTCCCGACACGCGGCCGATCCCTGCGATCATCCCCGCGCCGGGCGCGCCGCCCTGCCCGTCCTTGTCCAGGTACATGCCGTTCGAGGCGAGCGCGCCGATCTCGAGGAACGGCGATCCCGGATCGAGCAACCGCTCGACCCGGTCGCGCGGCAACAGCTTGCCCCGCGAAACATGGCGCGCCCGATGCTGCTCCGACCCGCCGAGTGCGGTCGTCGCGACGGTCGCGCGCAGCGACTCCGCCAGCGCCCGGTTATGCGCGGCGTTCGCGCTGAACCCCTCGGACGTCGCATCGGCCTGGGTCGTGAGCGTCGGCATTACTGGGCCTTCGGCGCATCGTGGCCGATCAGCTCGCGCCCGACCAGCATCCGCCGGACCTCGTTCGTCCCCGCACCGATATCGAGCAGCTTGGCGTCGCGCCAATAGCGCTCGACCGGCCAGTCCTTGGTATAGCCGGCGCCGCCCAGCGCCTGGATCGCCTCGTTGGCGACCTTCACCGCGTTCTCGGACGCCAGCAGGATGCACCCGGCCGCGTCGAACCGAGTCGTCTGGCCCGCATCGCAGGCTTTGGCGACCGCATAGACATAGGCGCGCGACGAATTGAGCGCGACATACATGTCCGCGACCTTCGCCTGCATCAGCTGGAACTCGCCGATCGGCCGGCCGAACTGCTTGCGCTCGCGAACATAGGGCAGCACGACGTCGAGACAGGCCTGCATGATCCCCAGCTGGATACCCGACAGCACCACGCGCTCGTAATCCAGCCCCGACATCAGCACACCGACGCCGCCGTGAAGTGGCCCCATCACCTGCGCGTCCGACACGAAGCAATCGTCGAACACCAGCTCGGCGGTCGGCGACCCCCGCATGCCGAGCTTGTCGATCTTCTGCCCGATCGAGAAGCCGGCAAAGTCCTTTTCGATCAGGAATGCGGTGATGCCCTTCGATCCGGCATCGGGGATCGTCTTGGCGTAGACGACCAGCGTATCCGCATAGGTCGCGTTGGTGATCCAGAACTTGGTGCCGTTCAGCCGCCAGCCGCCATCGACCTTGTCCGCGCGCAGCTTCATCGACACGACGTCCGACCCTGCGCCCGCTTCCGACATCGCGAGGCTGCCGACGTGATCGCCGGAGATCAGCTTGGGCAGATATTTCGCCTTCTGCTCAGCATTGCCCCAGCGGCGGATCTGGTTGACGCACAGGTTCGAATGCGCGCCATAGCTCAGCCCGATCGATGCGGACGACCGGCTGATCTCCTCGCACGCGATCAGATGCTCGAGATAGCCGAGCCCCAGGCCGCCATCGGCCTCTTCGACGGTGATGCCGTGCAGCCCCAGCGCGCCCATTTCGGGCCACAGCTCGCGCGGAAAACTGTCCTCCGCATCGACGCGCGCCGCGATCGGCTCGATCCGGTCGAGCGCGAACCGCCGAGTCGTCTCGCGGATCGTGTCGGCCATCTCGCCAAGCGCGAAATTCAGGTCTGCCATCATCATCTCCTGTCGGTCTTTTCCCGGCTGTGTACGGGATCCCCCGATCGCTGGAAAATTGAAAGATCGCGATCTACGCTATAGATAAAAGCTATGATCGAACGCTATCATCTCCGGTATTTTCTGTCGGTCATCGACACCGGCAATTTCTCCCGCGCCGCGGCCGCGTGCAACGTGTCGCAGCCTACGCTTTCCGTCGGGATCGCCAAGCTCGAAACCGCGCTGGGCCATCCGCTGTTCAACCGCACCAACCGACGCGTTGCGCTGACCGATGCGGGCGCGCGGCTGGTATCGCATGCGCGCACGATCGAGGCGACCTTCGCCGCCGCCGAGCGCGAGGTGATCGGTACGCCGACGCAGCAGACGCTGCGGCTCGGCGTGCTGGCGACGACGCCGCGCCGCTGGATCGAGGATTTCCTGCGCGAGCATCGGTCGCGCGGCGCAGGCAACCAGATCGAGATCGTCGAAGGCAAGGAGCGCGACCTTCGCGAACGGCTCGCGCGCGGCCGGATCGACGTGGCGCTGATGCTGCTGCGCGACGGCGACGATTACGCCAGCCAGCGCCTCTTCACCGAGGGGTACAGCCTCGCGCTCGGCACCGCGCACCCGCTCGCGGGTCGCGACGTGATCCGCGCGGAGGAGCTCGGCAATGATCCGATGATCGTGCGCCGCCACTGCGAATTGCTGCCCGAGACCAGCCGCTTCTTCACCACGCGCGGCGTCCGCCCGGTCTTCGCGTCGCGCACCACCAGCGACGACAAGGCGCTCAGCTATGTCCGCGCAGGACTTGGCGTCACGGTGATGCCCGATTGTTTCGGCGAGCCCGGCGTTGTCCGCGCGCATCTCGAAGGCTTCGACTTCACCCGCGACATTGGCTTGGTCTTTGCCCCGCACGCCGACCCGCAGGAGCTCGCTCAGTCACCCACGATCGCAGCGCTGGTCACCGCGATCGGCCCCGACGAGGTCGCCTGATCTGGCGCTCGTCAGGCCTGCGCGCGGATCGCCTTACTTCTTGTCCTTCGTTTCCGGCATCGCCAGCACGTACAGGCCCAACCCAAGCGCAGCGATCGTCGCTAGCGTCAGGAAGCTGGCAGTATAGCCGGCCCAGACGATGATCCCGCCCGCCAGCGTCGCCGAGAGTGCCGCACCCAGCCCCTGCGCGCTGGCCACCGCGCCCTGGCTGACGTTGAACCGCCCGGTTCCCTTGGTCAGGTCCGCGATAACGACCGGGAACAGCGCCCCGAAGATCCCCGCGCCCACGCCGTCCATCGCCTGCACGCCGACCAGCCACCACGGATTGTCCGAGACGGTGTACAGCGCACCGCGCGCCGCGAGGAAGGCGAAGGCGACCAGGAACAGCGGCTTGGTTCCCCAGCGATCGGTATTGCGCCCGACGACGATCGCAACCGGCACCATCACCAGCTGCGCCGCGACGATGCATGCTGCGGTCAGCGACGTCGCCTGATCCTTGCCCACCGTCCGCGCGAGCAACTGGCTGACCGACGTCAACATCGCCGCGTTCGCCAGATGGAACAGAAAGGCAGTAACCGCGAAGATCATCAGCGGCTTGTTCTCGAGCAGCGTCTTCCAGCCGCTCGGTTCCTCGCAGGCCTCGTCCCCGTCCTCGGGTTCGCAGTCGAGCCCGCGCGCGACTGCATTGTCGATATCGTCGTTCTTCAGCCGCGACGCGGTGATGATGCTCGCGACGGTCAGCCCGCCCATCAGCCAGAACACCACGACCGGCCCGAACTTCCACGCCAGCACGCCCGCCAGCGCCGCCGACACCGCGTTGCCCGCATGGTTGAACGCCTCGTTGCGACCGACGCGCTTGGCGAACAACTTGGGCCCGACCAGCCCGAGCGTGATCGCCGAGATGGCGGGCGCGAACACCGCGCCGGCGACCGCCGCGATCGACTGCGTGACGGCCACCGCGGTAAAGCCGCTGACGATCGGCAGCGAGATGCTGCTCAGCGTGACGAGCAAGGCGGCGATCATCACGATCCGCGGCTTGTTCTTGCCGCGGTCGATCAGGCTGCCCGCGGGCGTCTGCGAGATCAACCCGACGATCCCGGCGATCGTCAGGATCGCACCGACCGTCGCCTCGTTCCAGCCATGCGCCGGCCCGCGCACCGCGATCAGGTAGATCGCCAGATACGGCCCGAGCCCGTCGCGAACATCGGCGAGGAAGAAGTTGAGTGCATCCAGCGTCCGCGTCGGCACTTTGTCGTCGCGGCCGGTGCTAACCCCGTCGGCGTCCGCCTTGCTGTCTGTGATGGTTGCCATGGCCGGTCCCTCTCGTCGGTTGCAGTCGACCGGCGCGCATCATGGCGGGCGATGTCGGTCGAGCGCTAAAGACTTCGCAGTGGGCAAAGTTTCAGGTCGGTCCAAATATAGTTGATAGGATAATTTCCAAAGATACCGATAAGTTAAACCGAAACTGAACGAGCTCGTTAAGCCTCGTATCATGAACATTATGTCACGGAACGATTGCGGCACCTTCTCGCTTTTGAGCGATCGCTACGCTCGAGTTGAAAGCAATTATAATGGCAGGGTGCCTTACCTGGATTCACTTTGGCGACCTGCATGTCGATGAGGCAGATGGGTACGAAGGACTGTCGCGCTTTCGCGAACTCGCAGCGATTGCGCAGCACCACTTGGGCAATCCCGGTCCGGACAGCGCAAGCGGCAAGGTCGACTTCGCGTTCCTGCCGGGCGACAACGCCAATCACGGCACCGACGCGCAATATGCCGGGATTGCCGATGCGATGCGTGGCCTGACTCTGCCCTGGCATGTGCTGGCGGGCGATCATGATTTCGAGCCCGGCGACCTGACCGCGATGCGCGCCATCACGTCCCGGCTCGCCCCCTATGTGGTCACGCTCAACGGGTATCGCTGCCTGTTCCTCGACATCGTCTCGGCCGGCAAGGGCGGCCCCGATTTCCGTATCGCCCCCGACCAGCGCAGCTGGATCGAACGCGAACTGAGCGCCGCGACCGCCGCCGATCTCCGTAGCGTCGTCTTCATGCACGCCTATCCCGGCGACCTCCGCGACGATCCGGACGGGATCGCCGGATTGTTCGCCGCGCACCGCGTCGCGTTCGTCGACACCGGGCACACGCATTACAACGAGCTGCTCAACGACGGCCGCGTCGTCTATGGCGCCACCCGCTCGACCGGCCAGATCGAGGAGGGCGCGCCCGGTTTCTCGATCGTGACGCTCGACGACGGCGTCCCGAGCTGGCGCTTCCAGGCGATCGACGAGTCCTGGCCGCTCGTCCAGATCACCTCGCCCGCCGACCGCCGCCTGCTCACCGATCCGGACCGCGTCGATCATGTCCCGACCGACACCGTCGTCGTTCGCGCGAAAGTGTTCGGCCACTCCGCCCCCGCCACGCCATCCGTACGGCTCGATGACGGCGCTACTGTCCCGATGACCCGCAACGCGGCCGGTCTGTGGGAGGCCACGATCGAGAACGCCACCGACGGCCTCCACCGGCTGACCGTGTCCATCGCAAGCAGCGAGGACGTCATAGAAATCCTCGTCCGCGCCCCCCGCGCGTTCGACCGTCCGGGCCCGCCCCGACTGAAACGCAACGCCCCGACCGCACTCGGCCGCGACGTCACCGCGATCGGCGCTTGGCCCTCGCGCGGCATCGACGGCGCGCAGCGTGGCCCCAACAAGAACGGCATGGACTGGTGAGCGGAATGACGATGCGACCGACCGACTCGATCGGCGCCCCCCTGCGACGCAACGCCCCCAACCGAGCACCGCGCGCGTGACGCAGCCCGACATGGTGGCCCGGTTCGCGATCTGGGCAATTTGCGGAATCGCGACGTTCGGCGTCATCTCGCGGCCCTTCAAGCTTCCAGAAGCGGTCTGGGCGGTGCTTGGCGCGGTGGTGCTCGTCGTATTCGGCCTGCTCCCGATCAGCGACGCCTGGCGCGCGGTACTGAAGGGCGGCGACGTCTATCTCTTCCTGATCGGCATGATGCTGCTGTCCGAGGTCGCGCGGGCCGAGGGGTTGTTCGACTGGGTCGCTGTCCATGCCGTACGACTGGCCAAGGGGTCGACCAGCCGGCTGTTCGTGCTCGTGTTCGGCGTCGGCATCGTCGTGACCACCTTCCTGTCGAACGATGCGACCGCGGTCGTGCTGACGCCCGCAGTCTATGCCGCGGCGAAAAAGGCGAAGGCGGATCCGCTGCCGATGCTTTTCGCCTGCGCACTGATCGCCAACGCCGCCAGCTTTGTGCTGCCGATTTCGAACCCCGCCAATCTCGTCCTGTACGGCGGCAAGATGCCGACGCTGGGCGCATGGATGGCGTCGTTCGCGCTGCCCTCGCTGATGGCGATCGGCGTCACGTTCCTGGTGCTCCGCTGGATCGAGCGCGACCGACTTTCCGGGACTTGCGAGACTGAGGTCGAAGCGATGACGCTTCCCCGCGGCGGCCTCGTCGCACTGTGCGGGATCGTCGCCACCGCGGTGCTGCTGATCGTCGCGTCGGCGCGCGGCTATGATCTGGGACTGCCGACCTGCCTCGCCGGTATCGCGACCACCGCAGCGATCTGCATCGGCGGTCGCAAGTCGCCCGTCGAGACGATGCGGTCGGTGTCCTGGGCGGTGCTGCCGCTCGTCGCCGGGCTGTTCGTGCTGGTCGAGGCGCTGGCGAGCACCGGCGTCATCGCGATGCTCGCGCGCTGGCTGGCCGAAGGCGCCGCCGCCTCGCCGACCGCCACCGCCGGGATCGCCGGCACGATCCTCGCCTTCGGATCGAACCTGATGAATAACCTGCCGGCAGGGTTGATCGCGAGCACCACGCTCGGCCAGGCGCATGTCCCGCAGATCGTCACCGACGGGCTGTTGATCGGCGTCGACCTCGGGCCGAACCTGTCGATCACCGGCTCGCTGGCGACAATCCTGTGGCTGACCGCGATCCGTCGCGAGGGCGAGGATGTCGGGTTCTGGCGCTTTTTGAAGGTCGGCGCGGCAGTCATGCCCCCCGCGCTGTTCGCCGCATTGGGCGTGCGCCTGCTCATCGGCTGACGCGTGCAAGCGCGACGCGAGCGTTGCCGCCCGCGTCGCGCTTCGGGTTTAGGCGGCCAGCTTGGCCGCAGTCTCGGCGATCCGCTTGCCCTGATAGCGCGCACCGTCGAGCTCGTCCTTGCTCGGCTGGCGGCTGCCGTCGCCATCGGCGATCGTCGACGCGCCATAGGGCGTGCCACCCTTGACCGCATCGACACCCATCTGCGCCTGGAAGCCATAGTCGAGGCCGACGATCGTCATGCCGTGATGCAGCAGGTTGGTGATGATCGAGAACAACGTCGTTTCCTGGCCGCCATGCTGGCTCGCGGTTGCAGTGAACGCACCACCGACCTTGCCGACCAGCGCGCCCGAGAACCACTGCGCACCCGTCGTATCCCAGAACTGCGCCATCTGCGCGGGCATCCGGCCGAAGCGGGTGGGCGCGCCGACAATGATCGCGTCATAGTTCACGAGCGCGTCGGGGCCCTCGATCTCGGCATGCTTGGTGTCGGTCTTGAAATGCGCGGCCTCGACCACCGACTGCGGCGCGGTCTCGGCGACACGACGGATGTCAACCTCGGCGCCACCCGCGCGCGCACCCTCGGCGACGGCGTCCGCCATCTGCTCGATATGGCCGTAGGACGAGTAATAGAGCACGAGAACCTTGGTCATTGTCAGTCTCCTGGAAAGTCCGTCACCCCAGCGGACGCTGGGGTCTTCATGAGGCGAGTGCGGCGGCCCGAACCGGGATACCCCAGCTTTCGCTGGGGTGACGGCTAAGGTCGCCGCGCGCGTTTATTCCGAGTCTACCAGAACGATCTCAGCGTCCTCTTGAGCCGTGATCGTCACCGTCTGGCCGCCCAGCAGCGCCGCTCCGTCGCGCGCGCCAAAGGCTTCGCCGCCGATCGTGATCGCACCGGTCGCGGGCACCAGATACACATGGCGGCCATCGTCGATCGCATAGTCGACGCTGTCGCCGGCCTTCAGCGTCGCCGCCAGCACACGGGCATTCGCGCGGATCGGCAAGGCATCGGCATCCCCGTCGAACCCGCTGGCCAGCGTCACGAACTGGCCCGAACGCTCGCCCCTGGGAAACGGCTTGGCGCCCCAACTCGGCGAACCGCCCTTGCGCGATGGCTCGATCCAGATCTGGAAGATCGTCGTCGTCTCGGGCTCCAGATTATATTCCGCATGGCGGACGCCCGTACCCGCGCTCATCACCTGGACGTCGCCCGCTTCGGTACGGCCCTTGTTGCCGAGCGAATCCTGGTGCGTGATCGCGCCGCTGCGGACATAGGTAATGATCTCCATGTCCTGGTGCGGATGCGGCGGGAAGCCCGAGTTCGCGGCGATCTGGTCGTCGTTCCACACGCGGATCGCACCCCAGCCCATCCGCGAAGGATCATAATAGCTGGCGAACGAGAAATGATGCCGCGCGTTCAGCCAGCCGTGATCGGCATGGCCGAGGCTGGCAAAGGGGCGGCGGTCGATCTTGGTCATCGTCGTGGTCGTCATGAGAGGTCTCCACTGGTTGATCCCAAGATAAGCGCACCGATAGGAACGTAAATAGAAACGCTGGAAACCGATCGTTTCGGTGCTAGCGTTACGATCGTCCCAATCATCGCGGAGATCATCATGCGCCTGCCCGACCTCGAAGCCTGGGCGATCTTTGCCAGCGTGGTCGAGCACAAGTCGTTCAGCGCCGCGGCGGACGCGATCGGGCTCAGCAAGGCGACCGTGTCGAAAGCGATCACGCGGCTCGAGGCGCATCTCGGCCAGTCGCTGTTCCACCGCACCTCGCGCCGCCTTGCGCTGACCGAGGCGGGCAAGCCGCTCGCCGAGCACGCCGCGCGCATCCTTACCGAAGCGCGACTCGCCGAGGAATCCGCCAACGACGCCGCCAGCGCGCCCACCGGCCGGGTCCGGCTGGCCGCCCCAATGAGCTTCGGGGTCAAGAACGTCGCGCCGCTGCTTGCCGAATTCCTCGCCGCGCATCCCGGGATCGAGGTCGACCTGCATCTGTCCGATGCACGCGTCGATATCGTCGCCGAGGGGTTCGACATCGCGCTGCGCATCGCCGAGCTGCCCGACAGCTCGCTGCGCGCGCGCCGGCTCTGCACGATCCGCACGCATATCGTCGCCGCCCCGCGCTATCTCGAGGTCAATGGCACGCCGACGCATCCCGCGCAGCTCGGCGAGCACAAGCTGTTCGGCTATTCCAACGTCGTCGGCCCCTGGCGCTTCCACGGCCCGGGCGGTGCGGAGGTTTCGGTTCGCGTGCACGGCCCGCTGACCGCCAATAGCGGCGAGGCAATCATGCCTGCGCTGGTCGCCGGGCTCGGTATCGCCCGGCTGCCGGATTTCATCATCGAGACATGTCTTGCGAGCGGCGCGCTCACGACGATCCTGTGCGACTGGGCGCCCGCGCCGATCGGCCTGCACCTGCTCACGCCGCCGAGCCCGCTTCGCCCCGCGCGAGTCGAGGCGCTGATCGAGTTCCTCACGCGACGCCTCCGCGATCCGCTTCCGGCCTGACGCGCGTGGCGCATGTTTCGCACCCGCCCAACCTCGTCCTAACGCGCCAGCGACTCGGCTCGGCGTCGCAAGCGCATCCCTGGGACACGAGGCACCGTTCCTGTTGCCGCTTCAACCCGGCGTCGTCTCACGACGTCCTGCACGCAACTGCCAACGATCGAGATCATCTTGTCCCCTACCGTTACCGCCGCCGACTGCGATCGGCTGGCCGATGCCGAGCTTAACGCCGCCGCCGCCGCCGAAACGCTGGATCAGCGCCGCGCGCATCTCGACCGGGCTTCGGTCTATGCGACCCGCAGCGAGAGGATTCGCCGCAAGCTCAGCCAGCAACCTGCGCGAAGCCATTGACCTCGCCGCAGTCTTTCCCGACGCCCGGTCATGGTCTGCGGTCTACCGCGTCGGTCATCGCCGGCGAGCCTTAGTTCGAAATTAACCTTTTGCCTTCAGAAGTTGTGTGGTTAATGAATCGAAGTCGAGCTGCAGACATGGGGTGTCGAGCGGTCTCGCGACAAGGGGACGACGCATGCGGGTGCTGCTGATCGAGGACGAGCCGACCACGGCGAAGGCTATCGACTTGATGCTGACGACCGAGGGGTTCAACGTCTACATCACCGATCTCGGAGAAGAAGGCCTCGATCTGGGCAAGCTGTATGATTACGACATCATCCTGCTCGATCTGAACCTGCCCGACATGCACGGCTATGACGTGCTCAAGCGCCTCCGGGTCGCGCGGGTCTCGACGCCGGTGCTGATCCTGTCGGGCGTCAACGAGATGGATTCGAAGGTGCGCAGCTTCGGCTTCGGTGCCGACGATTACGTCACCAAGCCGTTCCACCGCGAGGAACTCGTCGCGCGCATCCACGCCGTTGTCCGCCGCTCGAAGGGGCACAGCCAGTCGGTCATCCGCACAGGCAAGCTCGCGGTCAATCTCGACGCGAAGACGGTCGAGGTCGATGGCAGCCGCGTCCACCTGACCGGCAAGGAATATGCGATGCTCGAGCTGCTGTCGCTCCGCAAGGGCACGACGCTCACCAAGGAAATGTTTCTCAACCACCTCTATGGCGGGATGGACGAGCCCGAACTGAAAATCATCGACGTGTTCATCTGCAAGCTGCGCAAGAAGCTCAGCCTGGCATGCGATGGTGAGAATTACATCGAGACCGTCTGGGGTCGCGGCTATGTGCTGCGCGAGCCCGACGAGGCACTCGAAGCCCAGGTCGCGTAACTCCCCAGTCTTTTGGGAGCGCTAAAGGCCGCGGTACCGGGGGGTGCCGCGGCCTTTTGCGTTCGCGGCCTACTTCTTTCGCCGCAGTCGCCGGAACAGCCCGCGCTTGTCGAGCGACTCGAACATCTCCTCGGGCCCCTCGGGATCGAGCACTTCGTTGTCGGCCAGCCATTCCTCGACCGACGTCAGGTCGGGCACCTCATAGGGTTGCACCGTCTTGCCCTCGCCACGCAGCCGCTCGATCGTCTTGATCAGCGAGCCCGTCTCGGCGATCAGGTCGCTCACCACCTGCTGCTCGACGCCCAGATGCTCGGCGATCAGCCCGTCGCGGATCGCGGTGATCGCCGCCGACGTGGCATCGTCGGTCGAACGGATCGCGAGGTCGCATTCGGTATCGAGCCGCAACGAGCGGTTGTTCATGTTCGACGAGCCCAGCCGGAACACGTCGTCATCGGCGATCAGGATCTTGGCATGGCAATAGATCGCCTCGCCGCCCTTCGTGAACGGATGATACATGCGCAGCCGGTTGTGCGTGTCGCGCCGGTGCAGCGCCTCCATCAGCCGCGCGCGCGCGGTATCCATCGCGATCGGCTCGAGCCAGCCTTGCGCGGTCGTCGGGTTGATGATGACGATCTCGGGGCCATCCGCCTCGTCGAGCCGCTTGGCGACCGCCTCGGCGATTTTGCGCGACGCGAAATACTGGCTCTCGATGTACAGATGCTTCTTCGCCCGCGCGATCTGGCCGAGGAACAGTGCCTCGCTCTCGTACACGGGCTCCTGATCGGACATTTCGGGTTCGCTGCGTGCGATCGCGACGTCGACATCATGGAAATCGACCTCCAGCCCATCCGGCCAGAACGTCCCGCCCGGCTGTCCGGCCGCCATCTTCTTGCCGCCCGCCAGATGCCAGCGCCGCCGGAACAGCTCGCCCAGCGCATGCGCGACGGGACCCTGTACCGCGCTGATCGCGTCGTGCCACGGCTTGTACGGCTTGCCCGATGGCTGGATACGGTGCGGATCGTCGTCGCGGTGATCGCGCGTGTCCCAGCGGTCGCCGGTCATGTCGATCCCGCCACAGAACGCCAGCGCATCGTCGATGATCACGATCTTCTGGTGATGCGACGCCGCGGTTGGATGATGCCCGTCGAGCTTGGTGTGGATGCGCTTGTGCTTCATCCATTTCATCATCGTGAAGATCGTCGAGCCGCGGAACAGTGACTTGATCGCGCCGGTATCCCAGCGCAGCACGAACACCTCCAGATCGGGTTCGCGCTCGACCAGCCACAGCATGAAGTCGCCGAGCTTCTTGGGTTCGCCGGGGCGGTCGACGCCGGGCTCGAGCTCGATGCGCGCATCGAAATCCCACCCGATCAGCAGGATGCGGCGTTTGGCGCCCATCATCGCGACTCGCGCGGTACGGAAATACTTCTCCGCATCGACGATCACCGCCATCTGTTCGGCGCGTTCGACCCGCCAGCATTCCTTACCGACCTGCATTCGCGTCCCTTTATTTACCCGTCGGCAGTACCCACAGCCGCGCGATTGGTTGCGGATGCACCCTGTATCGCCGCCGCCCGCACGCCTATCTAGGGCGCTGATGCTTCCTCCTACCCAGCCTCCCGCCCAGCGCAAGGTGATCCATGTCGACATGGATGCCTTCTATGCCTCGGTCGAGCAGCGCGATGACCCGTCGCTCAGGGGCAGGCCTGTGGCGGTCGGCGGGTCGCGCGCGCGCGGCGTCGTCGCAGCCGCGAGCTACGAGGCGCGCGCGTTCGGGGTGCGCAGCGCGATGCCGTCGGTCACCGCGATTCGCCGCTGCCCCGACCTGGTCTTCGTCCCCCCGCGCTTTGACGTCTACCGCGAGGTGTCCGACCGGATCCGCGCGATCTTCGCCGACTATACCGACCTGATCGAGCCGCTGTCGCTCGACGAAGCCTATCTCGACGTCACCGAGGATATTCGCGGGCTAGGCACCGCCGCTGCGATCGCCGAGGAGATCCGCGCGCGCATCAAGGCGGATACTGGGCTGACCGCATCGGCGGGCGTCAGCTACAACAAGTTCATCGCCAAGCTCGCCTCGGACCAGAACAAGCCCGACGGGATCTGCATCATCACGCCGAAGCGCGGCGCGGCGTTCGTCCAGTCGCTGCCCGTCAAGCGCTTCCACGGCGTCGGGCCGGTGACCGCGCAGAAGATGGAGCGGCTCGGCATCCTCACCGGCGCGGACCTGTTCGGCCGCAGCCTCGCCTTCCTCCAGGCGCATTTCGGCAGTTATGCCGACTATCTCTACCGCGCCGCGCGCGGGATCGACGACCGCCCGGTGCGCGTCAACCGCGCGGCCAAGTCGGTCGGCGCGGAACGCACGTTCGAGACCAATCTCAGCACCGCCGAGGATCTTCGCGCCGCGCTGCACCGCGTGGCGGATGCGGCCTGGGTGCGAATCGAACGACACGGCACGCGCGGCCGGACGGTCACGCTGAAGTTGCGCCACGCCGATTTCCGCACGATCACGCGGGCCCGCTCGTCGCAGGCGGCGGTCACCGACAAGACGGCGTTCCTCGCGGCGGGGCTCGACCTGCTGATGGCGCAATTGCCCGTGCCCGACGGCGTACGCCTGCTCGGGCTGACGCTGTCGGGGATCATGGGCGACGAGGACGAGGTACAGCCGAGCCTGTTGTGACGGCCGCCGTCCGAACCCGGTCGAGCTACGCCGCCTTCGACATCGTCGCATCCGCCGCATCCAGCGTCAGCGTCGCGACCGCGCCAAGTCCCGGGCCATCGCTCTCCAGTCGCAGCGCGCCGCGCATCGCCGCCATCGAATTGGCGCACCAGTGCAACCCCAGCCCGCCCGACTTGTGCGCCCGGGTCGAGAAGCCGCGCTGGAACAGCAGCGCCCCGGCCTCGGGGGAAAAGCCCTCGCCATCGTCGCGAATCGCGACGGTAACCCGGCCCTGCGCCCGGGTGATCGTCGCCACGATCGATCCGCTGCCCGTCCCGCGCGCGACGATCGATTCGACCGCGTTGCCGAAGAGATTGCCGATCACCTGGCTCAGGATCACCCGGCTCGCCATCACCGGGCTCGGCCCGGCGGGAAAGCTGAACGCGATCGAAGCGTCCAGCGCATAGCGCGCGATCGTCGCGTTGCGCGCGATGATGTCGCTGACGTCGCACACCTCCAGCGCGGGGCGTTCGTGCGCGGCGCGCTGCTGCTGGCCGATGATCTCCAGCACGTCCGCCATCGCTTCGCGACCGACGACCATCTCGCGGCGCATGGCATCGCGATCCGCGCTCTCGGCCTCGACCGCGGCGGCGACGAACGCGGCGAGCTTGCGCCGACGCGCATCGGCTAGATCACCCTGCGCCAGTTCGGCGATCGCGCGATCGATCGTCGTCCGGTCGATCGCGGCGGACTGCGCGATGCCCTGGCTCAGGATCGTACTGATCGGGTTCAGCGCGTTGCGGACATTGTGCATGACCGCGACCGCGCTCTCGCTCCGTCCCAGGTCGAACGACTGCGCCTCGATCTGCTCGCGCAGATCCTTCAGCTGGCGCAGCATCGCGTTGAAGCTCCGCCCGAGCGAGCCGATCTCGTCGCGCCGCCCGTCCTCGTCCAGCAAGGTCAGCGATCCCGATACGCGGACCCGCTGCATATGGCTCTCGACGCGGTGGAGGGGGCGGAGGACTAGGCGCGTGATCATTCGTCTGAGCATCACCAGCACCAGCAGCAACAGCAACGTCGACCCCGCCACCGCGAGCAGCAGCACGCGGCGCCCCAGCAGCGAAACGTCGCGCGGAATCTTGAACCGCGCGCTGGCAACCGCATGGCCATCGGCGCCGATCAGCGGCACGACGAGAGTCAGCTTGGACGCCCCCGCGGTGACCGCGACGCCGTCGCCCTGTGCGGCGGTGTCGATCCGCGCGCCGGCCGGAAGCAGCGTCGCGAGCTGCTGCGGCGTGATCACGCGCGCCATCAGGACATAGCCGCGCGGGATGCCGCTGCCGTCCGACCGCCGGACTCGCGCCACCCCGATCGCCGCGACCCTATCGCCGATGCGGGCGTAGAACCGCCCCGAGCTGCGCCGCCCGAGCACCGCGGCAAGATCGGTCCGCGCGATCATCGCGGTCAGCCGCGCGCGCTGAACACTACCCTGCGCGCCGCGGACCGGATCGTGCCAGCGGGCGATCACTACCCGGCTCGCAGGGCTGACATAGGCCATGCCGTTGATCCCGAGATCGGTCATCGTACGCGGCAACGGTGACGCACGATCCGGCCCTGCGTCAGGGTCGGCCATATAGGCGTAGCTCGCGTTCCAGTCGCCATAGTCGCGCACCGCGCTCTCGACGCCGGCAGCATAGTCGGACAGCGCGGTGCGCGCGCGCCCGACATGCCCGGCGATCGCCTTGCCCTCCAGCTTGGTGAAGCTTGGCGTGATGATCCCCGCGAGCAGCAGCGTGATCGCGATCGTCGCGACCAGCCCGACCGCGGTCATGATCGCCACCAGCTTGGCGCCGAGCGACGAGCGTGTCCGCATCCGTCCAAACTGCCGCCCGAGGATGGGCGGCAGCCGGCCCATCCCGGCCGACGGCATCAGCCGTGCATTCCTACTCGCGCCATCAGCTGCGCATACCGAACGTCTGGCGGATCCGGTGATCGTCGGTGGAGACGTCGTCGCTGCCGCTGACGGTGCCCTTGCGCGCCATCTCGAGCGCGCGTTCGGCGTTTACCGGACGCGAGAAGAAATAACCCTGCATGTGGCTCGCGCCCGCAAGGCGCAGCGCCTGGACCTGCGCCTCGGTCTCGACGCCTTCCGCGATCACGCCCAGGCCGAGCGCCCGGCCCAGGTGGATGATCGAATGGACGATCGCCGCGCTCTCGCGCTCGCGGCCCATGCCGTCGATGAACGACTTGTCGATCTTGAGGCAGTCGAGCGCGAACTTGCGGATATTGTACAGGCTCGAATAGCCGGTGCCGAAATCGTCAAGCGCGATCCGGAAGCCCATCTGGCGCAGCTTGTACAAAGTCTCGGCAGCGCGTTCGGCATCGTCGAAAATCGCGGTCTCGGTGATCTCGATCTGCAATCGCGCCGGCGCGATTCCTGCGCGCTGGACGCTTTCCATGATGTGGCCAACGAAATTGTGCCGGCGGAACTGGCGCGGGGAGAAGTTCACCGAGACATATTGCCCCGGCCATTGCTGCAGCACGTCGAGCGCCTGGCCAAGCACCCAGTCGCCAAGCTCGTGGATCAGGTTCGATTCCTCGGCGATCGGAATGAAGGTCGCCGGGCTCATCAGCCCATATTCCTGCGTGTTCCAGCGCACCAGCGCCTCGAACCCGACCACGTCGATCGCATCGCGCGACACGATCGGCTGATAGGCGAGGCTCAGCTCGCCCTTGGCGATCGCCTGGCTCAGGCCCGATTCGACCCGGCGGCGAAAGCGGATGCCCTCGTCCATGCTCTCGTCGAACACGCGCACGATACCCCGTCCGCCGCGCTTGGCATCGTTCAGCGCAAGGTCGGACCGGCGCATCACGTCGACCGGGTCGCGGCCCTGCCCGCCGGGCGTCACGACCAGCCCGGCCGAAGCGCCGCCCTGCACCGAGCTGCCGAACACCTGCAGGCTGACCGAGCACGCCGCCACGATCAGCTCGCACGCCATCACCGCCGCCGCCTCGCCCGCGGTTTCGAACAGCACCCCGAACTCGTCGCCGCCAAGCCGCGCGACGAGCGCGCCATCGGGCGTCGACCGGTTGAGGATCGCGCAGATCTCGCGGATCAGCGCGTCGCCGGCGAGATGCCCGAGCGTGTCGTTGACCAGCTTGAACCGGTCGAGATCGATCATCACCGTCGCAAACAGCCCGTCATCGCGAGTCCGCGCCGCCAACGCGCGCAGGAAGGCGAGCCGGTTGGGCGCGTCGGTCAGCGAATCGTGAGTCGCCATGTGCAGCGCGCGGCTTTCGTTCGCCGCCAGCTCGGCCGCCTGCTCCTCGAGCTGCACGACCTGCGCCGCCAGCAGGTTGCGCGCGGTCGCCAGGTCGCAGTCATTGCGCCAGCGCTGCGCGAGCGCGGTCGCGGTCTGCAGGATCTCGGCGACCTCGAACGGCTTGGCGATGTAGAAGATCTTGTCGGCGGGGCCTGCGACCTTGCTGATCTTGACCGGCGAGAAATCGGAGAAACCAGTGACGATCACGATGTTGACGTCGGGATCGAGCGCGCGGATCCGCTTGGCGGTTTCGCGGCCGTCGATCCCCGGCGGCATCCGTACGTCGATGAACGCGACCGCGAACGGATCCGCATCGGCCAGCGCCTGCTCGACCGCGGCGATCGCCTCGAGCCCCTGCTCGCAATAGGTCAGCGCGAACGCGGGCGCGTCGGCGACGCTATTGCCCGGATCGTCGCCGAACAGCTCGGCGGCCATAGCGTCCAGTGCGGATCCGTCGCTCGATCGCGGCCCGGCGAAGCTGCGCCGGTAGCTGTCGTGCATCGGCGGCTCGTCGTCCACGATCAGAATACGCATTCGAACACCGCTCCCCGGGGGAGGCACGACCGTCGCCGTCCAGCGATGGCTTACGTGCCCTTAGTTCTCGCAATCATGTGTTAGTGAGATACGGTTAAGACGCCGTAAACGATGTTTCGATTTGCTGGCCAAGTGCCTGTCCGCCCAGCACTATCGCCCCCAGCGGCCCGGCATTGTTGCCCAGCGCCGGCGGCACGATGAACGTGTCGGTCAGCGCCACCTCGGGCAGCGTGATATAGCCGCCCAGGCTGCGCGTCATCGCTGCCCGCACGCGCGGAAACAAATGCGACGCGCCCATCACGCCGCCGCCCATCACGATCCGCCGCGGGATGCCCGTCAGCACCAGCGTGTGGCACAGCTGTCCCAGCGCGTCGGCGACGGAATCCCATACCGGATGGTCGGCGGGTGCCTCGTCCGCGGGATGGCCGATCCGCGCGGCGATCGCCGGGCCGGCGACCAGCCCCTCGATGCACGCGCCGTGGAACGGGCAGTTGCCGATCCAGTCGTCGCCGTGGAACCGGGCGGGGCGGATATGGCCCAGCTCGGAATGAGTCAGCCCGTCGACCGGGCGGTTGTTCGCGATCATCCCCGCGCCGACGCCGGTGCCGACGGTGACATAGGCGATGTCGGGCAGGCCCTTTGCCGCTCCCCAGAACGCCTCGGCGAGCGCTGCGCCGACGACGTCGCTATGGAAGCCGGTCGGCACGCCGTAGCGCCGCTGCAACCGGCCCGCGATATCGGTGCCCGCCCAGCCCGGCTTGGGGGTCGAGGTGATATGGCCATAATCGGCCGCGTGGCGATCGATCGAGACCGGACCGAAGCTTGCGATGCCGATCGCGACGAACCCGCTCCACCGGTCGAGCACCGCCTCGATCGCGGCGAGCGTCTCGTCGGGGCGGGTCGTCGGGATACGCACGGTTTCCTCGATCTGATCGGGCCCGCGCGCAAGAATACAGATGCATTTTGTCCCGCCGAGTTCGATCCCTGCGACCAGAGGTGCTTCCGTCATCCCAAACTCCCAACATTTTGCGCCCGCCCGCTTCCTTTGCCCGTGGCCTCCCGTCAAGAGGGACGCGCGGCGCGCTCGCGTTGCGAGGCGGGTCTGGCCACTCACAGTAAACGATGATTTCGTCTGCCGTCGATTTGCCCGATCGTGCGTTATGCCTGTCGAGTTCATCCAAACAGACAGGAATTTGCGATGGCAAAGAAGCCCACCAAACCCACCGATCTCGCCGGCGCCGTCTCGGCCGAGGCACAGCCGCAGTACAAGGTCGAGTATCGCGAGATCCAGCCCTACGGCACGCTCAAGCGCCTGCCGATCGCGCTCGAGGACAATGCCCGCGCGCAGAGCGTGGCGACGCTGAACCAGGTCCTCGCGGATACGATGACGCTTCGCGACATGTACAAGAAGCATCATTGGCAGATGTCGGGTGCGACCTTCTATCAACTCCATTTGCTGCTCGACAAGCATTACGAGGAGCAGGCTGCCCTCGTGGATCTTGTCGCAGAACGCATCATGGCCCTAGGCGGCATCTCAATCGCAATGTCGCACGACGTTGCCGAAATGACGACGATCCCCCGTCCGCCCAAGGGCCGCGAGGACGTACCGACGCAGCTCGCGCGGCTGCTCGAAGCGCATGAGATCATCCTGCGGCAGGCTCATGAAGGTGCCGAAGCCGCCGACGAGTCGGGCGATGACGGCACGAATGACCTGCTGGTGAGCAACATCATCCGCACGCACGAGCCGCAGGTCTGGTTCCTGGCCGAGCACCTTGCCGCCACCGAACTGGTCCGCGACGACAAGTAACGGGCACTACCCCGCATCCCCTCAATTGAGGGGATGCGGGGAAATACTGCACTCGGCTCACGCGTGGTCGCCCGCTCCGCCCTCTTCACCGTCATCCTGACGGAAGTCAGGACCCAGGGTACCAAGCGTCGCCCTCCGTGGCTCTGGATCCTGACTTTCGTCAGAATGACGGAGGCGGATTAGTACGCGGTAGAACCGAGCCCGTTATTCGACGGTAACGCTCTTCGCCAGATTACGCGGCTGATCCACGTCGGTGCCCTTGAGCACCGCGACGTGATATGCCAGCAACTGCACCGGCACCGCATAGACCAGAGGCGCGATCAGCGGATGCACCTTGGGCATCGTGATCGTCGCCATGCAGCCCTCGCCCGCCGCCTGAATCCCGTCATAATCCGAGATCAGCACGACCTTGCCGCCGCGCGCCATGACTTCCTGCATGTTGCTGACGGTCTTGTCGAACAGCGGCCCCGACGGCGCGATGACGATGACGGGGACATGCTCGTCGATCAGCGCGATCGGCCCGTGCTTCATCTCGCCCGCGGCATAGCCCTCGGCGTGGATATAGCTGATTTCCTTGAGCTTCAGCGCACCCTCGAGCGCGAGCGGGTAATCCGTCCCACGCCCCAGATACAGCACGTCGCGCGCGCCGGCAATGTTGTGCGCCATCGCCTCGATCGCCTCGTCATAGGCCAGCGCACCGTTCAGCGCGGCCGGCGCCTCCGCCAGATGCCGGACGATTTCGCGCTCCTGCTCCTTCGTGAGCAAGCCCTTGGCGCGCGCCAGATTGGCGGCAAGTGCGGCCAGCACTGCGAGCTGGCAGGTGAACGCCTTGGTCGAGGCGACGCCGATCTCGGGGCCGGCATGCGTCGGCAGCAGCAGGTCCGCCTCGCGCGCCATCGAGCTGGTCGGCACGTTGACGACGACCGCAATCTTCTGCCCCTCGGCCTTGGCATGGCGCAGCGCCGCCAGCGTGTCCGCGGTCTCGCCCGATTGCGAGATGAACAGCGCGAGGCCGCCGTCTTCCATCACCGGCGCGCGGTAGCGGAATTCGGACGCGACATCGAGGTCAACGGGGACGCGCGCGAACTGCTCGAACCAGTATTTGGCGACCATGCCCGCGTAGAAGCTCGTCCCGCACGCGACGATCGTCACGCGCTTGATGGTCGACAGGTCGAATTCGGGGATCGGCAGCGAAACCTCGCCTTCCATCCGCTTGAGGTACGAGCGCAGCGTCTGCGCGACGACGATCGGCTGCTCGTAGATTTCCTTGAGCATGTAATGCTTGTGGTTACCCTTCGAGATCACCTCGCTGGTGATCCCCGACAGCGTGATCGCGCGCTCGACGGGCGTGTTGTCGCGGTCATAGACCTGCGCGCCGTCGCGAGTCAGCGCGACCCAGTCGCCCTCGTCGAGATAGGCAATACGCTGCGTCAGCGGCGCGAGCGCGAGCGCGTCCGAGCCGAGATACATCTCGCCCTCCCCATGCCCAACCACCAACGGTGAACCAAGCCGCGCGCCGATCAGCAGGTCGGGATGCTGGCGGAACAGGATCGCTAGCGCGAACGCACCATGCAGCCGCGGCAGGATCTCGCGGACGGCGGACACCGGGTCCATCCCCGCCTCGACCTTCTCGCTGACCAGATGCGCGACGACCTCGGTATCGGTCTCGCTGGTGAAGGTGCGGCCGCGCGCGGTCAGTTCGTCGCGTAGCGGCTTGAAGTTCTCGATGATCCCGTTGTGGACGACCGCGACTTCGCCGGTCGCGTGCGGATGCGCGTTGTTCGTGGTCGGCCCGCCATGCGTCGCCCATCGCGTGTGCGCGATGCCGGTCTTGCCCGGCAACGGGTGCGCGGCGAGTTCGTTCGCCAGGTTGACGAGCTTGCCCGATGCGCGCCGCCGTTCGATCGCGCCGTCGAAATCGGTTGCGATTCCCGCCGAATCATAGCCGCGATATTCGAGCCGCTTCAGCCCGTCGAGCAACCGCTCGGCGACGTCGGTCGTGCTGAGAATGCCTACGATACCACACATAACTTCTGTCCGTTCGTTCAGTCGACCGAGCGGAGCTGCTCGCCCCGCTCGATGACGACATGGGTCTGGTAATAATATTTGCCTGTCGGGCAACCGCCGGTGAGGGAATCGATCCGCGCGCGGCGCGCCTCGTCGTCGACCCGGATCGTGCGTCCCTGCGACGCGGTGTCCGAATTGAGATACAGGCGCGAGCCTTGCCGGCCCGGCGCGCATCCCGCCAGCGCCGGCACGCCAAGTAGCGCAGGTGTCAGCGCGGCGGCCTTCATCCGCGCTTCTTCGCCAGCATCAAATCGCGAAAGCTCTTGGCCCAGCCCGGCTTGGCGACCTGCGGCGGGCGGACGAGCGCGAGTGCGTCGGCCTCGACGTCGCAGGTCACCACCGATCCCGCCGCGACGATCGCACCCGCGCCGATCGTCACTGGCGCGACGAGTGCGGAGTTCGATCCGATGAACGCGCCCGCGCCCACGACCGTCCGGTATTTGAAATAGCCGTCGTAATTGCAGGTGATCGTTCCCGCGCCGATGTTCGCGCCCGCGCCGATTTCGGCATCGCCGATATAGGTGAGGTGGCTGACCTTCGCGCCGTCGCCGATGATCGCCTTCTTCACCTCGACGAAGTTGCCGACCTTGGCGTCCGTGCCCAGCTCGGCGCCGGGCCGCAGCCGCGCGAACGGACCCACGCTGGCGCCCTTGCCAACGGTCGCGCCCTCGACATGGCTGAACGCGTGGATCGTCGCGCCGTCATCGACCCGCGCGCCGGGGCCGAAGACGACGTTAGGCTCGATCACGACGTCACGGCCGATCACGGTGTCATGCGCGAACCAGACGGTATCGGGCGCGATCAGCGTCGCGCCGTCGGCCATCGCCTGCGCGCGCCGCATCGCCTGCCACGCGCCCTCAACCCCGGCGAGTTCGCCGCGACTGTTGACGCCGGCCACCTCGTCCGCGCCGGTTTCAATGACCGCGGACGCGCGGCCATCCGCTCCCGCCAGCCCGACGATATCGGTCAGGTAATATTCGCCCGCCGCATTGTCGTTACCGAGCCTGTCGAGCAATGCGAACAGGTCGCTCGACCGCACCGCCATCAGTCCGGAATTGCACAGGGTCGCTGCCCGCTCCGCCGCCGACGCGTCCTTATATTCCACGATCCGGTCCATCCGGCCCTCGGCGTCCGCGATAACGCGACCATAGGCGCCGGGATCGGCGGGACGGAAGCCGAGCACCACGACGGCCGGCGTGTAGTCGCCGTGCAGCCGGTCGATCATCCGCTGCATCGTCGCGGCGGTGACCAGCGGCACGTCGCCGTAGAGGATCAGCACGTCGCCTTCGAACCCAGCCAGCGTTGCGCGCGCCTGCGCGACCGCATGGCCGGTGCCGAGCTGCTCGACCTGGAGCGCGGTAGCGATGCCGAGCGGCGCGACCGCAGCCTCGACCTGCTCGCGCCCCGCGCCCGTCACGACGACCGTCTTGGCCGGATGCAACGCGCCTGCGCTCGCCGCCAGGTGCAGCAGCATCGGCCGCCCCGCGATGGGATGAAGCACCTTGTGCAGGTCCGACTTCATCCGCGTCCCCTTGCCCGCGGCAAGGATGACGACAGCGACGGGGGCCGCATTGGGGTGGATCGGAATCGGCTGGTCGTTGGAATGCGTCGTCATGGAAGGATCGCTGCCACGAAAGCCTTGCCAATTCCATAGTGTCGCTGGCAGGTCCGCGCGCAATGACGCAATTTTTATTTAATATCGTAGGCTTCGACCTCGACGGCACCTTGCTGGACACCAGCGGCGACCTTGCGGCGGCGGTCAACCACGCGCTGACATCGGTCGATCGTCCTGCGCTCAGTGTCGAACAGGTCAAGCCGATGATCGGCGGTGGCGCGCGCCACATGCTCAAGCAGGGCCTGACCGCGACCGGCGGCTATGACGAGGCGATGCTCGATACGCTCCACGCCAGGTTGCTCGCCTATTACGAAGCCAATATCTGCGTGCTGACCCGGCCCTATCCCGGCGTGGTCGACGCGCTCAACGCGCTCGCGGCAAAGGGCGTCACGCTCGGCATCGTCACCAACAAGATCGAACGCTTCGCGCGGACGGTGCTCGGCGAGCTTGGCCTGATCGATCGCTTCGCCTGCATTCTCGGCGGCGACACGATGTCGGAATCGAAGCCTTCGCCGATGCCGATCCACGAAATGGTCCGGCAATGCGGCGGCGGCCGCGCCGCGTTCGTCGGCGATTCGATCTTCGACATCCAGGCGGGGCAAGCCGCGGGACTGCCGACGGTCGCGTGCAGCTACGGCTTCCTGATGCAGCCCGTCGAAGACCTCGGCGCGGACGCGGTGATCGACGGGTTCGACACGCTGATCCCGACGCTCGAGAAGCTCGGCGCATGAACCGCACGCTGCTCCTGCGCCTTGTACTAGTTGCCGCGCTCGTGTTCGCGGTAACGATGGCGCTGCTGCCAAAGCCGCCGCATGTGCCGATCGATCAGTTCGGCGACAAGTTCGAGCATATGCTCGCCTTCGCGACGATCGCGTTGCTCGCGGCCTTCTCCTATCCGACCGCGCGGCTGTTCCGGATCGGCGAGCGATTGTCGTTCCTCGGCGCGCTGATCGAGGTGCTGCAATCGATCCCATCGCTCCACCGCGACTGCGACATCCACGACTGGATCGCCGACACGCTGGCGATCACCGTGGTGCTGCTGATCGTGTGGGCGGTCCGACGCCAGCGTGGTGCGCGGCTGCCTTAGGCCTCGTGCTCTAACCCTTGCGGAACTTGGTCCAGAGATGCCGCGCGAGCATCGCTGGCGGCATCCGCAGCCAGTGCGAGCGGATATAGAAGGCCAGACGGGTAACCGGCCGGGTCGGCCTGCCCCAGCCATCGCGCGCGGTGACACGTCGAACGTAGAGCCGGTCTACCCCCGCCCCCGTCGCCTCGCCAGCCCCGAACAGCGCATCGACGATCCGCAGCGACCGCGCTACCTGTGCGGACAGGCCGTGCCGCTCCGCATCCGCGGCGAGCCCATCGGTCCCGAACTCCTCGACCAGACAGCGTATGTCCCACAGATTGCGCAGGCCCCCCGCCAAGTCGCCATCCGCGAAAAGATGCGCCGCCGCATGGATCAGCATCCCGTTCGGCGACAGCGTCCGCAGCCCGTTCTCCGGCGTCACGCTATCGTCGATCAGCGCCACCGGATCGGGCGTGATCCGCGCGGTCAGCGGCAGGATCGTGTGATGGACGTCGATCATCCGGTCGCGCTCGCGGTGGATCAGCGGCGGCAGTTCGTGCATCCAGCGTCGATAATAGGCGTCGTCATACGGGTCGGGTTTCACCCATTCCCACCCCGCCGCCAGCAACGCCGCCTCGACCGTGTCGATCGACTCGCGCGGCACCAGAATGTCGAGATCGCCGATTGAGCGCCCCTGCCCCGCCGACAGTCCCGCCGCGACGAACGCGGTGCCCTTCAGAAGCACGACGGGGCAGTCGACCGCGGCCAGCGCGCGCCGCGCCATCTCGGCCTCCCACAGCGCCGCGCGGCGCCCATGCTCAGCGGCCGCGCGGGCGTCGTCGAGGATCGCCTTCACCGCCGCCGGCATCGCCAATCCGTCGACCCGCATCGCCAGCGTGCCGATCAGCTGCTCCGCACGCGCCATCGCCAGCAACGCGGTCCAGCCCTCCGCATCGAGCCCGGCGACGCTCCCAGGATCGGCCAGCGCGCGCGCCAGTACCCGAGCGTCGTTCACAACGCGGACCATAAGGCTTCGACCTGCGCGATCGCGCTCGCCCCGTCCGGATAATCGATCGCGACCGACGGAACCTGCGCGATCAGCCCGGTCAGCCCGCGGAACCCCGCCTCGCCGAGCGCGACGTAATTGGTCGAGGCCTGCGTCATCCGCACGAATGCCTCGGCCGGCGGCACCGGTCGGGTTTCGGCCGCAAAACCATAGCGCGGAAACACCAGCAATGCGGGCGTGGCGGGCGTGTCCATCGCCGCGATCGCCCGCGTGTCGGGCACCATGTGGCGGATATCGCCCTTCGGCGTCGCGCGCATCAGCCGCCCCATCCGCGCCGCGGGCCACGCCGCCTCGGCCGCCGCAATCCCCTCGTTCTTCAGGCTGATCAGCCGAGGAAAGGCATGAACCAGCCCGGTCGCCGGGTTGAGCAGCGCGAACTCGTCCCCCATGAACCGCCAGCCCTTGGCCGCGAGCAGCGTCGCCAGCGTCGACTTCCCCGCCCCCGATATGCCCGTCATCAGCACCGCACGGCCATCGCGCTCGACCGCCGACGCATGCAGCAGCAGATAGCGCCGTGCGCCCAGCGCCATCTGTAGATTCATCGCCATTTCGGCGGCCAGCAGCCCCTGGCTGAGCGGCAGCGGCGCGGCTTCGGGGAGCATGTAGTCGCCGCCAATCTCGACCGAGGGCCGAACGAACCGCCGCCACGGCCGCCGCGCGAACAGCCGGACGGTAAAGTCAGCGACGCCGTCGCGCGGGCCGGGATAGTCGCGGTACAGCGTCTCGAGCGTGGCGATCGGCGCGCGCCAGTCCGAGCCGATGCGAAAGCCGATCGGGCCGATGCGGACGGAGAAGGCATGCCTCATAGCCGCGCGACGAGCCCGGCCTCGATCAGCTCGTCGAGCCGCGCGGCCAACGCCTCGCGCGTGCCATCGGCCAGATCATAGTCCCGCTCGAGCCGGTCGAGCAGCGCGCCGAGCGAGAGCGAGCCCTCCTGCAGGATCGCCAGGATCTGCGGCGCGGGCTCTGTCAGCAGATGCGTTATGCCCGATGCCCGGTGATAGACCGCGGTGAACGCGTCGAGCGGCGTGATCAGCAGCCCGTCCTCGGGCGGACCGCGGTAAAGCGCATCGGGCACGGCGTCAGCCGCGCGGCATCTGCAACGATGCGAAGCAGGTGAAGCCGCCCTGACCACGCTGCAACCGGCGGATATAATTGACGTATGCTCGGCTGCGCTGCGAATCGGTGCCGGGCAACGTGCTGCCATTGGCCATCGCGCGCTTCACCTCTTCGCCCTTGAACGCGCGCGGCGATGGCGGGAAGGCGCCTTTCGTCCGTGCGGGCACGGTCTTGCCATCCGGATCGATATAGCTGCCCGCGCGGCTCGGATCGGGAACCGGGATCTCGCAGTTGAGCACCGACCCGACGGTCTGCGCCAGCGCCGGGCGGATCGACACGACCGCCCCCGCCGTCACCGCGCCAAGCGCCAGCACCCGGCGACGCGTCGGCGTGCCGGCCGAGTCACCCGTGGCTGGGCCAGCGGCCGAGCCAGTATCTGGGCCAGCTTCGGGAATCGGGTCCTGATCGGATCGCGTATCGTCGCTCATGCTACCCCTGCTAGACGACAGCCCTTTCACAATCCTGAAGCGCTGACAATATGGCCCCGCCGATCGTGCCGAAGCAGGACGGTCGTGGTGAGCGGTGGCGGTGCGCAGCGACACGACGGGGAATATCGGATTGCGTCCGATGCCTGTAAGGCGGCCGGGTGGACGCCATTTCCGTCCCAGGAGACCGAGATGCTTTCCGGATTTGGCCTGCGCACCTTCTGGGCGATTGTCGTCGTCATCGTCGCCGCGATCGCGGTGTTCGCGATCACGCACGACATCCAAGGCGCGATCGTAGCGGTCGTCGGCGGGATCGCCGCAGCGCTGGTCGCGGCCGGCACCGGCGACGAGACCGCGACGCCCGACGAATCCACCGCGATGACTCCGTCGGTGCTCGACGACGTGCTCGATGCGATCGTCGCGCCGGTGATGCTGGTGCAGGACGGCCGCGTGGTGCTCGCCAATCGCGCCGCCCGGACGTTGCTCGGCACGCATATCCTCGGCGAGGACGCGCGAGTCGCGATCCGCCACCCCGCCGCCGCCGAGCGGCTGGGGACGCCAGGGCCGATCGACGGCGAGCGTCCGATCGAACTCGTCGGCCTGGGCACGCGCGACCAGCGATGGGAGATGCTGCTCAGCGAGACGTCGGAGGGGCAGCGCATCGTCTATCTCGTCGACCAGACCGGCAACTATGCCGCCGAGCGGATGCGGATCGATTTCGTCGCCAATGCCAGCCACGAACTGCGCACGCCGCTCGCCTCGATCCTCGGCTTCATCGAGACACTGCGCGACGAGGCGGGCGAGGATGCCGAGGTCCGTGCGCGCTTCCTCAAGGTGATGGACGACGAGGCGCGGCGGATGCAGCGGCTCGTCGAGGATCTGATCTCGCTGAGCCGGATCGAGGCGGAGAAATTCCGCCTGCCCGACCAAGCGGTCGATCTCGCGCAGCTCGTCGAGGACACGCGCGAGGAACTGGCCGATGCGGCGGGCGATCGCGGGCAGGATCTGGTCGCGACGATCGCCCCGAACCTGGCCCCGGTGTCGGGCGACCGGGTCCAGCTGTCGCAGATGCTCCACAACCTGATCGGCAACGCGATGAAATATGGCCGCGCGGGCACGCCGGTGACGATCGCGTTGAAGCGCGACGATGCCGGCATGATCCGCCTGTCGATTCGCGACGAGGGCGACGGGATCGCCGCGGTGCACATCCCCCGGCTGACCGAGCGTTTCTATCGTGCCGATGCCGGTCGCAGCCGGTCTCTCGGCGGCACCGGACTGGGTCTCGCGATCGTCAAGCACATCGTCGAGCGGCATCGCGGGCGGCTCGATATCGTCAGCCAGGTCGGCGTCGGCACCACCGTTTCGGTCATCCTGCCGCCGAGCAGCGCGATGCCCAAAGGCGCTGTCATAAAAGGGTAACCCAACTGTCACACAGGAGCGTCTTTAGTACCGCTAAGGCCGGTGCATGACGGGGATTCTGGTGCAGCGGTTTGTTCTTCTCGGCCTGGTTGGGGCCCTTGCCGCGTGCGTCGATCAGGCGAATGGCGGCGGTGCGGGCTCGCGCGACCAGATCACCGCGGTCGGATCGTCGACCGTCTATCCGTTCACGACGATGATCGCCGAACAGCTCGTCGCCAACGATCCCGATGCCAAGGCGCCGGTGATCGAATCGACCGGCACCGGCGCGGGAATGAAGCTGTTCTGCGCCGGGATCGGCGCCGCGCATCCCGATATCGAGGACGCCTCGCGCCGGATGAAGGCAAGCGAATATAAGAGCTGCGCTACCAACGGCGTGCAGGACGTCATGGAAATCCAGGTCGGGATCGACGGCATCGCGTTTGCCGAGGCGAAGAACGGCCCGAAGATGCAGCTGACGCCGACCGATCTCTACAAGGCGCTCGCCGCCAGTCCCAGCGGCAAGCCCAACACCGCGCGCGTTTGGCGCGACGTCAACCCGGCGCTGCCCGCGGTGCCGATCCAGATCTACGGGCCACCTGCGACCAGCGGGACGCGCGATGCGCTCGCCGAGCTGATCCTGACCAAGGGGTGCGAGGCGAGCGATCCGACCGCGCTGCCGCTCGCCAAGTCCGATCCGGAGGCGCACAAGGCGCTGTGCACGCGCGTCCGCGAGGACGGCGTGTATGTCGATGCGGGCGAGAACGACAATCTGATCGTCCAGAAACTCCAGTCGAACCCCAATGCGATCGGCGTGTTCGGCTACAGCTATCTCGAAGAGAACAAGGACGACGTGAACGGCGTGTCGATCTCGGGGGTCGCGCCGACCTATGCGACGATCGCGGACAATGCGTATCCGGGGTCCCGGCCATTGTATATCTACGTGAAGAAGGCGCATCTGACCGCGATTCCAGGCTTGCGCAATCTGCTGAAGCTGTACGCGGCGAACTGGGGGATGACCGGACCGCTGGTTAAGCGCGGGCTGATCGCGGCACCGCCCGCGATCCAGGCGCGCTCGGCTGCGATCATCGCGAACGAGACGGTGCTCGATCCGGCGGTGTTGAAGTGATGCGGTCCCCCGCCCCTTTCTTCTTTCTGGTTCCCCCGCGAAAGCGGGGGCCCAAGCGCCACGTGAGCAATCCGAACTTAGCTGGGCCCCCGCGTCCGCGGGGGAACGGAAATGGGATAAAGACCTCGCACACCAAAACCACCACCCCGGCGCAGGCCGGGGCCCAATTGGGCAACCTTCCCTTGGCTCACCCTGCGCGCGCTTATTTCGGCCTTCCCATTTGGGCCCCGGCCTTCGCCGGGGTGGATGACACGGTGGGCAACGCCTGATGTCGGCCATCGCGCTCATCTTTCTCGTCCTTGGTCTCGGCCTGATCGGCTGGCTCACCGCGCGCGTCCGCGCCACGCGCTTTCGTGCCGGCAGCACCGCACGGTTCAGTTCGCTGCCTTCGCACCACGGCTGGTACGTCGCGCTGTGGACCGCGATCCCGCCGCTCGTCTTCCTCGTGATCTGGTCGATGACTGCGCCCGCGCTCGTCACCGATGCGGTGCTCGCCACCCCCGCCGCGATGCAGCTCCCCGCGCCGGGCTTCGATCGCGCGTCGATCCTGTCGGAGGCGCGCAGTCTCGCTGAGGGCCGCAGCTTCGGTGCGTTCCACGGGCTCGCGCAAACGCTGGCCCCCGCCTATGCCGCCGCGCAGACGCGCTACGACTGGATCGCGACCGCGCTCGCGCTGCTGCTCGCCTTCGCCGGCGGTGCGTTCGCGTTCACCCGCGTCCGGCCCGGCTTCGGCGCGCGCACGCAGGTCGAGCGCGTCGTCATGCTGCTGCTGCTCGGCGCGTCGCTGATCGCGATCCTGACGACGGTCGGCATCGTCGCCTCGCTGCTGTACGAATCCGCACGGTTCTTCTCGGTCGTGCCGATCACCGATTTCCTGTTCGGCACGCACTGGAGCCCGCAGGTGATCGACGCGCGCGATCCGGGCGCGTCGCTCGGCGCGGTGCCGCTGTTCTGGGGGACGTTCTTCATCGGCGCGGTGATCGCGATGATCGTCGCCATTCCGTTCGGCCTGATGAGCGCGATCTACCTCACCCAATATGCCGCGCCGACCACGCGCAAGTGGATGAAACCGATCCTTGAGATGCTCGCGGGCGTGCCGACCGTCGTCTACGGCTATTTCGCCGCGCTCACCGTCGCCCCCGCGGTGCGCGATGTCGCGGTGTCGATCGGGATCAGCTGGGCCTCGTCCGAGAGCGCGCTCGCCGCTGGGCTCGTGATGGGCATCATGATCATCCCGTTCGTGTCGTCGATGGCGGATGATTCGATCGCCGCGGTCCCCTCGTCGATGCGCGATGGCAGCCTGGCGATGGGCGCGACGCAGTCCGAGACGATCCGCCGTGTGTTGCTGCCCGCCGCGCTGCCCGGCGTCGTCGGCGGCGTGCTGCTCGCCGTATCGCGCGCGATCGGCGAGACGATGATCGTCGTCATGGCCGCGAGCGGAGTCGCCACACTCACGCTCAACCCGTTCGCCAGCACCACCACCGTCACTAAGCAGATCGTCGACCTGCTGACCGGCGAGGCGGAGTTCGACAGCCCCAAGACGCTCGCCGCGTTTGCGCTGGGCCTGACGCTGTTCGTCGTCACGCTCCTTCTCAACATCGTCGCGCTGCGCGTCGTGAAACGGTACCGCGAAGCCTATGAGTGACACGCTCGTGCCCCAGAGTCCTACGACGAACGCCGAGCCGGTGCGCCGCGTGCCGACCGACTGGACGACGCAGGCGATGCAGTCGCGGATCCGCCGCCGCTATGCGTCGGAGCGCCGCTTCCGCTTCGCCGGGCTCGCCGCCGTGTGGTTGTCCGCCGCGTTCCTCGCCTATCTGCTGTTCTCGATGGTGAGCCAGGGCGCGAGCGGTTTCGTCGCGACGCGCGTGTCGCTCCCGGTCGATCTCGCCGCCGCCAAGCTGCCAATCGAGCCCGCCCGCCTCGTCGGGCGCGGTGCCGACCTCGCGCTGGCGGGCGCCGGGCTCGAGGGCACCGTCGACCTCGCCGCCACCAAGGCGTTCGGCAAGGACGGCACCGATCTTCTCTCCGACGGCGCCTGGGCGGTGGTCCGCGACGCGATCAAGGCCGATCCGTCGCTGCTCCAGCGCAAGACGGTGTTCGACGTCCCCGTCTCCAGCCCGATCGACGTCGCCGCCAAGGGCAACGGCACGCGCGATGCAGAGGCCGTCGTCGCGCGGTTGAAAGCCAAGGGCGTGCTGACGCGCGGCTTCAACGCGGGCTTCCTGACCGCGGCGGACTCGACCGATGCCACGCGCGTGGGCATCTGGGGCGCGTTCAAGGGATCGCTGCTGACGATGGTCGTCACGCTGCTGCTCGCCTTCCCGATCGGCGTGCTGTCAGCGCTGTATCTCGAGGAATATGCGCCCAAGAACCGCTGGACCGACCTGATCGAGGTGTCGATCAACAACCTCGCCGCGGTCCCCTCGATCATCTTCGGGCTGCTCGGCCTCGCGGTGTTCCTCGGCACGTTCGGGATGCCGCGCTCGGCGCCGATCGTCGGGGGGCTGACGCTCGCGCTGATGACGATGCCGGTGATCGTCATCGCCGGCCGCAACGCGATCAAGAGCGTGCCACCGTCGATCCGCGACGCCGCGCTCGGCATCGGCGCATCGCCCGTCCAGGTCGTGTTCCACCACGTCCTGCCGCTCGCGCTGCCCGGCATCCTCACGGGGACGATCATCGGCATGGCGCGCGCGCTGGGCGAGACCGCGCCGTTGCTGATGATCGGCATGCGCGCGTTCATCGCAGCCCCGCCGTCGGGCCTCAAGGACCCCGCGACCGTGCTGCCCGTCCAGATCTTCCTGTGGTCCGATCAGGTCAGCCGCGGCTTCGTCGAGAAGACGTCCGCAGCGATCATCGTCCTGCTCGTCTTCCTGCTCGCGATGAACGGCGTCGCGATCTACCTCCGCAACCGATTCGAGACCCGCTGGTGATGCCAAAACCTTATAAAGCCCCCGTCCTGAAGATGACGGCGCGCAACGTCTCCGTCGCGTACGGCAGCAAGATCGCGATCAACGACGTGTCGATCGATGTCGACCAGGACGAGGTCGTCGCGTTCATCGGCCCGTCGGGCTGCGGCAAGTCGACCTTCCTGCGCACCTTGAACCGCATGAACGACACGGTCGCCAGCGCGCGCGTTACCGGCGAGATCAAGCTCGACGGCCAGGACATCTATTCGCCCGACATGGATGTGGTGCAGCTGCGCGCGCGCGTCGGCATGGTGTTCCAGAAGCCGAACCCCTTCCCCAAATCGATATACGAGAACGTCGCCTACGGCCCGCGCATCCACGGGCTGGCGGGCGCGAAGGCGGATCTCGATCGGATGGTCGAGAAGTCGCTGCGCCGCGCAGGCCTTTGGGACGAGGTCAAGGACCGGCTCAGCGACAGCGGCACCGCGCTGTCGGGCGGCCAGCAGCAGCGGTTGTGCATCGCCCGCGCTATCGCGGTCGACCCCGAGGTCATCCTGATGGACGAACCGTGCAGCGCGCTCGACCCGATCGCGACCGCCAAGATCGAGGAACTCATCCACGAACTGCGCGGCCGCTACGCGATGGTGATCGTCACGCACAACATGCAGCAGGCCGCGCGCGTCAGCCAGAAGACCGCGTTCTTCCACCTCGGCACGCTCGTCGAATACGGCAACACCTCCGACATCTTCACCAATCCCCGCGAAGAGCGGACCAAGGATTACATCACCGGCCGCTACGGCTGAGTGGAGGACCACGCATGAACACGCATACGGTCAAGGCCTTCGACAACGATATCGGCGAACTGCGCGGGTTGATCTCGCAGATGGGCGGGCTCGCCGAGGACGCGATCGACAAGGCGATGCAGGCGCTACAACGCAACGACCTCGCGCTCGCCGAACAGGTGCGCGTCGCCGACAAGCAGATCGACGCAATCGAAGCGGAGGTCGAGCGGCTCGCGGTCCGGATCATCGCGCTGCGCGCGCCGATGGCGGTCGACCTCCGCGAAGTTGTCGCCGCGCTGAAGATCGCGGGCGTCGTCGAGCGGATCGGCGACTACGCCAAGAACATCGCCAAGCGCGTGCCGATGATCGATGGCGAGCACCGGATCGAGCCGATCTCGATCCTGCCCGCGATGGGCCGGATGGCTAGCGAGATGGTCCACGACGTGCTCGACGCGTTCGCCAAGCGTGATTCCGCGGAAGCAGTACGCGTCGTTGAAAGCGACGCCGCGCTCGACGATTTCTACGACAGCATCTTCCGGACGCTGGTCACCTACATGGTCGAGAATCCGAAGACGATCAGTCAGGTCGCGCATCTGCTGTTCGTCGCCAAGAATCTCGAGCGGATCGGCGATCATGCCACCAACGTCGCCGAGATGGTCTATTTCGCCGCCACCGGCACGCAGATGACCGACCGCGACCGCGGCGGTCTGCAGGAGTAATCGACATGGCCCGTGCAAAGATGCTGCTCGTCGAGGACGACGCCGCGCTCGCCGAACTGCTGGTCTGGCATTTCAAGCGTGAGGATTTCGAGATCGCGCACACTCCTGATGGCGAGGAAGCGTTGCTGCTCGCCAAGGAGAAGGTGCCCGACATCGTCCTGCTCGACTGGATGGTCGAGGGGCTGTCGGGGATCGAGGTGTGCCGCCGCCTGCGCCGCGCACCCGAGACGCAGAACGTGCCGATCATCATGCTCACCGCGCGGGGTGAGGAAGAAGACCGCGTCCGTGGCTTGGAAACCGGCGCCGACGATTACGTCACCAAGCCCTTCTCCCCGCGCGAACTCGTTGCGCGCGTCGGCGCGGTCCTGCGCCGCGTCCGGCCTGCGCTCGCCGGCGAGGCACTCAGCTATGCGGACATCGAGATGGACACGGTCGGCCACAAGGTTCGCCGCTCGGGCGAAGTCGTCTCGCTCGGGCCGACCGAATTTCGGCTGCTCAAGCATTTCCTGGAGCATCCCGGCTGGGTGTTCTCGCGCGAGCGGCTGCTCGATGCGGTGTGGGGCCACGACAGCGACATCGAGAGCCGTACCGTCGACGTCCACATCCGCCGGCTGCGCAAGGCGATCAACATCGGCGAGCGTCCCGACATCATCCGCACCGTCCGTTCGGCGGGCTATTCGCTCGATACGGGGGGCTGACGACTCTGTCCCGATACGGGTCTGGCGGCGGGGCGAATGGAATCGGATGCGAAACGAAGGACCCAAGCGCGACTTAGTGCGTTCAGACGTCGCGCTACCAAAATGGTGCACCCATTTAGGAGATTCTCATGAAGTCCATCCTTCTCGCCGCTGCCGCTCTTCTCGCGTCGCCCGTGATCGCCCAGACGACGCCGCCGGCAGACCCCGCCGCGCAGACCGCGCCGGCCGATCCCGCGATGCAGACGGCACCGGCGGACCAGGCCGCTCCCGCGGATCCCGCAGCACCCGCCGATCCGGCGATGGCCGCACCGGCAGATCCGGCAGCAGCCCCCGCCGCGCCGATGGCAGCCGCACCGATGGCAGGCGCAGGGCGCGTTACCTTCGGTCAGCCGACCGTGACGCCGCCGACGCCGGCCCCCGCCGAGTATCCGGTGTGCTCGAAGACGGTCAAGGACGGCTGCCGTAACCGCGGCGGCAAGTAACTGACATCCATGCAGGCGGCGGACCATCCGCCGCTTGCACGGCCAGCTTTACGTTCTAGGAAAGGCGCTCCAACGATAAGAGAGGAGCGCCTTTTCCATGTCCGGAAACTTTGGGTCCATTCGCTTTGACGACAAGGTGGCGATCGTCACCGGCGCTGGCGGCGGTCTCGGTCGCGAATATGCGCTCGAACTCGCCCGTCGTGGCGCGAAGGTGGTCGTCAACGATCTCGGCGGCTCGCGCGACGGCACCGGCCATTCCGACGCCGCGCTGAAGGTCGTCGAGGAAATCGAGGCCGCCGGCGGCACCGCGATGTCGAACGGCGGCAGCGTCACCGATTATGACCAGATGGTCGAAATGGTCGCAAAAGCCGCCGAGGCCTGGGGCGGCATCCACATCCTCATCAACAATGCCGGCGTCCTGCGCGACAAGAGCTTTGCCAAGATGGAGCCCGCGGACTTCAAGTTCGTCGTCGACGTCCATCTCAATGGCTCGGCCAACGCCACCAAGGCGGTGTGGGACATGATGCGCGCGCAGAATTACGGCCGCATCCTGATGACCGCGTCCTCGACCGGTCTCTACGGCAATTTCGGCCAGGCGAATTACGGCGCCGCCAAGCTCGGTCTGGCAGGGCTGACCAAGACGCTCGCGATCGAGGGCGCGAAAAACAACATCCGGGTCAACACGATCGCCCCGACCGCGGGCACGCGCATGACGCAGGACATCTTCCCCGAAGAGGCGTTCAAGGCCTTCTGCCCCGACAAGGTCGCGCCCGCGGCGGTGTTCCTCGTCTCGGAGGACGCGCCCACCAACATGATCGTCGGCGCAGGCGCGGGCGTGTTCCAGGCAGCCTATGTGACGCTGACGCAGGGCGCGCTGCTGACGGGCGACGATCTGTCGGCGGAAGGCGTCGCGGCGCATTGGGACTCGATCATCGACCGCGCGGGTGAGATCGTCCCGCAATCGGGGTCGGAACAGTCGATGACCATCCTGACCAAGCTCCAGGGCCGGTAACCGACTCGGCCATCTACACCGTCATCCCGCCCCGGCGCACCGGTCGGGATGACGGACTGGCGCGCAGCGACGCCGTTATTTCGCGTAGGGGTCGTTCAACTCGGCGAGCCATCCCGCTGCCGGTGGCGTGACGACATCGCCGGCACTGCGGCGCAACCGGGCCTGCGCGACATCGATCGGTTTGTGGAACCGCAATCCGGCAAGCCCGCCGCGCACCCAGACCACGTCCGCGGCGACCGGTGCGATCTGGCCGATCGCCACGACCACGGCGCTGCCGACTTCGAGCGCCTCGGCCTGCACGATGCAAAGCCCGGTCTCGGATATATTGGTGACCCGGTGGCTTTCGGCGCCGGTGCGGTTCAGGCGAAATATGTCCGCCCTCAGCATGACACTCGTTCGCGTCGCGCGCGATAAGGGAACGGCCCGGTCCATCAGTCACTCGATCGTTACGCTCGAGGTGCTAATCGCAAGCTCGGCCGCGCAGCGCAATATTATTCCGCGTGCCGTCAAGGTTGCCGTCGTTCGGCTCCGTCTTGGGATTGGAGCGACGGCGTTCTTGCTCGTCCGTACGTCGCTCCACCCATTGCCTGACGCCTGCCGCGAGTCGATCGAGACCATCCGGCAGGCGGCTCGATCACTTCGGACCGTCGCCCCGCAGCGGCGCGACCGCGTCCTTGCCGAAGCGCATGATCATCTCGCCGATCTCGCGCGCCTGGGTCATGCTGCGCTGGCTCTGCTCGCGCAGATAATCGCCCTGGATCTTCATGACTTGCGTCAGATCCTTCGCGCTGGCCGCCTCGCGCATCGCCGCGAACGCCTCGCGCGCATTCTGCTCGGCCTGGTCGATCATCGTCTTGCCGATCGTCGCGCCGCCCTCGGCGATCTTGCCGCCCGTTTCCTTCATCGCCTCGCCCGCGCGCTTGGCCGGATCGACGACCTTCTCGGTAAAGGCATCGCGCGCCTGCTCGGCGCCCTGCCGCATCCTGTCGGTCGCATCCTTGGCGGCGCTCGCCGCACGGTCCGTCGCCGCCTTGCTCTGCTCCGCACCCTTGTCGATCGCGCTCTTGATATCCTCTGCCATGCTATCGCTCCTCTGCGGTGAAGGATGTTGATGCCAGTTCAACCGGTGCGGTACCATTTGGTTGCGCGGTCGCCGCGCTGCCCCGAGGCCCCGGTCCTTACAACTTGCCCGAGGGTCGCTTGCATGCCCCCGGTTTTGACCCAATAGGGAGCGCGGGTTTCGAGGGACTTTGATTATGCGCATCACAATGATCGGTTCGGGCTATGTCGGTCTGGTGTCCGGCGCGTGCTTCTCCGACTTCGGGCATGACGTCTGCTGCGTCGACATGGACCAGGCGAAGATCGACGCGCTCCACGCGGGCCGCATGCCGATCTTCGAGCCCGGGCTCGACCTGCTCGTTGCCTCGAACGTCGCGGCGGGCCGCCTCACCTTCACCACCGATCTCGCCAGCGCGGTCGCGGGCGCGGATGCGATCTTCATTGCGGTCGGCACCCCCTCGCGCCGCGGCGACGGTCATGCCGATCTGCGCTATGTCTTTGCCGCGACCGAGGAAATCGCCGCGGCCATCACCGGGCCGACCGTGGTCGTGACCAAGTCGACCGTCCCCGTCGGCACCGGCGACCGGGTTGAGGCGATCCTGCGCGAAAAGCGGCCGGACATCGACGTCGCGGTCGTCTCCAACCCCGAATTCCTGCGCGAGGGCGCCGCGATCGGCGATTTCAAGCGTCCCGACCGGATCGTCATCGGCACCGACGACGACCGCGCGCGGCAGGTGATGCGCGACGTGTATCGGCCGCTGTACCTCGGCGAATCGCCGATCCTGTTCACCAGCCGTCGCACGTCCGAGCTGATCAAATATGCCGCGAACGCGTTCCTTGCGACCAAGATCACCTTCATCAACGAGATTGCGGACCTGTGCGAGGCGGTCGGCGCCGACGTGCGCGACGTGTCGCGCGGGATCGGCCTCGACAACCGTATCGGCAAGAAGTTCCTCCATGCCGGGCCCGGCTATGGCGGCTCGTGCTTCCCCAAGGACACGCTCGCGCTGCTGAAGACCGCCGAGGACTACCAGACCCCGGTCCACATCGTCGAAGCGGTGGTGAAGGTGAACGACAGCCGCAAGCGCGCGATGGGCCGCAAGGTCCTGCACGCGCTCGGTGACAACCCACGCGGCAAGACCGTCGCGCTGCTCGGCCTGACGTTCAAGCCCAATACCGACGACATGCGCGACGCGCCGAGCCTCGCGATCGCGACCGCGCTCGCCGATGCGGGCGTCACGGTGCGGACGCATGATCCGGAGGGCATGGGCCCGGCCAAGGCGATGATGCCCGATCTGGTCTATTGCACCGACGCCTATGACGCGGCCGAAGGCGCCGACGCGGTCGTGATCGTAACCGAATGGGATGCCTATCGCGCGCTCGATCTGCCGCGGCTCAAGGGGCTGATGGCCGGCCCGATCATGGTCGATCTGCGCAACGTCTATCAGCGCGCCGACGTCGAGCAGGCCGGGTTCACCTACACCGCGGTCGGCCGCTAAGGCCGAGCCCATCTCCGTGCCGTCACCCCGGATTCGATCCGGGGTGACGGCGCTGGCTAGGCGACTCCATCAATACGCCAGCGCGCACCCATCCGCGCGCATCTCGCTGGCCGCCGCATAAACGCGTGTAGGCCCATCCATCCGGTGCTCGACGCATTCGTAGCGGCCGAACCCACCATCGGGGTCGCCGATCGTCCAGCCGATCTCGGCCAGCCTTTGCCGCGTCGCGAGCGGTACGCCGCTCTCCAGCCGCAACAGCCCGGTCGCGCCCAGCCCGGGCGAATCCTCGCCCATCGACTGCGACGAACCCTCGTGATGCCAGCGCGGCGAATCCCCCGCCGACTGTATCTCCAGCCCGTAATCGACTCGGTTGACGATGATCTGCGTCTGCCCCTGCGGCTGCATGTCGCCGCCCATCACGCCAAAGCTCATCCACGGATCGCCGCCCCGCGTCGCAAAACCCGGGATGATCGTCTGGAATGGCCGCTTGCCCGGCGCATAGATGTTGGGATGCCCGTCTTTCAGGCTGAACAACTGCCCGCGATCCTGGAACATGAAGCCGAGGCCGTCCGCGACCAGCCCCGATCCCATCCCGCGGAAATTGGACTGGATCATCGACACCATCAGCCCGTCCTTGTCGGCACAGCTGAAATAGGTGGTGTCGCCGCGGCTTGGCGCCTGCCCCGGATAGACCGGCGTCAGGATCCGGTCCGGCCGGATCAGCTTCGCGCGCTCGGCCGCATAGTCCTTCGAGATGAGCCACTCGACCGGCTGCTTGGCGAAATGCGGATCGGCATAATAGCGCGCGCGATCCTCATAGGCCAACCGCTTGGCCTCCGCCTGGAGGTGGATCGACAGCGCCGACTGGAACCCCGCCCCCTTCAGGTCGAAGCGTTCGAGGATGTTGAGCATCTGCAAGGTCGCCAGTCCTTGCGTGTTCGCGCCGAGCGCATGCACCGTCGTCCCGCGATAGTCGGTGCGGTTGGGCTCGATCCATTCGGACCGATGCGCGGCGAGGTCCTCGTAGCGCAGCCAGCCGCCGATCCGCTTGAAATACCGGTCGACCGTCCGCGCCAGATCGCCCTGGTAGAACGCGTCGCGGCCACCCGCGGCGATCGCACGATAGGTCCGCGCGAGATCGGAATTGCGGAACACCTGCCCGAGCGCAGGCCCCTTGCCGTCGGCCAGGCCATAGGTGCGCAGCGCGTTGGCCACTTCCTCCAGCCCGTTGCCCGGTCGCCGGAACGCGGCGAGGCTGCGGCGGATATAATAGGCGATGATGTCGGGCACCGGCGCGCCCGCCTCGGCATGCCCGATCGCCGGCTGGAACAGCTCGGCCCAAGGCAATCTGCCGTAGCGCTGGTGCATCGTCCACCAGGCATCCACCGCCCCCGGCACCGAGACGCTGAGCGCACCCAAGGCCGGCAGCGCGCCGTTCTTCGCCCGCGCGCGGACTGTCTCCAGGCTCAGCCCGCGCGGGCTCTTGCCCGACCCGGCCAGTCCGACGACCTTTTTAAGCTTGGGATCCCAGATCATCGCATAGGCATCGCCGCCGATCCCGCTCGACGTCGGTTCGAGGAAGCCGAGGCACGCGTTGATCGCGATCGCCGCATCGACCGCCGATCCCCCGCGCTTGAGAATGTCGATCCCCGCCTGCGTCGCCAGCGGATGCGCGGTCCCCGCCGCGCCGTTCAGCCCATAGGCTGCGGTGCGCGACGCAAAGCTCGCACCCACCGGCCGATCGCCCGCATGCACGTCGGGCCGGATGAAGCGATCCTGGCCCGCCTCCCACACCGGCGGCAAGGGCGCTTCCGCGGCGGTCGCGGGCTGCGGCGCACCGCCCTGCCCCGGCCCCTGCGCGCCTTGGGCGCCCGGCGTCCCCCGCGTGCCCGTTTGCGCTTGCGCCATCGCCGGCAACAGGGCCGCGGCGGGCAAAGCCGCGATGAAAGTCCGACGTTGCATGCTCTACTCCCGTGACTGCGGCGCATCCTCCCCCGCGTCGACGCGAAGGGCAACCCCGAAGGTCTATCGCGCGCATCTCAACGCATTCTACTCGCTGGACCTTTGGCCGCGCATCTCTATATACCGAACGGTATGAATAGGCTTTGCACGCTCACCGCCCCCAAGGGCCGCCCCCGCGAGTTCGATCTCGACGTGGCGCTGGCGGGTGCGCTGCGCGTGTTCTGGCGCAATGGCTATGAGGGCGCGTCGATGGCCGAACTCACCGCGGAGATGGGCATCACCAAGCCCAGTCTCTACGCGGCGTTCGGCAACAAGGAGGCGCTGTTCCACAAGGCGCTCGACCTCTACGAGCGCGAGAAGCTGGCCTATATGACCTCCGCACTCGAAGCGCCGACCGCGCGCGCCGTAGCGGAAAGGCTGCTGCGCGGCGCGCTCCAGATGCAGATGAGCACCTGCGATCCCAAGGGGTGCCTCAGCGTGATCAGCAGCGTGGCGTGCAGCGCGGAGGCTGAGCCGATCAAGGCCGAGGTCGCCAAGCGGCGCGCCTCGTCGGAGGCCGCGCTCATGCGCCGTTTCGACGAGGCCAAGGCTGCGGGCGAGTTCCCCGACGGCCTCGAATCGCACGCGCTGATGCGGTATCTCTTCGCGATCATGCAGGGCCTTTCGATCCAGGCCGGATCGGGCGCGACGTGCACCGAGCTGAACCAGCTCGTCGAGACCAGCCTGTCGGTATGGCCGACCCGCTAAGCCCCGTCGGTTTGCCGACACGCCAGATCCGTCGGCACCGCCGACCGGGCACCTCCCCCATACAAGTCACGGTTCGTTACGGGCGCGATAAATAATACCGTCCGGTACAAAACTGTGTTGACGAGATGAACGCCAGGTTTATATACCGACTGGTATCGAAGCTTTCTCCTACTTCGGAAGAGGCAACCGGGGACACGCATCCATGACCACGGTTCAAACCTAAGACAGATCCAAGACCGGGCCTCATCGCCCGGACCAATTCTCCAACCATCCAAGCGGGCAAGCGCGGCACGATCCCGTGCCGGCAACGACCGCGCACGCCTTGCGACCAGCTGCCGTCGGTGGACCGCCCACCGACGAACGCCAGCGCTTGCCCAAAATCAAAAGGGGGACACTCCCATGGCCTATCTCGATCTCGACAACATGTTCGCTTCGCCCGTCACCAGCCGCGCGCAGACGGCGGCCGCCCCTGCCCCGACCGGTTTCTCGGCGCTGGAATGGAGCGTCATCGCGCTCGCCAAGCGCGACACGTTGCGTAGCCTCGCCGGCCCCAGCCGTATGTCGCGCGCAATGGGCAGCCTGTTCGGCCTCAGCACCGCATCGAGGCTCGCCGATCCCCGACTGGAGGCGTTGCGCCGTCTGGCGGTGTACGCCTGGCGCCGCGGGTTCGCGCTGCCGATGGCCGAGATCCAGGGCTTCCTCGCCGCCGGCTTCGTCGAGGCGCAGATCGAGACTCTGGTCGAAAGCGTGACCGGCATGCGCGTCGGTGCGCAGCAGAAGCGGAGCATTGCGGCATGAACATGCTGACCACGATCACGGCCGCGAACGACGCCGATGTCGTCGCGACGCCGCCCGCCGGCCGGCATCGACGGCCCGCATGGCAGCGCGGCGCGATGGTGCTCGTGCCGGTCGCGCTGCTCGGCGCGGTCGGCGTGAAGCTGTTCGACCATCCCGACGCGGCGATGGCCGCGCCTCCGCCCGCATCGGTCACGGTCGCCGCGCCGCTCGTGCGACAGGTGAGCGAGTGGGACGATTATGTCGGCCGGTTCGCGCCGAGCCGCAGCGTCGAGATCCGGCCGCGCGTGGCGGGCGAAGTCACCGGCGTCCACTTCCACGACGGCGATATCGTCCGCAAGGGGCAGCTGCTCTTCACGATCGACTCGCGTCCGTTCGCCGCCGCGCTGGCCGAAGCGCACGCCAACGTCGCGAGTGCGAGGAGCGCCCTGTCGCTCGCGCGTACCGACCTCGGCCGCGCGCAGCGACTGGTTTCCGACGAAGCCGTCTCGGCGGGCGAAGTCGACGCGCTGCGTGGCAAGCTCGAAGCCGCCACGGCCGCGCTCGCCGCCGCGCAGGCGCGCGAACGCGCGCGCGCGCTCGACGTCGGCTTCACGCAGGTTCGTGCACCCATCGGCGGGCGCATCTCTGATCGCCGAGTCGATGCGGGCAACCAGGTCGCGGGTGGCGAAGGCACCGGCGGCACCGTGCTCACGACGATCAACGCGCTCGACCCGATCTACTTCAATTTCGACGGGTCGGAGGCGCTGTATCTCAAGACGCAGCGCGCGCGGCATCCCGGCGCGGCCCCCGCGGCGGTCGAGATCCAGTTGCAGGACGAGACCGAGCATCGCTGGAAGGGCAAGCTCGACTTCACCGACAACGGGCTCGACCAGCGCTCGGGCACGATCCGTGGCCGCGCGGTGATTGCGAACCCGGGCTATTTCCTGACGCCGGGAATGTTCGGCAACATGCGCCTCGCCAGTGCGGGGACGCGGCAGGCGCTGCTGGTGCCCGACGATGCGGTGCAGACCGATCAGGCGCGCAAAGTGCTGCTGACGATCGATGCGAAGAACGTCGTGAGCCAGAAGCCGGTCGAGCTCGGGCCGGTGGTCGATGGGCTGCGGATCGTCCGCTCGGGGATCGGGCCGGGCGACCGGGTCATCATACAGGGCACGCAGATGGCGATGCCGGGTGCGACGGTTGCGCCGAAGGCGGGCCGGATCACGGTGGCGACCGGTACGGCTGCGCCGGCCTCGGTCCAGCCCATCTCGGGTGAGGCCACGCTCGCCAAGTAGCCGTCCACCCCGGCGAAGGCCGGGGCCCAAATGGGATAGCGTTTCGACTTCATTACTGCGGTTCGCCCAATTGGGCCCCGGCCTTCGCCGGGGTGGTGTTGGCGCGTGCGCGTCGCTCTTCTTCGAGGACACAAACCATGCGCTTCTCGCGCTTCTTCATCACCCGGCCGATCTTTGCGGGCGTGATCGCCGTGATCATCACGATCGTCGGCGCGATCGCCTATATGGCACTGCCGGTGTCGCAATATCCCGACATCGTCCCCCCCACCGTCACCGTCAGCGCGACCTATCCGGGCGCATCGGCCGAGACGGTCGCCGAAACCGTCGCCGCGCCGATCGAGCAGGAAATCAACGGTGTCGACAACATGCTCTACCAGTCGTCGCAATCGACCGGCGACGGCAAGGTGACGATCACCGTCACCTTCAAGATCGGCACCGACCTCGATGCCGCGCAGGTGCTCGTCCAGAACCGAGTCGCGGTCGCGGTCCCACGCCTGCCCGAGGACGTGCAGCGCCTAGGCGTCGTGACGCGCAAGACGTCACCCGACTTCCTGATGGTCGTGAACCTCGTCTCGCCCGACAACTCGCTCGATCGCGGCTACATCTCCAACTACGCGCTGACTCAGGTCCGCGATCGCCTGAGCCGCATCGACGGCGTCGGCGACGTGCAGCTGTTCGGCGCGCGCGATTATTCGATGCGCGTGTGGATCGACCCCGGTCGTGCCGCCGCGCTGGACCTGACCGCGGGCGAAATTGTCGCGGCGCTGCGCGCGCAGAACGTCCAGGTCGCCGCCGGCACGCTAGGCCAGCCGCCCTACGACAAGGGCAACAGCGCGTTCCAATTGAACGTCGAGACGCAGGGCCGCCTCACCGATCCCAAGCAGTTCGCCGATGTCGTCATCCGCACCGACGCGCAAGGCCGCCAGGTCCGCGTCTCGGACGTCGCGCGCGTCGAGCTCGGCGCGCAGGATTACGGCGCCAACACCTATCTCAGCGGCAAGCCCACCGTCATCGCCGCGGTCTTCCAGCGTCCCGGCTCGAACGCGCTCGGCGCCGCGCAAGCCGTCACCGCCGAGATGGAGAGCATGTCGAAGCGCTTTCCAAAGGGCCTCGAATACAAGGTCATCTACAACCCGACCGAGTTCATCGCGCAGTCGATCGACGCGGTGAAGCATACGTTGTTCGAGGCCATGATCCTCGTCGTTCTGGTCATCCTCGTCTTCCTGCAGAAGTGGCGCGCGGCGATCATCCCGATCGTGGCGATCCCGGTCTCGCTGATCGGTACCTTCGCGGTGCTCGCCGCGTTCGGCTACAGCCTCAACAACCTGTCGCTGTTCGGCCTCGTCCTCGCGATCGGGATCGTCGTCGATGACGCGATCGTCGTGGTCGAGAATGTCGAGCGCAACCTCGAACACGGGCTCTCGCCGCTGGAGGCCGCGCGCACGTCGATGGACGAGGTGTCGGGTGCGCTCGTCGCGATCGTGCTCGTGCTGTGCGCGGTGTTCATCCCGACGGTGTTCCTGACCGGGCTGTCGGGCGCGTTCTACCGCCAGTTCGCGGTCACGATCTCGACCGCGACGATCATCTCGCTGCTCATCTCGCTGACGCTGTCGCCAGCGCTTGCCGCCATGCTGCTCAAGCCCACCGCCCCGGGAGGTTCGGGCAACCGCGTCACGCGCTCGCTGCGCCGCGCCGGCGATGCCTTCAACCGCGGGTTCGAGCGGATGAGCGAAAGCTATGGCCGCCTCACCGCGCGCCTCGTCGCCGCGCCGAAGCGGATGATGATCGCCTATGCCGCGCTGATCGCGGTGACGGTCGGCGTGTTCATGGTCACCCCGTCGGGCTTCGTCCCCGCGCAGGACCAGGGCTATTTCCTGACCGTCATCCAGCTGCCCCCCGGCTCGTCGGTCGAGCGCACCGACGCGGTGATGCAGAAGGTCGCCAAACGCATCCTGCCGCTCGCCGGCGTCAAGGGCGCGGTCATGCTCGCAGGCTTTGACGGCCCGTCGCAGACGCTCGCCCCCAACTCGGCCGCCGCCTACATCCCGCTTAAGAGCTTCGAGGAGCGCAAGAAGCTCGGCGTCACGCTCGCCAGCATCATGGCCGAATCGCAGAAGGCGACGGGCGACATCACCGAAGCGCGCCTGCTGATCGTCCCGCCGCCATTGATCCAGGGTATCGGCTCGGCCGGCGGCTATCGCCTGATGGTGCAGGACCAGGGTGGCCACGGCTATGGCGACCTCGGCAAGACGAGCTACGACCTGATCGGCCAGGCGAACCAGACCAAGGGCCTCGCGCAGGTCTACACCTTCTTCGACACCGCCACGCCGCGCATCTTCGCCGACGTCGACCGCGCCAAGGCCAACCTCTTGGGCGTCCCCCCCGAGCGCGTGTTCGAGGCGTTGCAGGTCTATCTCGGATCGGCGTTCGTCAACGACTTCAACCTGCTGGGGCGCACCTACCGCGTCACCGCGCAGGCCGACGCACCGTTCCGCAACACCACCGCGGACATCGCCAACCTCAAGACGCGCTCCAATTCGGGCCAGATGGTCCCGGTCGGCTCGGTCTCGACGTTCCGCGACAAGACCGGCCCGTACCGCGTGGTGCGCTACAACCTGTTCCCCGCAGTCGAGGTCGATGGCGACACTGCCAAGGGCTATTCGTCGGGCCAGTCGCTGGTCGCGATGGAAAAGCTCGCCGATGCGTCGCTACCCGCCGGCTATGCGCATGAGTGGACCGGCATCGCCTATCAGCAAAAGGCCGCGGGCAGCACCGCTGCGCTCGTCTTCGGGATGGCCGTGCTGTTCGTCTTCCTCGTTCTCGCCGCGCAATATGAGAGCCTGACGCTACCGCTCGCGATCATCCTGATCGTGCCGATGTGCCTGTTGGCCGCGATGACCGGGGTGAATTTGCGCGGGATGGACAACAACGTTCTCACGCAGATCGGGCTGGTCGTGCTGATTGCGCTGGCCGCGAAGAACGCGATCCTGGTCGTGGAGTTCGCCAAGCAGGCCGAGGAACAGGATGGCCTGTCCCCGGTCGAGGCGGCGGTGCGCGCGGCGAAGGACCGGTTGCGGCCGATCCTGATGACGAGCTTCGCGTTCATCCTCGGCGCGGTGCCGCTGGTGATCGCCGACGGGGCCGGCGCCGAACTGCGCCAGGCGCTCGGGACCGCGGTGTTCTTCGGGATGATCGGCGTGACCGGGTTCGGGCTGCTCTTCACTCCTACCTTCTATGTCGTCGCTCGGGCGCTGGCGATGCGGTTCGAACGCCGCCGCCCTGCCCCCGCCGCGACGCTTCAGCCAGCCGAATAGGACCAGCCTCATGAAGTCCCTGCTTCTCGCGAGCCTCTCGGCGCTGACGCTCGCCGCGTGCGCCGCCGGCCCCGACTATGTCGCGCCGATCACTCCGCCCAAGGCGACGGCGTCGTTCGTCACCGCCAACACGGCAACCGTCACGACGGTGCCGGATAACGACTGGTGGCGGATGTACCGCGACCCGGTCCTCGACGGCCTCGTCGCCGACGCGCTGGCGGCGAATACCGACCTGCGCGTCGCTGTCGCCCGCCTCGACAGCGCGCGCGCGTCGTTGCGCGGCGCGAAGACCGATCGCGAGCCGCAGGTGAACGCGAGCGGCAGCGGCAGTTACGCGCGCACCTCGCAACTCCAGAACCTCCCCGGTCTCGACCGCGAGCGTGCCACCTATGATGTCGGGCTCGACGTCAGCTACGAGGTCGATCTCGCCGGCCGGGTCCGCCGCAACGTCGAGGCCGCGCGCGGCGACGTCGGCGCGGCGCAGGCCGATGCGGACGCGGTCCGGGTCTCGATCGTCGCCGCCACGACGCGCGCCTATGTCGATGCCGCCTCGTCCGCAGAACGCCTCGCGGTCGCCCGGCGCATCGTCGAGCTGCTCGACAAATCGAACACGCTGACCGGCAAGCGCGTCGACGCGGGCCGTGCCGCGCGGCTCGATCAGGTCCGGATCGCCGCACTGCGCGACCAGCGCGCCGCGAACATACCGCAGATCGAAGCTGAGCGTCAGGCAGCACTCTTCCGCCTCGCCACACTCACCGGCCGCACGCCGCAGGACCTGCCCGCCAGCGCCGGCGCGCGCACCACCACGCCGCGGCTCGACCGGCCGATCCCGATCGGTGACGGTGCGAGTCTGCTCGCGCGTCGCCCCGACGTGCACGCCGCCGAACGCCGCCTCGCCGCCGCCACCGCGCGGATTGGCGTGCAGACGTCGCAGCTCTATCCGCAGATTGCGCTCGGCGGGTCGATCGGCTCGACCGCACTCAGCATCGGCGACGTCTTCAGCGGGGGCCCGATCCGCTGGCTGCTCGGCCCGTTGCTCAACTGGTCGGTCAACCAGTCCGCCGCGCGCGCGCGCATTGCCGGTGCGGAGGCCGACACGCGCGGCGCGCTCGCCAATTTCGACGGCAGCGTGCTGACCGCGCTCGAGGAGACCGAGACCGCGCTGTCCAATTACGCGCGCGAACTCGATCGCCGCACGCAACTGCAATCCGCGCACGACAACGCCGCCACCGCCGCGCGCATCACCCGCGCACGCCAGCGTGAAGGCCAGATCGACTTTCTCGACGTCCTCGACGCCGAGCGGACGCTCGCCGACACAGATACCGAGCTGGCCGCCGCGGACGCACGGATCGCCGGCGCGCAGGTCGACCTGTTCCGCGCACTCGGCGGCGGCTGGCAGACGCGGACCTGACCCCATGATCCTCCCCCGCCCGGGGGAGGATCAGGCCATGCCAGCCCTACAGCCCGATCTGCAGGCTCGCGCGCAGCGACAGCGCGACGCGACCCTGTTGTTGCTCGGCACCGAACTCGCCGCCCATCCGGAACGCGGACCCGCCGCCGACCGCGCGCAGCTTGCCGACCCAGCCGCTCGTCCGCTCCTCGGGCGTCAGTATGAACGACGGCCCGCCTTCGAACGACGCGGTCGTCGCGCCCAGCCCGCCGCCGACCAGCTCGCGCCGGCCACCCTCGGCCTCGACCCGGAACCAGCCCTCGTCCGGGCTCGTGCCGCCGAAGTTCAGCCCCAGCGCGGTGCTCGCGGTCACCGCGAGCTCGTCGCTGGTCCGCGACTGGACGACCAGGTCGATCGCCTTGCCGCCGCCGGTCTCGCTGTAGCCATCCTCCTTGAGCATGTAATAGTCGATCGCGAGCACCGGCCGGAACACGAAGATGCCTTTGCCGCCGTCCCACGAGACGCCGCTCGACGCCGAGTAGAGCGTCCCGTTCCAGTCGCCGCGCGACGTCCGGTCGACGACTTCGCTGCCGATCGCGCCTGTGAAGTGGCGCGTGCCGTCGAACGTGATCTTCGCGCCCGACACGCGTGCATTCGCCTGCAGGTCGCCCCAATGCCCGCGCCAGTATCCGGCCAGTTCATACTGGCCCGACCGGACTTCGTTGTCGGTGCCGTCGTCCGCGTCCTGCCCGTTGAGATAGGCGAGCGACGTGCCGAAATTGCCCACCCCGGTCTTGTATTCGGCGCCCGCCGAAACGCCCCAGCCGCTGATGTCGTAGCCCGCGGTATCGGCGACGCTCTTCGACGTGCCCCATGCGACCTGAGTCACCCAATAGCCCCAGCTGCCCTCGTCCTTGAACGGCCCGTGCGGATCGGCGAGCACGCGGGCGGTCGCGCGCGAGCCCATCGTCACCGCCTCGAACGTGCCGCCGGCATGGTCGGGCAGCATCTGGCGAACCGAGCCCCGGAATGCGTCGCCATCGGTGATGTTCAGGAACGCACCGCCGACCTTCGCGTCGTTGCCGAGCGCCTTGTACACCGCGTCATAGGCCGATGCCTGCGAGCGGTTGAACCCGAGCTCGGTCGCCGATTTGCGCGCGACGTCGACGGCCAGGTCGTTGCCGGTGCCCGTCGCGATGCTCCCCTTGTACAGGAACGGCAGCAATGTCGTGGTCGCGGTCAGGTTCGCAGCGCCGGTCAGCGTCCCCGCCTTCAGCACGACGTAGCGGCCTTCCGCGTCGACCACGCTGGTCAGCTTCAGCGCGAGCTTCGAATCCTGGTCGAACGACGCGGTCCCCGCGACCTGGATCATCGTGCCCGTGCCGCCGGTCTTGTCGAGCGTCACCGCGAGAACCCCGCCGCCGCCGACCGACAACGACGCGATCGACGCCGCCTTGGTGATGTCGAGCGTCCCGCCAGTGACCGCGACCGCCAGCCCGCCGGCGTTCGCCAGCGTCCCCGAGAAGCGCGACGTGCCGCCCAGCGTCAGCGTATCGCTGCCGCCGCCGAAGTCCGCCGCGCCGCTGAAGACCGACGTGCCGGCCAGCGCGAGCGTATCGTTGCCCGCGCCGAACACCGTCCCGCCGGTGAAGATCGCGTCGCCCGACAGCGCCAGGCGGTTGGTGCCGCTGCCGAACCGCGCGATGCCCGCGACGGTGCCGTCGGCGACCTCGAACACATCGTTGCCGCTGCCGAAGCGGACGTCGCCGACGATCGCCGGCGCGGCGATGCCGGTGGCGACCGCGGTCTGGCGGACGATCGTCCCGGTCGTGGTCGCCGACAGGTCGATCGCGACGTTGCGCTCGGAGGTGGCTAGCGCCCCCGATGCGCCGATCGCGCCGCTATTCTCCACCAGGGTCACCGTGCCCGACCGGTCGATGATGCCGATCGCGGTGCCGTCGGCGGCCTGCGCGGTCGCCTTGATCGTACCGCTGTTGCGGATCGTGCCGACCGACGCGCCGCTGTCGACCAGCACCGCGGTGGATACCGATGCGGTCGTGCCGCCGCCCGCCGCGGAGATCGTGCCGGCGTTGCGGATCTCGGAAGTCGACGCACCGCGGCCCAACTTCAGCGCGGTCGCGCTCGCGCCGTTCGCGGTCGCCGCGACGGTGCCGTTGACGCCGATCCCGCCGGCGATCGTCACCGCTCCGCCAAGCCCGCCGATCGCCAGGCCATTGCCCTCGATGCCGCCATAGACGCCACTTCCCGCGATGCCGCCGTCGACGATCAGGCCGAACCCGGTGCCCGTTCCCGCCACCGCGCCGATCGCGACCGCGCGCGTGGCCGAACCGATCTGCACCGCCGGCGCCGCGCCGTACGACGTGATCGCCGCGGAACCTTCGGTGCTGTCGAGCAGCCCGTCCTTGTCCTCGTCCGTATCGGTCGTGCTCGCATCCTTGGGCGGCACCGCGAAGATGATCCCGCCCGACACGTTGCCCGCAACGACCAGCGCGGACCCGCCCTGCAACAGATCGTCCGCATCGAGCTTGGACACGTCGGCCGGCGGCGTCACATAGCGATAGCCGGTCGACCCGAGCGCGCCCTGCACCACCAGCGCGCCCGCAATGTCGCCATCGACTCGCGCGGCGACCGCGTTCTGGCCGATCGCCGCGATCGTGCCTGCCAGCCGGACGTTGCCGGTGACGTCCGCGATCCGCACGCCGGTCGACCGATCGCCGGTGACCGATGTCTGGCCGTCATGCGTGAACGCGCCGGTCAGCGGGCCACCCAGCCAGATGCCCGCGGAGTCATTGCCCTTCACGGTGATCGCGCCGCTGTTGACGATCGCGCCGGTATAGGCGCCCGCGGTGCGGATCCCGGTCCGCCCGGTGCCCGCCGCGAACGGCCCGTCTAGGTCGCCGTCCTTGTCGGTGTCGGTCGCGACATAGCTCTCGTCGACGATGATCTTGCCCGCCGCCGCGTTGGTGATGCCGCCGCCGGTGCCGGCGTTGGCCAGGATGCCGGTCGATCCGTCGGCGTTGGTCACCTGGATCGTGCCTTCGTTGGCGACAGAATTGACGCTGTCGATCGTCACCGCGGTGCCGCTGGTCGGCGTCACCGATCCCGCCGCGACGATCTTCAGATTGTCCGGCGCGCCCGCCTTGATCGTCGACGTGCGCACCGCGTCGGTCCGCTTGGTATCGATCACGGTCTGCGCGTGCAGCGACGAGGGGATCGCGAACAGGCAGGTAGTGGTCAGCAGGAGACGACGCATACGGAACCCTTTTCGATGTGTTTTCGAAAGGAGGACGGAGGCGTCCGCGGCCAACCTTGGAGCCCGTCGCATTATCGCACGGCACCAGGATCGCGGCGGCGCGTTGTCGGCCGACATATCGAGGGATTTATACCGCCATGATCAACACCATCGCCGAACTCGACCGCATCCGCGACGACAGCAAGAAGCTCGTCACCACGCGGGCGATGGCGTCGGCGGGGGCCGCGGTCGTGCCGATCCCGGGGGCGGACATCGTCGCGGACATCGGCCTGCTCACCAAGCTGCTGCCGGAAATCAGCAAGCGCTTCGGGCTCGACCACGATCAGGTTCAGAAGCTCGAGCCACAGCTCGCGCAGCAGGCGTTCGTCATGGCGTCTAGCCTGGGCAACACGATGATCGGCCGCATGGTCACCAAGCGCATCGTCGTCGCGCTGCTCCGCCGCATGGGTGCGCGTATCGCGGTCGGATCGATGGCGAAGTTCATCCCGTTTGCCGGCTCGGCAGTCGCCGCGTCGATCAGCTTCGGCGCGATGAAGCTCGCCGGCAATTCCCACGTCGACGACTGCTACAAGACCGCCCTCGCGCTGCTCCCTGCCGACCAGCGCGCGCTGGCGAACGCCTGACCCCAATCCTCCCCCGCAAGGGGGAGGATTGTGATGCTAGAACGCAGCATCCAGACCGATGCGGATCGTCCGCGGTCGCTGCGGCGTGATCTGTCCGTTCCCCAGCTGGAACGGAGTCCCCAGCGCGAACCGGTTGCCGACGCTGTCCGTCAGGTTCGTCACGCCGAGCGTCACCCCCAGCGACGGCCGCCCGACCCGTGCGGTCAGCGCGGTATCGAGGTAATCCCCCTGCTCCTCGCCGAGCACCGGGCCCACGCCCAGCCGCGACCGCCCGACATAGCGCGCCCAACCGTACACGCGCAGTTCCAGATCCTTGCCCATATCGCGCCAGTAATCCGCGCCGAGCCGTCCGGCATAGCGCGCGATGTTCGGCACCTGGCTCATCCGCGCGAGCGCCACGAACAGCGCCGCGCTCGGCTCGGTCACGCGGCTGTCATTGTAGGTGAAGCCCGCGTCGAGCGTCAGTCCGGCCACCGGCTTCCACCCGCCCGCCGCACTGAACGTCCAGATTCGCCCGTCGCCGATGTTTGCGGTGCTCGGCAGCCCGGTCGCATCGATAAAATCCGCCTGGATATCCTTCCAGACCGTGTGTGACACGCTGGCCGACAGATAGGCGGTGTCGACGCCCGCCAGCCCGTAGCGGACGCCGCTTTCGAGCGTCGCGACGCGATCATTCTCGAACCGCCGCACGAAATCGCCCTCGATCGCCAGCCCGCCCGGCCGGAATCCCTGCTGATACCGCCCGTAGAGCGACACCTTGGGCAGCACCGCCGCGATCAGCGAGGCGGTCGGCAGCACGCTCGTCTCGATCCGGTCCGCGGTCACGCGCGCGCGCGCCGCCGCGACCGCCTCCAGCCGCGCGGGCGCGATATCCTCGCCGGTGCCCGCCAGCGATGCCCGCGTCACCCGCGCGCCCGCCGTCGCGGTCAGCCCGCGGACAAGCTGCACGCTGCCTTCACCATACAACGTCGCTTCGTCGATGCTGTTGGTGACGCCCGTCACCGGCGCGGGTGAGTCGATCGGCCCCAGCGAGCGCGACAGCTGCGTCCGGTTGTGCGTGAAGCTGCCGCCTACCACCCAGCCGAAGCCGTGCCGCATCGGCCGCCACGCCCGGGTCTCGTTGGCGATCAGCATGGTTGCATTGCGCTGCGCGAACACTCGCGCATCGCCACCGGGCATCGTCGCGTCATAGCGTTCGGTCAGCGTCTGCCCGACGATCCCGGTCGAGGACTTGACCCTCACCCCGCCGATCGCGCCCGACACGACCGCCTGCCCCATCGCATAGTCCGCCGAGAACCCTTGCACGATCGCACTCGACCGGGTCAGCGCGCCGCGGCCGACGCTCGGTGCGTCGCGGTCGGCATATTGGCTGTCATCGCCCTTGGTCCACTGCCCGATCCCGCCGAGATCGACGCTCCAGCCATTTCCCGCATCGAGCCGCAGCGCGGCGCGACCGCCACCGATCCGCGTCCGGTTCACGTCGCGCCGTTCGAGCACGGGATTGTCGATATAACCGCCCTCGCTGACGCCGTAGCCGACCACGCGCAGCGCCACCCGCTCGCCCAGCGGCAGGTTCAGCGTCGCGCCCAGATCGGCCCCCGGATCGCCATGCCACGTCGCCGACAGCCCCCCCGCGATCGACGCCGACACCGCGCCCATCTCGGGCGCGTTGGCCACGGTGCGGATGATCCCGCCAAGCGAGCCGGCGCCATACAGCGTCCCCTGCGGCCCTTCGAGCACCTCGACCGAGGCGATATCGTACAGCCGCAGGTCCGGATCGGGCGCGTTGTAGCTGAGCCTCAGGTCACCGAAATATTGCCCGACCGTCGTCTGCGTCGGCCCGGTAAAGCTCGAATCGGCAATCCCACGGATAAACAGCTTGTTGCGTCCGGCGCCCAGATGCGTCGATGACACGCTCGCCAGCCGCGCGAGGATCGCCTCGGTCCCCCCCGCACCGCCTAGCGCGAGATCGACGCCGTCGAGCAACGCCACCTGCCCCGCAAAGTCGCGCAGCGCCACGTCGCGCTTGCTGCCGGTGACGACGATCTCCGCGCCCAACACCACCGGCGCTGCGACGCGAACGACCTTGGTCCGCGCCACCCGGACCGGCGCACGCCGCTCCACGCGAGGCACCAACCGCCAGCCGACCGATCCCGCCGCGACGACATCGGCGTTCGCCGCATCCGCCAGCCGATCGAGCGCGTCGCGCGCGCTCATCCGCCCGCGCACCGCGGGCACGCGCCGCGACCATAGCCCCGGGTCGCCGACGACAATGCTCGTCCCCGACTGCCGCCCGAGCGCGAGCACCGCATCGCCCAACCGCCCCGCCGGCAGGTCGACCGAAGCCTGCCCCGCAACCGCAGGCGCGGCCGCGACCAGCGCCGCGACGACCAGACACCCCCGCATCCTCACGAGCGTGCGGACATCACCCAGTGGCCATCCCGCTTGCGGATCGCGACGCCCAGCAGCGGCGCGGCCAGCCTCGGGTCACCCGCCAGCTTGGCGGTAGCGATGCTGCCGCTGAACGCGCGCTTCGCCACAGTCGGATCGGCGCGCAGATCGACGCCGAGCGCGCGCGACAGATCGTCGGCGACCTCCGCCAGCGGCACGCCGTCATAGGCCAGCACGCTGTCGCGCCACGATCCCACGCTGGCCACGTCGACCCTGGTCACGGTCGCCTTGCCGCCGCGCACGAGCAGCCCCTGCCCTTGCACGAGCCGGATGGCGTCGCGCCCCGGGTTATAATCGACCGCGCCCTCCGACACCGCGACGCGAATCTCGCCGCGCGCGTGCTTCACGTCGAACGCGGTACCGACATCGACCAGCCGCGCACTCCCGACGCGCACCTCGAACGGATCGCGCGCGTCGTGCCGAACCACGAACATCGCCTCGCCATGCTCCAGCGTCGCGGCGCGCGGATCGTCGCGATTGAGCACCAGCCGCGTCGCACCGCCCATCGCGATCGAACTGCCATCGGCGAGCCGGATCGTCCGCATCGCCCCGGCCGCGGTCTCGACCGCATAGGGATGGGACCGCGTTTCGATTGCCTCATACCCGACGACCAGCGCCAGCGACGCGGCGATCGCGCCGCCGGTCCACACCGGCCAGCGGCGACGCGCCGGCCGCACATCGACCAACGCGACCGGCACTGGTGGCACCGTCGCCGCGATATCCTCGATATCCAGCGCCATCGCATGATAGGCCGCCGCATGACTCGGGTCCGCCTCCAGCCACGCATGGAATGCCGGCCAATCGTCGAACGCATCGCTGCCGGTCCGGACGCCCCAGTCCAGCGCGCGCGTCTCCAGCGCGGTCAGCGCCGGTGCGCCCGTATCCTCATGCTCCGCCATCATGGCCTCCTATAGCCGAAGACGGAGACGATCGGATCAAGCCTCATCATACTGCCGCTTCGCCTCGATCATCGCGCGATACGCCTTGCGCAGGTCGCCCTCGACCGTGCTGAGGCTCACCCCGAACTCCGCCGCGACCGCGCGCTGTTCGACCCCGTCGATGCGGTGGCGCCGGAAGATCCGCGCGGCGCGGTCGCCGACCGATTGCAGCGCGGCCTCCGCCAGCGCCGCCTGTTCGCGCGCGATCACGACGCGCTCCGCCGACGGTTCCTCGGAGCGATCGAGCGTCGCGCCGCCCGTCGCCTCGGTCCAGGCGCGATCGCGTTTCTCCGCCTGCCGCACCGTGCGATGCCGGTCGAGCATCACGTTGTTCGCCATCCGGTACAGATACGAGAGCGGCGCGGCGATCGGGCCGGTCGGCGCCGACTGGATCCGCACCCACAGCTCGTGCAACAGATCCTCCGCATCGTTCGCGCCCAGCGAACGGAGGAACCGCAGCAGCGTGTCACGGTTCGCGAGGAAAACGGCCTCAAGGCCCGAGGAGTCCATGTTTCGCCCGTGTCGATAGGCCGCCGATCGGCGCGCGACGGCGCCGTGTTCGCGGCGGGACCTACCGCGCTTGGGCCAACCACACAATCCGGACGCCGGTCCCCGGCTAGCTCCGGCGCGACCGCAGCTGATAGTCCGGGTGATCGCTCTGCACCGCGGCGAGATGCGAATCCATCACCTGCCGCATCGTCTTCTCGGTGTCGGCAATCCCGGGCCCAGGCGTCCCGTCGCGATTGGTCGAGGCGGCATTGCACGGCGGATCGAGCAGCGTGACGATCCCCCGCTCCATCGCGCGCAGGTGCGGATCGAGCGTCGCCTTGTCCATTCCCGCCAGCCGGCCGTGCAGCGACGGCCGCAGATACACAAAGGCAAAGCGCGCCAGCATCGCCGAGTCGAGCAGCGCGAAATCGTCCCAGTGCCGCGACGCGAACCGGAACGTCGCATACTGCGTCTGCAGCATCCCCGCAGTCTTCGACAGCCGCGCCCGATCCGCCTCGAGTAGCAGCGCGCCAAGAGTCGACGGCGCATCCTCGGCAATCTGGTGGAGCGCGCGCTCGCCGATCGTGACGCCGTTGCCGCGAAAGGTCATGCCAGCGACGTGTCGGGTCCAGCGCTCGCGCGCGACGTTGCCGTTGGTCGGTCGCCCGGTGCCGGCAAACGTGCCGATGTAGAACAGCTGCCGGTCCCAGAAGCACGCATAGAGCCCCGGCCCGCTATGCCCGTCGCGCGCGATCGCCCGCTCGCCGGTGTCGGTCGGTCGATAGTCGACGCGCAGGTTTGCCAGCGCATGCGTGCCGGGGGCGGTCGTGTGCCGCAGTGCCAGCAGGTCGTCGCCGCGGACCGAGATCGTCGGCAGCACCATCGGGCTGATCTGCTCGCCCTCGATATTGTGATAATAATTCATAGTGCGTGGGCCGACATCGCATTTCCCGGACACTGGATCTGAAGCCCGTCGGTAGGCGTGACGCGATGGCGTCGTCAGTCAGGGAAAAACCCCCGGTCGGGCGCGCCGGCGGGTACAATCCGGTTCATTCCGGGTATTTCCCTAGTTCTGCCGCGCGTGGATCGCGGTATCGAGGTGGGGATGGCTTCCGTCCCCCTTCCTCCTGCCGATCGTGCGTCTGCCGACATCGACGCTGTCGACGCATCCGGCGGGGCGCCGTCGCTTCGCAGCCGTTCGCCATGGCTGCCGCGCGATCGCGAATGGCTGGTACTGGCCGGCTATGGCGTGACCTTCCTCGCGCTCCACCGGCTCGCGATCCTGTGGGGCGGCGTCGGCTATTATTCGCTCTGGTTTCCGGCGGCCGGCGTCCGCCTCGCCCTGTTCTGGCGGTTCGGCGCACGCCTCGCGCCTGCCACGGCGCTGACCGAGATCATCGTCCAGTGCCTGACCGGGATCATCGTCTTTACGCAGCCTGAATGGCCGCGCGGTATCTTCGGCGTTGCCAGCCCGGTCCTGGCCTATGGCATCGCGGTCGCGGTGGTGCGCCGGGTTGCCGACGGCGCCACCGGCAGCTTGGCGACCGCGCCGATGCCGCTCGGGCTCGCCTCGGTTCTCGCGCCGCTGATCGCCGTCGCGTTCGCGCTGCCCTGGTCGATCGTCAGGCCCGACATCACCAACGTCGCCAATGTCCGCGACGTCATCGTCTCGCTGACCGGGTTCGCGGTCGGCGACATGCTCGGCGTGCTGCTCGTCGCGCCGCCGCTGTTGTGGATCGCCGATCTGTCGAGCGGCAGCACGGCAATGCCCGCGATGGTCCCGTCGCGCCGGGATATCGCCGAAGCCGTCATCGTGCTCGGCCTCGCGCTCGGGCTGGTCGGGATGCTCGCATCGATCGGCCTGGGTCTTCCCGCGACGCCGGTGTTGCTGGCGATCGCCTGGATCGGGCTCCGGTTCGGCCGCGCCGCCGCCTGGGCCGCGATTGTCGTCACCGCGATCCTCGTCCTGCCCGAGACGGTCGGGGCGATCCCGGTCGACCAGCGGCTCGCGCTCCACATGAGCCTCGCCGCGGTCACCGTGGTCGGCTATCTCGCGGGCAGTTTCGCCGATGCCGAAGCGCGCGCGCTGGCCGCTGTCGCCCGGCGCGACCGGATGCTGTTCCAGGCCGAACGCCTCAAGACGCTGCGCGCGATGTCGGTCGCCGTCATCCACGAGATCAGCCAGCCCTTGTCGACGCTGGCGATCGAGGCGCGCCATCTGGTCGAGATCAGCGCCCATGCCGATCCCGATATCGCCGAGACCGCGCGGCTCATCGAGCGCAAGACCGTGACGCTGTCGACGCTCGTCCGTCGCCTCCGCCGGTTCGGCGGACGCGCGGTCGACGAGCCATCACTGCTGCCGGTCGGCGGCCTGGTCGACACCGTCGCAGCGCTGGCCCGGCCAGAGGCGAGCGTCGCGGGCGTCGCGATCCGGATCGCCCCCGTCGATCCCGAATGGACCGTGCTCGCGCAGGAGATCGAGATCGCGCAGGCGCTGGTTAATCTCGTCCGCAACGCGGTGCAGGCGACCGACGACGGCGTGGTCGAGATCGCCGTCACGCGCCGCGACGAACGGGTTGCGATCGCAGTGGTCAATCACTGTGCCGATCACCCCCTCGTCCATGAAGGCATGGGCGTCGGCTCGCTCGTCGCCAAGGCGATCGTCGAGGCGCATGGCGGCACGCTGTCGCGCGCCGATCGCGGGCTTTTGCGGATCGCGCATGTCGTCACCCTTCCCCTCGTCGGAACGCTCACCGGAGACGCCGCGTGACCCTTTCTCCCTCCGCACCGGCGACGGTGTACGTCCTCGACGACGATGCCGATCTCGGCGCCAGCGTCGCGCGCCTGCTCGTGCGGCACGGCCATGCCGCGCGCGCCTTCGTCGAACCGGTCGCGCTGCTCCGCGATTATCCCCGTGATCCGGCCGCGTGCATCATCTCCGACGTGATGATGGGCGACATGGACGGCTTCACCTTTGCCGATGCGGTGCGCGAGCTCGATCCCGACGTCGCGCTGGTGTTCATGACCGCATGGCCGACGACCGCCAATGCGGTCGACAGCGTCCGGCGGTATGGCGGGCTCGACTATCTCGAAAAGCCGATCGACGAGGATCGACTGCTGACCGCGGTGGCCGAAGGCGTCGCATGGTCGAACGGCCGCCGCCTGCTGAACAGGCGCACCGCGCTGCTGACGGCGCGCGAACGCCAGGTGTTCGACATGCTCGTCCGCGGCCACAGCAACAAGGCGATTGCGGGCGCCTTGGGGCTTAGCATCAAGACGATCGAGAACCACCGTGCGGCGGTCGTCACCAAGACCGGCACCAACGGTCTCGCCCAATTGATCGCGCTCGTCTCATGACCGGGGGCCTGATTGCCGATGCGCGGCACAAACCTCGCCAAGCCGCGGAAAAGCTTTCTTTTATTTGGCGGCATCATGCCTCCCTGTCTCACAATTGAGCCCGGTAGGCATTTCGCGATTGTACAATTGAGATCAAACATTGGCCGTGGCGATGGCGGTGCGGCGGGGGTCGCCCAGGCTTGAAAATGGCCCAGGCTCAAAAATGGATGTGACGATGCTGATTGTTCCGATGCGATCGACGACGACCACCGACGGGGTGCTGGTGACGGCCCGCTCGGTCGAGGGCGAATTGCGGTCGCGGATCGATGCGCTCGGGATCGTCCACCCCCGGTCGACTGGCGCCTTCGAAATGTCGCGCCTGCCAGGAACTGCGCGAATCCTGATCATCCCGGAAAGCACCCGGGTATCGGCGCGGATCCGCAACCGCTTCTATGACCGGCTGACCGACGTCGTCGTCGTCGGTCCGTCGAGCCGCCCGGTCACGTTGCAGATCGAAGGCGCACCGCTGGTCGAGATCCCGCTGAGCCCGCTCGACTGGGCGCGGCTGACCGCCGTCGCCGCCACGGCGGTATCCGACCGGATCGTCGCCGCGCAGGATCTGGGCATAAAGTGCCTCGACGGCGTGGCCGACCGGGAGGCGAATGACATCGCCCAACTCGCGATCACCCGGCTCGCGGACGCCGTGGTCGCGCGCGGCACCGCGTCCCTCGACGCGACAACGACGACGCTGATCGCGCAGCTGACGGCGCTGATCGACGAGGGGCTGGTCTATGATGCAGCGACCGCCGCCGAGCAGGTCTCGACGACGGCGCATAACCTTCGCCGTATCGCGCTGCGCTGGTTCGGTTTTCCGCCGAAGACATTGCTGATGCGCCGCCGCTTCATCGCCGCACTCGGACGGTTTCAGGAAACCGGGATGGATTTCACAGCGATCACCCAGTTCGGTTATTTCGACGCCTCGCACTTCCTGCGCGACGCGAACCGGTTTCTAGGCACCACGCCGCGCCGCTATCTTCGCCGCATGGGCGGCTCGTCTGGTGGCAAGGCGGCATCCATCAGGACCGTTTGACGGTAGCGGATCTGGCATCAGACTAACCCAGATCAAGTTTACCTATAAGGACATGCGGATGACCAGCGACCGGCGCGATCCCCCTACCCCGGCGCAGGCCTGGTCGGACCGGGTCGCCTATCACCGCGACCGCGCGGTTCAGGAAACGCTGCTCGCCGAGCGTTCGCAGACCGAGGCTGGCCGTGCCGCGCACCATCTCCTCGCCGACCGGCACCGGCAGATGATGCGGTCCGCCGAACTCGCGATGACAATGGCAGATCCGGAAATGCCGGAGAGCACCTCGCTCCACATGACCGGCTGGCTCATGCGGCAAAGCTATGGCGATCAGGGCTGACTGTCGTCCGGCGACGCGTCCGTATCGATCTTGCCCAAGTTGATCCCGTCATACAGCGCCAGCAGCGCGGTCACTTCCTCGACGACCGTTTCCTGCTCGGCGCGCCACCGCGCGGTGGCGTCGTGCTGCGGCGTGCCGCCATGACCGTCGTGCAGGGTAAAACCCTGGTCGATCAACCAGATCGAATCCGCCGCCCGCGCACGTTGCCGGCGCAGGTGAAAGACCCATTGTTCAATGATTCCCGATGGAACCAGCCTGTCTAGATCGCCCATCCGCATCCGGTAGGGCAAGCGCCACGCCAATGCCAGCGTGCAGCGGGCGCAATCCACCCGGTACCGAAAATCGCCTGCAATCAACATCCTGTCCGCGACCGTACGGCGATCGACAGCGGGCGGATACGCCAGTTCGCGCTGCGCCGGGCCGGACAAACGCGCCGACGACGCTTTGCGCGCGGCACGCAGGTCGCTAGAGCGCGCGGCGATGACCGATCCTTCCATTATCCGCCGCCTCTACGGGCGACGCCAAGGCCACAAGCTTCGCCTCGGCCAGGCCGCCCTTGTCGAGGAAACGCTCGCCGACCTCTCGGTGCCCGAAGAGGGTCCGATCACCGCCGCGATGCTGTTCGGCGAAGACCGTCCGCTGCATGTCGAGATCGGCTTCGGCGCAGGCGAGCATCTCGCCGCACAGGCCGCCGCAAACCCCGATATCGGCTTCATCGGCTGCGAACCGTTCCTCAACGGCGTCGTCGGCGCGCTGTCGCACATCCGCGATGGCGCGCTGACCAACGTGCGGTTGTACATGGGCGACGCACTCGAAGTGATCGAGCGGTTGCCCGATGCAAGCCTCGACCGGCTCTATCTGCTGCACCCCGATCCGTGGCGGAAGGCGCGCCACGCGAAACGCCGCATGGTCAATCACGGGCCGCTCGACACGATCGCCGCCAAGCTGAAGCCTGGGGCCGAATTCAGGCTCGGTACGGACGATCCGACCTATTGCCGCTGGTCGATGATGATCATGGCCGCGCGCCGCGATTTCGTCTGGCAGGCCAAGACGCCGCATGACTTCCTCACGCGCCCCGGCGACTGGCCCGAGACGCGGTACGAACGCAAGGCACGGCGGCAGGGCCATGAGGTCTGGTATTACCGCTACGTCCGGGTCTGACCGCCGGCAGGCCTGCGCATATCTCTGACACGCCGGGACAATCATCGACGGCGTCGGTGATTGTCCGGCATGCGGCTTCTCGCCTACAAGGGCGGTAACGAGGCGCGTCGGCTCGCGGTGCGCCCAGGGAGAGATCATGCCGCGCCAGCTCGAACGGTTCCCGAACCTCGTCACGATGTTCTTCGCGCGCGCTGCGGAAAAGGGCGATGCGCCCTTCCTGTGGACGAAGACCGGCGGCGCCTGGGTTTCGACCAGCTGGGCCGACTCCGCCCGCCAGGTCGCCAGCCTCGCCACCGCGCTGACCGCGATCGGCCTCAAGCCCGGCGACCGCGTCATGCTGGTCAGCGAGAATCGACCCGAATGGTGCCTCAGCGATCTGGCGATCATGGCGGCGGGCTGCGTTACGGTGCCGACCTACGTCACCAACACCGAACGCGATCATCTCCACATCATCGAGAATGCGGGCGCCTGCGCGATCATCGTCTCGACCGCCAAGCTGGCGAAGACGGTGCTGCCCGCGGTCCTGCGCTCGAACCAGGCGCAGATCGTGATCGGGCTCGAAGACATGCGAGTCCCCGCCGCGATCGATTTCCACAACTGGCACGCGCTGATCGCCGCGCACCCGACCGCGCCCGAGGCCGCCGCCGCCCGCGCGAATTTTACCCGCGAGGATCTCGCCTGCATCATCTACACCTCGGGCACCGGCGGCGCGCCGCGCGGCGTGATGCAGCATCACGGCGCAATCCTGCACAATTGCGCGGGCTGTGCGGCGGTGATCTCGGAGGATTTCGGCTGGGACGACGAGGTGTTCCTGTCGTTCCTCCCCTTGAGCCACGCCTATGAACATACCGGCGGCCAGCATTTCCCGATCTCGCTCGGCGGCCAGATCTATTATGCCGAAGGCCTCGAAAAGCTCGCTGCCAATATCGAGGAGACCCGCCCGACGATCATGTTCGTCGTGCCCCGCCTGTTCGAGGTGCTGCGCACGCGCATTTCGAAGACGATCGAGAAACAGGGCGGCGCGTCCGCCTATCTGCTCGCCCGCGCGCTCGATATCGGCGGCAAGCGCTATGCCGGCCGGCTGCGCCTGATCGACCGGCCGATGCAAGCCGCCGTCGCGACGTTGTTCAAGCCGAAGATCGCCAAGAAGTTCGGCGGCCGGATGAAGGCGATGATCTCGGGCGGCGCACCGCTCAACCCGGAGGTCGGGCTGTTCTTCGAATCGATCGGCCTGACCTTCCTGCAAGGCTATGGCCAGACCGAGGCCGCCCCCGTCATCTCGTGCAACCGACCGCAGGCGGGTGTGCGGATGGACTCGGTCGGCCCGCCGCTCAAGGACACCGAGGTCCGGATCGCCGCGGACGGCGAGATCCTGGTCCGCGGCGAGCTCGTCATGCACGGCTATTGGCGCAACGATGCCGAGACCGCGAAGGTGCTCAAGGACGGCTGGCTGCACACCGGCGACATTGGCGAGATCGATGCGAACGGCCGGATCCGGATCACCGATCGCAAGAAGGACCTGATCATCAACGACAAGGGCGACAACGTCGCCCCCCAAAAGGTCGAGGGGATGCTCACGCTCCAGCGCGAGGTCGCGCAGGCGATGATCGTCGGCGACAAGCGGCCCTATATGGTGGCGCTGATCGTGCCCGATCCCGAATGGACGCAGGAATGGTGCGCGGCGAACGGCGATGCGTGCAGCTTTGCCCGGCTGGCCGAGAACAGCGAGTTCCGCACCGCGATCGGCCTCGCGATCGAGCGGGTGAACAAGGATTTGACGGTGACCGAGCGCGTCCGCCGGTTCGTGCTGGCCGACGGTCCGTTCACGATCGAGAACGAACAGCTCACCCCCAGCCTGAAGATCCGCCGCCACGTCCTGAAGCAGGTTTATGGCGAGCGCCTGGACGCGTTGTACAAACCCTAAAACCCCTCTCCCCTCGGGGGAGAGGGAGGGGCCCGCACGCTCTTGCGTGTGGGAGGGTGAGGGCATGTGAGGCTCGGACCGCCCGTCCCAACGCCCCTCACCCTTCCGTCGCCTACGGCTCCTCCCTCCTTCTCCCCGAGGGGGAGAGGGACTAGGCGATCACTTCTCCGCTGCAGTCGGCACCACCGCCATCGTCCAATCCTTCTCCGGCCGCAGATACTTCGCTGCCGTCGCCTGCAACTCGACCGGCGTCGTCGCGACCAGATCGCTCGCGATCCGCTGCGTCGCGGCGATCCGGCGCGGATCGAACGTCGCCCCGCCCAGCTGCTGCAGCCAGAACTGGTTCCCGGTCGATGCGCGCAGGATATACTGCCCCATCGGCTTTTTGATCCGGTCGAGTTCGTCCGCGGCGATCGGCGTCGACACCAGTTCTGCCGCAATCTGCCGCGCGATCTGGAAGAAGAACGACACCTTGTCGGGCGCCACCTGCCCGATCGCGACCATCCGGCCACCGGTGCTCATCCCGACCGGCCACTGGCTCGACACGTTGGGGCTATAGCTCGCGCCCGCCGCCTGCCGCAGCCGCTCGAACAGCCGATCGCTGAACACCTGCGCCAGCACGTCGAGGCGGCGCGCTTCGACGATGTTGTCAATCCCGCCGCCGGTCGGCCAGGCGATCACCGCCGCCGCCTGATTCTCGGGGCCCGTATGCGCGCGCATCACCGGCGTCGCGTTGTGCGCCGGGAAGCCGACCGGCGCGCCGATCGTGCTCACCGCGGTCCGCGGCTTCATCGCGCCGAACGTCTTGCCGACCGCGGCGATCGCGTCCTCGGTCTTCACGTCGCCGAAGATCGAGACCTCGATCGGCCCGGTCTTCAGGATCGGCTCCCAGAACGCGCGGAAGTCCTTCGCGTTCAACGCCTCGACGGTCGCCTTGGACGGCGTCCCCCAGCGCGGATCGCCCGCGCGCAACAGGCCTTCGAGGTCGCGCGACAACACGCCGTCGGGCGACGAATCATAGCCCGCAAACCCGGCCAGCGCCGCGACGCGCGCGCGCGCGACGGGCGCCGGATCCCAGGCCGGGAACGCCAGCTTGGCCGCCATCAGCCGTAGCTGGTCCGCATAATCCGCCGGCGAGGTGATCGCGCCGAGCGTGAACGCATCGTCGTCGATACCGAAATCGAGCCCGATCCGACGCCCTGCGGTCAGCTGGTCGAGATCGCCCTGGTCCAGCTTGCCAATACCGCCAGCAACGAGTGCAAGATCGCCCGCCCAGGCCGGTGTCGGCCGGTTCGACGGGATCGCGGTATAGCCGCCGCCGAACCGCACGCGCACATAGACGCGCCCGGTCTCGCCGGCATTCGGGAACAGCAGCACGCGCGTGCCGTTCGCGAAGTTCACCTGCTCCATGTCGAACGCGGCGATCTTCTCGCGGCTCGCGACGATGCCCGGCTTGCCGAGCGACGGCAGCTTCGAGAAATCGACCGCGGCCTGCGCACGCCGCTTGCCCGCCAGCCCCGAGACGTCGGCCTTCAACGCCGTCGCCAGCTTGCTCGCCGCGCCCGGATCGAGCGTCTGCGTGTTCACGAGCGCGCGCGTCGCGGTGCCTTCGAAGATCGCCTTGCTCGACGCGAGCAGCGTGGCGGGGGTGAACATGCCCTTCGCCTTCGCGTCCTGCAGGATCTTGTACGACGTCTCCGGCCCCGCCACCGTCTCGCGGATATCGAGCGCGCCGACCATGTCGTCCGCCTGCTTCGATCCTGCCTCGACCTTCGCGGTCTCGACGCTGGTCCGCATGATCGTGTCGAAATCGGCATATTCGCGATCGACCTCGGCCTGGCTCGGCGCGTTGGTCTGCGCGTCGGCGATTACCGCGCGGACGTCCTTCAACGCCGCCGCCCAGTCGGTACCGATGGGCACGATGTTGACGCTCGTCAGGTTCGCCGACCGCGAGACGTCGTCGATCGACACGCCCGCCTGCAGGAAGCTCCCGCCCGCCCGCGCGCGCGTCTCGAGACGGCGGCTGATGAGCCGCGTCGCCAGCACGTCGACCAGCCGCTTCTGGTTCATGATCGCGGTGTCGTCCTTATACTCCCACGGGCGCACGACGCCGAGCGTCACCACCGCGGGAATCGCCGGCTCGGCGATCGTCGCGGAGACGGGCGCCTTGGGATCTGGCTTACCGAAATCGGGCGCGGGGGTGAACGGACCGATCGCCTTCCAGTCGGCAAAGTTCTTGACGATCAGCCGCCCGAACAGCGCCGGATCCATGTCGCCCGAGATGATCACGACGGTGTTCTCGGGGCGGTACCAGCGATCGTGGAACGCCTTCACGCTGCCGCCGGTCGCGGCCTCCAGCGTCTTGATGTTGCCGATCGGCGAACGATCCGCGAGCGGCTGCCCGGCAAAGAAGGTCGCGCGGATCGCATCGCCGAACCGCACCTGCGGCCCCGGCTGCTCACGCTGCTCGGCGAGCACGACCGGACGCTCGGCGGTCACCGACGCATCGGTGATGACGGGCTTTTCCATCATTCCCGACATGATCTTCAGGCTTTCGTCGAGCCCAGCCTCGGTCGCCGACGGCAAATCGAGCTTGAACGTGGTCGAGGTCGGCGTGGTCTGCGCGTTGGTATCGGACCCGAAGGTCGCGCCGAACCGCTGCCAGACGCGCTTGGCCTCACCATCGGGGACGTATTCGGACCCGCGGAACGAGAGGTGCTCGATGAAATGCGCAAAGCCGCGCTCGCTGTCGGTTTCGTTGAGCGATCCGGCATCGATCCGTACGCGCACCGAGACCTGGCCCGGCGGCACGCCGTTCTTGCGGACCGCGAAGCGCAGGCCGTTGGGCAACGTGCCGAACTTCCACTCGGGGTCGCGGGTGAGGTCGCTGCCCTTGTAGAGCCATGCGGTCGTATCGACGCCCTGCAGCTCGGGAAGCGTCGGCGCTTCCTTTGGCCCCCCCTCGGCAGATGTGGACGCGGCCTGCTGCGTCGCCATCTGCCCGCTCGCCGGGATAGCGAGACCGAGCACGAGGGGGAGCAGGACGGGAGCGCGATACAAGCGCGGGAAGAATACCATCGCGCATCTGTAGCGCCCCCGCGCACGCATCGCCAGCGCCGCGCCCCGCTGGCCGTCGCAACTGCCATCATTTCGTCCAACACCGGCGGTATGTCGTGCAGGAACAAGGGGATCGGCGCTGCGGTGCGCCTGGATGCAGGGTAGAGATGACGGTCGAAGCCGAACTGAAGCAATCGTCATTGTGGCGGGATTTGGGCGAACCCAGCGCTCGGCGCAGCGCCCGCAAGCCTGATCTCACCATCATCTCCGGCGCGCCCAAACCCGGCGCACCGATGGTCGCGGAGGCTAACCGCCCGCTGATCATCCGCGTCGGCAAGCATCTGCGCGGCGTGTTCGACCGGATGATCGCCTCATCCTCGCTGGTGTCGAACGACCCGGTGCTCGACGTCCGCGACTTTGCCTGGACCGCGGACCTGCGCGAAAGCTGGACCGCGATCCGCGACGAGGCGGTGCAGGTCGCGCTCCAAGGCGAGGCATCGCCCAGCCTCGCGACGATCTCGCCCGATCATCGCTCGATCGCCGAGGTCGACAAATGGCGGTCCTTCTTCCTCTACGGCTATGGCTACCCCATCGAGGACAGCCTCGCGCGCTGCCCGCACACGGCGGCGGCGGTGGCGCGCATTCCCGGGCTCAACAGCGCGTTCTTCTCGATCCTCGCGCCCGGCACGCATATCCCCGAGCATCGCGGCGTGACCAAGGGGCTGATCACCTGTCATCTCGGCTTGATCGTTCCGCGCGACGGCGACGTCCGGATGCGCGTCCACGATCGCACCGTCCGCTGGGCGGAGGGCGAGACGTTGGTATTCGACGACACCTACCAGCACGAAGTGTGGAACGACACGAACGGGACGCGCGTGGTGTTGCTCATCCAGTTCGAACGCCCGTTGCGGAACCCGGGCAAGTGGATCGCCGACCTGTTCCTCGGGATCGTCCGCCGTTCGGCGTTCGTCCAGGACGCGGTGCGCAACATCGGCAGCTGGAACGCCGCGGTGAAACAGCTCGACGTCTGACGTTAAAGACCAGGCTGCGCGACCCTCCCCACACCGCCCGAAAGAAACCGTTTCCCGTTCGCCGCTTGATCCCCCGCGTCCGCCGGGCCACATGCACCTCATGCTGATCGAAACGGAATCCACCCCGAACCCCTCGACGCTGAAGTTCCTGCCGGGCCGTACCGTCATGGACGCCGGCACGCGCGACTTCGCCACGCCCGAGGAGGCCGAGACCAGTCCGCTGGCCGAGGCGATCTTCAATCTCGGCGACGTGACCGGCGTGTTCTTCGGCCGCGATTTCGTCTCGGTCACCGCCGCGCCGGGCGTCGCCTGGTCGGACCTGAAGCCCGACGTGCTCGCGATCCTGCTCGATCATTTCTCTGCCGCGATGCCGCTCTTCAAGCCCGCACGCGCCGGCTTCTCGGTCCCCTCGGACGAGCCCGCGCTGTCGGACGATCCCGCCGATGCCGATATCGTCGCGCAGATCCGCGAACTGATCGACACGCGCGTCCGCCCTGCCGTTGCGAACGACGGCGGCGACATCGTCTATCGCGGCTTCGACAAGGGCAAGGTGTTCCTCCAGTTGCAGGGCGCCTGCGCCGGCTGCCCCTCGTCGAGCGCCACGCTCAAGAACGGCATCGAGCAGCTCCTCAAATATTACGTCCCCGAAGTCACCGAAGTGCGAGCCGTCTGATGATCCTCGACGATAGCGTCCTCGACCGCGTCTTCCGCGAAGCGCGCAGCTATAACGGCTACACCGACCAGCCCGTCGCCGAGTCGGAGTTGCACGCGATCTGGGACCTGATGAAATGGGGCCCGACATCGGCCAACCAGCTTCCGGCCCGGCTGATCTGGGTGGTCAGCGACGAGGCCAAGCAGAAGCTCGCCGACGCGTGCAGTGCACAGAACCAGCCCAAGATCCTCAAGGCGCCCGTGTCGGTGATCATCGGCATGGACACCAATTTCCACGAGCATCTGCCAGAGCTGTTCCCGCACGCCGATGCGAAGGCCTGGTTCGACGGCAATGCCGAACTGCGTGAGGCGTCCGCATTCCGCAACTCGACGTTGCAGGGCGCCTATTTCATCATCGCGGCGCGCATGCTGGGGCTCGATACCGGGCCGATGTCGGGGTTCGATGCCGGAAAGGTCGACGCCGCGTTCTTCCACGAGACGCCAGCAGTACGGACAAATTTCATCTCGACGCTCGGCCACGGCGATCCCGCGACGATCTACGGCCGCTCGCCCCGCCCCGACTTCGCGAAGTTCAATACGATAGCCTGAACGCGCTAGCCGACTGCGCTAGCCAAACACCGTCACCCCAGCGAAAGCTGGGGTCTTCTGGTTCTGGCCACGGCCTCCGCCAACCGGGAGACCCCAGCGTTCGCTGGGGTGACGGACGTTGGGATGTGACGGAATAGACATGCGCAACTTAGTCATCGAAACATCCACCACCGCCTGCTCGGTCGCGCTCATCGAAGCGGGCGCGGTCATCGCCCGCACGCATGACGTTGTCGGCCGCGGCCATGCCGAACGCCTGATCCCGATGATCGCCGACCTCCCCGATGGCGGCCGCGCCGACCGCATCCTCGTCGATTGCGGCCCCGGCAGCTTCACCGGCGTCCGTGTCGGGATCGCCGCCGCGCGGGGGCTCGCGCTCGGATGGGGCGCGGAGATCGCAGGCTTCTCCTCGCTCCCGCTGATCGCCGCCGCCGCTTTTTCCGAGAGACCAACCCACGATATTGCGGTCGTCATGGAAGGCGGGCATGGCGAGGTCTTCATGCAGGCCTTCTCCGCCGATCTGTCGCCGCGCACCGACATGGTGTCGCTGAGGCCGGACGCTGCGCTTGCCGCGCTGGCCGGACGCCGCGCGGTCGGCAACGGCGTCCGCTGGCTCGCCGCACTCGATCCCGCGCTCGATCTCACCGAGGCGCTGCCCGATGCCGCCGCGGCGATCCTGCTCCCGGATTCGCTAACCGCGCTGCCCCCCAGCCCGATCTATGGCCGCGCGCCCGACGCCAAGCCGTCGGTGCCGAAATAATGGCCACGCGTCAGGTCGCGACCCGCGCAGTCGCGCTGCGCACCGGCGACGCACGCGATCTCGCGATCGTCGACGCGCTGATGACCGAGGCGTTCGACCCGCGCTATGGCGAGGGGTGGACGCGCAGCCAGTGTCTCGGCGTGCTCGCGCTGACCGGCGTGCAGCTGACGCTCGCCTTTGTCGACGATGTCCCCGCGGGTTTCACGATGACCCGTGCGGTCGCCGACGAGGCCGAATTGCTGCTGATCGCGGTCGCACCCGCGCAGCGTCGGCGCGGCGTCGGCACCTCGCTGATCCGTGCCGCGATCGCCGAATGCTCGACAGGCAACATCGCCAAGCTTCACCTCGAGGTGCGCGCCGGCAACGACGCGGTCGGGCTGTACCGGGCACACGGCTTCACCAAGGTCGGCGAACGCCGCGCTTATTACCGCGGCAAGACCGGCGTCGCGCACGACGCACATACATATTCGAGAGATATCAACAGCTAAACCTTATTGCGAGTCACTATCCCTTTTCGCAACAGCGCGAACGCCCTACATGGCCCCTAACAAGGGAAAGACACATGCCGCGCAAGATCGATCTGGAAGCCCTCTGCAACGAGAAGGGCCTGCGCATTACCGAGCAGCGCCGAGTCATCGCCCGCGTGTTATCCGAGGCGGACGACCACCCCGATGTCGAGAAGGTCTATGAGCGCGCGTCGCAGATCGATCCCGGTATCTCGATCGCGACCGTGTACCGCACCGTTCGCCTGTTCGAGGAAGCCGGCATTCTCGACCGCCACGATTTCGGCGATGGCCGCGCGCGCTACGAGCCTGCACCCGAGGCACATCACGATCATCTGATCGACGTCGAGAGTGGCAAGGTGATCGAATTCGTCGATCCCGAACTCGAACAGCTGCAAAAGGCGATCGCCGAGAAGCTCGGCTTCCGGCTCGTCGACCACCGCATGGAACTCTACGGCGTCGCGCTGACCCGCAAGGACTGACGCGATCGGCCGGCTCCGCCTTGGCGCGCGGTTGGCGGCGCTTCTGCTGGCGTTGCTCGTCGCGCTGCCGTTGCATGGCGCCTGGCGGGTGTTCGGTCGCAAGTCACCTTGGCCGCCGCGGTTCCTGGGGCTGGTCGCGCGAATCGTCGGCGCCAAGGCCCGTGTCGCCGGCACCCCGCTCCGCCACGACGTCGTCTTCGTCTCGAACCACCTGAGCTGGATCGACATCCTGCTCCTGTCCGGCGCGACCGGCAGCGCGTTCGTGGCGAAATCCGAACTTCGCGGCATAAAGCTGGTCGGCTGGCTCTGCACACTCAACCACACTATCTTCGTCAGCCGGGCCGACCGCATGGCCGTGACCGCACAGATCGCCGAAATTCGCGACGCGCTGGCGGCGGACTGGCCCGTCACCCTGTTTCCCGAGGGCACGACCGGCGACGGCACCACGCTCCTGCCCTTCAAGGCCGCGCTGCTGGCAGCGCTCGATCCGCCGCCGCCCGGCGTCAGGATTCAGCCGGTCCGCATCGACTATGGCGCGGCGACGCACGAACTCGCCTGGGTCGGCGACGAACCCGGGCAGCACCACGCCGCCCGCGTCCTGAAACGCAAAGGCAGCTTCGTGGCAACATTGCACTTCGCGAAAGACTTCGATCCGGCGGACTATGGCTACCGCAAGGCCATCGCCGCCGAAGCCCGCCGCCGCATGGAAGCGCTCTGACCCTATGCTTCCCCGCGAAGGCGGGGATCCAGGCTGGGCTCGCGCCTTCGCGGGAGACCTGGGGGGAGCGAGTTGCCCTCCAAACCGCAAACACCACCCCGGCGAAGGCCGGGGCCCAATTGGAGAGGTCGCAGTAACGAAGCGCCGCCCTCGGTTGGCGACCTTCCCCAATTGGACCCCGGCCTCCGCCGGGGCGGTGCTTCTGACGCCGGGAGGTACTCTCTGATACCGCGCCCCGAAGACGCCCCCTCCCCCCGCCGCCGCAAATTTGATAGGGCGCGCGCATGACCTCGAAACCCAAGACCTACCACGTCAAGTCGTTCGGCTGCCAGATGAACGTCTATGACGGCGAGCGCATGGCCGAACTGATGGCCGCCGACGGGATGACCCAGGCCGATGCGGTCGACGCCGACATCGTCGTGCTCAACACCTGCCACATCCGCGAACGCGCGACCGAAAAAGTCTATTCGGACATCGGCCGCCTGCGGAAGGACCAGCTGCGCAAGAACGGCAAGACGCCGATGATCGCGGTCGCCGGCTGCGTCGCGCAGGCCGAGGGGCAGGAGATCTTCACCCGCGCCAAGGTCGACGTCGTCGTCGGTCCGCAGGCCTATCACAACCTCCCCGACCTCGTCGCCAAGGCCGCCGCGGGCACGCCGTCGCTCGACACAGACATGCCGCTGCTGTCGAAGTTCGGCGCGCTCCCGACCCGCCGGAAAGTCACGCCGTCTGCGTTCCTGACCGTGCAGGAAGGCTGCGACAAGTTCTGCACCTATTGCGTCGTCCCCTACACGCGCGGCGCCGAAATCAGCCGCCCCTTCGCGGCGATCGTCGACGAGGCCAAGGCCCTGGTCGACGCCGGCGCGCGCGAGATCACGCTGCTCGGGCAAAACGTCAACGCGTGGAGCGAAGACGAGCGCGGCCTCCACGACCTGATCCGCGACCTCGACCGCATCCCCGGCCTCGCGCGCATTCGCTACACCACCAGCCATCCCAACGACATGACGCAGGGCCTGATCGACGCGCACCGCGACGTCGAAAGCCTGATGCCGTTCCTCCACCTCCCCGTCCAGGCGGGCAGCGACCGCGTGCTCAGGGCGATGAACCGGTCGCACACCCGCGACTCCTATCTCCGCCTGCTCGACCGAGTCCGCGCGGTGCGCCCCGACATCGCGCTGTCGGGCGACTTCATCGTCGGCTTCCCCGGCGAGACTGATGCCGAGTTCGAGGATACGCTGAGCCTGGTCGACGCGGTCGGCTATGCGCAGGCCTACAGCTTCAAATACAGCCCGCGCCCCGGCACCCCCGCCGCGTCGATCGTCGAGCAGGTGCCCGAGGCGGTGATGGACGAGCGTCTCCAGCGCCTCCAGGCCGCGCTCAACCGCGACCAGCACGCCTTCAACGCCGCCACGGTCGGCCGCACCTGCACCGTGCTGCTCGAACGCCCCGGCAAGCTCCCCGGCCAGCTGATCGGCAAGTCGCCCTGGCTGCAATCGGTCCACCTGATCGGCGACCACGCGATCGGCGACCTGGTAGAGGTAACCCTCGCCGCCGCCGGCCCCAACTCGCTGACCGGCATCGAACGCATCGCCGAAGCCGCCTAAGCTGCGTTCTGATCCTCCCCCGCCAGGGGGAGGTGGCAGGCGCAGCCTGACGGAGGGGGAGGAAAGGGAAACCGCCGTTGCGCATCCTCCCCCTCCGTCGCCTACGGCGCCACCTCCCCCTTACGGGGTAGGATCAAGCAGCCTCCGACTGAGTCCCCACGGCAACACCCGACGGCCGTCCCCACAGCCCCCCCGCGATTTCGCTGTCCCCCACCCAAATCCCCTGCCACACTCGCCCCCGATGCAGCTTCGCCCACGCGACTCGAATCATCTCTACGCAGGCGCCCCGGCGCCGCTTGAACGCGCGGGCTCCCATGCTCATCTCTGGTCGAACGCCATCCCAGGCGTGATGCGTGCCGGCTCGACCATACCCGATCATCGATCCGACACGCCTGCCCCCGAAAGGACCGCATGAGCCGTAAACCCGTTCCCGCCCAGTCCGGTGACCGCGCCCGAGTCGAACTGCTGTTCGACAAGCCCCAACTTCTCGTCCGGCTCTTCGGCCAGTACGACCAGAATCTCGTGGCGCTCGAAAATCGCCTCGGCGTGTACATCACCGCACGCGGTAACAAGATCGGGCTGGAGGGCACCGCGGAACAGGTCGCCAAGGCGCGCGACGTGCTCCACGATCTCTATGCTCGGATCCAGCGCGGCGAGGATGTCGACACCGGCCTCGTCGACGCCTCGATCGCGATGGCCGACGAACCCGTGCTCGAAGGGATCATCCGCGCGGATGCCGGCGGCGGCGCTGCCCCCCCGATCATGATCCGCACGCGGAAAAAGACGATCGTCCCCCGCACGCCGGCCCAGGCGCATTACATGCGCGAGCTGACCAACAACGACATGATCTTCGCGCTCGGACCAGCAGGCACCGGCAAGACCTATGTCGCGGTCGCGCAGGCGGTCCAGCAGCTCATCACCGGCAGCGTCCAGCGGCTCATCCTGTCGCGACCCGCGGTCGAGGCGGGCGAGCGTCTGGGCTTCCTGCCCGGCGATATGAAGGAGAAGGTCGATCCCTATCTTCGCCCGCTCTACGATGCGCTCTACGACTGCCTCCCCGCCGAGCAGGTCGAACGCCGCATCGCGAGCGGCGAGATCGAGGTCGCACCGATCGCGTTCATGCGCGGCCGCACGCTGGCGGACGCGTTCGTGATCCTCGATGAAGCGCAGAACACCACGCCCGCGCAGATGAAGATGTTCCTCACCCGCTTCGGCCAGAACAGCCGGATGGTGATCTGCGGCGATCCCAAGCAGGTCGACATTCCCGGCGGCGTCGCGGCGTCGGGTCTGGCGGACGCGGTCCGGCGCCTGGAGGGGGTCGAGAGCATCTCGATGTGCCGCTTCACCGTCGGCGATGTCGTCCGCCACCCGATCGTCGGCCGCGTGGTCGAAGCCTATGAGGGCAGCGACGCCTGATCCGCGCGCGGCTATTCCGGAGACCCCGGGATAGCCGCCGGACATCCGCATACCGTAAAGCGTGCGGAACTTTGCCGCATGTGTAATGATTTCGCCCTGACGTTTCCGCCGGAAGGACCCGCATGCTCGAAATCGCGCTCTCTTCGGAGGCTCCCTGGCCCGACCAGGACTGGGACGGCCTCGCCCAGCGCGCCGCGACCGCGGCGATCGAGCGCACGCCGCACGGCCAGCTGCTGACCAGCGCCGCCACGGTCGAGATCTCGTTCCGGCTCGCCTCGGACGATGAGGTCCACACGCTCAACAAGCAGTATCGCCAGAAGGACAAGCCGACCAACGTGCTGTCGTTCCCGATGGTGCAGGCCGACCTGCTCGAGACCATCACGCAGAATTCGGACGATGGCGAGGTGCTGCTCGGCGACATCATCCTCGCGCACGGCGTCTGCGTCGCCGAGGCGGCGGAGCGCGGCATTTCGGTCGAGGATCATGCGATGCATCTGATGGTGCACGGTACGCTGCATCTGCTAGGCTATGACCATATCGACGACGACGAGGCGGAGGGTATGGAGCAGATCGAACGCGACGCGCTCGCCACGCTCGGGCTCCACGATCCCTATCTCATCACAGAGGACTGACGACCACGATGGCCGATGGCCCCACTGCCGGAAACGGCGATAGTACCGACAGTATCTGGCGCGGGCTGAAAGGCCTGATCTTCGGCGCCCCCGACGAATCGCTGCGCGACCAGCTCGAGGAGGCGATCGACCGGCACGAGGGCGATCCCGCCCCCGATGCCAAGGGCGATCTCACCCCGCTCGAACGCCAGATGGTCCGCAACCTGCTGCATTTTAGCGAGCGTGACGCAGGCGATGTCGGCGTGCCGCGCGCCGACATCATCGCGGTCGAGGAGGACACCCCGTTCGCCGACCTCGTCAAGCTGTTCGCCGAAGCCGGCCACAGCCGCCTGCCCGTCTACCGCGACAACCTCGATACGATCATCGGCATGGTCCACATTAAGGACGTCTTCAACATTCTGGCGACCGGCGTCGAACACCCTGCGTCGATCGCGGGGCTGATCCGCGAGCCGCTATACGCGCCGATGTCGCGTGGCGCGCTCGATCTGCTTGCCGATATGCGGCAGAAGCATGTCCACCTGACGATCGTGCTCGACGAATATTCGGGTACCGAAGGCCTCGTCACGTTCGAGGACCTGATCGAGGAGATCGTCGGCGATATCGAGGACGAGCATGACGACGCGCCGCAGGTCCTGATGACACCGATCGAAGGCGGCGCCTGGGACGTCGACGCGCGCGCCGAGCTGGAAGACGCAGCCGAGCTGATCGATGCGCGCCTGGCCGAGGTCGATGGCGATATCGACACGCTGGGTGGATTGGCGGCGTTGTTGGCCGGCCACGTGCCGCAAGTCGGCGAATGCGTCGATCATCCCAGCGGGTGGAAGCTGGAGATCACCGATGCGGACGAGCGGCGCATCAATCGGTTGCGCCTGCATCCGCCGGTGGTGCCGGTTGAGGATGACGACTGACGGACGTGTCGCCGTGCTGTTACCCCCGTGCCGTCATGGTCGTTCCAGAGCGCCCAACGCTACCACGGCGCTCCGACAAACATCGCCGCGAAAGCTGGGACATTCGGGTTCGGGCCACCGCATTTGCCTCGTAGATATCCCCGCTTTCGCTGAGATGACGGAGGGGGCAAGTGTTGGGGCAACGCGGGGGCACCGTAACCATTGCCCCCGCCCTCTCGCCCCCCTAATCTCCTCCTCATGCGCAAACACATCCTCATCGTCCTCGGCTTGATCCTTCTCGTGATCGCCGGGGGCGTTACCTATCTCGCCTGGCCCGACACGGCCGAGCTGTCGGTCGATCAGGTCGCCGGCAAGCTGCCCAAGATCACCGATCCGCGCATCCAGACGATCCCCACCGTCAAGGTCGCCAAGGTCGTCGGCTGGCAGAACGGCGCGATGCCGACCCCCGCCGCCGGGCTGAAGGTGCAGCCATTCGCGACCGGCCTCGATCACCCGCGCTGGATGTACCGCCTCCCCAATGGCGACGTGCTGGTCGCCGAGACCAACTCGCCGCCGCGCGAAGGCGGGGGGATCACCGGCTGGGTGATGAAGGTGCTGATGGGCCGCGCCGGCGCCGGCGTGCCCTCGGCCAACCGTATCACGCTGCTGCGTGACGCGAACGGCGATGGCGTCGCGGAGACGAAGTCCGTGTTCATGACCGGCCTCAACTCGCCGTTCGGCATGACGCTGCTCGATGGCCAGCTCTATATCGGCAACACCGACGCGCTCGTCCGCGTGCCCTATACCGACGGTGCGACGAAAATCACCGCCAAGCCCGAGCTCGTCATCAAGCTCAACCCAGGCGGCAACCACTGGGCGCGCAACGTCATCACGGCCGCGGACGGCAAGACGCTGTATGTCGGCGTCGGCTCGTCGTCGAACATCGCCGAGAACGGCATGGATGCCGAGAAATACCGCGCGAACATCCTGCAGGTCTGGCCGAAGGACAAGAACTGGCGGATCTACGCCGCGGGGCTGCGCAACCCCAATGGCATGGCGATCAACCCCAAGTCGGGCGGGCTGTGGACCGTCGTCAACGAGCGCGACATGCTTGGCTCCGACCTCGCCCCGGATTACATGACGCAGGTCGAATTTGGCGATAACTTCGGGTGGCCCTGGTATTATTGGGGCGGCTATCCCGATAGCCGGGTGGAGCCAAAGAATCCGGCACTCCAGCAATATTCGAAGCGTCCGGACTATGCGCTGGGGCCGCATGTCGCGGCACTTGGCCTGACCTTCTCGGCCGATGCAAAGCTCGGCGAGAAGTTCGCCAACGGGGTGTTCGTCGGCGAACATGGCTCGTGGAACCGCAAGCCCGTCTCGGGTTACAAGGTGGTCTACGTGCCGTTCGGCGACACGGGCTTCCCTACAGCGAACGCCAAGCCCGTCGATGTGCTCGGTGGGTTCCTGAACAAAGACGGCGACGCGCAGGGCCGCCCGGTTGGCGTCATCACGGACAAGACCGGTGGCCTGCTGGTGGCGGACGACGTCGGCAACGTGATCTGGCGGGTCAGCGCGGGGCGGTAAGACTACGCCCGCGAGGATCGCGCCAAGCCGTCGTAGGGACCAAGCCGTCGTAGGGGAGCGTGTGTCCCCACTCGGCAGCAAGCACCACCCCGGCGAAGGCCGGGGCCCAGTTGGGGAACAGACGTAACGGCGGACGGTCCCCCGTTTACCTGGACCTTTCCAACTGGCCCCCGGCCTTCGCCGGGGTGGTGCGATTGCTACGGATATAGCCGACACCCAGATGCCAGAGGTCACACTCCGCCACCGTCCGGCAAGACCGTCGCAAGCCGAACCGGCAACCCGTCGATGCTCGCGACGGGGCCGGCGAATTCCTCGATCCGTTCGGCCTCGGTCTGCTTCGCGTGATATTTCGACAGCGTCTGCCGCTCGCGCTCCAGCGTCATGAACGGCACGCCCCAGCCGCAACTCGTCTGCACTTCGCTCACCGCGATCACGAAGATCTGTCGCGTGCCCGGCAGAGGCGTGAACTTCGCATACAGGTCCGCCCATTCCGCATCCTGCGGCAGCACCGGGCGACCCGTGCCATAGATGCGGAAGATCAGCGCCGGCTGATCGAAGGCGCAGAACATGATCGTGATCCGCCCATCCGCGGCCAGATGTGCGTTGGTCTCGTTCCCCGAGCCCCCGACATCGAGATACGCAACCGTGTTCGCATCGAGCACGCGAAAGCTGTCCATCCCCTTCGGACTGAGGTTGATCCGCGCGCCCTCCGCCGCCGTCGCAACGAAGAACACCGGTTGCCGCGCGACGAACGCGCGGTGGTCGTCGGTGAGCGCGGGAAAGAATTCCATCGATCGACTCCGAATTGACGCGCGCCAGCTACGCGCATAACTTGTGCGCATGAAGCATGATCCCATCGCCACCGGCAAGCGCAAATCGGTCAATATGTCGCTGGATACTGGCATTGTCGCGGCGGCACGGGAAGCGGGACTCAACCTTTCGCAGATCAGCGAACAAGCGATCCGGCACGCCACGAAGGTTGAGCAGGAGCGGCGCTGGAAGGAAGAGAATCGTGAAGCGCTCGACAGCTGGAACCGCTGGTACGACGAGAATGGCGATCCGCTCGCGCATCTGCGGCCGCTCTGAATGGCACAGTTCGACGTCTATCGAATCCGAGGCAACGTGCTGGCCATTGATTGCCAATCAGACCTGCTGTCAGACCTGCAGACGCGCTTCGTGGTGCCGCTCCGTCCAACCGACGCCGTCATCTTCAAGAGGCTGACACCGAGCTTCACAATCAACGGCCAAGCCCTGACGATGGCGACGCCGCTAGCCCGCGCAATCGACGTCCGCGATATCGAAGCCATCGTGACCACGCTCGAGGCGGCACAGTTCGAGATCAAGGCCGCACTCGATATGCTGATCTCAGGCTATTAAGCGGCCGTCCCGCCGACCGTAAGCCCGTCGACCAGCAACGTTGGCTGCCCAACGCCGGCCGGCACCGACTGCCCGCCCTTGCCGCAGATCCCGATACCCTCGTCGAGCGCGAAGTCGTTGCCGATGCCGCGCACCTTTGTGAGTGAGCTCGGTCCGTCGCCGATCAGCGTCGCGCCCTTGATCGGCGCGCCCAGCTTGCCGTCCTCGACCAGATACGCCTCGGTACAGCTGAACACGAACTTGCCCGACACGATGTCGACCTGCCCGCCGCCGAACGCCTTGGCGAAGATGCCCTTCTTGACCCGGCTCAGCAACTCGGCGGGATCGTCGTTGCCCGCCTTCATGAAGGTGTTGGTCATCCGCGGCATCGGCGCGTGCGCATAGCTTTCGCGGCGGCCATTGCCCGTCGCCTCGACGCCCATCAGCCGCGCGTTGAGCCGGTCCTGCATATAGCCCTTGAGGATGCCGTCCTCGATCAGCACAGTCTCGCGCGTCGGCGTACCCTCGTCGTCGATCGTCAACGATCCACGGCGATCCTGGAGCGATCCGTCATCGACCACGGTCACGCCTTCGGCCGCGACGCGCTCGCCGATGCGGCCGGAGAAGGCCGACGTCCCCTTGCGGTTGAAGTCGCCCTCGAGCCCGTGGCCTATCGCCTCGTGCAGCAGGATGCCGGGCCAGCCATTGCCGAGCAGCACGGTCATCTCGCCCGCCGGCGCCGCGATCGACTCGAGATTGACCAGCGCCTGCGACAGAGCCTCGTCAATCGCGCGGTTGTACGTCTCGGGCTGGAACAGGTCGGTGTAAAGATAGCGGCCACCGATCCCGTAGCTGCCCGTCTCGCGCCGGCCATTCTGCTCGGCGACGATCGACACGTTGAGCCGCACCAGCGGCCGAACGTCGGTCGCGATGAAGCCGTCGGCGCGGACGATCTCGACGACCGACCACGTCCCCGACAGGCTGACCGACACCTGCGCGACGCGCGGATCGCGCGCGCGCGCGGCGGCGTCGATCGTCTGGCACAGGTTCACCTTGTCCGCGAACGGCACGAGATCGAGCGGGTCAGCGGCGGTGTAGCGGTGTCGGTTGGTACCCTGTGGCGGCCCCGCCTTCGCGGCGACGCCCGGCTCAATCAGTGCCATCGTCTCGGCGGCGCGGCGGATCGCAGCGGGGGTCATTTCGTTCGAATGCGCGAACGCGGTCATCTCGCCCGACACCGCGCGCAGGCCGAAGCCCGAGCTCGTGTCGTAGGACGCGGTCTTCAGCCGGCCGTCGTCGAACCCGAACGCCTCGGCCTTGCGATATTGGAGATAGAGTTCGCCGTCATCGGCCTTGCCGAGCGCCTTGGCGGTCAGCGCCTGCGCCTGCTCGGGGTCGAGCGTGTCGCGGTAGAGGAACGAGCGGGGGTCTGCAGCTATCGTCATCCGATAGATATAAGGGGCTTAGCGGCCCGCGCCATCCCCATGGTCGCGCAATGTCGACTGGTCCGCGCCATCGGCGGCCCCGCCAACCAAGATGAAACGCCGGTCGCAATAGCCGCAATCGACATAGCCGGTCTCGTCGATCTGCAACCAGACACGCGGGTGGCCGAGCGCTGCGCCGCCGGGAATGTCGGTGGCGCCATCGCAGGCGACGCGGGCGTGGGTGACGCGGGTGATTTCGAGCGGCGGATGCATGCGGGCGCGATAGCAAGCGCGGGCGGGGCGGGCAATTGGTTCTTCTGTGTCGGCAAGAAGGAAGAATGGGTTCGCGCGGAGACGCGGAGACGCGGAGACGCGGAGGTGTAGCGCTTATCGCGAAGCGACCTCCACATTAGGAACGGCGGAACAGGAGGTGGGTCTCCCGACCGACAGGCTGGATGCGACAACTCCGCGTCTCCGCGCCTCCGCGCGAACAAATCTTCTTTGCGACACCCGAGGGGATGACCCGCCCTTCCCGCCCCGCTATGCCGCCACCATGACCGAAGCCGCGATCGCCATCACCAATCTCTGCAAGACCTATGCCCCCGTCGGCACGGCGGCACCCAAGCGCGCGCTCGACGGCGTGACGTTCGACGTGCCGCGCGGCCAGATCTTCGGGCTGCTCGGCCCGAACGGCGCGGGCAAGTCGACGCTGATCAATATCCTGGCTGGCCTGGTCAACAAGACCGACGGCAGCGCGGCGATCTGGGGCTTCGACACCGACGAGCATCCGCGCAACGCCAAGGCGTCGATCGGTATCGTCAACCAGGAGATCCTGTTCGATCCGTTCTTCTCGCCGTTCGAGACGCTGGAGATCCAGGCCGGGCTCTACGGCGTGCCCAAGGCGAAGCGCCGCACGATGGAGCTGCTCCGCGCGGTGCATCTCGAGGACAAGGCGCACGCCTATGCGCGCACGCTGTCGGGCGGCATGAAACGCCGCCTGATGGTGGCCAAGGCGATGGTCCACTCGCCCCCCGTCCTCGTCCTCGACGAGCCGACCGCGGGCGTCGATATCGAGCTGCGCCAGCAACTCTGGACCTATGTCCGCAGCCTCAACGCGGCGGGCGTGACGGTGGTCCTCACCACGCATTATCTCGAGGAAGCCGAGGAACTCTGCGACCGGATCGCGATCATCAACAACGGTCGCCTGATCGCCAACGAACCCACGCGTGAGCTGGTCGGCAAAGCGCAGGAAAAGATCGTCGCGGTCACCGTCGACCGAGACGTGACCGATGTCCCGGCGAACGTTTGCTTCGAGAAGATCACGCTCAAGGGCGATCGCACGCTCGAGATCACCTACAAGAAGGATCGCGTGAACGCCGGCGAAGTCCTGGCCGCGATCCAGGGCGGCGGGTTCGGCATCGTCGACGTCTCGACCAAGGAACCCGATCTCGAGGACGTGTTCCTGAGCCTGACGCGCGCCGCCAACGCCTGACGTCGCGGCAGGTGCTAAACCGCGGGCAGGTGTCGGGCGCCTGCAGGTTCGGCAGGACCGAGCGCTGCGGCATAGCCAGCCAGCGCGATCGCGACCAAGGCGGCGATCCACAACCCGTCGGTGCCCAGCCGCGCATAGGCGAGCGCACCGCCGACCGCCCCGCCAACCAGCGCGCCCCATAGCACCAGATAAGGCAGCCACGCCCAGCGCGGCCCGCCAATCATCGCGCCCGCCAGCCGCTGGCCGAACTTGACGAGCGTTCCGGTCATATAGGTCACGCCGATGCTGACCTCGCCCGCGCGCTGGAAGACGGTGTTCGCCGATCCCATCGCCGCTGCCATCATGGTCGTCGTCCAGCCGATCGAGGCGCGGCCGTCGATGCCCGCGGCGATCGCCAGGACTGCGGCGACGAAGACCAGGACGGCGGGCTTGCGATAGCGGCCGGCGATCTCGGACAGCAACGTGCCCACGACGACCCCGCCGATGAACCCGAGCACGAGCCGCCCCGCCATCGCCGCCATCGGCGGATCGAGCACGGCACCGACCGCGAGCTGAGTCGAATTGCCGCTCATGAACGAGACGAACAGGCCACCCAGCTTGAGAAAGCCGATCGCGTCGACATAGCCGGCCATGCCCGACAGGCCGGCGGCGAGACTCCAGAAGCGCGCGTCATAATTCGTCACGCGCTACAGCCTAGGCGCGATCCGACCCATGTTCGACCCCCGGCATCCGGGTTCGCGCATCGACGTGCAAAGCGATCGACGCACGCGGCCTGTCCTGTCGCCCCACTTTTGTGCCACAGCGGCGCAATGCAGGATTTTCTCCCCTTGTCGCGCGACGATGCGCAGCCTTCCGTCACGACCGGCATGACCAGCGATATCCTCATCGTCGGATCGGGTGCCGCCGGACTGACCGCCGCGCTCACCCTCGCCGACCGCTTTACCGTGACGGTGCTGGCCAAGGGCGCGCTCAACGAAGGGTCGACCGCCTGGGCACAGGGCGGGATCGCCGCGGTGCTCGAACCCGGCGACACGTTCGAGAATCATGTCGAGGACACGATGGTCGCGGGCGCCGGCCTTAACGACCGCGCGATCGTCGAGATGGTCGTCGAGGGCGCCCCCGCCGCGATCGAGCGGCTCAGCCATCTCGGCGTGCCGTTCGAGACCGAGGGCAACGCGCTCCACCTGACGCGCGAAGGCGGGCACAGCCATCGCCGGATTGTCCATGTCGCCGATGCGACCGGGTGGGCGGTGCAGGAGGCGCTGCAACGCGCGGCCGAGGCGCATCCCAACATCACGCTCGTGCCCGATCAGATCGCGATCGACCTCGCGACCGGGCGGCACGAGCTACGCTATTCGGGCGCGGGCAATGTGTGGGGGGTGTACGCGGTCGACCGCAAGACCGAGCGCGTTGGCCTTTACACGGCGCGCGCGACGATCCTGGCGACGGGCGGCGCCGGGCGGACCTATCTGTTCTCGACCGCGCCGCGCGGCGCGACCGGCGACGGGATCGCGATGGCGTGGCGGGCGGGTGCGCGGGTCTCAAACATGGAAATGATGCAATTTCACCCGACCTGCCTCTACAATCTGGAGGTCAAGAATTTCCTGATCACCGAGGCGGTTCGCGGTGAGGGTGGGCGGTTGATCAACCCGTCGACGGGCAAGCGCTTCATGACCTATTACGACGCTGCGCGGATGGAACTTGCCCCCCGCGATATCGTCGCGCGCGCGATCGACGCGGAGATCAAGCGCTATGGTCTCGACTACGTCCATCTCGACATCAGCCACATGCCCGCCGACTTCATCCGCCACCACTTCCCGAACATCCACGAGAAGCTGCTGACGGTCGGCATCGACATGACCACGCAGCCGATCCCGGTCGTCCCTGCGCAACATTACACGTGCGGCGGGATCGTCGTCGACGAACATGGCAAGACCGACCTGCCCGGCCTGTATGCCGCGGGCGAATGCACCGAATCGGGTCTGCACGGCGCGAACCGGCTCGCGTCCAACTCGCTGCTCGAATGCTTCGTGTTCGGCGAGGCGGCCGCGGACAGCATCGCCGCCGCGTGGGACAGCCTGCCCCCGCCCCCGCCGATCCGTCCCTGGGACGAAAGCCGCGTCACCGATTCCGACGAAGAGGTGGTGATCAAGCAGACCTGGACCGAGATCCGCCGATTCATGTGGAATTACGTCGGCATCGTCCGCACGACCAAACGGCTCGAACGCGCGCAGCACCGGATCAAGCTGCTCAACGACGAGGTGGCCGAATATTACCAGCATTTTCGCGTCACGCCCGACCTGATCGAACTGCGCAACCTGCTCCAGACCGCCGAGCTGATCGTCCGGTCCGCGCTGCACCGGCATGAAAGCCGCGGGCTCCATTTCACGCTCGATTATCCCGACACGTTGCCCGATGCGGTCGACACGGTTCTCGTTCCCTGATCGCGGCGCGATTGGGCGCAACCCCCGCGCGCTTCGTCGCAGCGGTGCGGAGGTGCTGTTTCGCGCGCCCGAGCAACCGATAAGGATCGATGCTCCAGTGCAGGGCCTTCAATCCATCATGACATCGGCGAGTGCGTTCAAGCGTCTTCTGGCAACCACCCTATTCGGTGTGGCGCTCGCCGGATGTGGATCGGCATCGCGGCCCACCCCGCCTGCGGTCAGCCCGGTGAGTCAGGCCGGGGGATTCGTCTCGATTCCGGTGCCGCCGCCGCTGCCGCGCACGGCGCGCCCCGCGCCTGCCAGCCTGGTCAACGCGATTTCCGAACTACAAAGCGGCTTCCAGGGCAAGGCAGGCATCGCGGTGCGCGCGGTCGACGACGGCTGGACGGTCGAGGCGGGCGGGCGCCAGCTGCTGCCGCAGCAATCGGTCAGCAAGCTTTGGGTCGCGCTGACCGTCATGGACCTGCGCGACCAGGGCAGGATCCGCCTCGACGAGCCGATCGTGGTCCGCCCGCAGGACCTCACTCTCTTCCACCAGCCGATCGCGATGCTGGTCAAGGGCGATGGCTATCGCACGACGGTCGGCGACCTGCTCACGCGCGCGCTGACGCATAGCGACAATACCGCGAACGACCGGCTGCTCACGCGCGTCGGCGGGTCGGCCGCGGTGCGGTCGATGATTGCGCGCAAGCAGCTCGGCGCGATCCGGTTCGGGCCCGGCGAACGGCTGTTGCAGAGCGGGACCGCGGGGCTCGTCTGGCAGCCCTCCTACGCCGTCAATGGCGGCTTCCTGACTGCGCGCAACCAGCTGTCGCCGGCAGTGCGCGCCGCCGCGCTCGACGCCTATGTGCGCAATCCGCCCGACGGCGCTGCGCCGATCGCGATCGCCGATGCCATTGCGCGGCTGGCGAAGGGGGATCTGCTGTCCGAGACGTCGACCAAGATCCTGCTCGATACGATGGGCCGGTCGGTCACCGGCCGTGCCCGGCTGCGCGCGGCGCTGCCCGGCGGGTGGGAGATTGCGCACAAGACCGGGACGGGGCAGGATCTCGGCCGGCGCAACGCGGGCTTCAACGATGTCGGCCTGCTGACCGCGCCCGACGGCCGGCGCTATGCGATCGCGGTAATGATCGGCGACACGATCCGGCCGATGCCGGAGCGGCAGAAGCTGATCCAGAACGCGGCCGCCGCGGTCGCGAATTACGCGGGGACTACGCGGCCGTTGAACTGAGCCCGCCCCTAGAACCCGGTCACTACCCCCCGTCATCCTGACGAAAGTCAGGATCCAGAGCCAAGCACGGCATCGCCCGTAACCCTGGATCCTGACTTTCGTCAGGATGACGGAGTGGGAGGACGCCGCGGAATGGGGGGATGCGGCGAGCGGCTCAGTCGAAGCCGTTCGTCAGGAACCGCTCCGCCACCGCACAGTGCATCGCGATGCCGTGCGCCATCACGCGTTCGTCGATCGTCATCTTGGTGTTGTGGAGCGGCGGGTTGGTGCGCGGGTCGCTGCCCTCGGGCGCGGCGCCGATGAACGCCATCGCGCCGGGGAGCTTCTGGAGCACGTACGAGAAGTCCTCCGCGCCCATCATCGGCGGCATCACCTGATAGGCGCCCTCGCCGCCGATCGCGGTCGCGCACGCCTTCATCAGATCGGTCGCACGCTCGTCGTTGACGGTGACCGGATAGCCTTCCTCGATCGTCGGCGTACCGACTGCGCCATGTGCGGCGGCAATGCCCTCGACCATGCGGATGAACGCCGCGCGGACCTGTTCGCGGGTCCGCTCCGACAGCGTGCGCATCGTGCCGAGCATCTCGACGGTCGACGGGATGACGTTGTGCGCGCTACCGGCGTTGAGCTTGGTGATCGACAGCACCGCGGGATCGGTGACCGCCACCTGCCGCGCGACATAGGTCTGGAGCGCGGTGACGATCTCGCAGGCGATCGGCAGCGGATCGAGGCAGTCGTGCGGCATCGCGGCATGGCCACCGCGCCCGGTGATCGTCGCGCGCAGCGTATCGGTCGAGGCCATCAGCGTACCCGCGCGGCTGACGACATGCCCCATCGGCATGTTGGGCGAGATGTGCAGCGCGAACCCGGCCTCGGGCAGCGGCGCATCGAGCAGGCCGTCGGCGATCATGTGGCGGGCACCGTGATGCCCCTCCTCGCCGGGCTGGAACATGAAGACGACGGTGCCGGGGAGTTGGTCGCGGCGGGCGCACAAGGCTTTCGCCGCGCCGACCAGCATCGCGGTGTGCGAATCATGCCCGCAGGCGTGCATCGCGCCGTCGATCTTCGACGCAAACGGGAGCCCGGTTTCCTCCTGCATCGGCAGCGCGTCCATGTCGCCGCGCAGCAGGACGGTGCGCCCGTTACCGCCGGCGGTGCCGCCGCGCCCGCCGCGCAGGATCGCGACGAAGCCGGTGGTCGACGTGCCTTCGCGGATCTCGAGCGGGAGGCCGGCGAGCGCGGCCTTCACCTTGTCCGAGGTGCGGGGGCAGTGGAGGCCGACTTCGGGGTCGGCATGGATCGCGCGGCGCAGCGTGATCGCATCGTCGAGGCTGTCCTCGCCAATGCTGGTCCAGTCGGTTGTGGATTCAAAATCGAGGGACATGGTTTGGCTCCTTGAACGGCTTGACCACCACCCCGGCGAAGGCCGGGGCCCAATCGGGAAGGTGGATGTAACGGAACGCCTCCCGACGTTACCTCCGTTTCCCAATTGGGCCCCGGCCTCCGCCGGGGTGGTATAGTTGTTTTTAGGGCAGCCCGCCCCCGGTCACGCTAACAGCTTACCCCCGGAACAGGCCGCCTAAAACCCCGCGCAGCACGGTGCCGACCAGGCCGCCGCTCGACGACCGCCGGCGCGATGTCGTGCCGAACACCTGTTTGCCGATCTCGTTCGCCACCTGCCGGCCGATCGACGAGCTTGCCGCGCGCGTCGCGGACGTCGCCATCTTGGTCCAGGGCGAGTTCGCCGCCTCGCGGTCGGCTTCACGTTGCTGGCGGTCCGCCTCGCGCTGGTCCGCGACGCGCTGGCGTTCCGCCTCTTTCGCCGCCCGCGCGTCGACCTTCGCCTGCGCCGCCGCGGCCTTCTCCGCCTCAGTCGTCGCCTTCGCCTCGGCCGCTGCGGCGCTCGCCTCCTGGGTCTTGGCGGCGAGCAATTCCTCCGCCGATTCGCGATCGACCAAAGTGTCGTATTTCGCGCCGATCGCGTCGGTCTCAATCATCACTTTCCGCTCGGCGGGCGTGATCGGTCCGACGCGCGACGCGGGCGGCTTGATCAGCGTCCGCTCGACCGGAGTCGGCGCGCCGTCGGGCTGGAGCAGCGACACCAGCGCCTCGCCCACCTTCAGCTCGGTGATGATCGTGGCGACATCGACGCCCGGATTGGCGCGGAACGTCTCTGCCGCCGCGCGCACCGCCGCCTGATCGCGCGGCGTGAACGCGCGCAGCGCATGCTGGACGCGGTTGCCGAGCTGGCCTGCAACGGTGTCGGGAATGTCGATCGGGTTCTGCGTGATGAAATACACGCCCACCCCCTTCGACCGGATCAGCCGGACGACCTGTTCGATCTTCTCGAGCAGCGCCTTGGGGGCGTCGTCGAACAGCAGATGCGCCTCGTCGAAGAAGAAGCACAGCACCGGTTTGTCGGGATCGCCGATCTCGGGGAGATGCTCGAACAGTTCGCTCATGAGCCACAGCAGGAACGTCGCGTACAGCTTGGGTGAAGCCATCAGCTTGTCGGCGGCGAGGATGTTGACGATCCCCCGACCGCGATCATCGACGCCGATGAAATCGTTCATGTCGAGCGCGGGCTCGCCGAAGAAATTCTCCGCGCCCTGCGTGCGCAACTGGAGCAGCGACCGCTGGATCGCGCCGATCGACTGCTTCGACACGTTGCCATAGGTGACCGTCAGCTCGTCCGCACGGCCAGCACATTCGGTCAGCATCGCCTGCAGATCGTCGAGATCGATCAGTAGCAACCCCTCCTTGTCGGCGACGTGGAAGGCGATCGTCAGCACGCCCTCCTGCACGTCGTTCAAATCCATCAGCCGCGACAGCAGCAGCGGCCCCATCTCGCTGATCGTGGTGCGGATCGGATGCCCCTGCTCGCCGAACAGATCCCAGAACTGCACCGGCGTGTCGGCATAGGCCCAGCCATCGTCGCCGATCGCCTTCGCGCGCTCGGCAAAGGTCGCATGCGTCTTGGCGGTCGGCGATCCCGCCATCGCGAGGCCGGACAGGTCGCCCTTCACGTCGGCGACGAAGCACGGCACGCCGTTTGCGGAGAACCCCTCGATGATGCCCTGCAGCGTCACCGTCTTGCCGGTGCCGGTCGCACCCGCGATCAGGCCGTGGCGGTTCGCGCGCTTCAACGCCAGCGTCTGCGGCTTGCCGTCCACGCTCGCGCCGATGAAGATGCCGTCGCTCATGCTCTCGTCCTCGTTATCCGGCACCGACCCTATCCCCGTAGCCTGCAAAGAAAAAGGACCGCCGCTCGGGTGAGCGACGGTCCTTTTCGGGTCAGTCGTGTCGGTCGTGGATTACTTGATCTTGACCGGCAGGAACTGTGCAGGGCTGCGTCCACGCTTGACCTGCAGCAGGACCTGCGGGCGACCCGCGGCCTTCGCGGTGTTGACCGCGTTCTGGAGGTCGGCCGCCGTGCGAACGGGCGAGCCGTTGACCGAGATGATGACGTCGCCACGCTTCAGCTTGCCAAAGGCGTCGCTGGTCTGCGCAACGACCGCGATGACGACGCCCTGCGTGCTCGCCTCGACGCCAACCGCCTGCGCAATCGCCGGGGTGAGCGGCTGTACGCCGATCCCGAGCACCGCGCCGGCCGTTGGTGCGGCGGTGGTGGCATCATCGCCGTCATCGCCATCGTCGGTGCCGAAGCCCTGTGCATCGCCGCCCAGCGTCGCTGCCAGCTTGTCCGCGCTCGGACGTGGTACGACGACCACGTTGGCCACGACAGGCTTGCCGTTGCGCAGGATGTCGAGACGCGCGGTCTGGCCCGGCTTCACGTTGGAGACGAGATAGGACAGCGACTGGTCGACCGTGACGACCTGGCCGTTGACCTTGGTCACGACGTCGCCTGCGCGGACGCCGGCCTTCGCCGCGGGGCCACCTGCGGTCACGTCGTTGATCAGCTCGCCCTGGTTCTTGGCGATGCCGAGTGCGGCTGCGGTATCCTCGTTGATCGTGCCGCCCGGCTGCAGCTGGACGCCAATATAGCCGCGCTCGATCGTGCCGCCCTTCATGAAGGTGGCGATGATCGGCTTGGCAACGGCCGCCGGAATCGCGAAGCCGATACCGATATTGCCGCCCGACTGGCTGAAGATCTGCGAGTTCACGCCGATCACGTTGCCGTTCAGATCGAACATCGGGCCGCCGGAGTTGCCCTGGTTGATCGACGCATCGGTCTGGATGAAGCGGTCATACGCACCGCCCTGACCGGTGACGCGGTTGATCGCCGAGACGATGCCCGCGGTCACGGTGCCGCCCAGGCCGAACGGCTCGCCGATCGCGACGACCCAGTCGCCGACGCGCGCACCGTTCGAATCGCCGAACTTCACGAACGGCAGGTTGGCGGCATCGATCTTGAGCAGCGCGAGATCCGATTCCTGATCCTTGCCGATGACCTTGGCGACATATTCCTTCTTGTCACTGAGCGTCACCGTGATCGAATCGACCGTCGCGCCCTGCGCGCCCGGCGAGATCACGTGGTTGTTCGTGACGACATAGCCGTCGGGCGAGATCAGGAAGCCCGAGCCGAGCGAGGCGCCCTCGCGCTTGACCGGCGCGCCGCCCTGGCCACCGCCGCCCATGCCGCCGAACAGGTCGCCGAACGGCGTACCCGCAAACGGATTGGCCTGCTGCTTCTGGACGATCGTCTGCTTGGTCGAGATGTTGACCACGGCGGGCTGGAGCCGCGCGACCATGTCGGCAAAGCTCATCGGCGCGCCGGGCTTGGGGGAGACGGCCTGGATCGCGCCCGGCTCGTTCTGCGCGACCTGCGCACCGCTCGGCTGAAGCGCGAGCGTGGCGGTCGCGCCGCCGAGGAGAAGAGCACTGGTAATGGCGTAGGCGTAACGCACTAGATGTTGTCCTCTCGTTTCATCAATCGAAACAGGTACCCTGTAGGTACGCCGTCCTGAATGATGCTTGAATATGAACGGCGTTCGAAGGTTCCGCAGGCTTAACGCCCGCGGCCCTCGAATTCCCTCAGATAGCTGTTGTTCGGCGAAAGAATGATCGACGTCGATCCTTCGGGTGCCGCCCCGCCATCCGCGCCGAACGTGTGCCGGTACGACTGCATCGCACGGTAGAAGTCGTAGAAGTCGGCATCCTTGCCGAAGCTTTCGGCATAGATCTTCGCCGAATCCGCGTCGGCCTGCGCGCGGACGATCTGCGCCTGCTTCTGGCCTTCGGCGCGGATCGTGATCGCCTCCTGCTGGCGCGCGCTCGACATGCGCTTGAGCGCGCTTTCGAGCGGCAGGCCGACGGGCAGGTTCGCCTGCTTGATGCGGACGTCGACGATCTCGACGCCGTATTGGCTGGCGACGCGCTGGAGGCCCTTCTGGATGTTGTCCATCAGCTCGGAGCGCTCGGGGCTCAGCAGTTCGACGAAGCGCCGCTTGCCGAGTTCGTTGCGCAGCGCCGATCCGAGGATCGGGCGCAGTTGATCGGGGATCCGGTCCTCGCTGCCCACCGCGTTACGCATCTTGCGCGGATCGACGATCCGGTAGCGCGCATAGGCATCGACCTCGAGCCGAAGCTGGTCGGTCGACAGCACGAGCGTATTGTCGAGTTCGAGATCCTGCACGCGCTTGTCGATCCAGACGATCCGGTCGACGAACGGGATGCGCGCGATCAGGCCCGCGCCGGTCTGGCCGAACGCGGTGTTGGGCTGCCACGCGTTCACCGTGCGGATCGGCTGGCCGAACCGCAGGATCACCGCCTGCTTGGTCTCGGGGACGATCGCGAATGTCGATGCGGCCAGGATGACCAACAGCAGCGCGACGATGCCGGCGACGATCGGGTTGCGGAAACTCACGGCGTTCACTGGGCAGCTCCAGACTGGGGGGCAGCCGTCGCCGCGGCCGGCGCTGGCGTCGCCTGGACAGCCTCTGGGTTCGGCAGGCGCTTGGCGTTCGACAGCGGTAGATACGGCACCACCCCACCCGGCGTCTCGACGATCGTCTTGTCGCTCTTGGCGAGCACCGCCTCCATCGTCTCGTAATACATGCGGCGACGAGTCACTTCGGGGGCGAGCTTATACTGCTCGTACACCTTGTCGAACGACGCGGCTTCGCCCTGCGCGCGCGCAACGACCTGCTGCGCATAGGAGCGCGACTGGTTGAGGTTGGCGATCGCCTCCTGCTGCGCGGCGGTGACGGCGTTGAAGTCCTCGACGATCCGCGCGGGCGCGGCCGCCTGCTTGATCGCGACGCCCTGGATGCGGACGCCCGACTTGTAGTCGTTGAGGATTTGCTGGGTGAGTTCGGCGACGCGCTGTTCGATCACCGTGCGCCCCGTGCCGATTGCCTGGTCGAGCGTGGTGGTCGCGACCACCGCGCGCATCGCGCTCTCGGCGGCGGCGCGGACGGTGTCGTTCGGCTCGGCAAGCTGGAACACATAGTCGCGCGGATCGGCGATGTCCCAGCGCACCGAATAGGCAAGGTCGATGATGTTCTGATCGCCGGTCAGCGTCAGATTTTCGCCATCGCCGACGGGGAAATTGTCGGTGCGGATCTTCTGGACGTCGACCACCGTCACGTCGGCGATCGGCGCGGGCATCGTCAGGCGAACGCCCGGATCGAGCGTACCGGCATATTTTCCGAAATAGGTGACGACGCCACGCTGCTGCGGGCCGATCTGGTGCACCGAGGTGAACAGGATCCAGACGACCGCGATGATCGCGACGCCGATCGCCCAGAGCGCACGAGCATTGGCGCCCGACGGCATGCCGCCGAAACCGCCATTGCCGCCACCGCCGCCGCCCGAGCCCCGCGCCTTGCGCAGGAATTCGTCGAGCGCGGTGGGCTTGGCAGCAGGTTTGCGTCCGCCGGGGGGGAGCGCCCATGGATTGCGCGGACCGTTGCCGCCAGTCTTGCCGTCGTCGCCCGAGCCGCCCCAGGGGCCTTTCGGTGTTTCGGTGGCAAGGATATCGGGGCGCTGGAACCAGCGCGAGAAGATCGTCATGCTAACCTTTATAGGTAGGCGGCGGCGGAAAAACAGTGCCAAGCGGCCCCGGCGGCCCTATCTGGCCCCGATGATCGATCTAGAAGCGGTAAAGGCGGCAGTTGCCGCAGTGGCGGGCAAGCGGGCGACCGTCCGGCTTGAAGGAACGCGTGCAGGCATCATCATCGATGCGACCGGGCTAGACCCGCAGGCCCGCGATGCGCTGGAGGCGACCGTCCGCATGGCAGCGACTCAGCCCGGCGTCACCGAGGTGCGGATCGCCGTCACCGCCGAACGCTCGACGCGCCGGCTGATCGCGGTCGCCAGCGGCAAAGGCGGCGTCGGCAAGTCGACGCTCGCCGCCAACCTGGCGATCGCCATGTCGCGCGCCGGGCGCCGCGTCGGGCTGGTCGATGCCGATATCTACGGACCGTCGCAGCCGCGCCTGATGAACGTCGAAGGCACCCGCCCGACTGCCAAGGACAAGGTGCTCGATCCGGTCCCGACGCCCTATGGCGTACCGTTGCTGTCGATGGGGCAGCTCGTCGAGCCGGGCAAGGCGATCGCGTGGCGTGGACCGATGGCGGCAGGCGCGCTCGGCCAGCTGGTCGAGGCGGACTGGGGCGTGACCGACACGCTCGTGCTCGATCTGCCCCCCGGCACCGGCGACGTGCAGCTGACGATGGTCCAGAAATACCGGCCCGCGGGTGCGGTGATCGTGTCCACCCCGCAGGATCTCGCACTGATCGACGCGCGCCGCGCGATCGACCTGTTCGAGAAGGCAGGGATTCCGATCATCGGCCTTGTCGAAAACATGGCGGGCTATGTCTGTCCGCACTGCGGCGAGGCGTCGGACCCGTTCGGCCATGGCGGCGCGGAGGCGGCGGCCCGCGAACTGGGCATCCCGTTCCTCGGCCGCGTGCCGCTGAAAATCGGGATCCGCACCGCCTCCGACGCGGGTACGCCGCCCGCGGCGGACCCCGACGATCGGATATTCATGCCGATTGCCGCTCAGGTCGTCGCATGGCTCGGAAAACTGTGAAACCCGCGGGGCTGATCGACGTTGTCTCATTACCGGTCGTACCCGACGCGTAGAGTTGCGGTACGAGCGGACCAGGTTTACCCCGATAGGAGGCATCGATGCCGTTGACCGCCGATGCCGACATCAAGGCGCTGCTCGAGGGCGCGCGGACGATCGCGATGATCGGCGCCTCCGATCGTCCCGACCGGCCCTCCTACGGCGTGATGGCCAAGCTCCAGGCGCATGGGTACCGCGTGATCCCGGTCAATCCGCAGATTACCGGCGAGCATGTCCATGGCGAGTTCGTGTTTCGCGACTTGTCGCAGCTCGGCGACCCGATCGATATCGTCGACATCTTTCGCAATTCGGCCGCGGCTGGCGACGCGGTCGACCAGGCGATCTCGGCTGGCGCGAAGGCGGTGTGGATGCAGCTGGGGGTGATCAACGAGGAGGCGGCTGCGCGTGCTGAGGCGGCCGGCTTGCAGGTCGTGATGGACCGCTGCCCCGCAATCGATATTCCACGGCTCGGCGTCGCCCCGATCGGCGAATGACGCTTGCCCCCGTCGACGAACGCGCTCAGTCTACGCGTCTGTCCGGGAGGCGCCGATGCTCGCGATCTTGTTGTCGATGCTGATCGAGGACCCGCTCATGGCCGTTGCCAAGGCGCGGATGGCGGCCGAGCAGACCTGTACCCCGAGCGCGGACGCGACCGACATCACGGTCTGCGGTTTGCGGACCGCCGATCGGTTCCGCGTTCCTTTCATCGTCCACGATCCCGGCGATCCGGCGCATGAAAGCCTCCGCGACGAACGCACCCGCCTGCTCCGCCGTACCACGCCGCTTGCCGATCTGGGCCCGTTCCAGGTCGGCGGCGGCATGGCGGGCGTCACCATGACCGTTGGCGGCGGGGGCGGCACGTCGTTCCGCAAGCCTGCGCCCTAAGGATTCCGATCATACTCGCTCCCGTCCTGTCCGCGCTGCTTCAGCTGTCCGCAACCGCTGCCGCCCCGTGTCGCCGCCTGTCCCCCAGCGATTCTCGATCCTCGTCGATCCGTGCGCCACGCAGACTGAGGACGGCAACGAGGTGGTCGTCTGCGGCAAATCGGCGACGACCACGCCACGCCTGCCGATGCGCGACGATCGCGGGCCATCCGACCACGCGGTCGCCTCCAATCCCGAACTGAGCGCTGTGCGCGCGCTGCAACTGGAGAACACGCCCTGTGCGGCCACCCAATGGGGGTGCCGGGTCGGCTTCGGACCGCCGATCGCCCCGATCGCCAAAGCGGCGGTCGGGCTGATCAAGGGCGCACTCGCGAAAGCGCCGGACAAGCGGGGCCGCGTACCGATCGACCTCGATGGCCCGGTCGGCACCGTAAACTAGGATGGCGCGCGCGATGATCCTGGCGGCCTTGGTGCTGCCATCCGCGACCGCATCCGCCACCCCGATAGTCGCCCCGCCGCCGCAAAGCTGGTCGATCCTCACCCCGCCCGCCTGCCCCGGTTCGAGCCCGTCCGAGGTCGTCGTCTGCGGTACCAACGGTACCCCCGCGCCACGCCTCCCGCTCCCCGACGAACGCCTGCCGCAGGATCGCCCGCGCCAGCCCACCGGCGATCCGCGCGCGGCGCTCGACAATGCCGGCCCCGTCTGCCCGCCGGGTGGCTGCACCGGGGTCGACCTGCTGACCGTCCCGGTCGTGCTGATCCGGGGCATCGGCGCGCTGATAGATCCGCACAGCTGTTGCGAGAATGGCGAAGGGAAGGATCCGATGGCGCTGCTCCGCGACGTCGGGCGAAAATTCCGGAAGAAGCCGGACAAGGCGAACCGAGTCCCGATCGTGCTGGACGAACCGGTTAGGTAAGTTCGGCCTTCCATGTATCCCCGCGAAGGCGGGGACCCAGTCTGGGCTTCCGCCTTCGCGGGAGAACAAGCAGGAGACTGCGTTACTGTCCTCCACCCCGGCGAAGGCCGGGGCCCAATTGGCGTGGACGCAGTAACGACGCGTGCCCTTCTTTAGTACCGTCCCCCAATTGGGCGCCGGCCTTCGCCGGGGTGGAGGCCATGAAGGTAGCCGCCCGCCCCGCTCAATCCAGGATATGCATCCACATCGGCTGACCGACGAGGCTCTGCGACCCGCGCAACTTCTCCAGCGCCTGCGCGATCGAGCGTTCGGGGCTTTCATGCGTGACGATCGCCACCAGCACGCTGCCATCCGAAATCGCCCCGCGTTGGATCAGGCTCTCGATCGACACGCCTGCATCGCGCATCGCCGCCGCGATCTCCGCGAGGACGCCGACCCGGTCCGCCACGGTGAAGCGCAGATAGGCGCGTCCCCGCCGCTCTCCGCTGTCCGCCTTGGGCGCGGCCGACAGCGAGGCGACCGGCATCGCGAACGGCGGTCCGAACTCACCGCGCGCGATGTCGATCAGGTCGGCGACCACGGCGCTCGCCGTCGGACCATCGCCCGCCCCTGCGCCCTGGAACAGCAGCCGGCCGACGAAGTTGCCCTCGGCCACCACGGCATTGAGCGATCCGGTGACGTTCGCGAGCGGATGATCGATCGGCACGAGATGCGGATGCACGCGCTGGAACAACCCATCCGCGCCCGCCTCCGCCAGCCCGAGCAATCGCACGCGGTAGCCGAGTGCCGCCGCCTCGGCGATGTCCGCGCCCAGCAGGTGCCGAATGCCGCTGATCGCGACATCGTCGAACGCCGGTTGAGTCCCGAACGCGACCGCCGCCAGGATCGACAGCTTGTGCGCCGCGTCGACGCCGTCGATGTCGAAGCTCGGATCGGATTCGGCAAACCCCAGTGCCTGCGCCTCGGCGAGCACCTCGGCGAAATCGCGGCCTTCGGATTCCATCTTCGACAGGATAAAATTGCAGGTGCCGTTGAGGATGCCGTAGACGCGCGCGATCTCGTTCGCCGCGGCGCCTTCGCGCAGGCCCTTGATGACCGGGATCCCGCCTGCGACCGCCGCCTCGAACTTCAACGCGACCCCCGCGGCTTCGGCCGCCTGCGCCAGCTCAAGCCCGTGATGCGCGATCATCGCCTTGTTCGCGGTGACGAAATTGCGTCCCGCCGCCAGCGTGCTGCGCGCCAGCGTCAGCGCCGGGCCGTCCGACCCGCCGATCAGCTCGACCACCACGTCGGCGCCCGGCTGTTTGGCGAGCGCGGTCGTGTCGTCGACCCATGCGAAGCGCGACAGATCGACGCCGCGATCCTTGCCGCGATCGCGCGCGGAGACCGCGACGATCTCGATCTCGCGCCCGGCCCGCCGCGCAATCAACTCGCGGTTCGCATCCAGCAATCGGATCACACCGCCACCGACGGTCCCGAGCCCGGCAAGGGCCACACGCAATGGTTCGCTCATTTTCGTCCTCCACTCGCGCGTCCGGTTACGTTTCGCGGGCAGTTTGCGCAATCCTGATGACGCATGGCATCGCGCGCCCTATCTGGGCGCAATGTCTGGCCGCTTCGATCACCTCCCCAACCGTCGCACGATCATCGATCGCCGCGCCGTCGCCGAAACCATCGCAGCGCTGGAGGGCGTCGATCCCACCGCGCTCCGCCGCGACGCGACCACCCTGCTCAAGGCCGCGCTCGAGAAGGGCCGGATCGAGGTCGAGCGCCGCCTCGTCGAACATCCGTCGCGCGGGCTCGAAGCGTCCAGCGCGCAGGCCTATCTGATCGACCAGCTGCTGCGCATCCTGTTCGATTTCACCACGCATCGGCTTTACCCGCTCCCCAATCCCACCGCCGGGGAACGGCTCACGCTGATCGCTGTCGGCGGCTATGGGCGGGCCGAGATGGCGCCGCATTCGGACGTCGATATCGGCTTCCTGACGCCCGGCAAGCAGACGCCCTGGGCCGAGCGCGTGATCGAATCGATGCTGTACGCGCTGTGGGATCTCGGCCTGAAGCTCGGCCAGTCCAGCCGCTCGCTCGACGAGATGGTACGCCAGGCCAAGGCCGACGTCACCGTGCGCACCGCGCTGCTCGAGGCGCGGTTCGTCTGCGGCGACACCGAACTGTACGAACAGGCCTCGCACCGGTTCAAGACCGAGGTCCAGGCCGACACTGCGCGCACTTTCATCGCCGACAAGCTCGCCGAACGCGATGCGCGCCACCGCAAGATGGGCGACACGCGCTACGTCGTCGAGCCCAACGTCAAGGAGGGCAAGGGCGGCCTGCGCGATCTCCATGCGCTGTTCTGGATCGGCAAATATATCTACGACGTCCAGCGTGCGGCCGAACTGGTCGAGGTCGGGTTGTTCACCAAGGCCGAATATCGCCTGTTCCACCGCGCCGACAACTTCTTCCAGGCGGTGCGCTGTCATCTGCACAGCATCACCGGCCGCGCCGAGGATCGCCTTACCTTCGACCTGCAACGCGAGATCGCCGACCGGATGCGGTTCTCCGATCGCCCCGGCAAATCGAAGGTCGAACGGTTTATGCAGTTCTACTTCCTGCAGGCCAAGACCGTCGGCACGCTCAGCGGCGTCTTCCTCGCGCATCTCGACGAGAAGTTCGCCGCGCGCGGGCGGCGCTTCGGCCTGCCGACGATCCGCCGCTCCCCGCGCAAGCTCAACGGGTTCGTGCTCGATCGCGGCCGGCTCGCGCTGCCGAGCGACGACTTTTTCCAGGCCGATCCCGAACGCCTGATCGAGATCTTCCAGCTTGCCGACAAGCACGGCGTCGAGATCCATCCACTCGCGATGCGCGCCGCCGCGCGCGATGCAAAGCTGGTCGACGACGTCCGCACCAGTCCGACCGCCAACGCGCTGTTCCTCGACGTGCTGACGTCCCCGCGCGATCCCGAGCTCGTGCTGCGCTGGATGAACGAGGCGGGGGTGTTCGGCCGGTTCGTGCCCGATTTCGCGCGCGTCGTCGCGCAGATGCAGTTCGACATGTACCATCACTACACCGTCGACGAGCACACCATCCGCGCGATCGGCCTGCTCGCGCGGATCGAGAATGGCGTACTAAAGGAGGATCATCCGCTCGCCAGCGCGATCTTCGAACAGATCGTGTCGCGCCGCGCGCTGTACGTCGCGGTGCTGCTGCACGACATCGCCAAGGGGCGTGGCGGCGATCATTCGATCCTCGGGGCGGAGGTCGCACGGCGGCTGTGCCCGCGCTTCGGGCTGACGCCGGCGGAAACCGAGACGGTCGCCTGGCTGGTCCGCTGGCACCTGCTGATGTCGGCGACCGCGTTCAAGCGCGACCTCAGCGACTTCAAGACGATCCTCGATTTCTGCGACGTGGTGCAGAGCCCGGAGCGCTTGCGGCTGCTCCTCACGCTGACGATCGTCGATATCCGTGCGGTCGGTCCGGGTGTGTGGAACGGCTGGAAACGCCAGCTGCTCGGCGATCTGTACGAAGCCGCCGAAGAGGTCCTCCGGCTGGGCCACAAGCAGAAGGGGCGCGCCGAACGGATCGCTGCCAAGCAGGATCATCTGCGCGACGCGCTCGGCTGGGACGCGGAGTCGTTTGCCACGCTCGTCCACCGCCTGCCCGAAGCCTATTGGATCGCCGAGCCCGAGGACGTGCTCGCGCACAATGCGCGCTTCCTCGCGACCACCTTCGATGCGCAGCTCGCGATCGACGCGCATGTCTATCCGGGGCGCGGCGCGACGCTGGTGACGATCTACGCGGCGGATCATCCCGGGCTGTTCTACCGCATCGCGGGTGCGATCCACGTCGCGGGGGGCAACATCATCGACGCGCGCATCCACACGACGCGCGACGGCATGGCGGTCGACAACTTCCTCGTCCAGGATCCGTTCGGGCGGCCATTCGACGAATCCGGCCAGTTGTCGCGGCTGAAGACCGCGATCGAGGATGCGCTGGCCAACCGCGGCAAGCTTGCCGACCGGCTGGTCGCCAAACCCCTGCCCCGCACGCGCGCGGAGGCGTTCGACATAGTCCCCAACGCGCTCGTCGACAACAAGGCGTCGAACCGGTTCACCGTGGTCGAGGTCAACGCCCGCGATCGGCCCGCGCTGCTGAACCAGCTTGCCAATGCGCTGTTCCAGTCGAAGGTGACGATCCATTCCGCGCATGTCGCCACCTATGGCGAGCGCGCGGTCGATACGTTCTACATCACCGACCTGACGGGCGACCGGATCACCCAGCCTGCGCGGTTGAAGACGCTGGAGCGGCGATTGCTCGCGGCGGCAGCGGGCGAGGATATCGACCTCGCGGCGTAGCGATCGCGGCGCATCCTCCGTCATCCCCGCGCCCACGGGAATGGCGGGGCGTAAGACACGAAAAAGCCGGCCCGCAGAGACCTGCGAGCCGGCTTTTCACGTAGTGCTACGCGATCAGAAGCGCGAGCGGAGCGTCAGGCCGTAGGTGCGCGGCTCGGCGAGGAACGCCGAGTAGAGCGCGTTGCCGGTGCCGCCATAGGCTGCGACGTTGGCCGACGACCCTGCACCCTGGAACGGCGTGTTGAACGCGACCTGGATGTAGTTCTTGTTGAACACATTCTGTGCCCAGAACTCGAGTGCCCAGATCTGGTCCTTGCCGCGCAGACCGACGCGGGCGTTGACCACCGCGAAGCCATCCTGCTTCTTCTCCGGCGCCAGATCCGACCCGGTGTTATAGTCCGACGACAGGCGGCTATCGACGTAGAACAAGCCCGACAGGCCGTTCTTACCGATGTCCGGCGTCCAGGCGAACGACGTGGTCACGACGTTCTTCGGCGCGTTCGACAACTGGCTTCCCGGGAGCAGGAAGAGCGCGCGGTCGAGCGCCTCGCCGGTGGTCGAGCTGCCGACCAGGTTCTTGCGGGCAAACGTGTCGGCATAGGTGTAGCCCGCGGTGAAGGTGACCTGCTTGATCGGCGACATCGTCGCTTCGAGCTCGACACCCTGCGAGATCACGCCTGCCTTCTTCGCCCGGTTCGGGGTGCACGTGCCGGTCTGCGCACCGGTGACGGGGTTGAAGCCGTTGTCGCTGTCGAGACCGTTGAGGTTGTCCTTGCAGCCTTGGACGTTCTGCACGACGAAGATCGAGCCGTTGAACGTGTTGAGCTGGAAGTCGGTGAATTCCTGGCGGAACGCAGCGACGTTCAAGGTAAACTGACGCGTGTTGAACTTCGCCCCGATCTCGTAATTGTTCACCTTCTCGGCGTTGAACCGCAGGCCGGATGCATCGGCGTTGCTGCGCGCCGAGAGCACGCCGTTGACCCCGCCCAGATCGGACCGGTCGAGATTGTAGCCGCCCGCCTTGTAACCCTTGGCATAGGAGGCATAGGTCAGCAGCTTCGTGAACGGCTTCCACGACAGGACCGCGGTGCCGGTGAATTCGCCGTCACCAAAGCTGTCGTTGAGGTTCAACCCGTTCAGCGCCGTGCTCGAATTGCCCGTGCAGGTCAGCGTGACGATGCCCTGTGCGAACGCCGTCGCGCCGCTCTGCGTCCGGGTCAGTGGCGCAAGCGCCGCCTGCTGGATCGGGCAAACGCTGTTGTTGTTGTTGAAATTGGCGTTGAATTTCTTCGTTTCGTGCGTGTAGCGAAGACCGCCCGTCAGCGACAATTTGTCGGTCAGGTGGAGGATGTTGTGCGTGAAGAACGCGTAGTTCTCGCTCTTCTGCCGATAGATCGAGCCCGAATCGCCAACGTTGTTCACGCCGCCGCCAAGCCCCGGACCACCCGTCAGGCGATCGAGCGCCGAAGTGATCAGCCCACCAGCCGCGCCGAACGCCCCGTTGATCGTCGCCCGCCCCAGCGCGCTCATGCAACCCGGGTTGTTCTGGTTCTGCAGCGCGGCAACCGGGCTGACCGTCGCGACGAGGCGGCACGCGGCGAACTGGCCATACTGCGAACCGAACTTCGCGTTGTCGACGAGCTTCAGAGTCTCCTTCGAATAGAAGCCACCGACGAGCCAATCGAGCTTGTCGTTGAACAGCGAGCCCTGCAGCCGCGCTTCCTGCGTGAAGGTATGGAACTGGCGATAGGCGTTGCCGTCGTCGGCACGGTTAGTCAGATCGATATTGGTGTAGTCGATGTCGCTCGCATTACCCGACTTATACTCGCGGTATGCGGTGATCGAGGTGAAGGTCGCGCCGCCCAGATCCCAGTCGGCCTGCACCGAGCCGCCATAATCCTTGGTCGTGTTGCGATAGGTCTGGCCCGGCGTCACCGCGACCTGGCGGCTGAACGGATCAGCCTTGCTGCCCGCGAGCGGGAACACCGCACCCTGACGACGCAGGATATCGACGATGCGGTTGCTCGCATTGTTCGTGACCGCGCCATCGGTGTTGACGGTGCCGAAGAACGGCGCGACGCCCGCGGCATTCGCCGTGGGATCGGTCGTCTCGACCTGGCTGTAATAGACCGCGCCGCAGCAACTTTCCTTGCGATGCGAATAATCGCCGATCACGCGGAAGCTCAGCTGGGAAGTCGGATTGAACAGCAGCTGGCCGCGAACGAAATAGCGATCGCGATCGTTGATGCGGCTTTCGGTGCCGTTGGCGGCAGTGACGTTCTTATAGAAACCGTCGCGCTTCACATAGACACCGTCGACGCGGAAGGCGAGCTTCTCGGCGATCAGCGGCCCGGTGATGCCGGCTGCGATGCGCTTCTGGTCATAATTGCCATAGGTCGCCTCGGCATTGCCGTGCCAATCGAACTCGGGCGAGCGCGTGATGATGTTGATGAGACCGGCCGACGCGTTGCGACCGAACAGCGTTCCCTGCGGACCGCGCAGAACCTCGACCCGGTCGATTTCGCCGAGTTCGTTGAGGCCGACGCCGGTACGGCTGCGATAGACACCGTCGATGAACACCGCGACCGAGCTTTCGAGGCCGGGATTGTCGCCAACCGTACCGATACCGCGAATACGCGCCGACGCGTTCGATTCATTGCCCGTCGACGAGATCAGCAGCGACGGCGCGAGCTGGTTGAGCGAGCGAATGTCGCTGCCGCCCGAATTCTGCAGCGCGGCCTGGCCGACCGCGGATACCGCGATGGGTACGTTCGACAGGCGCTCCGAACGGCGGGTCGCGGTAATGACGATGTCGCTCGAGTTGCCGGTCTCGCTGACTGCGCTGGCAGCACTGGCTGCGCGCGTCGTGTCGGCGTCCGTCGCTGCGTTGGTCTGGCCGTCTACCGATGCATTCGCCGTCCCCTGCGACGGCGTGGTCTGCGCCTCGACGGTCGACGTCGCCTGCTGTGCAAAGACCGGCGTGACGAGCGTCGTGGTTGCTGCTGCGGACAACAGATATGCGATCATGCGCATCGGCGTTCTCTCCTGAGTGTTCGAACTTTTCGAACTTATGGTTTGGACGTTAGGTAGAGGCCTTCTGCTGTTGACGTCTAGCAATTTCCGCAAACGGAAACTGATTTTTGAACATTGTGTCTCAAAACCGCCACAGAGTGACAGACAGCAAACCCTAGTTTCAAATCACAACTGGTTTGACGGGATTGTCGTGAGCCGGTGCGGCGGCTGGAAGCACCCTGCAGGGACGTGCGAGCGTAGCAATGTGACGGTGCAGACAGGCCGCCGCCATTAGGCGCAGGAACTCTTCCAGGCATTCGTCCGCCAGGGGGGCTGCAGAGCAGGCCTATCAGCCCCGTAGGGGCGCCTCGCGCACGCCGCACAGCACTAAGCGCCCCCCGCAGACGCGGAGGGCGCTAGGCACGATCAAACTATTAGAGAGCGCCGCGCCGCCGGGTCAGGCCTGCGCGAAGACCTTCGTGCCGACGATCCCGACGACGGTAAGCGCCATGAAGCAGGCCTGGATACCGCTGACCTTGTCACCGAAGAGCAGGACGCCGCCGATGATGACGCCGATCGCGCCGGCCCCCGTCCAGATGGCATAGGCCGTGCCCGCAGGCAGGCCGCGCATCGCCAGCGCAAGCAGGCCCATGTTGACGAAGCTGAGGATGATCGGGACGCTCGATGCCTGCCACGTGGCGATGGTGGCTGCCCATTTCAGGCTGAGCGCCCAACAGATTTCAGTGACGACGGCGACCGCGAGGATGAGCCAGGACATGATTCTTCTCCAACGGGCTCAGATTGGAGACTCGGCCGCCGGAAACCCGGGAAGAGACGGCCGTCAAACATGTTTGCGTGGGAGGGACACGTGCCCTCACCGTCCCGCTGCTGCGCAGCGTGCCCCTTCCTCTCCCCCGAGGGGAGAGGAGAAGACTTAGTTCAAGCGCGCCAGGCCCGAGATCGAGCGGTCGACCATCAGGCGGTCGGCGGCGGCGTCGTGATGTTCGGCAATCAGGATACCAGCAGCCTTGGCGGCGGCATCGGCTGCGCGCGCGCGGACTTCGGCAATCGCAGCGCGCTCGGCAGCAGCAATCTTATCCTCGGCCATCTTCGCACGGCGGGTCATCAGGTCTTCCGCGCCAGCCTTGGCCTTCGCGATGATCGCGGCGGCCTCGTGATGCGCATGGGCCTTCATGGCCTCGGCCTCCGCATGCGCGGTCTTGGCCTTTGCTTCATATTCGGTGCGGATCGCCTCGGCTTCGGCACGGAGCGCCTGAGCCTCGTCGAGCTGCGTACGGATACCGGCGATGCGCGCATCGAGCATCTTGCCGATCATCCCCGGAACCTTCTTCCAGATCATCAGCAGGATGACGACGATCATCGCCACCGCAACCCAGCCGGTGGAGCTCAGGCCGAGCGCGGTGGGATCGGCGACGTGCTCGACGCCGCCGGGTGCTGTCGTGTGACCCTGGATGCCCTGTTTGTCGATCGCACCTTCGGGCGCCATGCCCTCCTCGTGGATCACCTTGGCTGCTGCGTCGGGATTAGCCATGCGCCGTCGTCCTGCGTACCGCGTCGCTCGCCGCATCCAGGCTTACCTGGAGTCCGGCGACCTTGGCGGCCAATTGCTGTGCTGCTTCGGCGGCGACGCCCTGAAGGTTCGAGAGTGCCTCGGCCTTCGCGTTCGCGACCGCGAGATCGTGATGACCCAGACGCTCGGCTAGCTCTGCGTCGGCGGCATGCACCTGCTGCTCGAACGCCGTCGCCGCACGCTTTGCCGCCGCGGCGGTTTCGGCATGGGCTGCCGCGCGCGCTGCGTCCATTTCGGCCTGCCAGTTCGCCTGGACCGTATCGGCCTGCGCACGGGCAGCGACAGCCGCCGCCAGATCACCGGCGATTCGGCCTTCGCGCGAGTCCACGTTGGACACGATCTTGGGCACCATTCCCTTGCCGATCCCGAAATACAGGATCCCGAAGGTGAGCAGCAGCCAGAAGATCTGCGAGGCGTAGGTAGCGGCTATCTGGGCAATCTGGGGCATTGGTCTGTCCTGCGTTAATCCGGCCGGGCGCGGTTGCCCGGCCAAATCACCGAGTGGTTAGGCGACGAACACCAGGATGATCATGGTGACGAAGGCGAGCAGGCCGAGAAGCTCGGCTGCTGCGAAACCGATGAACAGACGGCCCTGCTGGCTGTCGGCTGCGCCCGGGTTGCGGAGAGCGCCGGCGAGGAACTGAGCGAACACGTTGCCCACGCCGAGTGCGGCGAGGCCCATGCCGATCGCTGCGAGGCCGGCACCGATCATCTTTGCTGCTTGTGCGTCCATGATAAATTCCCTTTGAAAAACAGTTAGGTGATGGAAAAACTTAGTGAAGGTTGACGGCGTCGTTCAGATAGACCGACGTCAGCAACGCGAACACATAGGCCTGGATCGCGGCGACCAGCAGCTCGAGCAGCGTGATGCCGATCATCAGCAGCATGCTTGGCGCGGTCACCAGACCGATATACATCCCGCCGAGGTTGAGGCCGTTGATCACGAACGCGGCCAGCACCTTGAGCAGGATATGGCCCGCGGTCATCGCAACGAACAGTCGCAGACCGAGCGAGAAAGGACGCACCAGGAACGACATCAGCTCGACGACGAAGATCAGCGGGATCATCAGCGCGGGCGTGCCACTCGGCACGAACAGCGAGAAGAAGTGGAACCCGTGCTTGCCGAAGCCGACGATGAGCACGATCGCAAAGCTGATCAGCGCGAGCACGCCGGTCACCGTCATGTGGCTGGTCACCGTGAACGGGTGGACGCCGGGAACGATGCCGAACGGCAGCAGGCCGATGATGTTGGCGAACAGGATGAACATGAACAGCGAGAAGACATAGGGCACGAAGCGCTTGCCGCCCGGGCCGACATTCTGCTCGAGCATGCCCGAAATGAAGCCGGTAAAGCCTTCGACCGCCATCTGCCACCGGCCGGGGACGAGCTCGCGCTTCATCCCGCCGATCATGAACGCCCACAATGCGACCAGCGTCACCACCATCCACAATGCGGAATTGGTGAAGGACAGGTCGTAACCACCTACGATCCAGTGCGAGCCGAACGCCGGCTCGATCAGGAACTGGTGCATCGGATCGATCTTGCCGCCCTGTTCTGCCGCCACGTGGAATCCCTGCCGTCTTGATACGACAAACGCCCGGTTACTCCGGGCGTTCGCCTGAAATTCGAATGATCTGCCTGAACGCGACCGCTATCCCGAGGAACAGCAACACGATCAGTCCCCAAGGGCCAGTACCGAACCAGCGGTCTATCAACCAGCCGATCAGCGCACTGCCGACGAGACTCCCGATCAGGGCGGAAATGACGCGATTGCCTTGCGAGTATCCCCGCTCGGCGTCCGCCCCCTTCTGCCCCTTAGCGAGCGTCTCCCGAGCCTTGACCTCTCTCAATCGCTCATCGAGCGCGGAAAGTCGCGGATCGTCAACACCCTGGGGGTCCTGTCCGGGTTCGATCTCCGCCACGCACGTTCCTCCACCTGAATTCGCATCGGGGAGGAAGCAAGCAGCGACGAGCGATCCCGCCAAGGCGCGGTCCGTTTAGAAAAGGGGGGGGTGCAAGTCAACCGGTGTGACAGGCGCGTCATCAATGTGGTCGTCGGTCGCGAACGCTTGGTAGCCGTTCGACACCATACACCCCGCCGTCATCCTGACGAAAGTCGGGATCCAGAGCCACCAGCGAACCGTGACTGGCTCCGGATCCTGGGTCGAGCCCAGGATGACGGCTTGTCGGAGCGTAGCGCGTTTATACGCAGCGCGAATCACGCTCCGGTGCGGCCGCCGTGCGGGTCTTCCAGACACCACCGGGCGTCTTGTACTTCTCGCCCGCATTGGTCTGCAGGATCAGGTTGCAGCCGCTGGTGAACGCCAGCTGCTCGACCGTCGCGCCGCTCGCCTGCGCCTTTTGCGTGTACGCCGACTTGCGCTGGATATTGATGTTGTTGACCAGCGCGCGCAGATCGCCGCTCGCCGCGCCGACGAGGCCGAGATAGCCGTCGGGCTGCTCGCCGACTTCGCCGCCCGCGCGCGCCGCGGCATAGGCCGGGTCGCGCTGCGCCGAGGCCGCCACCGAAAGGCCGCCGAGAGCCACCGCTGCGGCAACCATCATCATGACCTTGGTCTTCATCTTAGAATATCCCTGGATTCTGCTGGATCAGCGACTTCGCCTCGCCATCGAGACGATAGACCACTTCCTGCGTCACGTTGATGTTGAGGTTGATCTCGATCGGCTTGTCGGGTGCCGACACGTTGATGCAGCCCGGCAGGGCGGCGGTCAGCCCGATAATCGCGATCGTCCTCGTCATCATCCGCAAGATCGGCCTTTGCTCCAGCTTCTTCAATCCTGTTTCGGTCATGGCACAATACTGCTTTCCGGGGCCTGAATGGTGGGGAGTTTCGGAGGCGGCGGCGCGGCTTGCTGCTGGAGCAGCGCAGGCAGGTTGCGCTGAATCAGCCGCTTCGGATCGTAGAAGCTCTGCGCGGAATCGAGCAGCCCGCGGAACGGCGCCTTGATGCGGATATTGAACACGAATGGCAGCTTTTGCAGGCGGCGGACGATGAAATTCGACTTCGCACCCTCGCCCTGGCTGATCCCGGCAAACCGCACATCAGTGACCATCTCGCCCGCCAGCGGCCCGTTCATCCCGACTCGCAGCGACTGATAGCGCAGCGACTTGAGCGCCTGGAACGCGATGTTCGCCCAGATGCCGAGATCCTTCTGGCTCAGATCGCCGACATAGGCGAGCGTCCCGCCGCCCGGCCGCACGCGCAGGTCGCCGCCCTCGATTCGGCCGCCGGTCTCGTCGAAGATCATCGGCAGCACGCCGTCGAAGATCCCGGTCGCATCGAGATTCTTGAAATCGAACTGCTGGAGGAACTGGTCGGCGGCCATGTTGGCGACGTGGAACGTCATCCGCCGCTCGGACGCCGCGGAGAAATCGAGCAGCGTCGGGTCGAGCGTCAACGATCCGCCCGCAAACGGCCACGCGCCGCCCTCGACCTGCACGCGCGCGCCGGGCAGCGTCTGGTACCGGATTGTGCCGTCGGTGACGGGGATACCGGGATTGAGCGTGCGGATCGTTGCCACCTGCCCCGGCGCGCTCTGCAGATTGAGCAGATCGGTGAAGCGGATCTCGGTCGCGATGCCGGTGACCGGGCCGAACGCGGCGGCGAGGTCGGTGCCGGCGGTGCGGAACACGCCGGTGCTGGTCACGCCATCGGGCGTCCAGGCGATATGCCCCTCGCCGCTAACCGATCCGTTGACGTCGGCGATCACGCCGAAGGTCAGCGGGGTGAGCGCGTCGGGTTGCAGCCTGTCCTTGGCGAACGCGATTCCGGGGACGGTGAGGTCGGCCTTGCCCGCCCCTGCCCCGAGCGCGTGGGTGAGCGTGACGTCGGCGATCTTGGTGTTCGTGGTCGGCTCGACCAGCGTGCCCGCGGCGGTGATGCTGCCATTGACCAGCGCGAGCGTCACGGTGCGCGCGGCGAGCGGCTTGAACCGCGGGGTCGGCGCGGCATCGGACACCCCCATCGCGCCGGTGAGGTTGAGCGCACCGCCGACCAGCGTCCAATCGCCCGCCGCGTCGCCGAGTAGCAGCGGCACGTTGGCGATCTGCCCGCCGCCGCCGGTGAACGCGCCCGCCAGCCCTCGCGCGGTCATGCGGCCGGTGACGGTGCCGAAGTCGAGTCGCGTGACTCGCTCGGGCGCGCCGATCCGCGTCTGCACGCGCTCGATCGCAAACCCGCGATCGGCGAGCCGCACGGTTGCTCCGGCGGTCGCGAGCGTGATCGGGGTGCTGCCGAGCCGTCCGGTCAGGCTTGCCGCCGCGATCCGGGCACCGCCGCCGATCAGCGTGCCCTTCACCTGCACCAGCGCGCCGTAGACCGAGCACAAGGTCAGTCGCGACGGGTCAAGCACCAGTCCGGATAGCGCGAACCGCTGCACCGCCAGCGGCGTGCAACCGGTGTTGACGACCAGTCGCCCGCGACCGTCCCACAGCGCGGCGACCGGCATTGCCAGGCCGTCGACCCGGTTGGCGGCCCCGCCGCCGCCGATCGGTCCCGAAAGCGTCACGCGAGTCGCGATCGACGTCGCGCCGCCCGGAGTCGCGCTGAAGGTGACGGGGGTCAGCGCCAGACGCGCGGCCCCCGCCGCATAAGGCGCGATGGTGGCCACGCCGCGGATCGCCGCACCGGGTTTCGCCTGCGCGAGCGACACACGCGCCTCGGGCAAGCCGCCGCCGCGCATCGCGAGGGTCGTGTCGAGCCGGACCCCGCCATTCGGCCAGCTCAGCGCGACCCCGCTCCCGCCGCCGAGCGCCATGCGCGCACCGCTGGCAGACGCGAGCGCGAGACGGGACAGCAAAGCCTTGCCGCGTCCGCCCTCGATCTGCACGCGCACGTCGGCATCCGCCGCAAACCCGCGACTTGCCTTCTGTATCGCCTGCGCCGCTGCGGCCGCCAAGGGTGCAACGGGCGTCCCCGCGGCCGCGCCGCCGATCCCCGTCAGTCCAGCGAGTCGTTTTTGCGCCACGGCGGCACCGCTCGCCTGGACGCGCCCGTCGAATGCGAACTGCTTGCCGATTCGGTAGGCGCCTGCGACCGAAACGCGTCGCACGCCACCTTCGAGGGTGCGCACGGTATCCGCGGCAATGTCCACTTTCCCTGCGGTCGCCGCCGCGCTTCCGGTGAAGGCGATCGTGCCGCTCGCGCCCGCCCAGGTGCCGCCCGGCGTCCGTGCCGCGCCCGTCTTGAGCGTCGCCTTGCCCTGCCAGTGGTCGAGCGCAGCGGAGAGGCCGACGTCGAGGTCTGCCACCAGCCGGTCGACTCGCGTCTTGCCGCAGGCGAGCCGCGACACGCGCACCGGCCCCGTGACGGTCGGTTTGGCCGAGTCGATCCGCAGCTTGACGGTCGCCGCCAGCCGGTCGATCGCGCACCCGCCGATATCGAGCCGCTCGCTGATCGCCGCGAGCGTGCCGCGGAACCCGTCGTCGAGCTTACCCGATCCGGCCAGCTTCAGCCCGACGATCCCCTGCGGAGTCTCGAGCCGCATCCGACCATCGGCGACCGAAACATCGAGCGCGGGCAGCGCAAACGGCTTGCCCGACGACGTCGGCAGCAATTTGTCGATCGCGCCGAGCGAGACTTTCCCGTCAACCAGCCGACCGCGCAGCCGGACCTTTCCCGCACGCACACCCTCAAGATAGGGCCCCGACAAGCCGACGCCGGTGCGGGTCTCGACCCAGTCGGCGACGAGATCGGGATGCGCCGGATCGCCGATCACGACATTGGTCAACCGCTGGCCGCCCAGCGCAAGGTCGGCGATGGCGTAGCGCGCCGGCACGCCGGCCCTGGCAAGCTCGCGGTCGATGAACCCTTCGGCGATCGGCTTGCGCACCAGCCACAAGACGAACAGCCCGGCGAGAAGAAGCAGCGCGATCACGAGCGCGACGCGGCGGGCAGTCGCAGGACGGCGAGGGTTGCCCCCTGTCTCGCTCGTCTCGCTCACCCACGCACTCCGCTACAGTCGAAGCCCTGCATAGGCGGGTGCAGGGGCGTCATGCAATTGCGCAGCGATGTGCTAGCATCGCGATATGGCCGAACCGGACGACGACGCCGCTGCCCTGGGGAATGATCTGAAGGGTCATCGCGGACGCTTGCGCAAACGCCTGTTCGAAGGCGGCGGCGAGGCGTTGCTCGACCATGAACTCATCGAATATCTGCTCGCGATCGCGATTCCCCGCGGCGACACCAAGGCGCTCGCCAAGGCGCTGATGCGCTAGTTCGGCGGGATCGGCGGGGTGCTCACCGCAGATGCCGAGGCACTTGGCCGCGTGAAGGGGATGGGCGAGATCTCGACCGCGGCGATCAAGATCACGCACGCTGCCGCGATCCGCCTGCTGCAATCGCAAGTCAGCGATCGCCCGGTGCTCGCCAACTGGCAGGCGCTGCTCGACTATCTCCGCGCGGACATGGCGCACCATGCGATCGAGCGGTTCCGCGTGCTCCACCTCAACACCAAGAACATGCTGATCCGCGATGAGGTGATGAGCAAGGGGTCGATCGACCAGGCCGCGGTCTATGTCCGCGAGGTCATCCGCCGCGCGATCGATCTCGGCTCGGCGTCGATCATCCTCGTCCACAATCACCCGAGCGGCGACCCCTCCCCGAGCCGCGCCGATATCGAGATCACGCGCACGATCGCCGAAGCGGGCAAGCGGCTCGGCATCACGGTCCACGACCATATCGTGATGGGCACTGGCGGCCATGTCAGCCTGCGTGCGCAAGGCTTGATCTGACGGCGGCCGGGCCGTTTTACGTGCTCCATCGTTGTCGCCGCGAAGGACGTGTACAATGGACAACAAGATTCACGACGAGCCCTCGACGGTGATCGCGGAAAACGGGCAGGTTCTCGTCGACGGCCCGGACGGGGTGGCCGTTTCGCTGACACCGGACGCGGCGGTCGAGACGTCCGAGCGCCTGCTACAGGCAGCGGTCGAGGCGCAGGGTCAGATGCTTGGCGAGGCGCGGGTCGAGAAGGAACGCGCGGCGCGCAGGCCCTCTGACATACGGCGCCCAGGTGGTGGCGGACCGACGATCGTCGATCCGCCACCATAATCCAAGGTGCCGCTACGGTCAGCCTTGCGTCAGAAAACCCGTGACTTCAGCCTTTGTCAGCGACTTGTTCTTGTCGGCATCCGCCTGGGCGAACGCCGCGGACACCCACTTTTTCGTCTCGGGCGCGTCGGGCTTGGTAGCCGGGTCCGTCTTGGTCTTCAGCGCGACCATCCAGCCGCCGAATTCGGCCGCGCTGAGCTTGCCGTCGCCATTCTTGTCATAGGTCGGGAACTCGCTGTCGACGACCTGCGCGACCTGGCTGCCCGTTGCCGGCTGTTCGCGCGCGGCGGACTGCATCGGCACCGGGTCGGTCGGCGCGCTGGACTGCGGAGTCGTCATCGCTCCAGACTGCGACGTCTGCGCGGCAACACCGCCACCGGCCGCAGAAGCTTGCGAGGATGGTGTGGCGCTCTGCGCCAATACGGGGGCAGCAATCAGAGCCGCGCCTGCCAACATAGCATATTTCAACATTACGTCTCTCCGATGCTGTTCTACAGATCCACTAAGCCGCTCTGCAACCAAGCCTGAGATATACTCGGCGGTGCGAACCGCTCACCATCTCTATACGCGCCGGATCGAGACTTTTATACGCGGTGAGGGGTATTTGAACCTTTTCCTGCGTCCTGCTACCGCGTTTTCCGCCTGCATCGGCGAGACCTCCGAACGGAGACCGCCACCGCAGCATTGCCATCACGCCCGTCATCAGCCCCGAGGAAACCCATGGTCCCCCGCTATTCCCGCCCCGACATGGTCGCGATCTGGACGCCCGAAGCGCGCTTCAAGATCTGGTTCGAGATCGAGGCACACGCCACCGACGCGCTCGCCGAGCTGGGCGTCGTGCCGAAAGAGGCCGCGGCCGCGATCTGGGCAAAGGGTGCGTTCGAGGTCGACCGGATCGACGAGATCGAGCGCGAGACCAAGCATGACGTCATCGCCTTCCTGACCAACGTCGCCGAGCATGTCGGCCCCGAGGCGCGCTTCATGCACCAGGGCATGACCTCGTCGGACGTGCTCGACACCTGCCTCGCGGTGCAGCTGGCCAAGGCGAGCGATATCCTGATCGCCGATCTCGATGCGCTGCTGGTGGTGCTCGAACGCCGCGCGCGCGAGCACAAGATGACGCCGACGATCGGCCGCAGCCACGGCATCCACGCGGAGCCGGTGACGTTCGGGCTGAAGCTCGCGCAGGCGCATGCCGAATTCGCGCGCAACCGCGCGCGGCTGATCGCAGCGCGCGACGACGTCGCGACCTGCGCGATCTCGGGTGCCGTGGGCACGTTCGCGAACATCGATCCGTTCGTCGAAGAGTATGTTGCCGGCAAGCTCGGCCTGTCGGTCGAACCGGTCTCGACGCAGGTCATCCCGCGCGATCGCCATGCGATGTTCTTCGCGACGCTCGGCGTTATCGCCAGTTCGATCGAGCGGCTCGCGACCGAGGTCCGGCATCTGCAGCGCACCGAAGTGCTCGAGGCGGAAGAATTCTTCTCGCCCGGCCAGAAGGGGTCTTCGGCGATGCCGCACAAGCGCAACCCGGTGCTGACCGAGAACCTCACGGGCCTCGCCCGCATGGTTCGCGGCTATGTCACGCCTGCGATGGAGAATGTCGCGCTGTGGCATGAGCGCGACATCTCGCACTCGTCGGTCGAGCGCTATATCGGGCCGGACGCGACGATCACGCTCGACTTCGCGCTCGCGCGGCTGACCGGGGTGATGGACAAGCTGGTCGTGTATCCCGAGCGGATGCTGAAGAACCTCAATAAGATGGGTGGACTCGTCCATTCGCAGCGCGTGCTGCTCGCGCTGACGCAGGCAGGCGTGAGCCGCGAGGACGCGTATCGCCTCGTCCAGCGCAACGCGATGAAGGTGTGGGATTCAGACGGCGCGCTGTCGCTGCTGGAGTTGCTCAAGGCCGATCCCGAAGTGACGCTGTCGGATGCAGAGCTAGAGGACAAGTTCGACCTCGGCTATCATCTGAAGCACGTCGACACGATTTTTGCGCGGGTGTTTGGCGCGGCGTAAGAGCGCGGTTTAGCCTACCAGTCACCCAATCTCGTCATCCTGACGAAAGTCAGGATCCAGAGCCAAGCACCGCCGCGTATCGGTACTCTGGATCCTGACTTTCGTCAGGATGACGGGTGGGGAAAAGACGTTCACGGCACGGCCCCGCCAAAGTGCGCGTAACGCAATTGCGATTACGTGTTACAAAATTGCGACAACGCGCAACTATATCCATATCCCGGTTGCCGGATATTGTTCCGGCATCGGAGACCTTCCCATGCGCATGTTCGAAACCGTGTCCAGCACCATGCTGGCGATCGCGGCTCAGGCGCTGGTGGTCGGGGTGGTCATTTCCACCCTCTGACGCATCGGCCCGCCCGCCCCCTTGCGAGGGGGCGCGGCTAGGCTGGCACAGATCCTAGTCTTGTTCAGGCCGCGTGCGCCAGCAGCCCCGGCTCGTCGTCATTATTGGCTGCGGACGGGCGCACCCTCCGCGACCGGCGCGCACGACCAGTCGCGCGAGCGCGGCCACCGCGGGCAAAAATGCCTGCATACCGCGCCATGGCACCGCGCAGGCGGAGACCCGAGGCGGCTGCGCCGAGAGCGATGAGGATCTCGACATACGCCGACACCTCGAACGTGGTGATCCAGACTGCGACGTCGGGCGTGCCCATCGCCAACATCCCAATGCCATCACCTTCGCCAACAAGCGTGACCATTGCCGCCGTCATCATCAGCATGAACAGCACGGCGGCATCACCGCGGGTCACGCGTAGCAACCGTGCCGCCGGGTTTTCGATAAGGGCGTGACGGAGGGCGATACCGACCGGCGTCTTGGGGAAGGCGGCAATGACCACCCAGCATGCGATCATCGTAAAAAGACATGCCAGCATTGCGCCCCCCTGATACCTGATCCGACCTATTCGCCTGCGAACACGCCCTTGAGTTTCGCGAAGAAGCCCTGGCTTTCGGGGCATTCATCGCCGGTCTCGGTCTCGCGGAACATCTCGAGCAGTTCCTTCTGCCGGTTGCTGAGACGAGTCGGCGTTTCGACATCGATCTGGACGACGAGGTCGCCATGCCCGCGGCCCTGCAGGACGGGCATGCCGGCACCGCGCTGACGAAGCTGCTTGCCCGACTGGATCCCCGCGGGGATCTTGATCTCGTGCGTGCGGCCGTCGAGGCCGGGGATCGACAGCGACCCGCCGAGCGACGCGACCGTGAAGCTGATCGGCGCGCGCGCGAAGAGCGTCGTGCCCTCGCGCTCGAACAGATTGTGCTTCGTCACGTGCAGGAAGATGTACAGATCGCCCGCTGGAGCACCGCGCGCGCCGGCTTCGCCTTCGCCGGTCATGCGAATGCGCGTACCTTCGTCGACGCCGGGGGGAACGTTGATGGAGAGCGTCTTGGTCTTGTCGACGCGGCCCTCGCCGCGGCAATCGGGACACGGATCGGCGATGACCTGGCCTGCGCCGTTGCAGACCGGGCAGGCGCGCTCGACGACGAAGAAGCCCTGCTGCGCACGCACCTTGCCGTGGCCGCCGCAATGCTGGCACGTCTTCGCGCGGGTGCCCGCGCGTGCGCCGCTGCCGTCGCACGTATCGCAGGGTGCCGAGACGTCGATCGTAACCTCGGTCGCCTTGCCGTGATACGCCTCTTCCAGGCTGACTTCCATGTCGTAGCGCAGATCCGCGCCGCGGCGTGCCGAACTACGGCCACCACCGCCGCGCTGCGCGCCGCCCATAAATTCGCCGAAGACGCTTTCGAAGATATCGCTGAAGCCGCCGAAATCCTGCGCGCCGCCACCATGACCGCCGCCGCCGCCGTTCTGGAACGCGGCATGGCCGAACCGATCATAGGCCGCACGCTTCTGCGGGTCCTTGAGACAGTCATACGCCTCGCTGACCGCCTTGAACTGGGCCTCGGAATCCTTGCAGCCGGCATTCTTGTCCGGGTGATATTTCATCGCGAGCTTGCGGTAGGACGACTTGATCGTCCCCGCATCCGCGGTCCGCTCAATCTCGAGCAGTTCGTAATAGTCTGTCTGGGTACTCATAGCGGCCCTCTTAGCCCTCTCCCCTCCGGGGAGAGGGTTGGGTGAGGGGCTGTTCCGGGCGGCAGCGCGCGGAACGACCCCTCACCCCGGCCCTCTCCCCAAGGGGGAGAGGGAGTTTCGGTTACGCCTTCGGGTTGTCGTCGACTTCCGAGAATTCGGCGTCGACGACATCGTCGTCCTTCTTCGCCGCATCGCCATCGGCCGACGGCGATGCGTCCGCCTGAGCCTGCTTCTCGTAGATCGCCTGGCCGAGCTTCATCGCGACCTGGGCGAGCGCGGTGCTCTTCTCGGTCATCGCATCCGCATCGCCGCTCTCGACCGCTGCCTTGGTCGCGTCGATTGCGGCCTGGATCTCGGTCTTGAGCGACTCGTCGACCTTGTCGCCGTTATCGGCGAGCTGGCGCTCAGTAGTGTGAACCAGCGACTCGGCGTTGTTCTTCGCCTCGGCGCCCGCACGACGCTTCTTGTCCTCCTCGGCGAAGGTCTCGGCATCGCGAACCATCTGGTCGATGTCGCTGTCCGAAAGACCACCCGACGCCTGGATGCGGATCTGCTGCTCCTTGCCGGTGCCCTTGTCCTTGGCCGAGACGCTGACGAGACCGTTGGCGTCGATGTCGAACGTGACCTCGATCTGCGGCACGCCGCGCGGTGCCGGCGGGATGCCGACGAGATCGAAATTGCCGAGCATCTTGTTGTCGGCCGCCATCTCGCGCTCGCCCTGGAACACGCGGATCGTCACCGCGCCCTGGTTGTCGTCCGCGGTCGAGTAGGTCTGCGACTTCTTGGTCGGGATCGTCGTGTTGCGATCGATCATGCGGGTGAACACGCCACCCAACGTCTCGATGCCGAGCGACAGCGGCGTCACGTCGAGCAGCAGCACGTCCTTGACGTCGCCCTGCAGCACGCCGGCCTGGATCGCGGCGCCCATGGCCACGACCTCGTCCGGGTTGACGCCGGTGTGCGGCTCCTTGCCGAAGAACTGCTTCACGACTTCACGGACACGCGGCATGCGCGTCATGCCGCCGACGAGCACGACTTCCGAGATGTCCTCGGGCTTCAGGCCGCCATCAGCCAGCGCCTTGCGGCAAGGCTCGAGCGTACGCTTGACGAGGTCCTCGACCATCCGCTCCAGATCGGCGCGCGTGATCGACTTCACCAGATGCTTCGGGCCGTTCTGGTCCGCGGTGATGAAGGGCAGGTTGACCTCGGTCGACTGCGCCGAGCTGAGCTCGATCTTCGCCTTCTCGGCGGCTTCCTTCAGACGCTGCAGTGCGAGCTTGTCCTTGGCGAGGTCGATGCCCTCCGCCTTCTTGAACTCGTCGGCGAGGAACTGGACGATCTTGTTGTCGAAATCCTCACCGCCGAGGAAGGTGTCGCCGTTGGTGGCCTTCACCTCGAACACGCCGTCACCGATCTCGAGGACCGAGATATCGAACGTGCCGCCGCCAAGATCGTAGACCGCGATCGTCTTGCCGTCCTGCTTGTCGAGGCCGTAGGCCAGCGCCGCAGCCGTCGGCTCGTTGATGATGCGCAGCACTTCGAGGCCGGCGATCTGGCCGGCGTCCTTGGTCGCCTGCCGCTGCGCGTCATTGAAGTACGCGGGAACGGTGATGACCGCCTGCGTGACCGTCTCGCCCAGATACGACTCCGCGGTTTCCTTCATCTTCTGCAGCGTGAACGCCGAGATCTGCGACGGCGAATAATCCTTGCCGCCGGCCGAGACCCATGCGTCGCCGTTCGGCCCGCGCGAGATCTTGTACGGGACCAGCTCGGTGTCCTTCTTGGTGATCGGATCGTCGAAGCGACGGCCGATCAGGCGCTTCACCGCGAAGATGGTGTTGTCGCCGTTCGTCACTGCCTGGCGCTTGGCCGGCTGGCCGACCAGTCGCTCACCGTCCTTGGCGAACGCGACGATCGACGGCGTGGTGCGCGCGCCTTCGGAATTCTCGATGACCTTGGGCTTGCCGCCTTCCATGACGGAAACGCAGCTGTTGGTCGTGCCGAGATCGATACCGATTACTTTAGCCATGAGTTCTGATTAGCCCCTCACTTGAAACAAAATACGAAATCGGATCCGCCCCGTTACGGGAGTGGAACCTTTCTGATGATGGGCGCGATATAGGTGGCCTCGCGCTTGCCGCAAGATTGTACCGACCATAGGATGCACAAGAGGCAGGGCCCGGAGAAAAGTAACCTATGCGTATCGTTTTCGGACTGGGTGTCGCCGCGATGGCACTGGCGTCGTGCTCGCAGCCCAAGGAGCTGTCGGTCGACGGCGCGTGGGTGCGGCTGGGCGCGGTGACGGGGCGACCGGCGGCGGCCTATTTCACGGTGCATGGCGGGCCTGCGGCGGCGACGCTGATCTCGGTCACGACCGACGTCGCGATCAAGGCCGAGATGCACGAGACGATGGACAAGGGCGGCATGTCGACGATGGCGCCGATCGCCAAGGTCGAGATCCCGGCGAACACCAATGTGAGCTTTGCGCCGAGTGGGCGGCATGTGATGCTGTTCAGCATGAATTCGGGGATCAAGCCGGGTGATCGCGTGATGCTGACGTTTGCGTTCGCGGACGGGACGCGGATCCTGAACAACGCGAACGTCGTGGCTGCGGGGACGCCTGCGGGCAAGTGACCTGCAAAAACGCAAGGCGCGCGCTGACCGAGGGGGAGACGGCGCTGGCCGCGTCAATGTTCGGGGGCGCGATCGACTATGCGCAAGTGCGCCTGTCGCGCAGCAAATGGGCGTTTTTCCAGCCGCGCGACACGGTGATGGCACCACGCGGGTGCATCCACTTCCATCCCAAGGGCGATTTGTGGTGCGACGATTTCACGCACGCGAACCTGACGCTGCAGGGGCTGTTCGTCCACGAGATGACGCATATCTGGCAGCATCAGCGCGGGGTGTTCCTGCCGCTCGCCCGGCATCCGTGGTGCCGGTACGATTATGCGTTCCGGCCGGGGGTGGCGCTGCACCGCTATGGGATCGAGCAGCAGGGCGAGATCGTGCGGCACGCGTTCTTGTTGCGTGCGGGGGCGACGGTGGCGGGTGCGCCCCCGCTTGCGCAGTATGAGAGCGTGTTGCCGTTCACGCCGTTAGCGTTGGCCTGACGTCCACCACCCCGCCCCCGGTCTGCTCTCCCACCGTCATCCCAGCGAAAGCTGGGATCTTAAGCCGCAAATGCGCGCGCTATTACGGGGAGATCCCAGCTATCGCTTTGATGACGGATGGTATTCGATGACGGTAGCGGGCTCAGAGCCAGCTACGACCATCCGGCCCGCCACATCCATATGGCGGCAACTGGCCCGGGAACCGCGCCTGCATCTTGTGGCAGCCCCACGCCCGCATCGGCCCCGGTGCATAGCCGTTCAACGCGATGCCGACCTCGTCATACGGGCTCGAGCCCTGCGCGACGTACATGTACCAGCGCCCGCCGAACATCACCGCTGCGGCGATGAGGACGACGCAAACGACCTGAATGATTTTCTGCATTGAAGACCCCTTTTGTAATGAAGGGCGCCCCGTTGCAGACAACATGGATCAATTTCAACCACGGATCTGGTAGATCGCGATCTGCCAGATCCGCGTCGGTCCACGGCTTACAGCGCGTCGAAATCGATAGGTTGTGTTCTATCAAGCGCTTGCGGTGCTTCGGGCATCGGATATTTCAGGCCGGTGGCGCAATTGAAAAGAACGACCTTGTCGTCTTCGTCGACGAGCCTGGTGTTCAGCGCCTGATGATAGGCCGCGAGCGTCGCACCACCTTCGGGGCACAATAGCAGGCCGTCCTGCTTCGCCGCGGCTTCGACTGCCTTTAGGATCGCAGGATCGCCGACCGCCAGTGCCTGCCCGCCGCTCTCGCGGACCGCACGGAGGATCAGGAAGTCGCCGACCGCCTTCGGCACGCGAATGCCCGCCGCGACCGTGCTCGCATCCTCCCAGCGCTCGGCATGCTCCTCGCCCGCCTCGAACGCGCGGACGATCGGTGCGCAGCCACTGGCCTGCACCGCGAACATCTTGGGGCGCTCCGAGCCGATCCAGCCGAGCTTCTCAAGTTCGTCGAACGCCTTCCACATGCCGATCAGACCGGTGCCGCCGCCGGTCGGGTAGAAGATCGCATCGGGGAGTTTCCAGCCAAACTGCGCGGCGAGTTCGAGCCCCATCGTCTTCTTGCCCTCGATTCTGTAGGGCTCCTTCAACGTCGAGAAGTCGAACCAGCGGCCTTCGGCGGCGCCCTTGCCGACGATCGCGCCGCAATCGTCGATCAGGCCGTTGACGCGCCAGACGCGCGCGCCCTGCATCGCGATCTCGCGGACGTTGATCTCGGGGGTATCGTCGGGACAGAACACGATCGTCTCGATCCCGCAGCGCGTCGCATAGGCGGCCAGCGCCGCGCCGGCATTGCCGTTGGTCGGCATCGCGATCTTCGTGACGCCGAGTTCCTTGGCCATCGCGACGGCCATGACGAGCCCGCGCGCTTTGAAGCTGCCGGTCGGGAGGCGGCCTTCGTCCTTGACCAGAACGTTCGGACCGCCGGACTTGGTCAGCGGCACCAGCGGCGTCTCGATCTCGCCGAGGCTGACGATGTTGGCGGTCTGCCGCACGGGCAGCAGTTCGCGCCACCGCCACAGATCCGTCGGCCGTGCCTCGATCGTGTCGCGCGAAATCGCCGAACGCACCGCGTCGAGGTCGTAGCGGACGAGCAGCGGCCGGCCGGCGCGTGACAGGCCGTGCAGCTGGTCCGCCTCGTACCGCTCGCCAGTGATCGAGCATTCGAGATGCGTGACGAAGGTCTGGCGATCGGTGGTGAGGTTCTCGTTCATCGACTGACTTTCAAATCCTCCCCTGCAAGGGGAGGGGGACCAGCGCAGCTGGTGGAGGGGGCGCGCCAAGAACGTCACGCTCGACGAAGGCGTTCCGGCCGCAGAGGGGACGCCGGAAGAGAACCCCCTCCACCACCGCGCAAGCGCGCGGCGGTCCCCCTCCCCGTTCCGGGGAGGATTTACCCCGCCTTGGCGACGCCCACCATCGCGGGCCGCAGCAAGCGGTCCTTGATCATGTAGCCTGCCTGCATCTCCTGCACGATCGTGCCGGCCGGCTGGTCGCTCGGGATTTCCAGCATCGCCTGATGCTTGTTCGGGTCGAGCATCTGGCCCTCGGCGGCAATCTTCGTGATGCCGTGGCGCTGGAATACGCTCTCCAGCTCGCGACCGGTCGCCTCAAGCCCGGTGACGAGTCCCTTCATCTTGTCGTCCGCACGCAGGTCCGCCGGGATCGCCGACAGGCCGCGCGCGAGGTTGTCGGCAACCGACAGCACGTCGCGTGCGAACGCCGTGGCGGCATAGGCACGCGCGTCCTGCGCTTCCTTCTCCGCGCGGCGGCGGACGTTCTGGATCTCGGCCTGCGCGTAGAGGACGTTCTGCTTGGCTTCGGCGAGCTGATTCTCGAGCTCGGCGACGCGATCGTTCGTAGCGACTTCGGGTGCGTCCTCGGCGGTTTCTTCGCGCAGGTCGGCAGGGGCGTTCTGATCAGTCTCGGACATAGTTTTCCCTATAAGTTGGGCCGGCTCAACCCATCAACCGGGCGAGCGTTGCAGCCGTGAAATCCACCATGGGCACGACGCGCGCATAGTTCAACCGCGTGGGGCCGATCACGCCCACCACGCCCACCACCCGGCCGTCGAGCCCACGGAACGGCCGTGCAATGACCGAAGACCCTGAAAGTGCGAACAATTTCGTCTCCGCACCGATGAAGATCCGCGTCGAATCCCCCGCCCGCGCGCTGTCGAGAAGCGACGCGACTTCCTGCTTTCCCTCAAGATCGTCGAGCAGGTCGCGGACCCGGTCGAGATCGGCGGCGGCGGCGGCATCGATCAGCCGCCCCTGCCCGCGCACGATCAGCACCGGACGGCGATCCGCATCCTCGCTCCACACCGCAATCCCGCGCTCGACCAGCGCGCGCGCCGCGCCGTCGAGTGCCGCCTGCCCGTCCGCCATCTCGCGATCGATCCTGGTACGCGCCTCGGCGAGCGTGAGGCCCCCAAGCGTTGCCGACATGTAGTTGCCCGCCTCCACCAATGCGGACGGCGACATGCCCTTGGGCAGCGCGATTACGCGGTTCTCGACCGAGCCGTCCTCGCTGACCAGCACCGCGAGCGCCTGTTCGGGCGACAGTGCGACGAACGCGATCTGGCGCAGTCTTAGCTCGCGCTTTGGGACCATCACCAGCCCTGCGCACGCCGAGAGCCCCGACAACGCGAGCGTGGTGGCGGCCAGCGCCTCCTCGACCGGGCCGCCGACTCCCGCACGCGCCTCGATCGTCTGACGCTCCTCGAACGAGGGCTCCATCGCCTGCATCATCCCGTCGACGAACAGCCGCAGCCCGCGATCGGTCGGCATCCGGCCGGCGCTGGTATGCGGGCTGGCGAGCAGACCCAGGCCTTCGAGCTCGCCCATCACGCCGCGAATCGAGGCGGGCGACAGGCTCAGGCCGGTCAGCTGCGCGATCGTCTTCGATCCAACCGGCGTCCCGCTGGCGAGATAGCTGTCGACGACCGCACGGAAGATATCGCGCGCGCGGTCGGTCAGTTCGGTGACGGGGGGCGTGGCCATCGCTTTGATCTAGGGCGGATCGATGGGCGTACAAAGAGGAATGCGCCCCCCGTCCCCGTCATCCTGACGAAAGTCAGGACCCAGAGCCACACAGGACGCCGTTCGGTCACCCTGGGTCCTGACTTTCGTCAGGATGACGGCGGTAGTTGGGCTGGCGAGCGACCAGACGAAAGGCTAGGCAGCGGACAATCATTCACTTCGCTTTTAGGATACCAACTATGCGCCCATCCGGCCGCGCCCCAGACCAGATGCGTGAGATCACGATCGAGCCGCGCTTCACCAAGCATGCCGAAGGCTCCGTGCTGATCGGCTTCGGCGACACCAAGGTGCTCGTCACCGCCAGCGTCGAGGAAAAGGTCCCACCGTTCATGCGCGGCAAGGGCGAAGGTTGGGTGACGGCAGAATACGGCATGCTCCCGCGCGCGACCAACACGCGCAACAACCGCGAAGCCGCCAAGGGCAAGCAGTCGGGCCGAACGCAGGAAATCCAGCGGCTGATCGGGCGCTCCCTGCGCGCCGTCGTCGACCTGAAGCTCCTCGGCGAGCGCCAGATCGTGATCGATTGCGACGTGATCCAGGCCGACGGCGGCACGCGCACCGCGTCGATCTCGGGCGGCTGGGTCGCGCTGCGGCTCGCGATCGACGGGTTGCTGGCGAGCGGCAAGCTGACCGCCGACCCGCTGACGCAGAAGGTCGCGGCGATCAGTTGCGGCATCTACCAGGGCAATCCGGTGCTCGACCTCGACTATATCGAGGATTCGGGCGCGGATGCGGACGCGAACTTCGTGCTGCTGGAAAACGGCAACATCGCCGAGGCGCAGGCGACCGCCGAGGGCGCGACCTATGACGAGGAGGCGCTGCTCCGCCTGCTGCGTCTCGCGCGGATCGGCTGCACCGACATCTTCGCCGCGCAGGCGAAGGCGGTCGCCAAGTGAGCGGCGAAGGTAAAGAGCCGCAGGCGATCCGCAAGCTGCAGCCGGGCAAGCTGGTCATCGCCAGCCACAACAAGGGCAAGGTCCGCGAAATCGCGGCGTTGCTCGAAGGACGCGGTCTGGAGGTCGTCTCGGCCGCCGAGCTCGACCTGCCCGAGCCGATCGAGACGGGCACGACCTTCTTCGCGAATGCAGAACTGAAGGCGCGCTCGGCGGCCGACCTGTCGGGCTATCCCGCGCTCGCGGACGATAGCGGGCTATGCGTCGATGCGCTGAACGGCGATCCGGGCGTCTACACCGCCGACTGGGCGGAGACGCCGAACGGTCGCGACTGGATGATGGCGATGCAGAAGGTCGAGGACGCGGTGGTCGCCAAGGGCCCCGAAGCGACCCGCGGTGCGCATTTCGTCAGCGTGCTCGCGCTGGCGTGGCCCGATGGCCATGTCGAATGGTTCGAAGGACGTGCGGAGGGGACGCTCGTCTGGCCCCCGCGCGGGAACGTCGGGTTCGGCTATGATCCGGTGTTCGTGCCGCTCGGCTACGACCAGACCTATGCCGAACTGCCGCACGAGACCAAGAACGCGATCAGCCACCGCAACGAGGCGTTCAAGCTGCTCGAAGCCGCGGTGTTCTGAGCTGTTGGCGGCGGACAACATACCGCCGCCTACCCCCTCTACGTCATCCTGACGAAAGTCAGGATGACGGACGTGAAGCGTTCAGACAGCCAGCTTTTGCCGCACCGGCCATTGGACGGCGGGTAGCGCCTCGAACGCCGGTTTCGACAGCAGATATCCCTGGATATATCGTACGCCGAGCGCGCGGAGTGCGTCGTATTCGCCGAGCGTCTCGACTCCCTCGGCGATCACCTGGATTCCGAGCGCGGCGCACATCCGCACCATTCCCTCGACGATGATCCGCCGCGGCGAACTGGTGTCGATATCGCGGATCAGCTCCATATCGAGCTTGATGATGTCCGGCTGGAACCGCGCGAGCAGGTTGAGCCCGGCATGCCCCGCGCCAAAATCGTCGAGCGCGGTGCCGAAGCCCATCTTCTGGTACGTCGCGATGATGTTGGCGACATGCGCGGGATCGAGCATCTCCTCATTCTCGGTGAACTCAAAGATCAGCCGGTCGGTCGGCATCCCCACCGCCCCCGCCGTCTTCAGCGTCAGCTGGATGCACGCCGCCGGCGAATAGACCGCGTTCGGCAGGAAATTGATCGACAGCCGCGCGGACGTATCGAGTAGCCCTGCCTTCACCGACGTCTCGATCGCGCGCACGCGGCACTGCTGGTCGAACGCATACAGGTTCGCCGAGTCGACCTGACTGAGAACACTCTGCGCCGATTGACCCTCGGGGCCACGGACAAGTGCCTCATAGGCGAACACCGTCTCGGTGTCGGCATCGACGATCGGCTGGAACGCCATCGAGAAGGTAAAGGACAACCCGGCGCCGTCGCGACATCCGGGACAGCCGCCACGCGCGCCGTCAGACGGGGTTACTGAACTCATTAATATGCGTTAGCCCCGAACGACTTAATAAAATACCACCGATTCAATCAGCGATCAGACCCATATTGATTGGGATCAATAGGCTTTCTGGCCGAACACGTTCCCCGGCGGCGAATAGCGGCACACCAGATAATCGTCGGTCTTGTTGCTCGCCATCGCGCAGCCGACCTGGGTCGAGCCGCGCCACACGATCTGCGTATAATGCGCCACATCCTCGACTTTGCCGGTGCGACTGAACCCGGGCGTCGGCATGTTGATGAAGTCACGCTGCTCGGCGACCCAATGCCCCATCATCTCCGGATAGGCATAAGCGTAGCGCGTACCGGTCCAGAGGTTTTCGCCCTCGCGGGTCATGCCCTGCGGCTGGGGAGCATGGGCGAACTTGCCCGTCCTCGCCATTTCCTCCGCATAACCGCGCGCGGTGGTCGCCAGCGTGTCGCTCCAGGTCAGCGGCGCAACGCCGACGGCCGCACGCGCCGCGTTGTGGCCGTCCATCATCGCCGCCTTCAACAGGCTCGCACCACGCGGTGCCGGGGCCTGCGTTTCGCGCCGCTCGACCACGCGCTCGGGGCCTTGCGCGCACCCTGCCACCATCAGCGCTGCGGCGACCGCCAAACCCAACCGACCCGTCATAGCGCTTCCTTCGACCGCCTCGTGCGACCATATGCGCCAGATAATGCCCGCATCCCAAACACCAAGCCCTCCGCGCTCGTCCGATCTGGCGCTCTACGTCCATTGGCCCTTCTGCGTGTCGAAATGCCCCTATTGCGATTTCAACAGCCATGTCCGCGAGGAGGTGGACCAGGCCGCGTGGCGCGCCGCGCTGATCACCGACCTTGCGCATGAGGCGCGCGTACTGCCCGGGCGGAAATTGCAGTCGATCTTCTTCGGCGGCGGCACGCCGTCGCTGATGCCGCCGGCAACGGTGGCAGCGGTGCTGGAGGCCGCGGAGAAGGCCTGGGGGTTCGCCGACGGGATCGAGATCACGCTGGAGGCCAACCCCTCTTCGGTCGAGGCCGCGCGGTTTGCGGATCTCGCACGCGCCGGGGTGAACCGGGTCTCGCTCGGACTACAATCGCTCGACAATGTGGCGTTGAAGTTCCTCGGACGCGCGCATGACGTGAACGAGGGGCAGGCCGCGCTCGCGACCGCGCAGAGCGTATTCCCGTGCGTGAGCTTCGACCTGATCTATGCGCTGCCGGGGCAACGGCTCGCCGCGTGGCGAACCGAGTTGGCGCGCGCGCTGAGTTTCGGGACCGAGCATCTGTCGCTGTACCAGCTGACGATCGAACCCGGCACGCGGTTCGCGACCGAGGCATTGGCGGGGCGGATCGTGATTCCCGACGGCGACTCGGCCGCCGATCTGTTCGAGGCGACGCGTGCCGATACCGCCGCAGCCGGGCTGCCCGCCTACGAGACGTCGAACCACGCACGGCCGGGGTCCGAAAGCCGCCACAACCTCGCTTACTGGCGGTATCAGGACTATGCCGGGATCGGACCAGGCGCGCATGGCCGGCGTGGCGGGCTGGCCACGGTACGGCGGAAAAAGCCGGAAAACTGGCTGGCGGCGATCGAGCGCAATGGCCATGGCATGGAAGTCGAGGACCCGCTTTCGCCCGCGACCCGCGCGACCGAGGCCTTGCTGATGGGCTTGCGGCTGGCCGAAGGCGTCGACCTCGACCGGATCACCGGGCTGAATGCCGGCGTGGTTCCGGTCGATATGGCAGCCGTGGCACGCCTGGAACAGCTGGGGCTGATCGAACACACGCCGGGTCGGCTGCGAGTCACGGACGCAGGCGCCCTGTTGCTCGACGCGATCCTGCCGGAAATCGTGACCGCATAACGCCGGCATGCTCGAGACAAAGAGCCGGCACGTTCAGATTGGCGCAAGCGGGGATTTGCTCTAAGTGGCGGCAGCCTGGTTGCGCCGGGCCTCTTGCGAGTGGGAATTTGATGCGCTTTTTCGTCGGAATGTTCGCGTTGCTCGGGTGCCTGGTCACGGTGCCGGTCGCGGCGCAGAAGAATGTCGTCGCCGCCCCCGCGCGCGCGACGCCGCCCCTCACGACCGATACGCAGAACCTGCTGCTGCTCGATCTCTCGACCGGCGGCCGTGTAACGATCTGGCTGCGGCCCGACGTCGCGCCGCTGATGGTCGAGCGGATCAAGACGCTGACGCGCCAGCATTTCTACGATGGCCTGGCGTTCCACCGCGTGATCGACGGCTTCATGGCGCAGGGCGGCGATCCCAAGGGCGACGGCACCGGCGGCTCGACGCTGCCCGACGTGAAGGCCGAGTTCAACTATCTGCCGCATGTCCGCGGTGCGGTGTCGGCCGCGCGATCGGACAAGGAAGACAGCGCGAACAGCCAGTTCTTCATCGTCTTCCAGCCGCGCCTCAGCCTCGACAAGAAGTACACCGTGTTCGGGCGCGTGCTCGACGGGATGCAATATGTCGACGCGATCCAGCGCGGCGAGCCGCCGGCGAACCCGTCGCGGATCGTCCATGCCTATATTGCCGCCGACAATCCGCCCGCTTATGTCGCCGGTCCCCCGGCCCCAGCTCTGGGTGCGCCGGTGACGTTGCCGGGCACGGCCAGCGGTCCGGATGCGGCCAAGCCGAAGCTTGCGCCCGCCACCCGCAAGGCACCGGCCAAGAAGGCTCCTGCGAAGAAGTGAGACTCCGTTGAACGTCGACCTTTTCGACTTCGACCTGCCACCTGCCAACATCGCGCTCCGCCCCGCGGCGCCGCGCGATGCTGCGCGGATGCTGGTGCTCGAAGGTGACGCCACACGTGATGCGGGCGTCGCGGACCTGCCCTCGTCGCTGCGGCGCGGCGACATGCTCGTCTTCAACGATACGCGCGTGATCCCGGCGCAGCTCGACGGGCGGCGCGGCGATGCGAAGATCGGTGCGACGCTGCACAAGCGTGAGGGGCCGCGGCGGTGGCGAGCATTCATTCGCAACGCGCGGCGACTGCGCGACGGCGACGTGATCGATTTCGGCAACGGCGTCAGCGCGGCGGCCGTCGATCGCGAGGACGACGGCAGCTACGCGCTGGTGTTTGCGGGCGACGAGCCGGTCGAACTGCTGCTCGAACGCGCGGGTCACATGCCCCTGCCCCCGTACATCGCGGGCAAGCGCCCGACCGACGAACGCGACGCGGACGATTATCAGACGATGTTCGCTGCCGAACCGGGTGCGGTGGCCGCACCAACGGCGGCGCTGCATTTCACGCCCGCGCTGATGGCGGCGCTCGAGGCGGCCGGGATCGGTCATGCCACGCTGACGCTGCATGTCGGCGCGGGGACGTTCCTGCCGGTCAAGGCGACCGACACGACCGAGCACCGGATGCACGCCGAATGGGGCCGGATCGATGCCGCGACCGCCGACCGGCTGAACGCGGTGCGCGCGAGCGGCGGTCGCGTGATCGCGGTCGGGACGACGTCGCTGCGGCTGATCGAGAGCGCGACCGGCGAGGACGACGTGATCCGGCCGTTCGACGGCGACACCGCGATCTTCATCACCCCGGGCTACCGGTTTCGCGGGGTCGACGGGCTGATGACCAATTTCCATCTGCCGCGCTCGACGCTGTTCATGCTCGTCTCCGCGCTGATGGGACGCGAGCGGATGCAAGCGGCGTACGCCCATGCGATCGCAGGCGGCTATCGCTTCTACAGCTATGGCGACGCCTCGCTTCTGCTGCCATGACGGGCGGCATGCTGCTCGCTCTAGCCTTGCTTCAGGCCATCGTCGCTGCGCCGCCGCCCGCAGGCACGCCGCAGCCGCCAGCAACGATCTTTGCCGAGCCGGCCGCGCTGTTCATCGCCGCGTGCGATGCGAACGGAGATGGCCGCGTCACCCAGCCCGAGCTGACCGCATGCGTCGCGCGCAGCTATGCAACCGCCGAGGGGGCCGCATCGGGTTCGATCGGTTATATTGCCTATGCCGACTGGGCGCAGGCCTGGCTGGGCGATCGCAACGCGTTGCCGAGCCCGTTCGAGGTTGATCGCGATGGCGACAACCGGATCACGCTCGCCGAACTGCAGACCCGGTTCGCGCAGTTCTTCACGCGGTTCGACCGCGACAAGGACGGCATCCTGACCCGCTCCGAACTCATCACGATCCGCGCCGCCGCCCCCGGCGAACGCTATGGCATCCGCAAGAAAAACTGACATCATGACCCGTCCCCGTTTCGACTTCACCATCTCCGCCACCGACGGCAAGGCGCGCACCGGCGTCATCGCGATGCAGCGCGGCGATATCCGCACGCCCGCGTTCATGCCGGTCGGCACGGCCGCCACCGTCAAGGGCATGAAGCCCGCCGACGTGGTGGGCGCAGGCGCGGACATCATCCTCGGCAACACCTATCACCTGATGCTGCGGCCGGGCGCCGAGCGCGTTGCGAGGTTGGGCGGGCTGCACGCGTTTTCAGGCTGGTCGAAGCCTATCCTGACCGATTCCGGCGGCTACCAGGTGATGAGTCTCGCCGACCTGACCAAGCGGTCCGAGGAAGGCGTGTCGTTCAAGTCGCATCTCGACGGGACGCGGCATCTGCTGAGCCCCGAGCGGTCGATCGAGATCCAGCGGTTGCTCGGCTCGAACATTGTCATGGCGTTCGACGAACTCGTGCCGACGACGTCGACGCGCGAGGTGCAGGCCGCGGCGATGGAGCGATCGATGCGCTGGGCAAAGCGATCGCGCGAAGCGTTCGACGCGGGCGACGCGCATGCCGAGAACAACGCGATCTTCGGGATCCAGCAGGGTGCGCTGAACGAGGGGTTCCGCAAATCCTCGGCAGATGCGCTGATCGACATAGGCTTCGACGGCTATGCGGTCGGCGGGCTGGCGGTCGGCGAGGGCCAGGAAGCGATGTTCGGCTGCCTCGACTTCGCGCCGGACCAGTTGCCGGTCGACAAGCCGCGCTATCTGATGGGCGTCGGCAAGCCGGACGATATCGTCGGCGCGGTCGAGCGCGGGATCGACATGTTCGATTGCGTGATGCCGACCCGGTCGGGCCGCACCGGCCAGGCCTTCACACGGACCGGGCCGATCAATATCCGCAACGCGAAGTTCGGCGAGGATACCGGGCCGCTCGACCCCGCCTGCCCCTGCCCCGTGTGCGCGACGTGGAGCCGGGCGTATCTGCATCACCTCGTCCGATCGGGTGAAATGCTCGGCGCGATGTTGATGACCGAGCATAATATCTGGTTTTATGAGACATTGATGGCGGACCTGCGGGCGGCGATCGCTGCTGGTGCGTTGACGCAGTTCGCGAACGCGTTCCGTGCGCAGTACGTGCGGAAGAGTGAAGGAGAACAGACATGACCAAGCCGATCGATAGCGACACCCCGAACGAGATCCTCGCGGCAGCGAAGGAAGCGAAGCTGCAGGCGGAAGCGGTCGCACACAACGCGGTCGAAAAGGCGAAGAGCTGGCCGCTCGCCAAGATCGGTCTCGGCGTCGGAATCGGGTCTGCGGCCATCGCCGGTGCGGTGCTGTTCGCCAACCGCAACAAGTAGGGACCTCGATGCGCCTCCTCCGCTCCGCTCTGCTGCTCACCGCGGCATGTTTTCCCGTAGCGGCGGTGGCGCAGACTGCGCCCGGCCAGGCACCCCGACAGATCGGGGTCAAGCCGATCGCTTATACCCAGCGCACGCTGCCGAACGGGCTGCGCGTCTATGCGATCCGCGATACCGGCACGCCGAACGTGTCGGTGCAAGTATGGTACGATGTCGGATCGAAGGACGACCCCAAGGGCAAGTCCGGCTTCGCGCACATGTTTGAACATCTCATGTTCAAGTCGACGCGCAACCTGGTGTCGGAACAGATGGACCGGCTGACCGAGGACGTCGGCGGCTACAACAACGCGTCGACCAACGACGACTATACGAATTATTACGAGGTGATCCCCGCCAATCATCTCCAGCGGCTGCTGTTCGCAGAAGCCGACCGGATGGCGAGCCTTGTCGTTGAGCCCAAGAGCTTCGGCTCGGAACGCGACGTCGTGAAAGAGGAACTGCGCCAGAGCACGCTCTCGCGGCCCTATGGCAAGCTGTTCTCGCTCTATTATCCGGCGCTTGCCTACACGGCGCATCCCTATGCGCGGGGCACGATCGGCAGCCTTGAAAATCTCGAAGCCGCCGGGATCGACGACGTACGTGCCTTCCATGCAACCTACTATCGGCCGGACAATGCGATCCTGGTCGTGTCCGGCAATTTCGATCCTGCGCAGCTGAACGGCTGGGTCGACCAGTATTTCGCGGGGATCAAGCAGCCATCGGTGGCGATCCCGCGGGTAACGGTGGCCGAGCCTGCGCGCACCAAGGCGGTGACGCGTACCGTGTACGAGCCCAACACGCCGCTACCTGCGGTACTGGTCAGCTACCATGTCCCCGCGGATCGCGATGCGGACATCGCTGCGCTGACGGTGCTGAAGGCGGTGCTGGCGACGGGCGAGAGTTCGCGGCTGTACGAGAGCGTCGTGTACCGCGATCAGCTCGCGCAGTCCGCGGAAGCCTTCCTCGATACGAAGCAGGCGACCGGCAATCTGGTGGTCTATGCGATCCTCGCAAGCGGCAAGACGGCCGAGGCCGGGGAAGCAGCGCTGAAGCGCGAGATCGCCCGGTTCCGCGATGCCCCGGTAACCGCCGCCGAACTGGCCGAGGCGAAGAACGAGATCCTCACTCAGTCGATCGAGTCGCGCGAGACCGCGGAGGGCAAGGCGAGCACGTTGGCGGCCGCGGTGCTGATCGATGGCGATCCACAGGCGGCGGACAAGCAGCTCGCAGCGATCGCCCAGGTCAGCGCGGCGGATATCCAGCGGGTCGCGCGGAAATATCTCGGCGACACGCAGTCGGCGACGATCCGGTATCTGCCGATCGGCGACAAGCCCGCCGGTGCGGTCGCCGATACGATCGCGGTGGCGCCGACCGTACGGGTTGCCGACCTGACGGCGCCGGCCAATGTCGCGATCGTGACGCCTGCGCCGGACGGACAACGCGTCCAGCCCCCTGCCCCTAGCGCACCCGTATCGCCGACGATCCCGCAGCCCGTCGAGGTCCGGCTCGCCAACGGTATGCGGCTGGTCACGGTGGAGCGGCACGACCTGCCGATCGTCACCGCCTATCTCGTAGCCGCCGGCGGTGCAGCGACCGATCCGGCTAACCGCCCCGGCGTGAGCAACCTGACCGCCGAGTTGATGACCAAGGGTACCAAGACGCGCTCCGCGACGCAGATCGCGCGCGCTATCGAAGGCCTTGGCGGCGCGATCGGCAGCGACGCAGGGAGCGACGGCGCGTCGGTCGCGGTGACGGTGAAGTCGGACCAGCTCGATCCGGCGATGGCGATCCTCGCGGACGTTGCCGTAAACCCCGCCTTCGCGCCCGACGAGATCGAGCGCGCCCGGACGCAGCAGATCGACGCGGTCACGCTGGCGTTGAAGGACCCGGCGCAGGTCGCAGGGCTCGTGGCCGATCGTGCGGTGCTCGGCGCCTCGCCTTATGGCGCGCCGACCGGGGGTACGCCGCTGTCGTTGCGGGCGATCACCCGTCCGGACATTCTCGCTGCCTATGCGCGGAGTTTCCAGCCGAGTCAGGCGACGCTCATTATGGTCGGCGACGTCACCACGGCGCGCGCAAAGGCCTTGGCGGAGGCAAGGTTCGGTGGCTGGAAATCTGCCGGCGTAGCGGCGGCCACGGCGCCCGCCGTCGTGTACCCGAAGCCTCGTGTCATCGTCGTCGACATGCCCGAGGCGGGTCAGGCTGGCGTCGTCGTGGCCCGGCCGGCGATCGCGCGACGCGACCCGCGCTATTATCCGCTCGCGGTCGGTAACACGGTGCTTGGCGGTGGATTTTCATCGCGACTGAACCAGGAGATCCGCATCAAGCGGGGGCTGGCCTATGGCGCGAGCAGCGGTCTGGACGCGGGCAAGACGCAGGGCACGATCGCCGCGAGGACGCAGACCAAGAATCCCACGGCGGCCGAGGTCGTGACGCTGATCGCTGCCGAGATGACGCGGCTTGGATCGGCGCCCGTCCCGACCGCCGAACTCGACACGCGCAAGGCGGTGCTCGTCGGCAATTTCGGACGCGGGATCGAGACCACGTCCGGTGTCGCCGGCATTCTCGGAGCCTATGTCCAGAACGACGTGCCACTCGGTGAATTGCAGCGGTACACGGGCGCGGTCGGCGCCGTAGATCCGGCGGCGGTGCAGGCGGCAGCCACCGCGCTGCTCGATCCGAAGGAAGCGAGCATCGTCGTGGTCGGCGATGCGAAGCAGTTCATCGAACCGCTGCGCAAGGCTTATCCGTCGGTCGAGGTGATCCCCGAAGCCGCGTTGAAGCTCGACACGGCAACGTTGCGGTAAGCCATGCCTGTTAGGGTGCCGTGTCGTCCCGTGCTGGGACGGACGGATTCGGTGGAGGATCGTGCGCGTCCAATCGGCTATGCGCGACGTTCATGGTCCTTGCGGCAGTCTTGCCCCGGAGCAGGTAGAAGGTAACAGCGTTGCGCGTTCGGTTGCAGACGGTTCGACTGATGCGCCGCATCTGGCTTGCGATGGTTGCCGTGTTGCTGGTGATCGGCGCCGGCATGTCCGCGCACGCTGCTCTGCGCGTGATCTCCGAACGGAACGCGGCGCGGGATCGCGCCATGGTCGCGGCGGATGCGCGGGCGGCCGCCCTTGGCTCCACGGTTTTCGCCGACCAGGAAACCGCAGCGCCTGCAGCCGGCGTGACGGGGACGATCGACCTGCCCGACTTGCCGATCCCCGCGGGCGTGGCTCTCGATTCCGGCGTCGTGCCTGCACGGCCCTTCTCGATGGCGGGCGCCTCGGCGATCGACCGCGACCGGGCGCGGCAATGTCTGACCGCCGCGATCTATTACGAGGCGGCGTCGGAACCTGATGCGGGGCAACAGGCGGTTGCGCAGGTCATCCTCAACCGCGCGCGGCATCCGGCATTCCCCGGCACCGTGTGCGGCGTGGTGTACCAGGGATCGGAGCATGCGGGTTGCCAGTTCAGCTTCGCTTGTGACGGGGCGATGGCTCGCGTGCCGGCGCGGGCGGCATGGGTTCGGGCGGCGCGGGCTGCCGGGATGGCGCTGGCTGGCTATGTCTACGCACCCGTCGGGCTCGCCACGCATTACCATACCTATGCGGTGACCCCGGCGTGGAACCGCAGCCTGGTGATGACCGATGTCGTGGGTGCGCATTTCTTCCACCGGTGGAAGGGCTATTGGGGCACGAGCGCGGCGTTCAACCAGCGTTATGTCGGCGGCGAGCCGGTGCCGGGACCGCATCGGGACATCCAGCCATTGGCGCCGCCGACGCCGGAGATGATTGCGGCGGCCGGGGCTGCGGCGGTAGCGGCCGCTTCGGCTGGCGAGACGGCCGCCGTGACACCGAGCGTGCCGGTTGCGGTAGCCAAGTCCAGTCCGGTGCCTTCGAAACCCGCAGCGGCAGTCGTCACGGACATGCTGCCGCCGGAATCGCAGATCCTCGACCGGTGGAAGGACTCCGGCAAGCCGCTGAAATAGCGCGCCGATCCAACCTCGGACGCCAGACACAACAAAACCCGGAGGCGGTGCCGTCCGGGTTTCGGTTGCTGTCAGCTTACTGAGCGCGGGCTGATCTGAATTTATTCCGCGGGGACCATCGACGGGGTGCCGATCATCATGCGTTCGCCACCGGGAGGGGCGGCTTCGCGAGCGGCGCGGAGGATCTGCGTGCGTTCGGCGCGCGATGCCATGTCGTCCCAGGCCTTTTCGGCGCGGCGGCAGCGATCGCGGACGTTGTCGAGGAGGGCGGCATCGCCGTTGCGACGCTCTTCATCAGCGCGGGCCCGGTAAAATTCTGGATTATCGGCCATGCTGATGCGCTCCTGCGGGAGGTAGAGAAAGAGTTGGTGCGGCGATCCGAAGACCGCCGCACCGCAACCGAGATCAGGTGGCGAATTGCTCCGCCGACGAGATCAATCAGCTGGCTGGAGGTTCACGGCCGACTGCTTGCCACGCTTGTCGGGCTCGAGCTCGTAGGTGACGCGCTGGTTCTGGTTCAGCGTCGGCATGCCGGCGCGCTCAACCGCGGTGATGTGCACGAATGCATCGTTGCCGCCGCCATCCGGCGCGATGAAGCCATAGCCCTTGTCGGCGTTGAAAAACTTGACGGTTCCGGTGATAGCCATGAATTGGCTCCTTCTTAGTATGGGTAACCCGACGTTCGAGCGACCCTGTGCCGCGGAGCAGGGAAAGAAGGAGAAAGGTGCCGCAAAGCGCCAAGAACCGTCGATGTGCGACTGTAGCTGAGCGCTATATGGGCCAAGACCGGCGGAATTGCAAATCTTGCCGGAAAAATCGGTCCAGAATTACATCGAATATCACATAGGATATTTTCGGAACCGCGGTTCGGCGCGGAAAAATCTTGGGTCGACCGGCGCCGATATTTCAACGCCGGTCGAGGGATTTAGCGACAGCGGGTGTCGTTGCTCGAGCGATCCACCGCACGCCCGGCCAGCGCACCGCCGGCTGCACCGAGCACGGTACCGAGCAGGCCCGAGCCGCCCGGCGCGATGACGTTGCCGAGCACGCCGCCGGCGACTCCGCCGACGATCAGGCCGGTCGTGCCGTCGTTGCGGCGGCAGTAATAGCGGCCGTCATTGCCGCGATAGACGCGGTCGTTTCGCGACAGGCGGCGCTCGCGATAGCGGCGGTCGTCGCGGTAGTAGCGGCCGGCGTCGTAGCCGCCATAGGACGGGTCGGGCGCGTTATAGTCATAGGCACGGTAGCGCGGGTCGACGCCGTAGCGGCTGCCTCCGTCGCCAACGCAGCCGGCAACCAGGGTCGAGGCGGCCAGCAGGCCCAGCATCGCAACGCGCATTTCGTGTCCTTTCAGGGGGTTGATACTGAAAGCGTAATGATCGGCGCCAGGGTTTGGTTGCCGGCGCCGAAATAGCCTCAATCCTTCAGGTTCGCCGGCACGGTGCCGCCGTTCTTCTCAAGCTCGCGCATCACGGCCTTTTGCAGCCAGATGTTCATCTCCGCGCTGCCGTCCTTGGCGCCGGTATAGCCGAGCTCGGTGGCAAGCTCCTTGCGGTTGGCGAGGCTCGAATCGAGATCGAGCAGCTTCATCAGATCGACGATCGAGGTGCGCCAGTTGAGGTCGGAGCCCTTCTTCGACGCGATGCCCGAGAGGACAGCCTCGACGTCGACCGACTGGGCGGGGGCAGCCTGCGGAGTCGGCGCAGGCGCGGCCGGTGCGGGCGTCGGCGCGGGCTGGGCGGCAGTGGTCTGCGGGGCCGGTGCAGGCGCTGCCTCGGGCTTGGGCGTGCCGAAATGGCCGCTGCCGAGCGGGCCCTTTTCACCGAAGATGGCGGACTTGATCTTGCTGAAGATGCTCATGGGAGGCTCCGTCGTTGTCGTGAACTACGGCGGCAGAACGTCCGGTGCGGGATTTGGGTGCAGCCGCCACGACCGCTGCGACGGATTGGCCGCGGGGTGCGGCTAGACGGGCGGGCTAAACGGGAGGGTCGGCGCGCAGTGGATCGAACGTCCAGGCGAGCCCGGCGATGCGATCCGCGTCGGTGTCGCCGACCGCCGCCGCCCCCGCTTCGTCGACGAGCCCCGCATCGACCGCATAGCCGACGAACCAGCTGTCGCGGTCCGCGCCCTCGGCAACCAGACGTTCGGCGATCTCGCGGTCGCGCGGCGCCTCGAGGATGATCCCCTCCTCGTCCGAACATTCGCGGCTATAGTCGTCGTCGCCGAAGACGCCCGATTCCGAGCCGAAAAAGCCCGGCGGCGGCGGGAAGCAGGTGCGCCAGCGGTCCGCGCCATGATCGTACCAGACCGGGCAATCGGGGTTGCGGCCCTCCTCCACCCCCGAGTGAAGTATAGGAAGTGCAGACGCTGGCGCAGCATCGTGCGGCGCGTCGTCGGCGGGTGGCGCGGGGTCCGGCGCGGGGTCCGGCACGGGTGGGGCCACGGGATCGGGCGCGAGCTGGAGCAGCCCGGCGGCCTCGGCACGCGTCCATTGCTCGGCGGTCCAGCCGGCGCGGGCGGCGGGATCGAGATCGGCGACGACGATCCCCGACGCGACGCCCGAGGCGCTGCGCAACCAGCGGTCCGCGCGGGCGAGCGCGACGATCGGCGCCATCGCCGCCTCCGCGGCCGTAGCGCGCTCCCCCGGGCGCTCCCCTGCCCGCTCGCCGTCGCCTTGGAGTGCCGCCATCGCGTCGGCGTCGAGCCGCTCGCCGAGGAACAGGCCGGCGCGGGCGGGGCCGGCGTCTCGCGCGATGATGTCGAGGAACGCGTCGAACTCGGCGGCGACCATGCGCGTGGCGGCGGTCGCGGTCTCGCTCGCGTTGGCGTGTCGATCGAGCCGGTTGAGCAGCGACATGGCGAGGCGGTTGTCATAGCGATGGCGCTCGATCACCTCGCCGTCGGGGCGAGTGACCCGCTCGGTCTGGCCGGCGATCGCGCGGAGGAAGAGCGTCTCGGCGACGACCGGCCGCGCGACGAGCCTGGCGGCGTCCCAGCCGAGCGCGAACGCCGCGCCCGCCGCGCGACGCCGCAGCGCATAGGCGGCACCGGACGAGAGGCCGACGTTGGCGCTGGCCTCGTCGACGGTGGCGCCCTCGGCGATGCGTTCGAGAAAGCCGCGCTGGCGATCGGGCGTCCAGCCGTCGCTGCGCTGACTGTAGCGCGCGGGCGTGGCCGGGGCGTAGCCGTGGAGGGGCGCGGCGTCTGGCGGGGTGGCGGTTTCGGGTTGGGCGGCGGTTTGCGGGGGCGTGGGGGTGGCGTGTGGGGGTGCGTCGCTGGCGCCGAGGGGTGCGAGGGCGGCGGTCACTTGCGCAGGCGCCGGAACAGCGCGGTCGAGGCATCGCGGTTGGCGGCGATCTCGGGCGAGACCGGGATGCGGTGGCCGATCCGGCCTGCGTCGACATGCGCCATCCAGGCGAGGACGTGGCGGACCTCCTCGGCGACGTGATCGGGGATCGGTCGTTCGGGCGCGCGTGGGGGCGTCGGTGGCGGCGCTGGCTGGGGTGGCGGCGCAGGGATCGGCGGTTCGGTTTGCGCGCGGGGCGGTTGCGGGGCGGTGGGTGCGTTCGCCATGATCGATCCTCCTGCTGTGCGAAGAGGACCGATCAGATATGCCGGGTCGGGGTGTGTAGGACAGCGGTTTTTAACGGGGGCGCGCCCTTTCCAATCCTCCCCCTGGCGGGGGAGGATCGCTCGGTGACGCCTGGATCCGCCGCCGGCGACGTCAGCCGAGCGTCGAGCCGCGATCGGCCGCGAACGACGGCGCGGGGCCGGTGGCGGGGCGGAGCGACTCGCGCTCAGCCTTAGTCGGGACCGCGGTGGGATCGGGGCGGAACGCGTCGGGCGCGCGATCGTCCGCGCCGGGGCGGGGCTTGTCGAGCGCGAGATCGGGCGCGGCATGCTCGGCGGGATTCTTCTTCGATCGCAGGAAGACGGCGAGCAACGCACCGCCGAGCCCGATCGCGGCGGCGCCGATCGAGAGCGCGTTGCGGCCGAACGTCTTGGGCTTGGGCTTGCGGTCAGGCTGGTGGGGGTGGCGGTGGTCGAATTTGGGCATGCGGTTGGTCCGGTGTTGTTGGCTCGGGAGGCTCAACGGGTCGGGGCGCTGGCGTGTTCCGGTGCCGTGCTTGAGAAGGACAACCGTGCTCAAGACCTCGCTGAGGATGACTTTCGCAGACCTTTCCCGCGTGACGATCGATTCCGCCCCGGCGGCCCGAGCCGGAATGCAAGGGCGCTACTCAAAGGAATCCTTGCAGCCACCTGATATTGATCAACGACAGCTCTGTTGATCTGAAACGCGAGCCATGAAAGGTAGCGGTACATAACAGTAGGAAGATAGGCGTGACGGGTCACACAAAGGCATACCTCGCGGTAAGGCAAACAACGGGAACGCTAGCCATGGGATTTAGCGTTTTAAAGACCAGAGAAGAAGCGATCAACTTTTTAGATCCCAACCCTACAAAACCTTCGAAAGACAGCTCACCTTACACAGAAGACGCCGCCACTCAGGCAGACACTTCCCTAGAAAAAAGTGTAACAGATGAGGGTCTGGAAGACCAAGTCATTGCCCTAATGCTACGATATGTAAATCTCGTATTCTCATTTTACCCGTTGATCGCTATCGGTACGACTCTCAAAGCGCCAATAACCGCAGCTTCCATAGACACAAGTCTCGTTACACCCGCCAGGTCGATGTTCCCTAGCGTACACAAGTCGGACATTGGCGAGGTCTTTGAACTAAACGCAGCGGCAATAGCGATGGTTAACAAAAAGGTTGCTAGTTTTTGGTCTTTAGAAAGAGGACTATCTGCTCTTCCTAATGCCTCGTTTCTGTCAATTGTTGCCAGCTTTGACTCAATTTTTGCCGAGATAATATACTTTTTCCTCAAGTTATATCCACAGCGGTTTTCGAATCAGTCCACCGAAATTGCAGTTAGCCGAGTTATCGAACTTGGAAGCGTAGACGCGTTAATAGATAGCATAATCAAGGACGAATTATTTGAACTTATGCGGGGCAGTCACGACGAGCAAACCGATTTTGTAAAAGACAAGCTAGACGTAGATATAAAGACCGACTGGCCTCGCTACGGTGATTTTATTGAGCTATTTGAAAGAAGAAATCTAATCGCTCATGGAGAAAAACTATATACTGCTCGGTACGCCTCGAAGCTCACCGTTTACAAGAAAATAACCAACGCCGGCATAGTCGGCAGCGAAATACAAATTACATCTAAATACCTCCGACAGTCTTCAGACATTCTTCTTGAGTATGGGGTATTGTTGATATTCTCCCTTTGGAGAAAGCATTTAAAATCAAGCGAAGAGTCTTCCTTCGATTGGGTCAACATCATAAGCACTAAGGCTATATCGGAAAATCGAAACTTAGCCTCTACTAGGATTTTATCCTATATTATAAAGATTAAGTCTTCAAGATTCAAAGATCAGAGCCGCAAGATGGCAACGGTAAACCTTGCAAACGGCTTGTTTAGACTCAATAAAAAAGACGAGGCTGAAAAGGTTCTCGCAGATACAGACTGGTCGGCCGTATCCCTAGACTACAGTATATGTATAGCTGCAATACGAAACGACATATCCCGAGTAGTGGAACTCATGGAACCTGCAGTAAAATCGGGAAGTATGAACTCAGATAATTTTCGTGAATGGCCCGCCTTTGATGCGCTGAGAGACAACGCCGACTTCCTTGAACAGTATCAAAACCTTTTTGGAGAACCACTTACCCCAATAGATTTTCCAAAACAGGAATCACTAGAGAACTCACCATTCTTGGCGGATCAATCGGAAGAGCCGACCGAACTGGCAGACGGATCGCCTGCATAAACCGAGAAGGTTTTATCCCGGCGCCACCACCACCTTCTTCTCCAGCAACGGCGCCAGATACTTCCCCGTGAAGCTCCCCTTGGCCTTGGCGACCTTCTCCGGCGTGCCCTCGGCGACGATCTCGCCGCCCTTGACGCCGCCTTCGGGGCCGAGGTCGAGCACCCAGTCCGCGGTCTTGATGACGTCGAGATTGTGTTCGATCACGACGACGGTGTTGCCCTGCTCGACCAGCGCGTGGAGGACTTCGAGGAGTTTGCGGACGTCCTCGAAATGCAGCCCCGTCGTGGGTTCGTCGAGGATGTAGAGCGTGTTGCCGGTGGCGCGGCGCGAGAGTTCCTTGGCGAGCTTGACGCGTTGCGCCTCGCCGCCCGAGAGCGTCGTCGCCTGCTGGCCGACCTTGACGTAGCCGAGACCGACCTCGACCAGCATCGCCATCTTGTCGCGGATCGGGGGGACCGCCTTGAAGAACTCGGCGGCGTCCTCGACGGTCATGTCGAGCACGTCGGCGATGCTGTGGCCCTTGAACTTCACCTCGAGCGTCTCGCGATTGTAGCGCGCGCCGTGGCAGACGTCGCACTGCACATAGACGTCGGGGAGGAAGTGCATCTCGATCTTGAGCACGCCGTCACCCTGGCACGCCTCGCAGCGGCCGCCCTTGACGTTGAAGCTGAACCGGCCGGGCTTGTAGCCGCGCGCCTGACTTTCGGGGAGCCCTGCGAACCAGTCGCGGATCTGCGTGAAGCTGCCGGTATAGGTGGCGGGGTTGCTGCGCGGGGTGCGGCCGATCGGCGACTGGTCGATGTCGATGACCTTGTCGAGATATTGCAGGCCGGTGATCTTGTCGTGTTTCCCTTGCACGATGCGCGCGCCGTTCAGCTCGCGCGCGGCGGCGGCGTAGAGCGTGTCGATCGTGAAGCTCGACTTGCCCGACCCCGAGACACCGGTGACGCAGGTGAAGGTGCCGAGGGGCAAGCTCGCGGTGACGCCCGTCAGGTTGTTCGCGGTGGCGTTGTGGACGGTGAGCTTCTTGCCGTTGCCTTTGCGACGCGTGGCCGGGACGGGCACTTCGCGCGTGCCGTTGAGATAGTCCGCGGTGATGCTGCCCTTCGACTTCAGGATCTGCTTGAGCGTGCCCTGCGCGACGACCTGGCCGCCGCGGACGCCCGCGCCGGGTCCCATGTCGATGATATAATCGGCGGTGCGGATCGCATCCTCGTCATGCTCGACGACGAGCACGGTGTTGCCGAGATCGCGCAGGCGGCGCAGCGTCTTGAGGAGCATGTCGTTGTCGCGCTGGTGCAGGCCGATCGAGGGCTCGTCGAGGACGTAGAGCACGCCCGACAGGCCGCTGCCGATCTGCGACGCGAGGCGGATGCGCTGGCTCTCGCCGCCGCTGAGCGTGCCGCTCGTGCGATCGAGGTTGAGATAGTCGAGCCCGACATTGTTGAGGAAGCCGAGGCGCTCGACGATTTCCTTGAGGATGCGCTCGGCGATCGCGTTCTGCTGGTCGCCGAGATGCTGCGGCATGTCGGTGAAGAACTCGAGCGCGTCGACGACCGACAGGTGCGTGGCGTAGCTGATGTCCTTCATCGCGATCTTGACCGCAAGCGCTTCGGGTTTGAGGCGCGCGCCGGCGCAGACCTCGCACGGGGCGGCGGACTGATATTTGTTCAGCTCCTCGCGCATCCACGCGCTCTCGGTCTGGAGCAGGCGGCGGTTGAGGTTGCCGATGACGCCCTCGAACGGCTTGGAGACGTCGTATTTCTTCTTGCCGTCGATGAAGGTGAGCGTGACGGGCTTGCCCTTCGAGCCGTGCAGGATGACTCGCTGGACCTCTTCGGGGAGGTCGGACCAGGGCGTCTCGATGTCGAACTTGTACTCGCGCGCGAGGCTGCCGAGGACCTGCATGTAATAGGGGCTCGGCGGGTTGGACTTTGCCCAGGGGACGACCGCGCCCTTCTTGATGCTGAGCATGTGGTTGGGGACGACGAGGTCTTCGTCGAACAGCAGCTTCTCGCCGAGGCCGTCGCAGGCCGGGCACGCGCCTTGCGGGGCGTTGAACGAGAACAGGCGCGGCTCGATCTCGGAGATGGTGAAGCCGCTGACCGGGCAGGCGAACTTCTCGCTGAAGACGATGCGGCCGTCGGGGGCGTTGCTGCCGAGAATTTCCGACTTTGGCGTGTGCGGCTCGACCGGGTCGGCGGGGTCGACATAGGCGAGGCCCTCGGCGAGCTTCAGCGCGGTTTCGAAGCTCTCGGCGAGGCGCGTGGCGATCTCGCCGCCGACGACGAGGCGGTCGACGACGACCTCGATGTCGTGCTTGTACTTCTTGTCGAGCGCGGGCGCCTCGTCGATGTCGTGGATCGTGCCGTCGATGCGGACGCGGGTGAAGCCCGCCTTCTGCCACTCGGCGAGTTCCTTGCGATACTCGCCCTTGCGGCCGCGGACGACGGGCGCGAGCAAATAGAGGCGCGTGCCCTCGGGGAGCGCCATGACTCGGTCGACCATCTGGCTGACGGTCTGCGCGGCGATCGGCTCGCCGGTCGCGGGGGAGTACGGGATGCCGACGCGCGCCCAGAGCAGGCGCATGTAATCGTAGATCTCGGTGACCGTCGCGACGGTCGAGCGCGGGTTGCGCGACGTCGTCTTCTGCTCGATCGAGATGGCGGGCGAGAGGCCTTCGATGTGGTCGACATCGGGCTTCTGCATCAGTTCGAGGAACTGGCGCGCATAGGCGCTGAGCGACTCGACGTAGCGGCGCTGGCCCTCGGCGTAGATCGTGTCGAACGCGAGGCTCGACTTGCCCGAGCCCGACAGCCCGGTGATCACCGTCAGCGTGTCGCGGGGGATGTCGATGTCGACGTCCTTGAGGTTGTGCTCGCGCGCGCCGCGTACGGAAATCTTGGTCAGCATAAGGCGGTCTGTTCCATATTTGTTCGCGTGCGGCAAGACGTGTTCGCGCGCAGCGACGCCTGCGCGGCGCCATTCGATCGGGTGCTGAGATGGGTAACGTCGGCGGCCGGCGAAAGGGGGCATTGTCGTGCGTCGGCGCGATACTTACATGGTGTATTGGATATACAATACAGCTTTGGAGGCCGGCATGGGCAAGAAGAAGGACGAGCGAAAGCGGCGCGAACGCGAGGCCGAGCGGACGGCGCAGGCTGCGGGCGGCGAGCACACGCATGACTCGCACAAGCATGGGAAGCACAAGCATGGTGGCGCTGCTCCGTTCGCTGGGATTGCGGCGGCGCTGACACGGCAGATGGGAACGCCGGCGGGGCGGCAGGTGATCGCGGCCGGGCTGATGATGGCGGCCAACGCGATTACCGCGAAGGACGCGCGTGGCGCCGCGCCGCGCCCTCCGGAGCCGCCAAAGCCTGCGGCGACGCCGGAGTCGCCCTCGCAATCGCCGCGGGAGTCTGCGGCGACCGGGCCCTTCGCCGGCGACACCGGCACCCCGCCGAAAAGCGAGGCTCCCGCGCTGCCGCCTGAATTGTCCAAGGTGATCGATTCGGTCGCTGCGGGTATCGAGCGCTTCGCCGCCGGCTTTACCAAGCCCGCCAAGCCGGACTCGCCGAAAGCCTGACCGGAGTTGAACCCTCCCCCGCCAAGGGGAGGTGGCGCGGTTAGGCGACGGGGAGGACGCGCAACATAGTGCGTCGCCTGCCGCCCCCTCCGTCAGGCTGGCGCCTGCCACCTCCCCCTGGCGGGGGAGGATCGTTTGGGCCGGGATTGGCGCGCGATCTGGTCAGGCGACCTTGGCGAGGAGCCTTGGTGCGCGACGGTCGCTCTTGACGGCGTACATCGCCTGGTCGGCGCGGGCGATGAGCGTGGCGAGCGGCGTGGTGGCGGCGTCCTCGATGAGGCCGACGCTGATGCTGGGGGCGATGCCGACCGGGACGTGATGCGTCATGCTCTGCGCGAACGCGGTCGCCATGCGGGTGCCGAGTGCGCTCGCCTGCTCGACGGGGATGCCGGGGAGCAGGCAGACGAACTCGTCGCCGCCCCAACGGGCGAGATGGCCCTGCGTGCCGAGGACGTCGCGGACGATGTCGGCGAGCATGCGCAGCGCGGCGTCGCCGGCGGCGTGGCCCTGCGTGTCGTTGAGCATCTTGAAGCGATCGACGTCGATCATCATCACCGACACGCGCCCGCTGTCCGCGAGCGTGCGCGCGACGCGGTCTAGGCCGGCGCGGTTGAGCGCGCCGGTGAGCCAGTCGCGCTCCATCTGGTCGAGCAGCGCATTCTGGCCGCGCTCCGCCTGGAGGATCAGCAACGAGAAGGCGCGGAATATGATGAAGGCGATCTGGCCGGCGGCAAACCACGCGCCGATATCGTCGTGGACGCCGGTCAGCCGCGTGCCGATCCGGTCGCCATAGGCGAGCCACCCGCGGGCGAGGAACATCGGGACGGTGATGGCGAACAGCGCGGCGACGATCCAGCCGGTCTGGAGAGACTCGCGGCGCGCCATGCGGATCGCGACGATGACGACGACGAGGTCGAACGCGGCACGGATGACGCTGAGATAGGCGACGCGGAGGTGGAATTGCGCGGGGTCGCGGATGCCCCAGAAGGGCAGTCCGCAGACCAGGGCGATCCCGAGCAACGGCATCACGCGCGCGTCGGGGCGGCTGAACCGCATCACCGCGCCCGCGATCAACGCATAGCCGATCACCACCGCGGGGTTGCCGATGCTGGGCAGCCAGGCAAGACCGATCCGATCGTTCAGCACCGCCATCAGCGCCCCGCAACCGGCGATCAGATGGCCCGTGCCCCATAGCCCGGCCCATGCGCCAAACCGACCGGTCGCGAGCGGGATGAGGTGGATGAAACCGGCGACCAGCATGCCGAGGCCAGCGACGACGTAAAGAGTAGTAAGATCCAGCGCCACGGCAACCTGCTTGTTGGTTCGTTAGGCGGCGTCTTAGGGCGGCTTTGCTAAGGATTGGTTTTGGTTTGGGGGGGGGGTGTGGCTTCCCTGCCCTCGTTATCCCGGCGGACGTCGGGGCCTGTGGTAGCGGGCGGGGTGATGGCAGCACGGTATCGCCGGGTGCGCCGTGTCCATGGGTCCCGGCGTTCGCCGGGATGACGGAGGGGGGTTGAGGGTCCCTTGCGGGGTTGGGGAGGGTGATTGCGGTTGAGGCGGAGCGCGGTTGGATTGCACGCCGCTAGGTCCGCCTTCGCTCCCCGCTACCTCGGCCTTGGCTCCCCGCCACCTATGCCCTCGCTCCCCGCTATCTCCGCGTTTGCTTCCGACCACCTCCACCTCCACTCCCCGCCACCTCGGCCTTCGGTCCCCACCCCTTCCCCGTCATCCCGGCGGACGCCGGGACCCATGGTTGCGGACCGGGTGATGGCAGCACGGTATCGCCGGGTCCGCCGTGTCCATGGGTCCCGGCGTTCGCCGGGATGACGGGTGGGGTTGAGGGTCCCTCGCGGTGTTTGGGAGGGTGGTTGCGGTTGAGGCGAAGCGCGGTTGCGTTCTCGTGCCGCTATCTCCGTCCACGTCCACGCCACACCCGCGGTCACGCCCGCGCCCGCACCCTCGCCCGCGCCCGCGCCCGCGCCCGCGCCCAGCAAACGCAGAGAGGGCGCCGGTGGGGTTACCACCGACGCCCTCCTAAACTCGGCTCGACCTTGGCTTGGCCGGACAGGGGCGAAGCCCCAGTCGTCGGACGGCGCTGGAGCGCCGCCGGCCGGTCCGACCGCGGGGTGCTCGGCCGTAGCTTGCGCTACGGCCTCGCGCGGTCGGACTCAGATGTGGATGGGCTTGCCCTGCACCGCCATCGCGGCTTCCTTCATCGCCTCGGCATGCGTCGGATGCGCGTGGCAGGTGTAGGCGATGTCTTCGCTGGTTGCGCCGAATTCCATCGCGATGGCGGCTTCGGCGATCAGCGTGCCCGCGAGGCTCGAGACGATCCAGACACCGAGGACGCGGTCGGTCTTCGCGTCGGCGATGACCTTCACGAAGCCGTCGGTGTCGCGGTTGGTCTTGGCGCGGCTGTTCGCGGCGAAGGGGAACTTGCCGACTTTGATCTCGGTCATGTCCTTCGCGGCCTCTTCGGTGAGGCCGACGCCGGCGATCTCGGGCATCGTGTAGACGACGGACGGGATGACGTCCTCGTTGACGATACCGGTCTGGCCGGCGATGTTCTCCGCCACCGCGACGCCCTCGTCCTCCGCCTTGTGCGCGAGCATCAGGCCGGGGACGCAGTCGCCGATCGCCCACACGCCGTCGACCTTCGTCTTGAAGCTGTGGTCGGTCTCGATCTGGCCGCGCTTATTGAGATCTAGGCCGATCGCGTCGAGGTTGAGGCCGTCGACGTTCGCCTTGCGGCCGATCGAGACGAGCACTGCGTCGGCAGTCATCGTCTCGGACGCGCCGCCTGCAGCGGGCTCGACGGTGACGGTCGCGACGCCGTTCTCGACGGTCACGCCGGTAACCTTGGTCGAGAGCTTCAATTCCATGCCCTGCTTCTTGAAGAGCTTGGCGCTCTCGCGGCGGACTTCGCCGTCGAAGCCGGGGAGGATCTGGTCGACGAACTCGACGACGGTCACCTTCGCGCCGAGGCGACGCCAGACGCTCCCGAGCTCGAGGCCGATCACGCCGCCGCCGATGACGACCATGTGCTCGGGGACCTTGGGGAGCGCGAGCGCGCCGGTCGAGTCGACGACCGTGGTCTGGTCGACCTCGACGCCGGGGAGCGGCATCACCGACGAGCCGGTGGCGATGACGATGTTCTTGGCGGTGACCTTCTGGCCTGCGACATCCACAGTGTGCGCGTCCTGGAACGCGGCCTTGCCCTTGAGCCAGGTCACCTTGTTCTTCTTGAACAGGAATTCGACGCCGCCGGTCAGTTCCTTGACGGCCTTCGCCTTCTCGGCGTGCATCTGGTCGAGGTTCAGGGTGACGCCGGTGAACTCGACGCCGAACTTGGTCATGTGGCCACCCTTGGCCTCCTCGTACAGCTCGGAGGCATGCAGCAGCGCCTTGGACGGGATGCAGCCGACGTTGAGGCAGGTGCCGCCGAGCGTGTCGCGCGCTTCGGCGCAGGCGGTACGCAGGCCGAGCTGCGCGGCGCGGATCGCCGCGACGTAACCGCCGGGGCCTGCACCGATTACGAGGACGTCATAGTCATAGTCAGCCATTGTCGCTTCTCTCTTACTTCCCCGGCGCAGGCCGGGGCCCAGTTGGGAGATATATGGGGAGGGCGAGGCGCTTCGTCATCGCGGCCTTCCCCACTGGGCCCCGGCCTGCGCCGGGGTGGTTAGATACTTACAGGTCGATCAGGATGCGCGTCGGGTCTTCGATTGCGTTCTTGAGCGCGACGAGGAACGTCACGGCTTCGCGGCCGTCGATCAGGCGGTGATCGTAGCTGAGTGCGAGGTACATCATCGGGCGGATGACGACCTGGCCGTTGATCGCGACCGGGCGTTCCTCGATGCGGTGAAGACCCAGCACGGCCGACTGCGGCGGGTTGATGATCGGGGTCGACATCAGCGAGCCGAACACGCCGCCGTTCGAGATGGTGAACGTGCCGCCCTTCATCTCGTCCATCTTGAGCGCGCCGTCCTTGGCGCGCTTGCCGAAGTCGCCGATCGTCTTCTCGATCGTCGCGACCGACATCTGATCGGCATCGCGGATCACGGGGACGACGAGGCCGCCCGGCGACGAGACCGCGACCGAGATGTCGGCATAGTCGTGATAGACGATGTCGTCGCCGTCGATCGACGCGTTAACCGACGGGATGTCGCGCAGCGCCATGGTGGCGGCCTTCACGAAGAAGCCCATGAAGCCCAGGCGGACGCCGTGCTTCTTCTCGAACAGGTCCTTGTACTTGGCGCGCGCCTCGATCACCGCGGTCATGTCGACGTCGTTGAACGTCGTCAGCATCGCGGCGGTGTTCTGCGCTTCCTTGAGGCGCTTGGCGATCGTCTGGCGCAGGCGCGTCATGCGGACGCGCTCTTCGCCGCGGCCCGAGGCGGCGGGGGCTGCGGCCGGTGCGGGCGCAGGTGCTGCGGCAGGCGCGGGCTTGCTCGAGGCGGCGGCGGTCACGTCTTCCTTGGTGATGCGACCGTCGCGGCCGGTGCCCTTGACGGTGCCGGGGTCGACGCCGTGCTCGAGCACCGCGCGGCGGACCGACGGCGAGAGGGCTGCGGGCGAGTCGCTGGTGCCGGCGCCGGGCTGGTCGCCGTAACCTGCGCCGGACTCGTCCTTGGCGGGTGCCGCGGGCGTTGCGGTTGCGGCGGGCTCGGGGGCCTTCGCAGGCGCAGCGGCCGCGCCGTCACCGGCGTCGATCGTGGCGAGCATCGCGCCGACCTGGACCGTGTCGCCGACCGCGACCGCGTGCTGGCCCATGACGCCGGCGACCGGCGAGGGCACCTCGACCGAGACCTTGTCGGTCTCGAGGCTGGCGATGGGCTCGTCGACGGCGACGGGATCGCCGGGCTGCTTCAGCCACTCGCCGAGGGTGGCTTCGGTGATCGATTCACCCAGGACGGGGACGGTGACTTCGGTTGCCATTTTCTCGGTTCCTCCACCCCGGCGTAGGCCGGGGTCCAGTTACGAAACGCTGATTGGCCGGCGTTTCGCTCAATTATATCTACCATCCCAACTGGGCCCCGGCTTGGGTCCCATCAAAGTATTACTTTGATGGGTGCCCCTTCGCCGGGGTGGTAGAAAAGGTTCAGTTCGCGCGGGTGCGGCGGATTTCGTCGCGGACGCTGTGGCCGAGCGCGTCGGCGACGAGCGCGCCCTGCTCGGCCTGGTGACGCTTCATCAGGCCGGTCGCGGGCGAGGCCGAGGCGCTGCGCCCGGCGTAGCGTGCACGCTTGACCGGCGAATTCACGCTGGCCAGCGCCTCCTCGATCAGCGGCTCGACGAAGAACCAGTAGCCGTTGTTCTTCGGCTCTTCCTGCGCCCAGACGATCTCTTCCAGGTTCGGCATCTTCGCGACGCGCTCGGCGATCGGGTTGCCGGGGAAGGGATAGAGCTGTTCGACGCGGACGATCTGCGTGTCGGTGTCGCCCGCCGCATCGCGTGCCTCGATCAGGTCATAGGCGACCTTGCCGGTGCACAGGACGAGACGCTTCGTATCGACGTCCGCCGCACCGTTGGTGTCGGACAGGAGGCGACGGAAGTGGCTGTCGCCCTGGAAGTCCTCGGCGTTCGACACGGCCAGCTTGTGACGGAGCAACGACTTGGGGGTCATCACGATCAGCGGCTTGCGGAAGTTGCGATGCATCTGCCGGCGGAGCAGGTGGAAATAGTTCGCCGGGCTGGTGCAGTTCGCGACCTGGATATTGTCGTCCGCGCACGACTGGAGGAAGCGCTCGGGACGCGCCGAGCTATGCTCCGGCCCCTGCCCCTCATAGCCGTGCGGGAGCAGCATCACGAGGCCGTTGGCGCGGAGCCACTTCGACTCGCCCGACGTGATGAACTGATCGATCATGATCTGCGCGCCGTTGACGAAATCGCCGAACTGCGCCTCCCAGAGGACCAAAGTCTTCGGGTCGGCGAGCGCGTAGCCGTACTCGAAGCCGAGCACGCCATATTCGCTAAGCGGGCTGTCGAGCACTTCGAAATTGCCGTGCTCGATTTCCTGGAGCGGCACGTACTTGTGCTCGTCGGTCTGGTCGACCCAGACCGCGTGACGCTGCGAGAAGGTGCCGCGGCCCGAGTCCTGGCCGGACAGACGGACGCCGTATCCTTCGGAGAGCAGCCCGCCGAACGCGAGCGCCTCGCCGGTCGCCCAGTCGAAGCCCTTGCCCGACTTGAACATCTCACGCTTGGCATCGAGCACGCGCGCGAGCGTCTTGTGGATCTTCACGCTGTCGGGAACCGTCGTCAGCGTGCGGCCGAGCGAGTCGAACAGCTTCTGGCTCAAGCCCGTCTCGACGTTGCGGCGCGCGGACGCACCATCGGTTGGCGCGCTGAGGCCGGTCCAGCGACCGCCGAACCAGTCGGCCTTGTTCGGCTTGTACGACGAACCCGCTTCGAACTCACCCTCGAGACGGAGCGTGAGCTGCTTCACATTCTCGTCGATCCAGGGCTGGTCGATCACGCCTTCCTTGATCAGGCGATTGCCATAGACCGAGCTGACGCCGGGATGCTTGCGGATGATGTCGTACATCAGCGGCTGCGTGAAGGAGGGCTCGTCGCCCTCGTTATGGCCGAAGCGGCGATAGCACCACATGTCGATGACGATGTCGCGGTGGAACTTCTGGCGGAATTCCATCGCCATCTTGGTGGCGAAGGTCACCGCCTCGGGATCGTCGCCATTGACGTGGAAGACCGGCGCCTGGACGCCCTTGGCGACGTCCGACGGGTAAGGCGACGAGCGCGCGAACTGCGGGCTCGTCGTGAAGCCGACCTGGTTGTTGATGATGAAATGGACGCAGCCGCCGGTGTTGTAGCCGCGGATGCCCGAGAAGCCGAGGCACTCCCAGACGATCCCCTGCCCTGCGAACGCCGCGTCGCCGTGGATCAGCACGGGGAGCGAGGCGACATGGTCCTTGAGGTCGTTGTTGAGCGTCTGGATCGCGCGCGTCTTGCCGAGCACGACGGGGTCGGCGGCCTCGAGGTGCGACGGGTTGGCGACGAGGCTCATATGAACCTTGTGGCCGTCGAACTCGCGATCAGTGCTGGTGCCGAGGTGGTACTTCACGTCGCCCGAGCCACCGATGTCATCGGGGTTGGCCGAACCGCCGGCGAATTCGTGGAAGATGACGCGCAAGGGCTTCGCCATCACGTTGGCGAGCACGTTCAGACGACCGCGATGCGCCATGCCGATGACGATCTCGCGCACGCCCATCTGGCCGCCGTACTTGATCACCGATTCGAGCGCGGGGATCATCGATTCGCCGCCGTCGAGCCCGAAGCGCTTCGTGCCGACATACTTCTTGCCGAGGAACTTCTCCCACTGCTCGGCTTCGATGACCTTGTTGAGGATCGCCTTCTTGCCGTCGACGGAGAATTCGATCGCCTTGTCCTGGCCTTCCATGCGCTCCTGGAGGAAGCGGCGCTCCTCGACATCGGCGATGTGCATATATTCGAGGCCGACATTGCCGCAATAATTCTTGCGCAGCGTGTCGACGAGCTCGCGAATGGTCGCCCATTCGAAGCCCATCGTGCCACCGAGATAGACCTTCCGGTCGATATCGGCGTCGGAGAAGCCGTGATATTCGGTCTTGAGATCCTCGGGCATCTCGCGCTTCGAGAGGCCGAGCGGATCGAGATTGGCGGCGAGATGACCGCGGACGCGGTAGGTGCGGATCAGCATCTGCGCGCGGATCGCGTCGGCCGCGGCCTTGGCGATCTCATCCTTCGAGACGGGCGCGGGCGCGGCGGCTGCGGGGGCGGGCTTGCCACCCTTTGCGGGCTTGGGCGCGGGCTCCATCTGGGTGGGGTCGAGTGCTGCGGTGAGGTCGTCCGTGGTGGTCAGCGGCCAGCGCGCGCTTTCCCAGCTCGGGCCCTGCGCGGAGCCTTCGAGATCCTCGAAGAACGTCCGCCAGCCGGATTCGACCGAGGCCGGATCGGCGGTGAACTTGGCGTAGAGCGTCTCTACGAACGCCGGGCTGACGCCGGCTGCGATATCGCTGAAATCCTGGCCTTCGTAGCCCATCGTCTCGATCCTCAAATTCCCTCTCCCACGGGGGAGAGGGAGGGGCCCGCCCGCACTTGCGGGTGGGAGGGTGAGGGCACGGGCGGTCACGTGCCCTCACCCTTCCGCTGCCAAGTGGCAGCTCCTTCCCTCTCCCCGGGGGGAGAGGGGTAGTAACTTAACCCTTCAGCACGCTCAGCAGCGTCTCGCCGAGCAGGCTGGGGCTTTCCGAAACGCGGATCCCGGCAGCTTCCATCGCCGCGATCTTGCTCTCGGCATCGCCCTTGCCGCCCGAGACGATCGCACCGGCATGGCCCATGCGACGACCCGGAGGCGCCGTGCGGCCCGCGATGAAGCCGGCCATCGGCTTCTTGCGGCCACGCTTGGCCTCGTCGATCAGGAACTGCGCGGCCTGCTCCTCGGCGTCGCCGCCGATTTCGCCGATCATGATGATCGACTGCGTCTCGTCGTCGGCCAGGAACAGCTCGAGCACGTCGATGAAGTTCGTGCCGTTGACCGGATCGCCACCGATGCCGACCGCGGTCGTCTGACCAAGGCCTGCGTTCGACGTCTGGAAGACCGCCTCATAGGTGAGCGTGCCTGAACGGCTGACAACGCCGACCGAGCCCTTCTTGAAGATCGAACCGGGCATGATGCCGATCTTGCACTCGCCGGGGGTCAGCACGCCGGGGCAGTTCGGGCCGATGAGGCGCGACTTGGAGCCCGACAGCGCGCGCTTGACCTTGACCATGTCGAGCACCGGGATGCCCTCGGTGATCGCGACGATCAGCTCGATGTTCGCGTCGATCGCCTCGAGGATCGAGTCGGCGGCGAAGGGGGGCGGCACGTAGATCACCGACGCGGTCGCGCCGGTCATCGCCTTGGCTTCGGCGACGGTGTTGTAGACGGGGAGGTCGAGGTGAGTCGTGCCGCCCTTGCCGGGGGTGACGCCACCGACCATCTGCGTGCCGTATTCCAGCGCCATCTTGGTGTGAAAGCTGCCGGTTTCGCCGGTCATGCCCTGCGTGATGACCTTGGTGTTCTTGTCGACGAGGATGCTCATCTTGTCTCGTTCCTTACCACCCCGGCGAAGGCCGGGGCCCAATTGGGAAAGCGGTCATGGTCGTGCGATGCGATCGTAAAGGTCGTCCCAGGCGGGATTGAAACCGTTGATCTCTCGCAATTTCCAGTCCCGTTTCCACTCCTTCATGTGCAGCTCGCGCTGCCGGGCGGCTTCCCAACTGCCGAGCAATTCGTACCAGACGAGTAGCTTGCAGTCGTACTTCTTCGTGAACCCTGCGACGACGCCGTTGCGGTGTTCCCACACGCGTTTCGCCAGGTTCACCGTCGAGCCGAGGTAGAGCGTACCGTTATACCCGCTTGCCATGATGTAGACGCACGCTTGGTCTTCCATCACGGGGGCCTTCCCAATTGGGCCCCGGCCTTCGCCGGGGTGGTATTCGCTACCTCAGTTCAGTTCCTCAAATCAGTTCAGGCTACCGTCGATGCCCTTGCAGGCGACGATCAGTTCCTTGACCGCGTCGACCGAGACCTGGAGGTTGCCCTTGGCTTCGTCGTCGAGCTTGATCTCGACGATCTTCTCGACGCCGCCGGCACCGATCACCACCGGCACGCCGACGTACAGATCGTTGAGGCCATACTCACCCGAGACATAGGCCGCTGCCGGCAGGACGCGCTTCTGATCGTAGAGATACGCTTCGGCCATCGCGATGCCGCTAGTGGCGGGCGCGTAATAGGCCGAGCCGGTCTTGAGCAGTGCGACGATCTCGCCGCCGCCGCCGCGCGTGCGCTTGACGATCGCGTCGATCTTCTCCTGCGTGGACATGCCCATCGCGATGAGATCGGGAACCGGGATGCCCGAGACGGTCGAGTAGGAGATGACCGGGACCATCGTGTCGCCGTGGCCGCCGAGCACGAAGCTGGTGACGTCCTTGACCGAGACCTTGAACTCGTCGGCGAGGAAATGGCTGAAGCGCGACGAATCGAGCACGCCGGCCATGCCGACGACCATGTGGTGCGGCAAACCCGAGAATTCGCGCAAAGCCCAAACCATCGCGTCGAGCGGGTTGGTGATGCAGATCACGAATGCGTCGGGTGCGTTGGCAGCGATGCCCTCGCCGACGGCCTTCATGACCTTCAAATTGATGCCGAGCAGGTCGTCGCGGCTCATGCCGGGCTTGCGCGCGACACCGGCGGTGACGATGATGACGTCTGCGCCGGCGATGTCGGCATAGTCGTTCGAGCCGGTGATCTGCGAGTCGAAGCCTTCGACCGGGCCGCACTGCGACAGATCGAGTGCCTTGCCCTGGGGGATGCCCTCGGCGACGTCGAACAGGACGATATCGCCAAGGCCCTTGAGGGCTGCGAGGTGCGCGAGCGTGCCGCCGATGTTACCGGCGCCGATCAGCGCGATCTTCTTGCGAGCCATTCCAATCCGTCTCCGTCTGATGTGCGGGGTGATTGGTGACGCCGGTTACGCGCATTATGCCCTTACGGCAACCTCTAAAGCGGAAAAGTAAGGGTGTTATTGCAATTCGTTCGCAAGAGCAATAACCTTGTCATCCTGACGAAAGTCAGGATCCAGGGTAACAATCGGTACCGCCTGAGGCTCTGGATCCTGACTTTCGTCAGGATGACGGGAGGGTGTCAGGATGACGGAGAGGAGGGGTTAAATATGCCCCTCGGCGAGATAGTCCTCGGAGCGCATCTCCTCGAGACGGCTGATCGTGCGGTCGAATTCGAAGCGGCCGTCGCCGGTTTCGTAGAGGTCGCCGGGCTGCGCGTCGGCGGCGGCGAGGAGCTTGACCTTGTGTTCGTAAAGCGCGTCGATCAGCGCGACGAAGCGCGCGGCCTCGTTGCGGCTGTCGGGGCCGAGCTTGGGGATGCCGACGAGGATGATCGTGTGGAATTTGCGCGCGATGGCGAGGTAGTCGGCCACCCCCCTCGCCTCGCCGCACAGCTTCTTGAAGCTGAACACCGCGACGCCCTTGAGCGACTTGGGGACGCGGAGCGTGCGGCCCTGCACCACGAGGTCTTCGGAGGGGACGTGCTCGCTGTCGTCGGTCGAGAAGTCGGTGAGGCGGAAGAACGCGGCGGAGAGCTGGGCGGTCGCCTCGGCGCCGTTGGGGACGAGCCAGGTGTCCTGGCTGCCGAGCCGGTCGCGGCGGTAATCGACGGGGCCGTTGAGGGGGAGGACGTCGAGGCGCTGTTCGATCGTCGCGATGAAGGGGAGGAAATGCTCGCGGTTGAGGCCGTTCTTGTAGAGATCGGCGGGCGGGCGATTGGACGTGGTGACGATCGTCACGCCCGAGTCGAGCAGCGAGGTGACGAGCCGCGACAGGATCATCGCGTCGGGGCTGTTGGTAACCATCATCTCGTCGAACGCGAGCAGGCGAGTCTCGTCGGCGATCGCGGTGGCGACCGGGACGATCGGGTCGCCGACCTCCTTGCGACGCTCGGCGGCGATGCGCGCGTGCACCTCGAGCATGAACTCGCCGAAATGGACTCGGCGCTTCTTCTCGACCGCGGCGTTCTCGTAGAACAGGTCCATCAGCATCGACTTGCCGCGGCCGACTCCGCCCCAAAGGTAGACGCCGCGAGGGTCGGCCTTCTTGCCGGTGAGGCGGGCGAAAAAGCCGGTGGGCTTGGGGGTGGCGAGTTCGGTGGCGAGCGTGTTCAGGCGCGCGGCGGCGGCGGCTTGCTCGGGGTCGGGGCGGAGTTCGCCTGAGGCTACGAGGGCGTCGTAGGCAGCGAGGACGGTCATGCCGCCACCGCTTTTCCATCCCGGCGAAGGCCGGGGCCCAATTGGGAAGGCTTCGATAACGGAGCGGGGCGGTTGAACAATGATCGTGTCCCAATTGGGCCCCGGCCTTCGCCGGGGTGGTGTTATGCGGCGGTGCCGGCGCTTGAAAGCTTGCCGGACGGCTTGCGGATCGTGGCCGAGAAGGCGGCGATCTTTGCTTCGTCGTCGCCTTGCACCACGAGGCCGCGCAGGAACAAGAGGCGGCCGGTTTCCTTCAGCACCTCGACCTGCGCCTCGATCGGTTCGCCGATGCGGCCGCCACCGATGAACTGCGTGTTGAGATCGAGCGTCACCGCGGTGCCGGCGGTGATCAGGCCGAAGCCGCGCGCGGCCGCGAACAGCGCAACGTCGATGAAGGCGAGGAGCGCGCCGCCATGGACGTTGTTCTGGAGGTTGGAGTGGCGATGCTCGGGGGTGATGCGGACGCGGACGATCTCGCCGTCGACGCGGTAGAGCATGGGGCCGAGGAGCGTGTTGAAGCGGGTCGGGTCGGAGAGCGACCAGCTGCGCCAGCCGGGGTTGGCCGGGTCTTCGGCTTCGACGAAATGGGGGGTGGTCAACGGCACGTCCTTTGAAGCTTCCAAGACCACCGTTTCCTGTTCCGTCCCCCACCCCGTTCGTCCTGAGCGAAGTCGAAGGACCTTGGCGGATGTGCCCCGCGCCCCTGGCGTGTGCTTCGACTGCGCTCAGCACGAACGGGACTGGGGGAAGGCACCCCCGCTCCCCCCCGAGCGGTGCTTCGACTTCGCTCAGCACGAACGGGTTGGGGGCGGGGGGAAGGATTGGGTCAGGGGAAGGTTCGCCCCCGCCCCTTCCCAGGGTCAGACGACCCGTTCGGCTTCCATCTTCTTGATCTCGGCGATCGCCTTGGCGGGGTTGAGGCCCTTGGGGCACGCGTTGGCGCAGTTCATGATCGTGTGGCAACGATAGAGGCGGAACGGATCCTCGAGCTCGTCGAGCCGCTCGCCGGTCATCTCGTCGCGGCTGTCGGCGAGCCAGCGATAGGCCTGCAACAGGATCGCCGGGCCGAGGAACTTGTCCGAATTCCACCAATAGCTCGGGCACGAGGTCGAGCAGCAGGCGCATAGGATGCACTCGTACAGGCCGTCGAGCTTCGAACGGTCGGCAGGCGACTGGAGGCGCTCCTTGCCCGAGGGCGGCGGGGTGACGGTCTGGAGCCAAGGCTTGATCGACGAATATTGCGCGTAGAAATGCGTGAAGTCGGGGACGAGGTCCTTGATCACGTCCATGTGCGGCAGCGGCGTGATCTGGACCTCGCCCTTGCAATCCTCGATCGCGGTCGTGCAGGCCAGGCCGTTCTTGCCGTTGATGTTCATCGAGCACGAGCCGCAAATGCCCTCGCGGCACGAACGACGGAAGGTGAGCGAGCTGTCCTGCTCGCTCTTCATCTTGATCAGCGCGTCGAGCACCATCGGGCCGGTCTCGTCGAGATCGAGCGCGAACGTGTCGTAGCGCGGGTTTTCGCCCGAGTCCGGATCGTAGCGATAGACCTTGAAGGATTTCAGACGCTGGCCCCCGCTGGTCCCATGGGTCACCGGGGCGTGCTTGACGCCCTTCTTGACGACGCTGTTCTTCGGGAGCGAGAATTCGGCCATTGCGAGCGGTCCGTCCGTGGTGTGATGATAGGTTGTCAGAGCCGATACATGACAGCGGCCCTCCCCGCAAACCCTTAGCTTAGCAGGTGCAACATGCGTCACACCTGCCCGCCACTGCCGAAGCGCGCCGTCAGATGATGTCGAGGATGAGGCCCAGGTCGCGCGCTTCCTCGGCTTCGATGTACCAGTTGGAGGGGGCCTTTTCCTTCAGCTCCTCGAGCGACACCTTCGAGCCCTCGACGATCGCGCGGAAGCCTTCCTCCTGGATGTTGATCGAGTCCTCGATCTCGTGGAGCTTGGCTTTCAGTGCGTAGGACAGCGTGTTGAGCGGGCCGTTGAGCTGGATCGTGCTCTGCATCTGGCGCTCATGGATCATGATCCGGCTGCCGCGTGTGAGAAAGCGGCTGTCGACCGGGAAGGCGGACATGAAGGTCGCGCCAGCGGAATAGACCGCGACCTTGCCGAGGAAGAGCGTCTCGCGGCCGGTATAGTCGCGGAGCAGGCGGATATTGTCGCCCATCGCGCGCGCGACCTCGGGATCGCCGCCGAGCGTGGTGATCGAAACGACGAGCGGGCCATCGGCGGGGGCGGCGACGAGCTGCGACGTGAAATTGTCGTACATCGCGTCGTCGACGGGGCCGTGAATCTGGATATGGGGGACGGCGAGCAACGGGTAGTTGCGCGCGTTCGAGGTGGGGGATGTGTCGGTCATGCGCGGCAAACCGATCGCCGCGCCGGGGGTTCCAGACGGGTTACTGCAGATCAGCAGCACGATTGGAACGACCTCTTCGACGTGCTATTAAACAGTCATGATCGAGACAATCCATGCAGGCGCAACGGTCAGCATCAGCGACCTGAAAAAGAACCCATCGGGCGTGATCGAGGCCGCGGGCGGATTTCCGGTGGCGGTGCTCAATCGCAATACGCCCGCCGCGTATCTTGTCCCCGCTGCGGCGTGGGAAGAGCTGATGGACCGGTTGGAGGACGTCGAGCTGGCGGAGCTGGTGCGTGCGCGTGCCGATGAGACGCCGGTCGCGGTGTCGCTTGGCGACCTATAGCCTCGCGTTCCTGCCGAGCGCGCTGCGGGAGTGGGAGAAGCTGGGTGCCAATGTCCGTGCGCAGTTCAAGACGAAGCTGATCGAACGGTTGGAGGAGCCGCATATCGCCAGCGCGCGGCTGAGCGGAATGACCGGGTGCTACAAGATCAAGCTGCGGGCGGCGGGGTATCGGCTGGTGTACCGCGTCGATGACGGCTTGGTGACGGTGATCGTCGTGGCGGTCGGGCGGCGGGACCGGAACCTAGTGTACAAGATCGCCGCGGGGCGATTGGAGTAATCACCGACGTCTCGCACGAAAATTGTTTCCCCGCGAAGGTGGGGATCCAGACTGGGCTCCCGCCTTCGCGGGAGAACAAGCAGGGACGTTAGATCTTTCGGTTCGTGCGCTTGTGCTGGAGGATCCAGCCTACCAGCCCGCCGGGCACACCGCCGACGAGCGAGAAGAGCGCGTAGAAGGTGATCGCGATCTTTTGGGGTTCTTCGCCGGCGCCGGGGGTTTCTATCCCGAAGACGTAGATCGCGGTCAGGATCGCGACGAGCGCCGGCCAGAGAAAGCCGGCGATCATCGGTGGGAAGCGCGTCAGGAGCCCCACCGCGACGGGCACGAGGAACCCGATCGCGATGATGGCCCAGATCATCAATATACCCGCTTCTTGGGCTTGATGTAGTCGACGTCGTCGGTGAGCGTGTAGTCGTGCACCGGGCGGAAATCGATCTTGGTCTCGCCGCCCTTGCCGCCCCAGCCGTTGAAGGTGGTGATGGTGTGCTTCATCCAGTTGGCATCGTCACGCTCGGGGAAATCCTCGTGCATGTGCGCGCCGCGCGACTCGGTGCGGTTGGCGGCCGAGTTCATCGTCACGACCGCCTGGCCGATCAGATTGTCGAGCTCCATCGTCTCGACCAGATCGGTGTTCCAGATCATGCTGCGATCCTTCACCGCGACGTCGGTCATCCGATTGTAGATCCCGGCCATCTTCTCGACGCCCTGGTTGAGCAGTTCGGTGTCGCGGAACACGGCGCAATGCTTCTGCATGGTCTGCTGCATGTCGAGACGGATCTGCGCGGTCGGCGACCCGCCGCTCGCGTTGCGGAAATGATCCAGACGCGTGAGCGCCAGATCTTCCGACCCCTTGGGCAGCGGCGCATGCGCGGTGCCGGGCTTCAGCGTATCCTTGATGCGCAGGCCGGTCGCGCGGCCGAACACCACGAGATCAATCAGGCTGTTCGAGCCGAGGCGGTTGGCGCCGTGGACCGAGACGCACGCCGCTTCGCCGACCGCGAACAGGCCGGGGACGACCGCGTCGGGGTTGCCGTCGACGAGGTTGACGACCTCGCCGTGGAAGTTGGTCGGAATGCCGCCCATGTTGTAGTGGACGGTCGGCGTGACGGGCAAAGGCTGGCGCGTGAGATCGACGCCCGCGAAGACCTTGCCGGTCTCGGTGATGCCCGGCAGGCGCTCGGCGAGCACCTTGGGATCGATGTGATCGAGGTGCAGGAAGATGTGGTCGCCGTTCTTGCCGACGCCGCGGCCTTCGCGCATTTCGAGCGCCATCGAGCGGCTGACGACGTCGCGCGAGGCGAGGTCCTTTGCCGACGGGGCGTAGCGCTCCATGAAGCGCTCGCCTTCGGAGTTGGTCAGGTAGCCGCCCTCACCGCGTGCGCCCTCGGTGATGAGAACGCCGGCGCCGTAGATGCCGGTCGGGTGGAACTGGACGAACTCCATGTCCTGGAGCGGCAGGCCGGCGCGGAGCACCATCGCGTTGCCGTCGCCGGTGCAGGTGTGCGCGGAGGTCGCCGAGAAATAGACACGGCCGTAACCGCCGGTCGCGAGCACGGTCTGGTGGCTGCGGAAGCGGTGGATCGAGCCGTCTTCCATGCACAAGGCGATCACGCCGCGGCAGACGCCGTTTTCCATGATCAGATCGAGCGCGAAATACTCGACGAAGAAGTCCGTATTGTACTTCAGGCTCTGCTGATACAGCGCGTGGAGCATCGCGTGGCCGGTGCGATCGGCGGCAGCGGCGGTGCGCTGGACCGGGGGGCCTTCGCCCATGTTCTGCATGTGGCCACCGAACGGACGCTGATAGATCGTCCCGTTTTCGTTACGGCTGAACGGCATGCCGGCATGTTCCAGCTCGTACACCGCCTGCGGGGCCTCGCGGCACAGATATTCGATCGCGTCCTGGTCGCCGAGCCAGTCGGAGCCCTTGACGGTATCGAACATGTGCCAGGTCCAGTGATCCGGCGAGTTGTTGCCGAGCGAGGCGGCGATGCCGCCCTGCGCTGCGACGGTGTGCGAGCGGGTCGGGAAGACCTTGGTGATGCACGCGGTCTTCAGGCCACTCTCGGCGATGCCCATCGTGGCGCGCAGGCCCGAGCCGCCGGCCCCGACGACGACCGCATCATAGGTATGATCGATGATCTTGTAGGCAGCTGACATTACGCAGGGGCTCCGGAGAAGGCGACCTTCAGGATCGCGAACAGGGCGATGCCGCCCAGCGTGAAGGTGAACAGGTTGAGCAGGATCATCGCCACGACACGGCTCTCGCCATGCTGGTAATCCTCGATCACGACCTGAAGACCGAGACGGAAATGATAGAAGACCGACGCGATCAGCAGCGCCATCGGCACCGCGACCCAGGCCGATTGCAGCCACATATGGACCGCGGCGTAGTCATAGCCGGGCATCCGCGCGACCGAGATCATCAGCCAGAGCATCAGGAACAGGTTCGATCCCGCGGTCAGCCGCTGCCGCCACCAGTGAAGCGTGCCGTGCTTGGCGCTGCCGAGGCCGCGGACGCGACCGACTGCCGTACCGCTACCCATTACTTGATCCCCATGTAGAGCCAGAACACGACCGTGAGCGCCACGCTTGCGACCATCGTCGCGATCGCGCCCATCTTGTTCCGCTTGAGTTCGTAGCCCGCGCCGATATCGAGCACCATGTGGCGGATGCCGGTCATCATGTGCTGGAACAGCGAGAGCGTCAGGCCGACCGCAACGATGTATCCGAGGATGTTGAGGCCGCCGGTATCGCGCGTGAACACGTCGACGAAGGTGGCATAGGCCTGATCGCCCGACGCGATGGCGGCGAGCCACCAGACGAGCAGCAGGCTGCCGACGGTCGCCATCCCGCTGCCGGTCGCGCGGTGCAGGATCGAGACCAGCATGTGCGGGCCCCATTTATAGACCTGCAGATGGGGAGAGAGCGGGCGTGCCGGGTTGCGCGATGCCAAGGGCGGAGTCCTCGAACCAGAAGATGACGAACCAAAAACGGTCTTGGTCCGGAAAATATATATCGGGCGACCTATTAGCCAGCGCGTGCTGCGATGCAACCCATTGGGGCCGGTCCGATAACCCATGACACCGCATAGCCGGGCCGGAAATGATTCTGCGGCGGCGCCAGCGGGTACCCCCGATCCCTAACCAGCCCTTAAGACATAGGCTGTAGCGCTGGACGGGTATTCCCGAACCGGAGCCGAGCATCTTGACCACCACCGACCTGCCGGTTCCCGGCACGATTGCCGCCTCTGTCGACCTGGCGGCACGGCTGCGGGTTTTCGATTTCGACGGCAGCCTTGCCAGCGCGAGCCGCGAGGTATGGGCTGCGCTCGCGCCCGAGATCACGCATGTGTCGAAGGCCTATTGGGAGCAGTGGCTGCGCTGCTTCTCCGACGAACGGATCTGGGCGCCGCACGAGACCGAGCGGATGATCGAGGTCGGCTGCACGTTCCTGCGCAACCGGTTCCTCGAGACGAGCGGGCGCGCCTGGGTCGAGTCGGTCGAGCGAGCGGTCGCTGCGGCCTATGTCGCCGACGTCTCGCCGATGGCGCTGCTGTCGATGATCAGCGCGAGCGACCGTGCCGCGCTCGAGGTGCTGATGCGCAGGGTCGACCGGTCGGATGCCCGGCTGCCGGCCTATGTCGACACGCTGATGCGGCTGTCGGCGCTGGAGGGCGAGATCACCGTGGCGATCTACAGCGCGTACCGGACGCATTCGGCGCGGGTTGCACGCGATACGCTGGCGGCGGAGTTCCGCGACGGGATCGCGGCGATGGTCGAGACCGCGACCGACGAAGGCCATATCCTGCGCGAACAGGCGCTGCGGAGCTCGGCATCGACTCGCGTGGTGCTGGGCAAGGCGAGCGAAGTCGCGGCCGCCGCCGAGCAATCCGCGGTCGCCATGCGCGAGGCCGCGCAGACCGCCGCCGGGCTGATCCGCGCGATCGAGGATGCGCGCACCGAGGTGGAGGCCGCGGCCGAGATCGCCAACCGCGCATCGGCGCAGGCCGGCCAGGCGGTTGGCATGTCCGAGACGCTGAGCGATCATGCCAAGTCGATCGAGTCGATCCTGGGGCTGATCCGCGACATTGCCGGGCAGACCAACCTGCTCGCGCTGAACGCGACGATCGAGGCGGCGCGCGCGGGCGATGCCGGGCGCGGCTTCGCGGTGGTGGCACAGGAGGTGAAGAGCCTCGCCAACCAGACCGCGCGCGCGACCGACGATATTGCCGCCAAGATCGCCGCGATCCAGGCCGCCACGCGCTCGACAGTCGATACGAACGCGTCGATCAAGGCGACCGTCGCCGAGGTGCAGGAGAGCGCCGACCGGATCCGCTATGCGATGGAAGCGCAGGCGCAGACGGTGACCGCGATCACCGCGGCGGTCGACGAGACCGCGCTGGCGGCCGATTCGATGTCGACCACGATCGCCGCGATCCGCGAGGATACCGAGACGGTCGCGACCGAGATCGACGGCGTCGGGCGCGGGTTCGACGTGCTGGATACGCGGCTCGGCAATCTCAAGACCAGCGCGGGCGTGTTCGTCGCGAAGGTCGCTGCATAACGGACCCTCAGGAGGGGGCAATAATGGAGTATCAGGAGGGGATATCCGGCCGACCCGTCAAAGACGGGGGGCCACAGACCGGTTCCGAAGCCAGCCGGGCCACGCGCAATCCCGCCCGGAACTGGGGCGCGGATCAGCGGCCGCTGCGCGACCGCGTGCATGATTACGACTGGGACGGGGCGATCGGCCCCGCCTGCGCGACGCTGGGCGTGCTGCTCACGCCCGCCGATTGCCGCCAGATCGCCGAGACGTTCTGGCGGCATTACCTGTCGCTGGAGTCGGCGCGGCATATCGTGCGTCATCTCACGCCCGAGGCGATCGAACGGCGAATCGCCTCGAGCGCGGACTATGTCCGGCTGCGCTACGGCGACCCCACCGACGATGCGTGGAAGGCGATGGCGATCAGCCATGCCGAGGATTCGTATCGATCGGGAATCCCCCTGCCCGCCCTGCTCTCGTCGCTCGCCTTTGCGCACAGCGTCACGCTGACGCTGGTCGCGGATCGGCTGGGCACCGACATGGCGACGATGCGGACATTGAGCGACGTGGTGCAGCGGCTGGCGCTGATCGAGGCGGACATCATGGCGTCGCATCTCGGCGCCAGCGATGCCGAAGCCGCGCGGGTCGAACGCCAGACCAGGGCGACCGACTTTCGCGGGAGCATCGCCGCGTCGATCGAGCAGACCGCCGCGCTGGGCGCGCGGATCCGCGTGCAGGCGGCGGGCGCCTCCGACTCGACGCGCGGGATGCTCGGCAAGGCGAGCGAAGTCGCATCGGCGGCGGAGCAGTCCGCGGTGGCGATGCGCGAAACCGCGCGGACCACCGCCGGGCTGATCCGTGCGATCGAGGATGCGCGGACCGAAGTCGAGGCCGCCGCCGCGATCGCCGACCGCGCCTGCACGCAGACCGGCGAGGCGGTGGGCGTGTCCAGGGTGCTGAGCGACCATGCGCAATCGATCGAATCGATCCTGGGGCTGATCCGCAGCATCGCCGGGCAGACCAACCTGCTCGCGCTGAACGCGACGATCGAGGCGGCGCGCGCGGGCGACGCCGGGCGTGGCTTCGCGGTAGTGGCGCAGGAGGTGAAGAGCCTCGCCAACCAGACTGCGCGCGCGACCGACGATATCGCCGCCAAGATCGCCGCGATCCAGTCGGCGACCGCGGCGACGGTCGCGACCAATGCCCTGATCAAGACGACGGTGACCGAGGTGCAGCACAGCGCCGAACGCCTGCGCCACGCGATGGAGGCACAGGCCCGCACCGCCGCCGCGATCACCGCCGCGGTCGACGAGACCGCGCTGGCGGCGGACCTGATGTCGACGACGATCGCGACGATCCGGGTCGAGACCGAAGCGGTGGCGACCGAGATCGACCAGCTGGGGCATGCGTTCGGCGATGTCGACGACCAGCTCGGCGTGCTGCGCGGGGCGGCGGACGGGTTCTCGGCGAGCGTGGGGTAAGCGCGCGCTTTAACGAGCGTGCTGGCCGCTCCGGCGCCATAGCCAGCCGAGCAGGCGGCCGATCGTCGCGGACAGGCCGGGGCGCAACAGGATCCAGTCGCGGATCGGCGCGCCGGCGGTGGCACCGATGACCTGCTTGTAGCCGCTGTCGCCCGCGCCCCAGTCGACCCGCTGGATGCCGCGGGCCTGCGCGGCGACCAGGTTGCGCCAGTAGAGCAGCTTGCCCGGCGACTGCCTGGCAAAGCGCGGATCGTAGCTGTTGGCGATCGCGTACAGCAGCGCGCCGGTATCGATGTCGAACGAGAAGGCGGCGGGCACGCCCTCGACGCTGAGCAGCGCGGCGCGGAACATGCCCGCCAGCACCGGGTCGGCGACCGCGGCCTGCCAGAAGGCGAGATGGCCGTCGGTGGTGAATTTCATGTCGGTGCGATCGGTGGCGTGCGCGATCCAGCTTGCCTGCTCGACCGCGCCGAGGTCTGCGAACGCGGCGGGCCAGTCCGTGCCCGACAAGAAGCGCCAGTCGAGCGCGCCATGCTCGGCGAGATGCTTTTCGTGCGAGCGATTCTTGCGCAGCGTCGAATTGCGCGGCCAGGGCTGGCCGTCGGCGGCGGGGCGGAGATCGAGCGACCAGTTCTGCCCGATCGGCCGGTCGATCGCGGCCCAGCCGCTTGCGCGCGCCGCCGCGACCAGCGCGGTGGCGGCGGGGTCGTCGTCATGGACGGGGCCGATCCGCAGGCCGTTGACGTGTGCCCCCAGCGTCGACAGCGCGGTCTTGAGCGCAGCCTCGCCGGCGTCGAGCGCGAGGCAGAAGCTGCGGAACGGCCAGTAGCAGCCGGGGATCGTCGCCAGCCGGAACAGGCGAGGACCGAGCGGCACGAACGGCAGCGCCAATACGGGCGCGTCCTCCTGCTCGACCACCAGCGTCCGCGCTTGCCCGCCATAGGCGGCGAGCGCGGCGGCGTACCAGCCGAAGCGGAGGAAGCGGTGGCTCTGCGCGCCGCGCTCGGCGACGATATCGATCGCGGCGGCCAGCCCCTCGACCACGTCGCCGCGGACGATGGGGGGCAGCCGGACGAAGTCGGCCAGGAGCATCGGCTTGGACATGGCCCCTGGATACCGCGCAGAAGGTTACGATTGCATGCTCTTTTGCTGATGCGGCCTTTTGCAATCGCGCGCATTCCCCACCATGGTGGCATCATGCCGACGATCCCAGCCATCTCGACCATCGCCCAGACGATCCAGCTCTCGCTTGCCCCGGTGTTCATGCTGGCGGGGATCGGGCAGCTGCTCAACGTGCTGGCGGGGCGCCTGTCGCGCGTGATCGACCGCGCGCGGAAGCTCGAGCTGATGCACGGCAGCATTACCGGGCCCGACCATCATCGCTACGTCTGGGAGCTTCGCCTGCTCGACCGGCGGATGACGATCATCAACGCCGCGCTGTTCCTCGCGGTGTCGAGCGCGATCATGACCTGCGTGCTGATCGCGCTGCTGTTCATCGCCGAGCTCGCCAAGCTGCATTTCGGCACCGCGGTCGCGTTGTGCTTCATCCTCGCGATGATCCTGCTGATCGCGGCGCTCGTGTCGTTCATCGTCGAGGTGCGGATCTCGCTGCGCGCGTTCCGGATCCGGCCGGAATTGCTGAAGGACCTGTCGTGATCGTCGAAAAGCGGCTGTTGCAGGCGGTGATCGCGGTCGCGTGCCTGTTGCCGCTGATCGTCGGCGGCCAGGGCGTGCTGCATGGGCCTGCGCCGTTCGGGCACCTGACCGAGGTGCCGCGCGATCTGGACAGCCATTTCCGCTATATCTCGGGGATCTTCTTCGCGACGGGGCTGGGGTTCGTCAGCTGCATTCCGGATGTCGAGCGCAAGGGCGCGCGGTTCCGGTTGCTGGGCGGGTTGATCTTCGTCGGGGGACTGTCGCGCGGGGTTTCGCTGCTGGCGGTGGGGGTGCCGTCGCAGGGGCATGTGCTCGGGCTGGTGATGGAGACGGTGGTCGTGCCGTTGCTGATGCTGTGGCAGTGGAATTTCGCGCGGCGGGCGAGCTGAACCCTTTTCCCCCGTCCGCTTCGACGCACACAGTCCCCCACCCGTCATCCTGACGAAAGTCAGGACTCGGAGCCATTGGCGCCACGCTCTTTACTCTGGGTCCTGACTTTCGTCAGGATGACGGTAGGTTTGCGAGGCTAGCGGACCGCTTCCAAGCCGGGGCCGACGTCGGCGGTCGGTCGGTAGCGGGGGGCGACGCGGGCCTTTGCGCGCTGCTCATAGGCATAGCCGGCGCCGAGCACAGCCGCGTCGCCGTATTTGGTGGCGATGAACGACAGGCCGACCGGCAGGCCGCGGACCAGACCCATCGGCACGGTCAGGTTCGGATAGCCTGCGACCGCTGGCAGTTCGCTTGAGCTCGGGCCGCCATATTGATCGCCGTAGACGGGTTCGCTGAGCCAGGCGGGGCCGTAGGTCGGCTCTACAAGCACGGTCGCGCCGGCGCTCTTGAGCATCGCGTCGATCCCCTCCGCACCTGCCAGACGCAGCGATTTCGCGCGGGCGGCCTTGTAGGCGGGGTCGTTCAGGCCTTTGGTCCTTGCCGCCGCGTCGAACGTTTCCTGCGCAAAGAACGGCATTTCGGTCGCGGCGTTCGCGGTGTTGAACGCGATCACCTGGTCGAGCGAGCGCGTGCGGACCGCCGCGGGGGTGGTCGCGAGATAGGTGTCGAGGTCGGCCTTCAGCTCGGTCTGGAGGACGAACAACTCGGCCTCGCCGAGACCGTCCAGCTTGGGCTGCTTGACCTCGACCAGCACCGCGCCCGCAGCCTTCAGCACGTCGAGCGCAGTCTGGTATCTGGCGGCGACGTCCGCGGTCATCTCGGGCCGGAGCACGCCGACGCGCAGCCCCGACAGCGCGCTGGTCGAGAGCGCTGCGGCATAGTCGCGCTGATAGGCCCCTGCCCCCGCGGTCGCCGGATCGCCCGGGTCGGCCGCGATCATCGCCGAGAGCATCGTCGCGACATCGCGCACGCTGCGCGCCATCGGGCCGGGCGTATCCTGGCTGTGGCTGATCGGCACGACGTGCGTGCGGCTGACGAGGCCGAGCGTCGGCTTCAGCCCGACGAGCCCGTTGATCGACGACGGGCAGACGACCGAGCCGTCGGTTTCGGTGCCGATCGCCGCCGCCGCGAAGCTCGCCGCGATCGCGGCGCCCGAGCCGCTCGACGAGCCGCAGGCGGTGCGATCGAGCGCATAGGGGTTGCGCACCAGACCGCCGACCGCGCTCCAGCCGCTCATCGACCGGGTCGAGCGGATGTTCGCCCATTCGCTAAGGTTGGTCTTGCCGAGGATCACCGCGCCTGCCGCGCGCAACTGCGCCACCACGGGTGCGTCGCGGCGGGTCATGTTGTCCTTGAGCGCGAGGCTGCCCGCGGTGGTCGGCATCGCGTCGGCGGTCTCGACATTGTCCTTGATCAGCACGGGCACGCCGTGGAGCGGACCGCGGAGGCGCCCCGCCTTGCGTTCGGCGTCGAGCGCCCTGGCCTGCGCCTCCGCGTCCGGGTTTAGCGCGATCACGCTGCGCAACGCCGGGCCGGTGCGGTCCATCGCCGCGATCCGCGCGCGATAGGCGCGGACGAGATCGACGCTGTTGGCCTTGCCCGCGGTCATCATCGCCTGGAGCTGGTCGATCGACTGTTCCTCGACCATGACCGTCTTCGAATATGCCGCCGTTGGAATCGCGGTCGCGAGCAATAGCCCGATGATAAGCTTACGCATTTTGGAATCCCCTTTGGCGCGAGGCTATCGAGGTTGCAGCCTCGCGCCAAGCGGTCTGAACGATGGCCGCGACGATGCGTTACGCACCGGCAACGGATAGGGGAACGACGTGCGGCTGGTGTTGAAGATCGTCGGGGGTGTCGTGCTGCTGACGATCGTGGTCGTCGCACTGGCCGTGACGATCGTCCCGAGGTTCCTCGACCGGATCTATTATCGCGGGCCGGCGACGGCGCACTTCGACGGCGAGCGCTTCGCGAACCCCGACAATGACGCCGATACGCAGCAGATCCAGCCGGCGGGGGGCGGTCGGGCCAGCTTCTTCTGGCACTATTTCACGGGCAGCGACGGGCGGCCGGCCTGGCCTAAGTCGGTGGCGGTGCGACCGATCGCGCCGCCCGCGCGCGTGGAGGGCGAGCGGATGGTCGTGACGTGGGTCGGCCATGCCAGTGTTCTCATCCAGACGCAGGGGCTCAACATCCTGACCGATCCGGTTTGGGCGGAGAAGGCGGGGCCGCTCGGCGCGGGGCCGCGCCGGGTCGCCGAGCCCGGGATCGCGTTCGATGCGCTGCCGAAGATCGATCTCGTGCTGGTCAGCCACGATCATTACGACCATCTCGACAAGGCGACGCTTGGTCGGCTCTGGCAGCGCGATCGGCCGCGGATCGTCACAAGTTTGGGGAACGACAGCGTGATCGGCCAGACCGGCGCGACGGCGACTGCGCTCGATTGGGGGCAGCGCGTGGCGATCAAGCCGGGCGTGTCGGTCAGCGTGACTCGCAACCATCATTGGGGGAGCCGGTGGTTCAGCGATCGGAACCGGGCCTTGTGGTCGAGCTTCGTGGTGACGCTGCCGGGGGGGAACGTGTTCTTTGCGGGCGATACGGGGATGGGCGACGGGCAATGGCCGGTGGAGGCTGCGGCGCTCGGCCCGATCCGGCTGGCGCTGATCCCGATCGGCGCGTTCCGGTTCGTCGACGGGCAGATGGAGTCGGGCAGCCATATCGGGCCGGTCGATGCGGTCGAGGTCTATCGCCGGCTGGGCGCGGCGCATGCGATCCCGATCCACTGGGGGACGTTCCGGCTGTCGTTCGAGGGGTATGACACGCCGCCCAAGCTGCTCGCGGCGGCGATGCGGTGTACTGGGCAGAGTGGGTTCGCGCCGGTGGCGATCGGGCGGCCGGTGGAGGTTGCTGGGTATGTGAAGCCGGCGACGGGGACGCCGATGCCGCGGGCGGCGTTGTTGACGTGCCTCGATACGGCAGCGGTTCGGGCGCTGCGGTAGGCCGGGGTATTTGTCTCAAAGGCTTGGCGCGTCATCGCACCGATAGAGCCACCACCCCGGCGGAGGCCGGGGTCCAGTTGGGGGCGGCTGCTGGCAGGGAACAGCGCTTCGTTACTGCTACCTTTCCAACTGGACCCCGGCCTTCGCCGGGGTGGTATATTAGGCCGGGGTGCTATTGAGGCGGAGCGGTAATCGCTCGATCGTGCCGTTCACCCCATCTTGAACACGCAGAGCTTGTTGCCATCGAGATCGCGGAAATAGGCGCCGTAGAAGCCCATTTCCTCCGGCCCGCGCATGCCGGGGGCGCCTTCGTCCGCGCCGCCGAGTTCGATCGCCTTGGCATGGACCTGGTCGACCTGCGCGCGCGAGTCCGCCGCCAGCGCGACCATCGTGCCGTTGCCGGCGGTCGCGGCCTGGCCGTCATAGGGCTTGCCGATCGCCAGCATCGGCTTGGCCGCGGCGGCGCCGTAGAAGGTCAGCTTGCGATCGTCGGGCATCTGCATGAGGCGCTTGCCGCCGGCGGTCGCGAGCAGCGCGTCGTAGAAGGTGAGCGCGGCGTCGATATCGTTGGTGCCGAGCGTTGCGTAGCCGATCATCACTCTCTCCTCTTGGGGGTTGAGGAGGCATATCGACACGGTTCTGCGGCGGAGACAATGCGCTTGGCCCGCCACCCAGTCCGTCATCCTGGGCTCGACCCAGGATCCAGAGCCACGATGCTCGCGCTATGTGGCTCTGGATCCTGACTTTCGTCAGGATGACGGGGGGCGTCAGGATGACGGGGGGGGCGTCAGGATGACGGGGGGTCAGCCGACGAAGGCGCGCTCGATAACGAACGTGCCGGGCTTCGAATTCGCGCCCTCCTCGAAACCGTTCGCCTCGAGCATAACCGCGAATTCCTTGATCATCTCGGTCGAGCCGCACAGCATCGCACGGTCCGTCTCGGGGTTGAGCCTCTGATCGCCGCGCACCGGGTGGCCGAACAGCGACGCATCCTCGATCAGCGCGCCGATCCGCCGCGTGGTGCGGAACGGCTCGCGCGTCACGGTCGGGATATAGTGGAACTGCGTCTGCGCCTCGTCGGCGATCAGCGGATCCTCGGCGAGCAGCCCGACCATCTCGTCATGATAAGCGAGATCGCTGACGCGGCGCACGCTGTGCACGACGATGACCTGCTCATAGGCCGCATAGACGTCGGGATCGCGCATCAGGCTGAGGAACGGCGCAAGGCCGGTGCCGGTCGAGAACATGAAGAGGCGCTTGCCCGGCAGCAGCGCGTCGAGCACGAGCGTGCCGGTCGGCTTCTTGCCGAGATACACCTCGTCGCCCGGCTGGATCAGCTGGAGCTTTGAGGTCAGCGGGCCGTCCTCGACCTTGATCGAGAGGAATTCGAGCTCTTCGGAATAATGCGGGGACGCGATCGAATAGGCGCGCATGATCGGCTTACCGCCCTCCTGGGGAAGGCCGATCATCACGAACTCGCCCGAGCGGAAGCGGAAGCTCGACGGGCGCTCGATCGCGAAGCTGAACAGATGTTCGTTCCAGTGGCGGACCCAGAGCACCTTGGCGTTGAGGAACGCGGGGGTTTCGGGGATCAGCGCGGGCGCGCGGGTTTCGGCGACGATAGGGGCGGTCATGCGTCTTTTCCTTGGCCTGCGCGGCGGAGCGTCGGCGGATCGATGGCTTGCGAAACGGTCGCATTATTGGCGCGCGGGGTATGGGTCAACAACAGCAAAGCTTGGGGGGGCACAAAGCGGCGGTGCATCAAAACGCTCGTCATTCCCGCGCAGGCGGGAATCCAGACTGGCAACGCTCTCCCTTAAATTGCTGACGGCGTAGGTTATGGATCCCCGCCTGCGCGGGGATGACGGGTGGTTAGTGGAATGATGGAGCATCCAACGCCGTTGCCGTTGCCATGGCTGTTCCCCATATTCCCCCTCGATGGCCATTCAGATCCGCACCAGTCTCGCCGAGCCCGAAACCGGCGAAAGCTTCGTCCCGCACCGCCCGACCGCGCGGCCTGCCAAGGTCGAGGGCGGCAAGCGGTTCAAGCTCGTCAGCGACTACGCCCCTGCGGGCGACCAGCCGACCGCGATCGCCGAACTCGTCTCCGCGATCGGCGAGGGCGAGAAGGACCAGGTGCTGCTCGGCGTTACCGGCTCGGGCAAGACCTTCACGATGGCGAGCGTGATCGAACGCGTGCAGCGGCCTGCGCTGATCTTGGCGCCGAACAAGATTCTCGCGGCGCAGCTCTACGGCGAGATGAAGTCGTTCTTCCCCGACAACGCGGTCGAATATTTCGTCAGCTACTACGACTATTACCAGCCCGAGGCGTATGTCGCGCGGTCGGACACGTATATCGAGAAGGAATCGTCGACCAACGAGTCGATCGACCGGATGCGGCATTCGGCAACGCGCGCGCTGCTCGAACGCGACGACGTGATCATCGTCGCGTCGGTCTCGTGCCTGTACGGCATCGGCTCGGTCGAGACCTATTCGGCGATGATCTTCGACCTGAAAAAGGGCACGACGGTCGACCAGCGCGAGATCGTGCGCAAGCTCGTCGCGTTGCAGTACAAGCGCAACGACGCGGCGTTCCAGCGCGGCAATTTCCGCGTGAAGGGCGACACGCTCGAGATTTTCCCGTCGCATTACGAGGACAGCGCGTGGCGCATCTCGTTCTTCGGCGACGACATCGAGGAGATCACCGAGTTCGACCCGCTGACCGGCAAGAAGGTCGCGTCGCTCAACTCGGTGCGCGTCTATGCGAACTCGCATTACGTGACGCCCGGCCCGACGCTGAAACAGGCGGGCGAGGCGATCAAGCACGAGCTGGCCGAGCGGCTGAAGGAGCTGGTGCTCGAGGGCAAATTGCTCGAGGCGCAGCGTCTGGAGCAGCGGACGAACTTCGATCTCGAGATGATCGCGGCGACCGGCAGCTGTGCGGGGATCGAGAATTACTCGCGCTTCCTCACCGGCCGCATGCCGGGTGAGCCGCCGCCCACGCTGTTCGAATATCTGCCCGACAACGCTTTGCTGTTCGTTGATGAGAGCCACGTCACGATCGGCCAGATCAACGGCATGTCGCGCGGCGATCACCGCCGCAAGCTGACGCTGGCCGAATATGGCTTCCGCCTTCCCTCGGCGATCGACAACCGGCCGCTGCGCTTCAACGAATGGGACGCGATGCGCCCGCCGACGACCTATGTCTCGGCGACGCCGGGAAGCTGGGAAATGGAGCAGACCGGCGGCGTGTTCGCCGAACAGGTCATCCGCCCGACCGGGCTGATCGATCCGCCCGTCGAGATCAAGCCGGTCGAGGAGCAGGTGCAGGACCTGATCGTCGAGGTCGGGAAGACCACGGCGCTCGGCTATCGCACGCTCGTCACGACGCTGACGAAGCGGATGGCGGAGGATCTGACCGAATATATGCACGAGGCGGGGATCAAGGTCCGCTACATGCACAGCGATGTCGAGACGCTCGAGCGTATCGAACTGATCCGCGATCTGCGGCTCGGCGTGTACGACGTGCTGATCGGCATCAACCTGTTGCGCGAGGGGTTGGACATCCCCGAATGCGGGCTGGTCGCGATCCTCGATGCGGACAAGGAGGGGTTCCTGCGCTCCGAGACCTCGCTGATCCAGACGATCGGTCGTGCGGCGCGTAACGTCGATGGCCGCGTGATCCTGTACGCCGATCGCGTCACGGGCTCTATGGAGCGCGCGATGAACGAGACCGCGCGGCGTCGCGAGAAGCAGGTCGCGTACAACACCGAGCATGGCATCACGCCGACGACGATCCGCCGCAACATCGGCGACATCATCGCACATGTGGCGAGTCAGGATCAGGTGACGATCCCGATCGACGAGGACCGGCCGCACATGGTCGGGCATAACCTGCGCGCGTATATCGAGGATCTGGAAAAGCAGATGCGCAAGGCGGCGAGCGATCTCGAATTCGAGACTGCGGGGCGGCTGCGCGACGAGATCCGCCAGCTGGAGAACGAGGAACTGGGGCTGCCGGTGGACCAGCAAAAGGCACCGGTCATGGGCCGCTCGAACGAGGGCAAGCCGGGGACGCGGAAAACGCGCTACGGGAAGAGCCAGAAGATGCGGATGGGCGGTTCGCGCTCGCGTTGAAGCGCCGGGCGTCGGGTGCGTGTGATCCACGCGCACCCGACGATTTGGTGATCAGCCGACGACGAGGTCTTCGCTGTTCGAGCCGTAATAGCTTGCGACGCGGTCGGCATAGGCCTGGTCGAAGACGGGGGCGTTGTTCGCCCAGCTCGGGCCGCCTTCGAGGACGCGCTTGTCGATCGTCACGACGTAGAGGTCGCGGACCGCGTCGAACTGGAGCAGCGCGAACGGCAGCGGGTAGAAGCTCTTGCCCATGCCGAGGAAACCGCCGAGGCTGAGCACGGCATGCGTCGCGCGGCCGGTGCCCTTGTGGACCATGAAGGCGTGGACCGAGCCGACAGTATCGCCGTCGCGGCTCTCGACCTTCATCGTGCCGGAAACGCTCGCCTGGACGAGCAGCTGGGTCGGGGTCTGGGCGGCGTCGGACATGAACATTCTCCTGATATCTTCCGTCGCTGAACCGGTATCACCGTGCGGCGGTTCCCGGCTAGCGCGCTTCGTCGTGCTTGAGCCGCCGCCGGGCGTGCCGCATAGCGATGCGATGCGTACCCAGTCCCCCCGTTCCGTCGGCTTGCGATCGCTTGCCAGCCCCATCGTCCTGGCGCGACTTGCCGGTCTGGCGACGCTCGCATCGATCGCCGGCTGCGTCCCGCCGCCGCGCGCCGAGGCACCGCCGCCGCGCACGGAGGCCCCGGCGCCCGCCCCGGCCCCGCGCCCCGTGCCGATCGCCGCCGACTGGCGCGACTGGCCCTATTCGCCGGGGACCTGGGTGTATCGGCGCGACGCGCGCGGCTCGATCGCGTTGTTCGGGCCGGCCAATGCCGACGCCGCGCTGACGGTGCGCTGCGATACCGGCGCACGGCAAATCTATTTGTCGCGCGCGGGCAGCACGGCGACGCCGCTGACGATCCGGACGTCGAGCGTGACCCGCGCCGTGCCGGTCCAGCCGACGGGCAGCACGCCCGCCTATGTCGCCGCGGCGCTGATGCCGAACGATTCGCTGCTGGAGGCGATGGGGTTCAGTCGTGGGCGGTTCGTCGTCCAGCAGGCCGGTCTGCCGCCGCTGGTGGTGCCCGCCTGGGCCGAGATCGAGCGCGTCACCGAGGATTGCCGCGGCTGAAATCGACGAAACGACAGCCTTGAACGATTGCCCGAAAACTTCTGTAAAACAAGGCTTGTATCGCGTCGCCGTCCGGCACACATTGGCGTTGCGGTCAGGCTTGGCCGCGTTTTTTTCCACAAGCGAAAGGAGGTGATCCGATGTCTCATGGTTCAGCAGTGAGTTCGGTTCGGTTCGTTCGGGGGACGCACCGCTAATTCCGCCGGTTTGCGTGGGGAGTATCCTCTCCCAGTCAACACGTGAGCCATAGGATAGGTGGTACGCATGGTCCTCCGGGCTGGAGCTCTCCGGCCGCTGACCATGTCAGGAGGCTGTCGGTTCGTCGGGAGACGAGCCGGCAGCCTCTTTTCATTTTGGGGCGGTTTTTTGTGGGTGGTGCGGGCGCGAATGGCGCTGGTGATCTTCGAAGGCACAGCTACCCTCACCACACCCTCCGTCATCCTGACGAAAGTCAGGATCCAGAGCCACAACGACGCGCCTTTTAACCCTGGATCCTGACTTTCGTCAGGATGACGGAGAGCGTTGAACGCGGGCGAGCGTTACAGGAACGCCTTCGCGCGCTTGAGCACGACGTTGCAGAGCTGCGTCTTCACCTGGCCGCCGAGATTACCGAGCGACAGCGTCTGGCCATTGCCGGCCTGGACCTGCCCCGCCTGCCCCGCGGCATAGCCCGGCGAGGTCTGGACGTCCTTGCGTCCGGTCAGCTGTTGTAGGATCGACTGCGCGCCGCTGGCCTGCGTGCCGGTCTGGCCGCCGGTCAAGCCGCCGAGCATGCCGCCCTGCCCGAGCAGCCTGTTCTTGAGGCAATAGCCGAGCAACCCCGCCGCATTGCCAGCCCCGACCGACCCGACATTCGGCAACCCGCCACCGAGCAGGCCACCAAGGCTGCTAAGCCCGCCAAAACCACCCTGCGCCCCGCGCTCCGTTTGCGGTGCGGCGGTCTGGGATGCGGCCGTCTGCGCGGCGGCGCCTGTTGTCAGGCTCAGCGCGGCGGCAAGAGCGATGGCGGTTTTCATGATACGCAACTCCGATGGGTTCGGTTGACCAACGGTAGAGCGCCTGCCCCGTTCCGATGCGTTGCCGTATGGTAGCCCCGGCTCAGCGCTGCGCAAACAGCGCGTCGACCGATCCGCCAGTGTTCGCCAGCACCGTCGCCACGCGATGGCGCGCGTCGTGATAGGCCAGCGCGGGGGCATGGGGATCGGTCCGCCGCAGATGCCCGGCTTCGGCATCGGTGAGGCTGCTTTCGGCCGCGACATGATCGGCATAGCCTTCCGCGACCCAAGTCGGGAGCAGCGCCGCGCGCAGTTCGCCGAGGTGGTCGGCGATCATGATGTGCGTCGTCTCGTGCGCGATCACGCCCGTCAGCGTCCGCGTGTTGCCGATGTCGCGATCGGTCGTCACGCGGTCGGCGGCGATATCGCTCCGATTGAAGACGATCGCCGACCCGAACGGTCGACGAAACGCGAAGACGTGCGGCGACTGGAGCGCGAGTACGCGCCAGCGCCAGCCGCCGTTCGTCAGGAACAGCGACCGGCGCACGGGGCCCGGGTAGATCGGGCTCGATCGCAACAGCGTTTCCGCGCGCGACAGTTCGTCGACGATCCGCGCGTCGATCGGGCGCTCGGCATAGACGGTGACGTCGCCGACCCGCTGGCTGAACGGAAACGCCAGGACCTGCGGCGCATAGGCCAGCATGAGCGCGAGCAGGAGGAGCGCGGCAAGCGTCCACCCGACGGGGCCAACCCGCCTCCTGCCCGCGCGCGTGATCATGCGGGGGTGAGCAGCCCTTCACGCGCGATCTTCTCGCGCCAGACGAGCGGGGCGAGCTGGTGGACGTTCTCGCCCGCCGAATCGACCCCGACGGTCACCGGGAAATCGGCGACCTCGAACTCGTAGATCGCCTCCATGCCGAGATCCTCGAAACCGACGACCTTCGATCCCTTGATCGCGCGCGCGACCAGATACGCCGCACCGCCGACCGCCATCAGATAGGCCGACTTGGCCTCCGCGATTGCCTTGGTCGCGTCGCCGCCGCGCTCGGCCTTGCCGACCATCGCGAGCAGGCCCTGGTCGAGCATCATGCGCGTGAACTTGTCCATCCGCGTCGCGGTGGTGGGGCCCGCGGGGCCGACCACCTCGGTGCCGACGGGATCGACCGGGCCGACATAATAGATCACGCGACCGCGGAAATCGACGGGGAGCTCCTCGCCCTTGGCCAGCATGTCGGCGATCCGCTTGTGCGCGGCGTCGCGGCCGGTGAGCATCTTGCCACTCAGCAGCAGGCGGTCGCCATGCTTCCAAGTCTGGACCACCTCGGGCGTCAGCGTGTCGAGATCGACTCGGATAGCGGCCTTGTCGGGCGTCCAGTTCACATCCGGCCATTCCTCGAGCTTCGGCGCTTCGAGATAGACCGGGCCCGAGCCGTCGAGCACGAAATGCGCGTGGCGCGTGGCGGCGCAGTTGGGGATCATCGCGACCGGCTTCGACGCGGCATGAGTCGGCCAGTCGAAGATCTTGACGTCGAGGATGGTCGATAGCCCGCCCAGCCCCTGCGCACCGATGCCGAGCGCATTGACCTTGTCGTAGATCTCGATCCGCAGCGCCTCGATGTCGTTCTTCGGCCCGCGTTCCTTCAGCTGCGCCATGTCGATCGCGCCCATCAGCGACTGCTTGGCGAGGATCATCGACTTTTCCGCGGTGCCGCCGATGCCGATGCCGAGCATTCCCGGCGGGCACCAGCCGGCGCCCATCTGCGGGATCATCTCGAGCACCCAGTCGACGATCGAGTCGGACGGGTTCATCATCTTGAACTTGGACTTGTTCTCGCTGCCGCCGCCCTTGGCCGCGACGTCGATCGAGACGGTGTTGCCGGGCACCATCTCGACATGCATCACGCTCGGCGTGTTGTCCTTGGTGTTCCGCCTGGTGAAGGCGGGATCGGCGAGGATCGAGGCGCGCAGCTTGTTCTCGGGGTTGAGATAGGCTTTCCGGACGCCTTCATCGACGACCTCCTGCAAGGAGCGCGTCGAGTCGAGACGGCAATCCTGGCCCCATTTGACGAAGATCGTGACGATCCCGGTATCCTGGCAGATCGGGCGGTGGCCCTCGGCGCACATCCGGCTGTTGGTGAGGATCTGCGCGATCGCGTCCTTGGCGGCGGGGCTCTGCTCGGCCTCGTACGCGACGCCGAGCGCGCGGATGTAATCCATCGGGTGATAGTAGCTGATGAACTGGAGCGCGTCGGCGACGCTTTCGATCAGGTCGGCTTCGGTGATGACGGTCATGCAACGCCTTTGCAGATGCGGGTATGGGGTGCCTTACCGTGCCCGGCCGGGTTATTGAAGGTCATGCAGGATATTCGGACCATCGTGGTGCTGACGGGCGCTGGCATTTCGGCAGAAAGCGGGATCGCGACGTTCCGCGGACCCGGCGGGTTATGGGAGGGGCACCGGGTCGAAGACGTCTGCACGCCCGAGGCGCTCGCTGCGGATCCGGAGCTGGTGCACCGGTTCTACGACCTTCGCCGCGCGGCGTTGGCGGCGGTCGAGCCGAACGCGGCGCATCGGGCGTTGGCGCGACTGGATGGGGCTTGGGACGGCGAGCTGCTGATCGTCACGCAGAATGTCGACGACCTGCATGAGCGCGCGGGGGCGACGCGGATGCTGCACATGCACGGCGAGTTGCTCTCGGCCTTGTGTGGCGTTTGCGGGCGCCGCGAGCCTTGGGCGGGCGCGCTGCCCGAGGGATCGGTGTGCGGTGCGTGTGGCGCGGCGGCGCTTCGGCCCGACATCGTGTTCTTCGGCGAGATGCCGTACCAGATGGAGCGGATCGAGGCGGCGCTGGCGCGCGCCGATCTGTTCGTGTCGATCGGGACGTCGGGGGCGGTGTATCCGGCGGCGGGGTTCGTGCAGACCGCGGCGTATCACGGCGCGCAGACGCTGGAGTTGAACCTCGATCCGTCGATGGGGAGCGTGTTCTTCGAGGAGACCCGGATCGGGGCGGCCGGGGTGCTGGTGCCTGCCTGGGTCAGCGAGGTGCTGGGCGGGTGATCATGCCGCGGGGACGGTCGCGACGCGGGATCCCCCGAGCGACCGGGCATAGAACCAGATGCCGGCACCGATCATCGGCACGCTCAGCGTCTGCCCCATCGTCAGCCCCCACCACAGATGGTCGAGCCCGGCATCGGGCTGGCGGACGAATTCGAGCAGGACGCGCGCGGTGCCGTACAGGATCAGTCCCGCCCCGAGCAGGTGTCCGGGACGCAGCCGCGCGTCGGTGCGCCAGAACAGATAGGCCAGCGCGATCATGCTGAGCCCGCCCTCGAGCGCGGCTTCGTAGAGCTGGCTCGGGTGGCGGGGGATGCCGTCCTGCGTGCCGGGGAAGATCACCGCCCAGGGCAGCGAGCTCGGCCGGCCCCATAATTCCCCGTTCACGAAATTGGCGATCCGCACCAGCACGAGGCCGAACGGCGTCGCGCACGCCACATAGTCGCAGACGCGCAGCAGCCGCAGCCGGTGACGCCGCGCGAACAGGATCAGGCTGACGATCACCCCGAGGAACCCGCCGTGCAGCGACATGCCGCCCTGCCAGAGTTTCAGCACGTCGAGCGGCGCGCGCCAGATCTCGGGCCGGTAGAACAGGCAATAGCCGAGGCGGCCGCCGATGATGATGCCGAGCGTCAGGTAGAAGACGAGATCGTCGACATGCTCCGCCGCCATCGGCGCGCCGGACCGGCGGAGTATTTTCCGCAGATACCACCAGCCCAGCGCGATCATCGCGACATAGCTGATCGCGTACCATCGGAGCTGGAACAGGCCAAGATCCAGCGCCACCGGGGATAGATGAAGCTGGTCGTAGCGGATCGCGGACGTCGCATCGATCAGGGTCTGCATCGCGTGATCCTCGTGCCGCTCAGCGGGCGAGGTCTGTGATAGCATCAATAGATTTCAGGACGTCGTGGGTTTGATACAATAGGCATAGGCGTTGCCAATTGCCGGGCCAAAATCTGTTCTCCCGCGAAGGCGGGAGCCCAGGCTGGGCCCCCGCCTTCGCGGGGGAACAGGGTAGTGCGGTTAGTGAGCTCGCGGGTCAGTCGACCCAGTCGAGGCCGATGTCGCGGTAGGTTTCGCGGTCTTCGTCCCAGCCGGGTTTGACCTTGACGTGCAGGTAGAGGTGGACGGGTTTGCCGGTGATGCTGGCGAGTTCGATGCGCGAGCGCGCGCCGATTTCCTTGATCCGGACGCCGCCCTTGCCGAGCACGATCGCGCGCTGCGTCGGGCGTTCGACGAGGATCTGCTGGTGGATCTCCAACGATCCGTCCTGACGCTCGATATACTGCTCGGTCTCGATCGTGCTCGCATAGGGGAGCTCGGCGTGGAGCTGGAGGTAGAGCTGCTCGCGAGTCACCTCGGACGCGAGCGCGCGCTCGGTCGAGTCGGACACCTGGTCTTCGGGATAATGCCACGGGCCTTCGGGCATCGCCTTGGCGAGCTGCGTCTTGAAGTGCGCAAGGCCGTCGCCGGTGCCGGCACTGATGAAGAACGTCTCGGCAAAGGGGAGCAGCGCGTTCAGCTTTTCGGCGTGGATCAGCAGCTTGGTCTTGTCGGCGAGATCGACCTTGTTGAGGATCAGCCAGATCGGCTCGGTGCGACCGACCAGCGACTCGACGATCGTCGTGACCTTACCGCCGATTCCGCCCTTGGCGTCGACCACCAGCGCGATGATGTCCGACCCTTCCGCGCCGCCCCAGGCGGCGGCGACCATCGCGCGGTCGAAGCGGCGCTTGGGCTCGAAGATGCCGGGGGTGTCGACGAGCAGGATCTGCGTGTCGCCCTCGATCGCGACGCCCATCAGCTTGGCGCGCGTGGTCTGCGCCTTGGGGCTGACGATCGCGACCTTCTGGCCGACGAGCGCGTTGACGAGCGTCGACTTGCCGGCGTTCGGGGCGCCGACGATGGCGACTAGGCCGCAATGCTTGGGGGTGGACGTCTCGGAAGTGGTGGGTTCGGTCACGCAGGTTCTTTTCGGCATCGGGATATTCGGCGCCGGTCATACAGATAAAACGCGCGGCCGTCATTCCCGCACCCGCCGCATCCGTCATCCTGACGAAAGTCAGGATCCAGGGTCACGCAGGGTGTCGCTTTTGGCTCTGGATCCTGACTTTCGTCAGGATGACGGAGAGGGTCGGGTCAGCCGAGCTTTTCCAACAACGCCTTGGCTGCTGCGGTTTCGGCCTCCTGTTTGCTTGATCCCATGGCGGTCGCTTCCGCGAGCTTGCCGATCGAGACGAGGATCGTAAACTTGGGCGCGTGGCCGGGGCCGGAGCGTTCGACGACGGTGTATTCGGGGGGCTTGCGGTTGTGCGCGGCGGCCCATTCCTGGAGCGCGGACTTGGGGTGCTGCGGGGCCTTGGCGCCGGCCTGGACGCGGTCGCCCCAGGCGCCGCGGACGAAGGCGCGTGCGGCGTCGAGGCCGGCCTCCTGATACCAGGCGCCGATCAGCGCCTCCATCACGTCGCCGAGCACGTTGTCGCTGTCGCTGGCGCCGTCGTCGCGCGCCTGTTTGCCGAGTTTGAGGTGCGGGCGGACGCCGAGTTCGCGGGCGACGTCGGCGCAGACGGGGCCGGTGACGAGCGCATTGAGACGCTTCGACAGCGAGCCCTCGGGGTCGGTCGCGAACAGCTCGTACAGCCACTCGGCGATGATCAGGCCGAGGACGCGATCGCCGAGGAATTCGAGTCGTTCGTAGTTCGCCGCAGCCTGGCTGCCGTGCGTCAGTGCGCGCTCATAGGGGGCGAGGTTGGCGGGTGTGCGGCCGAAGAGCGTCTTCAGCCAGCCGGCGAGGTCGCTCAAAAGCCTTCCCCGATGCGGCTCCAGCGCGCGGCGCTGACCCAGGTCCAGGGCTTCAGCCATTCGGCATTGCCGTCGGTCGAGAAGAAGTTGACGACCGCCTTGCCCTCGACATTCTCGAGCGGGACGTAGCCCATGCCGCTCGGCGCGGGGAAGCGGCTGTCGCCGCTGTCGTCGCGGTTGTCGCCCATCACGAAGATGTGGCCGGCGGGGATCGTGTAGAGCCCGGTATCGTCGCGATCGGGGAGTTCGGCCTGGTCGAGAACCTCGTAGCTGCGGCCACCCGGCAGCGTCTCGCGGAAGCGGGGGTAGCGGCAGATCTGGACGCCGTTCGCGACGTCGACGAACGGCGCGCCGCATTTCTCCGCGTCGAAATTGGCGGTGAGCGGGATCGTGAAGTCGGCGATGCGGAGTTTCGGGATCGCCTTGCCGTTGAGATAGACGACGCCCTGGCGCATCTGGACGGTCTCGCCGGGCAGGCCGATGACGCGCTTGATGACGTCGTGATCGAGCACCTCGGGCGCGCGGAAGACGACGACGTCGCCGCGCGTCGGCGTGCTGCCGAGGATGCGGCCCGGGATCAGCGGCACGCCGGCGGGGAGCGACCAGCGCGAATAGCCGTAATTCCATTTCGACACGAAGAGATAGTCGCCGATCAGCAGCCGGGGCAGCATCGATTCGGACGGGATACTGAACGGCGCGAAGATGAAGCTGCGCAGGATCAGCACGACCACCGCGAGCTTCAGCAGGAAGCGGAACGTCTCTGCCGTTTCAGACCGCTTGGGTTTCGTCTTCACGTCATTTGCCATGTCTGCGGGTTTGCGCAGACGGCGCGCGTCGTCAAGCTTGCGCGGGATACCTGTCACCGAAAGAGCGTTGTCGCGGTCTCGCGCTTGCAGCATGACCGGCGCGCACGTCTATTCGGAGAAGTAGCATGACCGCCGACTGGTCCAAGATCGAAGCCCTGCCCGCAACTAAGTTGACCGACCTGTTCGCGCAGGATTCGGAGCGCCTTTCGAAGCTGAGCCTCGACGTCGCGGGTATCCATTTCGACTGGTCGAAGACGCATCTGACCCCGGACATGGTTGCGGCGTTCGAGCAGATGGCCAAGGCGCAGGACCTGTCGGGCAAGCGCCAGGCGCTGTTCTCGGGCGAGGTCGTCAACGTCACCGAGGGTCGCGCGGTCGAGCACACCGCCGAGCGCGGCGAGGGCAAGCCCGAGAGCGTCGCGATCGCGCAGGCGAGCCATTCGCGGATGCGGACGCTGATCGACGCGATCGAGGCGGATGCGCTGGGGCCGGTCCGGCATATCCTGCACGTCGGCATCGGCGGATCGGCGCTGGGGCCGCAGCTGCTGGTCGACTCGCTGGGGCGTGACGACAAGCGCTATGATGTCGGGATCGTCGCCAATGTCGACGGCGTCGCGCTGGAGGACGTGTTCGAACGCTTCGATCCGGCCGCGACGTTGCTGGTGGTCGCGTCGAAGACCTTCACCACGACCGAAACGCTGATGAACGCCGAGGCGGTGCTGCAGTGGATGACCGAGCATAATGTCGAGGATCCGTACGGTCGCGTGATCGCGCTGACTGCGGCGCCCGAAAAGGCGATGGAATGGGGCGTCGACGAGACTCGCATCCTGCCGTTCGCCGAGAGCGTCGGCGGGCGCTATTCGCTGTGGTCGACGATCGGGTTCCCGGCCGCGATCGCGCTCGGCTGGGACCGGTTCGAGGAGCTGCTCGAGGGGGCGGCCGAGATGGATCGCCATTTCCGCCTCGCCGCGCTGCACGAGAATGCGCCCGCGCTCGCGGCGTTCGCCGACCTGTATTACACGCAGATCCGCCATGCCGAGACGCGCGCGACGTTCGCCTATGACGAGCGGTTGCGGCTGCTGCCGAGCTATCTCCAGCAGCTGGAGATGGAGTCGAACGGCAAGTCGGTGACCGCGGACGGCGAGCCGCTGGGGCGGCCGTCGGCGGCGATCACCTGGGGCGGGGTCGGCACCGAGGCGCAGCATGCGGTGTTCCAGCTGCTCCACCAGGGCACGCATCTGGTGCCCGTCGAGTTCGTCGCGTCGATCGAGGCCGGCGACACGCTGCCCGAGGAGCATCACAAGGCGCTGTTGCTCAACGCGTTTGCACAGGGTGCGGCGCTGATGGCGGGCAAGCAGGTCGAGGATGCGGCGCGGAGCTATTCGGGTGACCGGCCATCGTCGACGCTGCTACTCGACGATCTGGATGCGCGCACGCTGGGGGCGCTGATCGCGTTCTACGAGCACCGCGTGTTCGTGAACGGCGTGCTGCTGGGGATCAACTCGTTCGATCAGTTCGGGGTGGAGCTGGGCAAGGAGATGGCGAAGGCCGCGGAGAAGGGCGGACAGACGTTCGATCCTTCGACGGATGACCTGATCACGCGCGCGTTCGGGTAAGCTGGGTCTGGGGGAACGCGCTTCCCCCAACCTCAACCTTGCACCACCCCGGCGAAGGCCGGGGCCCAATTGGGCGAACCGTGGTTTCCCAAACGAACGCCTTGCCAATTGGGCCCCGGCCTTCGCCGGGGTGGTAGGAGAGGGAGCGCGCCCGCACCTTCTGCGTTACGCCTCCATGTCCATCCTCTTAGCCGCAGTGCTCGCCGCCTCTCCCACCCTCGCGCAGATGAAGTGGGACCGGCGGGTGCTGATCGTAGCGGCCCCCTTCCCGCAGGATCCGGCGCTCGCCGAACAGCGCCGCATCCTCGGCAGCTGGACCGCGAAGGGCGACGAGCGCGACCTCACCATCGTCGAGGTCGTCGGCGATCAGGTCCGCGGCGCTGGCGACACCGCTCCCGCGCTGCGCCGCAGATTCCACCTGACCGCCACCTTCACCGCGATCCTCATCGGCAAGGACGGCGGTGAGAAATTGCGCAGCGCCAAGCCCTTCCCCACTGCCGTGCTGGAGCAGACGATCGACGCGATGCCGATGCGCAGGGCGGGTCGGCGATAGAGCCGGCCGATCACCCTGATCGCCGCGCCGGGCTTGTCCGCGCATCCCCCCTGCCCCAGATGGCACCCAAAGCCGCAGCGCGGCGGCGCGACGTACAAGGATAGCCCGTGACCGATACCCAATTCGACTATGACCTCTTCGTCATCGGCGCCGGCTCGGGCGGTACGCGTGCGTCGCGCGTCGCCGCCGCGCATGGTGCGCGCGTCGCGGTCGCCGAGGAATATCGCGTCGGCGGGACCTGCGTCATCCGCGGCTGCGTGCCCAAGAAGCTGCTGATCTACGGCGCACATTTCGCCGAGGATCTGAAGGACGCGAAACGCTTCGGCTGGCAGGTGCCCGACAATTGCGCGTTCAGCTGGCCGACGCTGCGCGACAACGTGATGGAAGAGGTCGACCGGATCAACGGCGCCTACACGACCACGCTCGAGAACAACCATGTCGATATCATCCACCAGCGCGCGGTCGTCTCAGGGCCCAACGAAGTCACGCTCGCCGATGGCAGCAAGAAGACCGCGGCGAAGATCCTGATCGCGGTCGGCGCGCACCCGCTGGTGCCCGAGTTTCCCGGTGCCGAGCACGGCATCACCTCGAACGAAGTGTTCCACCTCGACGACGTGCCGAAGCGCGTGCTGATCGCGGGCGCGGGCTATATCGCCAATGAATTCGCCGGGATCTTCCACCAGTTCGGATCGCATGTGACGTTGGTCAACCGCACCGACGTCATCCTGCGCGGCTATGACGAGTCGATCCGCGACCGGCTGCTCCAGATCTCGATGAGCAAGGGCATCGATTTCCGCTTCAACGCCGCGTTCGAGCGCATCGAGAAGGGCGAGAATGGCTGCCTGACCGTGCACACGCACGGGCATGAGCCGATCGTCGTCGATCTCGTGATGTTCGCGACCGGGCGCCTGCCGAACACCAAGGGGCTCGGACTCGAGAGCGCGGGCGTCGAACTCGACGCGGCGGGCGCGGTCGTGGTCGACGAGGACAACCGGTCGAGCTGCGACAGCATCTTCGCGGTCGGCGACGTCACCAACCGGATCCAGCTGACCCCGGTCGCGATCCGCGAAGGGCAGGCGTTCGCCGACACCTTCTTCGGCAACAAGCCGACTCGCGTCGACTACGCCAACGTGCCCGCTGCGGTGTTCAGCCACCCGCCGATGGCCGGCGTTGGCATGACCGAATCGCAGGCCAAGCAGGCGCTCGGGTCAGTAAAGGTGTACACGTCTGACTTCCGGCCGATGAAGAACGTGCTGGCGGGGCGCAACGAGCGATCGCTCTACAAGATGATCTGCGATGGCGAGACCGACCGGGTGGTCGGCATCCACATGATCGGGCCCGACTGCCCCGAGATCCTGCAATCGGCCGCGGTGGCGGTAAAGGCAGGGCTGACCAAGGCCGATTTCGACGCGACGGTCGCGCTGCATCCGACGATGGCGGAAGAGCTCGTGCTGATGAAGTAACGCCTTCGGGCTTTGCGTCCTGCGCGCAATTCGGTAGATCGGGCGCATACCCGATCCTCGAAAGGTTCCAGCATGCGTGAAGCCGCCATCGTATCGACCGCCCGTACCGCTATCGGCAAAGCCTATCGCGGCGCGTTCAATGCGACCGAAGCCCCGGTGCTGGCGGGGCATGTGATGAACGCGGTCGTCGAGCGCGCCGGGGTGGATCCGGCGCGGATCGACGAGGTGTTCTGGGGCATCGGCAACCAGTGGGGCACGCAAGGCGGTAACGCAGGACGCATGGCGATCTTCGCGGGCGGATTGCCGCAATCCGTGCCGGCGTTCACGCTCGACAGGAAATGCGGATCAGGCCTGACCGCGGTGGCGATGGCGGCGCGGACGATCATCTGCGACGAGGCCGATGTCGCGCTGGCTGGCGGGATGGAGTCGATCAGCTACACCGTCACCAAGGACGCGCCGCGCTACGTCAATGCGAGCGTGATCGCCAAGGAGCCGGCCGCCTATATCCCGATGATCGAGACCGCGGAGATCGTCGCCGAGCGCTATGGCATCAGCCGCGAGGCGCAGGATGCCTATGCCGCGATGAGCCAGCAGCGCGCCGCAGCCGGGCTCGCGAGCGGCGCGTTTGCCGAGGAGATCGTGCCGATCACGGTCGAGAAGGCGCTGTTCGACAAGCAGGGCAATCACGCGGGGATCGAGAGCGTTACGCTGTCGCAGGACGAGGGCATCCGCGCGGGAACGACGCTGGAGGGCCTGCGCGGGCTGAAGACGGTGTGGGCGGGCGGCGAATTTTCGGGCCCCGGCACGAGCGTGACCGCGGGCAATGCCAGCCAGTTGTCGGACGGCGCGTCCGCGCAGTTGCTGATGGATCGCAGGACCGCGGAGGCCGAGGGCAAGGACATCCTCGGTATCTATCGCGGATTCCAGGCGGCGGGATGCAGCCCGGCGGAGATGGGTATCGGGCCGATCTTCGCGATCCCGAAGCTGCTCGAGCGCGCGGGGCTGTCGGTCGGCGATATCGGGCTGTGGGAGCTGAACGAGGCGTTCGCGTCGCAGTGCCTCTATTGCCGCGACCATCTCGGCATCGATCCGGAGAAGTATAACGTCAATGGCGGCGCGATCGCGGTGGGGCACCCGTTCGGGATGACCGGGTCGCGGCTGGTCGGGCATGCGCTGATCGAGGGGCGCAAGCGCGGCGTGCGCTATGTCGTGGTGTCGATGTGCACCGCGGGCGGGATGGGCGCCGCGGGGTTGTTCGAGATCGTTTGAGGTTGGACCGGCGCGGGCGGCCCTCACCCTTCCCACGGCGAAGACGCCGCGGGCCCCTTCCCTCTCCCTGATGGGAGAGGGAGATGCGCGTGCGGGGCATTGCCAACGTCCTGAGCCGGGCGCAGGTTTGCGCATTCTCGATGGGGACGCTGGGCTATGACGACGGCATTGATCACCGGCGCATCGGCGGGGCTCGGCAAAGGCTTTGCGCGCGCGCTGGCCGCCGAGGGGACCACGCTGATCCTCACCGCGCGGCGGGTGGAGCGGCTCGAGTCGCTCGCGACCGAACTGCGCGCGGCGCACGGCGTTACGGTGCATGTCTTTGCCGCCGATCTCGCGGACCCGGACGGCCCGACGACGCTGATCGCGGCGATCGCGGCCGCCGCGCTGCCGGTCGACGTGTTGATCAACAATGCCGGGTTCGGCGCGCGGGGGGATTTCGCGGACCTCGACAGCGCGCTGCAACTGGGGATGATCGATCTCAATTGCCGCGCACTGGTGGCGCTGACGCATGCGGTCCTGCCGCAGATGATCGCGCGCGGGTCCGGCGGGATCCTCAACCTCGCCTCGGTCGCGTCGTTCCAGCCGGGACCGTGGATGGCGGTCTATTATGCGAGCAAGGCGTTCGTGTTGAGCTTTTCCGAGGCGCTGCACGAGGAGGTGAAGGCCAAGGGCGTGCGGGTGGCCGCTTTGTGCCCCGGCCCCACGCGCACCGAGTTCGCCGATATCGCGGGGCTGGGCGACACCGCGCTGTTCGAACGGCTGGCGAGCGACCCGGGCGCGGTGGTGCGCGACGGGCTGGCGGCGCTGGCCGCGAACCGGGCGGTGAAGGTGTCGGGCGCACTGAACTTCGCGATGGCCGAGGGGATACGCTTTACCCCGAGAAGCCTCGCGCGGCGGATCGCGGGCGCGTTGCAGAAGGCGCGCGACTGAGGCGAGTCAGCGGTCGGCGAACTCGGTGACGGCCGGTGCGATCGCGATGCCCTGAAGCATCGCGTCGAACCGGACTTTGATCGTCAGCGCAGCGCAGTGCGTGCGCTTCCCCCGCGTCTCAGTCTGCAAACAGGAGGACGGGGGTTTCGAGGTACTTCTTAAGCCCCTGGACGAAGCTGGCCGCATCCCAGCCGTCGACGACGCGGTGATCGCAGCTGATCGACAGGTTCATCAGCTTGGCGCGTACGATCTCGTCACCCTTGAACACGGGGCGTTCGACGATCTTGTTGGGGCCGATGATCGCGACTTCGGGGCGGTTGATGACCGGGGTCGTCGCGATGCCGCCGAGGGGGCCGAGCGAGGTGACGGTGATCGTGCCGCCGCCCATCTCGCTGGGGGCGAGCTTGCCCGCGCGTGCGGCTTCGGCGAGGCGCGTGATCTCGGTTGCGAGCTGCCAGACGTTGCGGTCCTGTGCGTCGCGGATCACGGGGACGGTGAGCCCCGCGTCGGTCTGCGCGGCCATGCCGAGGTGGATCTGGCCGTGGCGAGTCACCACGCCCGCTTCGTCATCGTAGCGTGCGTTGAGCATCGGGAAGTCGGGGATCGTCTTGCAGATCGCGACGATCATCAGCGGCAGCATCGTCAGCTTGGGGCGGCCGCCGCGGTTGGCGTTGAGGTCGGCGCGCATGGCTTCGAGCGCGGTGACGTCGATCTCGTCGACATAGGTGAAGTGCGGGATGGCGCGCTTCGACGCGGCCATGTTCTCGGCGATGCGGCGACGCATGCCGATGACCTTGATCGGCTGATCTTCGCGGGCGCGGCTGGCGTGCGGGGGGTGATAGCCCTCGCCGGAGCCGTAGCGGAGGTACGCGTCGAGATCGGCGTGGCGGACTCGGTCGGAGTCGGTCTTTACCGAGGCGAGGTCGATGCCGAGATCGCGCGCGCGGGCGCGGACCGCGGGCGATGCGAGCGCCGCTTCTCCCCTCCCGTTTACGGGAGGGGTCGGGGGAGGGGTTGGTGCGTCGACGGCCGGCGTTGCGGGCGTGATCGACGCCCCTCCCCCGACCCCTCCCGCGAGCGGGAGGGGAGATTCTAGTGCGACCTTTTCGACGCCTGGGTTCTCGGCTTCGTATTGCTCGGCGGTTTCGGCCTGCGCCGACGTCAGGGGCGCGGCCACCACCTCGTCCGCCACTTCGACCGCATCCGTCTCGATCACGACCAGCGCAGCGCCGATCGACACCTGGTCGCCAACCTCGCCCGCGAGTTCGACGACGACGCCGGACACCGGCGACTCCATCTCGACGGTGGCCTTGTCGGTCATCATGTCGGCGATCGGCGAATCTTCCTCGACCCGGTCGCCGATCGCGACGTGCCAAGCGACGATCTCGGCCTCGGAGATGCCTTCGCCGATGTCGGGCAGCTTGAAGGTGAAGCGGGCCATTAGAAAATTCCGTTCGTTTCGAGCGAAGTCGAGAAACTTGCGTGATGGGTACCGGAGGCTTCTCGACTGCGCTCGAAGCGAACGGGGGTGGGTGAAGGCACCATTATGCGTCCTTCATGATCTTCTTGAGGGCTTCGCCGATGCGAACCGGCCCTGGGAAATAGGCCCATTCGAGGCTGTGCGGGTACGGCGTGTCGAACCCGGTCACGCGCTCGATCGGCGCCTCGAGATGGTAGAAACAGCGTTCCTGGACGATCGCCGACAGCTCCGCGCCGAACCCGCTGGTGCGCGTCGCCTCGTGGACGATCATGCAGCGGCCGGTCTTCTTCACCGACGCCTCGATCGTCTCGATGTCGAGCGGCACGAGCGTGCGCAGGTCGACGATCTCCGCGTCGATTCCCGCCTCGGCGACGACCGCGGTGCAGACGTGCACCATGGTGCCATAGGCGAGGATCGTGAGTGCCTGCCCCTCGCGGACGATCTTGGCCTTGCCGAGCTCGATCTTGTAGTACCCGGTCGGCACTTCGCCAGCCGGATGCTTCGACCAGTTCTGCGACGGGCGATCCCAATAGCCGTCGAACGGGCCGTTATAGATGCGCTTGGGCTCGAAGAAGAGCGTCGGGTCGTTGTCCTCGATCGCTGCGATCAGCAGACCCTTGGCGTCGTAGGGCGTCGACGGAATGACCGTCTTGATGCCCGACATGTGCGTGAACAGACCCTCGGGGCTCTGGCTGTGCGTCTGCCCGCCGAAGATGCCGCCGCCGAACGGCGAGCGCACCGTGATCGGCGAGGTGAACTCGCCCGCCGAGCGATAGCGCAGCCGCGCGGCTTCGGAGACGAGCTGGTCGAGCGCGGGGTAGATGTAATCGGCGAACTGGATCTCGGGGACCGGACGCAGGCCGTAGGCGCCCATGCCGACCGCGACGCCGATGATCCCGCATTCGGTGATCGGCGTGTCGAACACGCGCGTCTTGCCGTGTTTCGCCTGGAGCCCGGCGGTCGCGCGGAACACGCCGCCGAAATAGCCGACATCCTCGCCCATCACAATCACGTCGGGATCGCGCTCCATCATGATGTCCATGGCGGAGTTGATCGCTTGGATCATGTTCATGCGGGTGGTTTCGCCGCCGGCATCCGGTGCGTCAGAGACGGGTGTTTCGATCATGTCGCTCATGCCTTGCGATCCCAGGGGCGGCCGGACGCGGATTCCTCATCGAGCATCTGCTGACGCTGCTCCTTCAGATGCCAGGGCAGCTCCTCGAACACGCCGTCGAACAGCGATTCGAGCGGCTGGTGCAGGCCGTGGCCGAGGATGCCGTTCTTCTCGGCTTCCTTCTGCGCGGCCTTCACCTGCTCGGCGAGCTCCTTGTCCTGCGCGGCGTGGCGTTCATCGTCCCATTCGCCGATCGCGATCAGGTGATCCTTCAAGCGCTTGATCGGATCGCCGAGCGGCCATGCATTGGGCTCGCCCTCGCTGCGATACTGGCCGGGATCGTCCGAGGTCGAATGGCCTTCCGCGCGGTAGGTGAAATGCTCGATCAGCGTCGGCCCCTGGTTGGTCCGCGCGCGCTCGGCGGCCCATAGCGTCGCGGCGTACACCGCGAGCGCGTCGTTGCCGTCGACGCGAAGCCCGGCAATGCCGTAGCCGACCGCGCGCGCGGCGAACGTCGTCGCCTCGGCGCCGGCGAACCCGGAGAAGCTGGAGATCGCCCACTGGTTGTTGACCACGTTGAAGATCACCGGTGCGCGGTAGACCGCCGCAAAGGTGCAAGCCGAGTGGAAATCGCCCTCCGCGGTCGAGCCTTCGCCGCACCAGGTCGCCGCGATCCGCGTGTCGCCCTTGGCCGCCGACGCCATCGCCCAGCCCACGGCTTGCGGATATTGCGTGGTGAGGTTGCCCGAGATCGAGAAGAACCCGGCTTCCTTGACCGAATACATGATCGGCAACTGCTTGCCGCCGAGCCTATCGGCCGTGTTCGAATAGATCTGGTTCATCATGTCGACGAGGCTCCAGCCCCGCGCGATCAGCAGCCCCTGCTGGCGGTAGGAGGGGAAGCACATGTCCTCGTAATCGAGCGCATAGGCCGCCGCGACCGCGACCGCCTCCTCGCCCAGCGCCTTCATGTAGAAGCTGGTCTTGCCCTGCCGCTGCGCGCGGAACATGCGCTCGTCGAACGCGCGGAGCAGCGCCATGCTGCGCAGCATCCGGCGCAGCACGTCGGGCGAGAGCTTGGGATCCCAGGGGCCGACCGCATTGCCGTCGTCGTCGAGGACGCGGACCAGCGTGTAGGCGAGATCGGTGAAGTCCGACGCCTTGTCCGCGGTGTCGGGGCGGCGTGCCTCGCCCGCGGGCGGCACGTCGACTTCGGCGAAGTCCACCGCGTCGCCGGGGCGGAACTTGGGCTCCGGGATATGCAGCGTGAGCGGCTGCAAATTGGCGCGCGGATGCTCGCTTGCCATCGTCATTCCATCTCCATGAGGCCGCTGTGACCGCGGAACACTCTTACCGAAGCGTGTTATTAAATTTCAATCGCGATTGCGAGGGGATTTTCTGGCACGTGGCTCGCGCGTGGATTTTTTCGGGTGAAGCGAGGCACTTGCATCAATCCCTCTCCGCCGCCTTGGTCTCCCGCGAAGGGGAGAGCCCAGACTGGGTCCCCACCTTCGCGTAGAAATACGGCGTGGCGTTCCGCCTATTCGACGGTCTGTTCGATCACGCCGAAGATCGGATGACGCTTGTCGTCCTCTGCCCAGATGCGGACGACGTCGCCCTTTTTGAGGAATGGCGTGACGGGCTTGCCGCCGATGATCGTCTCGATCGTGCGGACTTCGGCGAGGCAGGAATAACCGACGCCGCCCTCAGCGATCGACTTGCCGGGGCCGCCATCGGGGCCACGGTTGGAGACGGTGCCCGACCCGACGATCGTCCCCGCGCCGAGCTTGCGCGTCTTGGCGGCGTGCGCGACCAGCGTGCCGAAGTCGAACGTCATGTCCTCGCCGGCTTCGGCGCGACCGAGCGGGACACCGTTGAGGTCGACCATCAGCTTGCGGTGCAGCTTGCCACCCTGCCACCAGTCGCCAAGCGAGTCGGGCGTGACGAAGACGGGCGAGAACGCGCTCGCCGGCTTGGACTGGAAGAAGCCGAAGCCCTTGCCGAGTTCGCCGGGAATCAGGTTGCGCAACGAGACGTCGTTGGTGAGGCCGACGAGCAGGATCGCCGCCAGTGCCTCGTCCCGCGACGCGCCCATCGGCACGTCGCCGGTGACGACGACGACCTCGCCCTCCATGTCGCAGCCCCAGGCCTCGTCGCCGAGCGGGATCGGATCGCGCGGCCCCAGGAACCCGTCCGAGCCGCCCTGATACATGAGCGGATCGTACCAGAAGCTGTCGGGCATCTCCGCGGCGCGCGCCTGTCGCACCAGCGCGACGTGGTTCACATACGCCGAGCCGTCGGCCCATTGATAGGCGCGCGGCAATGGCGACTCGGCGTCATGCTCGTGAAAGCGACGCATCGGGATCATCTCATGCTCGAGATCGGTCGACAGATTCTTCAGATCGATCGAGAGTCGATCCCAATCGTCGAGCGCGGCCTGCAGGGTCGGCGCGATGTGACTTGCATCGGCATACCAGGCGAGATCGTTCGAGACGACGACGAGCGTGCCGTCTCGTCCGCGGGTGGCATCGGGGTGCTTCAGGCTGGCCAGTTTCATGCGGCGGATCCTCTCGTGTTTGCCCGCACCCTACGCCCGGGGCGCGGTTCAAGTCGAGCATGGAGCGCTGATCAAACCTGATTTTGGTAAGAGCGGAGCGGCGGCCGGCCTGTTAGGAATAGGCTTGCGTAACGGTTGAGGAAGTCGAGCATGCCCAGATACTTCTTCGACATCGACAACCATAAACACGCGCCCGACGAAGACGGCACGGATCTGCCCGACGACGAAAATGCGCGCGTCCAAGCGGTCATATTCGCGGGTGATTACCTGAGCGACCATCCGGAGATCGTACGCCATGGCGCGTGCTTCCGCGTCGCGGTGCGCGACGACCAGGGAAGCGTACTGCTGGCGGTCGACGTGACGATAACCGAGCCCGGCGCGGATACCGGTTTACCGCCAGTCTGAACGTGCCGACCATGCGCTTGAGGACACGAGCGGCGCATCGGCCCGCTCGCGTTCCGGCGTAATATAATAACATGGGTTTTGTTGACCTGCCCAATCCTGGGATAAGGTGCGCTTTCCCCCGACGCGCTATCCCAGTGAGGGAGACGACGAGAAACGGGTGCTCCTGCCCTGGATGCGGAGAGTGCACGTGGACATTTCCACCGTGACGGAACAAGTTGTTCGTAAGTTCGAAACGCGGACGGCGATGAGCGCGGACGATCGCGCCAAGATCGCCGCGCTACCGTTCAAGGTCAGGACGATCGATGCGTCGACCTATATGCTGCGCGAAGGCCAGCGCCCGACCCGGTGCGCGTTCATTCTCGACGGACTGGCCTACCGGCAGAAGCTGACGCCCAATGGCGAGCGCGAGATCGTGTCGATCCTGTTGCCCGGTGAATTCATCGACCTGCAGAACCTGTTTCTCGAGGAATCCGATCACGACATCCAGGCACTGACCCGGCTGACGCTGGCGGAGGTGCCGATCGCCGCGCTCCGCCAGTTCATCGAGGCATGCCCCGCCGCCGGCCAGGCCTTGTGGATCGATGCGCTTGTCGAATCGTCGATCCACCGCGAATGGCTGCTCAACGTCGGGCGGCGCAACGCGCGCAGCCGGCTGGCGCATCTGCTCTGCGAATTTTCCGTACGGTTCAAGACGTCGATGCTCGGCGACGTGATGGCGTATGAATTGCCGATGACGCAGGAACAGCTTGGCGATGCGCTCGGGTTGACGCCGGTCCACGTCAACCGCGTGCTGAAGTCGCTCGAGACCGACGGGCTGATCACGCGCAAGAAGCGCCAGCTGAGCGTGACCGACTGGCCCCGGCTGCGCGACGCAGCCGAGTTCAACGAGCGGTATCTGCACCTCGGCCAGATCCGCACCTGATCCCGCCCGCCGAGCCCGACACCGGTGCCGAATAGGGCCGGAGGTTGACTTTTGGGGCATGATACGCCAAATGGCCGGCATCGAGGCGTAATGCAGCGTGATTGGACCTTTACGGTCTTAGCTCCGCCTCGGTCGTTTCCAACGGGCTTCCCTTTTCACGCGGGGTGTCAAAACACCACCGCCCCTCGTGCGTCCGCTTCGTGGATTCGCGAGCCCGGCATCTATTGAGAGACCATCCATGTCATTTGCAAACCTCGGCCTTGCCGAGCCGCTCGTCCGTGCGCTCGAAGCCAAGGGCTATACCGAGCCGACGCCGATCCAGGCACAGTCGATCCCGATCCTGCTCGAGGGCGGCGATCTCCTCGGCATCGCGCAGACCGGCACCGGCAAGACCGCCGCGTTCGTGCTCCCCTCGATCCAGCGCCTGACCGAAAACCAGAAGCGCGTCCTGCCGACGCATTGCCGCATGCTGGTGCTCGCGCCGACCCGCGAACTCGCCAGCCAGATCGCCGACAGCGCGCGCGCCTATGGCCAGTTCAGCAAGATGTCGGTGACCACCGTGTTCGGCGGCACCAGCATCAACAAGAACCGCCAGGACCTGAGCCGCGGCGTCGACATCCTCGTCGCCACGCCGGGCCGTCTGATCGACCTGATCGAGCAGGGCTTCTGCAACCTGTCGATGATCGAGATCCTCGTGCTCGATGAGGCCGACCAGATGATGGATCTCGGCTTCATCCATGCGCTGAAGAAGATCGTGCGCATGCTGCCGAAGAAGCGCCAGACTTTGTTCTTCTCGGCGACGATGCCGGTTGCGATCCGCGATCTCGCCTCGCAGTTCCTGCTCGATCCGAAGACCGTGTCGGTGAAGCCCGCCGCGACGACCGCCGAGCGCGTCGACCAGTATGTCACCTTCTGCAACCAGTCGGAAAAGCAGGCGCTGCTGACGATCACGCTGGGCGATCCGGCGATCGACCGCGCGCTCGTCTTCACGCGCACCAAGCATGGCGCCGACCGCGTCGTGAAGCTGCTCGCGGGCAACGGCATCGCCTCGAACGCGATCCACGGCAACAAGAGCCAGGGCCAGCGCGAGCGGGCGCTGGGCGAGTTCAAGCAGGGCAAGGTCAAGGTCCTGATCGCGACCGACATCGCCGCGCGCGGCATCGACGTGTCGGGCGTCAGCCACGTCATCAACTTCGAGCTGCCCAACGTCGCCGAGCAATATGTCCACCGCATCGGCCGTACCGCACGGGCGGGCGCCAGCGGCATCGCCGTCGCGTTCTGCGCGGATGACGAGAAGGCGTATCTGCGCGACATCGAGCGGATCACGCGCCAGAAGGTGACGGTCCGCGCGCTGCCGGACGATTTCGTCAACCTGTCGAACCAGATCAAGCAGACTCGCGTCAAGACGATGGGGGCGGACCCCGAGGTCCGGATCGATCGTCCGCGCGATCCGGCGCGTCCGCGTGCGACGCATGCGCCGCGCGCTACCGGCGGCAGCACCGGGCGCAACTATGCGGGTGCGAGCCGTGGCGGCCAGGGTGGCGGCGGCGGTCGTCCGCAGGGCGGTGGTCGTCCCGGTGGTCAGGGCGGCGGTGGCCGTCCGGCCGGCGGTGGCGGCCGTGGTCCGGGTCGCGGCGCGGGTCCAAGCTCGGCGCGCTAAGCATTCGATCGCCTCGCGGGTTTGGTGTAAGACCAGCCCGCGAGGAGAATGCTGATGGACGTTTCCACTACCCCGGTCGCCGAGCGCATCGCGCGCGTGCTGGCCGGCCAGCGGATCAGCGCGAATGCGGGCGGCGACGCCGAATCCGCGTCGCAGCTGATCGATTCCGCCTGGGCCGACTATCTTCCCGACGCGCTCGCGGTGCTGCGCACGCTGCGCGAACCCGACCGGGCGATGGCCGCAGCGGGTGACCCTGCGGTGTGGGAGGCGATGATCCTTGCGGGGATCAAGGGCGCCAGGCCTAAGACGGTGGTGCTCTGACCGTCATCCTGACGAAAGTCAGGATTCAGGGTATCGAGGGCATCATATCCGGCTCTGGATCCTGACTTTCGTCAGGATGACGGGGTTGGGTTGATGACCGCTCTTTGCCTCAGCCGATCGTGGTGAGCCACTCGCTCGTGTCCGCGCGCTCCGTGCGGAGGCGGTTCACCGGCGCGTCCTTGTCCTCGTAGCCGATCGCCATGCCGCAGAAGAGCATGCGGTCTTCGGGGATTTCGAGGAACGCGCCGAGCGTGTCCGGGTACATTGCCCAGCATTCCTGCGGGCAGGTGGCGAGGCCGGCTTCGACCGCAAGCAGCATCAGGTTTTGCAGGTACATGCCGAGATCGGACCATTGCGGTGGGCCCATTCGCTTATCGACGGTGCAGAAATAGGCCGCGGGGGCGCCGAAGAAGGCGAAGTTGCGGGCGAACCAGTCTCGGCGGGCTGACTTGTCTTCGCGGGGGATGCCGAGTTCTGCGTACATCGCTTCGCCGACTGCGAAGCGGCGGTCGCGGTAGGGGGCGGTCAGGTCTTTCGGGTAGATGTCGTAGGCGGGCTGCTCGGTGGCGCCGGTGGCTAGCTTTTCGGCCATGGTTGCCTTGAGGCGGGTCATCGGCTCGCCTTGGACGATCGCGATGTGCCAGGGCTGGAGGTTGCCGCCGGTTGCGGCGCGGGACGCTTTTACGGCGAGGTCGTGGAGCTGGGTCGGGTCGACGGGGGTGTCGAGAAAGCCTCGGACGGAGCGGCGCGCGGCTATGGCTTCGGTCACGTCCATTGGCTTATCCTTACATCCCCACGCCGTTCGCCCTGAGCGTAGTCGAGGGGCACGAGACCCAGGTGCTTCGACTTCGCTCAGCACGAACGGGGTTATTGGATCAGAGCACGAAGCGGCTGAGGTCGGTGTTGCGGGCGATCTCCTTGAGCTGGCTGTCGACGTACGGGCCGTCGATGACCAGGTTCGAGCCGCCGCGATCCTCGGCGTTGTAGCTTACCTCCTCCAGCAGCTTTTCCATCACCGTCTGCAGGCGGCGTGCGCCGATATTCTCGATCTCGGCATTCACCTCGGCGGCGATGCGCGCGATCGCGGCGATGCCGTCTTCGGTGAACTCGATGCCGACGCCTTCGGTCGCGATCAGCGCCTTGTACTGGAGCGGCAGCGACGCCTTGGTGTCCGACAGGATCGCGACGAAATCGGCTTCCGTCAGGCCCTTCAGCTCGACGCGGATCGGCAGGCGGCCCTGCAATTCGGGGAGCAGGTCGCTCGGCTTGGCGACGTGGAACGCGCCGCTTGCGATGAAGAGGATGTGGTCGGTCTTCATCGGCCCGTATTTGGTGGCGACGGTCGTGCCCTCGATCAGCGGCAGCAGGTCGCGCTGGACGCCCTCGCGGCTGATCGAACCGCCCCGGCCGTCGGCGACCGCGATCTTGTCGATCTCGTCGAGGAAGACGATGCCGTTGGCCTCCGCATCGGCGAGCGCCGCGCGGCTGACCTCGTCCTGGTCGAGACGCTTGTCCGCCTCTTCCTCGACGAGCTTGTCCCATGCCGCATGAACGGTAAGCTTGCGCCGCTTCAATTGCTGGCCGCCGCCGAACGACTTCATCATCTCGCCGAGATTGATCATCTGCGGCGCGCCGCCCGGGATCTCGAACGGCGTGGTCGGCGCCTGCTCGACCTCGATCTCGACCTCGGCGCTGTTCAGATGTCCGTCGAGAAAGCGCTGCTTGAAGCTTTCGCGAGTAGCCGTGCTCGAATCCTTGCCGACCAGCGCGTCGAGCAGGCGGCCCATCGCCGCCTCCTCGGCCTTGTCCTTCACGGCGACGCGGCGGCGTTCCTTTTCGAGGCGGATGGCTTCCTCGACGAGGTCGCGCGCGATCTGTTCGACGTCGCGGCCGACATAGCCGACCTCGGTGAACTTGGTCGCCTCGACCTTCACGAACGGCGCGTCGGCGAGCTTCGCCAGACGGCGGCTGATCTCGGTCTTGCCGCAGCCGGTCGGCCCGATCATCAGGATGTTCTTGGGCGTGACCTCGTCGCGGAGGTCTTCGCTCAGCTGCTGGCGGCGCCAGCGGTTGCGCATCGCGACCGCGACCGCGCGCTTGGCGGCGGCCTGGCCGATGATGTGGGCGTCGAGTGCGGCGACGATCTGTTTCGGAGAGAGGGCGGCCTTGGGGGTGAGCTGGTCGTTCATTTTTTTACCTTCTCCCCTCCCGCAGGCGGGAGGGGCTGGGGGTGGGCTCGCGCTTCCCTCGAACGGTAGCGCCGGAGGTGGGCGGGCGCCCACCCCCTGCCCCCTCCCGCTTGCGGGAGGGGGAGAAGAAGTTACGAAGTCGAGTCCATCGTTTCCACCGTGAGGCGGTCGTTGGTGTAGACGCAGAGTTCGGAGGCGATTTGCATCGCCTTGCGGCACAGGACTTCCGCGTCGGTCTCGTATTCGACGAGCGCGCGGGCGGCGGCGAGCGCGTAGTTGCCGCCCGAGCCGATCGCGGCGACGCCGTTCTCGGGTTCGAGCACGTCGCCATTGCCGGTGAGGATCAGCGTCACGTCCTTGTCCGCGACGATCATCATCGCTTCGAGGTTGCGCAGGAACTTGTCGGTCCGCCAGTCCTTGGCGAGCTCGACTGCGGCGCGCAGCAGCTGGCCCTGATGCGCTTCGAGCTTGCGTTCGAGGCGTTCGAACAGCGTGAAGGCGTCTGCGGTGGCGCCGGCGAACCCGCCGATCACGCTGCCGTCGCCGAGCCGGCGGACTTTCCGCGCATTGGGTTTCATGACGGTCTGGCCCATCGAGACCTGGCCATCGCCGATCACGACGACCTTGCCGCCGCGGCGGACCGAGAGGATGGTGGTGCCGTGCCAGGTCGGCATGGCGTGGGGGTCGTTGCTCATGCCAGCGATGTAGGGTGCGGTTTCGGGGGTGCAACGGGGCGGCCGCGACCTGTCCACCGCTGGCGTACGGGTCGCGGGTTGAACCCCACGCCGTCATCTGACGAAAGTCAGGATCCAGGGTTACATGCGATACCGGTCTTGGCTCTGGATCCTGACTTTCGTCAGGATGACGGAGGGCGGCGACGACTAGCGCCCCTTTCCCCATTCGCGCGCGACCGTGTAACCGAGATAGCCTGTGCCGAAGAGCGCGTAGAGTGGTTCGGGGATCGCGTCGAGATAGGCGGCCATGCCCGCCGCGATCGCCTGCGCTGTGGACGGGCGGACCGCGGCGATCAGGCCTGCCGGGATCGCGCCGAGCAGCAGGATGTACATGACGTAGAGGAAGGTTGGGCGCGCGCGGGTGATCCAGGGATCTGGTGCTGGATCAAGGGGTTGCTGGGCCATTGGGGGTCTCCGGCAAAAGTGAAGTATAGGAAGTGCAGACGCTGGGAGCGCTTGCGCGGGCACGTCAGGTGCGGTTGGCGAGCCAGCCGTAGAGGAAGGCCTCGTTGGCGGGGCGGGTCTCGGCGAGCGCGACGTAGCGCTCGCCTTGCAGCGCCTCGATCGCCTTCAGGAGGACGGTTTCGCCGCCGGGTTTGCGGCGGGCTAGGAAGGCGTCGAGTGCGGTGAGTGTGGCGGGGCCGATGCAACCGTCGAGGGCCATGTCGGGATAGTCGGTGGCGCCGCGGTTGAGCGCGTTGAGTGCGCGCTGGAGGAAGGTGGCGGCGACGGCAGGCCCCATGTTGATGCCGGTATCGAAGAGTTCCTCGGCGATTTTGGGCGCGCGGGTGGCGATCTGGTCGAACGCTGGGCGGGTCCAGTAGAGGCGGCGGTAGATGCTTTCCGCGCTCTCGCGGGAGAAGACGCGCATGTCGCCGGTGTAGCCGTTGGTGCGGGCTACGGCTTGCGTGATGCCGTAGCGGGTGGGGCCGCCGCGGTCTGCGGGGTGGTTGGTGTAGCCGCCCTCGCGGTCGATGACGGCGTCGATGAGGTGGTCGATGATCATGGTTCGGCTCCCGGTTTTGCGGGTGGAAGCGAACCAGATTGGTTCGTTGTAGGACAGGGGTTTTTGGGGGTGTTCCCCGGTGCAGGCGGGGGTCCAGGGTTATGGAGGGTAGCGCTGGGGATTCTTGGGCTCCCGCTCTCGCGGGAGAACGGGGAGTTCGATCCTCCCCCGCCAGGGGGGAGGTGGCCGGCCCTTGCCGGACGGAGGGGGAGGACACGGAACCGAGGTTTACCTTTCCTCCCCCTCCGTCACCTTCGGTGCCACCTCCCCCTGGCGGGGGAGGATCGTTGGGTTTGCGACCTTGGATAGATCCGCGCGGCCCATGCCCTCCCCCCACCCCGGCAGAGGCCGGGGCCCAATTGGGGGACGGTGCTGACGGAGGGTAGCGCGTCGTCATGTCCGACGTTCCAATTGGGCCCCGGCCTTCGCCGGGGTGGAGGGAACGGTTGGGCCCCGGCCTTCGCCGGGGTGGAGGGAACGGTTGGGCCCCGGCCTTCGCCGGGGTGGTGGAACGGTTGGGCGGCGATATCCTTCGCTCGCCCGACGCTACGTCCGCGCGGGGTTGGCGGATCGGTGTGCGTGAGGCTATGCGATCGTTGAACATTCGCCGCGCGCTTTGCCCGCGCCCACCCGGTCGCCGCCGCGGCCGACAGGTTAGGAAGACCATGGAAGACGATTTCCGCAAGGCCGCGCTCGATTATCACCGCTATCCGAAACCCGGTAAGCTCTCGGTCGAGGCGACCAAGCGGATGGCGACGCAGCGCGATCTGGCGCTCGCTTACTCGCCAGGCGTTGCCGCCGCGTGCGAGGAGATCGCCGCGGATCCGGACAAGGCGCGCGACTATACCGCGCGCGGCAACCTCGTCGCGGTCATCACCAACGGCACCGCGGTGCTGGGGCTCGGTGCGATCGGGGCGCTCGCGTCGAAGCCGGTGATGGAGGGCAAGGCGGTGCTCTTCAAGAAATTCGCCGGGATCGACTGTTTCGACATCGAGATCGACCAGCTCGACCCGCAGGCGTTCATCGAGGCGGTTCGCGTGCTCGAGCCGACGTTCGGCGGGATCAACCTGGAGGACATCAAGGCGCCCGAATGCTTCGAGATCGAGGCGAAGCTGCGCGAGGTCATGAACATCCCGGTGTTCCATGACGACCAGCACGGCACCGCGATCGTGTGCGCGGCCGCAGTCCGCAACGTGCTCGAACTGCGCGGCAAGCAGCTCGACCAGATGAAGCTGGTGACGTCGGGCGCCGGCGCGGCGGCGCTGGCGACGGTCGACCTGCTGGTATCGATGGGGCTCAACCCCGAGAACGTCACGCTGACCGATATCAAGGGCGTGGTGCATGCCGATCGCGGCGACGTGATGCCGCCGAACATGGCGCGTTATGCCCGCACGACCAATGCGCGGACGCTGCCGGACGTGCTGGAGGGGGCGGACATCTTCCTCGGGCTGTCGGCACCGCGTGTACTCAAGCAGGAATGGCTGCACCTGCTCGCACCCGATCCGCTGATCCTGGCGCTGGCGAACCCCGAGCCCGAGATCCAGCCGGCGCTGGTCGCGGCGACCCGCCCCGACGCGATCATCGCGACGGGCCGTTCGGATTTTCCGAACCAGGTCAACAACGTGCTGTGCTTCCCGTTCATCTTCCGCGGTGCGCTCGACGTCGGCGCGACCGAGATCAACGAGGCGATGAAGGTCGCCGCGGTCGACGCGATCGCAGCCTTGGCGCGCGCGACCGCGTCGGACGTGGTCGTCAGCGCCTATGGCGGCGCGACGCCGGTGTTCGGGCCGACCTACATCATCCCGAAGCCGTTCGATCCGCGACTGATCCTGCACGTCGCGCCCGCGGTGGCGAAGGCGGCGATGGATTCGGGCGTGGCGACTCGGCCGATCGAGGATTTCGACGCGTATCTGCGCGATCTCGAGGTGTTCGTGTACCGCTCGGGCCAGCTGATGCGGCCGATCTTCGCGCGCGCCAAGCAGGCGGGGCGCTCGATCGCTTACGGCGAGGGCGAAGACGACCGGACGCTGCGCGCGGTGCAGACGGTGATCGACGAAGGCCTTGGCCGGCCGGTGCTGATCGGGCGCCGCGACGTGATCGGCCAGCGGATCGAGGCGAGCGGGCTGCGGATGACGATCGGCAGCGATGTCGAGGTGCTCGATCCGGCGACCGACCGCGAGGTGTTCGAGCCGCTGCTCGCGAGCTACAGCGCGCTCGTCGGCCGCCGCGGCACGCCGCCCGACAGCGCCGAGCGCGCGCTCAGGACCCGGCCGAGCGTCGCCGCGGCGATGCTGCTGCGCGAGGGTCGCGTCGATGCAGCCTTGTGTGGTGGCATCGGCGACTGGTGGACGCAGATGACCTATGTCATGCCGCTGATCCCGCGGATGCCGGGCGTGTCGCGGCTGTACGCGATGTCCGCGGTGATCCTGCGCACCGGCAGCCTGTTCTTCTGCGATACGCACGTCACGGTCGATCCGACCGCGGAGCAGATCGCCGAGATGACGATGCTCGCGGCCGACGCGGTGCGCGCGTTCGCGATCGAGCCGAAGGCGGCGTTGCTGTCGCATTCGAGCTTTGGCGCGTCGCGGTCGCCCTCTGCGCAGAAGATGCGCGCGGGGCATGCGTTGCTGAAGGAGATGGCGCCGGAGTTCGAGTTCGACGGCGAGATGCACGGCGATGCCGCGCTGTCGGAGGCGCTGCGGCGGCGGCTGGTGGACGACAGTCCGTTGACGGGCTCGGCGAACCTGCTGGTGATGCCGAACATCGACGCGGCGAACATCGCGGTGTCGCTGTTGTCGGCGTCGACCGAATCCGCGCCGCTCGGGCCGATGCTGCTCGGGCTCGCCAAGCCGTTGCAGATGCTGGTGCCGAGCGTGACCGCGCGCGGGATCGTCAATCTGAGCGCGATCGCGGTGGGTCATGCGGCGACGGTGAGCGAGACGGCCTGACGACGCGCCCGGGGTCGCGCCGTTGGGTGCGATCCTGGGCGGTCGGCCGCGGGGCGACGACTCGCGGGGGCGGTGCGATCTCGCCGCGAATCATCGGCGGATGGCAAATACCACCGGGCGATCTCCACCGACCGTGACGCGGGCGGTAGGACGGGTTGGCGTGCCCGCGTGCGCGCCGTTCGCATTTTACAATAGTTCCAGGTAATTAGCGTTCGATCGCGGCTGAAGGCGGCTGCGTCGAGTACTGCCTATTTCGTGAGCGGTGCGTCCCTGGCACGCAAATTACGCCCGTTTCCCGGCAGATACAGGCTGCGTTCAGCCACAACGCACGGCGTCCAAAGGCGCTGCGAAATTCATGCTGCAATGCGGTAGACAGAGCGATCGGCGGGATAACGGGGGGCCGAGTCCGCTGGCCAAGCCGGGGCACCTCTGCAATATTGCACTGCGACAATAAACATCAGTTAATGAGGTGCGGCCATGACATTCTATGGCGATGTACGCACTCGCGTTAGAGTGCATTCGGGATCCAATGCCTCGAGCAAGTCGACCGATAACTTCAGTGTTATGCGGAAGGTCGATGGCAATTTGTCGCGACTGGTCGACATCATTTTCGCCGGCAGTGCTTTTCTCGTGTTTTTGCCGGTTATCGTACTGCTTTGTATCGCAATTTCACTGCAGGACGGTGGCTCTCCGCTGTTCATGCACCGGCGTATCGGCCGTGGCGGACGGATGTTTCCGTGCCTGAAGCTGCGGACGATGGTGCGCGATTCCGAGGCGCGGCTGCGGCGGCATCTGGCCGAGAACCCGGCGGCGCGCGCTGAATGGGCGCTCGACCAGAAGCTGCGCAACGATCCCCGGATCACGCCGCTCGGCCGCTTCCTGCGCAAGTCGAGCCTCGACGAGCTGCCACAGCTGCTCAACGTCGTCTGGGGTCAGATGAGCCTGGTCGGTCCGCGGCCGATCGTGCCCGCCGAAGTCGAGCGGTACGGCCGCTACATGGAATTCTACTGCAACCTGCGTCCGGGGATCACCGGGCTGTGGCAGGTCAGCGGCCGGAACGACATCAGCTATCGCCGTCGCGTGGCGATGGACACGATCTATAGCCGGACCCGCTGGGTGGGTGGCGATATCTGGATCATGGTTCGTACCGTGCCGGCAGTCTTTGCCAGCAAGGGGTCGTTCTGAGTACCGTCTTGCGCGCCGCCGCCTGCGAGAACGCCGGCGCCACGGGGCAATCGGTGCTGCTGGTCGACCCGTCGCTGTTTACCGCGCCCTATGACGCGGCGCTGTCGGACGGGCTGCACGCCAATGGTCTGCGGCCCGCCTGGGCGACGCGGGCGCTGCGCCCGAACGAGGAGGATCTCCTCGCCGGAAGCCGCACCCTGCCCTTTTTCTATCCGCTGACCGACGGACCGCGGCGGCGCGTGGGATCGGCGTGGCGTGCGCTCAAGGGGCTCGAACATATTGCGGGGCTTCGCCGCCTGACGCGCGAAGCCGCGCGGTTCGACGTCGTCCATTTCCAATGGGCGGCACTGCCGATGCTCGACGTGCGCGCGGTCCGCCGGATCCGGAAGAGCCGACCGGTCGTGCTGACCGTCCATGATATCGAGCCGTTCAACGGCCGCCCGGTCAGCGCGGCGCAACGTAGCGGCTATACCGCCATTCTCGCGGCGTTCGACCGGCTGATCGTGCATACCGAGCAGGGTCGCGACGCGCTGCTGGCGCGCGGCCTGCCCGAGGACCGGATCCATGTCGTGCCGCACGGCGTGCTGCCGTTGCGCACCGCCGAGCCGGAAGCGCGCGCGCAGCCCGGCCGCTGGCGCATCGTGCTGTTCGGCCGGTTGCAGGCGTATAAGGGCGTCGACCTGCTGGTCGAGGCGCTCGGCCTGATCGATCCGCAGATCCGCGATCGCCTGGAGGTGATCGTCGCCGGCGAGGCGCAGATCGACGTCGAGCCGATCCTCGCGCGCGCGCAGGCGCTGGGTCTTGGCGACGCGTTCACGCTGCGCGAGGGGCGGCTGTCCGAGGACGCGATGGCGGGGCTGCTGCGCAGCGCCGATGCGTTCGTCTTCCCCTACCGGTCGATCGACGCGAGCGGCGTCCTGCATCTCGTCGCCGATCTCGATCGCTGGCTGATCGCGAGCGATCTCGGCGCGTTCCGGACGATGATCGGGACGCGCGAGGACAGCGGCGCGCTGGTGCCCGCCGCGGATGTCGCGGCGCTGGCGGGTGCGATCGTCGACTCGATCGGGCAGCGGCCGCGCCCCGCATCGGCGACGGACACGCTCGACTGGACCCAGATCGGCGCGATGACCCGCACCGTCTACGAGGCAGCGCTCGCGGATCGCGCGGCATGAGCCGGTCGCTCCTCATTTTGCAGGACAGCCCCGACTTTGGCGGGCACGAGGCGATGTTCCTGCGGTTCCTGCCGACGCTGCTCGAAAGCCGCGACTTCGACCGGATCGTCGTGCGGCATCCGACCGCCAACGCGAAGCTGGCCGAGCGGCTGCGGCCTTATGTCTCGGACCGGTTTGCGGTGATGCCGTGGGGTTTCACCAAGCAGCGCGCCGAGCCGTATCTCGGGGGCTTTCGCCGAAGCTATGCGCAGGCAGTACGCAAGGTCTTTGTCGATCTTCGGCCGACCGCGACGCTGCTGCTGCAGGGGCGGATCGAGAATTGCGTCGTTCCGCTGCTCGCCGCGCCGCGCGACAGCTTCGTCGTCAGCTATGTGCCGATGGCGCACCGCATGGCGGAACTGGGCCGTCGCGCGGTCCCCGGCGACTGGGTCCGCCGCCGCCTGTATCGCCGCCCCGATCGCTTCATCGTGCCGAGCAGCGCGGTCGTCGAGCAGGTCCGTGCCGCGGGCGGCACCGCGCCGGTCGTGGTCGCGGACAACATCGTCGCGCCGCCGCCGCAGCCCGCGCGCGCGCAGGCTAGGCAAGCGCTCGGGGTAGATCCCGACGCGCGCGTGGCCCTGTTCCTCGGCCGGCTCGACATACGCCAGAAGGGGCTCGACACGCTGGCGGCCGCGATCCGGCAGAGCGCGGCGAAGCTCGAGGGCTGGACCTTCGTGATCGTCGGGTCCGGCGAGGGCGAGGCCGATTTCGAGGCGCTGCGACGCGATCTTGCCGGGCGGGTCGACATTCGCTGCTCGGCATGGACCGACACACCGCACGCGACGCTGGCGGCGGCGGACCTGCTGCTGATGCCGTCGCGCTGGGAGGGCGTGCCGTTGGTCATGCTCGAGGCGATGACCTATGGCATCCCCGTGCTCGCGTCGCAGATCGACGTGTTCCGCGCGTATCTGCCGCCCGCCAACCGGATCGATTTCGCGCAGGCCGATCTCGCCGACGCGATGGCACGCGCGATCGCGCCCGCGGGGCTCGCCAACTATCGGCGGCATGCCGATGCGCGCCTGCGCGAGACCGATCTGCAACGGTCCGCGACGCGCTTCGTCGAGGCGCTGCGCCCGGACGGAGGTGCGGCATGACCGCGAGCGTCATCATCCCCACGCTGAACGAGATCGCGCATATCGAGGCGTTGCTCGACACGCTGTTGCGCGAACCGCCCTCGGTGGTCGGCGAGATACTGGTCGCCGACGGCGGCAGCCGCGACGGCACGCGCGAGGCGGTCATCGCGGTCGCTGCCCGCGCGCCACGTGTACGCCTGATCGACAATCCCGAGCGGATCCAGGCGGCGGGCGTCAACCGTGCGGTGGCCGCGGCAGACCGCCGCTTCGCCGTCATCGTCCGCGTCGATGCGCATGCGTCCTACCCGCCCGACTATGTCACCCGGCTGCTCGCCTCGCTGGCGGACAGCGGCGCGGATTCGGTCGTGGTGCGGCTGACGACCAGGGGCGATAGCGGCTTCCAGCGCGCTGTCGCGATCGCGCAGAACAGCCGGATCGGCACGGGCGGATCGGCGCATCGAATGGGCAACGCGTCGGCCTGGGTCGACCACGGCCATCACGCCGCGTTCCGGCGTGCGCTGTTCGAGCGCGCGGGCGGGTATGACACCAGCTTCGAGGCGAACGAGGATGCCGAGCTCGACGCACGGCTTCGTGCGCTGGGCGGGCGGATCTGGCTCGATGCGACGATCCCGGTGATCTATTATCCGCGGGGCACGCTACGTGGCCTTGCGCGGCAATATTTCCGCTATGGCTCCGGGCGTGCGCGGACCAGCCACAAGCATGGCGAGCGACTGCGCCTGCGCCAGATGCTGCCCCCGGCGATCACGCTGGCGATCGGCTTCGGCCTGATCGGCGGGATCGTCCTGCCCGTGCTGTTCGTCATCCCGCTGCTCTATGCGCTCGCGCTGCTGGCGGCATCGAGCCTTTTCGCGCTCAAGGACCGATCGCTGACCGCGCTGATGGCCGCCCCGGCGCTGGCGACGATGCACATCGCCTGGGGTGCAGGCTTCCTGAAGCGCAGGGCGCTCCAGATCGGAAAAAGAAGAGCTATGATCGATACCGAGATTGATACCGTTCGCGGGCCCGGGCGTGGTCACGGACGTGGTGGAGAAGCGCTATGACCAAGCGTATCGCGATGGCGTGCACGACAGCGTGCGCGGCGGCCCTGTGGCTGACGGGCTGCTCCGCCGATATCGCGCAGACCCCGGCGGGGGCGGCGCCCGCCGCGCCCTATGTCTACCGGCTGGCGCCCGACGACCGGCTGCGGATCAACGTGTATAACGAGCCCGGCGTGACCGGCGAATATGCCGTCAACAGCGAGGGCGACATCTCGTTTCCGCTGGTCGGCATGATCAAGGCGCAGGGGCAGACTCTGGGCGAGTTCTCCGCGGCGCTGACGCAGACGTTGCAGGCACGCTATTTCAAGAACGCGCATCTGGTGGTCGACCTGGTCGCGTCGCGGCCGATCTATGTGCTGGGCGAAGTGAACAAGGCGGGGCAGTTTCCCTATCAGTCGGGGATGACGGTGCTCGGCGCGGTCGCGACCGCGGGCGGCTTCACCTATCGCGCGAACCAGAAGAGCGTGATGATCCGCCATACCGGACAGGCGGCCGAAGCGCGCGAACCGCTGACCGCCGACGTGATCGTGCAGCCCGGTGACACCGTGCGGATCCGAGAGCGAAACTTCTAGTTCCCGTGTCTCGCCGTACACCCTGTTGGCTTCGTCATGCCGCCCGCACCGGCGTGCTGGGCAGTGCGATGCTGTGCCCGCAGTTGCTCCATGCGCAGGAGACGCCGCTGTTGCCCGAGGAAAAGCCACAGATCGAAACGCGGCATACCGCCGTGCTCGAGCGCGTGCAGCCGGGCTATGTCGCGCCGGGCATCCCGCTCGGCGGGTTCCGGCTGGCGCCGTCGGTCGAGGTGACGGGCATCCATGACGACAACATCTTCGGGACGCAGGACGACCGCGTCGCGGACAGCCTGTTGCGGATCCAGCCGCAGCTGGCGCTGCAATCGCAATGGGCGCGCAACAGCCTGACCCTCGACGCGAAGGGCAAGATCGACCGGTATCTGAACCGCAGCACCGAAAATATCGCCGACTATTCGGTGACGGGCCGCGGGGTGTTCGACATCAACCAGGTGACCACGCTGACGACCGCGATCCGCGCCGAGGGGATCCACCAGTCGCGGCTGTCGCAGGACATATTCTCGCAGACGATCAAGCCGATCTATTACACGCAGCAATCGGGCGCGGTGCTGCTCGCGCATGATTTCAACAAGCTGCGGCTGTCGACCACGGCGCGCGTGGCGCGGTTCGATTTTCGCGACGGCCAGCTCGCCGACGGGTCGATCGCGGATTACCAGCCGAGCGACAATATGAGCTACCGCGTCGGCGTCCGCGCCTCCTATGCGCAGACGCCGTCGATCGCGTGGTTCACCAGCGCGAGCTACAATATCCGGCGCTTCCGGACCGGGTCGATCGAGACGCCCAAGCGCGATTCGAACGGGTTCGAACTGCTCGCCGGCGTCAGTTTCGAGCCCGCGGCGCTGATCCGCGGCAGCATCGGCATCGGCTATATCCAGCAGCGCTTCCGCCTGCCCTTCTACAACGACCTGGGCGGCCTGGGCTTCAACGCGACGGTGCAGTTCTTCCCGACGCAGCTGACGACCGTGACGATCCGGGGCAACCGGTCGGTGCTCGATTCCGGCATCCCCGGATCGGGCGGCTATCTGTCGACCCAGGGCAGCATCCAGGTCGATCACGAATGGCTGCGGCAGCTCATCCTGTCCGCGTCGCTCGGCTACCAGGACAGCCGCTTCAACAATCTGGACCGCACCGATGGCCGCATCAGCGCCAAGGCCAGCGCGACCTATCGTATCAGCCGCTATGCCGGGCTCAAATTCGGGTTCGAGCGGCTCGACCAATCCTCCAACGGCACTGATCGTTACCGCGCGTTCAAGGACAACCGCGCGACGATCGGCCTGACGCTGACAAGGTGAACGCCATGGACGACTTCCGCTCCAGCCAGACTGCCGAACCCCGATCGAAAGGGCGATTCGCTGCGACGATCGGCGATCCGATGGACAGCATCCGCCATGCGTTTGCGACCGTGCGGCATCGCAAGTGGCTGGCGATCGGCGTGTTCGCCATCATCCTGGCGCTGGTGCTCGCTTATGGGTTCACGCGGACCAAGCTGTACACCGCCTCGGCGGGGATGGTCGTCAACTCGCGCGAGCTGAACGTGTCGGAGAAGGACAAGGAGGTCCTGCCCGGCCTGTCCACCGCCGAGACCGCAGTGGCGACCGAGGTCGAGATCATGCGATCGTCCGCGGTCGCGCTGGGCACCGTGCGCGCGCTCAACCTGGTCGCCAATCCGGTCTTCGCCGCGAGCATCTCCAAGCTGCCCGGTGCCGACCGCGAGGCCGCCGCGACGGGGCTCGTGATCGGCGGGACCAAGATCCTCCGGCCGGGTGAATCGAGCGTCGTCTCGATCGCCTATACCGCACCCGACCCGATGCTCGCCAAGGCGGTCGCCGACCAGATCGGCCACCAGTATCTGGCGGTGAAGGAAAAATCGCGCCGTGCCGCGGTCGAGCAGGTCGGCCGCGGGCTCGGTACCGAACTCGACAATCTGCGCGTCCAGCTCGAGGCCGCGGACACCGAGGTCGCACGCTATCGCACGCAGCACGACCTGTTCGACAGCCAGGGCGCGACCTTCACGCAGCAGGAATTGTCGCTGTACAAGCAGCAACAGGCCGCAGCGCAGGCGGCGCTCGCCGATGCGCAGGCCAAGCTGAGCACCGCGCGCGGCCAGACCCGCAAGGGCGATACCGGCGGCGTCGGCGCGGTGCTGCAATCGCCGGTGATCCAGCAGCTGCGCAACCAGCGCGCGTTGCTGGCGACCACCTATGCCGATCTGCAGGGCCGCTATCAGCCCGATCACCCCGACCTGATCCGCACCAAGGACCAGGTCGAGGCGCTCGACCGCGCGATCGGCGCGGAAACGAGCCGGCAGCTCGCCAATCTGAACGCCAACGCGCAGATCGCGCGCGACCAGGTCGCCAATGCGGCGGGGATCGTCGCGCGGACGACGGGGACGCTGGCCAGCGACAACACCGCATCGGTCCAGCTGTCGCAGCTCCAGCGCAAGGCGGACGGCCTGCGCGCGACCTACCAGGCGCTGCTCGAGCGCAAGAACCTGATCAGCAGCCAGGCGCTGGTGGCGGACGAGGATGCGCGCATCTTCTCGCCCGCGGCGCTGCCGCAGCGGCCGACCTCGCCCAACAAGCCGCTGATCCTGATGATCGGGCTGGTGCTGGCGACGATCGTCGCAGGCGCGGCGGTGTGGATCGCCGAGGCGTTCGATCGCAAGCTGAGCTCGTCGGCGGATATCGAGCGCAAGCTCGGGCTGCCGCATATCGCCAACATCCCCGAGATCGCGTCGATCGCGCGGCCCGGCGAGGAAGGCATCTCGCCGATCGACTTCCCGGTGGAACGCCCGCTGTCGCTCTACGCCGAACAGCTGCGTGCGGTGCGGCTGGCGCTGGTGCGCAAGGGCCGCAGCGGGATGACGAGCGTCGGGATCACCTCGGCACGCCCGAGCGAAGGCAAGACGACGCTCGCCATCTCGCTCGCGCGGACGTCGGCGATGGCGGGCAGCCGGACGTTGCTCGTCGATGCCGATCTGCGTCGCGCCTCGGTCTCGCGCGTGATGGGGCTGCCGCCGCATGCGGGGATGGTGCAGGTGCTGCGCCGCACCGCGACGCTGGACGAGGCGCTGATCCACGATCCGGTCAGCGGGATGTACGTGCTGCCCGCGGGCGACACGACCGAGAACCGGCAGGACCTGTTCGCCGCGAGCAATATCGGCGCGTTGCTGGCCGAGGCGGAAAAGCGCTTCGACCTGGTGATCTTCGATGCCGCCCCCGCGCTCGCGGTGACCGATGCGCGGCTGCTGCTGCGCCAGGTCGACGAGGTGCTGATGGCGCTACGGTGGAACGACACGCCAAGCCAGAGCGCGGCGGCGACGCTCAAGCGGATGCGCGCGCTCGATATCGAGCCGCTCGGCGTGATCGCGACCCGGGTCGACATGCGCCAGCTGGCGGTCTTCGGCCACGGCGATGTCGATCGCGATCACGCCGACTACGGGGCCTATTATGCCTGAGTCGGCTGGCCGGTCATTGTGCGAACTCCGCCTTGTAGGCCGCCAGCGCCAGCGGGAACTTGCCCGCGGACATCGTCGAATCATAATCGGACGCGGTGAAGTCCCAATAGCTTTCATAGGCGACACGGTGCGCGCGCATCCACGCGGCCATGTTGTGAATGAACAACGGGTCGTCGCCATACCCATGCCCGTCGGGTCGCGTGCCGGTGCCCCATTCGGGGACCACGATCGGCTTGTGGTGAGTCAAGGCGAACCGGGCGACCCAGTTGAGCCCGTAATTGGCGGTGAGATAGCCCTGCCAGCGCGTGGCGGGATCGCTGTCCTGCGGGCGCCAGCTCTGGTTGTAGATATCGATGCCGACCAGATCGACGACGTCGTCCCCCGGCCACAGCGACTCGGGCGGGTTCGCGCCGGTGCCGAGCGACGGGTTCCACACGATCCGGAAATGCTGGCCGGGCACCGCGCGCAGCACGCCGACGACGTGACGGAACGCGCCGACGAACGACACCGGATCCTTCTCGGCCGACCAGGCATACCAGTTGCCGTTGAATTCCCAGCCGAGCCGGATGACCGTGTTGGCGCGCCCCTTGGCGACCAGCAGCTCGCCGATCTTGCGGAACTCCGCGTCATATTCGCCCGCCGCCGCCGAGCTGAGCGTACCGCCCTTGACGACGAGCGGGACGCCGAGCGCGAGGCGGACGGGCTGGTTCTGCCAGCAGGTCATCGCCCATTGCGCGCCGCTGTGCAGCTGCGCCCAGCTCTCGGCGGACAGGAAATCGGACACGCCATCGAGCTTGCGCCCCATCACGCCCTGATAGCGCGGCAGGCGATCCTTGCCGTCGCAGCCGGCGCCCTTGTAGACGTACATCAACGGATTGGCATGCGCGGGCGTCGCGGCCAATGCGCTGGCAGCAAGTGCAATCATAACGGCAGTCCGGACCATAAGGCGGCACTCCTGCCCGGCCGGAATGAGACGAGACGCCGGCCGGCCGGGCGACGGCGGCGGCGATCAATCCTCTACCGGTCCACTCTATGGTGGCCTTCGCGAAGCGTTACGCACGTTCCGCCCCGCGGCAAGGCACCGCGCCGCGCGATGCCCTTCGCACGCGACGAGGCGAGTGCGACGTGGCGCGCGCGCGGGGTGATCGCGTGAGCGCCGCCTCGCTTTCGCGGCACGAGACGCTGCGCGACGACGCGGTGATGGACGCGGAGGACCAGTCCGCGCGCAACGGCCGGATCTTCGTCCACGGCACGCTGATCGCCTGCCTGATCCTGCAACGCTTCGGTGCGATGCCGGGCGGCAGCGCGCTGTTCATCAGCCTGCCGCTGTTCGCGCTGCTGCTCGGCTGGGGTCTTGCCAGCGGCATCGCGACGCTGCGGCCGCGCGGCATCGCGCTCTATTTCGTCTTCGCCGCCTGCACCTTGCTGTCGACGCTGATCGCACTGACGACGCCGGACGGGCGGTTCGGCACCAGCGTGCCCTCGATCGTCGCGATCCTGGTCACGTACAGCTTCACGCTGATCGGCCCGAGCGCCCGGTTCGACCGGACGACGGTGTTCCGGCTGTTCCTTGCCTATACGCGGTTCATCGCGGCGGCGGGCATCGTCCAATGGGCGGTGCAGTTCATCGGCATCCGGATCTTTTCGTTCATGGTGACCGTCCCCGCGCTGAAGCCGGTGCTGGTCGAGCCGCAGTTCAACTTCAACCCGATCCTGCATTACGGATCGACGATCCTGCGCTCCAACGGCTTCTTCCTGCTCGAGCCGAGCATGTTCTCACAGACGCTCGTGATTGCGGTCGTGATCGACTATTTCATCCTGGGGCGGGTCAAGTACCTGCCGCTGTACCTGGTCGCGTACATGCTGTCCTTCTCGGGCACCGGCGCGCTGTCGCTGGCGCTGGCGGTGCCCTTCTATGCGTGCCTGTCGGCGCGCAATTTCGGGCGGGTCGCGGGGTTTGCGATCGCGGGCGTCGTCGCGCTGGTGCTGGGGTCGATCGTGTTCCCCGAGCAGGTCGGATCGATGCTGAGCCGCACCAACGAGCTGAGCTATTCGGGGTCAAGCGGCTATGCGCGCTTCATCGGCCCGTTCCTGCCGATCGCGGAGCTGAGCCACGAAGCGCGGATCCTGATCGGCTGGGGGCCGGGCGCGACCGAACGCTATCTGTATTTCAAGGAAGGCACGGGCAATTCTATCGCCAAGCTGATCACCGATTACGGCGCGATCGGGATCACCGCGTTCCTCGCGATGTTCGCGGGCACGCTGTGGCGGCGCGAGACCGCGATCCTGTCGGTGCTGGCGCTGACCACCTTCATCATCGGCGGCGGCTATCTGTTGTTCACGCCGATGCTGGTGCTGCTGTTCCTGCTGTGCATCTGGGGCGGGACGACGCCCGGCGACGCGATCAGATCAGCCCGATGATCACGATCCAGAGCCCGATCCCGACGACCCCGGCAGCGGCCCAGGAGGTCAGCGAGATGCGACGCCCCTCGATCCCCCCCACCGGCGTCGGCACCGGCACCGCGGCTGGCGCGGCGGGCGACCGGGTCCCGGCATCGGCGTACCGCGCGTCGGTCCGGTTGAGCGGCTCCTGCGCGATCGGCGGGGACTGCATGGGCGTGTCGCCTGCTCCCATCGAATCCTTGCCAATCATCACGGCCTCTCCACCCCCTATTTTTTCCGCCTCACATGGCCGCAATCATGGCACGGCATAGCCCGAAGCCGCCCCATGTCCGCTGGACCTTATGTGCTTATCCTTCCATCATAGATCATGCGGGGGCGTTTGGCTTGCGGAATCCGCTACAGCGTCCGGTCGGCGTCGACATCCTGGTCGCGGAACCGCAGGCGCGACACGACCGCATGGTTGGTCCGGCGCTGCACCGCCGCCGCGACGACCATCGCCACGCGCTTGGGCTGCGGATCGAGCCACACTGCGCCGAGCATCAGCCGGCGCGCCTCCGTGAAACGGCGCATCGTGAAGTTGACCCGGCCGCACTCCCACATCTGACTGGCGCGCATCGTGCGTTCCAGCTTGCGCCAGGCCGGGGCGCTGAACCGCGCGCGGATCGCGGCATTGTTGCCGATCGTGTCGAGACAGGGCTGGTGATTGGCCCAGTCGACCGACAGGCCACCCGACGAGCTGCCCGGCCGGACGCGGAGCGAGAATATCTCGGGCTCGGTCCCGATAAACGCGAACTCGCCCTCGGCGGCGAGGCGGCACCAGAATTCCCAGTCCTCGCTCAGCCGCAGCCGCGTGTCGAAGCCGCCGAGCTTGCGTGCGACCGCGGTCCGGATCAGCACATGCCCGCCATTGGCGAGGAAATTGCCGCGCAGCATCGGTTCGAGCACGTCGCCATCGGGATAGCGGTGCTGCGCGAGCGGCTTCTGATCGGGATAGGGCGCGCCGCCCGGCAGGATCTTGAGGAACGTGCCGAACGCGGCGACCGCCGAGTCGCGCGCATCGAGCGATGCCGCAAGACGCGCGAACGCGGTCGGGTTGAGCACGTCGTCGCCGTCGAGGAACATCACGAACCGGCCCTGCGCGAGCGCCAGGCCGTGGTTTCGCGCTGCCGACACCCCCGCATTGCTTTGCTGCACCAGCGAAATACGCGGGTCGTCGAGCGTCCGGACCTCGGCCGCGGTGGCGTCGGTCGAGCCATCGTCGACGACGATCGCCTGCCATGCGCCGAACGATTGGGCCATGATGGATGCCAGACAGGGCAGGACGAGCCCGGCGACGTTGTATGCCGGCACGATCACGGTAATTTCGGGGTTCGACATCTTGCTCCTTTCGAGCAGCGATCCTGGAAACCCCCAACAAGGGAGCTCGTATGATCCAGGCCAGCGTCATTATCCCAGCCTATAATGCGGCGCAGTATATCGAAGCGGCAATCGCTTCCGCAATGCAGCAAGAACGCTGCACATTGGAGATCATCGTGGTCGATGACCGATCGACCGATACCACGGCCGCGATCGTCGCGGAAATCGCGCGCGGCGATCCCCGCGTGTCGCTGCTGGCACTGCCGCGCAACGGCGGGCCGTCGGCGGCACGTAATGCGGGAATCGCCGCGGCGCGCGGCGAGTGGATCGCGCTGCTCGATGCCGACGACAGTTTCGCGCCCACGCGCCTCGCGACGCTGATCGCGCTGGGCGAGGCGAAGCAGGCCGACATGGTGGCGGACAACCTGCTGCTGGTCGATGCGGTCGACGGATCGCAGATGCCGATGCTGGCGCCGGGCGCGCTTGCGGAACCCTGCCGGATCGACCTGACCGAGTTCATCGCGCGCAACATCTCCTCGCCCGACGCGCCGCGCACCAATTACGGGTTTCTCAAACCGGTGATGCGGCGCGCGTTCCTGGCGCAGCACGGGCTGCGCTATGACGAGACGGTGCGGTTCGCGGAGGATTTCGCGCTGTATGTCGGCTGCCTGCGCGCGGGTGCGCAGTGGTGGCTGCATCCCGAGCCGCTCTATCGCTATCTGGTGCGGCCCGATTCGCTGACGCAGATCCAGACGACCGGCGATCTCGATGCGTTGCGCCGTCGCCAGCGCAGCGTGCTGGCGGAAGCGCGCGCCGCCGGCGACGCACGGCTGGTGGCGTTGCTCCAGCAGCATCTCCGGACGATCGACCGGTGCTATTATTATCGTGGCTTTACCGACGAAGCGAAGGCTCGCCGCCCGCGCGCGGCATTCGGCTATCTGTTTGCGAGCCCGGCGAGCGTGCTGCTCGTCACACAGGAGGCTGCGCGCCAATTGCCGCTGATCCTGCGCAAGGCTTTGCGCGGCGGCTATGGGACGAAGACCTGATGACCGATAGCGTAACGCCGCCCGGCCTCTCGCCGCAAGCGCCCGATTTCTCGCCGCAGGGCAACGCCACCGCGCTCAAGCGGCAGTCGGCGGTCGGCGCGGCGGTGACGATGGGCAGCCAGGGCACCAAGTTCGTGCTCCAGTTTGGCAGCCAGGTCGTGCTCGCGCGGTTGCTGCTGCCGACCGATTTCGGCCTGCTGGCGATGGTCGGCCCGCTGGTGGCGGCCGCGCTGCTGCTGACCGACCTCGGCTTGTCGGCCGCCACCGTGCAGCGCCCGACGATCAACCAGGTCGAATTGTCGAGCCTGTTCTGGCTCAACGTGCTGATCGGCTGCGGCCTTGCCGGCGTCGCGGTGGCGGCGGCGCCGCTCGCGGCGATCTTCTACGCGACGCCTGCGGTGACGCCGGTGATGATGACGATGGCCGCCGCGCTGCTGCTGTCGAGCCTGTCCGCGCAACATATCGCGCTGCTCAACCGCCGCATGCGGTTCGGCGCGATCGCGATGATCGAGGTCGGCGCGCTGATCGCCGGCGTGATCGTCGGGGTCGGCGGTGCGCTGTGGGGGCTCGGCTATTGGTCGCTGGTGGCGATGCAGGTGACAAACGGCGCGGCGACGCTGACCCTCGCCTGTGTCTTCTCGCGGTGGCGGCCGTCGCGACCGGGCATCTCACGCGACGCGCTGCATCTGTTGCGGTTCGGCGGCACGGTGACCGGGTATAATCTGCTCGGCTATCTGATCACCAATCTCGACAATATCCTGATCGGCGCGCGGTTCGGCGCGGGGCCGCTCGGCATCTATGATCGCGCGTACAAGCTGATGTTCCAGCCGCTGTGGCAGATGACCGCGCCCGCCGCGCGAGTCGCGGTGCCGTTGCTGTCGCGGCTGTCGGCCGATCCCGCCGAGTATCGCGGGGCGTATCTCGCGATGCTCGGCGGCGTGCTCACGCTGACTACGCCCGGCATCCTGTGCGCGATCGTCTTTGCCAAGCCGGTGATCCTGGTGCTGCTCGGCGAACGCTGGATCGCCTCCGCGCCGACCTTCGCGTGGCTCGGCGTCGCCGCGCTCAGCCTGCAGCTGCGCCAGGCCGCATCGTGGCTGTTCGTCAGCCAGGGGCGTGCGCAGGAGCAGCTGAAATGGGGCGGGCTGGGATCCGCCGCGGTGATCGCGGGCTATCTCATCGGCATCTTCTGGGGCCCCAAGGGCGTCGCGATGTCCGCCGCGATCTCCAGCGCGGCGGTGCAGATCCCGATGATGTGGTGGGCGGTGACGCGCAGCGGCCCGGTGACGCGGAGCGACGCGATCCGGCTGATGGTCCCGATCGCCGCCGCCGCCGCGATCGCCGGCGGCCTGCTAGCGCTGGCCGCCTATGCGTTCGTCTGGGCCAGCCTGCCGATGCTCGCGCTGGCCGGGGTGCTGGCCTATGCGCTGTTCATCGGTGCGCTGGCCCTGTTCCCCGAGGGGCGCATCCAATTGGCCAAGGCCGGGGGGATCGTCCGCCGGCTGGCCAAACGCTAGCCCGCGCGGACGTCCGCGATCAGCCCGGCGACGGCGTGGTCGAGGCGGCCGAGACGATCGGCGAAGATGGCGTCGTCACTGAGATAGCTTTGGCCCGCCGCCGCCGCCTTGAGCGCGCGGCTCGCGGTTGCCAGCCGGCGTCCGTCGAACTGCGTTGCCGCGACCTTGAGCAACGCCTTGATCGCGCCGGGCGCCTTGACCGCGTCGATCACCGCGGGCTCTTCGCGGAACCGGTCCTGGAACTCCGCGATCAGCGCGGCATCGTCCGCGCCCGCCGAATCGACGCGCGCGACGCTGCGCCCGCCCGCCTGGGTCAGACGGCTGATCCGGTCGTAGCGGAACGACTCGAGCCGCGTGGTCGGCGGCAGCGGGACGGGCTGGTAGGCGAGATCGAGCGAGCCTGCCCAGTCGCGCCACTTGAAGATGCTGACCTCGGGCGAGATCATCACCGGGATCCACGGGATGCGCAGCGTGTCCGCGACGATCGCGCCGTGCATCGCCTCGGTCACGACCAGCTTGGCGCGGCCATAGCAGGCGAGGATCCGGTCGGGCGTCCATTGCGGATCGACGAAGGTCATGCCCGCGCGCTCGGCGGCGGCCTGCCAGTTGCTGTTCACCAGCGTCCGGTGATGCGGCATGAACAGGATCTCGTCGGCGCGCGCCGAGCGGGGGACGAGATCGGGCAGCCTGGCGAGCAGCGCCGCGCTGTCGGTGACCGCCGCGGACGGCTGTCCGACCACGCTGGCGGTGAGCGGGCCGCGGACCGCGCAATAGGTCCAGCGCGCAGAGTCGTCGGGCAAGCGGCCATAAGCGGCCCCCGACCCCATCACGAACACACGTTTGCCCACGGTCTCGACGCCGCGGAACCGCGCCTCGTCCAACAGGCTGCCGATGCCGACCAGCACGGTGTCGGGCGCCGAGCGGACGTCGTCGGGCAAGACGCGCGGCCAGATCAACTCGTTGAGGTCGTCGCCGAAATTGCCGACGGCATCCTTGTAGTAGACGATGTGCATAGCTGTTCCTGTCTCAGTCGTCGGCGATCGCGTGATGCGGCCGACCGGGCGGGTGCGCCTGGCCTGCCGCCAGTAAGGGTGCGGGGCGGCGGCGGGGGGACGACGCAGCAAGCCACGCGGGGCGGAAAACGTCGTCCATTTCGTTACTGCACCGCAACATTGACCGACATGCAAGGCCCCCCATGACCGGATCGGGACGTGTCGTGCAGCGTTCGCGTCTATCGCAGATCGCCGCGGTTCTTCGATCGCCCGAGCCGAACGGTGCCACGTTCCAAAGCATAGGCCACGCATGACGCGACCGCCCGAGGCTATGCTGCGCTGCAATGACGCGTCTTTATGGTCTTCAGTATCTGCGCGGTCTCGCTGCATGCGCGGTCGTCGCCTATCATGCAGCGGACCGCGCGCAGCGGCCCTTCACCGTCGGGGAAGCGGGCGTCGACCTGTTCTTCGTGCTCAGCGGGTTTCTGATGTGGGCGATCACCGATGCCGACAGCCGGCCGGGCCGATTCCTTGCCGACCGCGCCAAGCGGATCGTGCCGATCTACTGGATCGTGACATCGGTGATGCTCGCCGGCGCGCTTGCCGGGCTGTTCCCCGCGGTTCGGCTGAGCGTCGCGCATGTCGTCACCTCCTATGCGTTCCTCCCGTCGGTCTCGCCGAGCAATGGGCAGATATGGCCGTTGCTCGTGCCCGGGTGGACGCTGAATTACGAAGTGGGGTTCTACCTGCTGTTCGGGGCGGCGCTGTGCCTGCCGCGCGCGGTGCAGCTCGGCATGCTCACCGCGGTGCTGATCGCGCTGGCGGCGATCCATCCGCTTGTCGGGCGCGACCAGGCGGCGCTGTATTTCTATTCCGACCCGCATATCCTCGAGTTTCTCGGCGGACTGTGGCTGGCGCAGCTGTGGCGACGCCCGGCGTTCGGCCACGCGGCGACTCGCGGCGTGCTGATCGCGACGACGGTGGCGCTATGTGCGCTTGCGCTCGCCTTGCCCGCGGAATGGCCCAAGGCGCTGCGCTACGGATTGCCCGCGCTGTCGGCAGTCGCGACGATCCTCGCCTATGAGCGCCGGCCGGGCGGAATCGCCGAGCTGCCCGCGCTGCGGTTGCTCGGCGATGCGAGCTACTCGATCTATCTGTGGCACACGCTGGCGCTGGCAGTGACGGCGAAGATCGCGATGACGCTGCACATCGCCGGCGCGGTCGCGATCCCGCTGCACATGGTCGCCGGGATCGGCATCGGGCTGATCGGCTATGCCGGGCTCGAAAAGCCGGTGATGCGGTATTTCCATCGCCGCAAGCGCTTGGCTGCGGCCGCCCTAGACGCTCGCGCGACTGCATAAGCCGCGCCTGGGATCGAGTCCCGATGTGATGAAATAAAATGGTCGGGGCGACAGGATTCGAACCTGCGACCCCCACACCCCCAGTGTGATGCGCTACCAGGCTGCGCTACGCCCCGACCGATCGGGCAGTCGCAAGACCACCCGAGGGGCGCGCACTACGCGGGGTCGCGGCGGGATGCAAGTGCGAACACCGCCGGTTTGTGGACTCCTCGCCTGGAGCGGCGTTGCGGAGCGGGTCTGGCATGCGGGTGGTCGCGCGGGCGCCCCGTCTCATCCTCCGGCCATCTGTTGCGCGGGACCCCAAGCGATGATAGCGGGCGGACCAATGCGACCGGCCGCGCGGCGTGCGGCCTGAAACTCTCCTTCAGCCAGATATGGCCTCCAGCCAGACATGGCCTTTAGCCAGATACGGAACTCCATGTTCATCTCACCAGCTTATGCCCAGGCCGCAGACGGCGCCGCCACAGCCGGGAGCGGGATCGCCTCGTTCCTGAGCCTCGCGCCGCTCTTCCTCGTGTTCGTCGTGTTCTATTTCCTGATGATCCGCCCGCAGCAAAAGCGGATGAAGGCGCTGCAGGCGTCGGTCGCCGCGGTGAAGAAGAACGACAGCGTCGTCACGTCGGGCGGAATCCTCGGCAAGGTGACCAAGGTCGAGGATAATGTCGTCGAGGTCGAGATCGCGCCGAACGTCCGCGTTCGCGTCGTCAAGGCGACGCTGACCGACATTACGAGCCCGAACACGAAGCCGGCCAACGACTGATGTTGGATTTTCCGCGCTGGAAGGTCGGGTCGATCATCGGGTTGCTGGCGGCGCTCTGCCTGCTGGCGATTCCGAGTTTCCTCCCCGAGAGCACCACGAGCAAATGGGGTAGCATCCCCCATCCGCACATCAATCTCGGGCTCGATCTCGCGGGCGGCAGCTATCTGCTGCTCGAAGCGGATACCGCCGACCTCGCCGCGACTCGGATCGAGGCGATGCGCGACAGCGTGGCGGGGACGATGCGCAACGGCACGCCCAGAATCGAGATCGGCGACATTTCCACGCGCGGGGGTCAGCTGACCTTCCTGCTGCGCGATCCGAGCCAGGTCGACGCGGCGCGCGAGCGTCTGCTGGCGATCACCGGCGGTGGCGCCGGGATGAGCGGCCAGCGCGAATGGGACATCACTGTCGTCGACACGAGCCGGTTCGTGCTCAAGCCGACCGAGGCGGGGCTGACTCAGGCCGTCGACACCGCGATGAAGGACGCGACCGAAGTCGTCCGTCGTCGCATCGATGAGCTCGGCACCAAGGAGCCGACGATCGTCCGCCAGGGCGCGACCCGGATCGTCGTCCAGGTGCCGGGGCTGAAGAACCCGCAGGCGCTGAAGGAGCTGATCGGCAAGACCGCCAAGCTCGAGTTCAAGCTGGTCGACCAGACCGCGAACCCGACGGACCTTGCCAAGGGCATTGCGCCGATCGGCAGCCAGGTCCTCCCCTATCCCGGCAATCCGCAGGGCGTGCCGTTCATCGCGGTGAAGCGCTCGGTGATTATCTCGGGCGACCAGCTCGCCGATGCGCGCCAGGAGTTCGAGCAGCAGACCAACGCGCCGCAGGTGGCGATCACGTTCGACGCGGTCGGCGGGCGTCGCTTCGCCAAGGTGACGACCGAGAACACCAACAAGCCGTTCGCGATCATCCTCGACAATACGGTGATCTCCGCGCCGAACATCAATGAGCCGATCCTTGGTGGTCGTGCATCGATCTCGGGCAACTTCACGGTCGAGTCAGCGAACGCGCTGGCGATCTCGCTGCGTTCGGGCAAGCTGCCGGTCGCGTTGAAGGTGGTCGCGGAGAGCACCGTCAGCCCTGATCTCGGCAAGGATTCGATCCGCGCCGGCGTGCTCGCCTCGATCATCGCGGCGCTCGCGGTGATCGTGTTCATGTTCGTCACCTATGGCCGGTTCGGCCTGTATGCGAACCTCGCGGTGGTCATCAACATCCTGGTCATCGTCGCCGTCATGGCGATGCTGAACGCGACGCTGACGCTGCCTGGTATCGCCGGCTTCGTGCTGACGATCGGTACCGCGGTGGATGCCAACGTGCTGATCAACGAGCGTATCCGCGAAGAGCGGCGACGCGGGCGTAGCGTGATCCAGTCGGTCGAGCTCGGTTACAAGGAAGCGTCGCGGACGATCTTCGAGGCGAACGTGACTCATGCCATCACCGGCGTGATCATGTTGCTGCTCGGCTCGGGGCCCGTGAAGGGCTTTGCGGTCGTGCTGCTGATCGGGATCTGCACGTCGGTGTTCACCGCCGTCACGTTCACGCGGATGATGGTCGCGCTGTGGCTGCGGAAGAACCGCCCCACCACGATCAATATTTGAGGCGGGAGATTACCATGCGCCTGCTGAAACTCGTTCCCGACAACACCAACCTGAAGTTCGTGTCGCTCCGTAAATGGGCGTTCGGGCTGACCCTGCTGCTGTCGTTGCTGGCGATCGGACTCGTCGTGACGAAGGGGCTCAACATGGGCGTCGACTTTGTCGGCGGCGTCCTGATCGAAGAGAAGTTCGCGACCCCGCCGTCGATCGACGCGGTCCGGACCGAAGTCGACCGGCTCGGCGTCGGCGAGGCGTCGATCCAGTCGTTCAGCGACCCCAAGACGCTGTCGATCCGCCTGCCGATCCCGCAGAGCAACGACGAGGGGGCGACCAACCGCCTCGTCAAGAAGGTGTCGGACGACCTCGCGGTCAAGTTCCCCGGCGCAACCTTCTCGAAATACGACACGATCTCGGGCAAGGTGTCCGAGGAGCTGATCAGCAAGGGTCTGCTCGCGGTCGGCCTCGCCATCCTCGGCATCGCGCTGTTCGCGGTGGTGCGGTTCGAATGGCAGTTCGGCGTGTCGACCGTCGTCGCGATCGTCCACGATCTGTTGATGACGCTCGGCTTCTTCGCGCTGACGCAGTTCGAGTTCGACCTGAACATCGTCGCGGCGGTGCTGACGATCATCTCCTACTCGATCAACGACAAGATCGTGATCGACGACCGTATCCGCGAGAATATGCGCCGCTATCGCAAGATGGACATGCGCGAGATCATCGACCTGTCGGTGAACGAGACGCTGCCGCGGACGGTGATGACGTCGGTGACGATCCTGCTCGCGCTGGTCGCAATGCTGGTGCTCGGCGGGCATGTGCTGCGCGGGTTCACCGCGGCGATGATCCTGGGTATCGTCGTGGGCACCTATTCGTCGATCTACGTGTCGTCGTCGCTGCTGATCACGCTGGGGCTTCGTGCCGATCCGGCCCCGCGCAAGGGCGGCGTGCAGGACGGTGCCGAACGGGTGGGCCCGAAGGTCGAGCGCTAAATGAGGATGGACCGCGAGAAGACCGATGGGCCGATGATCTCGGCGATCGGTCGGGCTGGGTTCAAGGTCGACGACGGCTATTACACCGCATTGTCGATCAGTCCCGAGCGCGCGGATGGCTGGGCGCCGCCCGCGTTCGAGACGCTGGGCGAGGCCGACGTGGCGGCGTTGCTCGCGCTCGATCCGCCGCCCGAGTTCCTGTTGCTGGGGACCGGTTCGGCGCTGCGCCAGCCGCCGCTCGCGTTCAAGCGTGCGGTCGAGGCGCGCGGGTTCGGGATCGAGGCGATGGATAGCCGGGCTGCGGCGCGCGCATGGGCGGTGCTGCGCGGCGAGGGTCGCTGGATCGTGGCGGCGCTCTACCCGCTCGAAGGGTGATTCGCGGCTAACGTCGCCAGATGTGCATAGAGCGCGGCGGTGTTGGCTTCCCAGGTGAAGGCGGCCGCGGTGGCGCAGGTTGCCGCCGCTGTCGGGGGATCCTTGAGCAGCGCGTCGATCGCGGCGGCGAACGCCAGACCGTCGCGGATCGTGACCCGGCCGGCATCGGGCGACGTCACCACCTCCTGCGCGCCGCCGGCGTCGGTGATGACGATCGGCGTGCCGCAGGCGAGCGATTCGACCCAGGCGTTGGCGAGGCCCTCCGAACTGGAGGCGAGCGCGCTGACGTCGGCCGCCGCGATAAGCCGGGGCAGGTCCGTGTGCGGGACGGCGCCTAGCAGGCGGACCCGGTCGCTGATGCCGTGGCGCGCGATCTGCGCCTCGAGCGGTGCGCGTTCCGGCCCCTCCCCTGCGATCAGCAGCGTGACTCCGGGAAGTGCTGCGACCGCGTCGATGACGATGTCGTGCCGCTTGCGCGAAATCAGCGCGCCGACCGAGACGACCAGCGGGCCGGTGACGCCGAGTGCTGCCTTTGCGATGGCCCGGTCGATCGGGTGGAAGCGGGCTTGGTCGACGCCGGTGTGATGGACTCGGATGCGGTCGGCGGGGAGCCCTAGCGCGACCATGTCGGCCTTCATCGCCGCGCTGACCGCGAGCATGCCGTCTGCGCCCTGCCCCGCGGCGCGGACCGAGGCGGCCGTGGCGGGGGCGTTGCCCCAATGGTGGATATCCGCGCCCCGCGCCTTGATCGAGACGGGGACGCCGTAGCGTTTGCCGAGTGCAACCGCGGCCAGGCCGTCGGGGAAGAAGAACGAGGCGTCGATCACGTCGAACGCAAATGTTTCGCGCAACGCGTCGAGGACGGGGACGAGCGCGCGCTCGAGTGCGGCGGCGTGGCCGCGGCCTTGCGTAAAGGGGATGGCGGTGAAGCGGGGGCGGTAAACGTCGAGGCCTTTCCAGGTCTCGCGCCGGGGGAGTTTGGCGAGGGGTGCGTAATGGCGGAGGCGACCGAGCGGGCCCGGCGGAAGCCCGATCGGGGCGACGAGCTTGAGGTCGACGTCGGGATGCGCGGCGAGGCCCAGCGTCTGGCGCTCGACGAAGACGCCGAAATTGGGGCGGGTGACGTCGGGGAAGAGGGTGGAGAGGGTCAGGACGCGCAACATAGCGGCGGGTTATAGGGCGGCAGGGTTAACGGGGCCTATGCCAATGACTCCGCCCCGGCGGAGGCCGGGGCCCAGTTGGAAAGGTCGGAGTAACGAAGCGCTGCACTCAGTTAGCGACGTCCCCCAACTGGGCCCCGGCCTTCGCCGGGGTGGTCGCGATTCGGGGTGAGAGCTTCGTGCACCAACAATGTTTCCCCGCGAAGGCGGGGACTCAGACTGGGCTCCCGCCTTCGCGGGAGAACAATGAGTTAGCAGACGGACGGTGAAGCGTCGTCCGCTCAGATCCGCTTTGCCAGGGGATAGGCGAACAGCACGTCGGCGTCGGCGCTGGTCGAGACGGTTTCGCTGCCCGTCATCGTCGCGCATTCGCCGGCCTTGAACGCCACGCCGGCGACGTGGCCCGAGCCCGTGACCGGGATCACCCAGCCGGTCGTGCCCTCGGGCAGGTTGACGACATGATCGCCGCCCTTCCAGCGTTCGAGCACGAACTTGGGGCCCTCGACCATGATCGTGCGGCCGGTCTCGATCTCGATCGGCGGCGCGACGGGGACGTAGGGCGTCGGATCGGCGACATCGATGCCGTCCTTGAGGTGAAGCTCGCGGTCGCTGCCGTAATCGTAGAGCCGGTAGGTGGTCTCCGAATTCTGCTGGACCTCGATCACGGTCAGCCCGCCGCCGATCGCGTGGATCGTGTCCGACGCGCAATACATGAAGTCGCCGGGCTGGACGGGCTTCCAGTCGAGCTTGTCCTCGATCGTGCCGTCGATCGCCGAGGCGCGCAGGTCGTCCTTCGACATCGGCGCCTTCGTGCCGACCGCGATCGTCGAGGTCGGCTCGGCGGCGAGGATCGTCCAGCACTCGTCCTTGCCGCGCGGCAGGCCACGCTCATGCGCCTGCTCGTCATTGGGGTGGACCTGCACCGACAGCTTCTCGCTGGTGAACAGATATTTGATCAACAGGTCGGGCGTGGTGTTGCCGGGCTCCTGGAACCAGACCTCGCCGATCGGCGGCGAGCCCGCGGCGGGATCCTCGAAGCCGGGCCAGAGCGTGTCGCGACCCCATGGCTTTTCGACGCGGTGGGTGTGCAACAATGTGGCCGGCATGACATGATCCTCGATAGCAATGGCGTGACGCCAACGCGCGACTATTGCCGTGCGATCCGGTTGGCGGGAAGGGGCAAGAGCGACCCGGCGAAAAGGATTGTTCGCGGCTATCCGCTTACGCTAAGGATCACGCCGATGCGTATCACCCAGTCTCGTGCCCTCGCGGTCACGCTCATCGCCGCGCTTGCGCTCCCCATAGCCGGTTGTGCGGGTGGCCGCGCCGCCAAGGGCGACCTCCCCTATGTCGCGCGCGACGTGGGCACGCTGTACTCGACCGCCAAGCAGCGGCTCGACCAGGCGCGCTACAAGGAGGCAGCCCAGCTGTTCGACGAGGTCGAGCGACAGCATCCCTATTCGATCTGGGCGCGCCGCGCGCAGATCATGTCGGCATTCAGCTATTACCTCGCCAAGGATTACACCGCGTCGATCAGTTCGGCGCAGCGCTTCCTGGCGGTCCATCCGGGCAACCGCGACGCGCCCTATGCCTATTACCTGATCGCGCTCGGCTATTACGAGCAGATCACCGACGTGACCCGCGACCAGAAGATCACGCGCCAGGCGCTCGATTCGCTCGGCGAGCTGATGCGGCGCTATCCGAACACGCGCTACGCGTCGGATGCGCGGCTGAAGATCGATCTGGTCAACGACCATCTCGCGGGCAAGGAGATGGAGATCGGCCGCTTCTACGAGACGCGCGGCCAGTGGCTCGCGGCGAATGGCCGGTTCCGCACCGTGATCGACAAGTTCCAGCAGACCACGCACACGCCCGAGGCGCTGATGCGGCTGACCGAGACGTATCTGCAGCTCGGCGTGCCGATCGAAGCCGAGAAGGCCGCGGCGGTGCTCGGGCGCAACTATCCCGGGACCGACTGGTATGATCACGCCTACAAGCTGATGCGCGACCATCCGGTCAAGCCGATCGCCCCGCTCGCGCCCGGCGAGCCGGTGGTGGCGACGGGTACCGCGGGGACGCCGGGCACCGGCGCGCTCGAGCTTCCCAAGGCTAATGGCAACACCGGCGGCACCGGCGCGGGCAGCATTTCGAGCCCCGCACCGGTCGGTCCGGGCAGCGCGACGCGGACCGGCCCCGGTAACTGATCGCAAAATCGGCGATGAGAACAATGGGGGATCACCTTCACGCGCGGATCGGCTAAGACGCGCGCGATGCTGACCGATCTTTCCATTCGCGACGTGGTGCTCATCGAGGCGCTGGATCTGGGATTCGGCGAAGGGCTCGGCGTGCTGACCGGCGAGACCGGGGCGGGCAAGTCGATCCTGCTCGATGCGCTGGGGCTGGCGCTCGGCGGGCGCGGCGACAGCGGGCTGGTGCGACATGGCGCTGCGCAGGCGGTCGTCACCGCGACGTTCGACGCCCCTGCCCCCGAATCGCCGCTCGCGCTGCTGTTCGACGAGAACGGGCTCGAGATCGAGCGCGGCGAGCCGCTGATCGTCCGGCGGATCGTCAAGGCGGACGGCGGCAGTCGCGGGTTCGTCAATGACCAGCCCGCGTCGGCGGGGCTGCTGCGCGAGATGGCGCCGCATCTGGTCGAGATCCACGGCCAGCATGACGAACGCGGGTTGCTCAATGCGCGCGGGCATCGTGCGCTCCTCGACATTTTCGGGCGGACCGAGCCGGGGGCGACGGGCAAGGCCTATGCGGGGTTTCGTGCGGCCGAGGCCGAGCTTGCCGCCGCACGTGCGGATATCGAGACGGCGGCGCGCGATCGCGAGTGGCTGGAGCATACCGTTGCCGAACTGACCGCGCTGGCGCCGGTCGCGGGCGAGGAAGAAACGCTGGCGGATACGCGGCGATCGATGCAGCGCGCGGAGAAGATCGCGGACGATCTGGCCGCGATCGACGATTTTCTCGAGGGCAAGGACGGCGGGCTGGCGAAGCTGCGCCAGGCGGCGCGCGTGCTCGAGCGGATCGCGGAGGATCATGTCGCGCTGGGCGAGGCGCTCGCGGCGGTCGACCGTGCGGTGATCGAGGCGTCGGTGGCCGAAGAGCAGTTGCGCGATGCGCGCGCCGAGCTCGCTTATGATCCACGCGCGCTGGAGGATGACGAGGCGCGGCTGTTCGAGCTGCGCGCGATGGCGCGCAAGCATCGCGTCCAGCCGGATGATCTGGCGGCGCTGGCGGACGAAATGCGCGCGCGGCTCGAGCGGCTCGATGCGGGTGAAGGCGGGATTGCGATGCTCGAAGCGCGCGTGGCGTCGACGCGCAAGGCGTATGATACGGCCGCGGATGCGCTGACGAAGCGGCGGCTGGCGGCGGCAAAGCGACTCGATGTCGCGGTGGCGGGCGAGCTGGCGCCGCTGAAGCTGGATGCGGCGCGGTTTCAGACGGTGGTCGCGCCGCTGGGCGAAGAGGGCTGGTCGGCGGCGGGCAAGGACCGGGTCGAGTTCGAGATCTCGACCAATCCGGGCGCGCCGTTCGCCGCGCTGACCAAGATCGCATCGGGCGGCGAACTGTCGCGCTTCATCCTCGCGCTGAAGGTCGCGCTGGCGGAAGAGGGCGGCGCGTCGACGATGGTGTTCGACGAGATCGACCGCGGCGTCGGCGGCGCGGTGGCGAGTGCTATCGGCGAGCGACTCGCGCGGCTGGCGCAGAGCACGCAGCTGTTGGTGGTGACACACAGCCCGCAGGTGGCGGCGCGCGGCGCGAAACACCTGCTGATCGCCAAGAGCAACGACGGGACGGTCACGCGGACCGGCGTGCGTGCGCTGTCCGAGGACGAGCGGCGCGAGGAGATCGCGCGGATGCTGTCGGGGGCGATGATCACCGACGAAGCGCGCGCGCAGGCGGAGCGGTTGTTGGAGCGCGCCTGATCGGCTGTGTTCCTTCGAGCTTCCCGTTTCCCCACGGGGCCAGCGTAACAATCAGTAATGTGTGTGAGCCTGGGCTCCCGCCTTCGCGGGAGAACAGTAAGAGATCGGGCGCTCAGGGCATCTCGTGTCGCGGGTGGCCGAGATGGATCTTGAGCACCGGCACGACGATGGAGTCGCCGCCGACTTTGCGAAGGCCGTGCAGCGCGCGGCTGCCGATGCCGCCGTCTTCGCGGATCGCGGCGTGGAGGGGGGATTGCTCGGTGTGGATCATGTCGTCGAGGCCGGCCGCGCTGGCGTCCGAGCGGGGCCATAGAGTCTGCTGGACGCGGTCGTTGGCGGACGAATCGTCGTTCCAGTCGTAGCCGATCGCGGGCGCGGGTTTGGGCGAGATATGGGTTTGCTGCGCCGTGGCGGGCGTGGCGCAGAGCATGACCACCATTAAAGCTATCGCCTTCATCGTGCCCTCCCTGCCCCCCCGGCGGAGGCCGGGGCCCAATTGGAAAACAGCAGTTGGTCAGCGCGGTACTGCGTTACAGCGACCTTTCCACCTGGGCCCCGGCCTTCGCCGGGGTGGTGGCCTTGGTTAGTGTCCTCCGACGAAAACCCGGGCTCAGTCGCGGAAGCTCGGGTCGATCCGGTCGAGTTTGCGGAGCAGCGCCGGCCAGGCGAGGCCGTCGGCCAGCATCCGCATGCCGGGACCGCTCGACTGGCCCTCGACCTTCTCCGCCACGCCCTGGTTCGGGGTGTTGAGATTCTCGCGCCCGGCGCTCAGCATCAGCACCTGCGCCTCGCACGCGCGCTCGAGGAAATACATGCGCAGGAACGCCTGCGGGATCGAGTCGCCGACCGTCAGCGTGCCGTGGTTGCGCAGGATCATGCTGTGCTTGGTGCCGAGATCCTCGACCAGCCGCTCGCGCTCCTCGAGCTCGGTCGCGATACCCTCGAAGTCGTGATACGCGACGTCGTGCCCGGCGATCATCGCGGTCTGCGTGTGCGGGAGCAGCCCCTCCGCCATCGCCGACACCGCCTGGCCGTGCGGGGTATGCAGGTGGAGCACCGCGACCGCATCCTCGCGCGCGGCGTGGATCGCGGAGTGGATCACGAAGCCGGCGCGGTTGACCGGCGCGGGCGTGTCCATGACCTTGTCGCCGTTGACGTCGATCTTGACGAGCGACGACGCGGTGATCTCCTCGAACATGTGCGTGTAGGGGTTGATCAGGAAATGATGCTCGGGGCCGGGCACGCGCGCGGACAGATGCGTGAAGATCAGGTCGTCCCAGCCATAATGCGCGACGAGCCGGTATGCGGCGGCGAGATCGACTCGGAGCGCCCATTCCTCGGGCGACACCAGATCGCGTACGGTCGGCTCGGTCCTGAGTGCGGTCGCCATCATCCATCTCCTGTTATTATGCGCTGGAAATAGCATGGCCCTCGGCGCGACAATGTCGCCGGATTGACAATCTCCCCGATCGGTCGACACGATGCGTCATGGCACCGATCGATACCGGGCTGCTCGAAGCCGATGCGTGGTTCGGCGCGGTGCCCGCCGCGCGCCGCGCGCTGTTGCTGGCGCAGGCGAGCGTTCGGACGGTCGCGGCGGGGACTCGGCTGTACGGCGTCGGCGATCCGCCCGACGGGCTGTGGGCGGTGCTCGACGGGCAGGTCCGGCTGATCGGATACCCCGCGGTCGGCGCGGAGCTGGTGGTGCTGATGATGGGGCCGGGAACGTGGTTCGGCGAGCTGTCGACGCTCGACGCGGGGCCGAGGCCGCACGATGCGGTCGCATTCGGCGCGGCGCGCGTGCTGCATATCGGGATCGAGGCGTTCCGGCGGTTGGCAGGCGCCACGCCCGAATTGTGGTGGGACATCGCGCTGCTGGCGTGCGCGCACCAGCGTGCGTCGCTCGCGTTCATGATGAACACGCTGGCGCAGCCGATCCCGGTGCGGGTCGCGCGGACGCTCGCCGGGCTGGCGCGCGCCGCTGGCGGAGACGGAATCGCGCTGCGGCAGGAGGATATCGCCGCAATGATCGGGGTGTCGCGGCAGACGCTCAACAAGGCGCTGAAGGCGATGGAGCGCGAGGGGGTGATCGCGCTGGACTATGCGCGGATCCGGGTGGTGGATGCGGAGGGGTTGCGGCGGTTGGGTAAGGGGTGAGGCGGTCCGGCAACGTTAAGGGAATACCACCCCGGCGGAGGCCGGGGCCCAATTGGGGGACGGTTTTAACGACGCGCATCGCTCCGTTACGACGACCTTTCCAATTGGGCCCCGGCCTTCGCCGGGGTGGAGTGAGCGCCGGGGTGGAGTGGGCCGTTGCAGTCTGTGATCCTCCCCCGCCAGGGGGAGGTGGCTGGCACTTGCCAGACGAAGGGGGAGGACGAGATAACGTCTGCTCCGTGTCCACCCCCTCCGTCACCTTCGGTGCCACCTCCCCCTTGCGGGGGAGGATCGTGCGGGGGCCAGCGTTACAGCACGCCGCTGCCGCCGGTGGCTGCGAACGCGCTGCCGCTGGTGAAGCTCGTGCCCGTCTCCGCCAGCGTCACGAACAGCGACGCGAGTTCGGCGGGCTGGCCGGCGCGGCCGAGCGGCGTGTCCTGGCCGAACTCACCCATCTTGCCCGGGAGCTGGCCGCCCGCGACCTGGAGCGGCGTCCAGACGGGGCCCGGCGCGATCATGTTGACGCGGATGCCCTTCTTGCCGAGCTGCTTGGCGAGTCCCTTGGTGAAGATCAGGATCGCGCCCTTGGTGGTCGCGTAATCGAGCAGTTCCTTGCCCGGATCGACCGAATTGACCGACCCCGTGTTGATGATCGACGCGCCCGGCTTCATCAACGGGATCGCCGCCTTGCAGAGGTGGAACATCGCATAGACGTTGGTCTTCATCGTCCGGTCGAACTGCTCGACGCTGATCTCGGCGATCGACGCCTTCGACTGCTGATAGGCGGCGTTGTTGACGAGGATGTCGAGCCCGCCGAGCTCGCGTGCGGCGCGCGCGATCAGGTCGGTGCAGAATTTCGCATCGGTCAGGTCGCCGGGGATCAGCACGACCTTGCGCCCCTCGGCGCGGAGCAGCTTGGCGACATCCTGCGCGTCGGGTTCCTCGGTCGGGTAATAGTTGATCGCGACGTCGGCGCCCTCGCGCGAGAACGCGATCACCGCCGCACGACCGATCCCCGAATCGCCGCCGGTGACCAGCGCCTTGCGGCCCGCGAGCCGTCCCGAGCCGCGATAGCTGGCTTCGCCGCAATCGGGGACCGGGCGCATGTCGCGCTGGAGCGCGGGCCATTTCTGGCGCTGTTCGGGGAAGGGCGTCGAGACGAAGCGCGTCTGCGGATCGGCGAGCGGCGCCTGGCCTTGCGCGAACGCGGGTGCGGCGGCGGCGGCGAGGCCGGTGACGGCGGCGCCCTTGAAGAGGTCGCGACGATTGGTGTCGGTCATGATGGCGGATCCTGCGAAAAATTGTCCTGGAATGTCAGCGCGCAAGTCGCGCGAATGTTCACGCCATGTTGATCGAGGTCTTGTCGAAAGGTGGCCCCCTCCCCTAACCCGGCGCGATGCCTGACCTTCCCGCGACCGAGACCGAAGCCGCCACCGAACTGGAGGCGCTCGCCGCGCAGATCGCGTATCACAACGCGCGCTATCACACCGACGACTCGCCCGAGATCAGCGATGCCGACTATGACGCGCTGGTGCGGCGCAATGCGGCGATCGAGACGGCGTTTCCGGCGGCGGTACGCGCCGATTCGCCGAGCCGGACGGTGGGCGCGGCGCCTGCCGGGCATCTCGCGAAGGTCGCGCATGCCAAGGCGATGATGAGCCTCGACAATGCGTTTGCGGACGAGGAGGTCGAGGAGTTCGTCGCGCGCGTGCGCCGGTTCCTGAAGCTGGCGGACGACGCGCCGGTGGCGCTGACCGCGGAGCCGAAGATCGACGGGCTGTCGTGTTCGCTGCGGTATGAAGAGGGGCGGCTGGTGCAGGCGCTGACGCGGGGTGACGGGCAGGTCGGCGAGGACGTGACGGCCAATGTGAGAACCATTGCTGACATTCCCCAGACCTTGTTCCCCCGCGAAGGCGGGGGCCCAGACTGGGCCCCCGCCTTCGCGGGGGAACACGAGAGCGAGGGCATTCCTTCGGTCTTCGAGGTTCGCGGCGAGGTGTATATGGCGAAGGACGACTTCGCCGCCTTGAACGCGCGCCTGCTCGCCGAGGCCGAGGAGACGGGCAAGGACGCGCGGCAGTTCGCCAATCCGCGCAACGCCGCTGCCGGATCGCTGCGTCAGAAGGATGCAGGCGTGACCGCGAGCCGGACGCTACGCTTCCTCGCGCATGGCTGGGGCGAGGCGAGCGTCGTGCCGGGTGAGACGCAGGCCGAGGTGGTCGACACGCTGCGCGGCTGGGGCTTTCCGATCGCCGACGGGTTCGCGCGAGTCGAGGGGACGGCCGCGGCGCTCGACGTGTACCGAAAAATCGAAGCCGAGCGCGCCGACCTGCCGTTCGACATCGACGGCGTGGTCTACAAGGTCGACCGGCTCGACTGGCAGGCGCGGCTGGGTCAGGTCGCGAAGGCGCCGCGCTGGGCGATCGCGCACAAGTTTCCGGCCGAGCGCGCGCAGACTCTGCTCGAGCGGATCGACATCCAGGTCGGGCGGACCGGCGCAATGACCCCGGTCGCGCGGCTGTCGCCCGTCACCGTCGGCGGCGTCGTCGTGACCAACGCGACACTGCACAATGCCGACGAGATCGAGCGACTCGGCGTGCGGCCGGGCGACCGCGTGCTGGTGCAGCGCGCCGGCGACGTGATCCCGCAGATCGTCGAGAATCTGACGCCCGATGCGGAGCGCGACGCGTATGTCTTCCCGCATAGCTGCCCCGAATGCGGGTCCGCCGCAGAGCGCGAGGAGGGCGAGGTCGTCTATCGCTGCACCGGCGGGCTGATCTGCCCGGCGCAGCGGGTCGAGCGGCTGATCCACTTCGCGTCGCGTCATGCGTTCGACATCGGCGGGCTCGGCCAGACGCTGATCGAGGCGTTCTTCCGCGACGGGCTGATCGAATCGCCTGCCGATATCTTCCGGCTGACCGAGGAGCAGCTCGCCGCGCGCAAGAAGGACGGGCGAGTCTGGGCGGCGAAGGTCATCGCGGCGATCGAGACCAAGCGGACGATCCCGCTCGACCGGTTCCTGTTCTCGCTCGGCATCCGCCACGTCGGCGAGATTACCGCACGCGACCTTGCGCGACGCTATGTGTCAGCCAAGGCACTCGGCAGCGTGCTGCGGCACGCGGTCTTCCTGCGTTCGCAGATCGAACCCGTCATCGGCGAACCCGAGCGGAAGTTCGTGCTCCGCCGCGACAAGCTGCTGGTGGGCGCAATCGAGACTGCGGGGATCGGCCCCGAGGTGGCGAGCGCGCTTATCGGTTTCTGCGCCGAGCCGCACAACCGCCGGGTCGTGTTCGACCTGTTGCGCGAGGTGAAGCCCGCCGACGTCGTGCACGAGACTCGCGAGTCGCCGGTGACCGGGCAGATCCTCGTCTTCACCGGCAGCCTGGAGACGCTCAGCCGCGACGAGGCCAAGGCGCAGGCGGAAGCGCTGGGCGCGCGAGTCGCGGCGTCGGTGTCGAGCAAGACCGGGCTGGTCATCGCCGGACCGGGCGCAGGCTCGAAGCTGAAGAAAGCCACCGAGCTCGGCATCCGCGTGATCACCGAGGCCGAATGGGCGGAGATCGTCGCCGCCGCGGGCTGACGCCGAGCGCACGCCTCATGGCGGCGTTGGTTCCCGGCCCCGGCAGATGGGTCCAATTGCGTTGCTATTTTGCAACGCAACACGACCGAGTGTGTCTGTGACACTTCCCGACTCGCCAATGTCACATATCCGAAATATTCCCGGTGCAGGGCCGGATTAACACGACATGAAGTCGCGAAATTCAGGGCCGCAGGCTCAACAAGGGGTAATTACTGATGCGGAACAACCTTTTCCTGGGTGTGGCAGTCGTTGCGCTCGTCGCTCCGATGGCGGCATCCGCACAGGAGACGACCTCGTCGATCCGCGGCACCGTGACCGCCGACGGCGCGCCGATCAACGGCGCGACGGTCGAGATCACGAGCTCGGCGACGGGTTCGCGTTCGACCGCAACCACCGACGGGTCGGGCACGTTCAACGTCAACGGCCTTCGCCCAGGCGGCCCCTACACCGTCTCCGTCGCTGCAGCCGGCTATGGCAGCAAGCAGGTCACCGACGTCAACATCACCGTCGCGCAGGCATTCGACCTGCCCGTCGAGCTGGCCGCCGATGTCGCCGGCGGCGCTGACGAGATCGTCGTGACCGCCGCGAGCCTGCCCAATGCGCGCTCGATCTCGCAGGGGCCGACGACCGTCCTCAACGCCCGCGAGATCGCCAACATCGCCTCGGTCAACCGCGACATCCGCGATCTCGAGCGTCGCGATCCGTTCGCGCGTCTCGACGACAGTCCCTCGGGCGGCCGTTCGGTCTCGTTCGCCGGCCAGAATGCGCGCTATAACCGCTTCACCGTCGACGGTGTGTCGGTCAGCGACAATTTCGGTCTGAACAGCGACGGCCTTCCCAGCCGCCGTTCGCCGATCCCGCTCGATGCGATCGGCCAGTTCCAGGCGCAGGTTGCACCCTATGACGTCCGCCAGGGCAATTTCCAGGGCGGCGCGATCAACATCGTGCTGAAGTCGGGCACCAACGAATTCCACGGCACCGGCTTCTATTCGCAGTCGCGCGACGAGTTCGTCGGCAAGAAGACCAAGGACCTGCGCGTCAGCGTCCCCAACTTCAAGACCGAGAACTACGGCGCAGAGCTGTCCGGCCCGATCATCAAGGACAAGCTGTTCTTCATGGTCGCGGGCGAGCGCCTGCGCGGCGGCCGTCCGATCGCCGAGGGTCCGACCGACAACAATGCCGGCACCAGCATTCCGGGCATCACCCAGTCGCAGGTCGACCAGATCAGCGCCATCGCCAACTCGGTCTATGGCTACAACACCGGCGGCGTGCTGCGTGACCTCGGCGACAAGGACGACCGCGTCGTCGCCAAGATCGATGCGAACATCACCGATCGGCAGCGTCTGTCGCTGACCTACACCTACGCGAACGACGCGATCAACCAGCTGCAGAACACCTTCCCGACGGCACCGACCGGGCTTGGCCTGGCGTCCAACGCCTATATCCAGGGCAACCGCCTGCACACGGGCGTCGCACAGCTGAACTCGGAATGGTCGGACAGCTTCTCGACCGAAGTTCGCGGCTTCTACAAGAACTACAAGCGTATCCAGGATCCGTTGCTCGGCCGCGGCTTCGCGCAGTTCCGCGTCTGCACCAACCCGACGGCCACGGTCGCGGCGGCAGGGCTGACCGTCTCGCCGACCGCTTGCGAGAACAACGCCGGGACCGTGTCGTTCGGCCCGGACAGCTCGCGCCAGACCAACGAATTGCGCACCGAGACATGGGGCGGCCTGGTCCAGGCACGCCTGACCATGAACGACCATGACGTTCGCGTCTTCACCGAGGTCTCGAGCGTCTCGATCTTCAACTCGTTCCTGCAGAACAGCGCGGGCAGCTATTATTTCGACTCGATCGCCGACCTGCAGAACCGCAATGCGGGGTCGTTTGCATACGGCAACGCGATCGTGGGCAATAACGGGCTGTCGGCACTCGATCCCAATGCTGCCGCGGCGCAGTTCGGCTACCAGAGCTACACGTTCGGCGTGATGGACTCGTGGAAGGTGACGCCGACGCTGAACGTCAGCTTCGGTGCACGCTACGACCTGTATGCGATGGACGACAATCCGCCGCTCAGCGCTGCATTCGCCAGCCGCTATGCGAACGGCGCGATCGTCAACGGCCAGCGCATCAACATCAACAACAACAGCGCGAACATCTCCGGGTTCGGCCTGTTCCAGCCGCGTGCCGGCTTCGACTGGAAGCCTGCACAGCGTATCAGCATCCGCGGCGGCGGCGGCGTCTTCGGCGGCGGCACCCCCGACGTCTATGTGTCGAACAGCTTCTCGAACACGGGCGTCCTGACCAACTCGTTCAGCGTCAGCCGCACCCTGACCGGGTTCAACGGCTTCCCGGCCGGCACTCCGGCTGCGACGCAGGCGGCAACCGGGGCGGCGCTGCTGACCGGCGTCACCGGGACGTCGGTGCCGACCGCGGCCAACACGTTCCTGACCAGCGGTTCCGCGCCGGCCAACGCGACGGTCAACGCACTCGACCCGAACTTCAAGATCCCGTCGCAGTGGCGCGCCACGCTGACGGGCGAGTACACCGCGAACCTTGGCCCGCTCGGCGACGATTGGGTGTTCGGTGCCGACCTTCTGTACTCGAAGGTTCGCGACCAGGTGTATTTCACCGACATCCGTTCGGTGCCGATCGCCGGTTCGCTGACCCCGGACGGCCGCCAGCGCTACCAGAACCTGATCGATGGCGGTGCGACGAGCACCAACACCAACACCGACATCCTGCTGACCAACACCAACAAGGGCCGCGCGTACATCGCCGTCGCACGCCTTGAGAAGGCATGGGATTCGGGGCTGAGCATCAACGGCAGCTTCACCTATCAGGACGTCAAGGACGCAGCGCCGGCCACCTCGTCGACCGCAGGGTCGAACTATTCGAACGGTGCGTTCGTCGATCCGAACAACGTGGCCTATGGCATCTCGAACGACCAGGTTAAGTACTTCTTCAAGTACGGCGTGAACTACGATCATGCCTTCTTCGGGGACTATAAGACCACGTTCGCGCTGTTCGGCGAATCGCGCATCGGTCATCCGTTCAGCTACACGTTCCAGGACTTCGGCAATAACGGCAGCGGCCGCGCGTCGGTGTTCGGCACCACGGGTGTCAGCTCGAACTCCGGCACGGGTGGCAACCGCTACCTGATGTACGTGCCGACGCTCGACGACGCGAAGGTGTCGTACAGCAGCGCGGCGGTCCGCGATGCGGTCAACGCGTTCATCGACTCGTCGGGGCTGGGCAAGTATCGTGGCAAGACCGCGCCGCGCAACGGCTTCAACTCCAAGTGGTTCACGCGTCTCGACCTTCACGTCGCGCAGGAAATTCCGACTTTCGTCGGCGGCTCGCGCGTCACGCTGTTCGCGGACATCGAGAACTTCACGAACTTCCTGAACAAGAACTGGGGCCAGCAGCGCGAATACGTGTTCCCGTACAACACCCCGGTGGTCCGCGTGCAGTGCTTGCAGGCCGTGGTACCGACGGGCGTAGCACCGGGCTCCGCCAATCCGGCCGGTGGCAATTATGGTGCAGTGGCGACCAACGCCGGACAGGCTTGCGCACAGTATCGCTACTCGCCGGTCGGCGGCAGCACGACCTTCTCGCCGCAGCCTGACCAGGTGTATGTGAACCAGTCGCTCTACTCGATCCGTATCGGCGCACGCTTCACGTTCTAAGCTACGCCAGACCTTATCGGTCGAACCGGGCCGCCGTTCCTGCAAGGGAGCGGCGGCCCTTTTCGTTTGGGGCGCCGCCGCGTCCGCATCCGTCAGCTTTTGCGTGGTCTGGTGCCGGCGTGTAAGAGCGCAGGCCATAATGGCTACTCCCTCTACTTCGCCGGGCGCGTCTGCCCTGACTTCGGCCCGGCGCCTGCCCTTCACCGCGCGGCCGTTCTTCGAGAACAAGGCGCGGGCGTTCTGGATCCTGCAGGCGGTCGGCTGGAGTGGCTATCTGCTGCTGCGCGGCGTGGTGTCGATCTCAAACGGGCTGTCGCTCGACGGGGTGATCCCGGTGATCGTCGAGGCGATCGTCGGCTATTGCATCACGCTGCTGCTCTCGACGATGTACGGGCAGTATCGGCGAATGAACCGGCTGGTCGGGATCTTCCTGACGATCGCGACGCTGGCCGCGGCGACGTTCCTGTACGCGGTGCTCGACGCGTTCACCTTCTCGTTCATCGCGACGTCGACGCCGGGGGTGACGCTCACGCGGTTGCTGGGGTCGGTGTATGTGACGTTCACCGTGCTGTTCGGCTGGTCGGCGCTGTATTTCGGGATCAACTTCTACCTGATCGTCGAGCAGCAGATCGACCAGATGGAGCATCTGGAGAACCAGGCGTCGTCGGCGCAGCTGGCGATGCTGCGCTATCAGCTCAACCCGCATTTCCTGTTCAACACGCTGAACTCGATCTCGACCTTGGTGCTGCTCAAACAGACCGAGCGGGCGAACGCGATGCTCAGCCGGTTGTCGTCGTTCCTGCGCTATACGCTGGCGAACGAGCCGACCGCGCACGTCACCGTCGCGCAGGAGGTGGACCAGCTGAAGCTGTATCTCGAGATCGAGAAGATGCGCTTCGAGGACCGGATGCGGCCCAAATTCGACATCGATCCGCGCGCCGAACGCGCGCGGCTGCCGTCGCTGCTGCTGCAACCGCTCGTCGAGAACGCGATCAAATATGCCGTCACGCCGCAGGAAGAGGGCGCCGATATCCATGTCGAAGTGCGGCTCGCCGGGGAACGCGTGCAGATCGCCGTATCCGATACCGGTCCGGGCTTGATCGAGGGCCGGATCGGGTCAAGCCATTCCACAGGCGTGGGGCTCGCTAATATTAGAGACAGGTTGGCTCAGGCATATGGCCCCGACCACCGTTTCGAAACCCGCTCCACGCCCGCTGGCGGCTTCTCGGTCGAGATCGAGATTCCGTATCAGCTTGAAGACGTGAACAGAGAGGCCGCATGACCATCCGTACCATTCTCGTCGACGACGAACCGCTGGCTATCCAGGGGCTCGAGCTCCGCCTCCAGGCGCATGAAGACGTCGAGATCATCGAAAAATGCTCGAACGGCCGCGAGGCGATTCGTGCGATCAAGACGCACAAGCCCGACCTCGTCTTCCTCGATATCCAGATGCCGGGGTTCGACGGCTTCTCGGTCGTGCAGGGCTTGATGGAGGTCGAGCCGCCGCTGTTCGTGTTCGTCACCGCCTATTCGGACCACGCTTTGCGCGCGTTCGAGGCGCAGGCGGTCGATTACCTGATGAAGCCGGTCGAGGAATCGCGGCTTGCCGACACGATCGAGCGCGTCCGCCAGCGGCTGAGCGAGAAGCGCGGCGTCGAGGAGGTCGATCGGTTGCGCGAAGTGCTCGCCGACGTGGCGCCCGATGCGGCGGCCGACATGCCCGACGGCGATGCGGTGTCCGCGAACCGGTTCGAGAAGCTCATCAACATCAAGGATCGCGGGCAGATCTTCCGCGTCGACGTCGACACGATCGAGCGGATCGATGCGGCGGGCGATTACATGTGCATCTATACTGGCGACAATACGCTGATCCTGCGCGAGACGATGAAGGACCTGGAGAAGCGGCTCGACCCGCGCCGGTTCCAGCGCGTGCATCGCTCGACGATCGTCAACCTCGACCTGGTGAAGCAGGTGAAGCCGCATACGAATGGCGAGTGCTTCCTGGTGCTCAATTCGGGGGCGAGCGTGAAGGTGTCGCGGTCGTATCGCGACGTGGTGGCGCGGTTCGTTCACTGATTTGACGTTGGGCGCGTGACCTAGCCCCCACGTCCCGTCATCCTGACGAAAGTCAGGATCCAGAGCCATTGAAGGCGGCGCCCGTTACTCTGGATCCTGACTTTCGTCAGGATGACGGACGGTGGGGGATCGGGCTGAGCGTCGGGAGCGCACCCTTCCCAGTCCGTCCATGGCGATCGACGTCCCGACTTTCGTCGGGATGACGGGGGGGGCTCTCCTCCTGGCGCGCCCTCGTTAACCAGTCCCTAAACCCGCGCGCCTAGAGCGGGCGGATGAAGATTTCGGGTTTCGGCCTTTATCCGCATGCGCTGATCAGCCTGCCCGCTTTGGTGATGGCGACGTCGTGCGTGCCGGCCGACCGGCCTGCGGCGATCGCGCGTGTCCAGCCCGAGCGCAACGCGCGCGCGTTGCTGGGGCGGATGGCGTTGCATGTGCCCGACGACATCTCGGCGAAGATCGCGGCCACCGCACCCGATGCGACGCTCGCCGCCGCGGCACCGTTCGTGGCCCCGCCCTTTCTCACCGCGCGCTCGGGCGACGATGCGAGCCGGGCGGCCGACTGCCTGACTGCGGCGGTCTATTACGAGGCGCGATCGCAGTCGGAGGACGGCCAGCGCGCTGTTGCGCAGGTCGTGCTCAACCGCGTGCGCGACCGCGCCTTCCCGAACAGCGTGTGCGGCGTCGTCTATCAGGGCGCGGAGCGGCGGACGGGGTGCCAGTTCAGCTTCACCTGCGACGGATCGATGGCGCGGGTGCGGGAGCCGGGCGCCTGGGAAAGAGCGCGGGCGATCGCGGCGGCAGCGCTGGGCGGGAGCGTGTATGCGCCGGTCGGGGCGGCGACCTCGTTTCATACCACGAGCATCCTGCCATGGTGGGCCTCCAGTCTCGCGCGGATCAGGACGGTCGGGGCGCATGTCTTCTATCGCTGGCAGGGCGCGCTGGAGCGGGCGCTGACGTTCCGGCAGGCCTATGCGGGGGTGGAGCCGGGCGTCCCCTTTGAGCGCTATGCGACAGCGAGCGCCGAGACGACGGTGGTGCCGTCGGAGGTGCCGTCGGTGGCGGGGGTTGCCGTGCACTACGGCAATCGGGACGCCACGGACCCCGGCGTGGAGTCGGCCGACTCGCCGCACGGCGTCACCGTGCACCGGGGGTTGCCGCGTTCGGGTGCGGCGGTTGCGGGTGCCACGTTAGCGCAGACGCGGCTGGTATCCGGTGTTCGGGTTCACGTCGGGACGAGCGTGCCTGCGGGGCCCGGCAGCGGAGCGGGTGACGCGATCGTTTCGGACGAAAGCTGACACGCTCCCTCCCCTTCAGGGGAGGGCTGGGGTGGGGCATGCCCGCGGACGGTTCGCCTGGGGCTGTGCCCCACCCCGACCCTCCCCTGAAGGGGAGGGAGCTTTAGGGATTTGCCGTCCTGCTACCGCCACCACCCCGGCGGAGGCCGGGGTCCAGTTGGGGGATGGTGCTGACGGTGGGCGGTGCTCCGTTACGACGACCTTTCCAACTGGACCCCGGCCTTCGCCGGGGTGGTGCGGAGTGCGGGGTGCGGGGTGTGGGACAGTGATGGCAGCCGCCCCTTTTTGTTCCCCCGCGGAGGCGGGGGGCCAGGGTCTCGGACGGTGGCGTTCGTGATCCTGGGCCCCCGCCTTCGCGGGGGAACGGGGGCTTTCGGTTGATCGGTCGCGGCTCGATCGGCGGCCCCTTCCCCACTCTCGCAAAACCATGCTGCATCTGCTAACGGCAGCGCCATGCTGAACCTGAACAATATCACGGTGCGCCTGGGCGGACGCGTTATCCTCGATGGCGCCACCGCCGCGTTGCCGCCGGGCAGCCGCGTCGGGCTGATCGGGCGCAACGGCGCGGGCAAGTCGACGATGGTGCGCGTGATCGCAGGCCAGCTCGAACCCGATGACGGCTCGGCCGACATGCCCAAGGGCGCGCGCATCGGTTACCTCGCACAGGAAGCGCCGCACGGCGTGAAGACGCCGTTCGAAACCGTGCTCGAAGCCGATCTCGAGCGCGCCGCGCTGATGATCGAGAGCGAGACGAGCGAGGATCCCGATCGGCTGGGCGACGTGTACGAGCGGCTGATCGCGATCGACGCCTACACCGCGCCCGCGCGCGCCGCGCAGATCCTGCTCGGCCTCGGGTTCGACGAGGACATGCAGGCGCGGACGCTCGACAGCTTCTCGGGTGGCTGGAAGATGCGCGTGGCGCTCGCCGCGTTGCTGTTCTCGCAGCCCGACCTGCTGCTGCTCGACGAACCGTCGAACCATCTCGATCTCGAAGCGGTGATGTGGCTCGAGGACTTCCTGAAGGGCTACAAGGCGACGATCGTCGTCGTCAGCCATGAGCGCGATTTCCTCAACAACGTCGTCGATCACATCCTGCATCTGCAGGGCGGCAAGATCACGCTGTATCCCGGCGGCTATGACGCGTTCGAGCGCCAGCGCGCCGAGCGGCTCGCGCAGATCGAGGCGGCGCGCGCCAACCAGGCGGTGCAGCGCGAGAAGCTGCAGGAATATATCGCCAAGAACAGCGCGCGCGCCTCGACCGCCAAGCAGGCGCAGTCGCGCCAGAAGATGCTGTCGAAGATGCAGCCGATTGCCGAGAGCTACAACGATCCGACGCTGTCGTTCGGTTTCCCCAACCCGACCGAGCTGCGCCCTCCGTTGATCACGCTCGACATGGCGACGGTGGGTTATGCCGACGTGCCGATCCTGAAGCGGCTCAACATGCGGCTCGATCCCGACGACCGGGTCGCGCTGCTCGGGCGCAACGGCAACGGCAAGACCACGCTCGCGCGGCTGCTGGCGGCACAGCTGACCCCGATGGACGGCGAGATGGCGTCGTCGGGCAAGATGAAGGTGGGGTATTTCACCCAGTATCAGGTCGAGGAACTCGATCCGACCGACTCGCCGATCGAGCATATGTCGCACCTGATGAAGGGCGCGACGCCGGCGGCCGTGCGCGCGCAGCTCGGGCGGTTCGGGTTTTCGGGCGATAAGGCGACGACTCGGGTCGGCAAGCTTTCCGGCGGCGAGCGTGCACGGCTGGCGCTCGCGCTGATCACGCGCGATGCGCCGCATCTGTTGATCCTCGATGAGCCGACGAACCATTTGGACGTCGATGCGCGCGAGGCACTGGTGCAGGCGCTCAACGCCTATACCGGCGCCGTCGTGCTGGTCAGCCATGACCGCCACATGCTCGAGCTGACCGCCGACCGGCTGGTGCTGGTCGACGACGGGACGGCGAAGGAATTCGACGGCAGCCTCGACGATTATATCGCGTTCGTCCTGAAGGGCGATGGCGGCAAGGGCGATGCGGCGTCGAAGGCCGACAAGAAGGCGGGCAAGAAGGCCGCGGCGGAGGCCAAGAGCAACGACGCGGCGCTGCGCAAGACGCTGCGCGAGGTCGAGGAGCAGACCGCCAAGTTCACCAAGGAGCGCAACGCGATCGACCGCGCGATGGTCGATCCGGCGACCGCGGAGCCGCGGTTTTCGCGGATGTCGATGGGGGATCTCAGCAAGCGTCGCGCCGAGGTGAATGCCAAGCTCGAGGCGAGCGAGGCGAAGTGGCTCGAGGCTAGCGAGGCCCTGGAGGGCGTGGCGGCTTGAACTGCGCTCCGTCATCCTGACGAAAGTCAGGATCCAGAGTTACGGACGGTGGCGTGAGTAACTCTGGATCCTGGGTCGAGCCCAAGATGACGGGATAGGTTTCGCCCGGCCCCATCCGTCATCCGAGCGAACGCTGGGATCTCGCGGTTCAAGTCGCGATGCCAGCCAACGGGGATACCCCAGCTTTCGCTGGGGTGACGGGTCTGGGCGAGCGGCCCGCCGCCGTATTTCAGGTGCTGTCCGCGCGCGCGTGGTCTCCCGCGAGGGCGGGAGACCAGTCTGGGTCCCCGCCTTCGCGGGGAAACAGGTAGTTCGGGGGCTAAGCGCCGAACTCTTCAGGCTCAGCCCTCGTCGGCGTCGCTTGCCGCGGGGCGCTCGAACCAGGCCTCGACCGGGCCGACCAGCTTCAGCGTCAGCGGGTTGCCGTTGCGATCGACCTTCTTGCCGAGCGCGACCCGGATCCAGCCTTCCGAGATGCAATATTCCTCGACGTCGTGGCGGATGCCGTCCTTGAAGCGGATGCCGATGCCGCGCTCGAGCAGCTCCTGCTTGAAGAACGGGCTGCGGTGATTGATCGACAGGCGGTCCGGGGGCGTGTCGCCCGCTGCGGTGGTCGGCGTATCGGTCTCGGGCGTGTTGGGCGTGTCGGTCATGGTCGCGCATCTAGCGGCAACCGGCGGGGACGCGCCACAAAAAAGCGGCGCCGGGATTGCTCCCGACGCCGGTCTATCGTTCTGCAGAGGGTCAGCTGCAGACCTGTACCGCGACGCGATCGCCATAATAGGGATCGACCCGCCACTCGTTCCAGCACCGCGGACGATAATCCTCGCGGTAATAGGTGCGCACGGGCGGCGCGTAATAGTTCACCGCCGGCGGGGCGTAATAGCCGCCATTATAGTAGCCGCGATCATAATAGCGGTTGCGGTTGTTGCTGCTGGCGATTGCCGCGCCGACGCCGAGGCCAAGGATACCCCCCAGCACCGCCGCACCGGCCGCGTTGCCGCCACCACGATGGCCGTGCCAGCCGCCGCCATAGCCACGGCCATAACCGCGACCCCAGCGCTGCGCATCCGCCGGCACTGCCGCCGTCAGCACCGTTGCCGCGAGTGCAACGCCCAAGCCTGCCTTCTTCAAAAACCCGTTCATTTTTTCGAACTCCGTTACTAGTTACGCCCGGTCCGCTTGGGACAAACGCATAAGTGTCCGACCGTGTTTCAGAGTTTAGGCGATTCGGCCTGAACCGGGTCGGAACGGGCTGTTAACCCACGGTATAGCTGCGACGCGGGGCTTCGTTTACGAATAAGGGATAGAAGGCGGGATGCGCAGGACCATGACGATGCGAGCGATCGCCTTTGCCGTGCTGGCGAGCAGTGCGGTGCTGATCGGCGGACTGGCCCTGTCGGGGTCGCCGGTGACGGTGCGCGCCGCGGAGGCGCCGGTACGCGCTGCCAGGGCGCAGGTCGCGGCACCCGTGCGCGCGCTGCCGCCGAAGCCTGCGCCGGTCGACGTCGCGGCCCCTGCCGACGGCTATGTCGTCAAGCGCGTGTTGGATGTGCCCGAGCCGCTGCGCCACGGGGCCTATTACTGGGATACCGAAGGCGTGCCCGAGGGACCGATCGTGATCACCGTCGACCTCGTCGCGCAGACGCTGTCGATCTTTCGGGCGGGCTATGAGATCGGGACGGCGGCGGTGATCTATGGCGCGGACGAGAAGCCGACGCCGCTGGGCGTGTTCACGATTACGCAGAAGGACGCGCATCACGTGTCGAACCTGTACGGCGCGCCGATGCCGTACATGCTGCGGCTGACCAACGACGGCGTCTCGATCCATGGCAGCGCGCTGATGGACGGGAAATATGCGACGCATGGCTGCGTCGGCGTGCCGACCGCGTTTGCCAAGCTGATCTTCGGGCAGGTGAAGCTCGGCGACCGGGTGATCGTGACGAGTGGCGAGATGCTGGAGCGCGGCGGGCGGATTACGGCTGCCTGAGGGTGGGCGGGCCGGGAGTAGGCCATCTCCATCGCCGTCATCCTGACGAAAGTCAGGATGACGGGGGCCGCGGGTTAGCGGGGGCGGCGGGTTGGTGACGGCGGGTCGCGGGTCCCTCTTGTTCCCCCGCGGAGGCGGGGGGCCAGGGTCTCGGACGGTATCGCTTGTGATCCTGGGCCCCCGCCTTCGCGGGGGAACTGCATCTCGGGACTTTGTCACAAAACAAAAGGCCGGAGGTTTCCCCCCGGCCTCTTTCTCGTTTCACGGAGAGCGCCGCGGCGAAGCCGCGTCGTCGGACCTCGCCCGAGCGAGGCCGGCCGAGCGCCTGAGGCTCAGCCGGCTTCGCCGTGCTGGCCTCAGGCGCTCTGCTTAGCCCGGCTAGCCCGCTTGCGCTCGTTCGCATCGAGGAAGCGCTTGCGCAGACGGATCGACTTCGGCGTGACTTCGACCATCTCGTCGTCGTCGATATACGCGATCGCCTGCTCCAGCGTCGCGCGCTTCGGCGGGGACAGGCGGACCTGGTCGTCCTTGCCGCCCGAGGCGCGGAAGTTGGTCAGCGCCTTGGTCTTCATCGGGTTGACCTCGAGGTCGTCCGGCTTGGCGTTCTCGCCGACGATCATGCCCTCATAGAGGGCCTCGCCATGGCCCACGAACAGGATGCCGCGCTCTTCGAGCGGACCCAGTGCGTAGTTGTTCGCTTCGCCCGACCCGTTCGAGATCAGCACGCCGTTCTTGCGGCCTTCGATCTGGCCCTTGTGCGGACCGTACTTCTCGAACAGCCGGTTCATGATCCCCGTGCCGCGCGTGTCGGACAGGAATTCACCGTGATAGCCGATCATCCCGCGCGACGGCGCCGAGAAGGTGATGCGCGTCTTGCCGCCGGTCGACGGACGCATGTCGGTCAGTTCGGCCTTACGGATGTTCATCTTCTCGACGACGGTGCCCGAATGCTCCTCGTCGACGTCGATGATGACGGTCTCGTACGGCTCGGTCTTCTTGCCGTCCTCGTCCTCGCCGAACAGCACGCGCGGACGCGAGATGCCGAGCTCGAAGCCTTCGCGGCGCATCGTCTCGATCAGCACGCCCAGCTGAAGCTCGCCACGACCGGCGACTTCGAAGCTGTCCTTGTCGGCCGCCTCGGTCACCTTGACGGCGACGTTCGACTCGGCTTCGCGGAACAGGCGCTCGCGGATCATGCGCGACGTCACCTTGGTGCCCTCGCGGCCCGCCATCGGCGAATCGTTCACGGCAAAACGCATCGACAGCGTGGGGGGATCGATCGGCTGTGCGTGCAGCGGCTCGGTCACCGTGATGTCGGCGATCGTGTCGGCAACCGTGGCCACCGAAAGACCTGCGAGCGAGATGATGTCGCCGGCCTTGGCTTCGTCGACCGGCACGCGGTCGAGGCCGCGGAACGACATGATCTTCGATGCACGACCCGTCTCGATGATCTTGCCGTCGTTATCGAGCGCGTGAATCGCCTGGTTGGTCTTCACGGTACCCGAATTGACGCGACCGGTGAGGACGCGGCCGAGGAACGGATCGCGATCGAGCAGCGTGACGAGGAAGGTGAAGGGCACGCCGGCGACTTCGACCTTGGGCGGCGGCACGTGCTTCACGATCGTCTCGAACATCGGGATCAGCGTGCCTTCGCGCGCGTCCATGTCGGTCGAGGCATAGCCGTTGCGGCCCGATGCGTAGAGCACGGGGAAATCGAGCTGGTCGTCATTCGCGTCGAGCGACACGAACAGATCGAACACTTCGTCGAGCACTTCCTGGATGCGCGCGTCGTTACGATCGACCTTGTTGACGACGACGATCGGCTTGAGGCCGAGTGCCAGCGCCTTGCCGGTGACGAACTTGGTCTGCGGCATCGCGCCTTCCGACGAATCGACCAGCAGGACGACGCCGTCGACCATTGACAGGATGCGCTCGACTTCGCCGCCGAAATCGGCGTGGCCGGGCGTGTCGACGATGTTGATGCGGATGCTCTCGCTCTCGCCCGGGGGCGTCCAGTCGACCGAGGTCGGCTTGGCGAGAATGGTGATCCCACGCTCCTTTTCGAGGTCGTTCGAATCCATTGCGCGCTCTTCGACGCGCTGGTTGTCGCGGAAGGTGCCGGACTGGCGGAAGAGCTGGTCGACCAGCGTCGTCTTGCCGTGATCGACGTGCGCAATGATCGCCACGTTGCGGAGGCTCATGAATGTATTCTCTTGAAACGAGGAACGGGGTTGGCGCGCGCCATAGCGTAATTGTTGCGCCGCGGGAAGACCGGGCGGGTTTGGGGACTCACAAGCCGTCCCGTCATCCTGACGAAAGTCAGGACCCAGGGTAACAAACGGCGCCCCGCGTGGCTCTGGGTCCTGACTTTCGTCAGGATGACGGAGCGAGGCGTGGTTCAGCGACGCCTATAGGCTCCGGCGGCGAGAATGACACGCGGATCGCGAACCGCCAGCATCGCCCTTAGCGCGGCGTGTTTGTCGGGCGCGGCGGCGTAATAACGCTGCCAGATTCGCAGCCCCATCCAATAGCCGAGCTCGGGCGGCCAGCCGGCGGGGGGCGTGGAGTAGTTGCCGATCCAGCGGGCATAGGCCTTGGCTTCGGGCGAGCCCTCGTCCGGGTTGTCCTTGTCGGTCAGGCTGCGGGTGAGCGCGATGTCGGCTTGCATTTGGCGCCAGAGGTCCGCCTCGCGGGGTGCGGCCCAGGCGGCGCGAGCGGTGTCGGGTTCCTCGCCGGTGACGAGCTGGGCGATGAAGTCGGCGGCGCCCTCGACGAGGATCGCGGTGAGCAGGGGGTCGCGGGCGAGCGTCATGCCGGCATCCTCCTGGATCGCGTGCACCGTCTCGTGCGCGAAGAAATGACGGAGCGTCTGACGCAATTTCTCCGGGGTCGGGGAGATGCGGCAGAGGACTTCGAGGCCGAGCACTTGGGCGCCGGGCTTGGCAGTGCCGCCCGAGGTGTTCGCGCCGAAGACGATATAGACTTGCGGGAGTTTCGCATCGGGGAGCGCGCCGCGGAGACCGAGATAGATCGACCGGAGATCGCCGGTGGCGGCCTTGGCGGCGGGGAGGCAGGTCTTGATCGCCTGCGCATAGCGTATGGGGTTGGCGGCGATCGCGCGCGCGAGCGTGTCGGCGTCGCCGATCCGGCCGGGGGTGAAGACGCCGATCGCGACGCTGCCCTTGTCGAGATAGTCGCGTTTCAGTTGCGCGGCGGTGGGCTTGCCCTTAGTCCGGGCGAAGAGCGCGGCGAAGCGGTCGGCGTCTTCGGTGTGGATCGTCGCGGTGAGCGGGTCGGCTGGCGGCGGGCGATTCGTGGCGGCCGCGGGGAGGAGCGCGAGCGCGAGGATCAGCGGGCGGAGCATGATGCGTAGCGTATCGTGTGCTGGCGAGAGCGCCAGTCTCATTCGGCAAGTGGATCGCCTCCCGCTAAATCACAGCCGTTCCCCCGCGAAGGCGGGGGTCCAGGGTCACGAGCGGCAACGGACTTGGCTCCTGGGCCCCCGCCTTCGCGGGGGAACGAGAAGAGAAGGATCGCACCTGCCGCCTCACCCCGGCGGAGGCCGGGGCCCAAGTGGAAAGGTGGCAATGATGACGCGCTGTCAGCCGTTACGACTGTTCCCCAATTGGGCCCCGGCCTTCGCCGGGGTGGTATGAAGCTCGAGAGATCACTGCCACGAAGGTGTTAGAACCCCTCGAGTACGATCTTGCCCTTGGCGGTATGACTCTCGATCCGCTCGTGCGCCTTGCGCAGGTTCGCCGCGTCGATCCGGCCGAAATTCTCCGCGAGCGTCGTCTTCACCGTGCCCGCGTCGACCAGCCGCGCGATCTCGTCGAGGATGCGGCCCTGTTCGGCCATGTCCGCGGTCTGGAACAGCGAGCGCGTGTACATCAGCTCCCAATGGACCGAGATCGACTTCTGCTTGAGCGGGCTGATATCGAGTGTCTCGGGATCGTCGATCAGCGCGAGCCGGCCCTGCGGCGCGATCAGCGTGGCGATCTCGGCGACATGCTCGTCGGTATGCGTCGTCGAGAAGACGAAGCCCGGCGCGCCGAGCCCGAGCGCCTCGACCTGCTCGGCGAGCGGCTTGCGGTGATCGATCACGTGATGCGCGCCGAGATCCTCGACCCAGCTGCGCGTTTCGTCGCGCGAGGCGGTGGCGATCACGGTCAGGTCGGTGAGCTGCCGCGCGAGCTGGATCGCGATCGAGCCGACTCCGCCCGCCCCGCCGATGATCAGGATCGCGTTCGCCGCACCGGGCACCGGCTTGCGCACGTCGAGCCGATCGAACAGCGTTTCCCAAGCGGTGATCGACGTCAGCGGCAGCGCCGCCGCCTGCGCCCAGTCGAGCGACTGCGGCTTGTGGCCGACGACGCGGTCGTCGACGAGGTGATATTCGGCGTTGGTCCCCGGCCGGTCGATCGCGCCTGCGTAGAAGACGGCATCGCCGACCGCGAACCCCGTCACCGTATCGCCGACCGCGACGACGGTCCCGGCCGCGTCCCAGCCGAGCACCTGCGGCGCGCCGTCGGGATCCGCGCGGCGCTGGCGGATCTTGGTGTCGACCGGGTTTACCGACACCGCCTTCACCTCGACGAGCAGGTCGCGGCCGGTCGCCTCGGGCTTGGGCAGGTCGAGATCGACGAGCGACTGCGGATCGTCGATCGGAAGCGACTGGGTATAGCCGATGGCACGCATGGGTAAACTCCTGTGATGGCGGCCCCAAGCTGTCCATGCCGCTTGGGCGTTTCAAGGCGCGGGCCAACGATCGGGTTGGCAACACCGGTGTGTTACCTATATACGCCACTTGAACGCGGCGCGGGTTGCAGCCACCATGCGCTACCGAACGGAGACACTTGATGGCCACGACCCCGGAAACGCTGACTGAGCCGAGCCTGGTACTGACGCCGCCCGATCCGGTGCCGACCGTCGCCGCGGCCAAGGCCGCCGGGCTGGTGCCCGTCGATGCCGGCGTGAAGTCGCAGCTCGACGAGCGCGTCGCGGGGTTCGTCACCGATTTGGTCGCGCAGGACGTCAACAGCCCCGAGTTCGGCAAGCGGGTCGATGCGATCACCGCGATGGGCGCGAAGGAAATCCGCGAGGCGGCGGGCCAGTCGAACCGGTTCCTCGATCGCCCGGTCAAGGCGATGGATCAGGAAACCGGCGTCGGCAAGGATCTGGCCGAGCTGCGCCGTGTCGTCGAGGATCTCGATCCGGGCAAGAAGGGCAATCTGACCGCGCCGCAGAAGCTGTTCGGGATCATTCCGTTCGGTGGCAAGATGCGCAATTATTTCGACGGCTATAAATCGTCGCAGACTCACATCGCGCAGATCCTGAAGAGCCTCGGCTCGGGCAAGGACGAGCTGCTGATGGACAATGCCGCGATCGATACCGAGCGCGCGAACCTGTGGGGCGCGATGGGGCGGCTAGAGCAGATGATCCATTTGTCGAAGACGATGGACGCCAAGCTCGAGGACGTAGCGAACGAGCTCGATCACACCGATCCGGCCAAGGCCAAGGCGATCCGCGAGACCGCGCTGTTCTATACGCGCCAGCGCACGCAGGATCTGCTGACTCAGATGGCGGTCACCGTGCAGGGCTATCTCGCGCTCGATCTGGTCAAGAAGAACAATGTCGAGCTCGTGAAGGGCGTCGATCGCGCCTCGACCACGACCGTGTCCGCTCTGCGGACTGCGGTGACGGTGGCGCAGGCGCTGACCAACCAGAAGCTGGTGCTCGAACAGATCACCGCGCTCAACACGACGACCGCAAACATCATCGATTCGACCGGCAAGCTGCTGAAGTCGCAGACCGCGCAGATCCACGAACAGGCGGCATCGGCGACGATCCCGCTCGAGACGCTGCAACGCGCGTTCCAGAACATCTACGACACGATGGATGCGATCGACGTGTTCAAGCTGAAAGCGCTCGACAGCATGAAGACGACGGTCGGCGCGCTGTCGAACGAGGTGGACAAGTCGCGCGGCTATATCGCGCGGGCGGAAGGCGCCACGCAGGGTCAATTGAGCGGACCGTCGCCGAGCGCGTTTAAGCTGGAGGCGATGTAACCGCCGTGAGCGAAGTCGACGACGCCATTGCCAGCGCACGCGCCTCCTGGTCGCGCATTTCGGACGACCGCACCGGCACGGTGATCGGGCGCGTGCCGTCGCGCGCCAAATCGCGCCAGACGCAGGCGATCGGCAAGCGGCTGACGCGGATCGCGGTCGCCGACGTCGCGATCCTGATCGCGGCGATGGTGATCGGCTGGATCGTGCCGCTCGGCATCGGCGGTGCGATGCTGGTGATGGCGCTGCTGGTGGCAGCCACGGTGTTGTTCGCGGTGTGGCCGGCGGAGCGCGCGCCGACGCCGGAGCGCCTCGCCGCAGTCGACGTCCGCGCGCTCCCGGCGCAGACCGAACGCTGGCTGGAGGCGCAGCGCCCTGCCCTTCCCGCGCCGGCGATGACGCTGGTCGACCGGATCGGCCTGCGCCTCGAAACGCTGACGCCGCAGCTCGCTACGCTCGACGCCAACACGCAGGAAGCGGTCGATGTGCGCAAGCTGATCGGCGAGCAATTGCCCGCCTTCGTCAAGGATTACGAAAAGGTCCCGCCGTCGCTGCGCACGACCCCGCGCAATGGCCGCACGCCCGACGCAGAACTGGTCGACGGGCTGAAGCTGATCGAACAGGAAATCGGCGAAATGACCGCGCGTCTTGCACAAAACGACCTCGACAATTTGTCGACCCGCGGGCGGTTCCTGGAGATGAAGTACAAGGACGACGGCGCGCAGTAGCGCCGTTCCGTCGGCCAGATTTCAACCAATGCCGATGCGAATTTTAACTTCCGCGGTCGATCGGAATACTGGACGATGATGGTCGACCGATTCGGAGGCTGAACCATGATCGCGTTGCTTTTTGTGCTGACGATGCAGGCGGCCACTCCGGACATCGTCGTTTCCGGCAAACGTCTCGCCGAGGCGTATGAGGCGTGCGTCGAGCAGGGGTGCCCGCCGCTTCGCGACGCGCAGGTCTCGATCGCGTTTGCGGAGCAGCAATTCCGTCAGGGTGCGTACCAGAAAGCCCGGCATACGCTTGCCGCCGCCGTCGCGCGAAACAAGGATAACGCCGCGGTCGCGCCCAAGCCCGTCGCAGCGCTGTACGAAGCCTATGCCACTGTTTCGCTGCACGATGGCGAGATGGACGTCTTCAAAAAAGCTGTAGGCGGCCAGGTAAGAACGCTGCGTGACAATCTGCCGTCCACCGATCCCGCGGTGACGGCCGCCGCGTTCGCGACGGGCGACATGTGGGTTTCCCTGGGGAACGGACGCGCCGCGGAAAGCTCCTATCGCGCGGTCGAGCGGCAGGCGCTGGCAAACGGCGATGCGACGCTGGCGATGTTGGCAACCCTGCGGCGTGTCGGCTTGGCCAATGCGCGCCGTGATCCCGCGGGGGCAACGCGACTCCTGGCCGAAGCCGAGGCGAGACCGGCCGCGGCCGATCCCGCGCTTCGCTCCGTCTTGCAGGTGGTGCGATTGAGGCTGGCTGCAAAACGTGCGGACGACGCAGCGGTCGACCGTCTGGTACGCGACATAGGCCATGAAACCTCGGCCCGGCCGATCCTCATCTGGTCGCCGCCTTACGAACCCTCTGCACAGGCGAGCGCAAGGGAAGACGCCGCCAAATTCGGGTCTGTTGATCCGGTACCAGCGAGATCGTCAGATCTGGATCCTATGCAATGGGTCGATATCGGGTTCTGGATCAAGCCTGATGGCAAGACCGACGACGCCGAAATCCTGCGCGGATCGCGATCGACGGGCTGGGCAAACTATCTCGTCAGGCAGGTATCGGAACGCCGATATACGGGAATTCCCGGCCCGGATGGCGGCAACGGCGTCTACAGGATCGAGCGGTTCTCGCTGCGCGGCACCTATCAGGTGCCCACAGGCAGCCTGATCAGCAGACGCGGCGGCCCCGCTGCGCTTCAGGTTCTCGATTTGACGGCCCCGGAAACGCGGGTGACGGCAAGCCGCTAACCGCCGATCGCGCGCGCCCGGTCGGCGAGGCGCTCGACCGCCGCGGCGTGTATGCCCGGCGTCGAGGTCAGCACGCCGAATGCCTGTGGCCGTGGCTTGTTGAACACCAGCGGCGCGCCGAGGGCGTCGCTGACCGCGGCGCCCGCTTCGCTTGCGACCAGGACCGCGGCGGCGATGTCCCATTCGTTGCCCCAGCGGAGCGTGGCGACGAGGTCGGCTTCGTCGGCGGCGACCATCGCTATGCGCAGCGCGATCGAGTTGGGTTTGTGGACCATGACGAGGTCGCGGTCGGCCTTGGGGAGCGCGTCAGTGGGTGTGCGGCTGCCAGGGAAGTCGGTGCGGGTGCCGGTCTGGAGCGTGACGCCGTTGCGGGTGGCGCCCTGCCCTGCCACCGCGTGCCAGCGTTCGTCGCGCGATGGCGCTTCGAGGATTCCGATCACCGGGCGGCCGCGGTCGACCAGCGCGATCGAGACGCACCAGCCGGGCCGCGCGCGGATATAGTCGCGCGTGCCGTCGATCGGGTCGACCACCCAGAGCAGGTCGTGCGCGAGACGGTCGGCGTTGTCGGCGGTTTCCTCGGACAGCCAGCCGGCTTCGGGAAGCAAGGTCGACAGTCGCGCCTTGAGCATTCGGTCGATCGCGATGTCGAGTTCGCAGACCGGGCTGCCGGGGGTCTTCTCCCAGCGCTGGAAGTCGGTGTCGAACCGGTCGTGCGCCAACGCGCCCGCCTCCTGCGCGATTCCCCCGACCGCGTCGGCCATCGCGCGGAGCCAGTCGGGCGAGCGCTGCGGGCCGCGCAGGCGCTCAGCCACTCGCCACCGTCATGCCCTCCACGCGGAGAGTCGGCACGTTGACGCCGTAGCGGAATTCGAGGTCGTTCGCGGGCGTCATCGCGAGGAACATGTCCTTCACGTTGCCGGCGATCGTGAACTCGGCGACGGGCGTCGTGATCTGGCCGTTCTCGATCCGGAAGCCTGCCGCGCCGCGGCTATAGTCGCCGGTGACGCCGTTCGCGCCGCCGCCCATCAGTTCGGTGACGTAGACGCCCGATTCGATGTCCGCGATCAGCGTTTCGAGCGGAACGTGACCCGGCTCCATGAACACGTTGCTGGTCGACACGCCGGGGCCGCCGCCGATACCGCGCGCGGCGTGGCCGGTCGGCTCGAGGCCGAGCTGGCGCGCCGAAGCCGAGTCGAGCAGCCAGCGTTCGAGCATGCCGTCCTCGATTATCTCGCTTGGCGAGACGGGCAGGCCCTCTCCATCGAACGGGCGTGAGCGCAGGCCGTGCGGGCGGTGCGGGTCGTCGCGGATCGTGATGCCGTGCGCGAACACCTGGCTGCCGAGTGAATCGAGCAGGAAGCTGGTTTTCCGCGTGATCGCCTGGCCGGAGATCGCGCCGAGCATGTGACCGATCAGCGACCCGCCGACACGGCGGTCGTAGATGATCGTGGTGGAGCCGCTGACGAGGCGACCGGGGTTGAGGCGGGCAACGGCCTGTTCGCCTGCGCGGCGGCCGATCGCTTCGGGGGATTCGAGATGCGCGCGCAGGCGGGCGCTGCTGTGCGCGTAATCGCGTTGCATGGCGCTGCCTTCGCCGGCCAGCACGCTGGCCGACACGCCATAACCGGTCGCGGCGTACGCGCCAGCGAACCCGTGGCTGGTGGCGAGCGCCCAGACGCTGCGCGATGCGCTCGCGCCGCCGCCTTCGCTGTTCGAGACGCCGGGGACGGCGCGGGCGGCGTCTTCGGCTTCGAGCGCCGCATCACGGAGCTGCTCGGGACTGACCTCGCCGCCGTCGTCGAGGCCGAGCATCGGGGTGATGCCGTGGAGCAGGCGGTCGGCGGGGGCGAGGCCGGCCCAGGGATCTTCGGGAGCCTCGCGCGCCATCGCGACCGCGCGTTCGACGAGCGCGTCCATCGCGGCGGTCGACAGGTCGGAGGTGGAGACGCTGGCGGAACGCTGGCCGACGAACACGCGCAGGCCGAGGTCCTCGCTCTCGGACCGGCCGATATCCTCGAGCTTGCCGAGGCGGATCGAGACGTCGAGCGCGGCGTCGGCGGCGAAGACCGCGTCGGCGGCGTCGGCCCCGGCGGCCTTGGCGCGCTGGACGATATCGTGGGCGCGGTCGCGGGCTTGGTCTGGAGTCAGCATATCAGCGACTTAAGGATGGAGCGTCGTGCCGACAACCACGCAGGCGAGGAACATGAGCAGTCCGGCGAACCGGTTCGCGCGGAAACGCGCGAGTGCGGCGGTGCCCGCCCCCTCCTGCGTGTCGGGTTTGAGCGTGACGACCTGCCAGCCGAGGTGGAGCGCGACGGGAACGAGCGCGGCGATCGCGAGCGGATCGGGGCGGACGGTCCAGAACGCTGCGGCCCAGAGCGCGACGGCGGCGATGTAGAAGATCCCGACGCCGGCCTTCACATGGCTACCCATGCGGAGCGCCGACGAGCGGATGCCGATCATCGCGTCGTCCTCGCGGTCCTGCAGCGCGTAGATCGTGTCGTAGCCGATCACCCACGCGATCGAGCCCGCGTAGAGCAGCCACATCGGCGTATCGAGCGACCCGGCGATGTCGCTCCAGCCGACCAGCAATGCCCAGGAGAAGACGATCCCGAGCCAGGCCTGCGGCCACCAGGTGATGCGCTTCATGAACGGATAGGCGGCGACGGGGGCGAGGCTGGCGAGTGCGACGATCGCGGCGAAGAAGGTGAGCTGCAGCAAGACGGCGAACCCGATCAGGCACAGCACGACGAGCCAGACCCAGGCGAGCTTGATCGAGACGAGCCCGCTGGGGATCGGCCGGGCACGCGTGCGCGCGACCTGCGCGTCGAGGTCGCGATCGACGATATCGTTGAACACGCAGCCGGCACCGCGCATCGCGATGCTGCCGAGGAGGAGCCAGAGGATCAGGTCCCAACGCTGCACCGCGCCGCCGGCGAGCGCGACGCCCCAAGCGCCGGGCCAGAACAGCAGCCACCAGCCGATCGGCCGATCGAAGCGCGCGAGCAGCGCGAGGCCGCGGAGCGTCGGCGGGAGGCGACCGACCAGCCCTCGGTGTTCGCTGTCGGGGACGATTTCCATGGGCGCGGGGTGGGTCTGCATGGCGGAGGCGTAGGAAGACGGCGTTTGGCGCGCAAGCCTTTGCCGGGTAGAGTCGAGGGAGTGGCGCGTTCGGACCCTCTCACATGATCGGCCTGTCGGTCGCGGTCGGCCGCTTCGTCGAGGCGTTGTTCTGGGGAATCTTCCGCGTCGCCGGGGCGGTTGCGGGGGTGCTGATCCTTGGCGTTATCGCGGCGGCACTGGCGTGGGTGGTGGCGAGGAAGATGTGGGCGCGCCGGAGGCGGTGAGGTGCTACTCTCGGTGGATAAGGCCGCCGATGGCCGCTCACTACGCGCCGTCCGCCGATTGGCAGATTTAAAGAACGATCCGCTTACAACTAGCCCGTCATCCTGACGAAAGTCAGGATCCAGAGTAACGGACGGCGCGCTCATGGCTCTGGATCCTGACTTTCGTCAGGATGACGGAGTTTGGGGTGAACCGCGCTTGCCTAGAACCGTCGATTGGCGCGCTTGGACGATGACGACAGGCCCCGCCCGCGTTGCCCCTCCCTTGATCGCATGAGGATCTAGGGACCGCCGTTCGTTCGCGATCCTCTCTCGCCAGGGCGAGGAGGCGACGGAGGGGGTGGATACGGAACCGCGGTTCGCCCTTTCCTCCCCCTCCGTCTGGCAAGGGCCAGCCACCTCCCCCTGGCGGGGGAGGATTGGGTGGCGAACTCCTGCGCGGCCCCTCCCCGTGCCGGTGCGGATTTGCTAGGGCACTCGCATGCCCGCAACTCCCGCCTGGCCGCCGCAGTCCACGCCGCGCCTCTTCGTCGATACGCCGCTGGCGATCGGTCCGCTTCCCGTCGATGGCCCCGCCGCGCATTATCTCGTCGGGGTGATGCGGATGAAGATCGGCGATCCGGTGAAGCTGTTCGACGACCGCACCGGCGAGTGGCTCGGCGTCGCGTCGAGCGTCGGCAAGCGCGATCTGGTGCTCGACGTCACCGCGCTGCTGCGCCCGCGCGAGGACGTGCCCGATCTGTGGCTGTGCGCCGCGCCGCTGAAGAAGGGCCGCGTCGACTGGATGGCGGAGAAGGCGTGCGAGCTCGGCGTCGCGCGGCTGCAACCCGTCGTCACGCGGCGGACGATCGTCGACAAGCCCAATACCGAGCGGCTGCGCACGCAGATGATCGAGGCGGCCGAGCAATGCGGGCGCACCGCGCTGCCCGAAGTGACCGAGCCGGTGAAGCTCGCCGCGCTGCTGCGCGACTGGCCCGAGAACCGCGCGCTGTTCTTCGCCGACGAGACCGGCGGCCTGCCCGCGCTGGAGGCGATGCGCGCGCGGCCGGGGCCGGCGGCGATCCTGATCGGGCCGGAGGGCGGCTTCGATACCGACGAACGCGAGGCGATCCGCGCGCACCCGCAGGCCGTCGGGATCGGGCTGGGCCCGCGTATCCTGCGGGCGGAAACCGCCGCGGGCGCGGCCGTCGCGCTGTGGATGGCGGCGGCGGGCGACTGGCGCTGAGAACGAGGCCGGGGCGCAATACCCTACCGATTGGTCCGAATCCCCCCTAGCGGGCTCGTTCATCGCCGCGTAAGGCGCGGCAATGACGACGATACCCGCTCCGAAAAAGACCAGCCCGACGATCGAGTCGCGCGACCAGTTGATCGCCAGCTTCGCGGCGGGCGAAAAGCCCAAGGACGCATGGCGGATCGGCACCGAGCACGAGAAGTTCGTCTATGCGAATAGCGACCATCACGCGCCGTCCTACGACGAGGCGGGCGGCATCCGCGCGCTGCTCGGCGAGCTGGAGCAATATGGCTGGAAGCCGGTCATGGAGGGCGGTAACGCCATTGCGATGTCGGGCGCGGACGGCAGCATCAGCCTGGAGCCCGCGGGTCAGTTCGAGCTGTCGGGCGCGCCGCTCGATAGCCTGCACGAGACCTGCGCCGAAACCGGGCGTCACCTCGAACAGGTAAAGGCGGCGGGCGAGAAGCTCGGCATCGGCTTCCTCGGGCTCGGCATGTGGCCGGACAAGACGCGCGCCGAGCTGCCGACGATGCCCAAGGGGCGCTATGCGATCATGCTGCGGCACATGCCGCGCGTCGGCAGCATGGGGCTCGACATGATGCTGCGGACCTGCACGATCCAGGTAAACCTGGATTATGCGTCCGAGGCGGACATGGTGAAGAAATTCCGCGTCGGGCTCGCGCTCCAGCCGCTCGCGACCGCGCTGTTCGCGAACTCGCCGTTCACCGAGGGCAAGCCCAACGGGATGCTGTCGTATCGCAGCCATATCTGGTCGGACACCGATCCGCATCGCACCGGCATGCTGCCGTTCGTGTTCGAGGATGGCTTCGGCTATGAGCGCTATGCCGAGTATGCGCTCGATGTGCCGATGTACTTCGTCTACCGCGAGGGCAAGTATATCGACGCCGCCGGGCTGTCGTTCCGCGATTTTCTCAAGGGCGAATTGTCGGTGCTGCCGGGCGAGAAGCCGACGCTCGACGACTGGACCGATCACCTGTCGACCGCGTTCCCCGAGGTGCGGCTGAAGACCTTCCTCGAGATGCGTGGCGCGGACGGGGGCCCTTGGAACCGGATCTGTGCGCTGCCGGCCTTGTGGGTCGGGTTGCTGTACGATCAGGGTGCGCTCGATGCGGCATGGGATCTGGTCAAGGACTGGACGATCGACGAGCGCCAGAGCCTGCGCGACGGCGTGCCGAAGCTCGGCCTGAACGCGCCGATCGCGGGTGGCGGCACGCTGCGCGATATCGCGGGGCAGGTGCTCGACATCGCCGGCGCGGGGCTGTCGGCGCGCGCGCGGTTCAACCGGGCGGGCGACAACGAGACCGGCTTCCTCGATCCGCTGCGCGAGATCGTGCGGAGCGGCAAGGTGCCGGCGGAAGTGCTGCTCGACAAGTATCATGGCGTGTGGGGCGGCGACGTCTCGAAGGTGTACGACGAGTCCAGCTTCTGACACAAAGAGCGGTCAAGACATCTTCCCGTCATCATGACGAAAGTCAGGATCCAGAGTTACCGATGCCGACGCTCGTGGCTCTGGGCCCTGACTTTCGTCAGGGTGACGGCGTTATGCTTGGCCCGCTTGCAGCGTCTCCCCGCAGTTTGGCGAACAGCCGCGGGACGAGGCCGTGGCGCGCCATCCACGCGTCATAAGCGCGGTAGTCCGGGTCGAGCTTCAGATGGCGCTCCTCGGTCTTGGCGCGCCAGTAATAGACGCCGCTCACCGCCGCCATCAGCAACGTCGCGCGGGTCGCGTCGACCATGCTGCCAAGCGTCAGCACCGGGATGGTCGAGAGCCACCAGAACAGGTTCTTCGACAGATACGCCGGGTGCCGCGACACCGCATAGGGGCCGTGCGTGAGGATGCCGCGGTTGGTGAGGTTGGAGAACCGGAAGCCGAACGCCATCGTCGCCCAGGCATAGATCGCGGTCAGCCCGACGAGGATCGCGCCGACCAGCGCGAGCGCGAGCGGATGCCCCTGGAACCAATAGGCCCAGTCCGACGTGCCGGGATGATAATCGAGCGGACCGCCGGGGGTCATCAGGATGAACGGCGGATAGCACATCAGCGCGGGCAGCCACGCCGCCGCGAACGGGTTGGCGCTGCGGATGTGCGAATCGAGCGGGCGGAACGTCAGCAGATACCCGACCGTCGCGAACGCCACGTCGATCAGGAACATCAACGTCACCAGCCAGCTCGACAGCGCGACCGGGTCGTGGAGCACGGTCGCGACATCGCCGCGGACGAACTCGCCAAACCCCGGCGGCACGATCGCCAGCATGAAGGCGAGGAAGAACGTCTTCACCCCCCAGGCGCGCAGATGGCCATAGATAGCCTCGGGCTCCACCCCCGCCTGCCCGGTCATCCAGGCACCGAGATGCCAGGCGCCGTCGCGCGGATCGACGAGATAGCGGTCGATCCAGAGGACATAGGGGATCGACACGACGAACAGGATCGGCGCGGCGTTGGTGAAGCACCACATCGCAAATGCGAAATTGCCCTGCCAGTAGAACCGCCCGGCGCCATAGATCACCGCGATCGCCGCCCATGTCGCCCATAACCCGGCGAGCTTGGTGAGGCTCAGGTCGAGCGTCTCGCGCCATGGCTTGCCCGCCGACCAGTCGATCCCGGTGGTCGGGCTCAGATGGACCTTGTCGACGAACAGAGACCAGAGGATCATCGGCAGGCCGCACGCGGCGACGTTGGTCAGCGCCGAATAGGGCCCGTCCATCCCGTAATGCCGCGCAAGCCCGATCCAGGCCAGCACGCCGACCAGCCCCGACAGCCCCGCCCCATGGCTGACCGCGGATTTCGGGCGGGGATCGGGCGTGGCGGAAACGGCAATCGCGGGGTCGTGATCCATGCCCGGGGACTAGCGCATAATGGTAATGAAGCCATGAAGCATGTGCGCAAGCCGCCACACGGACGCTTGCGCCGGGCGCGCCGCGACGCTAGTTCCACGGCTCGCTTCGACGCGTCGGGCGGGTATAGTACAATGGTAGTACAGCAGCCTTCCAAGCTGAATACACGGGTTCGATTCCCGTTACCCGCTCCAAGTCGCGCTTAGCGCGCCCCCGACCGCATCGCGCTTCGGGCCCCAGCCTTCATTCCGCGATCAACTGTCCCAACAGGCTTGCCATCCGGCGTCGGCCCAGCGTCGTCAGGCGGACGTGCGAGCGGCGTCCATCGCGTTCGTCGCGGGTCCGTTCGACCAGGTCGGCGTCCTGCAACATCGTCAGATAGCGCAGCGCGGTGGCCGAGGGCGCACGCGCGCCGATACAGACCGCCGACACGCTGAGCTGGCGATTCTCATGCTCCGAAATGAACAGATCGAGCAGGATGTCCCAGGCGGGCTCGGAGAAGAGCGAGATACCGAGCAGGTCGTCGCGCATCTTCCGGACGGCATAGAGCCGCTTGGCAATCTCCACCAACGCCGTCGACGAGGCCGTACCGGGCGCCGGATCGACGGCAGGCAGGCTCAGGACGGGAAGGAACGTCAGGTGCTTGGTGGCAGGCACGGGCACAACGGCAATGGTGTAAGTCATAGACGTCTTCCGATTATGCGTCATCGCAGGGTCGGATCCTGGCGACTCCAGTCGAGATCCCAGCCACGGGCCCGGATCCTGCGCGAGTGCCTGACGGTCCCGATCACGAGAAGCAGGACGATGGGATAGCTCCAGGCGGCGGAGAGGACGGCATGGACGAGCCGGATCACGTCGGGGCTGATCGCACGGGTCAGGTGCGCGCCCGTCCCCAGCGCGTGGAGCGCGGTGGCCCAGGCCGGCCAGAACCGATCGGCCTTGAGCGTGATCGTGATCATCACCGCCAGCAAGATGAGGTCGACGATCATCACGCCGCCTTCCAGCCCCACGAACAGGATCGGGATATTGCGCTGGACCAGTCCGGTCGACACCGCTGCAAGCAGCAGTGCCAGTCCCGTCAGGCGCTCCGGTGCGCCGCCTCGCAGCAGGGCATAGGCCGACGCTGCCGCCTGTATCGTGTAGAACAGCCAGACCCGATCCAACTTAACCCCCCAAAGCTGGACCGAAACCGGCCGTTCAGGCCACCGCTGCCAGGCGAACCGGACCGTCGGCACGCAGCGCGCCTTCGTTCGGCGGGCATTCGGCGGTATCGCCATAGCCGTAGAACTGGCCGAGACCGATCTCGGCGCGGACGTCGACCAGCGCGCGATGCGCCTCGACAAAGCGTTGGCGCGCGTTGATGATGTCGAGCGAGGCCTGCGACAGCATCTGCAGCGCCAGCACGCCGGTGCCGACGGGCAGGTTGGCGGCGACCCGCTGCTGCAACAGCGTCGAGACGCAGGAGGCGGCGAGCATCGCGGCATGATCGACCGCAGCCTCGGCTTTCAGGAAATCGGTCGTGACCTTGTCGGTCGCATCGCGTCGCTGCTTCAACATCGTCGTTCTCCCCGAAGGCACCATCGTCGCGGTACCGTGTACGGGAGCGCTGCGGTCTCGGTTCGATCGCAACAGATTGGTCAACGTCATCGCCATGTTGAGGAGCGCCATCGACGTGACGGCGATCAGGCCCATGAGCGCGATCAGTCGGACTATCCTGTCGCCAACCGAAAACCGATTGCGCGCCACCCCTGTCGATCCGCTAGCTTCAGACAGGCCAAAGAAGCGGCGAACAAGCCCCCACGGCTCGATCTGCCTCACGTCTGGCGTGTCGGCGGGGGGGCTGGGAACGTCGATTGGTTCGGATGGTAGCCGTTCGTACGTCGGCGCCTGTCCGACCGTCGCGACGAGATCGCGGGGCGGCACGACGCCGTCGACCTCGCCGCGCTCGTGCTGCTGCAGCTGGCGGGCCGCCTCGAACCGGGTGGCGACGCCTAGGATCTGGATCGCGCGCTCGATCCGCTTGTCGATTGCGGACGGCGACACGCCGACCAACGCCGCGATTTCCTTGGAATTATGGTGCGTCAGTACCAGCCGCAGGCAGGTGCGCTGGGCTTCGGTCAACTGATCGATGCGTCCTGCGGTCATGCCGTGATGGTAGCGTGATCACCGTCCGCTTGCACCTGTTGTGTCGCCGGCGCGAAATGGCGCCCGGTGGCTGGCGGCGCCGCGTGGCGGGGACAATCAAATCAATATGGTAGGAAGATTTCCGCGATCGCGGGGATCGGGTCGGTGGTGACGGGCCGCGGGGAGCCCTTGCGGGTCACCCGGAAATTGTAAGAATCTGTGCAATGAACGTCTTCGACCGCGACTCGTGACGTTTTGCGGGGATACGTGCCACTTTGCTTGCCCCTGACGCACGAAGGGCCGGGGATCGCGCCCCGGCCCTTTGCTTTGGGTAGTCTGGTCGGAACGGAGGACCGGCGAAGCCGGCCCTTTTCGTCGGACGGGACTGGTGGCTTCGCCGCCAGCCCGCCGCGGGTCCCGTCAAAGTAATACTTTGATGGGTGCCCTGGCCGTTCTGATTTTGTGTCCGGGGCAGCATCGCTGCCCCGGTCCAAGATCAGAAGTCCATGCCGCCCATGCCGCCCATGCCGCCGCCGCCCATGGGCATGGCGGGCTTGTCTTCGGGCATCTCGCTCACGGCCGCTTCGGTCGTGATCAGGAGGCCTGCAACCGATGCTGCGTTCTGCAGCGCGGTGCGGACGACCTTGGTCGGATCGATCACGCCGGCTTCCACCAGGTTCTCATAGGTGTCGGTCGCGGCGTTGAAGCCGATGTTCGAGTCATTGCCGTCGAGCAGCTTGCCCGAAACCACCGCACCGTCATGACCCGCATTCTGCGCGATCTGGCGAACCAGAGCCGTCAGCGACTTGCGGACGATGTCGATACCGCGCGTCTGGTCTTCGTTCGCACCGGTCAGGCCGTCGAGGACCTTGGTCGCGTACAGCAACGCCGTACCACCACCGGGGACGATGCCCTCTTCGACGGCTGCGCGGGTTGCGTGCAGTGCGTCGTCGACGCGATCCTTGCGCTCCTTGACTTCGACTTCCGACGAACCGCCGACCTTGATCACCGCAACGCCACCGGCGAGCTTGGCGAGACGCTCCTGGAGCTTCTCCTTGTCATAGTCGCTGGTCGTGTTCTCGATCTGCTGACGGATCGCTTCGGTGCGGCCCTTGATCGAGTCATGATCGCCGGCACCGTCGACGATGACGGTGTTGTCCTTGTCGATCGTGACGCGCTTGGCGGTGCCGAGCATGCCGAGCGTGACGGTCTCGAGCTTGATGCCGAGGTCTTCCGAGATCATCTCGCCCTTGGTCAGGATCGCGATGTCCTCGAGCATCGCCTTGCGACGATCGCCGAAGCCCGGTGCCTTGACCGCTGCGACCTTCAGGCCGCCGCGCAGCTTGTTGACGACGAGCGTGGCGAGAGCCTCACCCTCGATGTCCTCGGCGATGATCAGGAGCGGGCGACCCGACTGAACGACGGCTTCCAGGATCGGGAGCATCGCCTGCAGGTTGCTGAGCTTCTTCTCGTGGATCAGGATGTAGGGATCCTGAAGCTCGACGGTCATCTTCTCGGGGTTGGTGATGAAGTAGGGCGAGAGATAGCCGCGGTCGAACTGCATGCCTTCGACGACGTCGAGCTCGAATTCGAGACCCTTGGCTTCCTCGACGGTGATCACGCCTTCCTTGCCGACCTTCTCCATGGCTTCGGCGATCTTCTCGCCGACTTCACGGTCGCCGTTTGCCGAGATGATGCCGACCTGCGCCACTTCCTTCGAACCCGAAACCGGCTTCGAACGCGCCTTGACGTCCTCGACGACCTTGACGACGGCGAGATCGATGCCGCGCTTCAGATCCATCGGGTTCATGCCCGCTGCGACCGACTTCATGCCCTCGCGGACGATGGCCTGCGCCAGAACCGTCGCGGTGGTCGTGCCGTCACCGGCGATGTCGTTGGTCTTCGAGGCCACTTCGCGCAGCATCTGCGCGCCCATGTTCTCGAACTTGTCCTTGAGCTCGATCTCCTTGGCGACGGTGACGCCGTCCTTGGTGATGCGCGGTGCGCCGAAGCTCTTGTCGATGACGACGTTGCGGCCCTTGGGGCCCAAGGTCACCTTGACTGCGTCGGCGAGGATGTCGACGCCGCGGAGGATGCGCTCACGCGCGTCACGACCGAATTTTACGTCCTTGGAAGCCATGTCAGCTGCCCTTTCGATGGAGTGAAGTATAGGAAGTGCAGACGCTGGCGCGGATCTCGCGGCCAGCCTTTCTCGGCCCGTTCACGTCAGCAAGAGCCGACGATCCCGAGCCCGTCGGGGTCAGCCGACGATGCCGAGAATGTCCGATTCCTTCATGATGAGGAGATCCTCACCGTCGACCTTGACCTCGGTGCCCGACCACTTGCCGAACAGAACCTTGTCGCCGGCCTTGACGTCGAGCGGGGTGATCGTGCCGTTCTCGGCGCGGGTCCCGGTGCCGACGGCGACGACTTCGCCTTCCTGCGGCTTTTCCTTGGCGGTGTCGGGGATGATGATGCCGCCAGCCGTCTTCTCTTCGGCTTCGAGGCGCTTCACCAGCACGCGATCATGCAACGGACGAAAGTTCATGGGGTCCATGTCCTTTTGGGATTGTGACAGATTTCTGGCACTCAGGGAGCCCGAGTGCCAACACCCGGCATATGTGGACGCCCGCGACCCATGTCAAAGGTTCCAGCGGAGAAAATTTTTCCTACCGGCGTGGGTTTCGGGCATCGTGCCGAGGGGGCTGCCGTTCTCCTGCGTTCGTAGGAGAACGGGGGCGGACGCGTCTCCCCTTTGCTCGCCTTCTCCTCTGCTCCCCTTCCGCTTGCGGGAGGGGTCGGGGGAGGGGCGTGTCCGGGCGGCGCGCTGGTGGGACGCCCCTCCCCTAACCCCTCCCGCAGGCGGGAGGGGGACTGGGTGGCACTCGGGGTAGAGCCAGGGACTTTCCCCCTTCTCTTCTGCTCCCCTTCCGCTTGCGGGAGGGGTCGGGGGAGGGGCGTGTCCGGGCGGCGCGTTGGTGGGACGCCCCTCCCCTAACCCCTCCCGCAGGCGGGAGGGGGACTGGGTGGCGCTCGGGGTTGAGCCAGGGACTTGAACCGGCCCTGTGTTGGCCTCGTAATACAGGCCATTTACGAAGGCCTGCGGTTGCTCTAGCTCTCGTGCCATGACCGATACCGCTGCGCCGTCCTACACCCCTGCCCCGTCCTACACCGATCCGGCCCGCCCCCCGCGGCGGAAATGGCGGCTGGTGCGCGGGGTGTGGAAGCTGCTCGTCGCGATCAAGGACGGCCTCGTCCTGCTCGCGATGCTGCTGTTCTTCGGGCTGATATTCGCGGCGCTCAACGCGCGGCCGGGGACCAAGGCGATCAAGGACGGTGCGCTGGTGCTCGACCTGAACGGGTCGATCGTCGAGCAGCCCGAGGAGCAGGCCGCGTTCGCCGCGCTTTCGGGGCAGAGCACGACTCGCCAGTTCCGGCTGCGCGACGTGGTACGCGCGATCGACACCGCGCGCACCGATGGCCGCGTGAAAGTGCTCGTGCTCGATCTCGACAGCTTTGGCGGGGCCTATCCCGCGGCACTGGGCGAGGTCGGCGACGCGCTCGCGCGGGTGCGGGCGAGCGGCAAGCCGGTGCTGGCCTATGCGACCGCGTACACCGATGGCGGCTATCGCCTCGCCGCGAATGCGACCGAGGTCTGGGTCAACCCGATGGGCGGCACGATCTTCATGGGGCCGGGTAGCAACCAGCTTTACTACAAGGGCCTGATCGACAAGCTGGGCGTCAACGCGCACGTCTATCGCGTCGGCCGCTACAAGTCGTTCGTCGAGCCCTATACGCGCGCCGACCAGAGCGAGGACGCGAAGGCGGCGAGCACTGCGCTGTACGGGACCCTGTTCTCGCAGTGGCGCGAGGCCGTCGCGAAGGCGCGTCCCAAGGCGCAGATCGCGCAGTTCATGAGCGCGCCCGACAAGGTCATCATCGCCGCGAACGGCAACATCGCCGAGGCCAATCTGCGCGCGGGAATCGTCGACAAGCTCGGCGACCGGATCGCGTTCGGCCGGCGCGTCGCCGAGATCGCCGGGTCCGACGACAAGAAGCCCGCGGGCAACTATGCCAGCATCACCTACGACACCTGGGTGAAGGCGAACCCGTTGCCGACCGGCGGCGACTCGATCGGCGTGCTGACGATCGCCGGCGAGATCGTCGACGGCGAAGGCGGCCCCGGCAAGGCGGCGGGCAAGACGATCGAGAAGGCGGTGCTCGACGGGCTCGCCAAGAAGACGCTCAAGGCGCTGGTCGTCCGCGTCGATTCGCCGGGCGGATCGGTGCTGGCATCCGAGCAGATCCGGCTCGCGATCCTCGAGGCCAAGCGGCAGAAGCTGCCCGTGGTCGTGTCGATGGGCGGCCTGGCGGCGAGCGGCGGTTACTGGGTGTCGACGCCGGCCGACGTGATCTTTGCCGAACCCGGCACGATCACCGGCTCGATCGGCATCTTCGGCGTGGTGCCGACGTTCGAGAACGCGCTCGCCAAGATCGGCGTGACGAGCGACGGCGTGAAGACGACGCCGCTGTCGGGCCAGCCCGACATCACCGGCGGGACCACGCCGATGTTCGACGCGATCGCGCAGGCCGGCATCGAGAACGGGTATCGCGCCTTCGTGTCGCGCGTCGCCGCGTCGCGGAAAATGACGCCCGCGCGGGTCGACGAGATCGGCCAGGGTCGCGTCTGGGATGGCGGCACCGCGCGGCAGATCGGGCTGGTCGACCGGTTCGGCACGCTCAAGGACGCGATCGACGAGGCCGCCAAGCGCGCCAAGCTCGATCCGGCCAAGGTCCATGCGGAGTATCTCGAAAAGAAGCCTGGCTTCCTCGCGACGATCGCGCAGGATTTCGGCAATGACGGCAGCGACGACGATGCGGGCGGCGGCGATGCGTTCGCGCATGTCGCGGCGGACCGCCGCCAGATGCTCGCGCGTGCGGTCGGCGACATGAAGCGGCTCGCGACCTCGGGTTCGGTCCAGGCGCGCTGCCTCGAGTGCGGCGGGATGGGGCCGACGACCGCCGGCTTTAGCGACGCCAAGCTGCTCGACCTGCTGCTGGCACGGATCGGGTTCTGATGGTCGCCGCCTCTGCAAACGGGGGCGGCATCGTCATCCGCGCCGCGGTTCCCGAGGACGCGGCGTCGATCGCGGCGATCTATGCGCCGCACGTGCTGGTCGGAACGGTATCGTTCGAGACCGACGCGCCCGATGCGCGGCAGATGCGCGCGCGGATGGCGGCATCGGACGGGCTGTATCCGTGGCTGGTCGCGACGATCGGGGCCGAGGGCGGCGTGCTCGCGTTCGCCTATGCCGCGCCGTTCCACAAGCGCGAGGCGTACCGGTTCGCGTGCGAGACCACGGTCTATGTCGCGGACGCGGCGCAGCGCCAGGGGGCGGGGCGGCTGCTGTACGAGGCGCTGATCGATACGCTGCGCGCGCAGGGCTTCACGCAGGCGATCGGCGCGATCGCGCTGCCCAATGATTCGTCGATCAAGCTGCACGAGGCGGTCGGGTTCCGGCGCGCGGGCGTGTACCGCGAGGTGGGGTACAAGAATGGCCGGTGGATCGACGTGGGGCATTGGCAGTGCCAGCTGAACGATCCCGCGGTGCCGCCGGTCGAGCCGCGGCAGTTTGCGGATGTCGGCGTGGTGCGGGGGTGATTCCTTCGCCCGTGCTTCAGGCGCTCGCAAACTCCTGCCCCACCCCGGCGACGGCCGGGGCCCAACTGGAAAGGTTGGAGTAACGGATCGCTACGCACATCAGCTAGGTCTCCCATTTGGGCCCCGGCCTTCGCCGGGGTGGGGTGCAGGTCGGTAGCTTTACCACCGCTTAGAGATCAGGCTGATGAGCGGGGTCAGACACCTCTGCTCTCCTTGTTCTACACAACGGGTGCGGTTAGCGCCGCCCGCCGTATGCCGGGAGCGCGAGGTGGAAGCGGATTGCGGCGGCGCGGAGCGTGAAGCCCGCGCTGGCGGCGATGACTGCGGCCCAGGACAGGGGCGTGCCGAGCAGCACCAGCCCTACGTAACTCGCCGAGGCGAGTGCCGCCGCGGTCACGTACAACTCCGGCCGCATCAGGATCGAGGGTTCGCCCGCGAGGACGTCGCGGATGATGCCGCCAACGCACGCGGTCATCACGCCCATCAACGCCGCGGGCACGGGGGGCACGCCGTAGCCGAGCGCCTTTGCCGCGCCGTAGACCGCATAGGCGGCCAGCCCGACCGCGTCGAACCAGCCAAGCGCCTCGCCCTTCCACCAGCGTTCGGGCGTCACCCAGATCAGCAGCGCCATGCTGAGGCACACGCTCGCCGCGCGCGCATCGTGCACCCAGAAGACCGGCGCGCCGATCAGCAGGTCGCGCACGGTGCCGCCGCCGACGCCGGTGATGAGGCCGAAGAAGACGAGCGTCACGAAGGTCTGCCCGCGCTTGGCCGCCGCCAGCGCGCCCGACGCGGCGAACACCGCGAGGCCGGCAAGGTCGAACCAAGGCGCCGCGACCGGCAGGAGCTGGGCGGGCAGGATCTCGACGGGCAGCGGGACGGGCAACATCGGGCCGGCGTAACCGCCCGGACCTACAGCGTAAAGCAGAAGGCCGCGCGTCGGCAGCCCGATGCTGTACGAAGATGAACGGGGTGTTGTTTTTGGTTCATGCAACCGCGGCTATGGTGTTCTCGTTACAGCATCAGATCAATTCACTAGGGAGTTCCAACATGCGTAAACTCATTCTCGCTCTCGGCTGCAGCGCCATGGTCCTGCCGACCGTCCTGATCCCGGTTTCGGCCGCAGACGCGCGCGATCGTCGCGAATGGCGTGGCCGCGACGGCCGCGTCTATTGCAAGAAGAGCAATGGCACGACCGGCACGATCATCGGCGGCGTCGGCGGCGCGCTCCTCGGCCGCACGGTCGACACGCGCGGCGACCGTACGGTCGGCACGCTGGGCGGTGCGGTCCTCGGTGGCCTTGCCGGTCGCGCGATCGACAAGGGCACGAGCAACAACAATCGTCGTTGCCGCTAACACGCATCACTGACTGTCAGCGGCAAAATCGATGCCGCTAATTCAGTCGTCATGCGTTGGGAAAGGGCGTCGCGGGAAACCGCGGCGCCTTTTTTCTTGTCCAGACGAAGGATCCCATGATGACCACACGCAGCGGTTCGGCAAAGTATGAAGGCCTTGGCAAGAGCGGCAAGGGTCATGTCTCGACGCAGTCGGGCGTGCTCTCGGACAGCCCCTACGGCTTCAACACGCGGTTCGAGAACGAGCCCGGCACCAACCCCGAGGAACTGATCGCGGCGGCGCATGCGAGCTGCTTCACGATGGCGCTGAGCTTCGCGCTCGCGGGCAAGGGATATGAGGCGGGCACGCTCGAGACTTCGGCGAAAGTGACGCTCGACAAGGATGGCGACGGGTTCAAGATCACCAAGTCGGCGCTCACGCTGAACGCCAAGGTCGAGGGCATCTCGAAGGACGAGTTCGAGGCGATCGCCGCCGACGCCAAGGCGAACTGCCCGGTATCGAAGGTGCTCAACGCGGAGATCACGCTCGAGCACAATCTCGCCTGATACCAACGACGTAAGGCTTCGGCCGGCTGAACGCGGTGTAGTTTGCGGTTCACGCAACTCCCGCTTTGGCCGGCCGTTCTTTGCGCATCGAGTCAGGAGACGAACAATGCGTATTGCCCTTCTTTCGGCAGCCCTTGCCGCCACGGCGTTCGGCGCGATCCCCGCGACCGCGCAATCGACGGTCCGCGGCGCCAATCGCGAGTATAACGACCAGGTCCGCGACGCGCAGCGCGATTACCGCCGCGACGTGCGTAACGCCGATTCACGCGGCGATGTGCGCGATGCGCGCCGCGAGTATCGTGAGGAGGTGCGCGATGCGCGCCAGGATCGCCGCGGCGACATTCGCGACATCCGCCGCGACAATGGGCGCAACGGCAATTGGCAGCAATATCGCGGCTATGACTATAACCGCTACGAGCGGGGCCAGCGCGGCTATTTCGCCGACCGCTATTATCGCGATGGGCGCTATTACCAGGAGCGCCGCCTGGGTCGCAACGACCGCATCTATCGCGGCGGCAACGGGCGCTATTACTGCCGTCGCAACGACGGCACGACGGGGCTGATCATCGGTGGCCTGGCAGGTGGTGCGCTGGGCAACGTGATCGCGGGCGGTGGCTCGCAGTTGCTCGGCACGCTGATCGGTGCGGGCGGCGGCGCGGTGCTCGGCCAGTCGATCGATCGCGGCAACGTGCGCTGCCGCTGATCCGGTATCGTTAGTCCGACAGAAGGGCCCGGTGGAAACGCCGGGCCCTTTCTGCGTCAGATGATGCCGCCGCCGAGGCTGAGGCGGAGCGCGAAGATGATGATCAGGACGATGTTGAGGTTGCGACCGCTGCTGCTCGACGAGAGCGCACCGACCGCCGCCCCGACGATCCCGATCGGGATGACGAGCCAGTTCATCCAGCCGAGCAGCGGAATGAAGGCGACGAGGCCGAGCACCAGGGTGACGAGGCCGATGAGGATGGAGACGAGGTTCAGCATAAGCGGAACATGGCGGTGGGCAGGCGTCGGAGCAAGATCATCCGCGCGCGCGCCGGGCCAGCGCGTAAAACGCTTTCTTCACGACCGTTCGCGCATAGGATGGCGGTGATGAGACTCTCCTTCCGCCCCGCCCTGATCCTTTTGCCGCTCGCGCTGGCGTCGTGTGGACGGTCCTCGACCGACCAGCAGGATCTCAACAGCCTCGATGCCGAGCTGACCAACGGATCGGCGCGCGATCCGGCGCTGACATCGGCGCTTGGCGCGCAGATCATGGTCGATCCCCGGCTGGCGCAATCGTCCAACACCGATGCGGTGCGGCCGCCGACGCAGCCCGAAGGCGCCGCCGTGCCGCCCGAGGGGCCACTCAAGGCCGATCCGGTCGACCCGAAGACGTTGCAGCGCGCGCCGGCGGCGTCGAACGACTGCCCCGAATGCAAGACGGCGAACGGTGCGCTGACGCTGGGCGCGCTGGCCGAGCGGCAGAAGACCCCGGATGCGGGGGTGTGCGCGCAGAAGATCGGCTATTCGGCGGGATGGGCGAACCGGTTGCCGGCCGACCTGCCGCTCTATCCGGGCGCGCGGTTGACCGAGGCGGCGGGGGCGGATCGCGACGGCTGTCGCCTGCGCGTCGTGAGTTTTGCGAGCAGCGCGCCGATGCAGAAGATGCTCGATTATTATTACACGCGCGCGCGGGCGGCGGGGTATTCGGCGGGGCATAGCACCGATGGGCGGCAGCATGTGCTGGGCGGGGTTCGGGGGAACGACGCCTATGTGGTGTATGTGACCGCGCGCGCTGGCGGCGGGAGCGATGTGGATATGGTGTCCAACGCTGGTCGGTGAGGGTTGGGTGAAGCGGTTCCGCGATTATGCCACCCCGGCGGAGGCCGGGGCCCAATTGGGAAACGCTGCTAGCTGAGCGCGGCCCCTCGTTACTGCTACCTTTCCAATTGGGCCCCGGCCTTCGCCGGGGTGGATAGGGGGAGGCTGCAGCTACCCTACTATGTTCTCCCGCGAAGGCGGGAGCCCAGGCTGGGTCCCCGCCTTCGCGGGGAAACAGTTAGAGCGGACCGAAGCGTCACGCACACCACCAAGCGCCCTCCCCTAACCCCCACCTTTCCGTTGGGCGCGATTCACGCTAGGGCGCGGCGATGTTTCCCCTTCTTTATGTCATGGTCGGTGGCGCGGTCGGTTCCGGCGCGCGCTATCTGACCGGTCGCGCAATGACGGCGCTGCTCGGCCCCGACTATCCGTTCGGTACGCTGGCGGTGAACCTGATCGGCGGGCTGCTGATGGGCGTGCTGGTCGGCGTGCTCGCGCGGAACACCGCGTCGGAGGCGTGGCGCCTGCTGCTCGCGGTCGGCGTCCTGGGCGGCTTCACGACGTTTTCGAGCTTCTCGCTCGACGTCGTCTCGTTGATCGAGCGGGGCGCGATCGGCGTTGCGTTCGGCTATATTCTCCTTTCGGTGATCGGCTCGATCGTCGCAGTATTCGCGGGTCTCACCGCAGTAAGGGCCATCGCATGACCGCGGGCAAGAACGATAGCGACTCCGGCTTTCGGGAGTTCAACGTCGGGTTCGACGATGACGGCATCCGGCTCGACCGGTGGTTCAAGCGGCATCTGCCCGACACGAGCTTCACGACGGTGGCGATGTGGGCGCGCACCGGCCAGTTGCGCGTCGACGGCGCGCGCGCGACTCCGGGCGACCGGATCGCGGCGGGCCAGATGCTCCGCGTGCCCCCGCCCGAGGCCGACAAGGCCGCCGCCGATGTGGACAAACCCCGGCGCGTGCGTGAGCGCGTGATCCTGTCGGACGAAGAGACCGAGCTCGCGCAGAGCATGGTCATCCACAAGGATTTCCAGGCGTTCGTGCTGAACAAGCCGCCGGGGCTTGCGACTCAGGGCGGTACCAAGACGACGCAGCATGTCGACGGGCTGCTCGACGGGCTCCAATATGACAATGAGGGCCGGCCCAAGCTGGTCCACCGGCTCGACAAGGATACGTCGGGCGCGCTGCTCGTGGCGCGCACGAGCCGCGCGGCGGCGTTCTTCGCCAAGGCGTTTTCGGGCCGCACCGCGCGGAAGGTATATTGGGCGCTGGTGGTCGACGTGCCGTCGATCGAGGACGGCATGATCGAGCTGCCGATCGGCAAGCAGCCGGGCACCGGCGGCGAGAAGATGCATGTCGACGAGGCCGAGGGCGCGCCCGCGCGCACACGCTACCGCGTGATCGAGCGCGCGGGCAACCGCGCGGCGTGGGTCGAGTTGCAGCCGTTTACCGGGCGCACGCACCAGCTGCGCGTGCACATGGCGGCGATCGGGCATCCGATCGTCGGCGACGGGAAATATGGCGGCGCGGCGGCGTTCCTGACCGGCGGGATCTCGCGGAAGATGCATCTGCATGCGCGGCGCATCAAGGTGGATCATCCCGATGGCGGGTCGATCGACGTGACCGCCGGGCTGCCGACGCATTTCGAGGAAAGCCTGAAGCAGCTGGGCTTCGACGAGAAGCTCGGCGACGCGCTGCAGCTCGACGAGAAGACCGCGCCGACGCGCGAGCAGATGAAGTCGCGGGCGAAGGCGCATGCGAAGTCGGTTCGGAAAGAGCGTAAAGGTGAGCGGCGTGGGCGCGGGGTTGTCGAGGACAAGAAGCCGGCTGGCGGTAAGCCGGGGGCGCCCAAGACGGGCGGGCCTCGGACGGGGGCCGGGTCGACGTTCGGGACGCCGCGGAGTGGGCCTCGGGTCGAGGGTGCCAAGCCTGGTGGCCGGGGTCGTTCGGGGGGGAAGCCGAGTGGGCCTCGTACGGGGCCGGGTTCGCGGTGATCTAGCGGACGGACCGGCACGCGAACCACACACCACCCCGGCGCAGGCCGGGGTGGAGTGGATGTTGGGGCAGCGTCCCCACTGCCCGTTCCCCCGCGAAGGCCGGCGTCCAGGGGCCATGATCCTCGGCTCTGCTTGATTCCTGGGCCCCCGCCTTCGCGGGGGAACAAGATGAGGTGCGTACCGGCTTACTTCATCCACCCGCGCAGCAGCCGCCGCACGGCTTCGGTCACCGTGCCGAACACCATGTGCGACGCGACGCTGTACAAATGCGTCGACGATGCGGTCTTCCACGGTGCGTCGCCGAGGCCCACCGCGGGCACCGCCGCCTCGTCGAGCAGCGCGGTGTTCGCCAGCGCGAACGCAGTGCCGTACCCCGCCGTCACCGCCGGGCGGTATTCCGCCGCGACCGCGTAGACGATCCCCAGCCCTGCCCCGAGCGCGTAATGCACCGCCTGCCCGGCGAGCGGCTTGCGATCGTCGGGGATCTCGTGCCCCACTACTGCCTGGGACACCTTGTCCGCCGCCTTCTCGGTCGCGGGTTCCGCGTCGCTGTCCGACGACGACAGCGCGGCGACGCCCGCCTGGAAGCGATCCATCACGAACGAGGCGGCGAGCCCCGCGATCAGGCCGGCCGCAGCGGCGGCCCAGATGTTCGGGGTGTCGGTCGGTGCGTGCGCCATCATGAATCTCCAAAAGCCTGCGAGACGAACCGTCGAGGAAGAGGCGCGTTCCGGTTTGGCGTTCCCTCGTTCGCCCGGCTGATCTACGAGGCGGGGATGCGTTGGAAAATCCCATGATCCGCCTTGCCGTGTTCGATTGCGACGGGACTCTCGTCGACAGCCAGGCGAATATCTGCGTCGCGTGCGAGCGGGCGTTCGAGACGGCCGGGCTCGTCCCGCCGCCGCGTGACGAAATTCGCCGGATCGTCGGGCTCAGCCTCGTCGAGGCGATGCAGGTGCTGCTGCCACAGGCCGACGAAGCGCTGCACCGCGCGCTCGCCGCCGACTACAAGGCCGCGTTCCATGCGATGCGCGCGAGCGGCGAACTGGCCGACGAGCCGTTGTTCGACGGGATCGCCGACGTGCTGACGACGCTCGCCGACGACGGCTGGGTGCTCGGCGTCGCGACGGGCAAGTCGGACCGCGGGCTCGCGCATATTCTTGCCGCGCATGGGATCACCGATCGGTTCGTGACGTTGCAGACCGCCGACCGCCATCCGTCGAAGCCCGATCCGGCGATGCTGTTCGCGGCGATCGCCGAAGCGGGCGCGACCGCGGCGACGACCGCGATGATCGGCGATACGAGCTTCGACATGGCGATGGCGCGCGCGGCACGGGTGCGCGCGGTCGGCGTCGCCTGGGGCTATCACGCGGTCCACGAATTGTCGGATGCGGGGGCGGACGTCGTCGCAACCGCGGTGCCAGAGCTGCTGCACATGGTCGCGCGGCCATGACCGACGCCGACAAGCTAGCGCAGCGGCGCTGGTTCGTGCTGGTCGTCGTGCGGATGGCAGGAGTCGCGGGGGCGTTGCTCGGCCTGATCCTGATCGCGCGCGCGCATGACATGGGCCCGAAGATCCTCGGGACGGCGATCGTGCTGTCGGCGATGGCGATGATCGCGACCGTGCCGCGCAGCCTGGCGCATCGCTGGCGGAGTCCACCCCAATGAAGCGGTTCTGGAAAGACGTTGCGATCGATGGGGATCGCGTGGTGACGCTCGACGGCAAGCCGGTGCGGACGCCCGGGCGGCGGCCGCTCGCATTGCCGACCGCGGCGCTGGCAGAGGCGGTCGCGGCGGAATGGCGCAGCGTCGGCGAGACGATCGATCCGCGGACGATGCCACTGACCGGCCTCGCCAATGCCGCCACCGATCCGATCGCGAATGACCCGACGCAGTTCGCCGCGCGGCTTGCGGCCTATGGCGAGAGCGACCTGCTCTGCTACCGCGCCGAGGGTCCGCCGTTGCTGGTCGAGCGGCAGGCGGCGGCGTGGGATCCGCTGCTCGACTGGGCGCGCGGCCGGTATGACGTGACGTTCGCGGTGACCGCGGGGGTGATGCACGTCGCGCAAGCCCCTGCGACGATCGCACGGCTGCACGAGGCCGTTGCGGCGTATGACGATTTCCGGCTCGCGGGGCTGTCGCCGGTGGTGACGCTGACGGGATCGCTGGTGATCGGGCTGGCGCTGATCGAGGGTGAGATCGACGCGGACGCGGCGTGGGCGGCGGCGGGGATCGACGAGGACTGGTCGATCGAGATGTGGGGCGAGGACTGGCAGGCGGCCGAGTTGCGCGAACTCAAGCGCCAGGAATTCGCGCGCGGGGTGGCGTTTCTGGGGATGCTTTGACGGGCGCCCGCCCAATCGCCGTCACCCCAGCGAACGCTGGGGTATCCTGCTTGGCGAGCGCTGCCGCCCGAACCGGGAGATCCCAGCGTTCGCTGGGATGACGGATAGGGCTGGCGGATACGGTGGGGCGGCTGGGCGCCTCAGCGCGTCAGGCGGCGGATGAAGCCGATCAGGCCGGTCTGGCGCGAGCGCTTGAGGCGTTCGGCGGCAAGGATCGTCTTCACGCCGCGAATGCAGCTGTCGACGTCGTCGTTGACCAGCACGTAATCATAGCCGTCCCAGTGGCTGACCTCGTTCGCCGCGCGCGACATGCGCGCGTCGATCACCTCGGTCGAGTCGGTGCCGCGGCTGGTGAGGCGGCGGTGGAGTTCCTCCATCGAGGGCGGGAAGATGAAGACGCGGACGACGTCGCCGCCGGCGATCTGGAACAGCTGCTGCGCGCCCTGCCAGTCGATGTCGAACAGCACATCCTTGCCGGCGGCGAGCATCTCCTCGACCTGCGCGCGTGGCGTGCCGTAGCGATGGTTGAAGACATGCGCCCATTCGAGGAACTCGTCCTTCGCGACCATGTCGCGAAAGCCCTCGAGATCGGTGAAATGGTAATCCTTGCCGTCGACTTCGCCCGGGCGCATCGCGCGGGTCGTCACCGAGACCGACATCTCCAGCTCATGTTCGTCGGCGAGCAATCTGCGCGCGATCGTCGACTTGCCGGCGCCGGAAGGCGAGGACAGCACGAACAGGACTCCGCGGCGACGGAAACCATGTGGGTCGGACGGAAGTGTGTGGGGCATGCGCGCCCTTGCCGCGGACTGCGCATGGGCGTCAACCCATGCGCAGTCCGCTTGTGTCATTCTGGCGGCGGATCAGTAGCCCGCCTTGCGCGCCTTGTTGCGGTCATACGCCTTCTTGGCCGCGTAGCCGCCGCCGAGGATCATGCCGAGCGGCCCCATGCGGCGCATCAGCCCCATCGCGACTACGCCCTTGACCGCGCCCGATGCGCCGCCCGAGCCGTCGCGACGGCCCATTTCGCGGCCAACCAATGCACTGATGATACGTCCGATCATGACTTAACCTCTCCGAAAACCTGGTCCTTGAGTTCCGCTGCACCGCGCAGCACCGCCCAGCCGATCGCGTAGGTCACGGCCAGCGGTACGACGATCTTGAGTACGTTGGCGGTGATCGCACCGATGATCGCGCCGTCCGCATTGCCGTCGTCGCCGCTGAGCGAGTCGATGCCTGCGCCGATCAGCGCGCCTATGGTCGTTGCGCCCACGTAATTTCTCCTTCGCGTGTGGCGGGTTAGCGCGCGAGGGGCGTTTGGGTTCCCGCGCACCACCATCCGTCATCCTGACGAACGTCAGCACCCAGAGCCACGATCGTCTCGCTGAGTAACCCTGGATCCTGACTTTCGTCAGGATGACGGTGGGGGGGTGTACACACCACCCGTCATCCTGGACTTGATCCAGGATCCAGAGTTACGACGCGCGACGCTTATGGCTCTGGGTCCTGACTTTCGTCAGGATGACGGGGTGGGGCGGTTAGCGGCCGAGCATCGACTCGGGTCGCACTACGCGGTCGAAGGTCTCGGCATCGACTAGCCCGAGCGCGAGGCCCGCCTCCTTCAGCGTCAGCCCCTCGGCATGCGCGTGCTTGGCGATCTTCGCGGCGGCGTCGTAACCGATCTCGGGGGCGAGCGCGGTGACCAGCATCAGCGAGCGGTCGAGCAGGTCGGCGATGCGGTCGCGATTGGGCTCGATGCCGTCGACGCAGCGCTCCGCGAATCCCTCCATCGCGATCGCGAGCAGGTCGATCGAGCGCAGCACGTTGGCGCCGATCAACGGCTTGAAGACGTTCAACTCGAGATGACCCTGCATCCCGCCGACCGTCGCCGCGACGTGGTTGCCCATGACCTGGCCGGCGACCATCGTCAGCATCTCGCACTGCGTGGGGTTGACCTTGCCGGGCATGATCGAACTGCCGGGCTCGTTGGCAGGCAGGTCGATCTCGCCGAAGCCGCAGCGTGGGCCGCTGCCCAGCAGGCGGATGTCGTTGGCGATCTTGGTCAGCGCGACCGCGAGCGTGTTGAGCGTGCCCGAGAGGTGAACGAGCGGGTCGTTCGAGGCGAGCGCCTCGAACTTGTTACGCGCGCTGACGAACGGCAGGCCGGTAATCGTAGCCACCGCCGCCGCGAATGCATCACCGAAGCCGTGCGGCGCGTTGAGCCCGGTGCCGACCGCGGTGCCGCCCTGCGCGAGGATGACCATGCCGTGGCTGATCGCCGGCTCGATCCGGTGCCGACAGCGATAGAGCTGGTGCGCATAGCCGGAGAACTCCTGGCCGAGCGTCAGCGGAGTCGCATCCTGGAGGTGCGTGCGGCCGATCTTGACGATGTCGTCCCAGGCCTTGGCCTTCGCGTCGAGCGCGGCGTGGAGCTTGTCGAGTGCGGGGATCAGCCGCTTTGTCGTGGCGATCGCGGCGGCGATGTGGAGCGCGGTCGGGAAGCTGTCGTTCGACGACTGGCTCATGTTGACATGGTCGTTGGGGTGGACCGGCGACTTGCCGCCGCGCGTGCCGGTGAGAACCTCGTTGGCGCGGCCGGCGATGACCTCGTTGACGTTCATGTTCGACTGCGTGCCGCTGCCGGTCTGCCAGATGACCAGCGGGAACTGGTCGTCGAGTTTGCCGTCGACGATCTCCTGCGCGGCTGATTCGATGGCGTCGGCGATTTTTGGGTCGAGGCCGTGGGAGCGGTTCACGCGGGCGGCGGCCTGTTTGACGAGCGCCAATGCATGGACGATCTCGATCGGCATGCGTTCGCGGGTGCCGAAGGGGAAATTCTCGACCGATCGCTCGGTCTGCGCGCCCCAATAGGCGTCGGCGGGGACTTCGATCGGGCCGATCGAGTCGGTTTCTGTGCGGGTGGTCATGGGGAGAGAACCTTCCGGGGCTTGCGGTGGATCCCTCGCCCCTTCGGGGAGAGGGAGGGAGGAGCCGCAGGCGACGGAAGGGAGAGGGGATTTGTCGAAGGGGCACGGAGCCTCATGCCCCTCACCCTTCCCACCGCAAGCGCGGCGGGCCCCTTCCCTCTCCCCTGAAGGGAGAGGGAGAAAGGGTCACTTCTTCCGCTTGAAATCCACCGCGACGACGTTCGAGCCGTCTTCGATCGGCACCGCGGTCGGGCCGTCATTCTCGGGTTCGTCATGCTCGCCGAGCGCCTCGTCGGCGCCCTCCTGCGCCTGGAAGCGCAGTTCGAAGCTGACCGCGGGATCCTGGAACGCGGTGATCGCCGAATAGGGGATCACGAGCTTCGACGGGACCTGGTTGAAGCTGAGCCCGATCGAGAAGCGCGTATCGTCGACGACGAGGTCCCAATAGCGGTTCTGCATCACGATCGTCATCTCGTCCGGAAAACGCTCGATCAGCCGCTTGGGGATATCGACTCCCGGTGCCTGCGTCTTGAAGGTGATGTAGAAATGATGCTCGCCGGGAAGCCCGCCGGCCTCCGACACGGAGCCGAGCACGCGGCCGACCACGGCACGCAGGGCTTCTTGCACGATCTCGTCGTACGGAATCAGGCTATCGGGCAGTCCATCGCTCATTCCCTCTGGGTAGCGGTATTCGGATGCCGGTCAAGATTGCATGCGCCGTACGGTCCGTTATGGGAGTCGGAATGCGCACCGCCACGATTTCCCGCTCCACCGCCGAGACGGCGATCGACGTCACCATAAACCTCGACGGGACCGGCGTTTACGACGTCGAGACCGGGGTCGGTTTCTTCGATCACATGCTCGAACAATTGTCGCGCCATTCGCTGATCGATCTTACCGTCCGCACCAAGGGCGACCTGCATATCGACGAGCATCACACCGTCGAGGATACCGGCATCGCGATCGGCCAGGCATTCGCGCAGGCGCTCGGCGACAAGCGCGGCATCACGCGGTACGGCGATGCGCTATCGCCGATGGACGAGACTCTGACGCGGGTGGCGCTCGATATCTCCGGCCGTCCTTGGCTCGTCTGGAAGGACCTGTTCTCGCAGACGCGGCTCGGCACGATGGATACCGAGATGTTCGAGCATTTCTTCCACAGCTTCGCGCAGGCCGCGGGCATCACGCTGCACGTCGAGACGCTGTACGGCACCAACAATCACCACATCGCCGAGGCCGCGTTCAAGGGCGTCGCGCGCGCGCTGCGCACCGCGATCGAGATCGACCCGCGCAAGGCCGACGCGATTCCGTCGACCAAGGGGATATTGTGACGCTCGCGCTGATCGATTACGGCGCGGGCAATCTCCATTCGGTCGAGAACGCGCTGCGCACCGCGGGCTGTAGCGACCTGATCGTCACAGCGGATGCCGACGTCGTCGCGAAGGCCGACCGGATCGTCCTGCCCGGCGTCGGCGCTTATGGCGCGTGCGCGGCGGCGTTGCGTGCGGTGCCGGGGATGGTCGAGGCGCTGAACCGGCGCGTGCGCGACGAGGGCGCGCCGTTCCTCGGCATCTGCGTCGGCATGCAGCTGATGGCCGAGGCGGGCGAGGAAATGGGGACGCATGCCGGGCTTGGCTGGGTCGCCGGGCGCGTGCGACGGCTCGAGCCCGGCAACAGCGACGCGAAGGTGCCGCATATGGGCTGGAACGACGTCGTGCCGGCGCGCGCGCATCCGCTGATCGAGCCGGGCGAGGCCTATTTCCTGCACAGCTTTGCCTTTGAAGGCGCCGATATCCTCGCGACCACCGAGCATGCCGGTGCGGTCACCGCGGCGATCGGTCGCGACACGATGATCGGCGTGCAATTTCATCCTGAGAAGAGCCAGCGCTACGGCCTGGCCTTGCTCGAACGTTTCCTGGAGTGGCGGCCATGAGCCTCATCATCTTCCCCGCGATCGACCTCAAGGCCGGGCAAGTCGTCCGCCTCGCCGAGGGCGATATGGACCGCGCGACCGTCTATGGCGACGATCCCGCCGCGCAGGCGATGCTCTTTGCCGATGCAGGTGCCGAGCATCTGCACGTCGTCGATCTCGACGGGGCGTTTGCGGGTGCGTCGGTCAATGGCGACGCGGTGCGCGCGATCGTCGCGCAGTTTCCGGGGCATGTGCAGCTCGGCGGCGGCATCCGCACGCGCGCCAATGTCGAGGGCTGGTTCGACCTGGGCGTGTCGCGGGTCGTGATCGGCACCGCCGCGCTCGAGGATCCCGACTTCGTGCGCGGTGTGGCGAAGGATTTCCCCGGCGGCATCGTCGTCGCGGTCGATGCGAAGGACGGCATGGTCGCGACCAAGGGCTGGGCCGACGTGTCGACCACCAGCGCGGTCGATCTCGCGCGCCGGTTCGAGGATGCGGGGGTGGCGTCGTTGCTGTTCACCGATGTCGGCCGCGACGGGATGCTCAAGGGCTGCAACGTCGAGGCGACGGTCGACCTTGCGCGCTCGGTCGATATTCCGGTGATCGCTAGCGGCGGGGTCAAGGGTATCGCCGAGATCCATGTGCTGGCGCTGCATGTCCGTGACGGGGTCGAGGGCGTGATCACGGGGCGGGCGTTGTACGACGGGCGGCTCGATCTCGCGGCGGCGTTGAGCGTGGCGAAGGCCGCATGAGGGGTCACGCGGAGACGCGGAGACGCGGAGATAGTGAGGGTTTTTCGCGCAGAGGCGCAGAGAGCGCGGAGGTAGTGCGCGGCAGCATTCATCTTTTTGCTACCGGCGTCGGTATCCTGCAGGCTTGGCGGCTCTCCCTCTTCTCTGCGGTCTCTGCGCCTCAGCGCGAAAAAGCCTTCTCAGCGGCTCCGCCGCGTCTCCGCGTCTCCGCGTCTCCGCGTGAACACTCTCTTCGGGCAGGCGCATGACGGTCCGCGCCAGAGTCATCCCCTGCCTCGACGTCGCCGACGGCCGCGTCGTGAAGGGCGTGAACTTCGTCGAACTGCGCGACGCCGGCGATCCGGTCGAACAAGCGCGCGCCTATGATGCCGCAGGGGCGGACGAATTGTGCTTCCTCGATATCGGCGCGAGCCATGAGGGCCGCGGCACGATCCTCGACGTCGTGCGGCGGACGGCGGCGGTGTGCTTCATGCCGCTGACGGTCGGCGGCGGCGTGCGCACTGCGGACGATGCGCGCGCGCTGTTGCTGGCGGGTGCGGACAAGGTCGCGGTCAATTCCGCTGCGGTCGAGCGGCCGGAGCTGGTCGCCGACATCGCCGAGCGCTTCGGCAGCCAGTGCTGCGTCGCAAGCGTCGACGCGCGGCGCTCGGGCGAGGGCTGGGAGGTGTTTACGCATGGCGGCAGGCGGGCGACCGGGATCGACGCGGTCGCGCATGCCCTGAACCTCGCCGAACTGGGGGCGGGCGAATTGCTCGTCACGTCGATGGACCGCGACGGGACGCGGAGTGGCTACGACCTCGACCTGATTCGGGCGATTTCGGACCGGGTCGGCGTGCCGGTGGTCGCTAGCGGCGGGGTCGGCGGGCTCGACGATCTGGTCGCGGGGATTCGCGACGGGCATGCGAGCGCGGTGCTGGCAGCGTCGATCTTTCACTTCGGGCAGGCGTCGATAGGAGACGCGCACGCTGCGCTGGCGGCGGCGGGGATCCCGGTTCGCACGCCGGTTCGTACGGCCTGACGCGGGTGCCGGTGCTCACCGTCCTTGCGGTCGAGTCCGGGCATAGCGGCACCGCGCATCCTCCCTCCGGGCTGGCGCTGTCGGACGTCGCGTTGTTCGTGTTCGCGGCGACCGGGGTCTGGCTGGTCCGGCGCGCGTTGCGCAAGCGGTTCGCGAAGACCAGGCCGCCCGCAGCTGCGCCGTTCAAGAAGGATTGACCCGCCTGCCGCGCTGCGTCAGCACGCCGCGCATGGACCCCGTATTCGACCGCCTCGAGGCGACCATCCGCGCACGCCGCGATGCGCCCGCCGACACCAGCTACACCGCGAGCCTGTTCGCCAAGGGCCGGCCCAAGATCGCGCAGAAGCTCGGCGAGGAAGCCGTCGAGACGGTCATCGCCGCCTGTTCGGGCGACGAGGCGAGCATCGTGCCCGAAGCGGCGGACCTGATGTTCCATCTGGCGGTGCTGCTCGCGGATGCGGGGCTCAGCCTCGACGACGTGCGCGCCGAGCTGGAGCGGCGCGAGGGCGTCGGCGGGCTGGTCGAAAAGGCCGGGCGGACAGGCTGACTTGCTCCCCTTCCGCTTGCGGGAGGGGTCGGGGGAGGGCATGACGATCACGCTCCGCCGGGATCGGGACGGCAAGCCCCTCCCCTAACCCCTCCCGCAAGCGGAAGGGGGATTTATGCCGATCGACGCCACCCAGCCTTACGACGACCAGAACATCTTCGCGAAGATCCTGCGCGACGAGATCCCGTCCAAGCGCGTCTACGAAGACGATTTCGCGATCGCCTTCCACGACATCAATCCGCAGGCGCCGACGCATCTGCTCGTGATCCCCAAGGGCGCCTACGTCTCGTGGGACGATTTTTCCGCGCGCGCGCCGGACGCCGAGATCGCCGGTTTCATCCGGGCGGTGGGCGCGGTTGCGCGTGCCGCGGGGCTGGTCGAGCCGGGCTATCGCCTGCTCGCGAACATCGGTCAGGACGGTCACCAGGAAGTCCCGCATCTGCATGTTCATGTCTTTGCCGGGCGCCCGCTCGGGCCGATGCTCGCGCGATAGGCCAGCTTGGCCGCACTAAAGCGTTGCACGTAATAAAATTGCCATTAGGCTCGCGGCTTTATTGAACGACCGCGCCGCCGGGGGGCGGCCAAGGGAGAATTGATGGCCACTCGACCCGCAATGGGTCTGCTGTCGCGTATGACGCTCCGCAAGACGGTGGAGCAGGTACAGCGCGAGACGCAGACCAGCGAACTCAAGCGCACGCTCGGTGCCTGGAACCTGGTGTTCCTCGGCATCGGCTGCATCATCGGCGCGGGCATCTTCGTGCGGACCGGCAATGCCGCCGCGCTGCATGCCGGCCCCGCGGTGCTCCTCTCGTTCCTCGTCGCAGGCATCGTCTGCGCGCTCGCCGGGCTTTGCTATGCCGAGCTGTCGTCGACGCTGCCCGTTTCCGGATCGGCCTATACCTATAGCTACACGACCATCGGCGAGTTCGCCGCGTGGATCATGGGCGCGCTGCTACTGCTCGAATACGGGCTGGCCGCATCGGTCGTCGCGGTCGGCTGGGCGGGCTATGTCGTCAGCCTGCTGGGCGATTACGGCGTCGTCATCCCGGTCGAACTGACCGGCCCGACCGGCCATCACGTCCAGAAGGCCGGCGTCGACATCCTCGTCAACGGCGCACCGGTCGAATATCTGTTCAACCTGCCCGCCTTCCTGATCTGCATCGCGCTGTCGTGCCTGCTGGTGGTCGGCGTGTCGGAGAGCGCGAAGGTCAACAACGTGATCGTCGCGATCAAGATGACCGTGATCATCGCGTTCATCCTGATCTGTGGCTGGTTCGTGATCCAGCATTACGACACGCTGAAGCAGAACTGGGACCCGTTCATCCCGCCCTCGACCGGCGACAAGGGCGAGTTCGGCTGGGGCGGCGTGTTCCGCGCGGCCTCGATCGTGTTCTTCGCCTATATCGGCTTCGAGGCGGTCTCGACCGCGGGCCAGGAGGCCAAGGATCCGAAGAAGGACATGCCGGTCGGCATCATCGGCAGCCTCGTCGTCTGCACGATCCTGTATATCCTCGTCTCGATCGTGATGACGCTGATCGTGAACTACAAGGAACTGAACGTTCCCGATCCGGTCGCGGTCGCGGTCGACGCGCTGGGCCCGCAATGGGCGTGGTTCGCGCAGATCATCAAGGCGGGCGCGATCATCGGCCTGACCTCGGTCGTGCTGGTGCTGATGTACGGCCAGACGCGCATCTTCTACACGATGGCGCGCGACGGCCTGCTGCCGCGCGTGTTCGCGACCGTCCACAAGAAGTTCAAGACGCCGTGGGTCAACACGCTGGCCGTCGGGATCATCACCGCGTTCGCGGCGGGGTTCTTCGACATCAACGTGCTCGGCGACATGACCTCGGTCGGTACGCTCGCCGCGTTCGCGATCGTCTGCCTGTCGGTGATCTGGCTGCGGCGCACGCATCCGGAGATCCCGCGCGGCTTCAAGGTGCCGCTCTATCCGGTGCTGCCGGCGCTCGGCATCGTCGCATGCGGCGCGCTGATCCTGACGGTCGAGTGGCGCGTGCTGGTGTTCTTCTTCTGGTACACGCTGGCCGCGATCGCGATGTATTTCGCGTACGGCATGCGCAACAGCCGGCTCTATCACGGGCTGGACGACGAAGCGGGCCCCGAAATGGGCGAATATGTCGGACCGACCCACCACTGATCCTGGGTGATCCGGGACGCAAAAAGGGCCGCGGGAGGAAACTCCCGCGGCCCTTTTTTTGTGTCCGGGCCTGCGTGGTGCTTTTCCCCTGCCCCCCCCCCCGCCAGGGGGAGGTGGCTGGCATTTGCCAGTCGGAGGGGGAGGACACGGAACGCGGGTTATAGCCTGCCGCCCCCTCCGTCGCCTCCGGCGCCACCTCCCCCTGGCGGGGGAGGATTGAGGGGGCCTTGGGCTCAGCCGATATGCTTGGCGGCGAGTGCCTTCATGTCGACCATCGGGCGCGCGCCGACATGGCTGATGATCTCGGCCGCGCAGATTGCACCCAGCTTCAGCGAGGCGTTGAGGTCGTAGCCCTGCGCCTGGCCGTGGAGAAAGCCCGCCGCGAACAGGTCGCCCGCGCCGGTCGTGTCGACGACCTTGGCGATCGGCTCGGCCTTGACCTCGGCGCGCGTGCCGTTCTGGATCGCGCACGCACCATGTTCGCCGCGCGTCACGACCAAGGTCGGCACCTGCGCGGAGATCTTGGCGACCGCTGCGTCGAAGTCGTCGGTCTCGGCGAGTGCCGCCAGTTCGCTCTCGTTGGCGAACAGGATGTCGATCAGGCCGTCCGACAGCAGCTGGCGGAAATCGCCGCCGTGGCGCGAGATGCAGAACACGTCGCTGAGCGTGAAGGCGACCTTGCGGCCTGCCCCGCGTGCGCAATCGATCGCGGCGCGCATCGCGGCGCGCGGCTCCTCGGGATCCCAGAGATAGCCCTCGAGATACAGGATCGCGCTGTCGGCGATCATCCCCGTGTCGATCGCCGCGGCGGGGAGGAACTGGCCCGCACCGAGGAAGGTGTTCATCGTCCGCTGGCCATCGGGCGTGACGAAGATGAGGCAGCGGCCGGTGGTCGGGTCGCCCGCGCGGACCGGCGTGGCGAACTCGATGCCGATGCTGCGGACGTCATGCGCGAAGACCTGGCCGAGCTGGTCGTCGGCGACCTGGCCGATGAACCCGCACTTGCCACCCAGCGCGGCCACGCCTGCGACCGTGTTGGCCGCCGAGCCGCCCGAAATCTCCATGCCGGGGCCCATCTTGGCGTAGAGCGCGTCGGCTTCCTCGGAAGAGAACATCAGCTGCATCGAGCCCTTGGCGACGCCGATCTCGGCGATGAACGCATCGTCGGCGGTGGCAAGGATGTCGACGATGGCATTGCCGATCGCGACCACGTCGTAGGTGGGGGTGCTCAAGGGGGAGTCTCCGGGCGGTATGGGAAAGCCTATGCCGTAAATGGCGGGGGGGATTGGTGCAACTGGTGTGGGGGGATGGGTTTTGGCGTGTTCTGGGCAGAGTCTTCGTAAGCACCGCCCCGGCGGAGGCCGGGGTCCAAGTGAAAAGGTGGTCGTAACGAGGTGCCGCGTTATGTCATCGGCGTCCCCCAATTGGGCCCCGGCCTTCGCCGGGGTGGTGGCGCTGGGGGGATTCCCGCAATTTCGGGAGTTGTGCGGGCAGGTAGTGACGGGGCGGCCTCCCCCCTTCTCTCTTCTGTTCCCTCGCGAACGCGGGGGGCCAGGGTCTCGGGCGGTGCGCGTGGTTTAGCTGGGCTCCCGCGTCCGCGGGGGAACTATAAGGTGTCGGACGCCCGGAGCCCCATGCCACCAAAGCCGCGTTGACCTTCCCACCTCCGCGCGTCATCCCCGCATCATGATCCGCGCCCTCCTCCTGTCGCTCGGCCAGCTCACCGATCCGCCGGTCCTGCGCGTGTTCGTGAAGTCGATGCTCGTCACGCTGCTCGTCTTTGCGCTGCTCGGAATCGGGACATGGTGGGGAACACAGGCGGCGTTGGCGGCGTGGCTCGGCTGGCATACCGACGGCCTCGCCGCGGCGTTTGCGCTGTTCGTCACGATCCTGGCGCTGTGGCTGTTGTTTCGCGCGGTCGCGATCGCGGTGGTCGGGATCTTCGCGGACGAGGTCGTCGAGGCGGTCGAGGCACGCCATTATCCCGAGGCGCTGCGGACCGCGCGCCCCGTCGCCTTCGCGCGCAGCCTGACGATGGGCTTGCGCTCGGCGGCGCGCGTCGTGCTCGTCAACCTGCTGATGTTGCCCGTCTATATCGCGTTGCTCGTCACCGGGGTGGGCACCGCCGCGGCGTTCTTCCTCGTCAATGGCTGGCTGCTCGGGCGCGACCTGGGGGACATGGTGGCGGCGCGGCATATGGATGCGGCGGCGATGCGGGGCTGGCGTGCGACGACGAAGGGCGGGCGGTTCGTGCTGGGGCTTGCGAACACCGGGCTGTTCGTGGTTCCGATCCTCAACATCGCCGCCCCGGTTCTGGGCGCGGCGACGGCGACGCATTATTTCCACACCCGAAATTTCCGTAAGGGCCGAGCATGACGCGATTGACGACGACGGGACTAGTGCTCGCACTCGGCGCCGGGCTGGCAGGGTGCGCGGCACCGGTGGCCAAGCCCGCGGTCGGACGGCCGGCGATCCCCTATACGAGCGTCGGGCTGGAGCGCGTGCTGGGCCAGGACGCCGCGGGGCTGACCCGGCTGTTCGGCCAACCCGATGCCGACGTCCGCGAAGGCAGCGCGCGCAAACTCCAGTTCCAGAGCGGGATCTGCGTGCTCGACGCGTATCTCTATCCCAAGGGGTCCGACGTCGCGCGCGTGACCTATCTCGACGCGCGCGAGCTCGACGGCAGCACGATCGATCGCGCAAGCTGCGTCGCCGCGCTGACCCGGCGCGAGGGCGGGAAATAGGCCTCGGCTAACGATGCCGTAGCAGCGAAGGTTAGGACGGCGCGCCGAGACGGGAGAGCGCCCAGTCCGCGGCGTCGCGCACCACCGCGTTTTCGTCCGCCAGCAGATCCTGCACGAGCGGGGCCAAGCGGGGATCGCCACTGTTGCCCGCGGCGATCAGCGCGTTGCGGATCATGCGGTCGCGGCCGATGCGTTTGATCGGGGAGCCGGCGAAGACCTGCCGGAAGCCGGCGTCGTCGAGCGCGAGGATGTCCGCCAGCTCCGGCGCAACGAGTTCGGCGCGGGGGTGGAAGGCGAGGTTCGCATTGGCGGCCGCAGCGAACTTGTTCCAGGGGCAGACCGCCAGGCAGTCGTCGCAGCCATAGATGCGGTTGCCGATCGCGGCGCGGAATTCGTGCGGGATCGGCCCGGCATGCTCGATCGTGAGATAGGAGATGCAGCGGCGCGCATCGAGCTGGAACGGCGCGGGGAACGCGTCGGTCGGGCATGCGCCCAGGCACGCGGTGCAGGTGCCGCAGGTGTCGACGCCGCCCTTGTCCGGGTCCAGATCGAGCGTGGTGTAGATCGCGCCGAGGAACAGCCAGCTGCCATGATCGCGGCTGACGAGGTTGGTGTGCTTGCCCTGCCAGCCGAGCCCAGCGGCCTCGGCAAGCGGCTTTTCCATCACCGGCGCGGTGTCGACGAACACTTTCAGGTCGAAGGGGGGCAGGTCGCGTCCTGCTTCCGCCGCCAGCCAGCGGCCGAGCGCCTTCAACTGGCGTTTCACGACGTCGTGATAGTCGGGCCCCTGCGCGTAGACCGAGATCCGCCCTACCCCGCCCTCGTCCGCAAACCGCAGCGGATCGTCCTTGGGTGCGTAGCTCATGCCGAGCGCGATGACGCTGCGCACCTCGGGCCACAGGCCGGCGGGGCTCTCGCGGTGGTGCTTGCGCTCCTCCATCCAGATCATGTCGCCGTGGCGGCCGTCCGCAAGCCATTGGTGGAGCCGTTCGCCCGCGCGCGGCGCGGCATCCGCGCGCGCGATCCCGCAGGCGGCAAAACCCAATTCGGCCGCTTTGGCCTTCAGTCGGTGTTCCAGCTTGTCTTGCGCCACGTCCGCCCGCTACCACGAGGCCAGCCTCGAGAGGAAGATTGCGCGTGAACGATGAATGGGCGGTCACCGCCAGCGGAATCGTGAAGCGGTTCGGCGACCGGCGCGTGGTCGACGGCGTCGACATGATGGTGCCGCGCGGCTCGGTGTACGGCGTGCTCGGGCCCAACGGCGCGGGCAAGACGACGACGCTGCGGATGCTGCTGGGGATCATCGAACCCGACGCCGGATCGCGCACATTGCTCGGCTACGACAATCCGCGCGATGCGAGCGACCGGGTCGGCTATCTGCCCGAGGAACGCGGGCTGTATCCGGCGATGAAGGCACGCGAGGCGATCGCGTTTCTGGGTGCCCTGCGCGGACTCGACTGGAAGACGGGCCGCGAGCGTGCGGTGGTGCTGATGGAGGCCGCCGGGCTCGGCCATGCGGTCGACGAGAAGATCCGGAAATTGTCGAAGGGCATGGCGCAACTGGTGCAACTGCTCGGCTCGGTCGTGCATCAGCCCGACCTGCTGGTGCTAGACGAGCCGTTTTCGGGGCTCGATCCGGTCAATCAGGAGCGGCTCGAGGCGCTGATCCTGGCCGAGCGCGACCGCGGCGCGACGATCCTGTTCTCGACGCATATCATGAGCCATGCCGAGCGGCTGTGCGACCGGCTGGCGATCATCGCCGGCGGCAAGCGGCGGTTCGAGGGGACGGTGGCGGACGCACGCGGGATCCTGCCGCAGCGGGTGCATTATACGCCGCACCGCCCCGACCCGGCGATCCGCGGCGTGCTGCCGGCGGATGCGGCGGCGGACGGGGATAGCTGGCGGTTCGAGCTGCCGAGCGGGGGGATCGAGAGCTTGCTCGTGCGGTTGATCGACGCGGGGTACGGGATTTCGGGGCTGTCGATCGAGCGGCCCGGCCTGCACGAAGCGTTCGTCCGGATCGTCGGCCAGCATGGCGACGTCGCGAAGGAGGAGGCCGCATGAGCCGTTTTCGCCGGACTCTCCGCCAGACCTTCACGATCGCGCGGCGCGATTTCATCGCCACGGTGTTCACGCCGATCTTCCTGCTGTTCCTGTTCGCCCCGGTGATCATGGGATCGTTCGGCGCGATCGGCGGGCTGGGCGCGGCCAGCGTCAGCGGCGGTGCGCAGGACAAGACTCGGATCATCGCGATCGTCCCCGCGAGGACCACGCGCGCGATCATGCAGGCCGACACGGGCTTGCGCGCGCTGTTCCGCGACGACGAAGCACCCCCCGCACTGACTACGGTCGCGCCCGCCGCCGATCCGGCCGCGCAGGCGCGCGCCGCGTTCGAGACGAAGGACGTCGATGCGTCGGCGGTGCTCTACGGCCCGCTCGATGCGCCGCAGATCCTGTACGGGCCGCGCGGGCGGCGCTCGGCGGATTATCTGGGCGTGCTCGCGCAGACGACGCTGGCGGCGCAAAATCTGGGCGGCACGCTGCCGACGATCGCCGCGACCAAGACGCCGGTCACGCGATCGACCACGTCGGTCGGCGGCCAGCACCAGTCCGCGTTCTTCGCGGTGTTCGGGATCTTCTTCCTGACGCTGTTCCTGTCAGGCCAGGTCGTCGGCACGATGGCCGAGGAACGCAACAACAAGGTGATCGAGGTGCTCGCCGCCGCGGTGCCGCTCGAATCGGTGTTCTTCGGCAAGCTGATCGGGATGTTCGGCGTGGCGGTGCTGTTCGTCGCGTTCTGGGGCACCGTCGTCACCCAGATCACGACGCTGATGCCCGCGGGGGCAGCCGCAGCGCTGGGCGACCTGACGCCTGCGGTCGGCGGACCGACGTTCGCGGTGTTGTTCGCGGCCTATTTCAGCATGGCGTATCTGCTGCTCGGCTCGGTGTTCCTCGGCGTCGGCGCGCAGGCCTCGACGATGCGCGAGATCCAGATGCTGTCGCTACCGATCACGATCCTGCAGGTCGCGATGTTCGGGCTGTCGTCCGCCGCGGTGTCGCGTCCCGGCAGCTGGATTGCGACCGCTGCCGAGCTGTTCCCGCTGTCGTCGCCGTTCGCGATGGCCGGGCGCGCGGCGAACTCGCCCGAGCTTTGGCCGCATGTCGCGGCGCTCGCGTGGCAGGCGCTGTGGGTGACGATCTTCATCACCGTCGGCGCGCGGCTGTTCCGGCGCGGCGTGCTGCAATCGGGGAGCGCACGGCCGTTCTGGCGACGGAAGCCCAAGGCGGCTTAGGGCCTGATCTCCACCCCATTCCCCCGTTCGCCATGAGCGAAGTCGAAGGGGGGCTCCAAGCGCAGGTGCTTCGACTTCGCTCAGCACGAACGGGGTTGGGACGATGATTAGGCCAATCCGGCGGCCCCTATTGACATAGGTGTCAGCAGAGCTTCTCCTGTGGCAAAACATGGGAGAGCGACGATGGCGACTCTGGTGAGTGACGTGGATGTGGGGGTCGATCCGCTCGATGTGAGCCGCGCCGAACTCTACCGCGACGACCTTTGGCAGGCGCCGTTCGCCCGTCTGCGCGCCGAATCCCCGGTGCATTACGTCGAGCATTCCGATTACGGGCCGTACTGGTCGATCTCCAACTACAAGGGGATCGTCGAGGTGGAGTCGCTCCCCGAGCTCTATTCGTCCGAGGCGGGCGGCATCACGATCGCCGATTTCGTCGCCGAGCGCGACGTCCAGATGCCGATGTTCATCGCGCGCGACCGCCCGGTCCATACCGGCCAGCGCCGGACCGTCGCACCCGCCTTCACGCCCAGCGAGATGACGCGGATGTCGGGCGATATCCGCAGCCGGACCGCGGCGATGCTCGACAGCCTGCCGTGGAACACGCGGTTCGACTGGGTCGACACGGTCGCGATCGAACTGACTACGCAGATGCTGGCGATCCTGTTCGATTTCCCCTGGGCCGACCGCCGGAAGCTCACCTTCTGGTCCGACTGGGCGAGCGATATCGAGCTGGTGAAGAGCGAGGAGCTTCGCCAGCAACGCCTCGTCCACATGTTCGAATGCGGGTCGTATTTCAAAACCTTGTGGGATGCGAAGATCGACAAGGACCCGACCCCCGACCTGATCTCGATGATGATCCACTCGGACGCGATGTCGCACATGGATCACAATGAATTCATCGGGAACCTCATCCTGCTGATCGTCGGCGGCAACGACACGACTCGCAATTCGATGTCTGCGCTCGCCTATGGGCTCGACAAGTTTCCCGACGCCCGCGCCAAGCTCGAGGCGGATCCGGCGCTGATCCCCAATGCGGTGAGCGAGATCCTGCGCTGGCAGACCCCGCTCGCGCATATGCGCCGCACCGCGACCGCGGACACCGAACTGATGGGGCAATCGATCAAGGCGGGGGACAAGCTGATCCTCTGGTACATCTCGGCGAACCGCGACGAGAGCGTGTTCGGTGACGATGCGGATGCGATCCGGGTGGATCGCCCCAATGCGCGGCGGCATCTCGCGTTCGGGCACGGCATCCACCGCTGCGTCGGTGCGCGGCTCGCGGAGATGCAGATCGCGATATTGCTGGAGGAGATGGCGAAACGCCGGATGCGCGTGAACGTGCTGGAGGAGCCGACTCGCGTGAACGCGTGCTTCGTCCACGGCTATCGCACGCTGCCGGTGGAAATCAGCAAATACTGAGGGTTAGCATCACCTTATCGGTCGGTTCGCGCGTACCTATATCCGAACCATGGAGACGAACATGACCCAGGACCGCCGCGCTTTTCTCACACTTGCCGGAGCGGGCGTCGCCGGCTTTGCGCTCTGGGGATGCACGTCGCAGCCTGCACAGGCAGCCGAGCGGTTCGAGGTGACGTTGACCGACGCGCAGTGGCGCAAGAAGCTGTCGCCGGATGCGTATAATACGTTGCGCAAGGAGGGTACCGAGCGGCCCTATTCGAGCCCGCTCAACGGCGAGCACCGGGCGGGGATCTTCTCGTGCGGTGGATGCGGCCTGCCGAATTTCTCGTCGAAGACCAAGTTCGAGAGCGGGACGGGGTGGCCGAGCTTCTGGCAGCCGATGCCGAACGCGGTGCGGACTCGGGTCGATTCGACGATGGGGATGGCGCGGACCGAGGTGCATTGCCGGCGGTGCGGCGGGCATCTTGGGCATGTGTTCGATGATGGCCCGAAGCCGACGGGCAAGCGCTACTGCATGAATGGCGATGCGTTGACGTTTAAGGCCGCTTGAGGAAATTCAGCCCGTGATGGGCGTCGCTTAACGCTATTGAGCAAAAGAGTCTTTCCCCGCGAAGGCGGGGATCCAGACTGGGCTCCCGCCTTCGCGGGAGAACAAGGGGGCAGGACCGAGCGGCCTGTTTTGCGCTGTAACTTCCGCGCGTTTTCGTAGCGACTTCTGTGCGTCTGCACCTCCCCGGCGAAGGCCGGGGTCCAATTGGGAGACGTCGCTGATCGGCGTTGCGCGCTGTTACCGAAACCTCACCAATTGGGCCCCGGCCTTCGCCGGGGAGGTGGTCATTTTCGGGTAGCGTTGGGGCGTCAAACTGTCCGGGGGGATCAGTGCGAGACGTTGGGGCGGCAGCGGGTGCCGGGCCAGCCTGGCACCGCATCGCCCAGCAGAACCTCAGTTCGCCTCGTTCACCAGCGTGAAGATGCCGCGGGGATCGGTCGGGCCGTGCTGCACGCTCGCGAGCTGCGCGGCGTTGGCGCGCTGCGTTGCGGTGATGGTGCGGGTGGCGCTGGCCATCTGGAACGAGGGCTGCGCAGGTGCGTCGAGCGTGTCGCCGGCCGGGGCATGGCCCGAATAGATGAAGCCCTTGGTCGGATAGGCCGAGGTGCCGAGGCCGCCCTGCGGGCCGTACCAGACCTTGACCATGCTCCAGTCGCCGGCGTCGGAGACGTCGACTGCGCGGACGTTGGTCTCGACGGCGCCGGGGCGCGACCAGTTGGCGTGAGTGAGGAGGACTTCGCGGTCGCTGACGACCTTCGAGACCATCGCGACATGGCCGACGCGCATCCGCGAGGTCGGCGAGAAGGCGAGGACCGAACCGGCCTTCGGGGTGTGGCCACGCTCGTAGCGACCCTCGGCCTGGCTCCACCAGGTGTTCGCGTTGCCGCGGATCTCGATGCCCGAAACCGAGCGGGCGAACGTCACGCACTGCCAGAACTGGGCTGCTGCCGGTGTGGCCGTCATCAGGCCGCACGATACCACCAGCGCAAAACGCGCTGCTAACGCCTTGAAATTCATCGAGACCCCCCGGCCAAAACCCGTTTGTCGCATTCTGGCTACGGGAGGTTCGATTTAATTGAAAGCGCCCCTGGAACCATATCCGACGAAGCGTGTTGCCGCACCGACCAACGCCCGAAAGCGTCGGTCGGACAGGCTCAGTTCATCAGTTTCCAGCCGGTTATGCGGTCCACGGTGACCTGCGTGACCGCATGATAGCCCGGCCGCGCCTTGCCGTAGATATCCATCGCGAGCTTATGACCCCAGTCCCCTGAGTCCATCAGCTGCTGGAACAGCGGCGCGACGAATTTCCGCCGGCCCTGCGAGGTCAGGAACTGCTCGGCCGAGGCGTCGGCGGGCGCGTAATGATTGGCGAGCGCGAGTTGCAGCCAGGCGAAGCGGATCTCGGCATTGCCCGTGCTGTTCCAGCCGAATGCTTCGTCGAGCGCCTTCAGCCGCTCGGCCGGGAGTTTGCGCGGGAGCTGCGACAGGAAGCGCGTGATCTCCTGCGTGGTCGCCTTCCCCGGAACGCCGGACACGGGCCCGCCCGCCGCATAGGCCTTCGCCGCGGCATCGACCGCGGGGAACGCGGCGGAGGTGACATGCACCGCGTTCGCGGGGATGCCGGGGCTGTAGACCCAGGTGTCGACGCCGATCGTCCTGGCCTCGGCGGGGGTCAGCAGCTTCGATTTCAGGTCGGCGAGGAAGCCGGCGCTGGTCTGTGGCTGGAAGGCGTGACGGTCGAAATAGCTGCGGAGATACGCATCCCAGCGTGCGCGGCCGACCTGCTTCTCGATCGTGCGGAGGAACGATGCGCCCTTGTCATAGGCGATTTGAGTCATGCCGTCGTCGGGATCGCGCGCCGCGTCAAGATCGAGGTGGAGCTGCGTGTCCTTCGCGGCCGGACCGCCGGCCTCTTTCACTGCGGCCATCATGTCGGTCCAGGCGAGATCGGCCTCCATGTCGGCGCGCCGCTTGCCATACAGCGCCTCCATGATCCGGTTCTCGAAATAGCTGGTGAACCCTTCGTTGAGCCAGAAATCGTCCCAGGTCGCGTTGGTCACGAGATTGCCCGACCAGCTATGCGCCAACTCATGCGCGATCAGCGAGACGAGGCTGCGATCGCCCGCGATCGCGGTCGGCGTCGCGAAGGTCAGCGTCGGGTTCTCCATGCCGCCGAACGGGAACGACGGCGGCAGGACCAGCACGTCGTAACGGCCCCAGCGATACGGGCCGTACAGCCCCTCGGCCGCCGCAACGAACTTCTCGAGCTCGCCAAATTCATAGGCGGCCTTGGAGAGCGTGGCGGGCTCGGCCCATATGCCAGTGCGCGGGCCGGTTGACTTGAACGCGATATCGCCGACCGCGAGCGCGATCAGGTAGGGCGCGACGGGCTTGTCCATCTTGTACTGGAAGGTGCAGCGATCGGCGGCGCAGGTCGGCTTGGCCGTCGCGAGCCCGCTCATCACCGCGGTGAGCTGCTTGGGGACGGCGATCTTTGCCTCCCAGGTCTGGCGGATGCCGGGCGAATCCTGCGTCGGGATCCAGCTGCGGTTGAGGATCGCCTCGCCTTGGCTGAACAGGAACGGCTGCTCCTTGCCCGCGGTCTGCGCTGGGGTGAGCCACTGGAGCGCCTTCGCATCGGGCGACGAGGCGTAGGCGATGCGAATCTTTTTGGCGCCGTTCAGCGTGACGGTCAGCGGCGCACCGTGGATCTTGTCGACCGCGCCGACTTCGTAGGCGAGCGGTTTGCCGTTGGCGTCGGTGATGTTGACGATCTTCAGCCCGTTGTCGTCGAGCACCAGCTTCGCGCCCGGTTTCGCCAGGATGTCGAGCGTCGCGATCCCGCGGATGACGTGCGTGTCGAAATCGGCGGCGAGATCGAGCGCGACGTGCGTGACGCGGGCCTCGGCGGGGCGGGCGTAGCTGTGCGGATCGCGTGCGTCGGGAGTGGTGAGGATCGGTGCGATCGTCTGTGCGACGGCGGGGGATGCGAGGACGAGCGTCAGGGCGGTGGCTAGTGCGGGAATACGCATGGAAACTCCGATGTCGCCGTTCCCCGAGGGCGGGGAGGCCAGGCGTCGGTCCTAACGTGCAGTTCCTCCTGCTGGAAGGGAGGGACGCGCAACGCCTGCCGCTGGCCCCGTCATCCTGACGAACGTCAGGATCCAGAGCCGTAAAGGACAGTCCTCCGTCACCCTGGATCCTGACTTTCGTCAGGGTGACGAAGGTGCTTAGGTCGGTTTCGTTGCCAGTCTCGCCAACCGCGCCTCATGCTCCACGCGCCCGAACGGAAAGCGGGAGAAGAAATACGCCGAGACGCAGGCGAGCGCGACGTACAGCCCGGCATAGATCAGCGTCAGCCGGTCGATCGTCGCGACCGGCACCGTCCCCGGCGTCGCCTTGGCGGGGAAGCCCGCGACCGCCAGGATCATCCCGGCGAAGAAGATGCCGATCCCGCTCGTGCATTTCTGGACGAAGAACGAGCCGGCGAAGAACACGCCCTCGGAGCGCCGCCCGGTCTTCGCCTCCGAATCCTCGACCACGTCCGCCATCATCGACGCGCCGAGGATGAACCCGGTGACGTTCGACGCGGTGCCGAGGATGAAGAGCGCGAACAGCACCGGCAGCAGCGCGCGGTCGCCGACCTCCGGGAACACGCCGAGCATCCGCAACCAATAGGGCGCGGTGTTGAGCGTCGCGCCGAGCAGCACCGCGGCCAGGGCTACCTTGGGCTTGCTCCCCGCCCTGCCCAGCCGGGGCGCGGCGAGGAAGGCGAGGAACACGCCCGTAAACAGCGCGATGGTTAGGTAGACGAACACTGGCCCCTTGAACCCCCAGACATAGGTGTAGAGATAGTTCGACATCGCATAGCTGATGCCCTGGATCGTGTAGGCGCAGACGCCCGCCGCCATCAGGATGACGAACGCGCGGTTCTTCACGGTCTGGCGGAGTTCGGCGAAGGACTCGCGCAGAGTCTGCGGGGCGATCGGCGGGTTGGGGAGATGCCTGATCTCGTGGTGCGTGCCGAGCGCGGAGACGAGGATCGCAACCCCGATCGCGACCGCCCCCGCCAGCGCGAACCCGCCATAGCCCGCGCGGTTGAGCAGGCCGTTCGGGAACGCCGCCGTCGGCGCGAGGAAATACTGATAGGCCGACAGCAGCATCAGCAATCCACCGACCCAGCCGAACAGATAGCGATAGGCCATGATCCGCGTCCGCTCGTCGTAACCCGAGGTGAGTTCGGGGGTCAGCGCGACCGACGGCACCTCGTAGCAACTCACCGCGCTGCGCACGAGCACCGCCATCGCGAACAGCCAGACGAGCGTCTGCGGCTGCGACAGCATCGCCGGCGGATTCCACAGCAACAGCCAGCCGATCATGATCGGCAGCGCCGACGCGTACATCCACGGATGCCGCCGCCCCCACCGAGTTCGAGTCCGATCGGAGAAGAAACCGACCGCGGGATCTACGAACGCATCGATCAGCAGCGCCATCATGATGACGAGACCGACGGTCGCGGAGGGAAGCCCGACGACTTGGTTGTAGAACAGCAGCAGGAACGTGCCGAACCCGGAATCCTTCACCCCGTACGCCACCGCGCCGAAGCCATAGCTCGCCATCGTCGCGGTCGACAGGCGCCGGGCCGGGGCGGTCATAGAGAGGCGGTCATTTCAGGCTGTCGAGGATCGAGAAGAGCGACGGTTGCGCCGGGTCCCAGCTTGGCCGCGTACCGATCGTCATGCCGCCGTCGACGAGAATGTGCGTGCCGGTGATGAAGCTCGCATCGTCGCTGGCGAGGAACGCGACCGCCGCGGCGATGTCGTCACCGGTGCCGGGGCGGCGGATCGGCTGCGCGTCGGCGGCGATGTGCGCGATCATCGCGTCGGCCTTGCTCGTCTTCGCCGCGTCGAGATCGAGCATCCGCGTGAAGATGTTGGTGACGATGAAGCCGGGGACGACCGCGTTGACGCGGATCGCGTGGCGCGCGAGATCGGCGGCGGCCTGCTTGGTCAGGTGGAGCACCCCGGCCTTGGCGGTAGAATAGGCGGTCGGCGCATAGCCGGTGCCGAGCGCGGAGACCGACGAGGTGTTGACGATCGCGCCACCGCCCCGTTTCGCCATCAGCGGCGCGGCATAGCGGATGCCAAGCGCGACCGAGCGGAGGAGGAGCGCCTGTGTGCGGTCCCAGTCCTCGGGCGAAATCTCGCCGATCGGGTCGCGAGAACCGCCTGCGCCGGCATTGTTGAACAGGATGTCGAGCCCGCCTGCGTCGTCGGCAGCCTGCATCAGCGCCTCGATATCGCCCGCCTGCAGCACGTCGGTGCGCTGGAACTGTATGCGGCCACCGGATTCATCGGCGAGCGCGCGGCCGCCGGCCTCGTCGATGTCGCCGATCAGCACGCTCGCGCCCTCGTCGGCGAGCCGCAGCGCGGTCGCCCGGCCGATCCCCGATGCGCCGCCCGTCACGACCGCCCGCTTGCCTGAAAACCGCACCCGCTCTCTCCTGTTTTGGCGAGCATAGTACGGCCCCTACCCTCGTCAATATACGCCGCTTCGAATAACGGGTTTGCAGGAACGCCGCCGCGGCGATACCAAGCGGGCAAACATTCGGAGGATGCATGATGGATACGACCACCCTGTTCCGGCTCGACGGCCGCGTCGCGCTGATCACCGGCGGCAGCCGCGGGATCGGCAAGATGATCGCCGCGGGCTTCATCGCGCAAGGCGCCAAGGTCTATATCTCGTCGCGGAAAGCCGATGTGTGCGAGGCGGCCGCCGCGGAACTCGGCCCCAACTGCATCGCGCTGCCGCAGGACGTGTCGACGGTGGCGGGGTGCAAGGCGCTGGCCGCGCAGTTCGCCGAGCATGAGTCGAAGCTCGATATCCTGGTGAACAATGCGGGCGCGGCCTGGGGCGTACCGTTCGAGGATTTCTCGGAGGCCGGCTGGGACAAGGTCATGGACCTCAACGTCAAGTCGCCCTTCTTCCTGACTCAGGCGCTGCACGCGGCGCTGAAGGCGTCGGGGTCGCGCGAGCGGCCGGCCAAGGTGATCAACATCACCTCGATCGACGGGCAGCGGCTCAACCCGTGGGAGACGTACAGTTATCACGCGTCGAAATCGGCGCTGATCTATCTGACCAAGCGGATGGCGGCGCGGCTGGTGACGGACTCGATCAACGTGACCTCGATCGCGCCGGGGGCGTTTGCGAGCGACATGAACAAGGCCGCGCGCGATCATGGGGATGCGGTGGCGGAAGGGATTCCGGCGAAGCGCGTCGGGGTGGACGAGGATATGGCGGGGGCTGCGATCTATCTCGCGAGCCGGGCCGGGGATTACGTGATCGGGGAGACGATCACGGTCGACGGTGGCCTCGTCCACGCCTCGCTCGGCACCAGCATCGACGCGTGAGCCTTAGAAAACCCTCTCCCCTCGGGGGAGAGGGAGGGGCCCGCCGTGCAGCGGTGGGAGGGTGAGGGCACGCGCTGCATTCCCTCGCGTGCCCTCACCCTCGCTTGCTCCGCAAGCTTTCCCTCTCCCCCAAGGGGAGAGGGTTTTGGTTAGCGGGCGATGCCGCCGGCGGCGAGGACGGCCAGCGTCACCAGTTCACTCGCGGTCGACGTCATCGGCGCGACCTGGACGGGCTTTTCCATGCCGATCAGCATGGGGCCGATCACCGAATCCCCACCCAGCTCGCGCAGCAGCTTCGCCGAGATATGCGCCGACTGGAGCCCCGGCATGATCAGCACGTTCGCCGGCCCCGACAGCCGCGCAAACGGATAGTTCGCCAGCTGCTTCGGGTTGAGCGCAACGTCCGGCGCCATCTCGCCCTCATATTCGAATCCGACCTTGCGCCCGTCGAGCACGGTCACCGCATCGCGGATATTGTCGAGCCATTCGCCCTTCGGATTGCCGAAGTTCGAGTAGCTGAGGAACGCCACGCGCGGCTCATGCCCCATCCGCCGCGCGACCGCGGCGGTCTGTTCGGCGAAGTCGGCGAGCTGCTCGGCGGTTGGACGCTCGTTGACCGTCGTGTCGGCGATGAACACCGTGTGGCTCTGCCCGACGAGCAGGTGGATGCCGAACGGCGTCTTGCCCGTGACGGGATCGATCACGCGACGGATCTGGCGCATCGTCTCGCTGTACGTGCGCGTGATGCCGGTGATCATCGCATCGCCCTCGCCGAGCTGGAGCAGCAGCGCGCCGAAGATGTTGCGATCCTGGTTCACCATCCGCTCGCAATCGCGGCGCAGATAGCCGCGCCGCTGGAGCCGCTCGTAGAGGAAGTCGACCATCTTGGGCACCAGCGGCGAGACGCGGCTGTTGTGCAGCTCGAAGCTCTCGGGATCGGTGACGCCCAGCGCGCGCAGCCGGTCGGGCACGTCGTCGCGACCGACCAGCACGGGCGTGCCATAGCCGCCTTCCTTGAACGCAATCGCCGCGCGCAGGACGACCTCTTCCTCGCCCTCGGCGAAGATCACGCGCTTGGGATGCGCGCGCGCGCCCTCATACGCCATCGACAGCACCGAGGTGGTGGGGTTGAGGCGGGCGCGGAGCGAATGGCGATACGACTCGATATCGAGGATCGGCTTGGTCGCGACGCCCGACGCCATCGCCGCCTTGGCGACCGCGACGGGGACGACTTCCATCAGCCGCGGATCGAACGGCGCGGGGATGATGTAGGTCGGGCCGAAGCTGTGACGGACGCCGTAGGCCGCGGCGACCTCCTCGGGGACGCGTTCGCGCGCGAGTTCGGCGATCGCGTTGGCGGCGGCGATCTTCATCGCGTCGTTGATCCCCGTCGCGCGCACGTCGAGCGCACCGCGGAAGATGAACGGGAAGCCGAGCACGTTGTTGACCTGGTTCGGATAATCCGAACGGCCGGTCGCGACGATCGCGTCGGGGCGCGCCGCCATCGCCAGTTCGGGACGGATCTCCGGCTCAGGATTGGCCATCGCGAAGATGATCGGCGCGGGCGCCATGTCCTTGACCATCTCGGGCGTCAGCGAGCCTGCCGCCGACAGGCCGAGGAACACGTCCGCCCCGACCAAGGCCTCGGTCAGCGTGCGCGTTTCGGTCACCGCGGCATGCGCGGACTTCCACTGGTCGACGCCGTCGCGGCCCTGGTAGATCACGCCCTTGCGGTCGCACAGGATGACGTTGTCGCCGCGCACGCCCATCGCCTTGACGAGCTCGGTGCAGGCGATCGCCGCCGCACCCGCGCCGTTGACGACGATCTTGACCTCGGAAAGCTTGCGGCCCGTCAGCAGGCACGCGTTGATGAGCCCCGCGGCGGTGATGATCGCGGTGCCGTGCTGGTCGTCATGGAAGACCGGGATGTTCATGCGTTCGCGCAACGCCTGCTCGATGATGAAGCATTCGGGCGCCTTGATGTCTTCGAGATTGATGCCGCCGAACGTCGGCTCCATCAGCTCGACCGCGTCGATGAAGCGGTTCACGTCCTCGGTCTTCAGCTCGATATCGATCGCGTCGACGTCGGCGAAGCGCTTGAAGAGGACCGCCTTGCCTTCCATCACCGGCTTCGACGCAAGCGGGCCGAGATTACCCATGCCAAGGATCGCGGTGCCGTTCGAGATCACCGCGACGAGGTTGCCCTTGGCGGTATAGTCATAGACGGTCGCGGGATCGTCGTAGATCGCCTGCACCGGCACCGCGACGCCGGGCGAATAGGCCAGCGCGAGGTCGCGCTGCGTCGCCATCGGCTTCGACGCGATGATCTCGATCTTCCCCGGCCGGCCTTCCGAATGGAAGAGGAGCGCCTCGCGTTCGGAGAATTGGAGCGTTTCGTCGGACATGGCGGGGCCTCGCGGGGGGATCGTTAGGTTTGGAGGACCTTCTAGGCAGGTGGCCGGCGTTCGTCACCCCGGACACTTCGCCCCAGGGCTTGGACCACCCCGGCGAAGGCCGGGGCCCAAGTGGGAAGGCTGAAGTAAGGACGGACCGTCCTTCGTTACCGCCGTCCCCCATTTGGGCCCCGGCCTTCGCCGGGGTGGTCCGCTTTGTCGCCCCTGACGTCCAACCGGATGACGTGGCGGCAAACTCCCGCTAGATCGACGCCGATGTCGCACCCCGCCCCTACCCCCATGATGACGCAGTATCTCGGCCTGAAGGCAGAGGCGCAGGACTGCCTGCTGTTCTACCGCATGGGCGATTTCTTCGAGCTGTTCATGGACGATGCGAGGACCGCCGCCGCGGTGCTCGACATCGCGCTGACCGCGCGCGGCGAGCATGAGGGCAAGCCGATCCCGATGTGCGGCGTCCCCGTCCACGCCGCGACGGTCTATCTGCAACGCCTGATCAAGGCGGGCCACCGCGTCGCGATCGCCGAACAGGTCGAGAGCCCCGCCGAGGCCAAGGCGCGCGGCGGCTCCAAGGCGCTCGTCGCGCGCGCGATCGTCCGCGTCGTCACCGCGGGCACGCTGACCGAGGAGGCGCTGCTCGACGCCCGCGCGGACAATTGGTGCGTCGCGATCGGCGAGGTCGGCGGCAGCGTCGCGATCGCCGCCGCCGACGTCTCGACCGGCCGGTTCCAGATCGTCGAGGTCGCGGCCGACGCGGTCGACGCCGAACTCGCGCGGCTCGGCGCGGCAGAGGTCGTCGCCTCGGAGGCGAGCGTGTTCGAGGCGGCCGCCACCACGCTCCGGCCCAAGCTCGACTTCGACAGCGCCGCAGGCGAGGCGCGACTGAAGCGGCTCTACGGCGTCGCGACGCTCGACGGGTTCGGCCAGTTCGGCCGCGCCTCGCTCGCCGCGGCGGGCGGGCTGGTCGCGTATCTCGAGCACAACGCCAAGGGCACGATGCCCTTCCTGCGCCCGCCGCGGATCGGCCGCGCGGCGGAGACCATGGCGATCGACGCGGCCACGCGCGAGAGCCTCGAGCTCACCTGCACCACCGGCGGCGTCCGCAAGGGCAGCCTGCTCGACGCGGTCGACCGCACCGTCACGGGCGCGGGCGCGCGGCTGCTCGGGGCCGATCTCGGCGCGCCGCTGATGGACGCCGCCGCGATCGATGCGCGGCTCGATCTCGTCCGGCTGTTCCATGACGACCAGGCCGCGCGCGAGCGGTTGCGCGTGACGCTGCGTGCGCTCCCCGATATCGGCCGTGCGCTCGGCCGGCTCGCGGCGGGGCGCGGTGGCCCGCGCGATCTCGGCCAGTTGCGCGACGGGCTCGACGGCGCGTGGAGCCTTGGCGAGCGGCTCGACGGGGTCGACACGCCGCCGCCGTTGCTGCGCGAGATCGCGCCGCGGCTGCGCGGACATGGCGCGCTGATCGACCTGCTCAAGCGCGCGCTGGTGCCGTCGCCGCCGATCGAATCGTCCGATGGCGGGTATATCGCGGCGGGCTATGACGCCGCGCTCGACGACCTTCGCGATGCGGGCGCGGGCGGCAGGCGTGCGATCGCCGCGCTGGAGGCCGAGTTCCGCACCAGCACCGGCGTCACCGCGCTGAAAATCCGCCACAACGGCGTGCTCGGCTATCATGTCGAGGTGCCCGCGCGCGCCGCCGACCCGCTGATGAAGCCCGACAGCGGCTTCACGCATCGCCAGACGCTGGCCGGGGTCGTGCGGTTCAACACGCCGGCGCTACACGAGGTCGCCGCCAAGGTGTCGCAGTCGGGCGCGCATGCGCTGGCGGCCGAGGCCGCGCATCTCGAGGAACTGACCGCGCAGGCGCTGGCGGGGCGCGAGGCGATCGCCGCGACCGCCGACGCGCTCGCGCGGCTCGACGTCGCCGCGGGCCTCGCCGAACGCGCCGCGGAAGGCGCCTGGGCACGCCCGTCGCTGGTCGATCACGCGTGCTTCGAGATCGAGGGCGGTCGGCACCCGGTGGTCGAGGCCGCGGTCGCGAAATCGGGCGACCGGTTCGTCGCGAACGACTGCAACCTGTCCGAAAGCTCGCGGCTATGGCTCGTCACGGGCCCGAACATGGGCGGCAAATCGACCTTCCTGCGCCAGAACGCGCTGATCGCGGTGCTGGCGCAGGCGGGCTCCTACGTGCCCGCGACCAAGGCGACGCTCGGGCTGGTCGACCGGCTGTTCAGCCGTGTCGGCGCGTCGGACAATCTCGCGCGCGGCCGGTCGACGTTCATGGTCGAGATGGTCGAGACCGCGGCGATCCTCGCGCAGGCGACGCCGCGATCGTTCGTGATCCTCGACGAGGTCGGGCGCGGCACCTCGACCTATGACGGGCTTGCGATCGCCTGGGCGGTGGTCGAGGCGATCCATGAGGACAACCGGTGCAGGTGTCTGTTCGCGACGCATTATCATGAGCTGACGCGGCTTGCCGAACGCTGCGAGGCGCTGTCGCTCCACCATGTCCGCGCGCGCGAGTGGAAGGGCGAGCTGGTGCTGCTCCACGAACTCGCCGACGGGCCGGCGGATCGCAGCTACGGGCTCGCGGTCGCGCGGCTCGCGGGGATGTCGCCGGCGACGGTGGCGCGCGCGAAGGCGGTGCTGGCCAAGCTCGAGGCGGGCCGCGCGAAGACCGGCGGGATCGCGGCGGGGCTCGACGACCTGCCGCTGTTCGCTGCCGCGGCGCAGATCGAGGAGGTGGCCTGCGACGTGCTGCGCGAGGATCTGGCGAAGCTCGACATCGACGCGATGAGCCCGCGCGATGCGCTCGACGCGCTGTACCGGTTGAAGGCGCTCGCCAGCGAGGGGTGATTCCCCTGCCCCTGCCCCTGCCGTCATCCTGGGCTCGACCCAGGATCCAGAGTAACGGACCGCAGCATCTGCCGCTCTGGATCCCAGCTTTCGCTGGGGTGACGAAGGGGGGTGGGGAATGCATAGCGCATTGATCTCGCGTCCTAGTATCTCATGATACGACGATGCTACGCGGCAGCCGAATCAGTGGAGCGCGGGCGTTGGGCGGACATCATCACGAGCATTCTCAAGGCCATGACCACAGCCATGCCGGGCACAGTCATGGCGGTCACGGCCATGGCGGTCACAGCCACAGCCACGCCCCCGCCTCGTTCGACCGCGCCTTCGCGATCGGCATCGGGCTCAACATCGTCTTCGTCGTCATCGAGGCGCTGGTCGGCCTGCGGATCGACTCGGTCGCGCTGCTCGCCGATGCGGGGCATAATTTGTCCGACGTGCTCGGCCTCGTCGTCGCCTGGGGCGGGACGATGCTCGCGCGGACCGCGCCGACCAAGCGCTTCACTTACGGGCTGAAGGGCTCGACGATCCTCGCAGCGCTCACCAACGCGCTGCTGTTGATGGTCGCGCTCGGCGCGATCGTGCTGGAGGCGTCGCAGCGCTTCTCCGATCCGGCCCCCACCGCCGGGCTGACCGTGTCGATGGTCGCGGGCGTCGGCATCGCGGTCAACGCGATCACCGCCTGGATGTTCGCACGCGGGCGCAAGGGCGACGTCAACATCCGCGGCGCCTATCTGCACATGGCCGCCGACGCGCTCGTCTCCGCGGGCGTGGTGATCGCGGGGCTCGTGATCTGGCGCACCGGGCTCAGCTGGATCGATCCCGCGGTCAGCATCGTGATCGCGTGTCTCATCTTCTGGCAGACCTGGGGCCTGCTGCGCGAGACGGTCGAGATGTCGCTGTCCGCCGTCCCGCGCGGGATCGCGTATGACGATGTTGACGCCGCGCTGTGCGGGCTGCCCGGCGTGGAAAAGATCCATGATCTCCACATCTGGCCGATGAGCACCACCGAACCCGTGCTCACCGCGCATCTGGTGATGCCCGGCGGCCACCCCGGCGATCATTTCCTGAGCGATGCCAGGACGATGCTGCACGACAGGTTCGGGATCGGGCACGCCACGCTGCAGGTCGAGACCGGCGGCGACCATGACTGCTCGATGGCGGACTCGGCAACGGTTTGAACTTTTCCGGCTCGGTGCGGGTTACCCTGACACAGATCAGGAGAGTATCTCATGAAGAAGCATCTTATCGCCGCGTTGATGTCGGTCGCAGTTGCCGCCCCGGCGATGCTGCCGACCGCGGCGACCGCCCAGCGTCACGACGACCGGCGCGACCGCGATCACCGGGATCGTGACGACCGCCGCGGTGGCGATCGCAACTGGCGTGGCGACGACCGTAACTGGGATCCGTCGCGCAGCTACCAGAACGGCAACTACCGCGAGCGTCGTCTCGGCCGCAACGACCGCATCTATCGCGGCAATGACGGTCGCGCCTATTGCAAGCGCAACGACGGCACGACCGGCCTGGTGATCGGTGCACTCGGCGGCGGCGCGCTGGCCAACCTGATCGGCGGCGGGACGCTGGGTACGCTGGCGGGTGCCGGTGGCGGCGCACTGCTCGGCCGCTCGGTCGATCGCGGCAACGTGAAGTGCCGCTGAGCCCTAACCGGGCCTAGAAACGACAACGGCGGCCGAGCGATCGGCCGCCGTTTTTGTGTCTGCGCTTGATCCTCCCCGCCAGTGGGAGGATTTACCTTAGTACGCCCGTGCGACCGCGAACTCGACCGCTTCGATCATCGCGTCCTTGGCGGGACCGTTGGCGAAGCCGCCGATCGAATCGATTGCGCGCTGACCGTAATGGCGGGCCCGCGCGAACGTGTCGTCGATCGCGCGCGTCGAGCGGATCAGGCGAATCGCGTGTTGCAGGTCGGCGTCGCTGTCGCGGCGCCCTTCGACCGCATCCTTCCAGAAAGCGCGATCCTCGGCCGAGCCGCGCGCATAGGCGAGGATGACCGGAAGCGTCATCTTGCCCTCGCGAAAATCGTCGCCGGCATCCTTGCCCATCGTGTCCGCGTCCGAGACATAGTCGATCGCATCGTCGACCAGCTGGAACGCGATGCCGAGGTTGCGGCCATAGGCGTCGAGCGCGGCCTCCTCGGCTTCGGGGCGATCGGCGACGACCGCGGAAATCCGGCAGGCCGCGGCGAACAGCGCAGCGGTCTTCGCGCCGATGATGTCGAGATAGCGTTCCTCGCCGAGATCGACGCGGCGTGCGGCGGACAGCTGGTTCACCTCGCCCTCGGCGATGACCGCGCTGGTCGACGACAGGATCTTGAGCGCCTTCAGGCTGCCCGCCTCGACCATCAGCTCGAAGCTGCGGCTGAACAGGAAATCGCCGACCAGCACGCTGGCGGGGTTGCCCCAGATGATGTTGGCGGTGCGCTTGCCCCGGCGCAGGTCAGACCCGTCGACGACGTCGTCATGGAGCAGCGTCGCGGTGTGGATGAACTCGACCGCGGCCGCGAGCAGGTGATGCTGTGTGCCGGCATAGCCGATCAGCTGCGCGCTCGCGAGCGTCAGCATCGGCCGCATCCGCTTGCCCCCGCCCGCGATCAGATGACCGGCGAGTTCGGGGATCAACGGGATTTCCGACTCCATCCGGCCGCGGATCACGGCATTGACCTGATCCATATCGCCGGTGACGAGCTTGACCATCGGGTCCAGCGACGGCTGGGACTCGGGATTGGGACGTACGGCTTCGAGGCGGTGGACGGTGGCGCTCATCTCCCCGAGCCTCTGACGCCTATGCCCCGGCAAAGCAACCCTTGGCGCCGATCGCGGCCCCCTTCTGCGCTTGCCCAAGAGGGCGCACGCCCGCAAAAGGCGCTCCGAACCAACGAAAGGGTGCGCGGGTGGCCGACGAACTGCTGAACGGATATCGCCAGAGCATCGACAATATCGATGCGGCGCTGATCCACATGCTCGCCGAGCGTTTCAAGGTGACGCAGGCGGTTGGCCGCCACAAGGCGCTGCACGACCTGCCCCCCGCCGACCCCGGCCGCGAGGAACGCCAGATCGCGCGGCTGCGGCAGCTGGCGGCGCAGGCGCAGCTCGATCCCGAGTTTTCGGAGAAATTCCTGCGCTTCATCATCGACGAGGTGATCCGCCACCACGAACGGCTCGCGCACAAGCCGGACTAACGCGGAGTTGAACGCCGGCGCCCCGCTCGAGTCACGGGCGGGGGCGCGTGAAAAAAACGTCATTCGGGCTCCATTTGTCGATCATCCGGACGCGTGCAATCGGTTGCGGATGACATGGTTGCGCCGATCCTTGCTCGCTCTGGTCGTAGTCGTGCTCGGCGCGACCGGTTTCTTGGGCTGGCTCGGCTATTTCGGCGGACCGCTGTTCACCGACGTCCCCGCGCTCGAGTCTGCGACCACGCCGCGGCGCGCGTTCGCCGTCGTGCTGCTGACCGGCGATCTCGGCTACAAGATCGGCATGGCCCCGCAGATCGCGCATCGGCTCGCCGACGACGGGGTGCCGGTCGTGGCGGTCAACACACTCACCTATCTGCGCACGACGCGGACGCCGGCCGAGATCACGAGGCTGATCGCCCGCGCCGAACAGCGCGCGCTGCGGTTTGGCCATGCCGACCGGGTCGTGCTGATCGGCCAGTCGTTCGGCGCGGACATGCTGCATGTCGGCCTCGTCGGACTGCCCGCCGACCTGCGCGCGAAGATCGCCAGGGTCGCGCTGGTCGTGCCCGAGACCACCGTCCAGTTTCGCGCCTCGCCGAGCGAAGTGTTCGATTACTGGACACCGACCACCGATGCGATGCCGACGGCGCGCAGGCTCACCTGGGCACCTCTGCTCTGCGTGCAGGGCGTCGACGAGGCGGAAAGCCTGTGCCCGCTGCTGACGCAAGCCAATGCGCGGCGGATCGCGCTGCCGGGCGGACACCCGCTTCACCGCGACACCGATGCGCTCTACGACGTGCTCTCGCGGTTCGTATTCGCGGATTGAGGATCGACCGATGATTCCTGCAGTGTTGGCGCTCGCGATGATCGCGGGGGGGGCCGTTCCAGCGTCGCCGGTGGAAGGCGTCTGGCATAATCCGAAGAACAGCGTGGCGGTGAAGACCGGTGCGTGCGGCGACAAGCTGTGCGGCTGGGTCGTGCGCGCCGATGACGAGGCGCAGGCTGACGCGCGCGACGGCGGCACCCCGAAGCTGATCGGTACCGCGCTGCTCCGCGAATACCGTCCCGATGGGCGCAACACATGGTCGGGCCAGATCTTCGTCCCCGACATGGGCCGCACCTTCGGCTCGACGCTGACCTTGCTCGACGCGAACACGATCGCGGTGAAGGGGTGCCTGATCGGCGGCTTCCTGTGCAAGACACAGACGTGGCGCCGCGGTTGACTCACGTGGCGCGGATCCGCGACTGGGTCGCGCACCGGCGCGGTACGCTGATCGCGCTGGCGGTGCTGGTCGTCGCGGTGCTCGGCTTCGCGGCGATCCACAAGCTGACCGCGGAGATCCGCCTGTCGGAGGTTCGCGCCGCCTTCGCGGCGCTCGGCTGGCCCGAATTGTCCGCGTCGATCGCGCTGACGATCGTCAGTTATATCGCGCTCACCTTTTACGACACGATCGCGCTCAAGGTGATCGGCCATCCGCTGCCGTGGCGCACCGCGGCGGTCGCGTCGTTCACCAGCTACACGATCAGCCACAATCTCGGCCTCGCGATGCTGACCGGCGGCTCCGCGCGCTACCGGGTCTATAGCCGCGCCGGCCTCGACGAGGCGGCCGTCGCGCGAGTCGTCCTGATTGCGGGGGTGACGTTCTGGGCGGGCGTGATCACGGTCGCCTGCCTGTCGATGGCGCTGCATCCGGGGATGCTGCCGATCGTCAAATGGACGATGCCGCCGCTGCTCGAGCGGACGATCGGCATCGCGATCCCGCTGGCGATGCTGGCGATCGTCCTGCGCTATCGCCGCGGCGGGGCGCTCGCGCTGTTCGGCTGGCGACTGCCGCTGCCCGATGCGCGGCAGGCGCTGGCGCTCGTGCTGGTGTCGACGGTCGACCTCGCGGCGGCGAGTGCCGCGCTGTTCGTGCTGCTGCCGAACGCCTCGCCCGAGCTCTATCCGGTGCTGTTCCTGGGCTATGCGGTGGCGATCGTCGTCGCGCTGATCAGCCATGTGCCCGGCGGGCTCGGCGTGTTCGAGGCGGTGATCATCGCGACGATGCCGCAGGACAATGCGACGATCCTCGCGGCGCTGCTCGCCTATCGCATCATCTATTATGTTGCGCCGCTGGTGCTGGCCGCGGTGTTGATCGCGGTCCACGAGGGGCGGCAATGGAGAAACCGGGCGCGCGACCGGGAGCCCGGCCGCGGTCCCGATCCGCTGGCGATCGCGCTCCCGCTGGCGCCGCTGCTGCTTGGCGTGCTGGTGTTCCTGGGCGGTGCGATGCTGCTGGTATCGGGCGCGCTGCCCGCCGCGCCCGGACGGATGGATACGCTGGCGACGATCCTGCCGCTGCCGATCAGCGAGATGGCGCACGTGGCGGCGAGCCTCGTCGGCGTCATGCTGCTGTTCGTGGCGCTCGGTCTGTACCGCCGGCTCGACGGCGCGTTCTGGGCGGCACGGATGCTGCTCATCGCGGGCGCGCTGCTGTCGATCGCCAAGGGCCTCGATTACGAGGAGGCGACGATCCTGCTGCTCACCGCCGCGGCGCTGCAATGGACTCGCGCGGCGTTCTACCGGCGCACGCGGCTGACCGCCGAACCCTTGTCGCCCGAATGGCTGGTCGGCGTCGGCGCGGCGATCGGCTTGTCGGTGCTGATCGGGTTCTTCGCCTATCGCCGGGTCGGCTATTCGAGCGACCTGTGGTGGCAGTTCGAGACCAACGGCAACGCCTCGCGCTTCCTGCGCACCAGCCTGGCGGTCGGGTTGCTGCTGATCGGCGCGGCGATCTGGCGGCTGTTCGCGGCCGCGCCCATCCCCGTCCTCCACGATACACTGCCCGACGACGTCGCGACCGCCGCGCTGGCACATGCCGACCGGACCGATGCGATGCTCGCCTTTACCGGCGACAAGCGCTTCCTGGTGTCGGACAGCGGCGACGCGTTCCTGATGTACCAGGTCAAGGGCGCGAGCTGGATCGTGCTGGGCGACCCGGTCGGGCCGAGCGAGGCCTGGTCCGAGCTGCTCTGGGCAATCCGTGCGCGCGCGGATGCCGCACAGGGCCGGCTTCTGCTCTACCAGATCGGCCTCAGGATCGTGCCGATCGCGATCGAGATGGGGCTGAAGCTCGTCAAATATGGCGAGGAGGCGACCGTCGAGCTCGACGGCTTCACGATCGACACGCCCGACATGCGCAGCGTCCGCAAGGCGAGCCGGGTCGCCGAACGCGCGGGCGCGGCGTTCGCGGTCGTGCCCGCCGCCGACATGCCCGCGATCATCCCCGAATTGCAGGCGATCTCCGACTGGTGGCTGGCCGACAAGCATCACGCCGAAAAGAGCTTCAGCGTCGGCCGGTTCGAGCCGGGCTATCTCGCGCAGTTCGACTGCGCGGTGGTGCGGATCGAGGGGCGCATCGTCGCGTTCGCCAATGTCTGGGGGACGCCGAACAAGCAGGAGCTGTCGGTCGATCTGATGCGCCATGCCGAGGACATGCCGCAGGGGGGCATGGACTTCCTGTTCACGCGGCTGATGCTGTGGGGGCATGAGCACGGCTATCGCCACTTCTCGCTCGGCATGGCGCCGCTGTCCGGGATCGAGGCACGGCGGCTGTCGCCGACCTGGTCGAAGGTGGCGGCGTTCCTGTTCCGTCACGGCGAGCGATTCTACGGCTTTGCTGGGCTGCGCGCGTACAAGGAGAAGTTCCGGCCCAACTGGACGCCGCGCTACATCGCGTCGCCGGGCGGCACCTCGCTGTTGCGCGGGCTGATCGATTTGCAGGCTTTGGTGAGCCGGTAAGGCTTGCTAGGGCAGCATGATGAGTTTTCTCCTGGCAATCGAAGGCGCCGATGGCGCGGGCAAGGCCACCGCCTCGGCACTGGTGGTCGAGCAGCTGCGCGCCGCCGGCCGCACCGCCGAGGTCGTGTCGTTCCCGCGCTATACCGAGACGGTCGGCGGCTGGGCGCTTGGCGCGATGCTGGCGGGCACGTTGCCGCGCGGCACGTCGCCCAGGGCGGCGGCGGTGCTGTACGCGCTCGACCGGATGGAATCGCGCGATCACCTGCTGGCGACGATGGCGGCGAACGATGTCGTGGTGTTCGATCGCTACATCGCGTCGAACATGGCGTATCAGGCGGCGCAGGTCGCCGCGGACGAGGCCGACGCGATGATGGCGTGGATCGCCGACCTGGAGACGGGGTCGTTCGCGCTGCCCAAACCCGACCTGTCCGTCTATCTCGACACCCCCGCCGCGATCGCCCGCGGGCTGATCCTGAAGAAGCGCAAGCGGTCCTACACCGACGATGCGTTCGATGCGTATGAGGCGGATACCGGGCTGCAGGACCGCGTCCGGACCAATTACGCGGCGATGGCGAAGGCGGGGTTGCTCGGGCGGTGGGCGACCGTCTCGACGGTGACCGACGGTGCGTCGCGCCTGCCCGCCGAGATCGCCGCGGAGATCGTCGCGCTTCTCGCCTGAGAATGCCTGTGATCGGGCTTAGCGTCCGCATCTTCCAATGCGTATGGGGGCGACCATGACGGACCCCGCTCTCCATGCCACGATCATGCTCGCCAAGGACCAGACCGGTCGAGTCGGTGCCGAGCGGATCGCGCTGCTCCGCGCGATCCGGGCGAGCGGCTCGATCAGCGCGGCGGCCAGGGTCGTCGGGCTCAGCTACAAGGCGGCATGGGATGCGGTGCAGGTGATGAACAACCTGTTCGACCGCCCGCTCGTGCTGCCCGCGGCGGGCGGCAAGGACGGTGGGGCGAGCCCGATCACCGACGCCGGGATCGCGGTGCTCGACGGCTATGCGGTGGCCGAAGCCGAGCTCGCCAGCGCGATGGCGCGGATCGAGGCGAGCGTGTCGAACGGGCTGTCGCTGAGGCCATTGCTATGGGGAATCGGGATGAAGACGAGCGCACGCAACGTCCTGCGCGGCACGGTGTCGCGGGTGACACCGGGGACGATCGATGCCGAGGTGACTCTGGCCGTCGCCGAGGGGATCGAGATCGTCGCGACGATCACGCGCGGCAGTGTGGAGGATCTCGGCCTCGTCCCCGGCGCGACCGCGCTCGCGCTGATCAAGTCGAGCTTCGTCATCCTCGCGCGGGGCGACGATGGGCTCCGCACCTCGGCGCGCAACACGCTGGCGGGCACGGTGATCGCCCGCGACGATGGTGCGATCGCCAGCGAGGTGACGCTGGAACTGACGCCCGGCAAGACGCTGACCGCGACCGTCACCAAGGAGAGTGCCGACGCGCTCGACCTGCAGATCGGCACGCGCGCGCTCGCGTTGATCAAGGCGAGCCACGTGATCCTGGCGGTCGAGTAACGCCTGTTCGCGACGGGGGTCGTGCCCCTCCCCGTCATCCTGGCGCCCTCCCCGTCATCCTGATGCCCTCCCCGTCATCCTGACGAAAGTCAGGATCCAGAGTAACCCGCCACTGCCCTGCTTTGCTCTGGATCCTGACTTTCGTCAGGATGACGGACGGTTGCGAGCGTGACGCGCCCCTGCCCTGCTTGGCTCTGGGTCCTGACTTTCGTCAGGATGACGGGGGGGCGGGGGGGCGGCTGTCCCTGTCTCATGACGGCGCGCGGGCGGCGCATTAGGGTCCAGCTGGAACCGATCCTAACTTTTCTGTCATGATCCGATCCCGCATTGCAGCATAAGTAAACGCCATTACTTAGCACGCTAATGACTTCCCCCCGCCGTTCGCTCGAATCCTCCTATGCGCGCACGCTCCTGCCGCTTGCCAAGATGTGGCGGCGGGCGGCGGATCGTGCGCTCAGCGACATGAACGTATCCGCGTCGATCGGTTGGGCGCTGGTGCAGGTCAGCCGGCTCGGCGACGACATCCGCCAGACCGACCTGGCGAGCGAGCTCGAGGTGACGCAGGCCTCGCTGGTGCGATCGATCGACCAGATGACCGCAGCCGGTCTCGTCGAGCGCCGCCGCGACCCGGCCGATGCCCGTGTCAGCCGAATCCGCCTCACCGCGCATGGCCGCACGCTGGTGACGACGATCGAGGCGAAGTTCGGCACCTTGCGGCACGAAATGCTCGACGGTGTGTCGGACGAGGATCTGGCCGTCGCGCTGCGCGTCGCCGAGCAGCTCGCGGCGCGGTTCGCGGCGGATCGCGAACGATGATCCTCGCCCGGTTCGGCGCGAAGGAAGCGCTCTTCTCCGTCAAATGCCTGATCGCGGCGATGCTGGCTTATTATATCGCGCTCAGGATCGGCCTCACCCGGCCCTATTGGGCGGTGACGACGTCGTACATCGTCGCGCAGCCGCTGGCGGGTGCGGTGCTGTCGAAGGCGGTGTTCCGCGTCGCGGGCACGGTGCTCGGCGCAGTCGCGGCGGTGGTGCTGGTGCCCAACCTGGTCAACGCGCCCGAACTCCTGTCGCTCGGCCTCGCGCTGTGGCTCGGCGTGTGCCTCTATATCTCGCTGCTCGACCGGACCCCGCGCGCCTATGTCTTCCTGCTGGCCGGCTATACCGCGAGCATCATCGGGTTTCCGTCGGTCGCGGCGCCGGGCGCGGTGTTCACGACGGCCGCGTTGCGCGTGCAGGAGATCACGATCGGCATCCTGTGCGGCAGCCTGATCCACGGCTTCGTCTTTCCGCAGACCGTGACCGCCGTGCTGCTCGGGCGGATCGACGCGATCCTCGCGGACGCCGAACGCTGGTCGCGCGATTCGCTCGCCGGGGCGTCCGATACCAAGCTCGATCGCGACCGCCGCCGGCTGGCGCTCGACATCAACGAACTGCACCAGCTCTCCATCCATCTGCCGTTCGACACCGCGCGGTTGCTGCCGCGCGTGCGGACTCTGCGTGCGCTCCAGGCCGAGCTGTCGATGCTGTTGCCGCTGGCCAGCGCGGTCGACGACCGGATCGTCGAGCTGACTCGCGGCGCCGACGCGCCCCGCTCCGAGGCGCTCGCGCTGATCGAGGACGTCCGCGAATGGCTGCGCGAGCCGCCGCAGACCGAGCGGCGCGGCGAGAGTGCGGAGGCGCTGATCGCCCGCGCGCGCGCGCTGGAGCCGCCTGTCGGCGACGGCCTGATCTGGCGCGACGCGTTGCGGCTCAGCCTGCTCGCGCGGCTCGCCGAACTGATCGACGCGCATCGCAACGCGCGCGACCTGCGCGACCAGATGCGCTCACCGTCGCGCTCCCCCGTCACCCCCGCCGTCGCGCGCCTGCTCGCGCGCACCGCCAAGCGCCCGCTCCACCGCGATCGCGGCATCGCGCTCAGGGCGGCGGCGGGCACGATCATGACGATCCTGCTGGGCTGCGCATTCTGGATCGGCACCGGCTGGGCGGACGGGGCCGGCGCGGTGCTGATCGCGGGCGTGTGCTGCGCGCTGTTCGGCAACAGCGACAACCCCGCGCCCGCGATCATGGCGTTCTTCTACGGGACGATCATCGGCCTCGTCGTCTCGGCGGTCTATGCGTTCGCGATCCTGCCGCGCGTGACCGATTTCGTGACGCTGGCGGCGGTGCTGGCGCCACCGATGCTGATCGGCGGCATGTTCCTCGCGCGGCCGACGACTCTGCTGATGACGCTGGGCGCGTTGCTCGGCGGGCTCAATACGGTCGGCCTGAACGACCGGTTCGGCGGCGGCTTCGACAGCTTCGCCAATGGTGCCATCTCGCAGCTGATCGGGACGCTGTTCGCGGTCGTCACCGTCGGCCTGTTCCAGACGATCGGCGCGGATACCAGCGCGCGGCGGCTGATCCGCGCGGGCTGGCGCGAACTGGCGACGCGCAGCGACTCGCCCGGCCGACCCGATGCCGCGGGCTGGGTCGCGCGGATGCTCGACCGGATCGGCCTGCTCGCCCCGCGCCTTGCGCTGCAGGGCGAGGATCCGGGCAAGCCGCTGCTCGATGCGCTGACCGACCTGCGCGTCGGCGTCTCGGTCGGCGAGCTGCGCCAGCTCCGGCTCGACGGTACGCCGGACGAGGCCGCGATGATCACGCCGGTCCTGCGCGGCATCGGCGCGCATTACCGGGCGTTGCGGCCCAACGAGCCCGCGCCGCCCGAACCCGATCTGCTCGCCGGGATCGACACCGCGATGGCGGGTTTCGCGACCTCGGCGCCCGATCGCCACCGGACCGGCATCCTCGCGCTCACCTCGCTGCGGCGCAACCTCTTCCCCTCGGCCCACGCCTATGGACGCCCTGCATGACCGGTGAAATCTCGATCGGCGGCGTCTACCTGCCGAGCATCCTCCTGCTCGCGATCGCCGCGGTGCTGCTGACCGCGATCGCCACCCGGCTGCTCGCCTTTGCCGGGTTCTACCGGGCGGTAACGTATCGGCCGCTCGTCGATCTCGCGCTCTTCTTCCTCATCCTCGGGCTGCTTGCCCTGCTGACCGGACCTCCCGCATGACCGCCCGCCTGAAATCGCTGCTCGCCCCGCTTGGCCGTTCCGCCGTCACGATTGTCATCGTCGCGCTCGCGGTGCTGGTCGCCCTCTGGCTGTGGAAGCGGTACGAGACCGATCCCTGGACGCGCGACGGGCATATCCGCGCCGATATCGTCCGCGTGACCCCCGATGTCGCCGGCCTCGTCACGCGCGTCGCGGTGCACGACAACCAGGCGGTGAAGCCCGGTGACGTGCTGTTCGTCGTCGATCGCCCGCGGTTCGAACTGACGCTGGCGCAGTCGGACGCGTCGATCGCGAGCGCGCGCGCGACGCTGCTCCAGGCGCGGCGCGAGGCACAGCGCGACCTGGCGCTCGGCGATCTGGTCGCCAAGGAAACGCACGAGCAGAACGTCGCGCGAGTCGCCACCGCGTCCGCCGCGCTCGCCCAGGCGCAGAGCGCGCGCTCGACCGCCGCACTGAACCTCGCGCGGACAACAGTGCGCGCGACGGTGCACGGGATCGTCACCAACCTCGATCTCCACCCAGGCGATTATATCGCGGCGGGCGCGCAGGCGATGGCGCTGGTCGATACCGACTCGCTGCGTGTCGAGGGCTATTTCGAGGAAACCAAGCTCGGCAGCATTCATCTCGGCGACCCGGTCCTGGTGCACCTGATGGGCGAACCGCAGGCGCTGCAGGGTCGGGTCGACAGCATCGCCGCGGGGATCAACGACAGCGAGCGGACGAACACGACGAACCTGCTGCCCAACGTCAACCCGACGTTCAACTGGGTCCGCCTCGCGCAACGCATCCCGGTGCGCGTAAAGCTGACGCGTGTTCCCAAGGGGACACAGCTGATCGTCGGCCGGACGGCGACGGTCACGGTGCAGCCCAAGGTTCAGCCGGGGGCGCCGACATGATCGGCTCGCGTTTTTCACCCATCACCGCTTCTCTCTCCCGTCATCCTGACGTCCCCCTCCGTCATCCTGACGAAAGTCAGGATCCAGGGTTACGGGCGACGCCGTTTGCGGCTCTGGATCCTGACTTTCGTCAGGATGACGGAGGGGGTGGGGTTGCCCCCGCCCTCAAGCGTCGCGGTATCGCCGGGAGCATTCTCGCGCTCGGCCTCGCCGCCTGCACCACCGCGGGCCCGAACTATGCGCGCCCCGACATCGCCGTCGTCAACCGCCCCGCCGCGCAGGGCAAATTCGACAGCGGCACCGAAAAGGTCTTCGTCGATACGCCGCTCCCCGATCATTGGTGGCAACTCTACGGCGACCCCCGCCTCGACGGATTCGTGACCGAAGCGCTGGTCGCCAACACCGACCTGCGCGCCGCCGATGCGAACCTGCGCCGCGCCGATGCGGTGGTCGCCGAAGTCGCCGCGGGGCGTACGCTGTCGACCGTGCTCGGCGGCGGCACGTCGCTCGACCGGCCCTATACGAGCGGCGGCAACCTGCCCGGTACGCTCGATTACAATCTCGGCATCACGCTCGCCTACCCGCTCGACCTGTCCGGTCGCATCCGCCGCGGGATCGAGGCGGCGCAAGGCGATGCCGAGGCGGTCGCCGCCGCGCGCGACACAGTCCGCGTGACGGTCGCTGCCGAGACCGCGCGCAGCTATGCCGCCGCCTGCACCGCCAACATGGTGCTCGCCGCGAACAACCGCGTGCTCGCGCTGCAACGCCAGACGCTGGGGGTGACGCAACGCCTGCAACGCGGCGGCCGCGGCACCGCCTTCGACGTGACTCGTGCACGCACCGCGGTCGACCAGAGCGAGGCGCTGATCCCCGCGCAGATCGCCACGCGCACCGCCGCGCTGTACCGGCTCGCCACGCTGATGGGTCGCACGCCTGCCGACTATCCGAAGGACGTCGCGACCTGCGCCAGGCCGCCGGCGCTCACCCGTCCGCTGCCGATCGGTGACGGCAGCGCGCTGATCCGCCGCCGCCCCGACATCCGCGGCGCCGAGCGCACGCTGGCCGCCGCCACCGCGCGGATCGGCGTCGCGACCGCCAACCTTTATCCACAGGTGAGCCTGGGCGGCTCGGCCGGATTCACCGGCCCCGTGTCGTCGCTCGGCTCGGGCAACGCGTTCCATGTCGGGCTGGGGCCGCTGATCAGCTGGAGCTTCCCCAATCGGCCGATCGTCCGCGCGCAGATCGCGCAGGCGGGCGCCAGTGCCGACCAGGCGCTCGCGCAGTTCGATTCGACCACGCTCGAGGCGCTGCGCCAGACCGAGACCGCGCTGTCCGCCTATGCGCGCGAAGGCGACCGCAACGCGGCGCTGCGCCGCGCGCAGTCCAGCGCCGCGCGCGCCGCGGATCAGGCGGGGACGCTCTATCGCTTCGGCCGCACCGACTTCCTCTCGCTGCTGACCGCGCAGGCCGCGTTGACCACCGCGCAGGCCAATCTCGCCGCGTCGGATGCGCTGCTCGTCGATCGCCAGGTCGACGTGTTCAAGGCGCTCGGCGGGGGGTGGCAGGCATGAGGCTGCGTCGGCGCGGGCTCGCTTCGATCAACAGCGAGATCCGCGACGGCATCATGCCCGCCGCCGACACGATCGCGCGTGTCGCCAAGGATCCGGACGCGCGGCCGCATACGCCCAGCAACTACCGGATCACCGCGCTGATCATCGCCTGCGCGCTGTTCATGGAGCAGATGGATTCGACCGTGCTGGCGACCGCGCTGCCGACCATGGCGCGCGATTTCGGCGTCCCCGCGACCAGCATGAGTTCTGCGCTGACGTCGTATCTGCTGGCGCTCGCGATCTTCATCCCCGCCAGCGGACGGCTCGCGGACCGGTTCGGCTCGCGCACGATCTTCCGCGCGGCGATCCTGATCTTCGTCGGCGGATCGATGCTGTGCGGCCAGGCGACCAGCCTGCCGTTCATGATGGCCGCGCGCTTCCTCCAAGGCCTGGGCGGGGCGATGATGATCCCGATCGGCCGCCTCGTCCTGCTGCGCAGCGTCGCCAAGGAGGACATGGTCCAGGCGATGTCGTGGCTGATCATGCCCGCGCTGATCGGCCCGATCCTGGGGCCCCCGGTCGGCGGTGCGATCGTCACCTATCTCGACTGGCGCTGGATCTTCTATCTGAACGTCCCGATCGGACTGCTCGGCGTGGTGCTGGTGACACGCTTCATCGGCGAGGTCCGCGAGGATCGGCCGGCGAAGTTCGACGTGCCGGGGTTCCTGCTGTCAGGCGTATCGCTCGGCTGTCTGTTGTTCGGGTTCGAGATGACCAGCCGGACCGGCGAGCTGCCGCGTGCGATCGCGCTGATCGCGGTCGGGCTCGTCGCGGGGCTTGCCTATATCCGCCATGCCAAGCGGCGCAGCGACCCGATCCTCGATCTGTCGCTGATGCGGATCCCGACGTTCCGCCTGTCGGTGATCGGCGGATCACTGACTCGCATCACGCAGGGCGCGCAGCCGTTCCTGCTGCCGATGATGCTCCAATTGGGCTTCGGCATGACCGCGGCGGCGAGCGGCGCGATCACGATCGCCGGCGCGATCGGCTCGCTCGCGATGAAGAGCCTGGCGCCGCGCGTGCTGCGCCGCTTCGGGTTCCGCAACAGCCTGATCGTCGGCGGGCTGTGCGCCAGCTCGGGCTATGCCGTCGCCGGGCTGTTCCGTCCCGACTGGCCGGTCCCGGCGATCTTCGGCGTGCTGATGCTCTCGGGCTTCTTCATGTCGTTCCAGTTCTCGGCGTACAACACGATCGCCTATGACGAGATCCCGTCGTCGCGGATGAGCAGCGCGACCAGCTTCTATGCGACGTTCCAGCAACTCATGCTGTCGCTCGGCATCTGCGTCGGGGCCGCCTCGCTCCATGTCGGGATGCTGGGCACGGGCGCGACACGGCCGGCGCTGGCGGACTTCACGCTGGCGTTCCTGGTGGTGACGGCGGTGTCGGCGTCGGCGACGATCTGGAACCGCCGGTTCGCGGTGGATGCGGGGGCGCAGTTGAGCGGGCACCGCGCCGCCTGACCGTCATCCTGACGCCCCCTCCGTCATCCTGACGAAAGTCAGGACCCAGAGCCACGAACGGCACCGCTTGTGATCCTGGGTCCTGACTTTCGTCAGGATGACGAGAGGTCAGCCGCTACGCGCCGGCAGAGACGGTCGCGACAATACCGACACATGCTCCCCCGGCTCGACGAACATCCCGTGCGACGACGCCCAGCGCCCCGCCTTCTCGCTCGCGGTCAGCATCGTCAGGAACGGGCTGAGCAACAGCCCCAGCGTCACCGGCGCGAGCCAGGCCGCGGTGACCGGCGCGAACGGCGTGACCAGCAACAGCGCCACGCCCACCCCGACATGCCAGCGATAGCGCGGCATCACGTCGCTAAGCGACAGCTCATGCGCATCGCGATTCTGCGGCGCCCAGCCGGACTTGCGCCCCATCAGGATCCCGACCAGATCGATCGTCTGCGTCAGCGCGATCACCGGCGCGGACAGCATCGAGAACGGCACGTCGATCAGCACCGACCGGACGATCCCGCGCCGCCCACCGAACCCCGCGCGCCGCTCGGCATTCGAGAATGCCCAGATCACGCTCAGCAGCTTGGGCCCGAACAGCAGCAACAACGTCACCGCCAGCACCTGGAGCGAGGTCTGCGCCTCGACGATGTTGCGCTCGCCGATCAGCGCCTGCACGACGCTCGTCGCGATCATCAGCAGCCACACCGGCGAGGTGATGAACGCCGACGCGCCCATCAGCAATTGCAGCCGGTTGACCCAGTGGAACCCCGACGCGCCGAGCAAGCTCAGATGCTGGATATTGCCCTGCGCCCAGCGCCGGTCGCGCACCGCCGCGTCGATCAGCGTCGGCGGATATTCCTCGAACGTCTCCTCCGTCATCAGCATGTGGACACGCCAGCCGCGCCGACGCAGCAGCGCCGCCTCGACCATGTCGTGGCTCATGATGACGCCGCCGAACGGCGCGCGCCCCGGAAGATCGGGCAACCCGCAACTGCTCGCGAACGCCTCGATCCGGATCAGCGCGTTATGCCCCCAGAAGGTCGCCTCCGACCCCGACCACCAGACCAGCCCCGCGGTCGAGATCGGGCCGTACAACCGGCTGGCGAACTGCATCCAGCGCTGGAAGAACGTCACCCCGTTGATCACCGCGGGCACGGTCTGGAGCAGCGCCACCGCAGGCCGGCGTTCGAGCACCTGCGCCATGCCGATGATCGTGTTGCCGCCCATCAGGCTGTCCGCGTCGAGCATCAGCATGTAGCGATAGCCGCCGCCGAACCGCCGGATCCACTCCGCGACGTTGCCGGGTTTGCGCCCGACATTCACCGTGCGGCGCCGGTAGTAGAGCGCGCAATCAAGCGTCGGGGCGAGTGCCTGCCACGCGGCGATCTCGGCCGCTTCCGCCGCTTCGCCAGAATCGCTCAGGATGAAGATATCGAACCGATCGGCGACACCGCCCGCGGCGATCGCGCGCGCCATCCAGGCGATGCGTTCGAACACCGCGTCGATGTCCTCGTTGTGGACCGGCATCAGGATCGCGGTGCGGCCCTCGAGCGGTTCGGACTGGCGCGGCGTCGGCACGAATCCCGGATGCCCGCCCGTCATCAACAGCACAAAGCCGATCGCCGCGTTCATGAAGCCGAACGCGATCCACGCGAACAGCGGGAAGAACAGCGCGAGCAGCGCCGCGTCCCACAGGCTGAGCCCGTCGGCGAGCAGCGATTCCTGCACCGCGGACGAGGCCGCGGTCGCGAGCAGCCCGGTCATCAGCACGAGGATGATCCGGCGGGCGAGCATGTCGTCGGACGACACGACCATCCCCGGCCCCGGCTCCGGCGCGGTCCAGGGCGGCGGCGGCCCGTCGAACCGCTGCGGGAGCATCTCGATCGGCGATTCGCCGGGCATCATGGCCGAGGTCGCCTGCATCAGAAGATCGGGGTCAGGACGGTTTCGCTGAGCGCGCGGCCGCCGCGCGTGAGGAACAGCCGGACGTCGGCAGGGCCCTGCGCATCGGGGGCGATGTCCGCCGTGATCCGCCAGCGGTTCGTCTGGCCGACGACCGGATAGGCCGCACTCGCCAGCACCTTGCCGCGGACGACGTCGATCTTGGGCGTGACTCCGCTCTGCCGATCGAGGCCCGCAAGCCCGTCGCCGAGGAAATCGACCACGAGCTTCCTTGCGCCCTTCACCGGCTCAGCACCCGGTCGTCCGGCGATGCCCTGCCAGCAATCGACGACATGCGCCGCACTCGCGACCGCGGTCGGATCGGTCGATCGCCACGACAAAGTATAGTCGAACTGCAACCGCTGGCCGGCCTTGGCAGGCGCCGCCGGCGTCCAGAACGAGACGATATTGTCGACCGTCTCGCTGTTGGTCGGGAAGGCATAGAGCATCACCGCGCCCTTGCCCCAATCGCCCTGCGGCTGGACCCACAGGTTCGGCCGGCGATCGTAGAACGCGCCGTCATCCTGGTAATGATCGAAATTGCGGTCGCGCTGGATCAGCCCGAAGCCCTTCGGCGCCTGGTCGGCGAAGCTGTCGAGCGTCTCGTGCGGCGGGTTGTTGAGCGGCCGCCAGATGCGCTCGCCCGCGCCGGTGAGCAGCGCGAGACCGTCCGAATCATGGATCTCGGGCCGCCAGTCGACCGCGGCGGCGCGGTTGCCCTCACCGTACCAGAACATGCTGGTGGCCGGCGCGATGCCGAGCCGTTCGATGTCGCGACGGACATTGAGGACGCTGGACACGCGCTGCTCGACGCCGGCCCCCGCGACGTGGCGCGACTCGAACCGGTACGCGCCGGTGACGCTCGCGCCGTCCATCAGTGCGTAGATCGTATAGGCATCGGCGCCGGTGCGCTCGATCCAGAATTCGGTGAAGTCCGGGAATTCCTCGCGACCGGGAAGCCCCGTGTTGATCGCAAGCCCGCGCGCGGACAGGCCGTACTGGTCCTGCGCGCCGGCGGTGCGGAAATAGGAGGCGCCCTGGAACGCCATCCAGTCGCTCGTTCCGCCCGGCGCCATCGCGCGGAAGCCGGCGATGCCGAGCGCGGCGGCATGGCCTTCCTCCGCCTCGAACAGGTCGCGCGCAAAGTCGATGCGGCGCGCCTGCCCGCCCTCGACGACGTTGATCGCGACGGGCGTGGGGGCGTAGCGACCGAGCGGGAACAGGCGGATACCGCCGGCCAGCGTCTTGTCGGCGCGGAAGCGGATGCTCCCGACCTTGTCGTAATCGATCGCGGCGGCCGCGGCGACCTTGGCGGGCGCGCTGTACGGCTTTGTGGCCAGCGTCGCGGCGCGTTGCTGGAGCGCCTCCCACGAGAACGGCGTCGCCTTGCCGGGTGCCGTTCGCATCGCCGCGGCGGCCTGCGGGAGGACACCCAACAGACCCAGCGCGGTCATCACTTCGCGTCGACCGATCATGCGGAACGCTCCCTTGTCGTCATTATGCTGCAACGCGGTAGCATAAGGCCATCGCGCGCGCGCGTCGACAGGTCCCGCCCCGGGCGCGCCCTATCGCTCGACGCGGCGCCAGCGCGCGCTGATCGCGACGCGGTCATGGATATGCCCGCCGACGATCACCAACATCGCACCGGCACTCGCGCAGAGGAAGCCGATCATCGCGAGCACGACCGCCAGCACGCCGTTCGCCGGATGCAGACGGGCCAGCGCGTGGAGCGCGGTAACGGCGATCGCCAGCGACAGGACGCCGCCCGCGCGCAGGCTGAGATCGGTGCGAAGGCGGGAAGCGTCGGTCATGCGACATCCCAGCTATCGCCACGCGCATATGCGTTCGAGATCGATATCGTGGGGAAGTCATAGTCTTCGCATAGTGCGCTTGCGCCGGCGAACGGCTGCCTCTCCGCCAACGCCCGTCATCCCCGCGGAGGCGGGGATCCAGATGCTCAACGGGGTGAGAGTCGATCGCGCGTTCAGCCAGTATGGATCCCCGCCTGCGCGGGGATGACGAATATGGAGGGATGTGAACTGGCCAAAAAACTACCAACGCGCTCAGGCGTCGACGAGCAGCCGGTAGCCGACGCCGAGTTCATTCGCGATCACGCTGCCGACGCCGCCCGCGCCTTCCAGCTTCTGTCGCAGGTTGCGCACGACGATGCGGAGATATTCGATCCGCCGGTCATGGTCCATCGGCCACGCCGCCTCCAGGATCCGCTGGTGAGTCACGACCCGCCCCGGATGCGCAGCCAAAGCCGACAGCACGTCATACTCCTTGCGGGTCAGGTGCGCCTCCTCGTCACCACGCCGCACCAGCCGGTGCTCGAAATCGATCTCCACCCCGTGCGCGCGCAGGATCGTCGGGCGTGCGGTCGCCTCGCCGCGCCCGCGCAACGCCACGCGCAGCCGCGCGAGCAACTCCTCGGTATCGAACGGTTTGGTGACGTAATCCTCGGCGCCGAGATCGAGCGCGGCGACCTTCTGGTCGGTCGCCTCGCGCGCCGACACGACCAGCACGATCGGATCGGCGAGCTTCTTCAACAGCGGCACGAGCTCGAGGCCGTCGCGATCGGGCAGCCCGAGATCGAGCAGCACCGCGGTCAACGGCCGGCTGCCTGCGACCCGCAACGCCTCGCGCGCGTCGACCGCCTCCTCGACGCCGTACCCCGCCCGCTCCAGCGTGTTGCGCAGCAGCCGTCGGATATGCAGCTCGTCGTCGACGATCAAAATGGTCTGTCCGCTCACACATTCGCTCCATCGGTCTCGCGGACGAGCAGGTCCTTGGGAAAGCACAGCGAGAACCGTGCGCCGGTCCGGTCTTCGCGATTGCCGGCCTCGACACTCATCCCCATCGCTTCGGCGAACGCCTTGACGATCGCAAGCCCCAGCCCGGTCCCGCCGATCGCGCGGTCGGAGCCTTCGAGGCGGCGGAACGTCTCGAACACCTCCTTCTCGCGGCCGGGTGGCAGACCAGGCCCCTGGTCGATCACCGACAGCCGGAGCATCCCGAAGCGGTGCTCGGCGCGCACCACGACCGGCGTGCCCGGGTCGGCATAGCGTCCGGCATTGTCGAGCAGGTTGAGCAGGCAGTGGTGGAGCAGCTGCGGATCGATGCGCACCAGCGGCAGGTTCGGCGCGACGTCGAGGTCGATCGCATGGCCCTCCAGCACGCGCTTGGTATCGTGAACCGCGCCTGCGACCGCATCGGTCAGGTCGGTTGGCTCGAGCCGGAGGCGTAGCGCGCCCGCCTCGACCCGCGCCATGTCGAGCAGGTTGCCGACGAACCGGTTGAGCCGCGCCGCCTCGCTCTCGATCGTGGCGATCAGTTCGGGGGTAACGCCGCGGTGCAATTCCGCCGCCGCCGCCATCACCGAGGTCAGCGGCGTGCGCAGGTCGTGGCTGACCGACGATAGCAGAGCCTGCCGCAACCGATCGCGCTCGCGCACCGCATCGACATCGCGCATCTCGACCTCCAGCCGTGCGCGTTCGAGCACCAGCGACGCCTGGTCCACCAGGCTCATCAGCAGCGGCAGCTGGTCCGACCGCACCGGATCGCCGCCGACGTCGCGCGCGAGGCCGAGCACCGCCAGCGTGCGCTCGCCCGATCGCAGCGGCTGGAAGAACCATTCGGATGCCGCCAGCGTCCCCGACCCGCGCCCCGCCGGCGCGCCATTGTCATACGCCCATTGCGCGGCGGCCATCTCCATCGTCTCGAGCCGATAGTCCGCGCCGTTCGCGGCCTGCACGGCGAGGCCCGGGTCTTCGGCGACGAGGATCACCGCGCGCACGTCGAACAGCCGCCCGATCTCCTCGCAGATCGCGCGGGCGAGCGCGACGGGCTCGTTCAGCGACGTCATCTGGCGCAGGAACCCGGCGAGCGCGGCGTTGGTGCGTGCGCTGGCGGCGGCGATATCGGCCTGCGCGCGGACTCGCGAGGTGAGCTGGCTCGTCACGAACGCGATGCCGAGCAGCACCAGGATCGAGATCACGTTTTCCGGGTTGTTGATCGTCAGCGTGCCGGTCGGCGGCAGGAAGAAGAAATTGTACGCGACCGACGAGGCGATCCCCGCGAACAGACCGGTGCGCAGGCCGAACAGGCTGGCCGCCGCCATCACCGGCAGTAGGTACAGCAGCGCGACGTTGCCGAGGTTGAGGATGTGGAACAGCGCGCTCGCCACCCCGGTGACGCCCGCCACCATCGCCGTCGTCCAGGCATAGCCCGCCTTGCTGCCCCAGCCGCCGCTATGGGCGCGCCGGCCCCGCGTGGCGGTGCCCCCCCCCTCCATCGGCAGGACATGCACCGCGATCCCCGGCGTCTCGCGCACCATCTGGTCGACGACCGAGCCGTGGCGCATCTCGAACCACCGCGACCGGGTCGACTTGCCGACCACCAGCTGCGTCGCGCGCGCCTCGGTCGTGAAGGTCTTGAGGCCGTCGACCACCGAGGCCGCGGGGACGGTGGCGACGTCGCCGCCGAGCTGCGTCGCGAGGTTGAACACGCCGGCGAGCTGGCGATGCTCGGCCTCGCCAAAGCCCTGCGCGCGCGGGGTCTCGATATACACCGCGGTCCAGGGCGCGCGCATCGCATCGGCGATCCGCTTGGTCGCGCGGACAAGGCCGAGCGCGCCGGGCAGTTCGCTGATGGCGACGACGATCCGCTCGCCGCCCGCCCAGGTGCCGCCGACGCCGAGCGCGCGGACATGTTCGAGCATCTGCGCATCGACCGCCTGCGCCGCACGCCGCAACGCGAGTTCGCGCAGCGCGGACAGGTTCGACTTGGAGAAGAAATGCGCGAGCGCGCGAGTCGCCTCCTGCGGCAGATAGACCTTGCCCGCCTTCAGCCGCTCGATCAGCTCGTCGGGCGGGATGTCGACGACCTCGATCTCGGCTGCCTCGACGATGCTGTCGGGGACGGTCTCGCGGACTCGCACGCGCGTGAACGACGCGACGACGTCGTTGAGGCTCTCGATATGCTGGATGTTGATCGTCGAATAGACGTCGATGCCCGCAGCCAGCAGCTCCTCGACATCCTGATAGCGCTTGGGGTGGCGGCTGCCGGGCGCGTTGGTATGCGCGAGTTCGTCGACCAGGACGAGCGTCGGCGCGCGCGCGAGGATCGCGTCGAGATCCATCTCGTCGAGCGTCCGCCCCTCATAGGGGATCGGCTTGCGCGGCACGATCTCATGCCCGCGGGTGAGCGCCGCGGTTTCGACCCGGCCATGCGTCTCAACCACGCCGATGACGATGTCGACGCCCGCGCGACGGCGTTCGGCGCCTTCGGAGAGCATCTCGAAGGTTTTGCCGACGCCGGGCGCGGCACCAAGGAAGATCTTCAGACGGCCGCGACCCTCCTGCGACGCCTGTCGCAGAAGGGCCTCGGGCGATGGTCGCGTGTTGTCGTTCAACGTGCGCCCGTTGCGTGCGGCCCGGTGGCGTCGAGGGCGCGGTTGAGGGCTAGGACGTTGACGCGCGGTTCGCCGAGGATGCCGAACAGCGCGCCGTCGACGTTAGCCGTTACCAGACCGCGGACCTTATCGGCAGGGAGGTTGCGGACGCGGGCGACGCGCGCGACCTGCGCATAGGCCGAGGCTGGCGACAGGTCAGGGTCGAGCCCCGAGCCCGACGCGGTGGCGAGATCGGCGGGCAGAGGCCCGGTCACACCTTCCGCGCGACGCTTGGCGACATCGGCCTTGGTCCGATCGACGAGCGCCTGGCTGGTCGGCCCGAGGTTCGACCCCGACGAGGCGAGCCCGTCATAGCCCTTGCCGGCCGCCGAGGGGCGAGTCTGGAAATAGCGATCGGTGGTGAACGCCTGCCCGACCACGGTCGAGCCGATCGCCTTGCCGTCGGCGACAACGAGGCTGCCGTTCGCCTGGGTCGGGAAGATCACCTGTCCGATACCGGTCATCGCGAGGGGATAGACGATCCCGAGCAACAGCGCGAACAGGATCGTCATGACGAACGCAGGGCGAAGGGCGGAGGTAAGATCGGATGTCATTCTGCAACTCCTTGTGTCCCCGCGAAGGCGGGGACCCAGTCTGGGCTCCCGCCTTCGCGGGAGAACAAATTCACGCTAGCCCCAGCGCACCGACCAGAACGTCGATGAGCTTGATCCCGACGAACGGCGCGATCAGGCCGCCGAGGCCGTAGACCGCGAGATTGCGCGCGAGCAGCGGGCCCGCCGCCATCGGCTTGTACGCGACACCCCGGAGTGCGAGCGGCACCAGCATCGGGATGATGATCGCGTTGAAGATGATCGCCGACAGGATCGCACTTTCGGGCGAGCCCAGCCGCATCACGTTGAGCACGCCGAGCCCCGGATAGAGCGCGACGAACATCGCCGGGATGATCGCGAAATACTTCGCCACGTCGTTCGCCACCGAGAAGGTCGTCAGCGCACCGCGCGTCATCAGCAGCTGCTTTCCCAGCCCCACGATCTCGATCAGCTTGGTCGGATCGCTGTCGAGGTCGACCATGTTGCCCGCCTCGCGCGCGGCCTGCGTGCCGGTGTTCATCGCCACGCCGACATCCGCCTGCGCCAGCGCCGGCGCATCGTTGGTGCCGTCGCCGCACATCGCGACCAGCCGCCCGCCCTGCTGTTCCTTGCGGATCAGCGCGAGCTTGTCCTCAGGGGTAGCCTGCGCGAGGAAATCGTCGACGCCGGCCTCCGCCGCGATCGCCGCCGCGGTGAGCGGGTTGTCGCCGGTAATCATCACCGTGCGGATACCCATCGTCCTGAGCTCGCCGAAGCGTTCGCGGATGCCCGCCTTGACGACGTCCTTCAGGAAGACCGCACCGAGCAGCCGCCCGTCCATCGCCACCGCCAGCGGCGTGCCGCCGGCGCGCGCGATCTCGTCGGTGATCCGGCGCAGCTCGGTCGCCGCGGCGGTCGCCCCTACCCCCGGATTGGCCTTCAGGATCGAATCGACCGCGCCCTTCTGGATCAGCGCGCCGTTTACCTTCACGCCCGAGATGCGGGTCTGCGCGGTGAAGGGGATGACTTCCGCACCATCCGGCAAGGCCGTCGTCGTCACGCCGAACTTGTCGCGCGCGAGGACGACGATCGATCGGCCTTCCGGCGTCTCGTCGGCGAGGCTCGCGAGCAACGCCGCCTCGGCCAGCTCCTCGTCGCGTGTGCCGCCGACGCTGCGGAATTCGCTCGCCTGGCGGTCGCCGATCGTGATCGTGCCGGTCTTGTCGAGCAGCAGCACGTCGATATCGCCCGCCGCCTCGACCGCGCGACCCGATTTCGCCAGCACGTTGAAGCGCACCAGCCGGTCCATCCCGGCGATGCCGATCGCCGACAGCAACGCGGCGATCGTCGTCGGGATCAGCGTGATCAGCAGCGCGGCGAGGATCGCGACGGGCACGCGGCCGCCCGCATAGCTCGCAAAGCCCGGGATCGTACCGACCGCGATCAGGAAGATGATCGTCAGCCCGACGAGCAGCAGCGTGAGCGCTATCTCGTTCGGCGTCTTTTGCCGCTCGGCGCCCTCGACCAGCGCGATCATCCGGTCGAGAAAGCCCTCGCCCGGATTGGCGGTGACCTTCACGCGGATCTCGTCGGAGATGACTCGCGTGCCCGCGGTGACGGCGGACCGATCGCCGCCCGCCTCGCGGATCACCGGCGCGCTCTCGCCGGTGATCGCGGCCTCGTTGACCGAGGCGACGCCCCAGACGACTTCGCCGTCCGCGGGGATCAGGTCGCCCCCCCCAGCGCCACCGGCACTCACCAGGACGATGTCGCCGGACCGCAGCGCGCTGGCGGGGACGGACTCGACCTGGTCGCCCTTCATGCGCCGCGCGGTCAGCTCCGCCTTGGTCGCGCGGAGCGACGCGGCCTGCGCCTTGCCGCGGCCCTCGGCGAGCGCTTCGGCAAAGGTGCCGAACAGCACCGTCAGCCACAGCCAGATGACGAGCTGTATCTTGAAGCCGATCGAGAGCCCGTCGCCGCCGACGTTGACGAGGATCGTCAACAGCGTGGCGACGACGGCGGTGACGAACATCACCGGGTTGCGGATCAACTGCCGCGGATCGAGTTTCCGGAAAGCGTCGCCGATCGCCGGGATGATCAAGTCGGCCGTGAACAGCGACTTGGTAGGGGTGCGTGCCATTTTGGCTTGTCCCGTCAGAAGGTTTTGCCGCTGATCATCGCGAGATGATCGGCGATGGGACCGAGCGCGAGGCTCGGCAGGAAGGTCAGGCCGCCGACGATCAGGATGATCCCGACCAGCAGGCCGATCCACAGCGCCCCCGTCGTCGGGAACGAGCCTGCGCTTTCGGGCGTGTACTTTTTCGCGGCGAGCGACCCTGCGATGGCGAGCATCGGCACGATGATGAAGAAGCGGCCGAGCCACATCGCGACGCCGAGCAGGCCGTTGTAGAACGGCGTGTTGGCGGTCAGCCCGGCAAAGGCCGACCCGTTGTTACCGACCGCGCTGGTATAGGCGTACAGGATCTCGGTGAACCCGTGCGGCCCCTTGTTCAGCGGCCCCGCCAGCCCGTCGGGCAGCACCGCGCTGAGCGCCGTGAAGCCGAGGATGACGAGCGGCAGGATCGCAATCGCGAGCACCGCGAGTTTCACCTCCCGCGCCTCGATCTTCTTGCCGACATATTCGGGCGTGCGGCCGACCATCAGCCCGGCGACGAACACCGCGAGGATGGCGAACAGCAGGAAGCCGTAGATGCCCGCACCGACGCCGCCGATGACGACTTCGCCAAGCTGCATGTTGAGCAGCGGGATCATCCCGCCGAGCGCGGTGAAGCTGTCGTGCATCGCGTTGACTGCGCCGCACGAGGCCGCGGTGGTGACGACCGAGAACAGGGCGGACGCGGCGATCCCGAAGCGGACCTCCTTGCCTTCCATGTTGCCGCCTGCGACGCCGATGCCGTGCAGGATCGGGTTGCCCGCGGCTTCCTGCGCATAGGTGATGGTGACGCCGGCGAGGAACAGCACGAGCATCGCCGAGAGGATCGCCCAGCCCTGTTTGGTGTTGCCGACCGCCTTGCCGAACGTCCAGGTCAGCCCGAAGCCGATGACGAAGATCGACAGCGTCTGCACCAGGTTGGTGAGCGCGGTCGGGTTCTCGAACGGATGCGCCGAGTTGGCGTTGAAGAAGCCGCCACCATTGGTGCCGAGCATCTTGATCGCTTCCTGGCTCGCCACCGGGCCGAGCGTCAGCGTCTGCTTGAGCCCTTCCAGCGTGGTGATGTCGACCGTGCCGGCCAGCGTCTGCGGCACGCCGCTGGCGATGTAGAACAGCGTCAGGACGACGCAGACCGGCACCAGCAGGTACAGCGTGACGCGGGTCACGTCGGCCCAGAAATTACCGATCGTCGCACTGGAGCGCCTGGCGAACCCGCGGAACAGCGCGAACGCCAGCGCGATGCCGGTCGCCGCCGACAGGAAGTTGTGGATCGTCAGGCCGAACATCTGGGCAAAGTTCGACATCGTCGATTCGCCGGCATAGCTCTGCCAGTTGGTGTTGGCGGTGAAGCTGATCGCGGTGTTGAACGCGAGATGCGGGCTGAGCCCCGCCAGCCCTTGCGGATTGCCCGGCAGCACGCCCTGCAGCCGCAGCACCGCATAGGTCAGCGCCATCAGCACCGCGTTGAACGCGATCATGTGCAGCGCATAGCGGCGCCAGCCCTGCTCCTGTTTCGGGTCGATCCCGCTGAGCCTGTAGAAGCCGGTCTCGACGGGGCCGAGAACGACGTGGAACGGCGTGCGGCGGCCTTCGTACAGCGCGAACAGCCACAGCCCGACGGGCTTGGTCAACGCCAGCAATATGCCGACGAAGCCCAGGATGAGGATCCATCCTTCGAATGTCATGCGGACGCGCTCCTAAAAGCGTTCGGGACGGATGAGCACCGCCACGAGATAGAAAAGCAGCCCGAGCGCGACGATCGCGGCGAGCCAGAGGTCGAGGGTCATGGCTGCGTCCTCACGCGTGGTCACACAGCCGGACATAGGCGAGCGTTGCCGCCACCAGCCCGAGCATGAACGCTATCCAGAGTAGATCCTGCATCGATCGATCCTTCAGAAGGCGGCGGTGAGCGAGGCGACGATCGTGCCGTCGGCGATCGATCCGGTGCCGTCCTGCCCGCGCGAGAAGCTCGGCTGGAGGTAAGCGGCACGGCGACGCGTGATGTCGGTGTCGACATAGCTGACGTTGAGCGTCAAATTCTTGTACGTCGCGTCCGTCCCCAGCGACCAATCCCAATAGTCGCCGGTCGGCGCCGCGCTGGTCGCGTTGGGGCCTAGGCCGTCATTGCCCCAGCTATGGCCGATATGCGCCTTGGCGGTCAGCGGCGTGCCGGAAATCGCGAACGCACCGTCGCCGGTGAGGTAGAGATTGTCCTCCTTGTCGCCCGCATCGGTATAGACGCCCGCCGCGGCATCGGCGCCGGTGCGGTACCATTTGCCGAGCGCCTGCTGCCTCGGCGCGTAGAAGGCGCTCGCGGTCAGCGTCGCCGGGCCGGTCGTGCCGCTCAGCTTCACATAGGGTTCGGCATAGTCGGTCTTCGACGCGCCGCCCGGATACATGTACCAGGTCAGCCCGACGTCGAGCGTCGCATTGTCGGCCAGCTTGTGCTTGTAGCCGCCGATCAGGTCGAGCTCCATGTTCGAGCCGCCGAACGTGCCCCAGCCCGACAGGTTCGAGCCCCAGGCGCCGACATAGAAGCCGCTGTCGTGCGCGATCGTCAGCCCGCCCTGGATCGCGCCGTCCTTGTCCGACTGCGACACGCCGCGCAGGCGATAATCGGTCGCGAGCGTGGCGGAGCCGCTGACGGTCACGGCCGACGGCGGGGCGGTGTCCTGCGCGAAGGCGGGCGTGGCGAGACCGGTCAACAGACCGGCGGCGGCGGCGAAACGAAGACTGTGCATTGCTATCCCCATGCGCGGGCGGCCGAAAGACTGGCGCACCGCGAGGACTGGCAATTAGGCCTTGGCGACGTAGCAATTCGAGATCGATTGCCCGCGTCGCGCGTATGTTTCGCGTAGTATTGTCGGAATTATCGCGCGCTGCGACGCAGGAGTATCCACCCCGCGATACCCGACAGGATCGACCCCGCGAACACGCCGATCTTCACCGAATCCATCGCGTGCGGCGCGCCGGCGAACGCCAGCCCGCCGATGAACAGGCTCATCGTGAAGCCGATCCCGCACAGCACCGCCATGCCGTAGACCTGTGCCCAGCTCGCCCCCTTCGGCGCCGCGGCGAGCCCGACCGTGACGAGTCCGCGGATCGTCGCGAAGATGCCGATCTGCTTGCCGAGGAACAGCCCGAGCATGATCCCGACCGGCAGCGGCGAGATCACGTCCGCCGCCGCCATCCCGCCGAACGCGATGCCCGCATTGGCGAACCCGAACGCCGGCACGATCAGGAAACTCGACCAGGGCTGGAGCGCATGTTCGAGACGTTTCAGCGGCGGCTGGCCACCGCCCGTCCGCAGCGGGATCGTCAGCGCGACCGCCACGCCTGCCAGCGTCGCATGCACGCCCGACAGCAAGACGCCGTACCAGATGCCGACGCCGATCAGCAGATACGGCAGCAGCGACCGGACGCCCGACAGGTTCAGGATGACGAGCACGCCGAGCCCTGCACCCGCCGCGAGCAACGGCAGCAGCGCGATATGGCCGGTATAGAACAGCGCGATGACGAGGATCGCGAGCAGGTCGTCGATTACCGCGATCGCGGTCAGCAGCACCTTGAGCGAGGTCGGCACGCGCGACCCGAGCAACGCCAGAATGCCGAGCGCAAACGCGATGTCGGTTGCCGCCGGGATCGCCCAGCCGCGCAGATTGGCGGGCGTGCCGATGTTGACGAGCAGATAGAGGCACGCCGGCACGATCATGCCCGCAAGCGCCGCCGTACCGGGCATGATGCGCTCGCCCCAGGTCGAGAGATGCCCCGAGACGAACTCGCTCTTCACCTCCAGCCCGATCAGCAGGAAGAACAGCGCCATCGCGCCGTCGTTGATCCAGTGCTCGACGCTCATCCCGCCGACCGCGTGGTGCAGCGTCGCGACATAGGTGGGCGCGAGCGGCGAGTTGGCGACGATCAGCGCGGCGATCGTTGCGGCGAGCAGCACGATCGCCCCCGCCGCATCGCCCGCGAAGAAACGCCGGATTGCGGTCAAAGCCCCTCGCCGCCGACCCATTGCGCGTTCGACAGGCGGCGCGCGAGGTCCCAGCTCTGGACCCGGATGTCGGGGACCGCGACGACCTCCCACAGCCCGCCGCGGGTCATCGGGCCGATGCAGTGGATGCGGTCGTCGGGCGTGCCGTCGGCCCGGATCGCGCGCGACTGCGCATCGACGTCGACGCCGAGCCGCAACGGATCGGGCCGGATCGCCCCCGCCGCGAGCAGGTGCTTCACGAGTGGCTCCTCGGAGCGCAGCAGATCGCCCTGTGGCCCGGTGCAATTGACGATCCGCGCGGCGCGGGTGACGACCGGCACCGTCTCGCCGCGGGGTCGCCAGCGCAGCACGGCGTGCGTGCCATCCGCTTGCGCGGACACGATCTTGCCCGCCGCGACCGTCAGCCGCCCGGACTCGACGAGCGCTTCGACCCGCTCGGCGACGCGCGGTGCGAGCCGATGGCGGTGGACATCCCAATAGGGCCGCAGATGCCGGAGGAAGCGTCCGCGCACCTCCTGCGACGCGGCCGCCCACAGCATCTGCGTGACCGGACGAAGCTCGTCCACCGCGCACCGCCAGCCCTCGACCGCGGCCCTAGCGCGAACGTGGCGGACCAGGTCGGTCAGCCCGCCCTGCGGCTTGTCCGCGACACCGCGGTGCGCGGGCGCGCCGTCGACGTGGCGGCGCGGTGACAGGCCGCGCCGCGAGGTGGCCAGGATATGGCCCTCGAAACCCTGCGCATCTAGCAGCAACGCCGCGTCGATCGCGGTCAGCCCGGTGCCGACCAGCACGACGGTGTCGTCCGCGCCAAGCCCCTCGGCCAGATCCGCCGCCCACGGGTCCGCGCAATACACCCCCGCCGGCAATGCGTCGGGCTTCAGACCCGGCGGCGTATGCGGGGGCAAATTGCCGAGCGCGAGCACCGCGGTGTCGGCGGCGATCGTCCGCCCGTCCGCCATCGTCAGCATAATACCGTCACCGGCCACCGGATCGATCGCGCAGACCTCGCCCTCGACATGGACGAGCCGTCCGTCCGACTCCGCGATCGCCGCATCGAGCAGTTCGCGCAAATAGGCGCCATAGGTGGTGCGCGGGACGAAGGTGGTGCGGTCGCCCTTGCCATGCGCCTCCAGCCAGCGGACGAAGTGACCGGGGTCGTCGGGCAACGCGCTCATATTGCCCGCGCGGACGTTGAGCAGGTGATCGGGATGCGCCGCGCTATACGCGACCCCGCGCGCGAGCTGCCGGTCACGCCGCTCGATCAGCGTGACGCGCGGGCCCTCGTGCCGCATCAGGTTGACCGCGAACAACGCACCGGAGAACCCGCCCCCGACGACGACGACATGATCCTCAGGCCCCGCAATCCGCGGCATCGTCGCTCGGTCGTCCATCTGTTCGCTCACCCCTTCTGTCGGGGCACCCCATGCCCGATCCGGCGCGGCGCGCCCAGCCCATGCCGCCAAGAACGCGGTCACCCCCCCTCCGTCATCCTGACGAAAGTCAGGATCCAGAGCCATGAGCGCGCCGTCCGTTACTCTGGATCCTGACTTTCGTCAGGATGACGGAGGGACTGGGGATGACGGACAACTTACGGCCGGAAAGCCCCGATCCCGGCGATCGCCATCTTCGGCTGCCCTGTCGCGACGCTCGTGAAGCCCAGCATCAGGTACCGCGCCTGGCGCGGCTTCGCGAAGGTAATGCGCTGCGTCGCGCGGGCATAGGCGATGTTGCCGAACTCTCCCTCGCCCGCCGGCGTCCAGGTCTTGCCGTCCTCGCTCGTCTCGACACGATAGCGCCCCGGCGGGCCGGCATCGGGCAACGCCTGACGCGTCGGCGTCAGGCTGAACCCGGCAACCTGCTCGGCCTTCCCCATGTCAATCATCAGCATGACCGGGCTGGTCGGGGTCGGCGCAGGCGTCGTCCAGACGGTTGCGAGATCGTCGTCGAGCACCGCCTCGGCACCAGCGAGCGGCGGCTTCACCGCACCCGCCAGCGACACCGCCTTGCCCGAATCCAGCGACAGAGGCGCGCCCTGCGTCGCGCCCGCGATCGTCCACCCCGTCTTGGCGATGATCTTGTTGCCCGTCGCCTGCGACGCCGCGACCGCGATCGGCGCGACGCTGAGGAACAGCGACAGCTCGGTGATCGCGGGGCACGCGGGCGCCTCGACGATCCGCAGCCGCACGCGGCGCGCGGTGACGGGCGCGGGCAGCCGGACAATCCGCTGCGCACCGATGCACTCGTGCACCGCGACCTCGCGCCATGCGCCCTTCGCATCCGCCACGTCGATCGCGAACTTGGTCACGCGCACGCCGAGCGCCAGCGCCTCTCGGATCCGGATCAGGTCGAACCGGCGACCCGGCGGCAGGTCGAGCACCAGCGACGGCGTCTTCACCGCGTCCGGCGTGCTCCAATAGGTGTCGGGATTGCCGTCGAGCACGTTGCCGGGCGCAAACCTCGGCCCGCGCACCGCCGAGGCGCTCGCCACCGCGCCCTTCGCCAGATCGGTCCTGAAGCTCGCGCGCAACGCATCGCCGAACGACTTGAGCGACGCGAGATCGGGCTCCGCAATAAGCCCGCGGCGATCGGGCGGCAGGTTGAGCATCATGTTCGTGCCCCGCCCGACCGACTCGTCGTGGAACTGCATCAGCCGCTGCGGCGACTTCACCTGCAGATCCTCGTCGGCATGATAGAACCAGCCGGGCCGGATCGACGTGTTGGTCTCCGCCGGCCACCAGAGCGGCGCACCGCGCACGCCCGAATTGCCCTCGGCCTGCACGTACGGATGGTTCGGCATCGTCGGCCAGCACGGATCGCCCGCATGCCCGTCCTCGTTGCCGACCCAGCGGATGTCCGCGCCGAGCGGATCGAACGTGCACGCCATCGGCTGCAATTTATGAACCAGCGCGATGATCGACGGCCAGTTATAATATTTCGGCGCATCGATCTTCCGCGCCTCGCGCGCGCCGCCGTAATAGCCGTCGCCACCGTTCGCGCCGTCGAACCATACCTCGAACAGCTCGCCGTAATTGGTGCACAGATCGGTCAGCTGTGCGCGAAAATACTCGACATACGCGGGCGTCCCGTAATCGGCGCGGTTGCGGTCCCAGGGCGACAGATACAGCCCGTAAGAAATCCCGCCGCGCCGGCACGCATCGCCCAGTTCGCGGACGATGTCGCCCTTGCCGCCCTTGTACGGGCTGTTGCGGATGCAATGCTCGGTGAGCTTGGTCGGCCAGAGGCAGAAGCCGTCATGATGCTTGGCGGTGAGGACGAGGCCGGTCAGCCCCGCGCTTTTCGCCGCCGCGACGATCTGGTCGGGATCGAACGCGGTGGGGTCGAACAGCTTGGGGTCCTCGTCGCCATAGCCCCATTCCTTGTCGGTCCAGGTGTTCAGCGTGAAGTGGACGAAGCCGTAACGCTCGCGCTTGTGCCAGGCGAGCTGGCGCACGCTCGGCGTCGCCCCCCAGGGGGCGGGCGCACCGATGGGCGCAGCGGCATTCGCACGACCGGCGGCCGCAGTCGCGAGCGTACCCGCGATCAACGCGCGGCGATTGAGATCCAAGGTCATCGCGAAACTCCGGTTGTTGCTGGCGGCCGATCGGCAGGCGCACGGCCAAAATCACGGTTGGGCGTCGCGCCCATCTCGAACACGAGCCGCCCGCCGCGAACGATATCGGCATGCGCGACCCAGCTCTTCGTCCAGGGACGGCCGTTCCACGTCACCGACTGCACGTAAGGCCGGTCGGGACCATTGCCGCGCGCCTCGACGACCAACGTCCTGCCCCTGCCGACGCGCATCTCGGCCCGGTCGAACAACGGCGACCCGAGCACGTAGTTCGCGCTCACCGGATCGACCGGATACAGCCCCAGCGCGCTCAGCACGTACCACGCGCTCATCTGCCCGCAATCGTCGTTGCCGATGATGCCGTCGGGATCGTCCCTGTACATCTCGGTCAGCAGCCGGCGGACCATCGCCTGCGTCTTCCACGCAGCACCACAATAGGCATACAGATACGCGACGTGGTGGCTCGGCTCGTTGCCATGCGCATATTGCCCGACCAGCCCGCTGATGTCGGGCGGCGCGTCCTTGGGCAGCGTCGATGGCGCGTTGAACAGGCCGTCGAGCTTCGCCTCGAACTTGGCATCGCCGCCCATCGCCGCGATCAGCCCGTAGACGTCGTGCTGGTTGAGGAACGTCGCCTGCCAGCCATTGCTCTCGGTATAATCGCGCCACTTCGACGCATGGCCGAGCGCGATCGGGTCGTACGGCGTCGTCCACGTCCCGTTCGCGAGCTTCGGCCGCGCGAACCCGATCGACGCATCGAACACGTTGCGCCAGTTGCCGCTCCGCTTGCGCAACCCCGCCGCGTCGGCGGTCGCCCCCGCTGCATCCGCCAGATGCGCTGAGGCGTAATCGTCATACGCATATTCGAGCGTGCGCGAGACCGACTCGAACACCGTGTCGGCGGGGATGTAACCCATCGTGTCGTACGGCTTGATCCCCAGGCTGTTGTCGAGATTGGGCATCGCGAAATCGAACGACCGGCGGCGGACGTTCGGCCACGCCGCGGCATAGTTCGCCGGCACGCCCTTCGCGCGCGCCTCCGCCATCACCGACACCGAGTGCCAGCCGATCATGCAGCCCGTCTCGATCCCCTGCAACGGCCAGACCGGCGGGCCGTACGGGCTCTGCTGCGTCTGCCGGATCAGGTCGCCGACGAGCTCCGCGGTGCGCTGCGGCTCGATCAGCGTGAGCAAAGGATGCAGCGCGCGATACGTGTCCCACATCGAATAGCTGCTGTACGCGCGGTCCTTCCCCGTAACGCTGTGCACCTGCCGGTCGAGCCCGACATAGCGCCCGTCGACATCGGAGAAGAGCGTCGGTGCGAGCTGCGCATGGTACAGCGCGCTCGCCATGATCGTGCGCTGCGCAGCCGTCCCCCCCTCGACGCGGACCGCATCGAGCGCGGGCGCCCAGCTTTTGGTCGCATCGGCACGGTAGCGATCGAAATCCCAATGCCGCGCTTCGGCGGCAAGGTTCGCGCGCGCGCCGGGGACGTCCACCGCGGAGATGCCGGTGCGGATCACGATCGGCGCGGCGCCCGCATCGTCATAATGCAGCACCGCCTTGACGCGCTTGCCCGCGACGCCCTTCGCGCCCACCGCCTGCGGTGCCTCGCCATCGCCGTAGAAGACGATCCGGTCGGGCTTGCGCGACAGCTGCATCGCGAAGTGGATCCGCCGCCCCTTCGCCCAGCGGAATACGCGGCGGCTGCCGGTCAGCATCCCGGTCGCGTCGAGGTTGAGCGAGGCGTCATCGATCAGCACGCCGTGATCCCATTTGTCGAGGATCAAGTGCGACAGGTCGACCAGGATGTGCCCCGCCCCCGCCGGGAAGACGTGGCGCTGGATCCCGGTCCGCTCGGTCGCGGTCAGCTCCGCGCGCACGCCCGATTCGAGCGTCACGCGGTAATAGCCGGGCTCGGCATGCTCGGCGGTGAAGCGCTGGCGATACCCCGCATCCGGATCGGCGAGCGTCCCCGGGGTCAGCTGCACCTTCCCGCGCGTCGGCACCACCAGCACGTCGAGCATGTCGCCGATCCCGGTGCCCGACAGATGCGTGTGGCTGAAGCCCATGATCGACGTGTCGGTGCGGTGATAGCCCGAGCACGCATCCCAGCGCTCGACATCGGTGTCGGGGCTGAGCTGCACCATCCCGAACGGCAAAGTCGCGCCCGGATAGGTGTGGCCGTGCCCGCCGGTGCCGACGAACAGGTCGGGCGCGGTCGCATTGACCGGCTTGGCGGCGAAGGTCGCGCGCGCGGTCAGCGCGAGCGCACCGCTCCCGGCGAGCAGCGAACGGCGGGTAATCTTCATGCGCGGACTCCGAGAAGCGCGGGGCGTTTGGCGGCGATGTCGACGATCAGCTCGCCAAACAGACCGTTGGCCCAGGCGAACCATGACCGCGTGAACTTGGCGCCATCGTCTTGGTTGAAGGATTCATGCATGAACCCGGTGCCGCCATGCGTCGTCTTCAGCGCGGCGAGGCTGCGCGCGACGGTCGCCGTGTCGCCGGTCTCGAGCGCGTTCAGCGCGTGCATCACGATCGCCATCGGCCAGATCTCGCGCAAGCCGGTATGCGGGCTGCCGATCCCCTCCGCCGCCTTGCCGGTGAAGAAATAGGCGTTGTCCTTGCTCCACGCGCGCGCGGCGGTGCGCCGCCAGAGCGGATCGTCGGCCTTCACCGCGCCGAGATAGGCAAGCCCCGACAGGCTCGGCACGTTGGCGTCGTCCATCAAGATCGCGTTGCCATAGCCGTCGGTCTCATACGCCCAGACCGGCTGGCCGTCGGCGCCTTTGGTCATCCCATGCAGCCGCAACGCCGCCTCGACCTCGTCGGCGAGCGCGGTGGCATCGGCGGCCAGCGCCGTGTCGTGCCGCGCGCGCGTCGCGAGTTCCGCGACCTGACGCAGCGCGCGCACCGCGAAAATGTTCGACGGGATCAGGAACGGCAGCACGCACGCATCATCCGACGGGCGGAACCCGCAATGGATCAGCCCGACCGGCCGCGACGGCGGGCCATAGCCGTCGAGCGCCATGCTTTCGCCGACGATCGGCGACGACCGGCGGAAGCGATACGGCCCCGGCCCGTCCTTGCGCTGCTGCTCGCGGAACGTGCGGATCGACGCGCGCGCGCCGTCCGCCCACAGCGCGTCGAACGGCACGGTATCGCCGGTCGCCTGCCAATAGGCGTGCGCGATCCACATCGGGTAGCAGAGCGAATCCACCTCCCACTTCCGCTCGCCGACGCCCGGTTTCATCACCGTATCGTCGCTAAGCGACCAGCTCAGATTGGTCTTCGCCGACGGGTCGTGCATGAACGCATTGGCATAGGGGTCGATCAGGATGCACCGCGCCTGTCGCGCGATCAGCCCGCGGAACAGCGTCCGCAACGCCGGATCGCGCTTCGCCAGCGGCAGATACGGATGGACCTGCGCCGAGCTGTCGCGCAGCCACATGCAGTCGATGTCGCCGGTGATGACGAACGCATCGGGCTTACCGTCGACGCTCCCCATGAACACCGTCGTGTCGAGCGTGTTCGGGTAGCAATTGCCGAACATCCAGGCGAGTTCGGGATCGCCGATCTTCGCCGTGACGCGCGCGATCTCCGCCTCGACCGCGCGGCTGGTGTAGCGGCGATCGCCGAGCTTCGGGCGCTTGCTGACGAACGACGGCGCGGCCGCGCGCAGCGGTCCGGCGAGGCCAAGCGCCGCGGCGCCCGCGATGAGCATCCGACGGTCCATCATTTCGGCAAATCCTTGGTGCCCGTCACGGTAAAGACGGTATCGACCCCCGGCCCGTCGCCGGGCTGGCCGCCACCGATATACAGCCGGTATTCGCCCGGCACGACGCGGCGAGTGCCCGCCGCATCGACGCTGCTCATCCCCCGCGGATCGATCGTGAACTTCGCGCGCACCGTCTGCCCCGGCTTCACTGTCTCGCGCCTGAACCCGACCAACTGGCGTTGCAGCACCGGATCGTTGAAGCGCGGCTTCACCGCCGGTTCGGGCGGCACCAGATACGCCTGCACCACTTCGTCGCCCGCCATCTTGCCCGTGTTCTTCACCGGCACCTCGACCGTAAAGCTCTCGCCCGCAGCGATCGTGCTGCGCAGCAATTTGGGTGCAGCATAGGCGAACTGGGTATAGCTCAGCCCGTGCCCGAAGCTCCAGAGCGGCGTGCCGGTGAAGTAGCGATAGGTCCGCTCGCGCATGTTGTAATCGATGAACGCGGGCAGATCGCGCGTCTTCGCGTAGAAGGTCAGCGGCAGGCGCCCGCCCGGATTGTTCCGGCCCGTCAGCGTCTCGGCGATCGCCTGACCGCCTGCCTGCCCCGGATACCAGCCGACGAGAATCGCATCGGCATGCGCCTTCGCCCAGGTGAGCGCGACCGCGCTGCCCGTCATCAGCACCACGACCAGCGGCTTGCCCGTCGCCTTGGCGGCTTCGAGCAACTTCACCTGCGCGGCGGGCAGCCCGATATCGGTCCGGTCGCCACCCGAGAAGCCGGCGACCTCGATCTGCAACGCCTCGCCCTCGACCGCGGGCGACAGCCCGACGAACGCGACGATCGCATCGGCCTCCTTCGCCGCGGCAACCGCCTCGGCGATCTGCGCCTCGGCGGGCGCGGTCCAGGTCAGCCGCAGCCCCTGATCCTCGCCGCTATGCGCCAGCTCGACGCGGATCGCATGCGCGCCCGCGGCCAGCGTCACCGCCGCCTCGACGGCCTTGCCGCTGCCATCGTCGTCGGCGACCAGCTTGTCGTCGATCCACAGGCGCGCCGGATCATGCCCCTTGCAGTCGAAACAGCGCGGCACGTCGAGCCGGAATACATAGTCGCCCGCCGCCGGTGCGGTGACACTGCCCGTCCAGCGCACCGAGAACGCCGCCGGATCGATGCCCGGTGCGGGCGCGGTACGATCCCAGTCGAAATCGATCAGCCGGTCCGCGCGTACCACCGGCTTCCCTGAGAAATTGCTCGCTCTAAAATACTCGCCGCGCAGTGACAGCGCGGTATCGGGCACCGGCACCGGCACGCCCTCGGCGATGCTCGACCCTTGCGCATAGCGCACGCCCGCGAACGCCGTACGCAGCGCCGCGAGCGGCGTGACGGGCGCCGCAGCGGTGCCGTGATAATTCGCCTCCAGCACATCGACACTGTCGGCATTCGGCCCGATCACCGCGATCTTCGCTGAGGGTTTGAGCGGCAGCACGCCGTTGTTCTGGACCAGCACCATCGCTTTCCGCGCCGCCTCCAGCGCCAGCGCACGGTGCGCGGGCGTGTCGAACTCGGTCGGCTTGATCTTGTCCCAAGGGCTCGTCGCGCCGAACGCGCCGCCGAGCATCCGCCGCACCGCGAACGTCCGCGTCAGGCTCGTGTCGATCGTCGCCTCGGGCACCAACCCGCGCCGCACCGCATCGCCCAGCGCCGCGTAGGTCTTCCCGCAATTGAAATCCATCCCCGCGGTAATCGCCGCCGCCGACCCGCTCGCGGAATCGGGCCGGTAATAATGGTAATTGGCGATATTCCCGACCGCGTCGCAGTCGGACACGATCAGCCCCTTGAAGCCCCATTGGTTGCGCAGCGTTTCGGTCAGCAACGGCGCCGACGCGCACACGGGGACCCCGTGGATCGCATTATACGCGCACATCGTCGACAGCGCCCTGCCCTCGGTCAGCGCCATCCGAAACGCCGGCAGATACGTCGCCTCGCGGTCATGCGGCGAGATGTCGACATCGAACCCGTCGCGCCCCGCCTCGGGCCCGCTATGCGCCGCCAGATGCTTCGGCGTGGCGATGACCTTCGGGTGCGCCAGATCCGGCCCCTGCAACCCGCCGATGAACGCGACGCCCAGGCGCCCCGTCAGATATGGATCCTCCCCATACGTCTCCTGCCCGCGACCCCAGCGCGGATCGCGGAAAATGTTGATGTTGGGCGACCAGATCGTCAGCCCCTGATACCGCTCGCGGTCGCCCGCCGGCAGCGCATTGGACTTCGCCCGCGCCTCGGTCGACACGACGTCACCGACGCGCTTCAGCAGCGCCTCGTCCCAGGTCGCGGCCAGCCCGATCGCCTGCGGAAACACCGTCGCGACGCCGTTGCGCGCGAGCCCGTGCAGCCCCTCGTTCCAGTAATCATAAGCGGGCAGCTGCAACCGCGGGATCGCCGGCGCGACGCTCTGCAACTGCGCCGCCTTCTCGTCGAGCGTCATGCTGCGGACGGCCGGATCGACCGTCTGCGCGAGTGCGGACGTGGCGAGCAGCAGGCCGGGAACGAAGGCAAGCCGCGCAAGCTTGGACGAGAGGCAACCCCTCCCCCCATCCGTCATCCTGGGCTCGACCCAGGATCCAGGGCCACGGGCGCCGCGGTTCGTGGCTCTGGATCCCAGCTTTCGCTGGGATGACGGGGTGGTGGCAATGCGCATCACGACTTCACCGCCGCAACGCCCGCCAGTGTGCGGACCGTCAGCGCACGCCGCAGCGCCGCCTCGGACTGCTTCGACGCAATGGTCACCGTAACACTCTCCCCCGGCAGCAGATCGAACGCATTGTCCGACGGCGTCGCCTCGACCTTGCCGAAATCGATCCACACCGCGCGCGCCAGCTTGCTCGCGGTCAGCGTCAGCCGATCGCCCGCCCATGTCGCGGTCAGCCCCGGATCGGGCAAAGTCATCGTCTTGGGCGCCGCCGACACGAGCGCGCGCGACGTCACGCGGCCCTCCACCAGCAACTCCGCCACCGCGATCGTCCGCGCCGGATCGCCGCCCGCGAACAACCCCGCATCGGGCAAGGTCGCGACCGCCGTTGCGGACAAGGGCGCAAGCGTCGCCGGCGTCTCGGTCGCCGCCAGGACCTTCCCGTCGACGTCGAGCGTCCGCACGCGCCACACCGCCGCAGTCGGCACCGTCGCGTCCGAGATCAAACTGATCTTGGTCGCCCCGTCCTTGCGCGCGGCCGCGATCGCCAGCGGCGCATAGAAATGCCGCGCGCGGAATTGCAGCGCCTTCCAGCGACCGTAATAATCGATGCTCGCCCAAGACGCGCCCGGCCACACATCGTTGATCTGCCAGAACAGCGACCCCATCGTCACCGGCCGGCACGCCCGGTGATGCAGCGCGGCGAGTTCGATCCCCTCGGCCTGCATCATTTGGCTGAGATACACGAACTCGGCGAAATCGCGCGGCTCGCGGTATTTCTCGCGGATGTAGAACAGCAGCCGGTCGTTGCCCTCGCCCTTCAGGAACTTCTGGTGCGCCTTCATCACCGGCGACGTCGGCGAGAAGTCCGCGTCGGTCGCAAACGTGCGGATCGTTTTCATCTCGGGCATCGACTGCAGGCCATATTCGGACATGAAGCGCGGGCAGCTGTCGAGATACGCCTCGACCGGTTTCTTGCCGCCCCACACGTCCCAGTAATGCCGGTCGCCATCGCCATCGATGTCGGGCTTGTCCTCGTAATTGCTGCTCGGCGAGCCCGGCCAGTACACCGCATCGGGATCGCGGCGCTCGGCGGCATCGCGCAGCACGCGGTCGAAGATCACCGCCATGCCGACGCCGATCCGCTCCTGCTCGTCCGCGCCGACCGCCTTCTTGTACGCGATCCGGTCGGACCAGTTCGCCCAGCCGCTCAGCACTTCGTTGTTGCCCGACCACAGCACGATCGACGGGTGCGCCTGGAGCCGGTCGACCTGTTCCTCCGCCTCGATCCGCACGGTCTCGCGAAAGTCGCGATCCGGCGGCGTCACCGCGCCGCCGAACATGAAGTCCTGCCAGACCATCAACCCCATCTGGTCGGCGATGTCGTAGAACGCGTCGTCGAGATAATAGCCGCCGCCCCACACGCGGATCATATTCATGTTGGCGTCGCGCGCGCCGGCCATGACGGTGCGGATCTGGCTTTCGGGCACGCGCGCGGGGAACATGTCGAACGGGATCAGGTTCGCGCCCTTGGCGAACACGGGGATGCCATTGACGACGAACGCGAACCCGCGCCCCTGTGCGTCCTTCTCACGGCGCAGTTCGACGGTGCGCAGACCGGTGCGGCGCTGTGCGGAATCGATCGTCGCGCCGCCGTCAGTCAGCGTCGCCTTCACCGTGTAGAGCGGCTGCGCGCCATAGCCCGCGGGGAACCAGCGCTGCGGGTTGGCGATGCTCACCGGCACCGCGACATGGCTCGCGCCCGCCGCGACGGTGACGGTCCGTGCCGCCTGCGTCACCCGACCATCGGGCCCGGTCACCGCGACCTGCACCGTGACCGGCCGTTCCGCGCCCGCGACCACGTCGAGCTCAGCCGACAGCCGCGCCTCGGCTTTGGTCAGCGCTTCCTGCGTCACGCGAAACGCCTCGATACGCGCGTCGTCCCACACCTCGATCCGCGCGGGCCGCCAGATGCCCTGCGTGACGATCCGCGGGCCCCAATCCCAGCCATATTGGTATTTGGGTTTGCGGATATAGGGCGAGGTCTGCTTGCCCATCGGCTCGTCGCCATAGATCGAATCATATTCGCCGGGCAGCGGATGCGCGGTCTTGAGCACCATCGGCTGCAACGTGCGGATCGGCGAGCGGAACGTCACGAGCAGGTCGTTCCTCCCGGGCTTCAGCACCGCCTTGACCGGCACGCGCCAGCGCCGATGCGCATTGTCCGCGGCGAGCAGCTTCGTCCCGTTCAGCCGCACCTCGGCAAAGGTATCGAGCCCGTCGAACACCAGGTCGACATGATCGCGCGCCAGCTGTTCGGACGTCATCTTTAAGGTGGTGCGATACTGCCAGTCGGTCAGCCCGACCCACTGGATCTTCGCCTCGTTCAGCCCCTTATACGGATCGGGTACGATCTTCGCCGCCATCAGATCGGTCTGCGCGCTGCCCGGCACGGTCGCGCGCAGCCACCGCGCCGCCTTCGGATGCGCCTTCGCCGCCGCGGTATCGGCCGGATCGATCCGCATCGACCAGCCGCTGTCGAGCACGACGCTGGTGCGCGGTGCCGCCCAGGCCGGGGTCGCAGCGACAGCGGCGAGCAACATAAGAGCCGTGCGCCGCATCACTTCTTCTCCAACAACTGCATCGATTCGACCGCGTAGAACGGCGACTCCATCGACGCCGTGAACGTCAGGCAGATATCCGCATCGCCCTTCCCCTGCGGCAACGTGCCGCGGAAGGTCATGCGGTTGGGGCTGGTCGCGGGGTTCGGCAGCGGGAAGGTTCCCGCGACGGGGCCGGTACAGCCACCGGTGCGCACCACGAGTTCGCCGTACGTCGTCACCGCATAGTGCCGCCGCAGCGCCTTCTCGTCATGCGCCAGCCCGTAATGCCGCGGCAGCCGCGCGACATCGACGGTGAACCCGCGCGCCACGTCGAGCGGCGCGGCCGGATACATCGTGCACGTGTCGAAGATGTTCACGTTGAACACCGGCGTGTTCGCGGTCGCCTCCGACGTCAGCGGCACGCGCAGCCCGATCGCGCCATCGGGGCATGCGACCAGATCCGAACTCGACCGGCGCAGTAGCGCGGCACGGCTCGTCTCGAACAGCCGCGGTTCCGCGGTCGGACGACCATCGGTCGTGAAGGCCGCGGCACGGATGGTGACGCCCGGCTTGACCGACAGCGGCGCGGCATACGCCTTCGACCGCGCCGTCGGCAGCTTGCCATCGAGCGTGTAGCGGATCGTCCCATAGCCCGTCTGCGTCGCGAGAGTCACCGGCACCTTGCCGCGACGCAGCGCATCGCCGCGCGTACCCTGCACCGTGAAATCGACCGCGAACGCGCTGTCCGCCGCGGCGATTCCGGCCCGCGCATAGCGCCCCATCTGCGGCTCCAGCCGCGCCACGAAGTTGTCGAAGTCACGCGTCGAACCGGGCGACCAGGTCCGCTCGGCAAGCGCCGACAGCCGCGGGAAGGTCGCATGCTCGAGCTGCTGCGGCGTCACCAGATATTCGCTGAACGCATTGATCTGCGCGCCCAGCACATGCTTCGCCTTGTCGGGCGCGAGACCCGCAGGCGCAGGCTCATACGCATAGAGCCGAGCCAGCGTCACGATCGCATCGCCGTTCGAGATACGGCCCGGCGGCTCGTCGCTCCGCCCGCTCTGCAGGCTGTCGAGATACAGGATCGGCGCGGGGCTCAGCACCACGTCATGCCCCTGGTTCGCGGCCTCGACCGCGCCCTTCTCGCCGCGCCACGACATCACCGACGCCGACGGCGGCAGCCCGCCCTCCAGAATCTCGTCCCAGCCGATCAGGCGGCGACCATGCTTGGCCAGATACTCGCCGAGCTGATCGATCATCCAGCTCTGCATCTGCATCTCGGTCTTGAGGCCTAGCGCCTTCATCTTGGCCTGCACCGCGGGCGAGCGCTCCCACTGGTCCTTGACCGCCTCGTCACCGCCGAGATGGATGAACTGCGACGGGAACACCTCCATCAGCTCGTCGAGCACATGCTTGATGAAGGTCATGCTGCGGTCCTCCGGGCTGAACAGCCACGGGTTCACGCCCCAGTCGTGACCGACCGCAGGCCGATCGCCGAGCACACCGACTTCGGCCGGATAGGAGGCCACCGCTGCCTGCGCATGGCCGGGCAGGTCGATCTCGGGCACGATCGTGATCGCGCGATCCTTGGCATAGGCGACCAGCGCCTTGAGCTCGGCCTGCGTATAGAATCCGCCGACCTTCTCCCCCGGCGCACCACCCGCCGACGGCGGCGTCCGCCACGCGCCGATCCGGGTCAGGTCGGGATAACGCTTGATCTCGACGCGCCAGCCCTGATCGTCGGTCAGGTGCAGATGCAGCACGTTCATCTTCTGCGCGGCGAGCTGATCGACCATCGCGTACAGCGTCGGAACGGCCACGAAATGCCGCGCCGGATCGATCATCAACCCGCGCCACTTGAAGCGCGGCGCATCGCGGATCGTCATCCCCGCGAGCGTGACCTGCTTGCCGATCGCCGCATCGGGGCTGAGCAGCTGCGCCAGCGTCATCGCGCCGTGGACGAGGCCCGCGTCACCGCTCGCCGCGATCGTCACGCCCTTCCCATCGACGCTCAGCACATAGGCCTCGTCGCCGGCCACGCTCGCGTCGCGAACGAAGCGGATCGGCCCCGTACCCGCGTCACTCGCCAGCGACAGCCCACGCACGACCTTCACCTGCTGCGCTAGCAGCTTGGCTGCGATCTTCGCGCCGGCATCGCCCGCGACGATCCCGGCGCCCTCGCCGATCGTCAGCGTCCCCGCCTTCGCCTCGATCGAGGCGGGCATCGGAATGAGCTTCGGCCCCTCGGCCACCGCCGCGGTCGAGGTCATCAGCAGCACGAGCACCAGGGGGCGGAGACGGATCATGTAGGGTCCTTCGGTAATTGCGCCGGATCGGGCGGGAAGGCGGCGGAGCCGGCCTTGAATGGTTCATACTCACGGACGACGCCGCCTGCGCGCGCACCCTCCGTGGTCAGGATATCGACGGTCACGGTGACGGGCGTGAGACGGCCCGACCAGCTTGCGGACACCGTCGCGGTGCCCCCCGGCGCGATGACCGGAAGCGCCTGTTCGCCCTCGCCGAGCACCACGCGATCGCCGCCCATCGCGCGCCAGTGCAACCGCGCACCGACCAGCGGATAGGAGGGCAACGCCCCCTTTGCGGCGCCCATGACGGTGGCGGTGAAGCCGGTCGGCGTCTCGCCCGCCATCGTAAGATCGACCTTCGCGGAGACCGCACGGTTGGCGGCTTCCCACGCGAAATAGCTCGGGCGGCGCTGGCGGTCGGCATCGACGAGGCCGTGGTCGACATACCCGTCCGCGAGCCCTGCGAAGAGGTTCTTGTTCGAGCGATAATCCGCATAGCTCCAGAAGATCGCGCCGCCCACCCAGGGCCGCGTCGCGAACGCCGCGAGCTGGTCCTTGAGATTGTCGGTGCGCGCCACGTCCGCGCTCGCGCTGTCCTTCGAGAACGGCCCAGGCCAGCCGAATTCGGAGATCACGAGCATCCGGTCGGGGTACGCCTTGTCGAACGCATCGAGCCACGGCCCCACTTTGTCCGCGCCGCCGCTCCAGGTTCCGAAATAGGCGTTGGCCATGACGAAGTCCGCCTCGACCAAGGCGGGCACGCGTACGGCACGCTCCGCGATCTGCGAATCCGCGAACGTCACGAACCGGCCGGGATCGACCGCGTTGATATGCGCCTTCATCGCCTTCACGAAGGCGAGCCCCTGCGGCGTCGCAGCCTCGCTCTCGTTCATCACGCTCCACGCGAGCACGCTCGGATGATTGCCGCTCTCGGCGATCATCTCGGCCATCATCGCCTTCGCGTGCACCAGCAGCCGCGGATCGCCCAGTTGCGCCGCCGTCATCTGCCAGATCGGGATTTCGGGGATCAGCAGCATGCCCGCGCGGTCGGCGGCATCGAACACGCTCTGCGGCTGCGGATAATGCACCGGCCGCGTCAGTGTGACGTGCAGCGCGTTCAGATCGCGCATGTCATGCAGGATCGTCCCGCGCGTCTCGGCGGCGCCTTCCCACGGCGAATCCTCGTGCCGAGCCACCCCGGTCAGCCGCACCGGCATGTCGTTCACGTACAGCCTCCGGTCGCGGATCGCGAGCGTGCGCAGGCCGATACTGTCCTCGCGTCGATCGAGCATCACGCCGCGTTCGTCGCGCAGTTCGGCGACGATCCGGTACAGCTTCCCCGCGCCGATCTGCCACCGCTGCGGTTTGGTGATCGTGAGAGCTGCATCCGGCGTCGCGGTCGACGCCGCGGCCACCGTCACGGCTTGCGTCGCGCGTGCGACCTCACGCCCATCGGGATCGATCGCGATCGCGGTCAGGCCGTAGCGATGCGGCGTGGTGTCAATATTCTCGATGCGGACGCCACTCGTGACCGTCGCGCTGTCGGCCTTCAGAAGCTGGCGGATACGCTGGCGGCGGATCAACCCGCGCTCGGCAATCCGCAGCGACACGTCGCGCGTGATCCCGCCGCTGTGCCACCAGTCATACCAGACGTTCCCCGAGCCTTGGAGACGCATCGCGTAGCCCGGGATCGTCGCGAACCCCGGCCGATCGTCGGCGGACACGACGATCCGGTTCGCGCCCGGCTTCAACACCTTCGAAACGTCGAGATCGAACGCGGTGTGCCCGCCCTCATGGGCGCCGACGAGCGTCCCGTTCACCCAAACGCGCGCGGCGTAGAACACCGCGTCGAAGTGCAGTTCGAGATGCTTGCCAATAATCGCGTCGGGCACGACGAGCGTCCGCGCATACCAGCCGACGCCCTCCGAATTCGCCCCGCGCGACAGCGGCCAGCTATGCGGGACGACGACGCTCTCGGCCCCCGCCGGATCGGCCTTCAGCCACGCCGGATCGGCGGGGGCGTCCTTCGCCAGCCAGAAGCTCCACCCCGTATCGAGGTCGAGCTGCTCTGCGGTGGCGGGCACCGGCGCCAGCATCAGGACGGCCGAGGCGAACCCGGCACTCCCGTGCCAGATCCGCCGCAACCCTGCCCTGATACATCCCGATATCATGCGTGCCGTCGTACTTCCGTAGAGGAGGGTGGCGCGCCGGTCCCGACGCGCCCGAGACGTCACATCCGGAACGATACCGATGCCGCGAACGTGCGACCGTTCTTGTAGAACGCGGTCGGCCGATCGCGCGTGCCGCTATACTGGGTGTAGGTCGAATCCAGCAGGTTCTGCGCATTGACCGTCAGCGTGACGGCCTTGGTCAGGTTGAACCCGGCCGAGAAATCGAGCTGGCTGTACGGCGCCACCATGTCGATTGAGTTCAGGCGACCGATCGCGCGGAAATAGGCCGAGCGGTAATTGTAGCTCAGGCGCGCCTGGAACGGCCCGTTCTCGTAATAGGGGATCACGTTGACGGTGTGCTTCGACAGATAGGGCAGGTTCAGCCCCTCGTCGGTCGAGCTCTCGGCGTAGGAATAGTTCGCCTGCAGGCCGAAGCCATGCCAGATCTCGCCCTGTGCCGAGACCAGCGCGCCGTTGACGTTCGCCTTGCCGCCATTGAGCGGCTGCGACACGAGATAGGACGCGTTGGTCTGCGTCAGCTCGTTGAAGAACGTCTGGCGGCTCAGCCCGTTGAGGATGTAATCCTTCACCTCGCGACGGAACAGCTCGAGCGACAGCAGCGCGCCAGCACGCGGATAATATTCCGCCGACAGCTCGTAGTTGGTCGACTGATACGGCTTCAGGTTCGGGTTGCCACCGCTGGCATCGAGCGTGATGTCGTTGCGACCGACCGATCCGCCGAGCTGCTCGTAGCGCGGCCGTGCGATCACCTTGGCAACGCTGCCGCGGAAGATCAGCTGCGAGCCGGCCTCATAGGCGACGTTCAGGCTCGGCAGGAACTTCAGATAGTCGTTCTGCACGCGCTGCGGCACGATCGTCGGCAGGGTGCCGTCGGTGCCGGATACCTGGTCGGCATAGTTCGACACGTTCTTGGTATAGACCAGCCGGCCGCCGACATTCCCGCGAAAGCCGCTCTGCTCGAAGTTCAGCTGGACGTAGTTCGCCGCGACCGTCTCGTCGACGATGTACGATGCGGTCGGCTTGGCGACCGGGATGTTGATCGAGTTCGCCAGAATGTCGATCACCGCCTGCTGCGACAGGTTGATGTACTTGGTCGCGTTGCCCGTGCCGCCGGTGCCGTCGAACGTGCCGTTCGGCGTGGTCGACGTATCGACGCCAAGGCTCGCCAGCGTGTAGTTCGAGGTCGAGTAATTGTTGAAGCCGCTCGCGTTCAGGCGGTTGCGGTGATCGGTGAACTTGCCGCCGATCCGGATCTCCTTGAACGGCCCCGCCTCGAACGGGATGACCGCATCATAGCCCGCGTAATAATCGCGATCGATCGTCTTGGAGAAATCGATCCCGCCCGCGCGCGCCGCGGTCAGCTGCGTGCCGTTGACGATCACCGGCGCACCGTCGATCGTCTGCAACTGCGGACTGTTGCTGCGACGGTAATTCGCAGGATTGGTCAGGTCGCCCACATAGTCGACGTTCGCGCTGTCGGAGGTGAAGCCGTAGCTGTACGGAAGGTCGGTCCGCACATCGAACAGATATTCGGGATTGCGCCCGCCGATCGCCTTGCTCCAGCCGCCCGTCGCGGACAGCGTCGCGCCGCCGGGGCCTTCCCATGCCGCTTCGAAGTTGAGGTTGTCGGTGGTCAGCTTGGTCTTGCGGATCAGCAGGTCGAGCTGCGCGCTCTGGCTGCCCGCCGATGCCGCGCCGAAGCTCGCATTGGTGACGACGCCGTTCGCGACCGTCGCCGACTGGAGAACGTCGCCGCTCCACGCGCCGGGGATGACGTACATCGACTGGCTGCTGTTATTGTAGTTGCCGTCGATGTGCAGGCCGTTGAGCGTCAGCGTGATGTCGTCGGTCGGCTTGGCCTGGACCGTGCCGACATAGCTGATGCGCTTCCGCTCCTGCGTGAAATACGCGTAGTTGATGCCGAACGGCGACACCGCATTGGCGAGATCCTGACGCGTACCGCCGGTGACGGTCGCATTAGGGTTCTTCAGGACCGGCTGGCCGCTCGCGTCGCGCACGAGTGCGCCGTTCGTGTCCTTCTGGAAGAAGCGGTCCCCGGCGTTCTCGAAGCCGAAGAATTCGACGCCCGACCGCGTCAGGCTCTGCTTGTCGTAGGTGACCGCGCCGAGCACGCCGAACGTCCCGGCATCGTTGTGCCAGCTGTACAGGCCCGAGGCGCGGACGTTGCCCTTGTCGGCGCGGTCGTTGTACGAATAGCCGCCCGAGGCGAAGATCGAATTGGCGGGCGTGTCGAGCGGACGGCGCGTGCGGACGATGACCGTGCCGCCGATGCTGCCTTCCTCGATCCGCGGCTCGGGCGACTTGTAGACTTCGAGGCGCTCGACGAGTTCGGGCGCGAGCAGCGAATAGTTGAACGTGCGGCTGGTCGGATCATTGTCGTTGCCGCCCCAGTCGGCCGACGCCACCGCGTGGCCGTCGAGCAGCATCCGGTTGAGCGCGGGATCGGTGCCGTGGATCGCGACCTTCTCGCCCTCGCCGAAGCGACGATCGATGCTGACGCCGGGGACGTGCGAAAGCGACTCGGCGACGTTGCGATCGGGGAATTTGCCGATCGCCTCGGCGCTGATGACGTCGACGATGGCGTTGGCCTGGCGCTTGACCGCGATCGCGCTGCGCAGGCTGCCGCGGATACCGGTGACGACGATGTCCTGGCCGGTATCCTCGGCATCAGCAGGCGCAGCGGCCTGCGCGTCGGCGGCTTCGGTGGGCGTCGTGGTCGGGGCGGTCGTGGGCGCGACCTGGGCTGTCGCTGACGGGGCGGAGAGGAAGCCTGCAAAACCGAACGCGATCGCGCTCGACGTCAACAAAACCTGCTTACGGAAAACCATCGTCAAAACCCCTTCCCAATCGACGCCGCAGCGTCATTCCGACCCGGACTATCGCCGCGTCACCGCTATCCAACCGCTGGTACTGTTTTGGTTACTATCTGAGCAGCTTGGTATGAATATCGTATAACCAATTTGATTGGGAAATCCATCGGAAATTACAGTTTGGTTACCTGTCGAGGGAACTTTTGAGACGATCGGATAACCCGTTGGTTTCGGCCAATTTAGTCTTGGCTAGGCGCGTAATTTAGCGCCTGGCCGCGTCGGTATGCCGCCGTGGCGATAATACCTTTTCTTGCTCTTTGTTGGCGATTTTGTCGTTGAACGCGCCGACTCCATCGGCCAGACGTAATATAATTACGACCAACCGAAAGCCCGCGAATGACCCTCGAAATCTGCGTCGACGATATCGCTGGCGTTGACTCGGCGGTCCTAGGTGGCGCCGACCGTCTTGAGCTATGCTCGGCGCTGTCGCTCGGCGGATTGACCCCGGCGCCCTCGCTGATCGCGACCGCGCGCGGACTCCCCATTCCCGTCCACATGCTCGTGCGCCCGCGCGAGGGCGGGTTCCGCTATACGCCGCGCGAGGCTGCGATGATCGCGGAGGACATCACCACCGCCGCCCAGGCCGGACTGGCCGGAGTCGTGATCGGCGCGAGCGCGGCGGATCACACGTTGGACGCACCGCTTCTGGCGCATCTCGTCGACCACGCACGGACCTGCGGGACGGCACGCGGCGCACCGCTGTCACTGACGCTCCATCGCGCGTTCGATCTCTGCCCCGATCTTCCCGCCGCGCTCGAGACCGCTATTGCGCTCGGCTTCGACCGGATCCTGACCTCGGGCGGCGCGATCAAGGCGATCGATGCGCTGCCGATGCTCTCAACGCTGCACCGCGCTACCGCCGGGCGTATCGTCATCCTGCCCGGCAGCGGGATCGATGCGGGCAACGCGACTCGGTTCCTCGATGCCGGCCTGCGCGAACTCCACGCGTCGTGCGGCGCCGCGCTTCCGCTGGCGGCCGACGATGCGCTCGAACGCGAATTCGGGTTCGCCGCGACCGGTCGGCGGGCCACCGACGTCGACCGCGTTCGTGACCTGAAGTTGGTCCTTGATCGCTTCGCTCGCCAAGCCGCTTGAACAATACCAATATATAACGTATCCACCCTCTGCTGCCAGTCGCGATGCTCTCGGCATCCATACCGGCACCATCGAAAGTTGCCTTCATGTCCATTTCAACGAGCATTGGCAGGTTCCGGGATGGCAATCCTGCGCCGTTGTACGTCCAGCTCCAGCAGCTCATCCGCGACGCGATCAACCGCAACGTGCTGGCCAAGGACGACGCACTCCCCGCCGAACGTGATCTTGCGATCGAATACGACGTGTCGCGCATCACCGTCCGCAAGGCGATCGGCGGGCTGGTCGAGGAAGGCCTGCTGACCCGTCGTCGCGGCGCGGGAACCTTCGTCGCGACGCGCGTCGAAAAGAGCTTTTCGAAGCTGTCGTCCTTCTCGGAGGACATGCAGTCGCGCGGCCGCACACCGAGCAGCGCATGGGTCAGCCGCACGATCGGCATGGTGACGCCCGAGGAATCGCTGTCGCTCGGGCTGTCGCCGGGCTCGGCGGTGTACCGGTTCCAGCGGATCCGCTACGCCGACGACACGCCGATGGCGCTCGAATATTCGACGATCGCGGGCTATTGCCTGCCGACGATCGATGCCGTCCAGGACTCGTTGTACGAGGCGCTCGAAGCCGCGGGCAACCGTCCGGTGCGCGCGCTGCAACGCCTGCGCGCGGTTCATTTCAGCCCCGAGCATGCCAAGATGCTCGGCGTCGACGCGGGCCATGCGGGCCTGTTCATCGAACGCCGCGGCTTCCTGCGCGACGGACGGGCCGCCGAATTCACCCAATCCTATTACCGTGGCGACGCGTACGACCTCGTCGCCGAACTGAACGACATCTGACGCCGGCGCACGGGCGCCGGCCGGGGGGCTTACCGTGACCGAGACTATCGATACCGCCGGCAATGCGGCGTTGCCGCAGACACTGATGTTCAGCGAGGCCGCCGAGGCCGCCGATGCGGTTGCCCGGCTGCTCGCCGCCAACCGCGACGCGCTGGCCGCGCTCGGCGAGCGGCTGCGCGCCGCGCCGCCCGCGGTCGTCGTCACCTGCGCGCGCGGATCGTCCGATCATGCCGCGACCTATGGCAAATATCTGATCGAGACTTTGCTCGGCGTCCCCGTCGCCTCCGCCGCGCCGTCGGTATCGTCGGTCTATGCCGCACCGATGGCGCCCGGCACCGCACTCGTGATCGCCGTGTCGCAGAGCGGTCGCAGCCCCGATCTGCTCGCGACCGTCTCGGCCTATCAGGCCGCCGGCGCGCATGTCGTCGCGTTCGTCAACGACGAGGAGTCGCCGCTCGCCGCGATGGCCGACACGATGATCGCGCTCAAGGCCGGCCCCGAGCGCTCGGTCGCGGCGACCAAATCCTATATCTGCGCGCTCGCCGCCTTTGCCGCGCTGACCGCGGCCTGGTCGCAGAACGACCTGCTGATCAAGGCGATCGACACGCTGCCCGACATGCTCGCGCTCGCGTTCGGCGCGAACTGGACGTCGGTGGTCGACGCGCTGGCCGATGCCAACAACCTGTTCGTGATCGGCCGCGGCTATGGCTACGGGATCGCGCAGGAAGCCGCGTTGAAGCTCAAGGAAACCTGCGCGCTCCACGCCGAGGCGTTCAGCGCCGCCGAAGTCCGTCACGGGCCGATGGCGATCGTCAATGACGGCTTCCCGGTGATCGCATTCGCCACGTCCGACATGGCGGGCGACGGCGTGCGCGAGGCGGCGGCCGAGTTCCGCACGCGCGGCGCGGTCGTCTGCCTTGCCGATGCCAAGGTGAACGGCGACACCGATCCGGCCGCCTACACCGCGCATCCGGCGATCGAGCCGATCCTGATGATCCAGAGCTTCTACCGGATGGCCAACGCCCTCTCGCTGCGTCGCGGCCTCAACCCCGACGCGCCACTCCACCTCAGCAAGGTCACGAAGACGGTATGAGCGGCGTCGAAATGAACGAATCCCAGTTTCACGTCGTCAATGGCAGCGTCGTCACGCCGGACGGCTTGATGAACGGCGCGACGATCCGCGTCGTCGGCGACCGGATCGCAATGATCACCCCGCTCGAGCGCGCGCCGGCCGACGCGGTCGATCTGGGCGGCGGCTGGCTCGTCCCCGGCTTCGTCGATACGCAGGTGAACGGCGGCGGCGGGGTGCTGCTGAACGACCAGCCGACCGTCGCGGGCATCGCCGCGATCGGCGCCGCGCATGCGCCCTATGGCACGACCGCGTTCATGCCGACGCTGATCAGCGACACGCCTGACGTGATCGAAGCGACGCTCGACGCGATGGACGCCGCGATCCTGGCCGGTGTGCCCGGCGTCGTCGGCGCGCATATCGAAGGGCCGTGGATCAACCCGGCGCGCAAGGGCATCCACGATCCGGCCAAGTTCCGGCTGCTCGACGACGCGATGATCGAATTGCTGATCCGTCCGCGCAAGGGCCGCGTGATGGTGACGCTGGCACCCGAGCTGACCGACCCCGCCTCGATCGCGCGACTGGTCGCGGGCGGCGTGATCGTCAGCGCCGGGCATACCGATGCGGATTACGAGACGATCGTCGCGGCGGCCGGCGCCGGGCTGAGCGGTATCACGCACCTGTTCAACGCGATGTCGCCGCTGCTCCACCGCGCGCCCGGCGTGGTCGGCGCCGCGCTCGACGATCGCCATGTCTATTGCGGGCTGATCGCCGACGGTCTCCACGTCCATGACGCCGCGCTGCGCCTCGCGCTCAACGCCCGCCCGCACGACCGGCTGATGCTGGTCAGCGATGCGATGCCGTCGGTCGGCGCGGTCGACAAGGATTTCCGCCTGCAAGGGCGCCTGATCCATGTCGAGGACGGCAAGTGCTTCGGCGAGGACGGGACGCTGGCCGGCTCCGATCTCGACATGGCCGGCGCGGTCCGCAACCTCGTCGCCCGCACGAACGCCAGCGTGGTAACCGCGGCGGCGATGGCGGCGACCAACCCTGCCGCATTCCTTGGCCTTACGCACGAACGCGGCGCGCTCGCGTCGGGATTGCGCGCGGACTGGGTGGCGCTCACGGCCGATCTGAGGCCCGCGGGCACCTGGATCGGTGGCCTCAAGATTGCCGACGGGATCTAGCATGAAACCCCTCATCCTGACGTCGCCCCTCCAGGGCTGGGCATCGCCTCTCGAGGCGGTCCCCGACCCGGTCTTCGCCGAACGGATGATGGGCGACGGGATCGCCGTCGACCCGACCGGCGATTGCCTGCACGCGCCGTGCGACGCGGTCGTGCTGAGCGTCCATGCGAGCGGCCACGCGATCACGCTGCGCACGCCCGAAGGCGCCGAAATCCTGATGCATATCGGGCTCGACACGGTGGCGCTCGGCGGGCGCGGGTTCAGCCCCTGCGTCACCGAGGGCGCGAGCGTCCAGCGCGGCGACCCGCTGATCCGCTTCGATCTCGACCTGCTGGTCTGCGAAGCGCGCGCGGTGATCACGCCGGTGATCGTCACCAACCCCGAGCGCTTCACGATCGTTCGCAGCGAAACGGGCAAGCTGGTCGGCGTCGGCGAGGCGCTGATGACGATCGAACCGCGCGACGCAGCGGCCGATGTGGCGATCGTCGAGGGCGATACCGTCCGCCGCACGATCGTCGTGCCTTTGGTCCACGGGATCCATGCACGGCCAGCCGCGCGGATCGGCGAGATCGCGCGGAAATTCGTGTCCGAGGTAAAGATCACCAAAGACGAGCGCGACGGCAACGTCCGCAGCCCGGTCGCGCTGATGGCGCTGGGCGTAAAGCTCGGCGACGAGATCACGATCGCGGCCACCGGCCCGGACGCCGCCGACGCGCTCGCCGCGATCGGCGACCTGATCCTCGGCGGCATGGGCGAGAAGGCTGGATCCGCCCCAACCGCCCCCGTGTTCCCCCGCGGAGGCGGGGGCCCAGGAGCCACGAACGATAACGCTGCAGGGTCCTGGCCCCCCGCCTCCGCGGGGGAACAAGGAGCCGGAAAGCAGGCCACAACACTACCCGCCGACGGCCGCCTCCCCGGTGTCACCGCCTCCCCCGGCATAGCGATCGGCCAGGCCGGACTCTTCCGCCTCGCCGAGATCGCCGTCGTCCGTGAAGGCGCCGACGCCGCCACCGAACGCGCCGCGCTCGACGCCGCGCTCGCCACCGTCGCAGACCGCCTCGCCACCAAATCGGCGACCGCAATCGGCGCCGAACGCGCGATCCTGACCGCGCATAGCGCGCTGCTCGACGACCCCACGCTGACCGACGACGCACACGCGGCGATCGCCCGCGGCGACAGCGCCGCCTATGCCTGGCGCACCGCGATCCGCGCACAGGCCGATGCGCTCCACGCCACCGGCGACCCACGTCTCGCCGAGCGCGCCGACGACATGCTCGATCTCGAACGCCAGGTGCTGCGCGCACTCGCCGGCGAAGACCTCGACGAACGCCTCAGCTTTCCCCCCGGCACGATCCTGCTGGCCGACGACCTGCTCCCCTCGCATCTGCTCGGGCTCGACACCGCGTCGATCGTCGGCTTCTGCGTCGAGCGCGGCGGGCCGACCTCGCACGTCGCGATCCTCGCCGCGACGATGGGCCTCCCCGCGCTGGTCGCGATGGGCCCCGCGCTCGCCGAGATCGCCGCCGGCACGCCGCTGATCCTCGATGCCGGCGCGGGCCTGCTCCACGTCGCACCCGACGCCGCGACGCGCGCCACCGCGCAGGCCGCGTTCGACGCACAGACCGAACGCCGCCGCGCCGCGCTCGCCAACGCCGCGCGCGAATGCCGCACGCAGGACGGCGTCCGCATCGAAGCGTTCGCCAATCTCGGCTCGGCCGACGATGCCGATGTCGCGGTCCGCAACGGCGCCGAGGGCTGCGGACTGCTGCGCACCGAATTCCTGTTCCTCGAACGCGACAGCGCGCCGAGCGTCGAGGAACAGACTGCCGATTATCAGCGCATCGCCGACACGCTCGACGGTCGCCCGCTGATCGTGCGCCTGCTCGACATCGGCGGCGACAAACCCGCGCCCTATCTGCCGATCGCCGCCGAGGAAAACCCCGCACTCGGCCTGCGCGGCATCCGCGTCGGCCTTGCCCACCCCGATATGCTCGACGCGCAGCTTCGCGCGATCCTCGCGGTCCGCCCCGCGGGGCAGTGCCGCATCATGGTGCCGATGATCGCGAGCCTCGCCGAGCTCCGCGCGGTCCGCACCGCGCTCGACGCCGCCGCCGCCGCGACCGGCCATACCGAGCATGTCGCGCTCGGCATCATGATCGAGACGCCCGCCGCCGCGATCACCGCCGACCTGCTCGCACAGGAAGCCGACTTCCTCTCGATCGGCACCAACGACCTGACGCAATATGCGCTGGCGATGGACCGCGGCAATCCGGCGGTCGCCAGCGACCTCGACGGGCTCCACCCCGCGGTCCTCCGCCTGATCGCGCGCACCTGCGAAGGCGGTGCGGTCCACGGCAAATGGACCGGCGTGTGCGGCGGCCTCGCCTCCGATCCGCTCGCGGTACCGATCCTGATCGGCCTCGGCGTCACCGAACTCTCGTCCGCGCCCGCACTCGTGCCCGAGATCAAGGCGCTGGTCGCGACGCTCACGATCGACGCCTGCCGCGCGCATGCCGCGGCGGCGATGTCCTGTATCTCAGCCGCGGACGTGCGAACGCTCGCCCGGAGTTTCCGCCCATGAAGTCGCTGCTCGAAGCCCTCCAGCCGCTCGGCCGCGCGCTCATGCTGCCGATCGCGGTGCTCCCCGTCGCAGGGCTCTTGCTGCGTCTCGGCCAGCCCGACCTGCTCGACATCGCGGTGCTCAGCGCGGCGGGCGACGCGATCTTCTCGCATCTCGGCCTGTTGTTCGCGATCGGCGTCGCGACCGGCTTCGCGCGCGACGGCAACGGTGCGGCGTGTCTCGCGGGCGTGGTCTGCTACCTCGTCACCACGCAGGGCGCGCAGGCGCTGATGACCGTCCCCGCCGACGCGCTGAAGGGCCTGACCGGCGACACGATCGCGCTGGCCACCGCAGCCTGGAAGGCCAAGGCGATCGCGCGGCTCGACGTGCCGATCGGCATCCTGTCCGGGCTGATCGGCGGGAGTTTCTACAATCGTTTTTCGGCGATCGCGCTCCCCGAATATCTCGCCTTCTTCGGCGGGCGTCGGTTCGTGCCGATCGTCAGCGGCGTCGCAGGGCTCGCGCTCGGAATCGTCGTCGGCCTCGGCTTCGGCGCACTCAGCACGGGTATCGACGGCCTGAGCTACGGGATCAGCGGTGCGGGCGGGTTCGGCCTGTTCGCGTTCGGGCTGCTCAACCGGCTGCTGCTCGTCACCGGGCTGCATCATCTGCTCAACAACATCGTCTGGTTCGTCGCGGGCGATTATCACGGCACCACCGGCGATCTCCGTCGCTTCTTCGCGGGCGATCCGGAGGCCGGCGCGTTCATGGCCGGGTTCTTCCCGGTGATGATGTTCGGCCTGCCCGCCGCGTGCCTCGCCATGTACCATGCGGCCCTCCCCGAGCGGCGCAAAGCGGTCGGCGGCATGCTGCTCAGCCTCGCGCTCACCTCCGCACTGACCGGCGTGACCGAGCCGATCGAGTTCAGCTTCATGTTCCTCGCGCCCGTGCTCTACGCGATCCACGCGGTGCTGACGGGCATCTCGATGGCGTTGATGAACGCGCTGGGCGTGAAACTCGGCTTCGGCTTCTCCGCCGGGCTGTTCGATTACGTGCTGAACTACGGCAAGGCGACCAAGCCGCTGCTGCTGATCCCGGTCGGCCTGGCCTATGCCGCGATCTACTATGTGCTGTTCCGCACCGTGATCAAACGCCTCGACCTCCCGACCCCGGGACGCGAGCGCGATGCGCCGGTAACGGCGGTGGCGGTCGCCAAGAGCGAACGCGGCGCTGCGTTTGCCGAAGCGCTCGGCGGGGCCGCCAACCTGACCAGCGTCGGCGCCTGCACGACTCGGCTGCGGCTGATCGTCGCGGACCAGGGGGCGGTCGACGAGGCACGGCTGAAGGCGCTCGGCGCGCGCGGCCTGATCCGGCCGTCGGACAACGCGCTCCAGATCGTGCTCGGCCCGATCGCCGATTCGGTCGCGGTCGAGATCCGCGATGCGATCGCCGCGGGTGGCGTCGCGCCGGCGGCGGTCGCTCCCCTGCCCGAGGTTGCCGACATCCGCCTCACGCCGGCGACGCTCGCCGCGCTGGGCGGCGCGGACAATGTCGAGGCGGCGACGCAGCATGGCACGCGCCTGCGTATCCGCCTCAAGGACACCGACCGCGCGTCGCCGACCGCGCTCGAAGCGCTTGGCGTCCACGCGATCGCGCGCCCCGCCCCCGGCCTGCTGCATCTGCTGATGACATCGGGCGCAACAGTCGTCGCGTGACACAAAGCCGGACACATACGAGATTTTTCATGTAAGTCGGCAATACGGCCTGACATATCTGACACGATCGGACATATACCGGGACATCTCTACAACAACGATCCAGCAAAACATCGCTGGATAATCTTAGACCCTATACTGTCATCTTCGCTCCATATCGGATCGATCGGACTGCGACCGTAATCAGCGGATCGCAGGTCGATCGATCTTCAAAGGGGTTTAGATGCGTAAGACTTTATTCTGCGGCGCGGCGCTCGCGGCGCTGGTCCTGCCCGCGATGGCACAGGCGCAGTCGACCGGCACGGTGGACGCGGAATCGGATATCATCGTCAGCGGCTCGCGGGCCAAGCCCGACGTCAACGGGATCCAGACGCCCGACACGCCCAAGGCCAAGGCGGTGCTGACTCAGGAACTGATCGAGCGTCGCACGCCCGGCCAGACGATCCTCGACACGATCAACCTGGTGCCCGGCGTCAACTTCACCAACAGCGATCCCTATGGTGGCTCGGGTGGCCAGCTGCGCATCCGCGGGTTCGACGGCAATCGCATCTCGCTGACGTTCGACGGCATTCCGCTCAACGATTCGGGCAATTACGCGATCTATTCGAACCAGCAGCTCGACCCCGAGCTGATCGAGCAGGTCAACGTGAACTTCGGCGCGACCGATGTCGATTCGCCGACCGCGAGCGCGTCGGGCGGCACGGTGAACTACCGGTCGGTGATGCCGAAGGACAAGCTGGGCGCGACCGTCGCCTATTCGCACGGCACCAACGACATGAACCGCGTCTTCGCCAAGATCGATACCGGCGTGTTCACCTCGTTCGGCACCAAGGCCTGGGTCTCCGCCAGCGAGCAGCGCTACGACCAGTTCCGCGGATCGGGCGAGATCAACCGCCAGCAATATAACGCCAAGCTCTACCAGCCGATCGGCAGCAAGGGCGATTTCATCGCGTTCGGCGCGAACTACAACCAGAACCGCAACAGCTCGTACAGTAACCCGACCCTGGCCAATATCCGCACCAAGCTGGGCGCGTCGGTCGTGCCGTCGACCGGGGTGAGTGCCGACACGCCGTACACGCTCGACCTGAACAAGGCCCAGTATGACGCGGTCTTCGACGACACGTCGAACGCCTATCTGTACGACCAGAGCTGTTCGCTGCCCTCGGCGAGCGGCGTCAACGGCACCAGCCAGAACGACCGGTCGTCGTGCGGGAATGCGGCGGGCACGGCGATCAACCCGTCGAACACCGGCAATTTCCGGATCAATTCGCGCTACACGCCGAGCGAGAAGCTCGTCTTCACGTTCGACGGTGCGTACAGCTTCACGCGCGCCAATGGCGGCGGCTCCGCGGTCTTCGCCGAGAGCAACGCCAACGCGACCAACAGCGCGGGCACGGCGGCGGCGACCAGCGTCTACACCTATCAGCTCCAGCGATTGGGCGCAGGCACCGCGGCGGGCGTCGACATCAACGGCGATGGCGACACGCTCGACTACGTCCGCGCCTATTTCCCGTCGAACACGCGCACGCAGCGTTTCACCGCGATCGCCGGGCTGCGCTATGACATCGACGCCGACAATGCGGTCCGCTTCGCCTACACCTGGGACCGCGCGCGCCACCGCCAGACCGGCGAGGCAAGCCAGCTCGACTCGACCGGCAATCCGTACGATGTGTTCAGCGCGCTCGACGGCGAGGGCAGCTCGGCGATCCTCGACGCCGCGGGCAACGTGGTCAACAAGCGCAACCGCCTGTCCTATGCGATCCTCCACCAGGTCTCGGGCGAGTATCGCGGGTCGTATTTCGGGGATGCGCTCAAACTGACGCTCGGCCTGCGCGCGCCGTTCTTCCGCCGCAACCTGACCAACTATTGCTACACGATCCCCGGCAATTCGAGCGACGGCTATTGCACCTCGCAGACCGCCGCGCAGGTTGCCGCCAACCCGACCACCGCCACCTATGGCGCGCCGTACAAGAACCGCATCAAGTCGTACAACGCGGTGCTGCCGAACGTCGGGCTGACCTATGCCTTCACCCCGAACGCGAGCATCTTCGCCAGCTACGCCAAGGGCTTCTCGGCACCGCGCACCGACAATCTCTATGCGTTCGACGACGTGAAGATCGCGCCGGTGAACGAGGTGAAGCCCGAGAAGACCGACTCGTTCGATCTCGGCCTGCGCTATTCGTCGCGGCTGATTCAGGCACAGCTTGCGGGCTGGTACATCCATTACGACAACCGCATCATCTCGACGCTGACCACGCTCGAGGGCGGCGGCACGCTGACCACCGATCGCAACGTCGGCACGGTCAAGAGCAAGGGCGTCGACGCGAGCCTGGGCATCACCCCGATCCGCAACGTCTCGCTCTACGGGTTCGCCTCGTACATCGACGCCAAGCTGCAGGACGATGCGGTCGACCCGACCACCGGCGCGATCACCGCGGCGACCGCGGGCAAGTTCGTCGTCGAAACGCCGAAATGGCAATATGGCGGCCGCGTCCAGGCATCGTTCGATCCGGTTTCGATCGGCGCACAGGTCAAGCATGTCGGCAAGCGTTACGTCACCGACGTCAACGACCTGATCGCGGCGGGCTATACCACGGTCGATCTCGACGCGCGGTTCGACCTGGCATTTGCCGGGCTCGACAAGACGTTCTTCCAGCTGAACGTCTCGAACCTGTTCAACGAACGCTATTTCGGCAATCTGAGCACGGGCACCTCGTCGGCGAGCACGACGCGCTACACGTTCGGTGCCCCGCGCACCGTGATCGGCTCGGTCCACTTCGAGTTCTGACCAGAAACCGCCCCGTCGTCCTGCGGGATGACGGGGCGGCCTTCGAAAAGGCGGCGCATGAAAAAGGGCGGGGTGGTGACCACCCCGCCCTTTTTCATGCCGGCCGGCGCTGCCCCCTCCCCTTGCGTGGGGAGGGGACGGGTCGCCTAGAACTTGACGTTCGTGCTGACGAAGAACGCCCGGCCATACGGGTCGTAGGTCGACGGATAGGTGTTCGCCTGCTCCTGGTTGTCGCCCATGATCGGCGGCTTCTTGTTGAACATGTTATTCACGCCGACCGACCAGGTGAAGCCCGGCTTGATGTCGAACGCCGCGGTCAGGTCGAAATAGTGATACGCCTTGATCCGCTCGACCGCGTAGACCGTACCGCTGTCGTCGTCCTTCACCGGCGACAGATAGCGATAGAGCACCGACACGGTCACCGGACCGGTCGAATAGGTCGTCCGCGACGACAGCCGCCACTTCGCATAGGGGTTGCCGCAGGTCTGGCCGAACTTGCCCGCGCAGTTGATCGTCAGATCGGGAATCGCGGCAAGCGGGTTGTAGTTGAACGCGATCAACCGGGTTCCGCTGACTCGGAAATCGAGCTTGCTGCTCTCCGCACCGAACGCACCGAAGCCGAGTGGCAGGCCGTAGCGCGCCTCGAAATCGACGCCGCGGGTGGTCACGCCGCCGGTATTGGCCAGCGTGTTGACCGCATCGGTGATCGCATAGCTGTTGGAATCGCGCGGCAGCGACGAGCAATAGCTGGCGTTGTACGGCGTATACCCGTTGTCCGCATCGCCGTAGCAGGCGCGGATCAGGTTGGTGGTGCCGACCGTCGAGATGTAGTTGGCGATCTTGATCTTGTAATAATCCACCGTCAGCGAGAAGCGCGGCAGGAAGCGCGGCTGCAGGACGATGCCGCCCGTATAGGTATCGGAGGTTTCCTCGCGCAGCGCAGGGTTGCCGCCGTTGACCGTCTGGATCTGCGTGCTGCCGCCGTCATAGGCGGTACCGATCAACGCGGCCGGGACGCCCGTCGACACGCAGCTTGCGTTGAGGTTGGTGTTCGTCACCGCGACCGCGGTCGTGCACGGATCGGTTGCCGCCGGGAAATCCTGCGACGAGCCGCTGTAGAGATCGGACACGGTCGGTGCGCGGACGGCCCGCGAATACTGGCCGCGCAGCGACAGGTCGTCGATCAGCGACCAGACCACGCCACCCGAATAGGTGTTCACCGACTTCGCCGCGGTCGAATAATAGGAATAGCGATAGGCGCCATTCACTTCGAGCTTCTTGATCAGCGGGATGTTCGCCAGCAGCGGTACCGCGAGCTCGGTATAGGCTTCCTTGACGTCATAGCCGCCGCTGAGCCCCTCGCCCGCGTTGAAGCCGACGACGTCGCCCGACGACAGCGCGAAGTCGGGATTGTAGCTGCCATGTTCGCGGCGATATTCGGTACCGAACACGATGCCGACCGGGCCTGCACCCAGATCGAACAGGTTGCGGTTCGAGATCGACGCGCTGGCGACCTGCTCGCTGATCGTGCTGGTGTTCTGCGCGGGGATGGTGATGAAATCGGCCGCTGCCGCGCTGATGTTGCCCGCGCCGAAGATGTTGAGCGGCACGCAACCGTTGCTGGTATCCGAACAGACCAGGTTGCCGCTCGCATCATAGGTCGTGCGCAGCGCCTGCAGCACGCGGCTGCGCGAGACGTTGCCCGACTGGGTCTCGGTCGATCGGGTGCGCGCATAGCTGTAATAGGCGTCGTAGTTCCAGCCGCCGCCAATATCGCCATTGGCACCGAGCACCGCGCGATAGGCGGTGTTGTCGACGCTCGACACGCGCGCGCCGACTTCGGTCAGGCGGCGGTAGATCGTCGAGGTGACATAGCCGTCGCCGTCGGTATCGCGGCCGCGGAGCAGCGCCTGCGAGCTGGCCGACAGGAACGACGAATCGACGTCGAGCGCGACCGATCCGGTAAATGGCGTCGGCGCGAGCTGGTTCTTCACGCGGTTGTTGATGAGCTGGCCCTCGGCATACACGTTCAGCGCGGGGCTGACCTCGTAATGCGTCTGCGCGCTCATCAGGAAGCGCTCCTGCGGGACCTGCAGATAGTTGGACGGCGCGTAGTTATACGCGTCGGTCGACGCATTGTACGGCGTGTAGCTGCCGTCGGTCTCGAACTTGCGGTTGACGCCGCCGAGCGCGAACCGTGTGCCCTCGATCGAGCCCGAACCGCCGGCGATCAGGCCGCCCGCACCATCGTCGACCAGCGCCTGCTTCGAATAATCGCGGGCAGACTGAAGGATGCCGTTGCGCTTGGTATAATCGAAATAGATCGTCGCATTGCCGCGGCCGTCTTCGAAATTGCCGCCAATCAGCAGGTTGCCGTTGAAGGTGCCGCCGTCGCCCGCCTCGTTGATGCGGTAGTTCGCGCCCGCCGCAACGCCGCTGAAGTCCTTCTTCATCACGAAGTTGACGACGCCCGAGATCGCATCCGAACCATAGACCGCCGAGCGGCCGCCGGTGACGATGTCGACGCGCTCGATCAGCGCGGCGGGGATGGTGTTCAGATCGACGACCTGGTTCGAATCATACGCGACGTACCGGCGGTTGTTGACGAGCACGAGCGTGCGCGTCGAACCGAGCCCGCGCAGATCCGCGGTCGCGACGCCGCCGCCGGGGTTGTTCGAGGCACCCGTGGTGCTCGGGATCAGCTGCGGCAGGTCCTTCAGGACGCTCTCGACGTTCACCTGGCCCGACAGCGCGATCTCCTTGGCGCTGACGACCGAGATCGGCGACGCCTGCCTGAGGCTTTCGCCGCCAAGCCGCGAACCGGTCACGACGATCGTGTCGCCGTCGGCGGGCTCCGCCTGACCCGTGGCGTCGGGCGCAGCGGTAGACGCGGGTGCAGCGGGCTCGGCCGGCGTCGTGTCGGCCGTCTGGGCCCAGGCCGGACCGGCGATACCCAACAGTAGAGAGGACGCCAAAAGGCGTGCGCGGAAATCGAGACGCATGAATATACTCCCTGAACCGCGATCCTTGACCGCCGCGGCAGATGTTGTGGGGTACGGATAAGGTCCGCCACTCAGGTTTGCGATGCGATGTCCCGCGCGACAAGCGGTGTTCCAGTGTTCGCCCGATTAGGCCGCCGGGTGTCGTCTTGCGAACACGGTTCTATTCATGCCCTTTCATCAAACTGTCATACCGTTACAGTTGTTACAAGATTGTAACGGATGGTGGACCAGCCCACAGTCTTCGCGACGACCAGACGCCGGGGCCGGACATCCGACAATGGCTGTGCGGTCCAGCGCGCGCGTTTGGCGATCGCCTGGCCGGGCCGGGCGACGGCGTAGAACCGGACCGTCCGGCAGATCGAGGGATAGTCGGCCCCGCTCATTGAACCGTCGCTCACTGGCGCCCCGCTCACTGGCCCCCCGCTCACTGGAACGTCGCCCCGCCGGCGATCGCCTTGGACGGGCTCAACCCCTGCTGTTCGAGGAACTGGTTGAGCCCCGCGACCAGATCCTGCGCGGCGCTGCTGGTGAGCGCGATCCGGCCGACGACGACACGGTCGATGCCCGGCGGCTGGCGGGTATGGTCGCAGCGCGCGCTCTCCAGCGTCAGCACGATCACGCCGCTCAAATTCGCCAGCCCGGCGAACCCGGTCGCGAAGATTTCGGGCGCGAAGGGATTGTCGACGATCGGCGGCGAGGCGGCGGGACGGATGGGGTCGGGTGCGGATACACCCTTGATGGCAACGCGCATGATCGGCCTTTCCTGAAGCAGGCGCGGCAGCGGCCTGCGGGGCAGTAGCTAGGCCGCGGGAATGTCCTGGAAATGTCCCCGCGGGCGATCCGTGACACGACGGCGACATATGCGCGTTCCGGCGGGCCGGACGGGCGGCGGCCGCGGCGTGGCCGAGGCGATATGTTGCACGCCTGCGATCTGGCGAAACACGGGAACATCCCGGGGAAACATGCTCCCCATAGCGCCGCGGCTCACTCCCGGAGACGCAGGCATGATGTTCGATTTAGGCGCCGGCTCCCTGGCCTTGGCCATGGCTGGAACACTGGCGACGCCGGTCGCTGCCGCCCAGACCCCCGGGCATACCAACGCGCCGACCCCCGCGCCGCCGCCCGGGCCGACCGCCCCGGTCCCCCTGCCCGTCGGCCGCACGATCAAGACTCTCCGTGTCGAGGGCGCGCAGCGGATCGAGGCGGAAACCGTGCTGAGCTACACCAAGCTGCGCGTCGGCAAGCCCTATACTACCGAGACGCTCGACCAGGCGCTGAAAGACCTGCAGGCCAGCGACCTGTTCGCCGATTATTCGATCGCGGGCGTCGCGGACGGCAACATCGTGCTGCGCGTGCGCGAGAACCCGATCATCAACCGCATCCTGATCGAGGGCAACAAGGCGCTGAAGAGCGACAAGATCACGAAAGAGATCAAGCTCGCCCCACGCCAGATCTTCACGCGCACCGCGGTCCGCCAGGATATCGCGCGGATCCTCGAACTCTATCGCCGCCAGGGCCGGTTCGCCGCGGTCATCGACCCGAAGATGGTGACGCTCGACCAGAACCGGGTCGATGTCGTGTTCGTCGTCAGCGAGGGGCCCAAGTCCAAGGTCCGCCAGATCAACATCCTCGGCAACACCGTGTTTTCGGAAAGTCAGATCCGCGCGCAGATGGCGACCAAGCAGGCGCGCCTGAGCCGCCTGCTGTCGTCGGCGACCAGCTACGACCAGGATCGCCTGTCCTACGATCAGCAGAAGCTGCGGCAATTCTATCTGACGCAAGGCTATGCCGATTTCCGCGTAACCTCCGCCGTCGCCGAACTGACGCCCGACAAGAAGGACTTCATCATCACTTATGTGGTGGAAGAGGGGAAACGCTACAAATTCGGCGACGTCAGCGTCGACAGCCAGATCCGCGACTTCGACAGCAAGAAGCTGGCCGCCACGCTGCCGCTCAAGAAGGGCGACTGGTACAACGCCAAGCTCGTCGAGGATTCGGTCGACACTCTCAGCCAGACCGCGGGCCTGTTCGGCTATGCCTTTTCCGAAGTGAACCCGGAGTTCCAGAAGGACGCCGACACGCTGACGATGGGGATCAACTTCAACATCGCCGAGGCCAAGCGCACCTATGTCGAGCGCGTCGAGATCAACGGCAACACGCAGACCAAGGACAAGGTCGTCCGTCGCGAGATCCGCCTGGCCGAGGGCGACGCCTTCAACAGCTTCCAGGTCAAGCGATCGGAGGACCGGATCAACTCGCTCGGCTATTTCCAGGACAAGATGACGATCAAGCAGCTGCCGGGCTCGGCGCCCGACCGCGTGATCCTGGAGACCAACCTGGAGGAGAAATCGAGCGGCGAGCTGCAGCTGTCGGCGGGCTATTCGAGCCTCGAAAGCTTCATTGCCTCGGCCAGCATCACGCAGCGCAATTTCCGCGGCATGGGCCAGGAACTGCGCGCCAATGCCAGCTTGTCGAGCTATTCCAAATCGGTCAGCCTGGGCTTTACCGAGCCGTATATGTTCGACACCAACGTCGCGCTCGGCGGCGACATCTTCCGCCGCGACTATAGCTCGTACAGCACGACCGGCGACAGCAACGACACCACCTACGAACAGGTCTCCACCGGCTTCCAGATTCGCGCCGCGGTGCCGCTCACCGAATATTGGTCCGCCACCGCGCGCTACGGGCTGTCCTATGACCAGGTCACGCTCGACGAGGACACCTATTACACCAACGGCGCGTGCGACCCGGCGATCGCCGGCGCGTATCTGTGCGACGCGGTGGGCAATCGCTGGACCTCGTCGATCGGCTATTCGCTGGTGTTCGACAACACCAACAGCCGGATGCGCCCGACCAAGGGCAGCAAGCTGAGCATCAGCCAGGATTTCGCCGGCCTGGGCGGCGACACGAAATACATCCGCAGCACCGCCAACTACACCAGATACATGAACCTCGGGTCGAGCTTCATCCTGTCGGCGCATGCCGAGGGCGGCTATATCAAGGGGCTGGGGCAGGACGTCCGGCTGACCGACCGCTTCTATCTGGGCGACCCGCAGATGCGCGGCTTCGACATTCGCGGCGTCGGCCCGCGCGTGACGCGGACCTATTACGACACGTCGACCGTCCCTGCGACCCTGTCGAGCACGAACAGCTCGAACACCCAGACCGCGCTGGGCGGCACGACCTATTACCAGGCGCGGCTCGAGCTCGAACTGCCGCTCGGCGCGGGTGCGCGCGAACTGGGTCTTCGTCCGTCGATCTACATGGATGTCGGCGCGGTCTTCGGCGGCAAGAAACCCGCGCTGACCGATAGCTGCGCCGCCGCCAACACCGCCTCGATCGCGTGCGTCGCGGGCACGCGCCAATATACCAACACGTCGGGCGAGCTGCTGTATCTCGATTCCGCCGGCTCCAGCACGACCACCAACACCGGCACGCCCTACACCTATTCGCTGGGCACCTATAAGGAGACCTATTCGGGCAACACCGCCAGCCCGCGGCTGTCGGTCGGCGTCGGCGTCAACTGGACCTCGCCGTTCGGGCCCTTGCGGATCGATCTGGCCAAGGCATTGCTCAAGGCGCCGGGCGACGACGACAAGCTGATCACGTTCAACATCGGCGGCCAGTTCTAGACGAGGCTTGTCGCGCGTGGCGTCCCGCGTCAGAACGCGGCAACCTCAAGAGGAAGGATGCCCCATGTCCGTCAAGATCATCGCCTTCGTCACCGTCAAGCCCGGCAGCGAGGACGCGTTTGTCGACGCCGCGCGCATCTGCGTCGCCGCATCGCGCGCCGAGCCCGGCGTGCTGCACTACGACCTGTGGCGCGAAGCCGATGGCGAGCGCCGCTACGTGTTCAACGAACTCTATGCCGATGACGCCGCGGTCCAGCAGCACATGGCATCGGACCATTTCAAGGCGTTCGGGCTGGCCGCGCGCGATCTCGCCGCCGCGCGCCCGGTGATCATCCAGAACCACGCGATCGACGTCGCCGAATAAGCGGGACGGCGCGATGCGCGTGATCATGGCAGGGCTCGGCGACATTGCGCGCAAGGCCTATCTCCCGGTGCTAGCCGCGACGCCGGGGATCGAGCTCCATCTGGTCACGCGCGATCGCGCCGTGCTCGCCACGCTGGGCGCGACGTACCGGATCACGCATCTCCACGACAGTCTCGACTCGGCGCTGTCCGCGGCGCGCTTCGATGCCGCGTTCGTCCATTCGGCGACGCCCGCGCACCCCGAGATGGTCGAGACGCTGCTTGGCCATGGTGCCGCGGTGCTGGTCGACAAGCCGCTCGCGGACACGTTCGACGCGGCCGCACGGCTGGTCGATCTCGCGCAGCGCCAGCGCCGCCTGCTCGCCATCGGCTTCAACCGCCGCTTTGCCCCCGATTATGCCGCGCTGCGCAGCGAACCCCGCGCGTTCATGCTGATGCAGAAGCACCGCCACGCGCAGCCCGACACCCCGCGCCGCGTGGTGTTCGACGACTTCATCCACGTCGTCGACACGCTCCGGTTCCTCGCCCCCGGACCGATCGCCCGGACCCAGATCGAGACGATCGTCCGCGACGGCCTGCTCAGCGGGATCACGCTGACGCTCGCGGGCGATGGCCATCACGCGATCGGCACGATGCAGCGCAACTCCGGGCTCGACGAGGAGCGGCTCGACGTCATCGCCGCGGACCGTCGCCGCTCCGTCCTCAACCTCTCCGAAACGCGCGACCAGGCCGGCACCGACGCGCGCACCCGTCGCGGCGACTGGACCCCGGTCACCCGCCAACGCGGCTTCGAAGCGATGTGCGCCGACTTCCTCGCAGGCGTCCGCGAAGCCCGCCCGACGGCGGCCGAAGACATCCTCGCCACCCACCGCCTCTGCGAAGACATCGTCCGCCATGCGGAGGCGGGCTAGCGGTAGGCGCAACCGGTCGCCCCCGCACCGTCCGGTTTGGAGAGGAAAGCAGACCGTTCGCTTACGCGGATCAATTCACGAAAGTGAGCTACGCGCCCGCCAAGCGCGAACAACGAACATCTGGTCATATGGCCGGTTATCGAGGCGGACTTGTAAACAGGCGTTGAGCGTTGCACTCTGGAGTCTGCTTGAACACGAACAGCACTTACCCGCTTCCGATCTAGCTGGAAAAATCATGGGCATCCGAAAATTCGCGCCACTCTCGGTGGCTGCTATTATTTCACTGGCAGCGGCCTGCCCTGCGCAAGACTTGAGTCGGGAGCTATCCGGGGGAGTTCGCGCAAAAACTCCAGATAACGCCTACATGAAGCCGTCCGATAAGGTACGTATTACGCTCCAAGCGTATGGAACTTGTCTTATCAAAGATAATAGAAGACAGGTCGAGTCCTTCTTGGAAACATGGCCTGATAGTCCAAATTATAATTCCATGGTCAGACGAGTTGCGTCGAACAATTGCATTGCTAGCGGCGATTTGAGAATGACATCGTCATTCCTACGCGGAGCGCTCTATGTCGGCCTATACAAAATAGATTATAAAGATTCACCTGCCTCTGTTAGTAAGGCTCCGATCAATTTTGGCCTGCAAATGACTGACGCAAGTACGCCAAACACCAAAGTCTATGTTTCCAGAATGCTGTTCGCCGACTGTGTTGTCCGACGTGCGGCCGAAGAGAGCCGCAGACTTGTGCTAACGACTCCCGCGAGCAAGGACGAGGACCTCGCACTGTCGAAATTGCTGCCTTTTCTGGGGCCCTGCATCCCTCAAGGACAAAATGTACAGTTCGATAAAACCGTACTGTCGGGCATATTAGCGGAAGCTCTCTACCGGGAAGCCCGGTCGGCTAACGCAGAGAGATGATTGCCAGGTATTTGTAATCGTTTCGGAGCACCGAACACGCGCCTTTCAATAGTCTAACGTTGCCAATTGGAACCATGCGTCACCGGTCCAAAGGGCCGACTCTGGGCGAAATACGAACCGAAGCACCGACCGGACGATCCCCCAAAAGGCGACAATCCGTGTATAGGGGCGCCTCTACATCAACCGAGGGCCTTCCGTTTTGCAGATCGTTACCCTGTGCCTGTTCCTGTTGCTCGCCGTCGTCATCAGCGGGATGGCGTCGCGCATGTTGCCGTCCGCCTTGCCGCGGCCGCTCGTTCAGATCGCGCTGGGGGCCCTGATCGGCATGGTCGCGCATATCCGCGTCGAGCTCGACCCCGAACTGTTCTTCCTGCTGCTCGTTCCCCCATTGCTGTTCCTAGACGGCTGGCGGATCCCGAAGGACGAGCTGGTCCGCGATCGCGGCGCAGTGCTCGGGCTCGCGCTGGGGCTGGTGTTCCTGACCGTGCTGGGCATGGGCGTGTTCATCCACTGGTTGATCCCGACGATGCCGCTGGGCGTCGCGTTCGCGCTGGCGGCGGTCGTCTCCCCGACCGATCCGATCGCGGTCTCCGCGGTCGCGCAGAAGGCGCCGATCCCGAAGCGGATGATGCACATCCTGGAGGGCGAGGCGCTGCTGAACGACGCGTCGGGGCTGGTCTGCGTACGCTTCGCGATCGCCGCGGTGCTGACGGGCAGCTTCTCGCTCGGCGAAGCGACGCTGACCTTTGCGTGGATGGCGCTCGCCGGCGTCGCGATCGGCGTCGGCGTCACCTGGGCGATCGTCGCGAGCAAGGCGGCGTTCGCGCGGCGGTTCGGCGACGAGACCGGCTCGAACATCCTGGTCAGCCTGCTGATCCCGTTCGCCGCCTATCTCGCGGCCGAGCATGTCCATGCCTCGGGCGTCCTGGCCGCCGCCGCCGCAGGGATCGCGATGACCTTCACCGGTGCGACCAGCGGAGTCGCCGCCGGCACGAGGATTCGCCGCCGCGCGGTGTGGGACATGCTGCAATTCACGCTCAACGGCGTGATCTTCGTGCTGCTCGGCGAGCAACTGCCCGAGGTTTTCGTGCGTGCGCGCGATACCGTCACCGCGACCGGGCATGTCAGCCCGTGGTGGCTGGCGATCTATGTCTTCGCAGTCGTGCTCGGCCTCGCGGTGCTGCGCTATGGCTGGGTGTGGGTGTCGATGCAGTTGACGCTGCTGCGCGCGCGGCGGCGCAACGACGACGCGGTCAGCCCGCCGCGCCGGATCATCGCGGCGATGTCGGCGGCGGGCGCACGTGGTGCGATCACGCTGGCGGGTGCGCTGACCCTGCCGCTCACGCTGAACGACGGAACGCCCTTCCCGGCGCGCGATCTGGTGATCTTCCTCGCGTCGGGCGTGATCCTGTCGTCGCTCGTGATCGCCGCGGTCGCGCTGCCGCTGCTGCTGCGCGGATTGAACCTGCCGCCCGACGAAGGCATTGCGGCGGCGCGCGACCGGGCCCGGCTGGTGTCGGCCAAGGCGGCGATCGCCGAACTCGATCGTGTCCAGCACCAGATGGCGGACGGGCGCGACGATCCGGATCGCTTCACCGATATCGCCGCGCGGCTGATGGATCAGTATCGCGAGCGGATCGACAGCCTCGCGACGCTGCCCGAGGACCGCACCGGCCAGGCGGATGCGCCGATCGAGCGCGACATGCGGCTGGCCGCGGTCCGTGCCGAGCGCAACGCGATCTTCGATCTGGCGCGGCGGCGGGAAATCGGCGTGACGCTGGCGGAGCAGCTCGGCCGCGAGCTCGACCTGATCGACGCGCGTCTCTCGCGCCAGGGGCTTGCGTAGCACGGAAGAGACTGAGGTTTTGCGCTCCGCCTGTCCGTGTGACTGAAACCGGCGGAGCGCAGAAGGTACGCATTACTAAGCGAATCCTCTGCGGACCGCTTTGCAAGGACTTGGTGAATTTCTGGTGAACGGTGGCGCCCCGCCCGTCCGTGCGACACTCTCGTATCCGGGCGGGGCGCCAAGGACGCAGCGCCATGAAGCGCGCATCACTGGTGATAAGCTAGCATCAGATCGCCGGAGCGGAAGCACGGTCCGTCACGCGTGCGGCTCGCTTGGTCCGATATGTGTCCAAAACATGTCCGCCGCACCGCGTTTCGCGCCGCAAGGACGTCGCGGAGCGCCGAACCGTCAGTCCTTCGTCGGCGTCTGCGCATCGGCGGAAGCGGGCATCTTCAGTTTCCGCAGCCGCGCGATCACGTCGCGCGCGCCCGCCGGGGCGACCTGCAGGAACAGCGCGAACAGCGCCTCGTCGTCGAACGTCTCGAGCGCCGTGGCGATCGGCAGCGCGATCGCCTGACGGCTGCGTGCACCCGGCTGCGCCTCCAGCACGATCGTCCGCCACGCCATGCCGACCGGCGCGGGACCCGCGACGTCGGCAAACTCGCCCGGCACCATGTTGCGGATCCGCAAGCGCCGCGTCGACGCCTTAACGAACCACGCCGCGTCGCCTGCCGTCGCGATCTCCACCGCCAAATCCCGTCCGTTCATGGCCTGCCTCATATCCTGTCCTTGATGCCGCGCGGTGCTGCGGAAGCGCCCGCGATGCAACCCGCGGTCGGCAAAGCGGCGCAAACTGATGCCCGGATATCACAGCCGCCACCCTCGACCACACATCACGATATTCGCTATTGATAATAGTTATCAAGAACGGTAGCCGGCGCGCATTACGAAAGGGATCCCATGACACGACGTTTCGGCATAGCCGTCCTGCTGGCCTCGGCGACGACCGCCGCCCCCGGACAGGCGCAGACCGCCCCGGAGGCGCCCGCCGCCAGCCTCGACACCGGGATCGTCGTCGTCACCGGCCAGCATGCGCGCAACCAAGCGTCGTCGGGCACCAAGACGGACACCCCGCTGGCCGAGACGCCGCAGTCGATCACCGTCATCACCAGCGACGATATCGCGGGCCGCAGCCTCCAGAACCTCAACCAGGCGCTGCGTTTCGTGGCCGGCGTCACGCCCGAGACACGCGGCGCGAGCGCGGAAGTGTACGACCAGTTCAAGCTGCGCGGGTTCGATGCGCCGGTATATCTCGACGGCCTGAAGCAGTTCGGCAGCGCGTCGGGCTATGCGGTGCCGCAGGTCGACGTCTCGCGCCTCGACCGGATCGAGGTCATCAAGGGGCCAGCCTCGGTGCTGTACGGCCAGTCGAGCCCGGGCGGCCTCGTCGCCGAATCGAGCAAGCTGCCGCTCGACCAGGCGTTGTACGGCGCGATCAGCGGGACCTATGGCAATTACGATCTCTACCGAGTCGATGCCGATCTTGGCGGTCGCGCGGGCGAGGGCGTGCTGTGGCGGATCAACGGCAGCGCCAACGGCGCGGACACGCAGCAGAAATTCGGCAAGCGCGAACGCCAGACGATCTCGGCCGCGGTGACCGCGGGCGCGGGCAGCTCGACCAGCTTCACGCTGCTCGGCGCCTATTCGCACGATCCGTATAACGGCGATTACGGCGTGTTCCCGGCCAGCGGCACGCTGCTCGCGAACCCCAATGGCACGCTGCCGACCAGCTTCGACGGGGGCGAGGCGGGCAACCGGTTCAGCCGCGACCAGGCCGCGCTCACCTACATTTTCCGCCATGATTTCGGCGGCGGCTGGGCGTTCCGCTCCTCGGGCCGCTATCAATATGTGAAGGCGAATCTGGGGCTGATCTACACCGCGGGCGGGCTCGATCCGAGCGATCCGAGCGGCCAGACATTCTCGCGCGCCTCCTATGCGTCGCGCGAAAAGCTTAACAACTGGACGTTCGACAACCAGCTGAGCGGCACGGTCCAGACCGGGCCGATCAAGCACACGCTTCTCTTCGGCGTCGACCGCCAGGTCGCGCACTCGACCCAAGTCGTAGCGTTCGGCTCGGCGCCGTCGCTCAACGGCTTTTCCCCGGTCTATGGTACGACGACGGTCCCCACCACGCCGGAGCAGATCGGCGGTCAAAATCCGACCAACATCCAGCAGCGCCAGCAAGGCGTCTACGCGCAGGATCAGATGTCGCTCGGCGACCTCCGCGTGGTCCTCAGCGGACGGCAGGATTGGGCGCGCGCGCATCAGGACGGGCGCGACGTGAAGCACGACGAAAAGTTCACCTATCGCGCCGCCGCGCTCTACACGCTGCCGTTCGGTCTTGCACCGTATGTCAGCTATTCGACGTCGTTCGAACAGCAGGCCAGCCCGATCACGCAGAGCGACGGAACACCTGGGCTAGCTGACCCATCGCTCGGCAAGCAGCTCGAAGCCGGTGCGAAATTCACCGTTCCGGGCACGCAGATCCTGCTGTCGGGCGCCTGGTTCCGGATCGACCAGACCAACGTCTTGACGAACACGCCCGATTTCAGCGTGTCCCGTCAGACCGGCGGCGTTCGCTCGACGGGCGTCGAGTTCGAAGGAAGCGCGCCCCTGCCCTACGGATTTAACGCGCGCGTCGCGTTCAGCCGGCAGCGCGTGAAGGTCACAAGTGACGCCGACGCTCCGCAGCGCGTCGGCCGGGGTCTGGAGACCGTCGGCCGTGGCGGCGCGTCGCTCGGGCTGGACTGGGCCGCGCCCGAGGGCGCGCTCGCGGGGCTGACGATCGGCGGCGCGGTGCGGCATGTCGACCAGGTCTATGCCGGCGTCACGCCGGGCGAGACGCAGGGCCGCAACAGCCCGTCCTACACGGTCTATGACGCGCTGGTCCGCTACGACCTGGAGAAGCTCGCGCCGTCGCTGCGTGGGCTCAGCCTGGCGGTCAACGGCGCCAACATCTTCGACAAGAAGTATCTGACGTCGTGCTTCGCCAACTATAACTGGTGCTGGTACGGCAACCGCCGCACCGTCCAGGCGACGATCGGCTATCGCTTCTAGCGTTCCTTACACCGTCCGTTCGCGATCCTCCCCGGCCAAGGGAGGATCGCTGCAAAAATGTACCGCGTTTCCTGATGCGTGAGGGAAATTCGGGGGGCGCGAAGCTGCCACCCTCTGGAAAATCGGCTGCCGCGACGGCACTTGGGGCTCGTCACTCCGGGCTCACGCCGGGTTGACGCGGCTACCCCGACGCCGCCACCCTCGTACGCGTACACGTAAGGATCCCGGTTTCCCCATGCAGCTTGTCATCGTCGAATCGCCTGCCAAGGCCAAAACCATCGAGAAGTATCTCGGCAGCGACTATCGCGTGCTGGCCAGCTACGGCCATGTCCGCGACCTGCCGCCCAAGGACGGCTCGGTGGATCCCGACGATCAGTTCGCGATGACGTGGGAGAATTACGCCGACAAGTCGAAGCAGCTCAAAGCGATCACCGATCTCGCCAAGCTCGCCGACCGCCTGATCCTCGCGACCGATCCGGATCGCGAGGGCGAGGCGATCTCGTGGCACGTCCGCGAGGTCCTGCGCGCGCGCAAAGCGCTGCCGAAAGAGGTGGAGCGCGTCACCTTCAACGCGATCACCAAGGCCACCGTCACCGAGGCGATGAAGAACCCGCGCGAGCTCGACGACGATCTGATCGACGCGTACCGCGCCCGCCGTGCGCTCGATTACCTCGTCGGCTTCACGCTCTCGCCGGTGCTGTGGCGCAAGCTGCCCGGCGCCAAGTCCGCGGGCCGCGTCCAGTCCGTCTCGCTGCGCCTGATCGTCCAGCGCGAGCGCGAGATCGATGTCTTCAAGCCGCAGGAATATTGGTCCGTCACCGCCGAGATGGAGCATGACGGCACCGCGTTCCAGTCGCGCCTGACGCAGTTCGAGGGCAACAAGCTCGATCGCCTGTCGATCGGTAACGAGGGCGATGCGCTGCGCGCGAAGCAGGCGGTGCTCGACGGCAATTTCTCGGTCCAGACGGTCGAGACCAAGCCCGCCACGCGCAACCCGCCGCCGCCCTTCACCACCTCGACGCTCCAGCAGGAGGCGTCGCGCAAACTCGGCTTCTCCGCCGATCACACCATGCGGATCGCGCAGGGCCTCTACGAGGACGGCGCGATCACCTATATGCGTACCGACGGTGTCCAGATGGACGGCAGCGCGATCAGCGCCGCGCGCCTCGCGGTCGCGAACCGCTTCGACGCGAGCTACGTCCCCGACAAGCCGCGCCAGTACCAGTCGAAGGCGAAGAACGCGCAGGAAGCGCATGAGGCGATCCGCCCGACCGATTTCGGCAAGGACAAGGCCGGCGGCGGCGATCACGCGCGCCTCTACGACCTGATCTTCAAGCGCGCGCTCGCCAGCCAGATGGCATCGGCCCGGATGGAGCGCACCACGGTCGAGATGGCCGACGGGACGGGGCGCAACATCCTGCGCGCCACCGGTCAGGTCGTGCTCTTCCCCGGCTATCTCGCGCTGTACGAGGAAGGCGCGGACGACACGCAGGACGAGGACGCACGCCGCCTGCCGCGGATGAAGGAGGGCGATGCCCCCGCCAAGAAGAAGGTCGACGCCGAGCAGCACTTCACGCAGCCGCCGCCGCGCTTCTCGGAGGCCTCGCTGGTCAAGCGGATGGAGGAGCTCGGCATCGGCCGTCCGTCCACCTACGCGTCGATCATCAAGACGCTGAAGGACCGCGCCTACGTCCGGATCGAGAAGAACCGCTTCTTCGCCGAGGAGAGCGGACGCCTCGTGACCGCGTTCCTCGAGCGCTTCTTCGAGAAATATGTCGGCTATGATTACACCGCCGAGCTCGAGGAGGAGCTCGACGACGTCTCGGGCGGCCGCGCGCAGTGGCAGTCGGTGCTCGACGCGTTCTGGCGCGATTTCAAGCCGCGCACCAACGAGGTGATGGAGCAGCAGCCCAGCGCGATCACCGCCGAGCTCGACACCTTTCTCGCGCCCTACCTCTTCCCCGCCAAGGCGGATGGCGGCGATCCGCGGCTCTGCCCGAACTGCGGCGAGGGGCAGCTCGCGCTGCGCGGCGGCAAGTTCGGTGCGTTCATCGCGTGTTCGAACTATCCCGAGTGCAAATACACGCGTCGTTTCGCACAGCCTGGCGGTGACGCGGAGGCGGATGCGGGTCCCTCGACGCTCGGCACGCATCCCGACACCGGCCAGCCGATCGAGCGCAAGTCGGGACGCTTCGGCCCGTATCTGCAAATCGGCGAGGGCGAGGACCGCAAGATGGCGTCGATCCCGAAGGATATCGGCGAGCTCAACCTCGAATGGGCGGTCAAGCTGTTGTCGCTCCCGCGGACGGTCGGCAATCACCCCGAGACCGGCGAGCCGATCATCGCGACGATCGGCAAGTTCGGGCCGTATCTGAAGCATGAGGGCAAGTATGCGCGTCTCACGACGACCGCGGACGTGTTCGAGACGGGCATGAACGCGGCGGTCGTGAAGCTCGCCGAGGCGGCGGCCGGCGGCGGTCGCACCGCGCGCGGGGCGCAGGCGCCGCTCAAGATACTGGGCAACCATCCGCGCACCGAGGCGGAGATCAAGCTGATGGAGGGGCGCTACGGTCCCTATGTCACCGACGGCACGACGAATGCGACCCTGCCCAAGTCGATCGAGAAGGACCAGCTGACGCTGGAGGAAGCCGCCTCGCTGATCGACGCGCGGGCGGCGGCAGCGCCTGCGACGAAGAAGAAAAAGGCCCCCGCCAAGAAGCCCGCGGCGAAGAAGGCACCGGCTAAGGCTGCGGCCGCGAAGGACGGGGAGACGAAAGCGGCGCCTGCAAAGAAGGCGCCGGCGAAAAAGGCCCCCGCCAAGAAAGCCGCGCCAAAGAAGAAAGCGGAAGCCTAATCCTCCCCTGCAAGGGGAGGGGGACCATCCAAAGGATGGTGGAGGGGGGCTTCCCCAACCGTCACGCGGCGAAGAGAGAGACCCAAGAACGCTACGTCCGCGGCGAGCCCCCTCCACCCTTCGCCAAGCGGCGAACGGTCCCCCTCCCCGTTCCGGGGAGGATCACGCCGCGCGGCGCTGGGTCAGTTGCATCCAGTCGCGCGCGGCGCGTTGCGCCACCGAGATCTCGCGCGCCGTCATGTCCTCGGCGATCTGCGCACGGCATTCCTGTGCCGCGATGTTGCCCGACACCGCCGCGAGGTTGAACCACTTGTGCGCCTCAATCAGGTCGAGGACGACGCCCGACGCGCCGGTCGAATAGACCATGCCGAGTTCGTAACACGCCCGGTCGTCGCCGCGCGCGGCGTCCTTCAGACGGCGTTCGATCAGGAAATTCGCGCTCTTGAGACTGCTGCCCATGGTCTGCCCCCAATGTTCGTTGGGGCAGACTGCGACGATTCCCACTACGGAATGGTTAATGGGTTAACGTCTCAATTTTACAACGCGTTGCGCTATTCGATCGCGATGTTGTCGATCAGCCGGGTCGCGCCCATCCGGGCCGCCGCCAGCAACCGCCGCGGACGGTCCGCCGCGGGGTTCTCGGCGAGCGTCTCCGCATCCGCGAGCGCGACGTAATCGATCGCGAACCCCGCGCCGACCAAGGTCGTGCGCGCATCGTCGAGCACCGAATCGACATCCTCGCCCTTCGCGATCGCCCGCGCGGCCACGCCCAGCGCGCGTGGCAGCGCGACCGCCTGCTTGCGCTGCTCGTCGTCGAGATAGATGTTGCGCGACGACATCGCGAGCCCGTCATCGTCGCGCTGCGTCGGCACGCCGACGATGTCGATCGCGAAGTCGAGATCGGCGACGAACCGCCGCACGACCGCGAGCTGCTGGTAATCCTTCTCGCCGAAATAGGCCGTATCGGGGCCGACCTGGTTGAACAGCTTGGACACTACGGTCGCGACGCCGTCGAAATGGCCGGGCCGCGCCGCACCGTCGAATCCGTCGCTGACGCCCGAGACTCGCACCGTCGTCGCGAACCCGTCGGGATACATCGCCTCGACCGAAGGCAGCCAGAGCAGGTCGCACCCGGCCTCGGTGAGCATCCGGATATCGGCCATCTCGCGCCGCGGATAGCGCGACAGATCCTCGTTCGGCCCGAACTGCTTGGGGTTCACGAAGATCGACGCGACGACCTTGGTCCCCGGCCGTTTCGCCGCCTCGATCAGCGCGACATGGCCGGCGTGGAGCGCCCCCATCGTCGGGACGAGCGCCACGCGCTGCCCCGCCGCACGGAAGGCGGCGACGCTGTCGCGCAACGCATTCAGGTCCCGGACGATGTCCACGCGAAACTCCTACTCGATAAGTGCGGTCGCGGCTTCTATGAAGGGTGACAGTTACGATCAATAAGGAAACGCGCGTTGGCCACGGGCCCTGACTCACCCCAAGCTTCGACGCACGTGATCGTGTTCGCCAACGAGAAGGGCGGCACGGGCAAGTCGACGACCGCGGTGCACGTCGCGATCGCGCTCGCCGCCAAGGGCGCGCGCGTCGCGTGTCTCGATCTGGATCACCGCCAGCGCACCGTGGGCCGCTATCTCGACAACCGCGCGGAGACGATGCGGCGCAACGGATCGGTGCTGCCGATGCCGCGCCACGCGACGCTGTCGGCGCAGAGCGAGGACCAGTTCGAGGACCTGTGGCACTCGCTGTGCGAGGGATCGGATTTCCTCGTCGTCGATACGCCGGGCCGCGACGATCCGTTCGCGCGCACCGCCGCCGCGCTGTCGAACACGCTCGTCACGCCGATGAACGACAGCTTCGTCGACTTCGACCTGATCGGGCAGGTCGATCCCGAAACCTATCAGGTCACGCGGCCGAGCTTCTATTCCGAACTCATCTGGGATGCGCGCAAGCAGCGTGCGCGCGCCGATGGCACGACGATCGACTGGGTCGTGCTGCGCAACCGCCTCCAGCATATCGAGGCGCGCAACATGCGCCGCGTGTCCGATGCGCTGGCGCAACTGGCCAAGCGGGTCGGCTTCCGGATCATCCCGGGCCTCGGCGAGCGCGTCATCTACCGCGAGATGTTTCCCGCCGGGCTGACGATGATCGATTCGAAGGAATTCGGCAGCATGGGCCTTGGCCATGTCGCCGCGCGCCAGGAACTGCGCGAGATGATGGCGGCGCTGCAGCTGCCCGATATCGTCGCGGAGCAGCCCCCGGTGCCCGGCGTCGCTGCGTGAAGTGGATCGTCGCCGCCGTCTTCATCTGGCTGGCCTGGCATTATCTTCGCCCCAAGCCGAAGGCCAAGCCTGAACGCGCGGTGGTGACGGACGAAGCGGAGGCGCGCTCGATCCTCGGCATCGATCGCACCGCGGACGCCGACGCGATCCGCAGCGCGCACCGCCGCCTGATCGCCTCGGTCCACCCCGACCGCGGCGGCTCGACCGACCTGACCCGCCGGGTGAACGCCGCGCGCGATCTACTGCTGAAGCGCGCGCGATAACCCCAAACCGCCGTTCGTCCTGAGCGAAGTCGAAGGACATTGGCTGGAACCCGTCCTTCGACTTCGCTCAGGACGAACGGAAATCTAGATAATGACCCACCAGTTCGATCCGACCTCGCTCCGCGAATACGACATCCGCGGGATCGTCGGCAAAGCGCTCGGCCCCGCCGACGCGGTCGCGATCGGCCGCGGCTTCGCCACCCGCATCCGCGAGGCCGGCGGTCGCCGAGTCGTCGTCGGCTATGACGGCCGCCTGTCCTCCCCCGCGCTCGAGGCCGCGCTCGTCACCGGCCTGACCGCGGGCGGCGTCGACGTCGTCCGGATCGGGCTGAGCACCTCGCCGATGCTCTATTACGCCGAGGCGACGTTAGAAGTGGATGGCGGCATCCAGGTAACCGGCAGCCATAATCCCCCCGAGTATAATGGCTTCAAGATAGTACAGGCGCGTGCGCCATTTTTCGGTGACGCCATCCAGGGGCTCGCCACGCTTGCCGCGACGGGTGCCTGGAGCGAAGGCGCGGGCATTGTGACGAACGCCGACGTCCTCGATGCCTATGTCGCGCGGCTCGTGGCGGGCTATGCCGGGGGGGCGTACCGGATGGGCTGGGACACCGGCAACGGTGCCTCCGGCCCGGCGATCGAGAAGCTCGTCAAGCTCCTCCCCGGTGAGCATCATGTACTGTTCGCCGATGTAGACGGCAATTTTCCCAACCATCATCCCGATCCTACCGTGGAATCCAATCTTGCCGATCTGAAGCAGCTTGTGGTGGAGAAGAACCTTGATTTCGGACTGGCTTTCGACGGGGACGGCGACCGGATCGGTGCGGTCGACGCGCTGGGACGCGTGATCTGGGGCGATCAGATCCTCGCCATATTGGTCGAACCTGCGCTGCGCGAGCATCCCGGCGCGCCGATCGTCGCCGACGTGAAGTCCTCGCAAGCGCTGTTCGATCGAATCGCGGCGTTGGGCGGCGAGCCGGTGATGGCGCCCACCGGCCACAGCCTGATGAAGACCGCGATGACTCGCACGGGGGCGCCGATCGGCGGCGAACTGAGCGGGCACCTGTTTTTCGCGGGCGAATATTACGGCTTCGACGATGCGCATTATGCCGCGGTACGGCTGATCCGCGCGGTGCACCTGTCGGGGCAGTCGCTGACCGAACTCTGCGACGCGATGCCCGCGCTGGTGGCGACGCCCGACCTGCGCTTCCCGGTCGACGACGCGCGAAAGTTCGCGGTGGTGGACGAGGTGATCGCGCGGTTGCAGGCGGATGGCGTCGAGATGAATCTCACCGACGGCGCACGCGTGACGACCGCCGACGGCTGGTGGCTGCTGCGCGCGTCGAACACGCAGGCGATGCTGACCGTCCGCGCGGAAGCGAAGGACCAGGCGGCGCTCGATGCGTTGCTGGCGGAGGTCGATGCGCAGTTGGCGGCGAGTGGTGTGATCCGCGCCGGACAGCCCAAATAGACCACCACCCCGGCGAAGGCCGGGGCCCAAGTGGAAAGGTGGAAATAACGAAGCGCCGGCATCGGTTAGCACCGTTACCCAATTGGACCCCGGCCTTCGCCGGGGTGGTGCAGGTTGAGAGCGTGCCCCATAATTGAGTACCGCCTTCGCGGGGATGACGACACTATGGGGGATCCGCGGGAGCGACAGGGCGGCGGCCAGACCCGATTGACACGCCATCCCCCTCGCCTACCGTCCCGCCACCACCCCAAGGAGTCCCCCCGTGGAGCGCCCAGTCGATGAATTCCGGTCCAGCACGCGCCGCTGGCTGCTCGGCAGCTTTGCCGGCTGGGGAACGCTGCTCACCTGCCTGGTCGGCATAGGCTTCGTCCTGATCGGCGTCCGCTGGCTCAGGAACCGCAGCGCCACGTACGAGATTACCGACCAGCGGCTGATCATCAAGCGCGGCATCCTGTTCAAGACGATCGACGAGGTCGAGCTCTACCGGATCAAGGACGTCCGGCTCGGCTATTCGCTGCTCAACCAGATGACCGATATCGGCACGATCACGCTCACCTCGAGCGATCGCACGACGGCGGGGGGCGAGTTCAGCCTCCGCGATATTCCGATGGCGCGCGAGCGTCGCGAAGGCCTGCGCAAGCTCGTCGACCGCGCCCGCCAGCGCCGCGGCGTCCGCGAACTCGATGTCGATGACGCATACGCGCTGGATTAAGCGCGCTTTTATCCCCACATGACGGGCATGGCGCCCCCCTATCCCAAGCCCAAGCAGCAACCGCAGATGATCCGGGTCGTCGACCTGGAGACCACCGGCTCCGCGCCGCCCGCGCACGGAGTCTGCGAGATCGGCTGGCAGGACGTCGCGCTCGCCGAGAATGGCCGCTGGGAGATTTACGGCGAAGGCGGCAGCCTGCTCGTCAATCCCGGCCGGCTGATCCCGCCGGTCACGCAGGCGATCCACCATATCCTCGACGAGCATGTCGCCGACGCGCCGTGGTGGCATGACTGCGCGCGGCAGGTGCTCGATCCGTGGCCGCGCCGCCTCGCACTCGCCGCGCACCGCGCCGATTTCGAGCAGAAATTCTGCACCCCTGCGCTGACTCGCGACGCCGAGTGGATCTGCACCTGGAAATGCGCGCTGCGGCTCTGGCCCGACAGCCCGAGCTTCTCGAACCAAGTGCTGCGCTACTGGCGCAAGCCGCAGGGCATGGAGCATGAGCGCGGCCTGCCCGCACACCGCGCCTTCCCCGACGCCTATGTCACCGCGTTCCACCTGCGCGACATGCTCAACGAGGCGAGCTTTGCGCAGCTTGTCGAATGGTCGCGCGATCCGGGCCTGATCCCGCGCGTCCGCTATGGCCCCGATCGCGGCAAGGAATGGTCCGAGCTCGATCACGAGACGCTGATGGCATTCATGACCGATCGCGATCCCGATATCCGCTTCACCGCCAACCACGAGATGGACCGCCGCAGCGGCGGAGGCCGCGTCGGCAAGGCCAGCGCGCAGGACCTGTTGCTGTAGCTGCCTGTCCTCCCCTGCAAGGGGGAGGATCATGCGGCAAACGCCATTGCTTTGCGTCATGACAGTATCGCTGGCGTAACGACCGGCGGTACCGTAGATCAATAACCCATGGTAAGCGTACGCTTGAAATTGCCTTCGTCCGAGGGGCGTGTCGCCCGGTGGCTGGTCGCGTTCATGACGCTCGGTTTCATCGCGCTCGCCGCCGCCGCGGTCGCGATCGGCTGGATCACGGTCCGCAACCAGAGCTATACCGCCGAGATCCTCCACACGCAGGACGTCCGCCAGGCGATCGCGACGCTCCAGGTCGAGATGGAGCAGTCCGAGACCGCGCGGCGCGGCTATATTCTGGTCGGCACGCCGCTGTTCGCCACCGCCTATGCGCGGACCGCGGGCAACATCGTCCCCTCGATCCGCACGATCCGCCAATTGACGAGCGACAACCCCGCGCAGACCACCCGGATCGACCGGATCGAGGCAAGGTTCGTCCGGTTGCGCGCGCTGCGTACGCAGTCGATGACGCTGGTCGCGAGCGGCCGGATCGCCGAGGCAAGACGCCGGTTCGCGGTCGATGCCAGCGTGCCGCTGATGCGCGGCATCCGCTACCGCCTCCAGGCGATGGCCGCCGACGAGGTTCGCCTGCTCGCGATCCGCACCGGGCACCAGCAACGCAGCAGCGCGCTGTTCCTCTCGGTCGCAGGGTTAGCCGCCGCGCTGCTCCTGGTCGTCGCGATCCTCGCGATCCTCGTGATCCGCCGCTACACCACCGATCTGGCCGGCTCGCGCGACAGCCTGCGCGATCTGAACGAGACGCTCGAGGATCAGGTCGCGACTCGCACCGCGGATCTCAGCCGCGCGAACGAGGAAATCCAGCGCTTCGCCTATATCGTCAGCCACGACCTGCGCTCGCCGCTGGTGAACGTCATGGGCTTCACCGCCGAACTCGCCACCGCCGCCGGGCCGCTCGCCGAGCTGATCGACCGTGCCGAGGCCGAAGCGCCGCACATCCTGACGCAGGACGCAAAGCTGGCCGCGCGCGAGGACCTGCCCGAGGCGATCGGCTTCATCCGCACCTCGACGCAGAAGATGGACCGGCTGATCAACGCGATCCTCAAATTGTCGCGCGAGGGGCGCCGGACGATCGCGCCCGAGCATATCGACCCCGCGCAGCTGGTCGACACGATCATCGGTTCGATGCAGCACATCGTCGACGATCGCGGTGCGGTCGTCCGCGTCGAACGGCCGATGCCCGCGATCGTCACCGATCGCCTCGCGCTCGAACAGATCCTGTCGAACCTGATCGAGAACGCGACCAAGTATCTCAAGCCCGGCCGTCCCGGCGAGATCGTCGTGCGCGGGCACAAGGAGCGCAGCCGGGTCATCCTGTCGGTGATCGACAATGGCCGCGGTATCGATGTGCGCGATCATCAGCGCGTGTTCGACCTGTTCCGTCGCTCGGGGCCGCAGGATCAGCCCGGCGAAGGGATCGGCCTCGCGCATGTCCGCGCGCTGGCCTATCGTCTCGGCGGCACGATCGACGTGCAGTCGACGCTCGGCGACGGTGCCACCTTCCGCCTCAACCTTCCCAGCGCAATGACGATTCAGGATAGCACGCCATGAACCAGCACCAGACCGTCGGGATCGTCATGATCGAGGACGACGAAGGCCATGCCCGGCTGATCGAGAAGAACATCCGTCGCGCAGGGATCCTGAACGACATCAAGCACTTCACCGACGGCACCAGCGCGCTCGATTTCCTGTTCAACGCGGTCGACGGGCCCGCCAAGAGCGGCCCGGCGATGATCCTGCTCGATCTCAACCTGCCCGACATGAGCGGGACGGACATCCTCACGCGAATCAAGGCGGAGGGCAGCCCGCTGCGCCGCACGCCCGTCGTCGTGCTGACCACCACCGACGACAAGATCGAGATCGAGCGCTGCTACGATCTGGGCTGCAACGTCTACATCACCAAGCCGGTGAACTATGAGAGCTTCGCGCAGGCGATCCGCCAGCTCGGGTTGTTCCTGTCGGTGATCCAGGTTCCCGACGCCGAGTGAGCGGGCCAAGCGTCCTCTACATCGACGACGACGCCGGGATCCGGCGGCTGGCGGCGCGTGCGCTCGAACGCCGCGGCTACCGGATGACCGTCGCCGAGACGGGGGCGGAAGGCGTCGTGAAGGCGGCGGCCGAGCGGTTCGACCTGATCGCGGTCGATCACTACATGCCCGGCATGGACGGGCTCGAAACGCTCGAAGCGCTGCGCCGTTTGCCCGATCCGCCGCCGGTCGTGTACGTCACCGGCTCGGAGGAAGGCCGCATCGCGGTCGCCGCGCTCAAGGCGGGCGCGGCGGACTATGTCGTGAAGACCGTGGGCGAGGATTTCTTCGACCTGCTCGACGCCTCGTTCGATCAGGTGCGCGCTCGCGCGCTGCTCGAACGCGACAAGGCGTCCGCCGAAGCCGACCTGCGCGCCAGCAATGCGCGGCTCGAGGCGCTGCTCGGCGAGGTGAACCACCGAGTCGCCAACTCGCTCCAGCTCGTCTCGGCGATGGTCCGCCTGCAGGCGACCGCGCTCACCGACCCCTCCGCGCGCGAGGCGCTCGAGGATACGCAGCGCCGCATCCAGGCGATCGCGCAGGTCCACCGGCGGCTCTACACGAGCAACGACGTCGAGAATGTCGACATGCAGGAATATCTCGGCGCGCTGGTCGACGAACTCGCCGAGACCTGGTCGACCGACGCGCTCCCGCGCGCGCTGACGCTGGTCGCCGAGCCGATCCGCCTGCCGACCGACCGCGCGGTGTCGCTCGGCGTGATCGTCACCGAACTCGTCACCAACGCGTGCAAATATGCCTATCCCACCAGCGGCGGTGAAGTCCGCGTGGTGCTGCGCCGGATCGACGACGATATCGTCCTGCTCGCGGTCGAGGACGATGGTTGCGGGATTCCCGAAGATGCGGTGCCGCGCGGGACGGGGCTCGGCACGAAACTGATCCGCGCAATGGCGCAAAGCCTGCAGACGATCGTCGAATATGACCCGACCCACACCGGCGTCCGCGCCACGCTGCGCGCCGCTGTCCGCTAAAGGTCTTCGCGCCGGACTGCCCCATCCTCCGTTCGTGCTGAGCGAAGTCGAAGCACCCGCGCTTGGGGCACATCCTTCGACTTCGCTCAGGACGAACGGGGAAGAGTGCAGACCCGTTAGTTCGCCGGCTCGGACAGTGGCGCGAACCGGGCGACCTGGTGGCCGACCAGCCGCAACTGCTCGATCACCGCAGGGTCGTTCGCGCCGCCCTCGTCGTCGAACTTCGTGACCTGCGTGTTGATCGCCGCCGCAAACGGGGTCGGCCAGCCGCGCAGCGCGTGGACGATCGAGCGGAGCGCCGCGATCGTGCTGCCCGTCGCCTGCCAGCCATAGGCCGTCGCGATCAGCCCGACCGGCATGTCGGCCAGATACGGTCGCTCGTCGCGCGCGGTTTCCTCGAGCAGGTCGAGCGCGTTCTTCACCACGCCCGAGATGCTGCCGTGATAGCCCGGGCTCGCGATGATCACCGCGGATGCCCCGCGCACCGCCTCGACGAATGCTCGCTCGTCCGCGGTCCGCGTCGTCGCCTTGGGATCGTAGAGCGGCAGCCGCGCCATGTCGGCACCACCGAACATCTGCGTGCGATAGCCCTGCTTTTCGACCGCATCGAGCGTGATCCGCAGCGCGCGCTCGGTCGACGAAACGCCGCCGATCGTGCCGCCGATGCCAACGACCAGCGGGAGAGTTTCGGAAGCGGCCACGGTTTCATCCTGTTCGAACGTCATCGACATGCTCTTCCCCGTTTCGTCGCGCGATGACAACCGGTCTTGGACACCAGGCCTTCGCGCGGTTCCCGCTCGCGGACGCTGTCGCTAAGCCTCCGTACACGTTAAGCATGCGCATACGCCGGACGCAGGCACCGACTTGCCCGAACTGTCGTAGAACGATAATACACCTGATGTCCGCCGCTTGGCCGACCCGCTGGAACGACCGATGCGCCCCGATCCCTTCGATACCAACCGTTCCAGCGCCGGCCGTTCCAGCGCCAACTCGCAGGATGACCGCGAGCCCTATGCCTATGAACGCGAACGGCTGAGCACCGAACGCGAACGCCTCCGCCAGAAATACGAGCGCGAGCGCGATGGTGACGCGTTCGAGCCGTATGACGATCGCGACGCGGCGCCGCCCTATGCCGCACCGCGCCGCCAGCGTCCGATCGGCCGGTGGATCCTGCGCGGGCTGGGCATCGGCATCGTCCTGCTGGTGATCGCGATCATCTGGCTGGCGATCACCGCACCGCTGTCGAAATCGCTCCAGCCGCCGACGCCGCCCTCGATCACGCTCACCGCGGACGACGGCACGCCGATCGCGCGGCGCGGGGCGATCATCGGCAAGCCGGTCGACGCGGCCACGCTGCCGCCGCACGTCACCCAGGCCTTCCTCGCGATCGAGGATCGGCGCTTCTACTCGCACTGGGGCGTCGATCCGCGCGGCATCGCGCGCGCGGCGTGGGCGAACATGGGCTCGGGCGGCGTGCGTCAGGGCGGCTCGACGATCACGCAACAGCTCGCGAAGAACGCGTTCCTCGATTCGGACCGCACAGCGACGCGCAAGATCCGCGAGGCGATGATCGCCTTTTGGCTTGAGGCATGGCTGTCGAAGGACGAGATCCTCTCTCGCTATTTGTCGAACGTGTATTTCGGCGACAACACCTACGGGATCAGCGCGGCGGCCAAGCATTATTTCGGCCGCACGCCCGACAAGCTCAACGTCGGCCAGGCGGCGATGCTCGCAGGCCTCGTCAAGGCGCCGTCGCGTCTCGCCCCCACCTCGAACCTCGAAGGCGCGCGCAAGCGCGAGGCGGTCGTGGTCGGCGCGATGGTCGATGCGGGCTTCCTCACCAAGGCGGAGGGCGACGCGGTCCGCCCGCAGCGCGTGCTCGGCAGCCGCCCGTCGCAACTGCCCAACGGCACCTATTTCGCCGACTGGATCCTCCCCGAGGCGCGCGACCAGGCGGGCGAGGTCAAGACCGAGACCACCGTCCAGACCACGCTCGATCCGAGGTTGCAGCGTGCAGCGGAGCGTACCGTCGCGCGCGCCGGGCTACGGCAGGCGCAGGTCGCGCTGGTGGCGATGCGCCCGGATGGCCGGGTCGTCGCGATGATCGGCGGCAAGGATTATCGCAAGAGCCCGTTCAACCGCGCGACGCAGGCACGGCGCCAGCCCGGCTCGACCTTCAAGCTGTTCGTCTATCTGGCGGCGATGCGTTCGGGCCTGACGCCCGATTCGACGATCGAGGACCGGCCGGTGACGATCGGCGACTGGACACCCAAGAACAGCGACGGCCGCTATCAGGGGACGATCACGCTGCGCCAGGCGTTTGCGCGATCGTCCAACGTCGCGGCGGCGCGGCTGACGCAGCAGGTCGGCGTCAAGGCGGTGATCAAGGCGGCGCGCGATCTCGGAATCTCGACGCCGATCCCAAGCGAGGCGACGATCGGCCTCGGCACCTCGACCGTGTCGCTGCTCGAACTGACCGCCGCCTATGCCGCGATCGCACGCGAGCAATATCCGGTGCAGCCGCGCGGCCTCGCCGACGTTCGCGAGAAGGGCTGGTACCAGTCGCTGACCGGCGGCGCGACCGAGATCCCGTCGAAGATCCATGACGAGATGCTCGATCTGCTCGCGGCGTCGATCCGGAACGGCACCGGGCGGCAGGCGAACCTGACGGTCGACGCGTTCGGCAAGACCGGCACGACATCGGACAACAAGGATGCGCTGTTCGTCGGCTTCGCGCGTGACCTCGTGGTCGGCGTGTGGGTCGGCAACGACGATAACAGCTCGAACCCCGGGCTGTCGGGCGGCGGGATTCCGGCGCGGATCTGGCGCGACTTCATGCAGTCCGCGCTCGGCATCGCGCCCGTCGCCGCGCCGCCACCCGCGGTCGAGGAGGTCGATCCCGACGCGCTGCCCGCGGACGAGGAGGGCAATGCCGTGCTGCCGTTGGGCGGCGAGATCGAGGGGATGGGCTTCAACCTGAAGATGGGCGAGGACGGCACGATCTCCGTCGGCCCCTCGCGCCGCGACCGCGAGGAAGGCCCGCCGCCCCGCGACGATCGCCGCCCGCCCGAGGACGAGCCTGGGTATGACGGGGAGCAGTGACCCTCCCCCCACCGTCCTCCTGACAAGGGGCCGCGATCCCCTCCCTCCCACCGTCATCCTGACGAAAGTCAGGACCCAGAGCCACGAATGACCCCGCCCATGGCTCTGGATCCTGGGTCGAGCCCAGGATGACGAAGTAGAAGGGTGCGTCGCGATCGAAGCCCCCGTTCAAGCGAGGGGCCGCGATCCCTCCACCCCACCGTCATCCTGGCGAAAGTCAGGATCCAGAGCCACGAATGCCCCCGCCCGTGGCTCTGGATCCTGGGTCGAGCCCAGGATGACGAAGTAGAACGGGACGGCTCGGTCGAAGCCCCCGTTGACGCCATCACCGCATCGCAGCATGTCCTCCCCATGCGCTTTTTCTCCGACAACGCCGCCCAGGTCCACCCGCACGTCATGGCCGCGATCGCCGCCGCCGACACGCTCGACACCGCCTATGCGGGCGATGCGTGGAGCCAACAGCTCGATGGCCGCCTGTCGGCGCTGTTCGAGACCGAGGTCGCCGTCCTCTGGGTCCCCACCGGCACCGCCGCCAACTGCCTCGCGCTCGCAGCGCTCTGCCCCCCGCATGGCGGGATCGTCTGCCACCGCGACGCGCACATCCAGAACGACGAGGGCGGCGCGCCCGAATTCTACACCCACGGCGCCAAGCTCTTCCTCGCCGACGGCATCGGCGCGAAGCTGACGCCCGAGACGATCCGGACCGTTCTCGATGCGATCCCCGACGACGTCCACCGCGTCCAGCCGCACGCAATCTCGATCACCAACGCCACCGAATATGGCCGCGTCTACCAGCCGCACGAGGTCGCCGCGATCGGCGCGCTGGCAAAGGGGCGCGGGCTCGGGTTCCACATGGACGGCGCGCGGTTCGCCAATGCGATGGCGCGGGTCGGCTGCTCGCCCGCCGACATGACGTGGCGCGCCGGCGTCGACGCGCTCAGCTTCGGCTTCGTCAAGAACGGCGCGATGAGCGCGGAGGCGCTGGTCTTCTTCAAGCCCGACCTCGCCGCGGTCACGCACTATCGCCGCAAGCGCGCAGGCCTGCTGCTGTCGAAGGGGCGCTACCTCGCCGCGCAGATCCTGGCGATGCTCGACGACGATCTCTGGCTCGCCACCGCCAAGGCCGCCAACGACGCCGCCGCCACGCTCGCCGCCGCAGCCGGCGACCGCCTCGTCCACCCGGTCGAGGCGAACGAAGTCTTCTTGCGCGCAACCCCCGAAGAGGCGGCAGCCCTGCGCGCGCGCGGCTTCGACTTCTACGACTGGGCGGCGGGCGAGATCCGCCTCGTCACCGCGTGGGACAGCCCGGCGGACGCGGTCGGCCTGCTCGCCGACGCGATCCGGGAGTTATGACCCCCGCCCCGGCCGCCCCTCCCCTGCCGCCGATCCAGTCGACCCGCGCGGCGGTGCTGATCCCGTTCGCCATCGTCACGCTGATCTGGGGCTCGACCTGGCTCGTCATCCGCGACCAGATCGCGGTGGTGCCGCCGAGCTGGTCGATCAGCTACCGCTTCCTCGTCGCCGGCATCGCGATGGCGATCTATGCGAGCATCAAGCGCGAGAGCTTCCGGTTCGACGCACGCGGCTACGCGTTCGCGGCCGTCATCGGCGTCGCGCTGTTCACGTTCAACTTCAACTTCGTCTACCGCGCCGAGCATTACGTCACCTCGGGGCTGGTCGCGGTGGTGTTCGCCCTCCTGCTCGTCCCCAACGCGATCTTCGGCCGCATCTTCCTCAAGCAACGCCTCGGGCGGCAGCTGATGCTCGGCTGTGCGGTGGCGATGGCGGGAGTCGCGCTGCTGTTCGTCAACGAGGCACGCGTCGATCCGCACGGCCCGCGCTCGGCGACGATCGGCATCGTGCTGACGCTGTGCGGCGTGATGGCCGCCTCGGTCGCCAACGTCATCCAGGGCAGCGCATTCGCCAAGCGCTATCCGATGGCGCCCGTGCTCGCGATCGCGATGCTGATCGGCGCGTGCCTCGACGCGGCGTTCGCCTGGATCACCACCGGCCCGCCGGTGTTCGAGGCCCGCTTCGGCTATATCGCCGGCATCCTCTATCTCGGCGTGTTCGCCTCCGCGCTCGCCTTCCCGCTCTATTTCAACGTCATCCGCGCGATCGGCCCGGCAAAGGCGGCGTATTCGGGCGTCATCGTGCCGGTGATCGCGATGCTGCTATCGACGCTGTTCGAGCACTATCACTGGTCGACGCTGGCGGTCGCCGGCGCGGTGCTGTCGGGCATCGGGCTGGTCATCGCACTCAGCGCGCGCAGGCCCGCGCGGTAATCGCGCCAGGCGGGCGCCCAGCCGAGCACGCGCTTCGCCTTGCCGTTCGCGACCCGCCGGTTCTCCGCGTAGAAGCCGCGCCCCATCGCGGTCAGTTCCTCGAGCGTCACGAACGGCGGCGCGGGCATGCCGAGCAGCATCGCCGCGAACGCCACGACGTCGTTCTGCGACGCGGGCACGTCGTCCGCCAGATTATACGCCCCCGCCGGCGCATCGAACCCGGCGATCACGCCCGAGACGATATCGTCGACATGCGCGCGGCTGAACACCTGCCCCGGCTGTTCGATCCGGTGCGCCTTGCCCGCGCGCACGCGGTCGAGCGGCGAGCGACCCGGCCCATAGATGCCGGGCAACCGGAACGTGCGCGCGCCAAGCGCCAGCCAGTCCGCATCCGCCGCCGCGCGGGCGCTGCGCCGGCCACCGCCGATCGGCGCGGTCTCGTCCACCCACGCGCCGCGCGCATCGCCGTATACCCCCGTCGACGACAGATAACCGACCCATGCCCGAGTCCGCAGCAGGAGCGCGCCATAGCGCCCCAGCACGGGGTCCGCCTCATGCTCGGGCGGCACCGACGACAGGATATGCGTCGCCGCGGCGATCTCCGCGGTCACCGCGTCGCTATCGTCGAACCGGATCGATTCGCCGCGACCGTCGCGCGTGGTGCCGACGACATGCCAGCCGTCCGCCGCCAATCGATCGCCAAGCCGCCCGGCAGTGTAACCCAGCCCGAAGATCAGCAGCCTGCTCATTTCGTCGTCCCAGTCGGTGCCATCGGCCCCTTATACAACGTCCCGAAATAATCGCCCGCATTCCACACCGGCCGCTGTGCGCCGTCGGCGATCTCGCGCGCGATCCGGTAGTTAGCATCGACGAACCGCACGCCCTGATCCCACAGGACCGGCTGCGACAGGTCGTCCGACGGCTTGTGGTAATTGTTCGCCATGAAATAGGCGACCGCGGCCTTGCCCGGCCCCTTCTGGCCCGGCCACAGGAACACCGCCGGAATGCCCTTCTGGACGAAGCGGAAATGGTCGGAGCGGACGAAGATGCCCTCTTCCGGCATCGGATCGGGCGACAGGCCGACGCCGATCGCGGCGACCGCCTTTTGCACGATCGGGCCGATCGTCGAGCGCTCTGCACCGAACACCACCATGTCTTCGAACTTGTAGGTGAGGATCGGCATGTCGAGATTGACGTCCGCGACGATCGAGCTCAGCGGCACGGTCGGGTGGTTGGTAAAATAGTCGCTGCCGACCAGCCCCTTCTCCTCGCCGGTGACGGCCAGGAACATGATCGTGCGCTTGGGCGACTGACCGCTGGCGGTGAAACGCTTGGCTTCCTCGATCAGGCTGGCGATGCCGATCGCATTGTCGAGCGCGCCGTTGTTGAGCGCGTCGCCCTTCACAGGCTTCGTGATGCCGATGTGATCGAGATGCGCCGAGAGCACGACGACTTCCTTGCCGACCACCGGATCGCTGCCGGGGATCATGCCGACGACGTTGCTGCTGGCGGCGGGTACGAAGCTCGTCTTGGTCGCGACGGTCAGCGTGCCGGGCAGCGGCATCGCCTTGAACTTGGCGTTGTCGCTGTCCGCCTGCTTCATGACCTTGCTCCAAGGCGTGCGTGCACCAGCGAACAGCTTGGCCGCGCCGGCCATGCTGACGGTGCCGAGCGACGGCGCGGCGGGCGCATCGACCTTGCCGGTGCCGTCGGGGTTCGCCCAGGTCATCCGCGGCGTCGCATAGGATTCCGCCAGCTTGGCGAACGTCCGCACCTTGGCCGATCGCGGGCTCTCCAGCGTGATCACGCCGACCGCGCCCTTGGCCTGCGCGATCGCCGCCTTGGTGCCGCCCGAGCCGAAGAACGCACGCTCCTCGCCACCGAACCGCGCGGGCGATCCGCCGAAATAGGCGACGATCTTGCCGCGCACGTCGACGCCCTTGTAATCGTCCTGGCCATATTGCGGCGCGTCGATGCCATAGCCGACGAACACGACCGGAGCCGACACGCTCGTCTCCGCCTTCGCGCCGTTCGCGGCGGGAACGTAGTCCTCACCGAACACGAGCGGCTGCGCGGCGCCGCGACCGGTCCACACGAAATCGCCCTTGCTCGCCGCCTTGTAGCTGACCAGCGGCACCGTCTGGAGATAGCCGCCCGCATCGCCACCGGGACGCAGCCCCGCGGCATAGAATTGCGCGGCGACATATTGCGCGGCGATGTCGAATTCGGGGCTGCCCGCCTCGCGCCCCTTCATCGCATCGGAGGCGAGGAACAGCACATGCGCCTTCATCGCCGCCTGGTCCGCGGGCAGCGGGGCTGCGAGCTTTGCGTTCAACTCGGCGTTCGGCGCCGCGACCGGCGCAGTCTGGGGCGGCGTCTGAGGCGCCGTCTGGGCAAGGGCCGACGTAGAAAGCGCGAGCACCGCGAGCGCGCCAAAAGGACGATACATCCGGAAATCCTTGCAAAGGGAACGTGTTGCAGCGGCGTAGCATGCACCGACTCCCACGCAAGCTTTGGGTCGCGGGATCAAAGACGTTCCATACCGAGAAACAGCTCCCCGGCGGAGGCCGGGGTCCAGTTAGGAGACAGTGCTGAACACAGGCTGCGCTTCGTCACCGCAACCTCTCCAACTGGACCCCGGCCTCCGCCGGGGAGGTGCAATGTTCGAATGAATGCGCGCCAAGCTTTGGCTGGCGATAGACGGGCGCGGCCCTATATTCGCAAAGATATGCTCGACATCCAGAACAGTCTCGCCCACCCGCTCGTCATTCGCCGCGAGGATTACACCCCGCCCAAGTGGCTGGTCCCCGAGACGAGCCTGGATTTCGTCCTCGACCCGTCGACCACGCGCGTGACGGCAACGCTGTCGGTGACTCGCAACGGCGATCATGATAGCCCGTTGCGGCTTGACGGCGCGGGGCAGAAGCCGCTGTCGGTCACGGTCGACGGCGTCGCGGTCAACGACTGGCGGCTCGACGGCGAACAGCTCGTCATTCCGCTGACCGGCGCGGCGCATGTCATCGAGACGCAGGTCGAGATCGCGCCCGATCGCAACACGCAGCTGATGGGGCTCTATGCGTCGGGCGGCAATCTCTGCACGCAGTGCGAGGCGGAGGGCTTTCGCCGCATCACTTATTTCCCCGATCGCCCCGACGTGCTCAGCGTCTATTCGGTCAGGATGACCGCGGACAGGACGCACTTCCCCGTGCTGCTCGCGAACGGCGATCCGGTCGCGCAAGGGCAGCTCGACGACGGCCGCCATTGGGCGACGTGGCACGATCCCTTCCCCAAGCCCTCCTACCTGTTCGCGCTCGTCGCGGGCGATCTCGCGGTCAACCGCGGCCGCTTCACGACGATGTCGGGCCGCGAGGTGTCGCTCGGCATCTGGGTGCGCGAGGCCGACCTGCCCAAGACCGACCATGCGCTCAAGGCACTCGAGCTCGCGATGGCGTGGGACGAGACGACCTATGGCCGCGAATATGATCTCGACGTGTTCAACATCGTCGCGGTCGACGACTTCAATTTCGGCGCGATGGAGAACAAGGGCCTCAACATCTTCAACTCGCGCTACATCCTGGCAGACCCGGATACCGCGACCGATTACGACTATGACGCGATCGCCGCAGTCGTCGCGCACGAATATTTCCACAACTGGTCGGGCAACCGGATCACCTGTCGCGACTGGTTCCAGCTGTCGCTGAAGGAAGGCTTCACCGTCTATCGCGACCAGGGCTTCTCCGCCGACCAGGGGTCGCGCGCCGTCAAGCGGATCGAGGACGTCCGCGGCCTGCGCGCGTCGCAGTTCCCCGAGGATTCCGGGCCGCTGGCGCATCCCGTCCGGCCTGAATCCTATCAGGAGATCTCCAACTTCTACACCGCCACGATCTACAACAAGGGCGCCGAGCTGATCCGGATGATGGCCGCGATCCTCGGCCCGCAGGGCTTCCGCGCGGGCACCGACCTGTATTTCGATCGCTATGACGGCACCGCGGCGACCTGCGAGGATTTCGTCACGTCGATGGAGGAAGGGGGCAAGGTCGACCTGACCCAGTTCCGCCTCTGGTATTCGCAGGCGGGCACCCCGCGCGTCTCCGCCAATCTGACGTACGAGACGGGCGTGTCGCCGGACGGCGATCGCGCGATGCTGCGCCTCGCTCAGCAGGTCCCCTCCACCCCCGGCCAGCCGGTGAAGTCGCCGATGGTCCTGCCGCTCCGCGTCAGGCTGTTCGGTGCGGACTCGGGGCTTCCGCTGACCGAAGAGCGTCTCATCCTGTTCGACGACACGCTCGAGACGGTCGTGTTCGACGGCATCACCGAACGCCCGGTGCTGTCGATCAACCGCGGCTTCTCGGCCCCCGTGGTGGTCGAGAGCAATCGCAGCGCCGCCGATCTCGCCTTCCTCAGCGCGCATGACGACGATCCGTTCGCGCGCTACGAGGCGATGCAGCAGCTGATGCTCGATACGCTCGTCGCCTCGGCGCAGGGGCGGCCCGATCATGCCGACGTGATCGCCGCGGTCGCCAACACGCTCGACGATGCCGAGCTCGATCTCGCCTTCGTCGCAGAGGCGGTGCTGCTGCCGTCCGAAAGCTTCATCGGCGACCAGATGCCCATCGTCGATCCCGAGGCGATCTTCCGCGCGCGCGAATCGCTGCGCCGCGATCTCGGTACGCAGCTCGAGGCGCAGTGGCGCACCGCCTATGCGCGCGCCGAGGGCCAGCCCTACGCCTATACGCCCGAGGGCAAGGGCCTGCGTCGCCTGCGCACCGTCGCGCTCGGCTATATTGCGGCGAGCGGCGCGGAGGATGCGGCCGACCTGGCGTTCGCGCAGTTCGAATCGGCGGACAATATGACCGACCGGATGGGTGCGCTGACCACGCTGGTGAGCAGCGAGTCGGGGATCCGCACCACCGCGCTCGACATCTTCTACAGCCAATATTGCGACAACGCGCTGGTGCTCGACAAGTGGTTCCAGGCGCAGGCGCTGTCGTCGCGCGACGATACCGGCGCGATCGTCGCAGGCCTTGCCGAGCATGCCGATTTCAGCCTGAGCAACCCCAATCGCGCGCGGTCGCTGATCGGGGCGTTCGGCGCCAACCAGCGCGCCTTTAATACCGCGGATGGGAGCGGGTATCGGTTCCTAGCCGACCAGCTGGTCGCGCTCGACCGGCTCAACCCGCAGACCGCGGCGAAGCTCCTGCCGCCGCTCGGTCGCTGGCGGCGGTTCGATTCGGCACGCGCCGGGCTGATGCGCGCGGAACTGGAGCGGATCGTCGCCACGCCGGGGTTGTCGAAGGATCTGTTCGAGCAGGCATCGAAGAGCCTGGAGGGCTAACCTAAATCCTCCCCCGCCAGGGGGAGGTGTCTGGCCCTCGCCAGACGGAGGGGGAGGAAGGCGATTCCCGCTGTTCCGTGTCCTCCCCCTCCGTCGCCTCCGGCGCCACCCCCCCCTGGCGGGGGAGGATCACACCCCCCCGTTCGTGCTGAGCGAAGTCGAAGCACCCTCGCTTGGGGCATGCCCTTCGACTGCGCTCAGGGCGAACGGAAGGCGGCGGTGGACGGCCTACCGCCGCGCGCCGAAGAACGCGCGCAGGATCCCGGCCGCTTCGGTCTCGGCAATGCCGGCATAGATTTCGGGCCGGTGGTGACACGTCGGCTGACCGAAGAATCGCGGCCCGTGCTCGACCGCGCCGCCCTTCGCGTCGGGCGCCCCATAATAGAGCCGCGCGATCCGGGCATGCGCGATGGCGCCGGCGCACATCGCGCAGGGCTCGAGCGTCACCCACAGGTCGCAGCCTTCGAGCCGATCGCTGCCCAGGGCCAGCGCGGCGGCGCGGATCGCCTGGATCTCGGCATGCGCGGTCGGATCGGACAGGGTTCGCGGCGCATTGGCCGCCACGGCGATGATGACGCCGTCCTTCACGACGACCGCGCCGACCGGGACTTCACCGGCCAGTGCAGCATCGCGCGCCGCGTCGAGCGCGCGGCGCATGGGGTCGGGGACGGGGAACATGGCACAAAGCCCTGCCCGCCCCGCCCCGTCAGGTAAAGATCAGTTCGGCGCCTGGCTGTTGGCGGGCTTCTCGACGTTGATCGTCGGGACCGCGACGGTCTTGTTCTCGGTGCCGAGCGTGACCTTCGCCACGTCCGCCTGGAACTTCGGTGCCTGGACGACGCCCTGGCGGGTCTGGTCGATGTTGATGATCCCGAAATACATCAGGCCGACCACGACCAGCACGACGATCGCGAGCAGCGACAAGAGCGTACGCATAAGACATCCCCTTTTCTTGAACAGTTCGATAGCGTAACAACGTCCGCGAACGCAGCGGGTTGCAAGACCCGTACTGCGCGGATCGCAAGACACGTTTTGCGTGAATCGGTTGACGAAAGCCGGCGTGCCAGCTATCCGCGCGCCTTTCCGGGGTTCCTCCCGACACTTGAATAGGTAATCACATGTCGCGCATTTGCGAACTGACCGGCAAGGGCCGGATGGTCGGGAACAACGTCTCCCACGCCAACAACAAGACCAAGCGCACGTTCCTGCCGAACCTGCAGAACGTCACGCTGCTTTCCGATTCGCTCGAGAAGGGCGTCAAGCTGCGCGTTTCGACGCACGGCCTGCGCACCGTCGAGCATAATGGCGGCCTCGACAACTGGCTGGTGAAGACCTCGGACGACAAGCTGTCGCTCCGCGTTCGTCGCCTCAAGCGCGAAGTCGTCAAGAAGATCGCAGCTTCGGCAGTCGCCGCCTAACAGCGACGGTTGAGACGATCACCGCGGCCCGCCCTGCACATCGCAGGGCGGGCCGTCGGCGTTTGTGCGTCTAGCGATCGAGCCGGAACTTCAGCAGCAGCGTGCGCTGAAGGATCAGCTGGTTGTCGTCGGACACGATCCAGACGATCGTCGCGCCATTCTCGGTCGTAGTGTCGATCCCCTCGAAATTGTCGTGGATCAGCGGCGCGTCGATCGTCGCGATCAGGCGTCCCCTGGCGATTCGCCCCGCCGCCACATCGCGCCGGTCGATTCGCGATATCCGCGCGGAGAATCGGAACGGCAGCCGGAATCCACGATCGAGCACCAGCAGGTCGCCGTTCGGCAAGGCGGTGACGTCCGACGGATCGTACCGGCCATAGGGCGTGTAGGCGAATCGCGCCGGCGCCCCGCCCGCGGTCGGATCGCGCGCGAAGATCAGCGCCTGCCGCGTGTGCAACCGGTCCGTCTCCGACCCGGTCCAGTCTGGGCGCCGCACATGCGCCTCCTCGCTGATGACGACGAATCGACCATCGGGCAGCCGCGCCATCGATTCGGGGCCGCCATTGGCAGGCCATCTGCGCATCGCCTCGGGAGCGACCCGCGCCTCGTACCGCGTGAACCCCGGAGCATAGCGCCAGATCGAATTGCTGTTCTCGAACCCGACCCAGATCTGGCCCGTTTTCGGATCGATCGCCATCGATTCGCTGTCGCGGTCGCGCTTCTCCCAGCCGATGCCAGGGCCGGCGGGCAGGTTGCTGAACGCGATTCGATGCGGGCGCCAGTCGCCCCCCATGTCGAACTGGACGATGTTGCCGCCGTCGCTCAGCAACGTGAAGCGATGGCCGCCCGCGGCGCTGCTGACGTCGAGCGACGAGAATCCGCCGAACGCCGGATCGCGGCTGTCGAGCGCGACCCCGCCGAGATAGGTGAGCCCGCCGACGCGCACGTGCCGCGGGTTGGTGCGATCGAGCATCACGCGGGTTGCGGTCAACTGCGCGCGCTCGCCAAGCAGGTCGAGCCGCGATTCGCCCGTCCAGTTCGGCACGATCGCGCAGACGCTGACGCAGACGAACAGGGCGGTGATCAGGCGTCGCATCGCGCCCTCATAGGGCCCCGCGCGGTCCACGGAAGCATGAACAGCGGATAACGGAGGCATTCAGGCTCGGCTCAATGCGAATCACCCATAAGCCTCTCATCGAGGATGGAAGCACGGCCACCGCCGCCGCCGAAATCCCCAACGGGAGACGCACGATGTTCAAGACTTTTACCCTCGCCGCCAGTGCCCTCGCATTGGGTGCAACCGCCCTCGTTCCCGCCGCCGCCGATGCGCAGCGCTACGGCTCGCGCTACGAGCGTGGCTACGATGGCTATCAGGGGGGTTATCAGGGCGGCTATCGCGGATACGATCGCGGTTACGACCGGAGCGACTATCGCGAGTATCGCGGCAACGATCGCCGCTACAATGCGCGCAACCGCCGCGGCTGCGACAACACCGGCGGCACGATCATCGGCGCCCTCGCCGGCGGCCTGCTCGGCCACACCATCGCCGGCCGTGGTGACCGGACGCTCGGCGCGGTCCTCGGCGCAGCCGGTGGTGGCCTCGCCGGCAACGCGATCGATAAGTCGGATAACCCGGGGTATTGCCGGCGGTAAGCCCGGCAACGCCCGGGCAGGTGCTCGCCGCGAAAGCGGCCGAGCAACCGCCGGCACGGACGGCGGGCAGGCAGCGCCTGACCCGACCGACGACGGCTTTGCCGACGTCCCGCTCGTGCAGGCCCAACCAGTTTCCCAGTTCCCTCGCGTAGCGTATCGAGGGCGAGGGCCGGTTTCCCGTATGGAAGCCGGCCCTTTGTTCGTCCAAAGCCGAGCAATACCGCACCGACGATACATCCCACCGTCATCCTGACGAAAGTCAGGATCCAGAGCCACGATCGACGTGCTCGGTTACCCTGAGTCCCGACGTTCGTCAGGATGACGGTGGTAGATGGATCAGGCGATCCGATCCGGCACTTCGGCCGCATCTTCGGCGATCGCCGCGCTCGGCGCGACGGCCTCCCACGGGAACACGAACCAGTCCTTGGTTACCGTCCGGTCGATCGTCCGCGCGCTATATTCGATCCGCTCCGCCGAGCTGACATTGTCGATCAGCATCGCGAACCGCACCGCGCCGTCCACCGCACCCGCCGCCGCGAGCGCGCCGCGCAGGTGCGTGATCGTCCGCCCCGAATCGTTGATGTCGTCGAGAAACAGCAGCCGCTCGCCGTCGCGAGTCCGCTTGGCGAGCTTCACCAGCGGCGCGTCGGCGAAGTCCTTCACCTGGCTCGAATAATCGACCGACAGCGTCGGCAGGCCGATCGCGTGGCTGAGGAACACCGCGGGCACCAGCCCGCCGCGGCCGATGCCGATGATGAAATCGGGGGTCCATGCGGTATCCTCGGCCAGCTTGGCGGCGAGGACGTGGATCGCAGCGACGAAGTCGTCCTGCGGAATAGGGGTGAAGATCGGCATCGACCGATTCTAGCCGGTCGGGCGGACGACTTCACCCCAAAACCTGCCCCATCCCATCGTGTTTCCCCGCGAAGGCGGGGACCCAGACTGGGCTCCCGCCTTCGCGGGAGAACAACGAGGCGGCAGATACCCCTTCAGACTCAGATCGTCTCCAGCGCCTGCTCGAAATCAGCGATCAGGTCGTCCGGATCCTCCACGCCGATCGAGATGCGGACGAGGTTGTCGGTGATCCCCAGCGCCTGTTTGCGCGCATCGGGCACCGACAGATGCGTCATGCCCGCCGGGTGGCTCGCCAGCGTCTCGGTCCCGCCGAGCGACACTGCGAGCTTGGCGATCTTCAGCGCGTCGAGGAACGCGAAGCTCTCGCGCTCGCCGCCCTTGAGGTACAGCGAGAAGGTCGAACCACCACCGGTGCAATGGCGGCGATAAATGTCGGCCTGCCGCTCCATGCCGGGCTCGTCCTCGAGGAAGCCGAGATACGCGACTCGCTCCACCTTCGGGTGATGCCGCAGGAAGCCGCAGACCTTCGCGGCATTCTCGCCCGCACGGCTCATCCGCAACTCAAGCGTCTCGAGGCTGCGCAACAGCATCCAGGCAGTGTTCGGATCGGTGATCGTGCCGATCGTGTTGCGCATCGTCCGGATCGTGTTGATGTGCTCCTTCGATCCGAGGACGCCGCCCGCGACCAGATCCGAATGCCCGCCGACATACTTTGTCAGCGAATAGACGACGATGTCCGCGCCGTGCTTGAGCGGCTGGAACCAGAGCGGCCCAAGGAACGTGTTGTCGATCGCGATCGGTGGCTTTTCACCCTTGAAGATCACATCGCGGCTGGCGGCGACGGCCTCCACGTCGACCAGCGCGTTGGTCGGGTTCGCCGGGCTTTCGAGATAGATCAGCGCGACATTGCCGGTCGCGGCCTCGGTCATCACCGCGTCGATCTCCTCGCGCGTCGCACCCGCGGGGAAGTCGAGCCACTTCACCCCGAACTTGCCGAGCACGCGGCCGATCAGCGTCTCGGTCGCCGCATAAAGCGGCCCCGAATGGACGATCGTGTCGCCCGGCTTGACCATCGCGAGGAACAGCGTCGCGATCGCCGACATGCCGCTCGAGAAGGCGAGCGCGTCCTCCGCCTCTTCCCACACGCCGAGGCGATCCTCGAGAATCTCCTGGTTCGGGCCGTTGAAGCGCGAATAGACGAGGCCCTCGGCACCGCCCGGACGCTTGCCGGTGACGCCCTCGAAATGCCGCTTGCCCGCCGCGGCGTTGGGGAAGACGAAGGTCGAGGTGAGGAAGATCGGCGGCTTCAGCGAGCCTTCCGACAGCGACGGATCATAGCCATGGCCCATCATCAGCGTCGACGGCTTCAGCTTGCGTCCGCCGATCTTCTCGACCTCTGGCTTGGGCGCGACTCGCGCGGCGACGCCGGTCAGGTCGGCTTCGGTCTCGGCGGGGATGGCGCCTGCATTATCGGGGGTATCGGACATTCATAAGCTCCTGCGTGGCCCGTCTGGCGCGGACCGATGTGCAGAGCCCTAAACGAGCGATGCAGGATTTGGGACCCGTTACAGCCCGATGATGCTGATCTGGCGGCCATAAGAGGGTTCGTCACGATGGGTCGCGCGGCGGTAGCTGAAGAAGCGCTCCGGGTCGGTATAGGTGTCGAGCCCGAGCGCCTCGATCCGGCCGATCCCGGCGACCGCGAGACGGCTGACGACATAGGCCTCCAGGTCGAACTGATAATGGTCCGCGCGGCCATCGGCGAAGAAGCGCTCATTCTCCGGATCCGATTCGCAGAACCGGCGGATGAACGAGTCGTCGACCTCGTAGCTCGCGCGCGCGATGCACGGACCGACCGCGGCGACGATGCGGTCGCGGCGCGCGCCGATCGCCTCCATCGCAAGGATCGTCGCATCGGTGACGCCGCCGAGCGCCCCTTTCCACCCGGCATGCGCGGCGGCGACGACGCCCGCTTCCGCATCGGCGAACAGCACCGGCGCGCAGTCCGCGGTGAGGATGCCGAGCGCCAGCCCGGGGCGGTTGGTGACCAGCGCATCGCCGCGGGGGCGAAGCGAGTCGTCGAACGACGCGATCACGGTCACCACGTCGGCGGAATGGATCTGGTACAGCCCGACGAGCGTGCCGCCCGGCAGCACCGCCTCGGCGGCACGACGGCGGTTCTCGGCGATCGCGGCGGGGGCGTCGTCGGAGCCGATACCGACGTTGAGGCTCGCATAGGCGCCGGTCGACACGCCCCCGCGGCGGCCGAGAAAGCCGTGGCGGACGTCGCCAAGCGACTTGGCGCGGATGACGTCGATCGTCATGCCGAACGCCCCTTCCATAGCACCACCCCGGCGAAGGCCGGGGCCCAATTGGGGGACGTTGCTGACAGGGGACTGCGCATCGTTACTACGACCTTTCCAATTGGGCCCCGGCCTCCGCCGGGGTGGTGCTCATCTGCGGCGATCTCGATCATCACAGCACCAACCGCATGATGCGGTCGTCATCAGGCTGCTCGCCAACCATGAACACATAGCGCCCGATCTCGACGAACCCATAACGCTGATAGAATCGGATCGCGCGCGCATTGTCGACATAGACGCTGAGGATCAGTTCCGTCCGGCCATCGGCCCGCGCGGCATCGATCGCCCAGTCCATCAGCGCGGGGCCGACGCCCGCGCCATGCTGGTCGGCGCGAACATAGAGCTGGTAGAGTTCGACCGCCGTCCCGGGCCAGTCGCCGGGAAAGGCAACGGGGCCGGTCTTGGCGAACCCGACGATCGCCGTGCCGTCGGTGGCAAGGCGGATCGTGTAGCGAGGATCGCCGATCTGCGCCGGCAACCCGTTCTCGCCGAACGCCTCGTCGAGAAACGCGACGAGGTCCTGCGGGCGGTACAGCGTGCCGAACGTCTCGGTGAACGACTGCTTTGCCATCGCGGCGAGTGCCGGGCCGTCGGCGGGCACCGCATCGCGATAGGCGATCACGCGCCCATCCCCGCGAATACCGCCGGGGTCGGCCAGGACGGCGCGGTGATCGCGATCGCTTTGAACAAAGTCCCCATGTCGTCCATCAGCCGGCTCCGATCCGCCGCCAGCGAGTCGGCGCGCGCGGGCGCCGCCTTGGCGAGCGCCGAGGTCCGCGAATCGATGCCAAGGCCGCCGAGCAGGTCGCGCTGGCTGACCGGCCCCCAGGCGACCGCGCCCTCGGCCTGCGCGGCAGCGGCGAGCGTGGTGAAGTCGACATGCGCGGTCAGATCATGCTCGCCCGGCGCCTCGAACGGGTTGGCAAACGCATGGCCGCGGACCGCCTGCAAGCTGTCGCCGAGCGCAGGCCCCTCATAGCCATAATCGATCGCGATCAGCGCGCCGCCCTGGCGCGCGATCCGCTGCGCGAGGCCGCGGACGATCGCCACCGCGGCGGGCGAGGTCTCCAGGATCGAGCCCGCGGGCGCATCGCGGAACGGCTCGGGAATGACCGCGTCGGGCAGCGGCTTGCCCGCGATCGGCAGGAACAGCAGATCCTGCGCGGCGACGAGGCGCTCGTGCCACTGCTCGCGCTTGACGAGCTGGCGGATCGGCAGCGCGTCGAAGAACTCGTTGGCGACGACGATCAGCGGCAGATCGGTGGGCAGCGTGTCGATCGTGTCGTGCCACGTCGCGCCGGGGACTCGCTCGGCCTGCGCAGTGCGGAGCGCCGGGCTGGTCTCGACGAAATGGACCGGGGGTTCGAGCCCTGCCTTCGCCATCGCGCGCGCGGCGTCGACGGCGAGCGTCCCGCGACCGGGGCCGAGCTCGACCCACGCCACGTCCGGCCGCCCCGCCCGGTCCCACAGGTCCGCGCACCACAGGCCGACGAGTTCGCCGAACATCTGGCTGATCTCGGGCGCGGTGGTGAAATCCCCCGCGGCGCCAAGCGGATCGCGCGTCGCGTAATAGTGCGCGTTGGCGGCCGCCATATACTGCGCGACGGGGATCGGCCCCGCGAGTGCGATCGCGCGCGCGAGGCGCTCGGGAAGGGCTGCTTCTATTCCCCTTCCGCTTGCGGGAGGGGTTAGGGGAGGGGCTGGAGTATCGTTGGCCATGACGCTTGCGGCCATGCCCTCCCCCGCCCCCTCCCGCAAGCGGGAGGGGAGTCAGGCGACGCTCTGCGTCCCCGCGATCGACTCGACCCGCACGCGGCGCTTGGCCGAGGTCGCGATCAGGTACGCGCCGCCGACGATCATCGGCACGCACAGCCACTGGCCCATGTGCAGCCCGGTATGTTCGGCAAAGGCGCGTAGCTGCGAATCGGGTTCGCGGAAGAACTCGACGGTGAAGCGCGCGAGCCCGTAGCCCAGCACGAACAGCCCGACGAGCTTGCCCGGATCGTAGCGCGCCTTGGTCTTCCAGAACGCGAACCACAGCAGCGCGAACAGCAGGATGCCCTCCAGCCCCGCCTCGTACAGCTGGCTCGGGTGGCGCGCCGGCTCGATCATGCCGAACGGCACGGTGCGTTCGAAGATGATGCCCCAGGCGACGTCGGTCGGCTTGCCCCAGAGCTCGCCGTTGACGAAGTTCGCGAGCCGCCCGAAGAACAGCCCGAACGGCACCGCGCAGGCGATATAATCGTGCACGCGCAACCAGTTGAGCTGGTGCTTGCGCGCAAACAGGATCAGCCCGATCGAGGTGCCGATGACCCCGCCGTGGAACGACATCCCGCCATCCCACAGCCGGAAGATCCGCAGCGGATGCAGGAACATCTCGGGCGCATAGAAGATCACATAGCCGAGTCGCCCGCCCAGGATGATGCCGAGCGTCGCGTAGAACACCAGGTCGTCGGCATGCCGCCGCGCCATCGGTGCGCCGGGCTGTGCGAGCAGCCTCAGCAGATACCACCAGCCCAGCAGGATCCCGCCGATATAGGCCAGGCTGTACCAGCGCAGCGTGAAGAACCCGATCGAGAAGACATCGGGGTGCAAACCCAGATCCTCGAAGCGGATGTGACTGCCGACGGCAGCAGAAATGGTCGACAGGATCAAAGGCTTTTCCCCACGCGTTCGCCCCTGCATAAAGACGAGTAACGATAAGACCAAGTAGGAGAGCGATATGCGGACCGAGCTCGATGCGGCTATGGATTCCACGATGGCCGCGCTGACCGCGCCCGACGGCATGCTGGCACTCGGTTCGGCCGAGCGGTTCGGGGTCACGCTCCCGACGATCGCCGCCGCGCCGCCCGCGCTCAGTTACTATTTCGCGCATTATGCCAACGAGCATCGCGACGCCGTCTTCCTCGTCTCGGGGCCCGAGCGGCTGACGTTCGGCGAGGTCCATGCCGCGGCGGAGCGTGTCGCGCGCGCGCTGGTCGGCGGGCACGGCGTGGCGAAGGGCGACCGGGTCGGCATCGCGATGCGCAATTCGCCGTCGTGGATCGTGCTCTACATGGGCATCGTCATGGCCGGCGGCGTCGCGACGTTGCTCAACGGCTGGTGGCAGGCCGAGGAACTGGAAGCGGCGATCCGCGACGTCGATTGCGCGCTCGTCTTCGCCGACCCGCCGCGCGTGAAGAGGCTCGCGCAGATCGCGGGCCTCACCGCGCCGGCGATCGAGATCGACGATTCGCGCCCGCTGGCGGAGGCGCTCGCTGTCGTGCTCGCCAAGGACGATCACACCGCGGACCTGCCGCCGCTCGGCCCCGAGGATCATGCGACGATCCTGTTCACGAGCGGGTCGACCGGCCAGTCGAAGGGCGCGCTGTCCGAGCATCGCGCGATCGTGCAGGGCGTCTTCAACTATCTCGCCCAGGCGATGATGATGGTCGGCATCGCCACCGCGCAGGGCAATCCGCCGGTCGGCCAGCCGGTCACGCTGCTGACGATCCCGCTGTTCCACATCACCGGCGAGGTGCCCGTCTTCCTCCAGAGCTTCGCGATGGGGCGCAAACTCGTGCTGATGCCGAAATGGGATGCGGGCGAGGCGATGCGGCTGATCGAGGCGGAGGGCGTCACCTATTTCGTCGGCGTCCCGCTGATGAGCTTCGAGATCCTCAACCACCCCGATCGCGCCAACTACGACCTGTCAACCGTTACCGATTTCGCCGCGGGCGGTGCGCCGCGCCCGGTCGATCACGTCCGCCGGCTCGACGCGGAGATGGGGGGCGGCGCGCCGCTGATCGGCTACGGCCTGACCGAGACCAACGCGGTCGGCACGGGCAATTGGCGCAGCAACTATCTCGCCAAGCCCAATTCCGCCGGCCGCGCGGGCGCGCCGCTGGTCGATCTCGCGATCCTCGACGATGCCGGCCACCCGGTCGACCAGGGTCAGCGCGGCGAAGTGTGCATCCGCACGATCTGCAACTTCAAGGAATATTGGAACCGCCCGGACGCGACCGCCGCGGCGTTCACCGCGGACGGCTATTTCCGCACCGGCGACATCGGCTATCTCGACGAAGACGACTATCTGTTCATCGTCGACCGCAAGAAGGACATCATCATCCGCGGCGGCGAGAATATCTCGTGCCAGGAGGTCGAGGCCGCGCTCTACGAGCACCCCGCGGTGGCAGAGGCGGCAGTATTCGGGCTGGCGGACGAGCGGTTCGGCGAGGTCCCCGGCGCGGTTGTCGTTCTGCGCGACGGTGAGACGCTGACCCCCGACGATCTCTGCGCGTTCCTCTACCAGCACATCGCCGCGTTCAAGGTGCCGCAGCGGATCTGGATCTCCGAACAGCCGTTGCCCAGACTAGGAACGGAGAAGATCGACAAGGTCTCGCTCAAGGCAACGTACCGCGCGCTGGCATAGCGGGGCAGCCACACCGATTCCGCCCCCACGTCCGTCATCCTGACGAAAGTCAGGATCCAGAGCCAAGCGGGTCACGCTCCGTTACTCTGGATCCTGACTTTCGTCAGGATGACGGGACCGCGATATCACGCCTGCGCCACCTTCTCGCCGTCGGGGAGAAGCATTAAGGCCACGGCATGATCAGCAGGCGCAGCATAATCGTCGGCGGCGGCGCAGGAATCGGCCTCGTCGTCGCCTGGGGCCTCTGGCCGCGCCGCTACGCGCCCACCCTCGTCGCCAACCCCGGCGAAACCGCGTTCGGCGCCTGGCTCAAGATCGGGACCGACGGCCATGTCACCGTCGCGGTGCCGCAGGTCGAGCACGGCCAGGGCGTCTACACTACCGTCCCCCAGATCGTCGCGGACGAGCTCGGCGCGGACTGGCGCACCGTCGGCGTCGAACCCGCCCCGCTTAACCCGCTCTACGCCAACCCGGTCGGCCTGCACGACCTGTTCGAAGGGCTGTTCGACCGCCTCCCCGAAGGCACCCCGCAACCGCCGATGCTCACCGGCGGATCGAGTTCGATCCGGATGTTCGAGCAAGCCTGTCGCGCGGCAGGCGCGGGCGCGCGCGCGCTGCTGTGCATGGCAGCGGCAAAACGCTGGGATGCCGACTGGACCGAGGTCGCCGTCGAGGCGGGCTTCTGCACCCACGCAGGCAAGCGCATCCGCTTCGCCGAACTCGCCGAAGCCGCGGCGACCTTCACGCTGCCCGATCCGCTGCCGCTCGGGATCCAGGGCGCGGGCAAGCTTGCCGGCACGTCGGTGCCGCGGATCGACACCGCCGCGAAGGTCGATGGCTCGGCGAATTTCGCGGGCGACGTCCGGCTCGCCGACATGGTGCATGCCGCGATCCGGCAAGGGCCCGTCGGCGGACGCCTGACGAAGGTCGATCGCGCCGCCGCCGACCGCATCCGCGGCGTGCTGTCGGTGGTCGAAAACCCGAACTGGGTCGCGGCGGTGGCGACGACATGGTGGGCGGCGCACAAGGCGCTCGACGCGCTCGCGCCACGGTTCGGAAATGCCGCCCCCCTCCCCGATACGCGCTCGATCGATGCGTCGCTGGACGCCGCGCTCGCCCGTCCCGGCACACAGATGGCGTCGGTCGGCGATGTCGCGGCGACCTTCCAGGGCGCCAAACTCGTCACCGCGACCTACCGCGCGGGGCTGGGCCTGCACGCAGGGATCGAGACACGCAGCGCCACCGCGTCCTTCTCGAACGGCCGGCTCGAACTCTGGCTCGCGACCCAGGCGCCCGGCCTCGCGCGAACCGCAGCGGCGCGCGCGGCGGGTCTCGGCGAGGACTCGGTCGTCGTCCACCCGATGCTGATCGGCGGGTCATTCGGCGCCGCACTCGAACCCGACATCGCCGAACAGGCCGCGATCCTCGCGGTAAAGCTCAGGCGCCCCGTCAGCCTCGTCTGGTCGCGCGGCGAAGAGTCGCTCCACGATCCCTATCGCGCGCCGGCGGTGGCGAAGATGGCGGCGCGGCTCGCCCCCAATGGCGCGATTCTGGGCTGGAGCGCGAAGATCGCGGCGCCGTCGACCGGGGCCGAGATGGCGCGCCGGATGATGCCGGGCCTGGCGACCGAGGCCGCGCTGATCGGGGTGCACGGCGACCGCTACGCCGTGGCCGGCGCAACGCCCGCCTATCGCATCCCGGCCTATGCGATCGACCACCATGCGGCCGAGATCGGCATCCCGACCGGCCATCTGCGCGGCGGCGCGCATGGCTACACCGCGTTCTTCACCGAATGCTTCCTCGACGAACTCGCACACGTCGCGCAGTCCGAGCCGATGTCGTTCCGGATCGGCATGCTCGGCAGCGCGCCGCGCCTCGCGCGCTGCCTATCGACCGCGGCGGCGCTCGGCGGGTGGAACGGCGGTGTCGCAGGCAGCGGCCAGGGCATCGCGGCACACGCCTTCCGCGGGAGCTACATCGCGGTGATGGCGGAGGCGCATCTGGGGCCCGACCAGCGCCCGGTCGTCGACCGCCTCGTCGCCGCGGTCGATTGCGGCGCGCAGATCAACCCCGACATCGTCCGCCAGCAGATCGAGGGCGGGCTGATCTTCGGACTGGCCGGCGCGCTCGGCGCATCGACCGGGATAACCCGCGGGCTCGCCGACGCGCGCGGGTTCGACACGATCGTGCTGCCCCGGCTGGCCGACACGCCCGACATCACCGTCGAGCTGATCCGCAGCGAAGAGGCCCCCGGCGGCGTCGGCGAACTCGGCGTTCCAGCTGTCGCGCCCGCGATCGCCAACGCGCTCCATGCGTCAACGGGCTTTCGCATCCGCAATTTGCCCTTAAGACCGACGGCATGACCCTGCCCCCCGATCATCCGCCGATTCCTGCCCCCAAGATCGGCGTGCTGCTGATGAACCTCGGCACGCCCGATGGCCCCGATGCGAAATCGGTGAAGCGCTATCTCGGCGAATTCCTGTCCGATTCGCGCGTCGTCGAGATCCCGCAGATCGCGTGGCAGCCGATCCTGCGCGGGATCATCCTGAACACGCGCCCGAAAAAGTCCGCGCACGCCTATGCGCAGGTCTGGCGCGACGACGGATCGCCGCTCGCCGCGATCACACGGTTGCAGGCGGCGGCGCTGAAGGATGCGTTCGGCCCCACGGTCCTGGTCGATTGGGCGATGCGCTATGGCAATCCATCGATTTCGGACCGGCTTGTTGCGATGAAGGCGGCGGGCTGCGAGCGCATTTTGCTCGCGCCGCTCTATCCGCAATATTGCGCAGCAACGACTGCGACCGCGAACGACAAGGCGTTCAAGCATCTCGCCGGGCTGCGCTGGCAGCCGGCGATCCGCACGCTGCCGCCCTATTACGACGACGCGCTGTATATCGACGCACTGAAGGACTCGCTGGAGGCGGGCCTCGCCGCGCTCGACTTCACGCCGGACGCGATCATCGCGAGCTTCCACGGGATGCCGAAGCGGACGTTGCAACAGGGCGATCCGTATCACTGCCACTGCCAGAAGACCGCGCGGTTGCTCGGTGAGCGGATGGGCCGCGAGCTGACGATCGCCTTCCAGTCGCGGTTCGGGCCGCAGAAATGGCTCGGTCCCGCGACCGACGAGACGCTCGTCGCGCTCGCCAAGGCCGGCAAGACGAAGGTCGCGATCTTCGCGCCGGGCTTCTCCGCCGATTGTCTGGAGACGCTCGAGGAGCTGTCGATCCGCGGGCGCGAGAGCTTCGAGGAGGCCGGCGGCACGCATTTCGCCTACCTCCCGTGTCTCAACGACAGTCCGGTGGGCGTAGAAATGCTGCGCAGCATTTTGGCACGTGAGCTTGAAGGATGGGTGCGGGCTGGCTAGCCTCCCGCAAAAGGACGAACCTGAGGAGAGACTGATGGCACGCGTTGCAATTGTAACCGGTGGTACGCGCGGCATCGGCGAGGCGATCAGTCTCGCGCTTCAGGACATGGGGCTGACCGTTGCAGCGACCTATGCCGGCAACGACGACCGCGCGCGGGAGTTCACCGAGCGCACCGGCATCAAGGCGTATAAATGGGACGTCGCCGATTACGATGCGTGCCAGGCAGGCTGCGCGCAGGTCGCCGCCGATCTGGGCGACGTCGATATCGTCGTGAACAATGCCGGCATCACCCGCGACGGCACCATCCTGAAGATGACGTATCAGGATTGGAAAGAGGTGATGGACACCAACCTCGGCGGTTGCTTCAACATGGCCAAGGCGGTGTTCCCGGGCATGCGGACGCGCAAATGGGGGCGGATCGTCAACATCGGGTCGATCAACGGCCAGGCCGGGCAGTATGGCCAGGTCAACTATGCCGCCGCGAAATCGGGGATCCACGGCTTCACCAAGGCGCTGGCGCAGGAGGGCGCGCGCGCCGGCGTCACGGTCAACGCGATCGCGCCGGGCTATATCGACACGGACATGGTGGCCGCGGTACCGGCCGACGTGCTGGAGAAGATCGTCGCGAAGATCCCCGTCGGGCGGCTCGGTCAGGCGACCGAGATCGCGCGCGGCGTGGCGTTCCTGTGCTCGGAGGAGGGCGGGTTCGTGACCGGGTCGACGCTGAGCATCAATGGCGGGCAGCACATGTACTGACGGGCGCAGGCGCGGGAAACCGCGCCGATGCCAGCAAGCGAAGCGAGCGGCAGCGCCCGGCACGGCCGGCGGGTCGGTTTACCGAACCCGTCCGACGGCGGCTTTGCCGGCGGCGCTGCGTAGATGTCTACCGGACTAACCAAGGGCACTTTGCCCAATCCTGGGCCCCGCCTTCGCGGGGGAACTAGCCGGGCAGCGCTGCTTGGACCGCCCCCCGGCGTCCGTGAACCACAAGAATGCCACCGCAAAACGCCAAGCAACCTGCTCCCTCTCCCCTCCGGGGAGAGGGTCGGGGTGAGGGGCGCCGCAAGCGCTGCCCTTCCCAAAGGCCCCTCACCCAACCCTCTCCCCGGAGGGGAGAGGGCTAGCGGCGCAAACCAGCCCTCACCCGTCGCTGGCGCGCTCGATATCCGCGCCGACCGCGCTCAGCTTCTCCTCCAGCCGCTCATACCCCCGGTCGAGATGGTACACCCGGCCGACCGACGTCTCGCCGTCCGCCGCGAGACCCGCCAAAATTAGGCTCATCGACGCGCGCAGGTCGGTCGCCATCACCGGCGCCCCCACGAGCTTGTCGACGCCGCGCACCACCGCGGTCCGCCCGCGCACCTGGATATCGGCACCCATCCGCGCCAACTCGGGCACGTGCATGTAGCGGTTCTCGAAGATCGTCTCGGTCAGCACGCTCGCGCCGTCCGCCTTGCAGAGCATCGCCATGAACTGCGCCTGCATGTCGGTCGCGAAGCCGGGATACGGCGCTGTGGACAGCGTCAGCGGCTTCAGTCCGCCGTCCGCGGCGACGCGCACGCCGTCCTTGGTCGGCGTCACCGACACGCCCGCCTCGACCAGCGCATCGAACGTCGCGCCCATGTCGGGGATCGCCACGCCGACCAGTTCCAGGTCGCCACCGGTGATCGCCGCGGCGCAGGCATAGCTGCCCGCCTCGATCCGGTCGGGCATCACCGCATAGGTCGCGCCGTGCAGCCGGTCGCGGCCCTCGATCGTCAGCGTCTCGGTGCCGATCCCGTCGATCGACGCACCCATCGCGACGAGGCAGTTGCACAGATCGACGATCTCGGGCTCGCGCGCGGCGTTCTCGATCACGCTCGTCCCCTTGGCGAGCACCGCCGCCATGATCACGTTCTCGGTCGCGCCGACCGACACGATCGGGAAGCGATAGCGTCCACCCGGCAGGCGCCCGCCCGGCGCGGTCGCCTTCACATAGCCCGCTGCCATCTCGAGTTCGGCACCGATCGCCTCGAGCGCACGCAGATGCAGGTCGATCGGGCGGTTGCCGATCGCACAGCCGCCCGGCAGCGACACCGTCGCCTCGCCGCCGCGCCCGAGCAGCGGCCCGAGCACGAGGATCGACGCACGCATCTTCCGGACGATGTCGTAGGGCGCCTCGGTCGAGGTCAGATTGCCCGCACGGATCGTCATGACCCGGCCGAAATCCTCGGGCCGCGTCCCCTGGATCGCGGTCGATGCGCCGAGCTGGTTGAGCAGATGGCCAAAGCCGTCGACGTCCGCCAGCCGCGGCAGATTGCGCAGCGTCAGCGGTTCTTCGGTCAGCAGCGCGCACGGCATCAGCGTGAGTGCTGCGTTCTTCGCACCGGAAATGGGCAGGCGCCCGGACAGGCGGTTGCCGCCACGAATGAGAATACGGTCCATCCCGGGTGTGTATCGCGGCTGGCGGTGCGCGCAAGGGCCACGCAGCACGGACCCGACGAGCGGACTCGCGCGCACGACACCCGAATGCACGCGCTTGATCGACTTTAATGCGCGGGAATCATAGCTTTGCTCTTTGTGCCCTCGAACATGGGGGACCATCACAGAGTGCCGGACAGCTGCTTCGCCGAACGCGTCGGCGATCTCATCGACTTGTCGATGAACGAAAGGGCTGCGTTAGCGCGGTTGGAGGAGCGCCCGCGCGACTTGCGTCGCGGCGCGATCCTGCTGCGCGAGAACGATCCGCAGCCCGAGCTCTTCATCCTGCAGCGCGGCATGGCGATGAGCTATGTGCTGCTCGACGACGGCAGCCGCCAGATCCTCCGCTTCCTCCATACCGGCGACATGCTCGGCGTGTCGGCGCTGGTGTATCGCGATTCCCCGGAGACGGTGGTCGCGCTGACCGATTGCACGGTCTGCCCGTTCGATCGCTCGGTGATGACTGCGCTGGTGACCGATCATCCGCGATTGTCCGCGATCATCATGGTGATGAACCAGATGGAAAAGGTCGCGCTGACCGACCGGCTCGCCGCGCTCGGCCGCACCTCCGCCAAGGCGCGGATCGCCGCGTTGCTGATCGAGATGCACAACCGGCTGCGCAGCCGCGACCAGGCGATCGGCAATAGCTTCACGCTCGGCGTCACGCAGGAGGAGATCGGCGATGCCACCGGGCTCACCGCGGTGCACGTCAACCGCATGCTCCGCCAGCTCGAGGAAGACGGGCTGATCCGGCGCGAGGGCAGCCGGGTGACGTTGCTCAAGGAGACGCTGCTCGCGCAGGCGGCGAATTACATCGAACGCTTCGACGGGCTCGACCTGCGCTGGCTCCCGCCCGCGCGCTAAAAATTGCCTACTCTCCTTCCCCGCCAGGGGGAGGATTAGCAAGGAAATCGGTTCAAGCGGTGAGGCTCACGCCTTTTCGAGCGTGCACTGCAACGGATGCTGGTTCTGCCGGGCGAAATCCATGACCTGGCTGACCTTGGTCTCGGCCACTTCATAGCTGAACGTGCCGCACACCCCGACGCCCTTCTGGTGGACGTGGAGCATGACGCGAGTCGCAGCCTCCATATCCATGCGGAAGAACCGCTGGAGGCACAGCACGACGAATTCCATCGGCGTGTAATCGTCGTTGAGCATCAGCACACGGTATGGTGTCGGCTGCTTGGTCTTCGCACGCGTCTTGGTCGCAATGCCAGCGCCCGTGCCGCCGGTACCATCCTCGCCATCGTCACGGCGCTCGGCCATCGATTCTACGGCCATCATTTCAGAGTCCACCACCATGCCGTCAAAATATGGCATCCCGTCGGGCAAGAGCAAGGGGGCGCCGACACACGGCGCGCTAAAACCGCAACCGCGAAAGGGGGCGACCGTCGCGTGACGGCCACCCCCTCCGGTCGCGTCTGATCCTGTCGCGTCACCCGAAGGCGACGCGGCATAGGCTTAGGCCGGCATCTTCATCTTGTCGGTCGCAACCGCGACTCGGTTCGAGATCGGCTGCGCGAACTCGCCGAACATCTTGAGCATCCGCTCGGTCGAGCGCGAGCCCTCGGCGATCATCGTGTCGAACGCGGTGCGCGCATAGTCGCTCTGCAGCTTCACGAACTCGGTCGGCGACTTGGCAGCGGCGAGCGTCTTGGCGGCTTCGGTCGCGTGCTCGAACGAGGTCTTGGCGTAATCGGCAGCTTCCTGCCCGAGCGCTTCGACGTTCTTCGCGGCGATCTTCGACGATTCGACCAGCGCCTCGATATTGCCCTTGCCGAAGGCGACGAAATCTTCCGCCATCTTCGCCGACTTTTCCATCGCGCCCTTGGCCTGCTCGGTAAAATCGGTGGTGGTCGTGCCGCTGAACCCGTTCGTGAACAGGGACTTGGTCTTCTCGGTGATGCTCTGGATCGTTTCCATGATGGCGTCCTTCGTTTCGCTGGCAGGAATCCCCGGGGGCGCGGCGGCCGTGATCGGGGCGGCTGGTATCGGGGCTGGAGAGTCGGGATGCGGCGGTACGCAGTCTGCCGCAGGGGGCTGTTCGATCGCAGGCGTCATGGCGACCGGCGCGGGTGCCGGAGCCGGAACGACCGGCTCAGGTGCGAGAGCCATGACGACTGGCGCAGGCGCCGGAGCCATGACGACTGGCGCTGGCGCCGGAGCCGTGACGACCGGCGCAGGCGCCGGGGGGACAGCGATCGACTCGGATGCCGGTTGCGCCGGCTTGGCGACAGTCCGAGGAGCCTTCGCGGTGACGAGCGGCTTCGAGTCGGACTTGGCCGTCGGTTTTACGATATCCGTCATCCACGCACCTCTCTTCGGAGTAATGTCGCGATCTTTATACACGATTCGCGGCGGCGCACAAATATCTTGTGCGCTGCACCATGACGTGAACGGAAGGTAGCGCTACCGGCCTTTGACGTACGTCCCGGGCGCATCGCACAGCGCTGCGAGCGACCCCGCGCCGGGTATCCTAACCCCTTTTGCCGACACGGTTTTGGCATCGATCGCGCGGACCCATTCGACCCAGTCCGGCCACCAGCTTCCCTTGGTCTCGGTCGCCCCCGCGACGAAGTCCGCGAGCGTCGTATGCGCCGAGGGATTGGTCCAATACTGATACTTCCCGGCGGCCGGCGGGTTCACGACTCCGGCGATATGTCCCGACCCCGCCAACACGAACTTCAGCGGCCCGGCGAACAGCTGAGTCAGCTTCCACACGCTCTCGGCCGGTGCGATATGATCCTCGCGCCCCGCCTGGATATAGCTCGGCGTCGTCACCTTGGTCAGGTCGAGCGGCGTGCCGGCGACGCTGATCGCGCCGGGCTGCACCAGCAGATTGTCGCGGTACAGATCTGTCAGATAGCTCAGATGCCATTTCGCGGGCAGGTTGGTCGTGTCGCCGTTCCAGTGGAGCAGGTCGAACGGCACGTAATCCTGGCCGAGCAGGTAGTTCTGCGTGACATAGTTCCAGATCAGGTCGCGCCCGCGCAACAGGTTGAACGTCGTCGCCATGTAGCGCCCGTCGAGAAACCCCTCGGGCGAGAGCGACGCGACCATCTTCAACTGTTCGTCATCGATGAAATGCTGCAATTCGCCCGCCTGCGCGAAGTCGACCTGGGCGGTGAAGAACGTCGCGCTCGCGACCTTCGCCGCTTCGCCGCGCGCCGCCAGCAGCGCGAGAGTCGCCGCCAGCGTCGTCCCCGCGACGCAATAGCCGATGGTGTGCACCGCGGGCACCTTCAGCACGGCGCGCACCGTGTCGATAGCATCGACCTGCGCGGCGACATAATCATCCCAGATCACGTCCTTCATGCTCGCATCGGCGGATTTCCACGACACCATGAACACCGTGATGCCCTGCTCGACCGCCCAGCGGATGAAGCTCTTCTCGGGCGTCAGGTCGAGGATGTAGAACCGGTTGATCCAGGGCGGAAAGATGACGAGTGGCGTCGCCAGCACCTTGGGGGTGGTCGGCGTATATTGGATCAGTTCGTAGAGCGGCGTGCGCTTGACCACCTTGCCCGGCGTCATCGCGAGATTACGGCCCAGCTCGAACGCGCCGTCGGGGGTGTGCGTCACCTGCCCGCGGGCAAGATCGGCCATCATGTTCTGCAGCCCCTTGAGCAGATTCTCGCCGCGCGTCTCGATCGTCTTCTCGATCACCTGCGGGTTGGTCAGCGCGAAGTTGGTCGGGCTCATCGCATCGACGAACCCCTTGGTCGCGAACCGCAACTGCTCCTTCTGCTTGGCGTCGAGCCCGTCGACCGCCTCGACGCTGCGCAGCATGTGATCGCCGATCAGTTCATAGCTCTGGCGGATCAGGTCGAACACGGGTTCGCGCCACTGCGGCGCCTTGAAGCGCTTGTCGGTGACCGGCGCGAGCTCGGCCGCCTTGGCGGGATCGAGGAACCGCTGCCACAGCGTGAAGCTCTCGCTCCAGAAATCGCGTGCGCGCGCCAGCGTGGCGGGATCGGTGAAGCCCGGGATCGCCGGGATGCCCTCCGGCGGCGCCTGCATCGCGGCGAGCCCCTGCTCCATCATCATCTGCTGCGCACGGCCCATCACCCAGGTCCAGTGCTGGAGATCGGGCAGGCTCGGAGCGGGAGGAGTTTCGGCCATGGCGTCCTCTGATTTTTCGGGAGCTTAGCCGAGACGTTGGCCGAGCGGAAGGACGACGCTCGACAAGCCCGCTGCCTGCACCATCCCTCCCGTCATCCTGACGAAAGTCAGGACCCAGAGCCACAAACGCCAACGCCCGTAACCCTGGGTCCTGACTTTCGTCAGGATGACGGAGGATGTGTGGGGTCGCTCGTCTGCCTCCATCCCGAATATCCCAGCTTTCGCGCGCGCGACGAATGAGGCGGATGACGCCTCCCTTTAGCTGCGGTACAGCATCCCCTCCTCCAGCTTGAGGCTGATCATGTCCGAAGATTTCTACCGCATCAAACGCTTGCCCCCTTATGTCATCGCCGAAGTGAACGCGATGCGGGCGGCGGCGCGCGCGGGCGGGGAGGACATCATCGATCTCGGCATGGGCAATCCCGATCTGCCGCCACCCGAGCACGTCATCGAAAAGCTCGTCGAAGTCGCGCGCAAGCCCAGCGCGCATGGCTATTCGCAGTCGAAGGGCATTCCCGGCCTGCGCAAGGCGCAGGCGAACTATTACGGCCGCCGCTTCGGCGTCGACGTCGATCCCGAGACCGAGGTCGTCGTCACGATGGGCTCGAAGGAAGGGCTCGCCAGCCTCGCCACCGCGATCACCGCGCCCGGCGACGTCGTGCTCGCGCCCAACCCGTCCTACCCGATCCACACCTTCGGCTTCATCATCGCCGGCGCAACGATCCGTGCGGTACCGACCACGCCCGACGAGGCGTATTTCGAGAGCCTGGAACGCGCGATGGCGTTCACCGTGCCGCGCCCGTCGGTGCTGGTAATGGGCTATCCGTCGAACCCGACCGCCGAAGTCGTCGACCTCGCCTTCTACGAACGCGTCGTCGCGTTCGCGAAGAAGCACCAGCTCTGGGTGATCTCCGACCTCGCTTATTCGGAGCTGTATTACGACGGCAAGCCGACCCCCTCGATCCTCCAGGTGCCCGGCGCGAAGGACGTTGCGATCGAGTTCACCTCGCTCAGCAAGACCTATTCGATGGCCGGGTGGCGGATGGGCTTCGGGGTCGGCAACAAGACGCTGATCGCGGCGATGACCCGCGTGAAATCCTATCTCGATTACGGCGCGTTCACGCCGATCCAGGCGGCGGCCTGCGCTGCGCTCAACGGCCCGCAGGATATCGTCGCGCGCAACCGCGAACTCTATCACAAGCGCCGCGACGTGCTGGTCGAAAGCTTCGGCCGCGCCGGCTGGGATATCCCGTCGCCCCGCGCGTCGATGTTCGCCTGGGCGCCTTTGCCGCCCGCCCTCGCGCATTTAGGTAGCCTTGAGTTCACCAAACAATTGCTGACTCACGCGCATGTCGCGGTGGCCCCAGGGGTGGGCTACGGCGAAAACGGCGAAGGCTATGTGAGGATCGCGATGGTCGAGAACGAACAGCGGCTCCGCCAGGCGGCGCGCAACGTGAAGAAATATCTCCAGTCGATGGGCGTCAACACACCCGCGCGTGGGGCCGGCTGACTCTAGCGTGGATATTAATCCGTTGTATTCGGTGGCCGGCGTGCTCGTCGGCCTTATCGTCGGGCTGACCGGTGTCGGTGGCGGATCGCTGATGACGCCGCTGCTGGTGCTCGTCTTCGGCTTCCACCCCGCCACCGCGGTCGGCACCGACCTGCTCTACGCCTCGGCGACCAAGACGGTGGGCACGACCGTGCATGGCTGGCGCGGGACGGTCGACTGGCGAGTCGTGCGGCGGCTCGCGACCGGCAGCGTTCCCGCGGCGATCGCGACATTGCTCGTGCTCAACCATCTCGGCGAGAAATCGTCGGACACCGGCCATGCGATCACCGTCGTGCTCGGCGTGACGCTGGTCCTGTCGGCGGTCGCGACCTTCTTTCGCGGGAAGATCGTCGCGTGGCTCACCCCGCGGATCGGCACCGTCGGCGGCGAGCGTCAGGCGATGCTGACGATCCTGCTCGGCGCCGTCCTCGGCGTGCTGGTCTCGCTGACCTCGGTCGGTGCCGGCGCGCTGGGGATGACCGCCCTGCTGATCCTGTACCCGAAGCTGCCGATCAACCGGCTGGTCGGATCGGACATCGCGCATGCCGTGCCGCTGACCCTGCTCGGCGGGATCGGGCACTGGATCCTCGGCTCGGTCGACGTCGACCTGCTCGTGTCGCTGCTGATCGGCTCGATCCCCGGGATCATCATCGGCAGCTTGATCGCGACGCGCGTGTCGGACCGCGTTCTGGTGCCGGTGCTGGCCACCGTGCTGGCGATTGTCGGCATCCGCCTGATCATCTGACATGCGCCCGGGTTTCGCCTTCTCGACGCGGTTTCGCGTGCGCTATGCCGAGATCGACGGCCAGCGCATCGTCTTCAACTCGCGCTATCTCGAATATGCCGATGTCGCGGTCACCGAGTTCTGGGACTGGACCGGGATTGCCACGGCTTTGCCGGAGGTGTGGCCCAGCACCGAGTTCAATGTGCGCCGCACCGAGATCGATTATCTGAAGCCGTTCCGCCTGGGCGATACGGTCGAGGCGTTCGTGCGGATCGAGAAGCTCGGCACGTCCAGCCTCACGAAGCGATTCGAGCTCGCGCATGCCGAGACGGGCGAACTGCATACGGTGATCACGATGGTCAGCGTGCATGTCGATCTGGAAACCGGGCGGCCGGTGCCGCTGCCGGACTCGATCCGCGCGGTGCTGGAGGCGTTGCCTTCGTCATCCTGACGAAGGGTGGCGTTACTCCGCCGCCTCGGCCTCTTCCCCAGCAACCTCGCCCGGCAGCGCCCAGATCAGGTCGCCCTTCCCCAGCACGCGGCCATCATGCGCGCGGACCGAGACCGGCTGCAACGGCCGCCGATCGCGCGCATCGACGAGGATCGGGAACGCCGGCACGCATGTCTCCCACCGCTCGCCCCATTGCCGGAGCGCGATCATCGTCGGCAGCAGCGCGAAACCCTTGTCGGTCAGGCCATAGGCGATCTTGCGGCGGTCTTCCGGGATCGGCTGCCGCTCGAGGATGCCGTGCTCGACCAGCCGCGCCAGCCGGTTCGCCAGGATATTGCGCGCGATGCCGAGCTCCGACTGGAACTCCTCGAAATGGTGCAGGCCGTTGAACGCGGCGCGCAGGATCAGGAACGACCAGCGCTCGCCCATCGCCTCCAGCGCGGCGGGCAGGCTGCATTCCAGCAGGGGTTCGCGCAACTTGCCCATCACGTCATCCTCGTCCGTGGGCGAGCGTACCGCATATGTCGCAGAAGCGAAACGCCCCACGCATTCGCCCTTCATGCAGCCATTAGATCACAGTGATCCGACGCTTTTTGTTGCCAAAAGTCCCTCCGCGGCCCCATCTACGATCCGTGCTGCGCCAATATGAACTGGTCGATCGCGTCCTCGACTACGATCCCGACGCCGACGAGGCTTTGCTGAACCGCGCCTATGTCTTCTCGATGCAGGCGCACGGGAGCCAGAAGCGCGCGTCCGGCGATCCGTATTTCAGCCATCCGATCGAGGTGGCGGGAATCCTCACCGACCTGCACCTCGATGCCGAGACGATCGCCACCGCGATCCTGCACGACACGATCGAGGACACCGTCGCGACGCCCGAGGAGATCGAGCGATTGTTCGGGGCGTCGGTCGCGCGCCTCGTCGACGGCGTCACCAAACTCAGCAAGATCGAGGCGCAGACCGAGAACGAGCGCGCCGCCGAAAACCTCCGCAAGTTCCTGCTGGCGATGTCGGACGACATCCGCGTGCTGCTGGTGAAGCTCGCCGACCGCCTGCACAACATGCGGACGCTGCACCACATCGCGAAACCCGAGAAGCGCCGTCGCATCGCCAAGGAGACGATGGACATCTACGCGCCGCTCGCCGAGCGGATCGGCATGTACGAGTTCATGCGCGAGATGCAGTCGCTGGCGTTCGAACAGCTCGAGCCCGAAGCCTCCGAATCGATCCATCGCCGCCTCGAACAGCTGAAACAGGGCGATGGCGACCGGATCGCCAAGATCGCGTCGGGGCTGAAATCGGTGCTCGCGCGCGCCGGCGTCGAGGCCGAGATTTCGGGGCGCGAGAAGCATCCCTATTCGATCTTCCGCAAGATGTCGGAGCGGCACATCAGCTTCGAACAGCTGTCCGACGTGATGGCGTTCCGCGCGATCGTGCCGACCGAGGAGGATTGCTACCGCACGCTCGGCATCATCCACCAGCGCTGGCCGATGGTGCCGGGGCGGTTCAAGGATTACATCTCGACGCCCAAGCGCAACGGCTATCGCTCGTTGCACACCTCGGTGATCCACGCCGACAGCGCGCGCATCGAGATCCAGATCCGCACCGCCGACATGCACGCGCAGGCCGAGTTCGGTCTGGCGGCGCACTGGGCGTACAAACAGCAGATCAACGGCAGCGACCGGCAGGTCAGCTGGATCCGCGACCTCGTCGAAATCCTCGATACGGCCGAAAGCCCCGAGGAGCTGCTCGAACATACGCGCATGGCGATGTACACCGATCGCATCTTCGCGTTCACGCCGAAGGGCGAGCTCATCCAGCTGCCCAAGGGCGCGACCTCGATCGATTTCGCCTATGCGGTGCACACCGATCTCGGCGACCAGGCGGTGGGCGCGAAGGTCAACGGCCGCGTCGTGCCGCTGTCGACGGTGATCGAGAATGGCGACCAGGTGCAGATCCTGCGCTCGAAGGGCCAGTCGCCGCAGCCGCAATGGCTGAACGTCGCGACCACCGGCAAGGCGCTCGCCGCGATCCGCCGGCATCTGCGCCAGAAGGAGCGAGTCGAGCAGATCGCGCTGGGCCAGACCCTGTACGAGGACATCGTCACGCGGCTACCCGCGCAGATCGGCACCGATGCGCTCAGCCACGCGCTCAAGCGGCTGAAGCTACCCGACGAATCCTCGCTGATGGTCGCGATCGCGCGGCGCACGCTGTCGGATGCCGCGGTGATGGAAGCGCTGATGCCGGGTTCCGCGGGCGCGGACGTCACGCATGCGCTGGCGCCGCAATCGAGCGCAATCTCGATCAAGGGCCTGACCCCCGGGGTCGCCTACGACCTCGCGACCTGTTGCCATCCGGTCCCGGGCGACCGGATCGTCGGCCTGCGCCGCCCCGATGCGGGGATCGAGGTGCATGCGATCGACTGCCGCGTGCTGGGCGAACTCGCCGAGCGATCGGAGAACGAGACCGACTGGGTCGACGTGGCGTGGGGCGACGAGACAGAGGGTGCGGTCGCGCGGATATCAGTGATGGTGAAGAACGAGCCGGGCTCGCTCGGCATCGTCTCGACGATCATCGGTGGGCACAAGGCGAACATCATCAACCTGCGGCTCGATACGCGCGACAAGAGCTTCCACACCAACGAGATCGATGTCGAGGTGCACGACGTGCAGCAGCTGATGCGGCTTATGGCGGGCCTGCGTGCGGCGGACGCGGTGCACACCGTGGAGCGGGTGTAGAAACATCCGACGATGACGGCGGGCGCAGCGGACGCTAGACGGGGGCGATGAACCGTCCCTCTCTCTCGATCGTCGTGCCCTGCTATAACGAGGCCGCGTGCCTCGACATCCTGCACGCCCGCATTTCCGGCGCGGCCAAGGTCGCGGTCGGCGACGATTACGAGATCGTCCTGATCAACGACGGCTCGCGCGACGACAGCTGGGACGTGATGCAACGCCTCGCCAGCGCCGACCCGCGGCTGGTCGCGATCAACCTGTCGCGCAACCATGGCCACCAGCTGGCGCTCACCGCGGGCCTCGATCTGTGCGCGGGCGAGCAGATCCTGATCATCGACGCGGATCTGCAGGATCCGCCCGAACTGCTGTCCGACATGCGCGCGGCGATGGCGGCAAGCCAGGCCGACGTGGTCTATGCGGTGCGCCGCCAGCGCGCGGGCGAGACGGTGTTCAAAAAGGCCACCGCCGCCGCCTTTTATCGCCTGCTGACTCGGATGACCGAAACGCCGATCCCGCTCGACACGGGCGATTTCCGCCTGATGAGCAGGCGGGCGCTGGATGCTTTCCTAAGCTTGCCCGAACAAGCGCGCTTCATCCGCGGCATGGTCGCCTGGATCGGCTTCCGCCAGGTGCCCTTCCCCTATGACCGCGCCGAGCGGCTCGCCGGCGAGACGAACTACCCGCTCGCCAAGATGATCCGCCTAGCCTTCGACGCGGTCACCGGCTTCTCGACCGCACCGTTGCGGTTCGCCAGCCATGCGGGGCTCGCGCTCACCGGCGTGTCGCTGCTGCTGTTCGTCTATATCGCGATCGGCTGGCTGTCGGGCAGCGCGGTGCAGGGCTGGACCTCGACGATGCTGGTCACCGTGTTCCTGGGCGCGGTGCAGATGTTCGTGCTGGGGATGATCGGCGAATATCTCGGCCGGCTTTACGTCGAGTCGAAGCGCCGGCCGCTCTATATCGTCGCGGACATCGCCGGCCCGATCCAGGGCAAGGCAACGCTGGGGTTCCGCGCGGAGCCGCTCGAGCCGGTGCAGGCGCCTGACCGCCCCCTCCCCGTTCGCTCTGAATAACGAACCCCGCCTGCCCCATCACGCCTCCACCCCGGCGAAGGCCGGGGCCCAGTTGGAAAGGTCGCAGTAACGACGCGCACCCGCAGTCAGCACCGTCCCCCAACTGGACCCCGGCCTCCGCCGGGGTGGTGATTGCTTGGTGCTTGCTTGCCAACTCGGGCAGGTGCGCCACGCCTATTCCGTTCGTGCTGAGCGAAGTCGAAGCACCTGCGCGCGGCCCCACCCCGTTCGTGCTGAGCGAAGTCGAAGCACCTGCGCGCGCGGCCCCACCCCGTTCGTGCTGAGCGAAGTCGAAGCACCTGCGCGCGCGGCGTGTCCTTCGACTTCGCTCAGGACGAACGGTTGGAGGGGGCGAGGTTTGTCAGAAACCTACCGCGGCACCGCCAACGTCACGATCGAAACCCCCGGCGTCATCGGCACGCGCCCGACCAGATGGCGTTCCAGCCGGAAGATCGTCTCGAACAGCGCGTTGACCGGCTTGGGCGGCGGGGAGTCGTCGCTGTCGTCGCGCCCCGTCATCCGCCCGGCGATCCGCGCCGCCGCCGCCAGCGGGAACAGCAGCGAATTGAAATAGCCTAGCTTCTCGGGCTTGAGCCCCGCGGTCTCGATCGCCGCCTTCAGCGTCGCCTTCGAATAGCGGCGGTGGTGGTGGTTCACGGTGTCGTGCGCGCTCCACATCCACTGGTGCGCCGGGACCGCGATGAGGATCTTGCCGCCGGGCGCGAGGCAATCCGCCATCGCCTTCAGGGCTGCGACGTCGTCCTCGATATGCTCGACCACATCGAGCACCGCGATCAGGTCGTAATGGCCACGGGGCACGCCCGGCAGTTCGGGCAGCGGCGCCGCGCCGACGGGCTTGCCGAGCCGCTCGCTCGCGATCTCGCGCGCGGCCGGGTCGATCTCGATCGCGTCGATGCTGCCGAACGCGGCGAGCATCGGCAGATTGTGCCCGGTGCCGCAGCCGATCTCGAGGATCTTGGCGTCCTTCGGCAGGCTGCCGTAGCGGGTCAGGTAATCGGCGAGGATGTCGCGGCGCGCGCGATACCACCAATGCGTGGAATCATGCGCGGCCATCCGGTCGTAGACGATGCGGTCCATCAGTAATTCGCCCAGTTCGTTGGAAGCATCAGTTGAAAACCCAAAGGCGGTTGAGCACGAAGCTCAGGATCGCGGCAAGAAGCACCGCGGGGATCAGCGGGATCCACGGGTGCAGGTGAAACAGCGCGGTGCCGATCCAGGTGATCAGCGCGTTGAGCGCGAGCCCGGCGCCCTGGACGATCACGAACTTGATATGCCGCCCCGCCCCAGGCTCCTTCGCATGGCCCTTGAAGCTCCAGCGGCTGTGCAGGAAGAACCCGACGACCACCGCGACGACGAACGCGAACGGCACCGCGGCCACCGCCTGGCGTGGCGGGAAGACATACGCCGTCAGCGGCAGGTAGACGAGCGAATAGACGAGGCTCGACAGGCCGCCGGCAATCCCGAAGCGCACGAGCTGGCCGAGCACGCCGCTCGCCCGCATCTGCTCTACCTGTCGCCAAATCGCCTGCATGCCCGCCTTGTTCTTTACCAACACCGCGATAGAGCGACGCTTGAGATATGCCCGCGCATCTAGAGTGCGTGCGGGCCGGAGGAAAGCGTTTTGGATCAGGCACCACCGCGGCGGAATACGCTGCTCGACGCACTCGATCGGCATTGGATCGCCTTGTCGCTGCTCGCCTGGGTGGCGGTGGCGGCATGGTCGATGGTCGATCGCTGGGGGCAGGTCCGCTGGCTGTCGCTCGGCGATACCGACGACAATATGCGGCTGATGCAGGTCCGCGCGCTGCTCGACGGCCAGGGCTGGTATGATCTGCGCAACTACCGGCTGAACCCGCCGGTCGGGTTCGATATCCACTGGAGCCGGATCGTTGATCTACCGATCGCCGGGTTGATCCTGTTCTTTCGTTTGTTCACCACCAACAGCTGGGCGGAGCGGCTGGCGTGCGGGATCGCGCCGCTGCTGCCGCTGTCGATCGCGATGCTCGGCATCGGCGCGACCGTACGGCGGCTGATCAGCCCCTATGCGTGGCCGCTCGCCATCGTGTTCATGGTCGGTGCGACCGGCACCATGCTGATGTTCATGCCCGAGCGGATCGATCATCACGGCTGGCAGCTGGCGATGCTCAGCCTGACGGTCGCAGGGCTGTGCGACCCCAACGGCCGTCGCGGCGGCGCGATGGTCGGCATCGCGAGCGCGGTATCGCTGTCGATCGGGCTCGAGCTGTTGCCCTATGCGGCGATGGCGGGCGCGATCATCGGCTTGCGCTGGGTATGGGACCGGGCGGAGGCGGAGCGGCTGTCGATCTATGCGCTGACGCTGGGCGGCGGCAGCACGCTGGGGTTCGCGCTGTTCGCGTCGAACGCCAACCAGGCGATGCGCTGCGACGCGCTGACCCCGGTGTGGCTGAGCGTGATGATCGCGGCGGGGATGCTGCTGTTCCTGCTCGCGCGGTTCGGGCCCGCCTCGCGCGGCGCGCGGCTCGCGCTGGCGGTGGCGGCCGGCGCGGCGATCGTCGCCGGGTTCGCGCTCGTCTTCCCGCAGTGCCTGGGCCGGCCGGAGGGCATCTCGCCCGAGCTGCAGCGCAACTGGCTGGACAATGTCCGCGAGGCCAAGCCGATCTACAAGCACAGCTTCCGCGTCGGCTTCGCGCTGGCGACGCTGCCGATCATCGGCCTGATCGGCGCGATCGTCGCCGCCTGGCGTGCGCGGCGCGATCCCCGCGCGGTCGGCTGGGCGGCGGTCGCGCTGTTCACCGCGTTCGCCTGCGCGATGCTGCTCTGGCAGGTCCGCGCCGGCCCCGCCGCGCAGCTGCTGGCGATTCCGGGAGCGACCGCGCTCGGCTGGCTGATCCTGCCGCGGCTGCTCGGCAACCGATCGCTGGCGGTGCGCGTGCTCGGCACGGTCGGCGCGTTCCTGATCGTCTCCGGGCTGTTCGCGGGGATGGTGATCCAGTATTTCCCGATCGACCGCCCCAAGCCCTATGAAAAGCGCGTCAACATGGCGACCGGCAACTGCCTGCGGACGACCGTGCTGCTCGCGCTCAACAAATACCCCGCGCAGACGATCTTCACCTTCGTCGACATGGGCCCGCGGCTGATCACGATCACGCATCACGATGCGATTGCGGGGCCGTATCACCGCAACGGCGACGCGATCCTCGACGTCCAGCACGCCTTTGGGGGAACCGCGGACCAGGCGCATGCGATCGTCAAGCGCCACGGCGCGACGATGATGCTGCTCTGCCCCAACGCGGCGGAATCGACCAACTACAAGGCGCGCAGCCCCAAGGGCTTCTACGCGGAACTCGCCAGGAACGAGGTGCCGGCGTGGCTGACGCCGCTCCCGCTGCCGCGCAATTCCCCGCTGCGGCTGTTCAAGGTGGACTGATGCCCACCGCCGTCATCCCGACGAAGGTCAGGATGACGGCCTAGTGCAGCACCACCGACAGGCCATCGAGCACGAACTGCACCGCCAGCGCCGCCAGCAGCACGCCGAGCAGGCGGGTGATCACCGCCTCGATCTTCGCCCCCAGGATCCGCATGATCGGCCCCGCGGCCAGCAGCGCGACCAGCGTCAGCAGCAGGATCGTCACCATCGCGGCGAGCACCACCGCTGAGCGCTCGAGCCCGCTGTTGCGGCTCATCAACAGCATCACCGACGCGATCGAGCCCGGCCCGGCGATCATCGGCATCGCCATTGGGAAGATCGAGACGTCCTCGGCCTCGGGGTCGCTCGCCACCTTGGCGGCGCGATCCTCGCGGCGCTCGGTACGCTTCTCGAACACCATTTCGAGCGCGATCAGGAACAGCATGATGCCGCCGGCGATGCGGAAGCTCGCCAGGCTGATGCCCAGCCCTTTCAGCAACGCCTCGCCGAACAGCGCGAACACGAACAGGATCGCCGCCGACACGCCGACCGCACGGATCGCCATCGCCCGCTTCTGCGTCGCCGACGCGCTGGCGGACAGCCCGGCATAGATCGGCGCGCAGCCGGGCGGATCGATGACCACGAAGAACGTGATCAGCGACGAAATATAGAGCTCGATCACAGCCCGGCCCGATCGAGCATGGCTTCGTCGACGGCAACGCCCTCGCGGCGCCCCGCCGAGACCAGCGTGTTGCGCAGCAGGCAAGCGATCGTCATCGGCCCGACGCCCCCCGGCACCGGCGTGATCGCGCCCGCGACATCGACCGCGCTCGCAAAGTCGACGTCGCCGACCAGCCCCGTCTCGGTCCGGTTGATGCCGACGTCGATCACCGTCGCGCCGGGCTTGAGCCAGTCGCCCTGGATCATCTGCGGGATCCCGACCGCGGCGACGACGATGTCGGCGCGGCGGATATGCGCGGGCACGTCCTTCGTCCGGCTATGCACGACGGTGACGGTGCAGCTTTCGCGGAGCAGCAGCTGCGCCATCGGCTTGCCGACGATGTTCGAGCGCCCGACGACGACCGCCTCCAGCCCGCTCAGGTTCGGCAACACGCTCTTGAGCAACAGCACGCAGCCGAACGGCGTGCACGGCACGAACCCCGGCAGCCCGGTCGCGAGCCGGCCGGCGTTGATCGGGTGGAAGCCGTCGACGTCCTTGTCGGGATCGATCGCCGATATCACCGCCTGCTCGTCGATATGCTTTGGCAAGGGCAGCTGGACCAGGATGCCGTCGATCGCCGGATCGGCGTTGAGCGTCGCGACCAGCGCGAGCAGCGCGTCGGCCGACACGTCGGCGGGCAGCCGGTGCTCGATGCTCTCCATCCCCGCCTCCCGCGTCGCCTTGCCCTTCGAGCGGACATAGACGCTGGACGCGGGATCCTCGCCGACCAGCACCACGGCAAGGCCGGGCGCGCGGCCCGCCTGTGTCCGAAAGGCGGTGACGCCGTCTGCGATACGGGCCCGGAGGCCGGCGGCGAAGGCCTTGCCGTCGATGATGGTCGCGCTCATGCCCGCGGCCCATAGAGCGCGGACGCGATTTCCGCCAGCGTAGCGACATCACCGGCGATGTGGAGGCGTTTCAGCCGCGCGGTTTCGCCCGAGACGATCGTCACCGCGCGCTTGGGCACACCGAAGCTCTTGGCGACGAGGGCGATCAGCCCGGCATTCGCGGCACCATCGACGGGCGCCGCCGCCAGGCGCGCAGCAAGATGCTCGGAGGTGCCGGCGGCGAGCGTATCGCGACCGCCGCGTGGGGTCACCCGGACGGCGATCGCCAGGCCGTCACCGACCGCGCGCCAGGCAGCCGGTCCGTTCAATAGGCCGCGACGAGATAATTCTGCGCGATGTTCGGGATGACGATGTTGGTCAGGATGTAGAGGATCAGCAGCACGACCAGCGGCGACAGATCGAGCGCGCCGAAATCGGGCAGGATCCGACGGATCGGACGATAGAGCGGCTCGGTGATCTTCTGCAGCGCGTTCCACACCGTGCGGACGAAATCGCTCTGCGTGTTGATGACGTTGAACGCGATCAACCATGACAGCACCGCCTGGATCACGATGACCCACCAGACGAGATTGAGCAGCAACTGGACGATCTGAAGAAGGGCGATCAAGGCGTGGGTCTCCGCTGGTATGATAGTAATATAAGGGAGCGGAGGGAGAACGAGAAGGCCTGCGCTGTCGCTCGCGCTCGTATCCCCCTAAACATCCTCACCCCAGCGAAAGCTGGGGTCTCCCGATTGGCGCGCGCGCGGCGTTCCGATCACTCCTTCTCCGTCATCCTGACGAAAGTCAGGATCCAGGGTTGCGGGATCGCCCCGCTGCTTGGCTCTGGATCCTGACTTTCGTCAGGATGACGGCGGCCCGCCCCTACCGCGCCGCGCCCGTCGCGCTCACCAGAGTCCCCGCGCCCTGCTTGGTAAAGATCTCGAGCAGCATCGCATGCGGCACGCGGCCGTCGATGATCACCGCGGCATCGACCCCAGACTGGACCGCGGCGACGCAGGTTTCCAGTTTGGGGATCATCCCGCCCGTCACCGTGCCGTCGGCGCGCAGTTCGGCGATCCGCGCCGGATCGAGATCGGTCAGCAATTCGCCCTCCTTGTCGAGCACGCCGACGATATCGGTCAGCAGGAAGAAGCGTGCGGCGCCCATCGCGGCGGCGATCGCGCCCGCCATCGTGTCGGCGTTGATGTTGTACGTGTGGCCGTCCGCGCCGATGCCGATCGGGGCGATCACCGGGATGATGTCGGCGGCGATCAGCGTGTCGAGGATCGTCCGGTCGACCGCGATCGGCTCGCCGACGAAGCCCAGGTCGACATGGCGTTCGATGCCCTGGAGCTTGTCGGGCTCGCGGCCATGGCCGACCTTCTGCGCGAGCACGAGGCCTGCGTCCTTGCCCGAGATGCCGACCGCGCGGCCGCCCGCCTGGCCGATCCAGCCGACGATTTCCTTATTGATTGAGCCCGCGAGCACCATTTCGGCGATCTGCGCAGTCTCCGCGTCGGTCACGCGCAAGCCGTCGACGAAGCGCGATTCGACGCCGAGCCGCTTGAGCATCGCGCCGATCTGCGGCCCGCCGCCATGCACCACGACCGGGTTGATGCCGACCGCCTTCAGCAGCACCATGTCCTCGGCGAAATCGCGCTGCAGCTCGGGGTCGCCCATCGCGTGGCCGCCATATTTCACGACGAACGTCTTGCCCGCATAACGCTGGAGGTAGGGCAGCGCCTCGGTGAGCGTTTCGGCCTTGGCGAGCAGGGCGGGATCGGGCGTGTGATCGGTCATCCGCGTCCCTTAACCAGTGCGCGGGGTTAGCGAAAGCCGGACCGCATATCACCAATTCCGTCATCCTGACGAAAGTCAGGATCCAGGGTAACGGGCGGCGTCCCTCGTGGCTCTGGATCCTGACTTTCGTCAGGATGACGGAGGCACGGACGTCAGGATGCCGGGCTTGGTGACACGCTCAACCCCGGTCCAGCCACCGCCCGAGCTTCACGAAGAACGTGATCATGAACGGCACCAGCACGATCGACAGCACGACCTTGGTCAGCATCTGCCCCGCCATCAGCTCGACGATCGGCCGCGCGCCGAGGAACGAGATGGTGATGAACAACACCGTGTCGATCACCTGCGAGACGATGCTGGCGATCATCCCGCGCAGCCACACCAGCTTGCCCTCGCCGCTGCCGACCTGCCCCGCCAGCTTGGCGAAGATCAGGACGTTGAGCGTCTGCGAGATGCCGTAGGAGATCAGCCCCGCCATCATCATCCGCGCACCCTGCCCCACGACGATCGGAAACGCGTCGACCGCGGGCGGGTACATGCCCGGATCGTGCGGCAGCGCCAGCACCAGCTGGATCAGCGCGGCGGACACCAGCAAGGGTATAAAACCGAGGCGGACCAGGAACGTCGCGGTCTTCTGTCCGTGCAGCTCGGCGATCGCGCTGCTGAGCACGACCAGCAGCAGGAATGCGAAGATCCCCGCCTCGACCGCGAGCGGGCCGAGCGCGACCTGTTTGACCCCCAGCACGCCGGCGATGCACACCATGCCGCCATACAGCACGGAGAAAATGAAGAGCGAACGCGGGAACGCGGGAAGGTCTGTATTCATCGCCGCGGACGCTAGCGAAAACGCGCGCGCCGTCAAATGACAAGCGGGGCTGAAAACCGGCCTGTCCTCAAATGACTGGCGACCGGCGCCCGCCCGTGTCATGTCGGCCGCTTGCGCAGCCGGGGGGCCGCGTGTGTCATCGTACGAGAACGCAGGGCGTCCATGGAAAGACTAGTCATCGGCCTGGGCGGTATCGCCGTCATCCTCGGCATCGCCGTGCTGTTGTCCAGCGATCGCCGCGCGATCCGCCTGCGGATCGTCGGCGCCGCCTTCGCGCTGCAGGCGGGCATCGCCGTGCTCGTGCTCTATTCCAGCTTCGGTAAGGTCATGCTCGGCGAGATGTCGGGCGGCGTCGCCAACCTGCTCGGCTATTCGCAAAAGGGCACCGAGTTCCTGTTCGGCAAGATGGCGACGCCTGAAATCGGCGGCCAGAGCTTCGCGATCGCCGCGCTGCCGGTCATCATCTTCTTCGCCAGCCTCGTCTCGATCCTCTATTATCTCGGCATCATGCAGTTCGTCGTGCGCTGGGTCGGCGGCGGGATCGAGAAGGTCATCGGCGTCTCGAAGGTCGAATCGCTGTGCGCGGCCGCGAACATCTTCGTCGGCCAGAGCGAATCGCCGCTCGTCATCCGCCCCTATCTCGCAGGCCTCACGCCCGCGCAGCTGTTCACGGTGATGACCAGCGGGATGGCTGGCGTCGCGGGCACCATCCTCGCCGCCTATGCGTCGATGGGGATCCGCATCGACTATCTGCTCGCCGCCAGCTTCATGGCGGCGCCCGGCGGCATCCTGATGGCCAAGATCATCATGCCCGACCGCGTCACCCCGCCCGAGGGCGAACTCGCGCTCGGCGACCTGCCCGGCGAAACGTCCGCGGGCGAACCCATGCCGCAGGCGACGCATGACGAGGAAAAGCCTGCCAACCTGATCATGGCCGCCGCGCAGGGTGCGCAGACCGGCGTCCGCCTCGCGGTCGCGGTCGGCGCGATGGTGCTGGCGTTCGTCGCGCTGGTCGCGCTCGCCAACGGCCTGCTCGGCGGGCTCGGCAACATGATCGGCCTGCCCGGGCTCAGCTTCCAGGGCCTGCTCGGCTATGTGTTCGCGCCGATCATGTTCCTGCTCAACGTGCCGTGGAGCGAAGCGGGCATTGCCGGCGGGCTGTTCGGGCAGAAGATCGTGCTGAACGAATTCGTCGCCTATATCTCGCTCGGCACGCAGCAGGGGCTGAGCGCACGCACGATCGCGGTCATCACCTTCTCGCTGTGCGGCTTTGCCAATTTCTCGTCGATCGCGATCCAGATGGCGGTGACGGGCAGCCTCGCCCCCAACCAGCGGCCGATGATCGCCAAGCTCGGCCTGCGCGCGCTGGCCGCGGGCAGCCTCGCCAACCTGATGTCCGCCGCGCTCGCGGGGCTGCTGATCGGCTGATCCCCCTGCCGCCAGAGTGACGGCGCGGAAAACGTAATCGGGCCCGCCGCCTTTTGGCGACGGGCCCGACGACACTGCCTTTGGGGGGGAAGGGGCAGATACTGACTCTTATAGTCGATTACGGCAGCATGACGGTGTCGATGACGTGAATTACGCCGTTCGACTGCATGACGTTGGCGATCGTGACGCGGCCCTTATGGCCCTTGCCGTCCATGATGCCCCAGCCGCTGCCGACCTTCCGGAACATCAGCGGCTCACCCTGCACGGTGGTGTAGCTCGCGGTGCCGCCATTCGCCTTCGCCTTGGCGGCGATGTCGGCGGCGGTAATCGTGCCGGGGACGACGTGATAGGTTAGCACGCCCGCCAGCTGCGCCTTGTTCTCGGGCTTGAGCAGCGTGTCGACGGTGCCGGCGGGCAGCTTCTTGAACGCGGCGTTGGTCGGCGCGAACACCGTGAACGGACCCGGGCCCGACAGCGTCTCGACCAGACCGGCGGCCTTCACCGCGGCGACCAGCGTCGTGTGATCCTTCGAATTGACCGCGTTCTCGACGATATTCTTGGTCGGGTACATCGCGGCGCCGCCAACCGTCGGGTTGGTCTGCGCGGCGACGATGGCGCTGCCGCTCACGACAATGGCAGCGGCGACGATCGCGGTACGAAACACGTGATTCATGGCTTCTCTCCTGCACGGAGCCTGTGTGCGGCCCACTGCCCGGAGATACGCGCAGTCTGATGGAAGGATGCAGCCGCCGTCAGAGAGTTGCAACGAGTTTGGACCAAGCCGCGCGCTCGTCCTCATAGCGTCGCGTCACCACCACGTCGCTGGCAGTCGCGGTCGTCAGATCGACCTCGACCGAGCCGCTCCATTCGAACGTCGCATTGCCCGACAGCGTCACCATCGCCGCCGCACTCGCCTGTGCCCGGACGAGCCCGCCCTTGTTGAACACGGTCGTCTGCGTGTCGTACGCGATCCGCCCGGTCAGGCACGCGGCATAGGTCGACGCCGCCATCGCGCTGCCGCAACTGTCGGTCAGCCCGACCCCGCGCTCGAACGTCCGCACGAAAAGGTCGCGCCCCCGCAGCTCGACGAAGCTGACATTGGCGCGGTTCGGCAGCCAGTCGGGCGCGGCCTCGCACGCTTCGCCGACGCGGACGAGCTCGGCCTCGTCGATCGTATCGACGAACGTCACGAGATGCGGGTTCGGCATCGCCACCGCGGTGAACGCACGCGCCGTCGGCAAGCCCGCGATCGGCGCGTCGACCACCAAGTCTGCCCCCACCGCCATCGGCCATGCCGCGACGTCGAGCGACGCCGGCCCCGCAATCTCGCGGACGGTATAGACGCCCGCCGCGATATCGGCGTCGCGCACCACGACCGCATCGCTCGTCTTGAGCAGCGCGGTCGCGGTCTGCGTACCCGTCGCGGCGAACCCCGCGCGCGCCACGCACCGCAGCCCGTTGAGGCACGTCTCGGATTCGCTGCCGTCCGAATTGAACATCCGCATCCCGAACGCGCGATCCGCATCGCCGTCGGTGAGCAGCAACAGCCCGTCGCCGCCCACCGGGCCCTGCCGATCCGCGAGCGCACGCGCGACCGCCGCCCACGCCGCATCGCCGAGCGTCGACGCGCGCGCGTCGATCAGCGGGAAATCATTACCGGAACCATGACATTTGACGAGATCGAAGCGCATGCCTGCCATCTAGTCATGCGACCGCGCCAAAGCGAGCGCCTAACCGATCGCATGATGCGCCGCCACCCGATCGAGCGCGAGCGTCAGCACCAGCCGCCCTGCCCGCGCCGGCCATTGCAACGCCTTCTCCGCGTCGGGCAGCCCCTCGCCCGCGCAGACCACGCGCCACAGGATATCCGCCAGCCCCGGCCCCGCCGCCGCCAGCGCCGAATCGAACCGCGCCTTCGCCGCGATCTGCGCCGACGTCGGATCGAGCCCGTCATGGCCGCCGTCATACCGGGCACCATCGACCCGCTCCGCCCAGCGCATCGTCACGCTCGGCGCGATCGATGCGCGCTCGTAATCCGCGCGCAGTCGCTCCCCCGCCGCGAACTGTCGTGCATCGACCAGCCCGCGCGCGCGCAGCCACCCAAGCGGCGATTCGGCAAGGTTCACCGTCACCGTCCGCCCGCGCCGAGCCCCCGACGGCAGCGGCACGCCCTCCGAATCGATCGACCGTTCCACCAGTTCGCGCATCCACCGTCTCCCATTGCCGCTTCCGGTTGCCATATCGGCACGGTTGTAGGACAGAGGAATAACCCATCTGGTTTGGAGCCTGCCGATGATCACCGCCATCCGCGAAGTCCGCCGCGCCAAGGGCCTGACGCTCGAGGAGGTCGCGCGACGCTGCGTCCCGCCGACGACGGCGCAGACGATCGGCCGGCTCGAAACCGGCACGCGCACCGTCTCGGTCGGCTGGCTCAACCGCATCGCCGCCGCGCTGGGCGTCGACGCCGCCGATCTCGTCACGCTGCCCGACCGCGCCGACCTGCCCGTCACCGCGATCCTCGACGCGCGCGGCGCACACGCCCCCCGGCGCACCACGACGGTCGCGCCGCCGCAGGTCGCATCGGGTCAGATCGCGGTGACGGTGTCGGGCGGCATCGGCGACTATCGCGTGGGCGACGTGATCTGGTGTGCGATGGTCGCGCCCGAGGGCTTTGCGACCATGCTCAACCGCGACGTGCTCGTCCCGCAACCCGCAGGCCGGTTCGCGTTCGGACGGCTGATCGGATGCGGCGACGGCGTCACCCTGTTGCCGCCGGGCGCGGGCACGCAGCCACAGACGATCAAGGACCCCGCCTGGATAGCGGTCGCGATCCGGCTCGTCCGCGACCTGTAACGATCAAATGCGGGGATGGTGGGCGATGACGGGCTCGAACCGCCGACATTCTCGGTGTAAACGAGACGCTCTACCAACTGAGCTAATCGCCCCCTCTCGGGTGGAGGTGCGATGCCAAAGCCCGGCGGCCGGGGCAAGCTAAAAGGGCGGGCGCGGTCACGGAATCCGCAGATTCGCCCCCGTCGTGGCCAGGATATAGCCCCGCATCGCCTCGCTCGCGCGCTCGGAGAGCACCATGAACGCGCGCCGCCGGTCGTGCATGTCGGGGCGGCGTTCGAACAGCCCCGTGTCGGTCATCCGCGCGATCCAGCGCAACGCCGTCGTCGGCGCGACCGCGGCGGCGATGCACAGGCTCGATACCGAGACGCGCGCCTGTTCGAGCTCGGCGGCGTAAAGGTCGAGCAGCATGTCCCAGCCCGGATCCTCGAACAACGCGGTGCCGAAAAACTGGTCGCGCAACCGACGCGCGCGGATCGCCCGCCGGACGTCCGCAGCACTCGGCGTGGCGAGCGACGGCTGCGCGCCGTAGCGGGTCGTCCGGTCGCCGACGATCGGCGCGGCGGGCGCATCGCCTGCAAACTCCGCCCGGGTCAGCCGCGCGAGCGCCTCGGCGATCCGCGCCACCTCGGTGTTCAGCCGCTCCAGCCGCATGCCATCGGTCTCGCGCCCGGCATCGAACACGCCCGCAGGACTGCGCGCGCGCTCGGCAGCGACCACGATCGCCGCCACGCAGTCCGCAACGCCGGGATCGACCAGCAGAGTCGTGCCGCCGCCCAGGGTCGCCGCTGCGACCGCATCGATCTGGTCGTCGTCCATCGCGACTACCAGCGCGGCCTCCAGGACGGCCGCGCGCGCGACGATCCGCGGCAGATGGTCGGCAAGGACGGCGGCGTCCACGCCCGCCGCCTCGACCACCACCAGCTGCGGTGTGGCGTGCAGGCCGAACGGCGCCTCCCACCCGATCCGGGCGACGATCCGCCCGCCGACCGCCGCCAGCGCCGCGGCGAAACGGTCGGGTGCGGCCTCTGCCGTAATCAGGATCGCGTCGATCCCGGTGTCGTACCGCGTATCGATAAAGTCGCCGTCGAGTGGGGTCATGGCTATCTCCGCTGGGTTGCGAAGACTAGCCTTGGCGCTCGCACGTATTACACCCGAACTGGATCGACTTTCGTTCGAGTTGGGGAACTTAGCGCCAGCGCCAAACCGGTCGCCTAGTCGAGCGCCTTGACGATATCCTCGACCATCTTCTTGGCATCGGCAAGCAGCATCATTGTATTGTCGCGGTAGAACAGGTCGTTATCGACACCGGCATAGCCGACGCCGCCCATCGATCGCTTGATGAACAGCACCGTCTTGGCCTTTTCCACGTCGAGTACCGGCATGCCGTAGATCGGCGAACTCTTGTCGGTCTTGGCGGCGGGGTTGGTCACGTCGTTCGCGCCGATCACGAACGCGACGTCGGTCTGCGCGAACTCGCTGTTGATGTCCTCGAGCTCGAACACATCGTCATACGGCACGTTCGCCTCCGCCAGCAGCACGTTCATATGCCCCGGCATGCGCCCCGCGACCGGGTGGATCGCATATTTCACGCGGACGCCCTCGGCCTTCAGCTTGTCGCCCATCTCGCGCAGGACGTGCTGCGCCTGCGCCACCGCCATGCCATAGCCGGGGACGATGATGACCTGTTCGGCCTGGCTCATCAGGAACGCGGCGTCCTCCGCCGAACCGCGCTTCCACGGGCGATCGATCGCCGTACCGCCGCCGCTGGTATCCGCAACCGCGCCGAACCCGCCGGCGATCACGCTGATGAAGCTGCGGTTCATCGCGCGGCACATGATGTAGCTCAGGATCGCGCCCGAGCTGCCGACCAGCGCACCGGTGATGATCATCGCGCTGTTGTGGAGCGTGAAGCCCATCGCCGCCGCTGCCCAGCCCGAATAGGAATTGAGCATGCTGACGACCACCGGCATGTCCGCGCCGCCGATCGGGACGATCAGCAGGAAGCCGATGACGAAGCTGAGGATTGCGATCGTCCAGAAGATCCACGCCGACTGGTCGGTGACGAAATACGCGATCAGCCCGAGGATACCGGCGAGCAGCGCGAGATTGATGACGTGGCGCCCCGGCAGCATGATCGGCTTGCCGCCCATGTTCCCGTTGAGTTTCAGGAACGCGATGACCGAGCCCGAGAACGTGATCGCACCGATCGCGACGCCGAGCCCCAGCTCGATCCGGCTGACCGGGTGGATCACCGCGAAGGGCTGACCGATCATCGGCACGACGAGGTCGGAGATCCCGAACGCCTGCGGGTTGAGATAGGCGGCGACCCCGACCAGCACCGCGGCGAGCCCGACAAGGCTGTGGAACGCGGCGACCAGCTGCGGCATCGCGGTCATCGCGATGCGGCGTGCGGTGACGAGGCCGATCGCGGCGCCGACACCGATCGCCGCGAGGATCTCGACGACCGTGACCCAGTCGATCATCGCAGCGTGCGGGTTCCCCAGCGGCACCGCCACCGAGCGCAACGGGACATGCGTCACCAGCGTCGTCACGACCGCGATCGTCATGCCGATGATACCGAAGCGGTTGCCGCGCTGGCTCGACGCCGGGCTCGACAACCCGCGCAGCGCGAGAATGAAACACACCCCCGCGACCAGATAGGCGAGCGAAGCCCAGGGGCTGACCGTCAGTTCATGCATCGCGTCCATCCCCACTTACCCACGTCGTCATGCCAGCCAAGGCCGGCATCTCCCGGTTGCTCGCGCGGCACTGACGCCGCGCGAGATCCCAGCCTTCGCCGAGATGACGGTCGCTACTTCGCGACCGGCCGTTCCTTCTTCTTGTACATCGCCAGCATCCGCGCGGTGACCGCAAAGCCACCGAAGATGTTGACGCTCGCCAGCACCACCGCGACCAGCCCGAGCGCCTTGGCGACGCCCGAACCGGCACCGATCCCGGCAGCGGCGGCAGCGATCAGCGCGCCGACGATGATGACGCTGGAGATCGCATTGGTCACCGCCATCAGCGGCGTATGCAACGCGGGCGTCACCGCCCAGACGACGAAATACCCGACGAAACACGCCAGCACGAAGATCGACAGGATCGCGATAAAGTCCATTATTCGGTTCCCAACTCTCTCACGCTGCGGCGCGTGTCGCGGCAGGGACGGCGCGTCCCAATTCTTCGGCGGCTTCGATCCAGCAGGCGATCGCATCATAGGCGTTCGAGAGCGCATCCTGCGGCGTATCGCCATCGGATTTGCATCCCGGCAGCGCGGGGGCGACCGCAAGATACCCACCACCATCGGCCACCGGAAGCGGCCGGATCACGACTTCATAAACCTGAGGTTTCATCGTCCGCTCCACAAGAGCCATAGAAGCAACGATACCATACATCATTCCTCCCCGGCACGGGGAGGGGGACCAGCCGCAGGCTGGTGGAGGGGGCGGGCCGCAGACGACACGATCATCGTCACCACGGCCTCGATATCCCCCAGCACATCGCTGGCGGCCACACGCAGCACCCGGTGGCCATTCTGCGCGAAAAATCGGTCGCGATCAGCATCGCGCTGAACGCGATCGCCGCGGCCATGGAATTCGCCATCGACCTCTACCGCCAGCTTGGCAGCAGCGCAGTAGAAGTCGCAGACATAGGGGCCGATGGGATGCTGGTGGCGGAATTTGAAGCCGGTCTTCTGTCCTCGCAGATGCTCCCAAAGCAGCACCTCTGGAAGGCTCATCTCGCGGCGTAGTCGGCGCGCCAGCGATACTTCAGGACGCAGCATAGGCGGGACGCCCCCTCCACCGGCTGCGCCGGTCCCCCTCCCCGTGCCGGGGAGGAATATCACGACGCCAGCCGCGCGTTCACGATTCTGCCGCCTTGGGTCAGGCGGATCGCGTCGCCGATCTCGGCGTCGAGCACCGGTCGCCCAGCCTCCTTGTCCCAGAACGCGCTCAGGAAATTGAACAGGTTGCGGCTGAACAGCGCGCTCGCGTCCGTCGCGAGGCGCGAGGGCACGTTGCGGTGGCCGACGATCGTCACGCCGTTCACGACGACCACCTCGCCTGCGACCGAACCCTCGACATTGCCGCCCTGCTCGACCGCGAGATCGACGATCACCGAGCCCGGCTTCATGCTCGCCACCTGCGCCGCCGAGATCAGCCGCGGCGCCGGGCGCCCGGGGATCAGCGCGGTCGTGATGACGATATCCTGCTTGGCGATGTGCCCGGACACGAGCTCGGCCTGCGCCGCCTGATATTCGGGCGACATCTCGCCGGCATAGCCGCCCGTCCCCTCGCCTTCGATGCCTGCTACATTCTCGACGAAGATCGGCTTGGCACCGAGCGACTGGATCTGCTCGCGGGTCGCGGCGCGGACGTCGGTCGCGGACACCTGCGCGCCCAGCCGCCGCGCGGTCGCGATCGCCTGGAGCCCGGCGACGCCGACGCCCATTACGAACGCCTTGGCCGCACTGATCGTGCCCGCCGCGGTCATCATCATCGGGAAGGCGCGGCCATATTCGGCGGCCGCGTCGAGTACCGCCTTGTACCCCGACAGGTTCGACTGCGACGACAGGATGTCCATCGACTGCGCGCGCGTGATCCGCGGCATAAATTCCATCGCCAGCGCCTCGTACCCCGCCGTGGCATAGGCCTCGACCCGGGCGCGCTCGCCAAACGGGTTGAGGCTGGCGACGATCCACGCGCCCGGCGCGACGCCGCCGAGCGTCGCCGGGTCGGGGCCCTGCACGCCGAGCACGATGTCGGCCCCTGCCAGCGTCGCGGTACGATCCCCGACCGACGCGCCGGCGTCGGCATAGGCGGCGTCCGCGATCGACGCGGTCTCGCCGGCGCCCGTCTCGACCGCCAGCGTCGCGCCGAGCGCGATGAATTTCCTGACCGTTTCCGGCGTCGCGGCCACCCGCCGCTCGCCGTCCGCTTGCTCTTTGAGGACGGCGATCTTCATGGCGTTACGAAATCAGCCAGATGACGAGCGCGACGACCAGTGCGCACCCGACCGCGCCCCATTTCATCATGCCGGTCACGCTCGAATAGGTCGCCGAATGCGCCTTCATGTCTCCATTGCCGGCCATGGTTCTTGTCCCAATCCTTTGTGTGCCACCTCTACACCCAGACCTTAACCGGCACATTCGGGATCGCCAAGCGCGACATTTAAGGCGCCCTTTACTCGGTTGCGCTATTGCCCGTACCGGAACGGGACAGGATTCGCCATGACGCGCAACGGCCAGCGCCTAGTATTGCTGATCGACGACGAGCCCGCGCAGCGCCGGCTGGTGGCGACGCTTGCCTCGCGTGGCGGCTGGCGCACGGTATTTGCGACAGATAGCGAAATGGCGATCGCCACGCTCGGCACGCAGGACGGGATGCAGCTCGATGCGATCCTGCTCGATCATTCCGCGCCCGACGGCGATGCGACCGCGCTGATCGCCGAACTCCGCGACCGCCGCCCCGCGCTGCCGATCCTCATGCTCACCGCCAATGGTTCGGTCGCGCATGCGGTCGCCGCGATGCGCGCCGGTGCCACCGACTTCCTCGTCAAGCCGCTCGCGCCCGACCGGGTGCTCGCCGCACTCGAAGCAGCCGTTGCCGGCACCGCTGCGGGCGAGCTCCGCCCGCTTACCGAAAAAATCCCGGCCCTCCTCGCGTTCGACGAGATCATCGGTTCCTCACCCGATTTTCGCGCGGCGCTAGCAATCGCGGCAAAGGCAGCGCGCGCGCGCGTCGCGGTGCTGGTCGAGGGCGAGAGCGGAGTCGGCAAGGCCGTCGTCGCCGAAGCCATCCACGCCGCCTCGCCTCGCGCCAAGAAGCCGATGATCACGATCAACTGCGCGGCGATGCCTGCCAATCTGATCGAATCGGAACTGTTCGGGCACGAAATGGGCGCATTTACTGGCGCGTTCGAGCGCAAGATCGGTCGGTTCCACGATGCCGATGGCGGTACGGTGTTCCTGGACGAGATTGGCGAGATGCCGCTCGTGGCGCAGGCCAAGCTTCTTCACCTCCTCCACACCGGCGAAGTCCAGCCGATCGGCGGGCGGCAGTCGCGCGAGGTCGATGTCCGAGTGATCGCCGCGACCAACCAGCGATTGCTCGACGAGGTCGAGGCGGGGCGTTTCCGCGAAGACCTGTATTATCGGTTGAACGCGGTCCAAGTTACGATCCCGCCCCTGCGCGAACGGACCGGCGATATCCCCGCACTCGCCCGCCACTTGCTAGCGCGGATCGCCGAGCAACCGGGACTGCGACCGCTGGGTATTACCGACGCCGCGCTTGCGCTGCTGGTCCATTACGACTGGCCGGGCAACGTCCGCCAGCTCCAGAACGCGCTCTTCCGCGCCGCCGTGTTGTGCGAGGGGGCAGCGCTAACCGAGGAAGATTTCCCGCAGATCGCCGCACTTGGTAATCGCCAGCGTGGCCCGGCCACCGTGGCCGCGGGCGGTGGCGGCGTGACGCTTTTTCGCCCCGACGGCAATCTGCGCGCGCTCGACGAGATCGAGGCCGACGTCATACGCCTTGCGATCGGCCACTATCGCGGCCGCATGACCGAAGTCGCCCGCCGCCTCGGCATCGGCCGCTCGACCCTGTACCGCAAACTTAGCGATTTGGGGATCGACAACGCCGCGTGAACGGGTTGGTCAGACGGACTTAGGCAAGCACCTCCCAATTACCAGAGCACGCCCTTCTCGGGTTTAAGCGGCTCGGGGGCGGGATCGCCGATCGCCTGTAGCAGGTCGATCTCGATCGTCCGGCACATAGCGTTCAGTGGCACGTCGTGGATCGTGTCCGCGAACGGATCGACCAGATCGTCGCCGATCTGCAGAACCGCGAGGAACATCAGTCCGGCGATCGTCGAGCCTACGGGCGTCGCATAGCCCAGCGACTCAACCAGACCGATCGGCAGCAGTACGCAGAACAACCGCGTGAACAGGCTCGGGAAGAACCGGTATTGGTTGGGAAGCGGGGTGTTCTTGATCCGCTCCATGCCGCCTTGTGCGTTGGCGATATCGACCAGGATTGCCTCGAACTGGGTCTGCTGGATCGTGTCGATCCAGCCGTTGCGCCGCGCGATGTCGATCCGGCGTCCCGTACCGTCGAGCAGGCCGTTGGCGATATTTGTGCGATCGAGCGCAAACGAGGCCTCTTCCTTCGACAGGAATCGCAGCACCTCGGGTGGCGCGGGCTGCTTGCGCAGCTGACAGCGCAGCGCGTTCACATAGGCGATCTGGCGCAGGACGATGGTCCGCTTCATGTCGTGCCCCTCGGGCTCGGGCAGCATGTTGCGCGCCATCCGCGCAAGGTTGCGCGAGGCGTTGATCATCAAGCCCCAGAGGCCGCGGCTTTCCCACCAGCGTTGATACGCGGAATTGTCACGAAATCCGAGGAACAGCGCGAGCGCGGTGCCGAACAGCGTCAGGGGCAAGGCCGGCGCGTGGAAGGGCAGCACATAGTAAGTGATCGTGACGATCACGTCCCAGACGAACAGGCCCAGCAGCGGACGCCAGACCTCGCTCAGGATCTGGCCGAGACGTGGTGTTGCAGTAACGATCAAGCGACAGCTCCTTGTTAAGGTCTGCAACTAATGCGCGAAGCGGCGTTTCGCTGCAATGCAGCGGCGATCAGCCCCCCACCAGCGACTGATCGCGCAGCCCGCGCCAGATCCTGACCGCCTGCACCGTCTCGGCGACGTCGTGGACGCGCAGAATCTGGACGCCCGCCTCGGCCCCCTTCACCGCGAGCGCCAGCGACCCGGCCAGGCGCTGGTCGACGGGCGCTTCGTTCGAGAGCGCGCCGATCAGCCGCTTGCGACTGGCGCCGAGCATGATCGGGCAGCCGAGCCCGTGAAAGATCGCAAGGCCGTTGAGCAGCGCGAGATTCTCCGCGAGCGTCTTGCCGAAGCCGATGCCGGGATCGACGATGATCCGCGACCGATCGACGCCGCCCGCGACGACCGCGGCGATGCGCGCTTCGAGCCAGTCGAAGACGTCGGTCAGCACGTTGGCGTACCCGCCGTCGCCGTGACCGCCCTTTTTCGGATCGGGCGAGTGCATCATCACGACCGGGCAACCGCTTCTGGCGACCACGCTCAGCGCGCGATCGTCCCACAGCAGCGCGGCGACGTCGTTGACGATATGCGCGCCGGCGGCGAGCGTGGCCTCCATTACTGCCGCCTTGCGCGTGTCGACCGAGACGATCGCGCCGGCGCACGCGAGGCGCTCGACGACGGGGACGAGGCGTTTGATCTCGTCGCCTTCCCAGACCGCCGCCGCGCCGGGGCGGGTCGATTCGCCGCCGACGTCGATCAGCGTCGCGCCAGCCGCCGCCATGTCGATCCCGGCGGCGGCCGCCGCGGCGGGGTCGTCGACATGCTTGCCGCCGTCGGAGAAGCTGTCCGGGGTGACGTTGAGAATGCCGGCGATGACGGGCTGGTCGAAGCGGAGCGTGCGGTCGCCGAGCTGGAGCGCGGCGCGGGGGCTGGTGATGGCGGCGTGGAGGCGCGCGGCACGATCGCCGAGTGTCGCGACGTCGGCGACCGGTATCGTGCGTCGGGCGCGGCCTTCGATCACCTCATAGGCTGCGAACCACTGCATGCCGCCGGCGAGCCGCGCGGCATTGCCGTCGGGGTGGCCGATCGGGGTGTCGACGAACTGAACGGGGCGGAGGTGGAGGCTGGTCATCGCCGGGATCTACTCCATGGCGTCCGCTCTGCGAAAGCCGCGACGTCCTATTAAACCACGGTGGCCGGCACGGCGGCACGTCCGTCATGTTGGCAAAGGGTTATCATGCCCCCCGACCGTCATCCCAGCGAACGCTGGGATCTCCCGCTGCGTCCACTGCGCTTCACCGTGGGAGACCCCAGCGTTCGCTGGGGTGACGAGATTGGCTGGGGGACCTGATTGGCTAGGTGACGCGGTTACTCGAGCGCGGTGTGGCTCAGACGGTCGTCGCTAGCAGGTACGTCTGGCGGAGATCGTCGATCGGTTTGAGCCCCTTGTCGCTCTCGTAATGCCAGAAGCTCCAGCCGTTGCAGGCGGGCGCGTTCTGCAAGGTCGAGCCGAGCTTGTGAATCGAGCCGATCGTGCCGCAATCGCTGAGCAGCGAGCCGTCCGCGCGGATCGTCGCGCGCCACCGGCGCTTCGAATCGGTCAGCACCGTGCCGGGTGCGAGATACGCGTTCTCGACCAGCACGCCGAACGCGACCTTGGGCTGCGTGCGCGGGCTCATCATCGTGCGGATCGCGGATTCGTCGAGCGGCAACGCCGCCTCGATCCGCTCGTGCGCGGCCTCGATATAGTCGCCCTCGCGGTCGATGCCGATCCAGCTGCGGCCGAGGCGTTTGGCTACCGCACCGGTCGTGCCGGTGCCGAAGAACGGATCGAGCACCACGTCGCCGGGCTCGGTGCAGGCGAGCAGGATGCGGTAGAGCAGCGCCTCGGGCTTCTGCGTCGGATGGACCTTGGTGCCGTTCTTCTTCAGCCGCTCGGTGCCGCCGCAGGTCGGGAATTCCCAGTCGCTGCGCATCTGGAGCTCGTCGTTAAGCGTCTTCATTGCGCGGTAGTTGAAGTGATACTTCGCCTTCTCGCCCTTCGACGCCCAGATCAACGTCTCGTGTGCGTTGGTGAAGCGCGTGCCGCGGAAATTGGGCATCGGGTTGGTCTTGCGCCAGACGATGTCGTTGAGGATCCAGTAGCCGAGATCCTGCACCGCCGCGCCGACGCGGAAGATGTTGTGATAGCTGCCGATGACCCAGAGCGAGCCGTCGTCCTTCAGGATGCGGCGTGCTTCCTTGAGCCAGGCGCGGGTGAAGCGGTCATAGGCGGCGAAGGTGTCGAACTTGTCCCAGTCGTCGGTGACCGCGTCGACATGGCTGCCGTCGGGGCGATAGAGTTCGCCGCCGAGCTGGAGATTATAGGGGGGGTCCGCGAAGATCATGTCGATCGAATTCGACGGGAGCGCCTTCATGCGCTCGATACAGTCGCCGCGCAGGATCTGGTCGAGCGGGAGGACTGGCTTAACCGCCGGTTCCGCTGCCTTCTTCGCGCGCGGCCGCGCGATCGTGTCGATCAAACCCATGTTTTCCGCCCCTTATCACCCCCATAGCGGCGGAATTGTCCGACTCCGTCAAGCAAACAATCGTTAACGGCGTTTCGCCGCGATTCCGTCGATGCGACCAAATGAGTCGGCGCGCGCCAGATGTTGAGTCGTGACAGACTCGCGGCTCAAGCCCTTGGGGTGTGGCGCGAAAGACTCAGCTCGTCGCTTCCTTTGCGAAAAGTCCCTCGCACGCCAGATAAGCCGCGGCGACGGGCGCAAAACTGCGGCGGTGAATCGGCGTGGGGCCGTGGTCGCGCAGCGCCTTCATGTGATGCGCGCAGCCATAGCCCTTGTTCGAATGCCAGTTATATTCGGGATGGACGTCGGCGGCGGCGATCATGATCAGGTCGCGCGTGTGCTTGGCGACGATCGACGCGGCGGCGATCGACAGCGATTTCGCATCGCCGCCGACCAGCGGGGTGGCGGGGTAGGTCCAGCGCGGCAGGCGGTTGCCGTCGACCAGGACGTGGCCGGGGGCGTGGCCGAGTTCGATGGCGAGCGCGTCGACCGCGAGCGTCATCGCCTTCATCGTCGCCCAGTAAATGTTGAGCGTGTCGATCTCGTCGGGCTCGACGATGCCGATGCCGACGATCGCGCACCCCTTGAGGCGCGCGCAGAGCCGTTCGCGTTCGGAGGCGGAGAGTTTCTTCGAATCGTCGATGCCGCGGGGGACGCCCTTGGCGGGCAGGATCACCGCGGCCGCGACGACCGGCCCGGCGAGCGGACCGCGGCCGGCTTCGTCGACGCCGGCGACGGGGCCGACGCAGAGCTTTTCGTGTTTCATGCCGGGCATTGGCGGTCTTTCAACTGGTCGAACGGGCTGACGCCGAGCGCGTGTCCCATCGGACCGTGCCCTGCACCGAGCCCCGGCGCGTGCGCAAGCGCAGCGCGAACGAACGCGATCGCACGCTCTATCGCGGCGTCGAGCGGCATGCCCTGGGCTAGGCCGGTGGCAATGCCGCTGGCGAGCGTGCAGCCGGTGCCGTGCGCGTGGCGGGTTTCGATGCGGGGGTTGGTCCAGCGCGTTTCGCCGGCGTCGGTGACGAGGCGGTCGGTGATCTGCGCGCCCTCGCCGTGCCCGCCCTTGATCAGCACGGCCGGGCCGAGCGCGCGTACCGCTGCCTCGCCGCCGAGTGCTGCGAGTTCGGGGAGGTTGGGGGTTACGAGCGTGGCGATCCGCATGAGGCGGGCGAAGGCCGCGATGGTCGCCGGGTTGGCGAGCACGGAGCCGCTGGTGGCGATCATGACCGGGTCGAAGATTATCGGGATGCGTGCTTGGTGATGGCGCCCTGCCCCTCCTTGTTCTCCCGCGAAGGCGGGAGTCCAGTCTGAGCTCCCGCCTTTGCGGGAGAACAAGGAGGTCAGGGAGGTTAGGCGGTCGGCTACGGCGTTGGCTGTCTGGGCCGAGCCGATCATGCCGATCTTTACCGCGTCGACGCCGATGTCGCTGACCACTGCGTCAATCTGCGCGAGGACAATGTCGGTGGGCACCGTGTGGACCGCCTGTACGCCCAACGTGTTCTGCGCGGTGATCGTGGTGATGGCCGTCATCGCGTGACCGCCGAGCATCGTCACGGTCTTGATGTCGGCCTGGATGCCCGCGCCGCCGCCTGAATCGGAGCCGGCTATGATGAGGATTCTGGCGGTCATCGGCGGGCTGCGGGAAAAGTGAAGTATAGGAAGTATAGACGCTCGCGCGGTTTGGTCGTGAGGCGGTTTGGGGCCGCTGCACGGGGTTTGGCGAGGGTGGAGGTCATCTGCGGGGCTATGGCATAACCGGGGCGATGTAGGACAGGGTTATGCCCTGCCCCCCCACCCCGGCGGAGGCCGGGGTCCAGTTGGGGGACGTCGCTAACGGAGGGTCGCGGTCCGTTACCTGGACCTTTCCAACTGGGCCCCGGCCTTCGCCGGGGTGGTAGAAGAGTCGGGTTGCGGGAGGACCCTAGTGCCGCCTGCCCGCGGCGGGTTTCTGCGGGGGCGCTTCGCCGAGCCGCGTCGGGCGGTCGAGCAGTTCGCCGCCGCAGTTCGGGCAACGCTCGTCGAGCGCGTCGGCGCATTCCGCGCAGAAGGTGCATTCGAACGAGCAGATGAGCGCGCCGGGGGCATCCGCCGGGAGCTCGGTAGCGCAGCGTTCGCAGGTGGGGCGCATCTCGAGCATCAGGCGGCGGCTTTCCGTACGGCGTCGCAGATCCGGTCGACGACGCGCTCGACCTGGCCGAGATCGTCGCCCTCGGCCATGACGCGGATCACGGGCTCGGTGCCCGACGGGCGGATGACGAGGCGGCCCTTGCCCGCGAGTTCGGCCTCGGCCTGCGCGATCACCGCCTTGACCGATTCGTCGTCGAGCGGTTTGCCGCCGCCGAACCGGACGTTCTTGAGCAATTGCGGTAACGGCTCGAACCGGTGCAGCACTTCACCCGCCGGCGCGCCCGAGCGCTTGACCTCGGCGAGGATCTGGAGCGCGGCGACGAGGCCGTCGCCGGTCGTCGCATAATCCGACAGGATGATGTGGCCCGACTGCTCGCCGCCGACATTGTAGCCGCTCGACCGCATCTTCTCGAGCACGTGGCGGTCGCCGACCTTGGTGCGCACGAGCCCGAGCCCCTGTGCCGCCAGATGGCGTTCGAGCCCGAGGTTCGACATGACGGTTGCGACCAGCCCGCCGCCGGCGAGCCGGCCCTGGCGTGCCCAGCTTGCGGCGATGGTCGCCATCAGCTGGTCGCCGTCGACGATCGTGCCGGTCTCGTCGACGACGATCAGCCGGTCCGCGTCGCCGTCGAGCGCGATGCCGATGTCCGCGCCGCTCGCGACCACCGTCTCGGCGAGCGTCTGCGGTGCGGTCGAGCCGACGCCGTCGTTGATGTTGGTACCGTTGGGCGTCACGCCGATCGCGACGACGTCGGCGCCGAGTTCCCAGAGCGCCGAGGGTGCGACCTTGTACGCGGCGCCGTTCGCGCAATCGATCACGATCCGCATGCCGTCGAGGCGGAGATTTTCGGGGAAGGTCGACTTGGCGAAATGGATGTAGCGGCCCTGCGCGTCCTCGATCCGGCGGGCGCGGCCGATCTGGTCCGAGGCCACGAGCGGCACGTCGCCGTCGATCAGTGCCTCGATCGCGGCCTCGGCCTCGTCGGACAGCTTGTAGCCGTCGGGGCCGAACAGCTTGATGCCGTTGTCCGCATAGGGATTGTGGCTGGCGGAGATCATCACGCCGATATCCGCGCGCATCGACTGGGTGAGCATCGCCACCGCGGGGGTCGGCATCGGCCCGACCATGACGACGTCCATGCCGACGCTGGTAAAGCCTGCGACCAGCGCGGATTCGAGCATATAGCCCGACAGCCGCGTGTCCTTGCCGATCACGACGCGGTGGCGGTGATCGCCGCGCTGGAAATAGGCGCCCGCCGCCATCCCGACCTTCATCGCCATCTCGGCCGTCATCGGCGAGACGTTGGTGGCGCCACGAATGCCATCGGTGCCGAAATATTTCCTTGCCATCGCTTGTACTTTCCGTCCGGTATCGGGTTCGCCATCGCTGATAGCGCGATGCAACACGAAGGGCGAGCATGTCGCAGGCAACACGGATATTGATCGCCCTGGTTGGTGGTATCGCGATCGGCATCCTCGCCGCCGCGCTGGCGCCGACGCAGGCGATCGCGGTGACCGCGGTGACGCAGCCGATCGGGTCGGCGTGGCTGCACGGGCTGCAGATGGTGATCGTGCCGCTGATCGTCTCGCTTCTGGTCACCGGGATCGGCGCGACCGCGGAAGCGGCGCGCGCCGGGCGGATCACGGTGCGTGCGCTGGCGATGATGGTCGCGATCCTGTGGGCGGTGACGATCATGTCGGCGCTGGTGACGCCGCTGCTGCTCGAGGCTTGGCCGCTGCCCGCCGGCCTTGCGACTGCGCTGCGTACCGCGCTGACGACCAGCGCGCCGGTCGGGACGGTGCCGGGGATCGGTGCGTTCTTCGATACGATCGTGCCGACCAACGTCGTCGCGGCCGCGGCGGGCGATGCGTTCCTGCCGCTGACGGTGTTCGCGCTGGCGTTCGCGTTCGCGGTCACGCAGCTGCCCGACGCGCAGCGCAGCATCCTGACCGGGTTCTTCCAGGCGGTGGTCGATGCGCTGCTGATCGTGATCGGCTGGGTGCTGAAGCTCGCACCGATCGGCATTTCCGCGCTGGCGTACGGAGTCGGCGCGCGGACCGGGACCGCGGCGTTCGGTGCGCTGGTGCATTACATCGTGTGCGTTTCGGCGATCGGCGTGATCGTGCTGATCGCGGCCTATCCGGTCGGGATGATCGGCGGGCGGGTGCGGTTCGCCGCCTTTGCGCGCGCGGTTGCGCCGGCGCAGGCGGTGGCGATCAGCACGCAGTCGTCGCTTGCGTCGCTGCCGGCGATGCTGAAGGGTTCGGTCGAGCTGGGTGCCTCGCCCGCTACCGCGGGGATCGTGCTGCCCCTTGCCGTCGCCGTCTTTCGCGCGACAAGTCCGGCGATGAACCTCGCGGTGGCGCTGTACGTCGCGCATCTCGTCGGGGTGCCGATCGGGCCGGGGCAGCTCGCCGCGGGGATCGCCACCGCGGCGATCACGACGATGGGATCGGTGTCGCTGCCGGGGACGGTCAGCTTCATCGCCTCGGTCGCGCCGGTCGCGATCGCGATGGGGGTGCCGATCGAGGCCTTGGGGCTGTTCATCGCGGTCGAGACGGTTCCCGACCTATTTCGCACCGTCGGCAACGTGACGATGGATACCGCCGTCACCATCTCCGTTTCAGCGCGCAGTGACGCCAAGGAGATTCCGCATGAAATATCGCACGCTCGGCCCTGATTTCGAGGTTTCCGCGCTGGGCCTCGGCTGCATGCCGATGGCCGGCATCGGCAAGGGCATGTACGGCGAGGCCAATGCCGACGAGAGCATCGCGACGATCCACCGCGCGATCGAGCTTGGCGTGACGCTGTTCGACACCGCCGAAATCTATGGCCCGCTGATCAACGAGGAGCTGCTCGGCAAGGCGATCCGCGGCAAGCGCGACGGCGTCGTGATCGCGACCAAGTTCGGCTTCCGCTATGACGACAACGGGATGACCGGGGTCGACTCGACGCCCGCCAATGTGCGGCGCGCGTGCGAGGGATCGCTCAAGCGGCTGGGGGTCGAGACGATCGACCTGCTGTACCAGCACCGCGTCGATCCGGGCGTGCCGATCGAGGATACGGTCGGCGCGATGGCCGAGCTGGTGCGCGAGGGCAAGGTGCGGCATCTGGGGCTCTCGGAGGCGGGGCTCGACACGATCCGGCGTGCTGCGGCGACGCATCCGATCGCGGCGCTGCAAAGCGAATATTCGCTGTGGGAGCGCGGGGTCGAGGACGAGATCCTGCCGCTGTGCCGCGAATTGGGGATCGGGTTCGTGCCCTATTCGCCGCTGGGTCGCGGGTTCCTGACGGGGCAGATTACCGCACGGTCGGATTTGCCCGAGGGCGATTATCGGCGCAACGATCCGCGCTATTCGGAGGAGAACTTCGCCACGAACATGGCAATGGTCGCGGTGGTGAAGGGAATCGCGGACGCGCATGGCGCGAGCCCGGCGCAGGTCGCGCTGGCGTGGCTGCTGGCGCAGGGCGACGATATCGTGCCGATCCCGGGATCGAAGCGCCGCGTTACGCTGGAGGACAGCATGAAGGCGGCGGATGTCGCGCTGACCGCGGACGATCTGGCGAAACTCGATGCGGCCGCGCCGAAGGGTGGGACGGCCGGGCCGCGGTACGGCGAGAAGGCGCTGTCGATGACGCGGATCTGACTACTCCCCTCCCGCTTGCGGGAGGGGTGCGCCCCACTGGCCGGACGCCAGTACGTGCGTCGCGCCCTCCCCTAACCCCTCCCGCAAGCGGGAGGGGAATTGCGGGCTTACTGGACGCCGTGCATCCACTTCTTGATGAGCGGCGAGATCAGCAGCAGCAGCACGCCGATCCCCGCCGAGACCAGCCCGATCGTCCAGAACACGCCGGCATAGGTGTCGAGGCTGACCTTCAGGTTGGTCACCTGCCCGCCGACCGTCTCGACGCTCGCGACCTGCGCGACGATGCCCGCGACATATTGCGCGACGGAGATCGACAGGAACCAGACACCCATCATCAGCCCGACGACGCGCGCGATCGACAGCTTGGTGATCATGCTAAGCCCGACCGGCGAGATGCAGAGCTCGGCGAACGAGTGGATGAAATAGAGACCCGCCAGCCACCAGATCGCGACCTTGAACGTCGGGCCGACCATGCTCGCACCCCAGACGAGGAACAGGAAGCCGACGCCGACGCCGATCAGCGCGATGCCGAACTTGACCGGGATCGACGGCTCGATGCCCCGGGCGGCCAGCTTGGTCCACAGGATCGACATCACCGGCGCGAGCGCGACGATGAAGAACGCGTTGAAGAACTGCGTCTGCCCGGCCGAGATGCTGAACAGCCCGAACACGCTGAGATCGGTGTTGCGATCCGCAAACAGCGTCAGCGACGAGCCCGCCTGCTCGAACAGCGTCCAGAACACGACGTTGAACACGATCAGCACCATGGCTGCGAGCATCATCTGGAACTCGCGCCGCTCGCCATTGACGAACGACCAGATCAGGATGCCCGGCACCGCGACCAGGAACGTGCCGAACAGCAGCTTGCCCATCAGCGACAGCGAGACGATGTAGCCGATGATCCCGGAACCGGGCACCGGCGGCTCGGCGTTCATCAGGTTGACGAACAGCAGGTAGAAGATCGGGATGCCGAGCAGCGCGAGCGCATAGATGCCGAGCGCGCGGTCGGGGCCGCTGCGCACCGGCGGCTCGCCGTATCCGTTCAACTTGCCGCCATCGAACTGGATCAGCGTCCACGAGAACAGCATGCCGATCGCCGCCAGCCCGAAGCCGGCCCACCAGCCGAACGCGACCGCAAGGAACGGGCAGAGCAGCTGCGAGAACAGCGAGCCGAGGTTGATCCCCATGTAGAAGATCGTGAACCCGGCATCGCGGCGCTTGTCGCCCTGCGCATAGAGCTCGCCGACCATCGTCGAGATGTTGGGCTTGAAGAAGCCGTTGCCGACCGAGATCATGCAAAGCGCGAGCAGCATGATCGTGACGTAGAAGCTGCTGCGTTCCGCGCCGGATTCGAAGCCGCCCTTCTCGACCGTCCGCGCGGTCGATCCGTCAGCTGCGAGCAGTGAGACGGTGCCGTCGTCATTGCCCTTGATCTTCAGCTTGTTCGCGCCGTCGACGAGGTAGCGGACCTCGCTGTCGGCCTGTTCGACGACCTGGATCTCGTAGCGCTGGTTGGCGATGGTCGCATAGGGCTTGGCGGTCTCGCCGCCGAAGCACAGCAGCAGATAGCCCATCGCCATGATGATCGCGCCGAACTTCACCGCGCGCTTCGAGCCGAGATACTGGTCGGCAAGATAACCGCCGACCAGCGGCGTCAGATACACCAGCGCGGTGTAGCCGCCGTACAGGCCGGTCGCCTCGCGATCGCCGAACACGAAATGCTTGGTGAGATACAGCGTGAGCAGCGCGCGCATGCCGTAATAGCCGAACCGCTCCCACATCTCGGTGGTGAACAGCCGCGCGAGCTGCCGTGGGTGCCCGAACCAGGTTTCCCCGGCGGCCGGATTGATATGGGTGATATCCGGCTCTCGCGGGGTATCCGCGGTCGGGGTGTCCACCATGCTTACGCTCCCTAATACTCGTCTGGCCGCCGTCGGTCGCGGCGTCGTTATGCGCGCGCAACTTAACGACAAAGCCCGGACTGTAAATATCGCAGGGCAAAGCCTATCTCACATGCCATGCTCAACGATCGTTCCACGCCGCTGTCGCTGCTCGCCACCCGCCGCTCGGGCAAGCCGCGCGACCTGGTCGCGCCCGGCCCCGATTCCTACCAGCTGGCGACCATCCTCGAGATCGCGGCGCGGACGCCCGATCATGGCAAGCTGGCGCCGTGGCGGTTCGTCGTGGTCGGCGACGACCACCGCAAGGCGCTGTCGACACTGATCACCGACGCTTATCTCGCCGAGCGTCCCGACGCGTCGCGGCTCGAGCTGGAGTCGCTCGACCAGTTCGCGCACCAGGCGCCGACGCTGGTCGTCGTCCTGTCGTCGCCCAAGGAGAGCAAGATTCCGCTTTGGGAGCAGGAATTGTCCGCAGGCGCGGCGTGCATGAACCTGCTGCACGCGGTCCATGCCGAGGGCTTCGCGGGCGGCTGGCTGACCGGCTGGGCGGCGTTCTCGGACACGGTGCGCGATGCGTTCGGCTCGGCATCGGAAAAGATCGCCGGCTTCATGTTCATCGGCACGCCGTCGCGCGCGCTCGACGAACGGCCCCGCCCGGATATGGCACGGTTGGTAAGCCATTGGGGATCCTGAGGACTCGACTATTCGCCCGATTGCTGTATTAGAACAGCATGACAGCGCTCAGCAGCGACGACAGCCCCGTATATATCCGTCTCCGTAGCACGATTGCCGCCGGGATCCTCCGAGGCGACTATCGCGCGGGGGACCAGCTTCCCTCGGTTCGTGCGTTTGCCGCCGAGCAGGGCGCCAACCCGCTGACGGTCGCCAAGGCGTATCAGAGCTTTCAGGACGACGGCTATGTCGAGGTTCGCCGCGGCGTCGGCATGTTCGTGATGCCGGGCGCGGCGGAGGCGTTGCGGATCGCCGAGCGCGAGAATTTCGTGACGACGCAGTGGCCGCGGATATTGGGGCATATTGACCTGCTGGGGCTGAACGCGCGCGACCTGCTGGAGCGCGAGCGGGTTTAGGCGCTGGCACCACCCCGGCGAAGGCCGGGGCCCAGGTGGCAAGGCCGCAGTTGCAACGCGCTGCGTTTCGTTAGCGACGTTCCCCAACTGGACCCCGGCCTTCGTCGGGGTGGTAACGCTATGGAGGGTGACTCTACAGCGAGTCTTCAGAACAGCCCCAGCGACGCGACGTCCTCGACGCTGAGGTCGATCCCGAACAACAGGCTCATGCGGATCCGGTAGACGCGCGGATCGGTGATCTCGCCGGCGGTCGTGTCGGTTCCCGAACGGCGCCGATAGTTGCGGCCGACCAGCGACGCGAAGCCGTTGGGCAGGACGATGCTGGCGATCGCGGTCTGCGTGAACCGGCTGGCGGGCGCAGTCGACGTCCAGTGGTTCGACAGCGCGAGATCAGCGTCGAAGACCTCGGCGAGCGTGAAACTGTATTGCGGCTGGAACCCGCCGGGCTCGCCGCGGCCATCGGTGGTCATCGGATCGCCGTCGCGCAGCAGCAGCCAGCCCTGCTCGGTCGCATCGAGCCGGAAGCGCGCGCCGTCGGGCGCGGTCGCCTCGGCGCCGTCCGTCAGCGGGAGGACGGGCGTGTAGCTGCCGCCGAAACCGGTGTCGGCGATCCAGTCCTGCCCGTCGATCGTGACCAGCGCGAAGGTATGCGTGAGCGGCGGGACGCCGACCGCTGCGATCCAGACTCGCGCGAGCAGCGGGCGGGCGATGAAGCCGAGCTCGGCGAGCGCGTCGAGGAACAGGCGGTTATGCTCGAAGCAATAGCCGCCGCGGCGCGCGGTGACGAGCTTAGCGAAGACCGAGGCGCCGTCGATCGCGATGCCGCGGCCGAGCACGACGTCGAGATCCTCGAACGGAATCGCCAGCCGGTGCGCGTGCTGGAGGCGTGCCAGGCCGATCGAGTCGAGCGTCGGGCGGGCGGGCATGGCGACACGGGTGAGATAGGCTTCGAGATCGAACATCGGTCGGGCTTTCACAGATTTCTTCCCCCCTTACCGTTCGTGCTGGACGAAGTCGAAGCACCTGAGCGTGGGACCGGCCCTTCGCCTTCGCTCAGGGCGAACGGACGGTGGAGGATCGAACGGGGGGTAGAGGGCAATGTGCGAGGGCGGGCCCCTACCCCACCTCCGTCATCCTGGGCTCGACCCAGGATCCAGAGCCACGGACGCCGGTGCGCGTGGCTCTGGATCCTGACTTTCGTCAGGATGACGGGGGTTGATTATGGGCAGCTCAGGCCGCGAACAGGTCCGCTTCGATCGCGTACAGCACCGCCGCGCTCGCATTGGCGGCCGCGTTGAGCCCCATCGCCTCGGGGACGATCTGGTCGAGGTAGAAACGCACCGCCGCGGTCTTCATCCGGCCGAAGTCGTCGGTGCCGGCGACGCCGCCCTGCCGCTCCATCAGCCAGCCGCAGGTCGCGACCGACAGCATCGTCAGGAACGGATAGCTTGCCGCGAGCTTGTCGTCGGCGTCCGCGGTGGCCAGGCGACGCCCGATCGCCTCGCACGCGTCGACCAGCGCCAGCAGCCGCTCGTCCTTCGCTTCCGCGCGGATATCGGCGATCAGCGCGGCGAACGCGCCGCCATTGTCGAGGCCGAGCTTGCGGCCGACCAGATCGGCCGCCTGGATGCCGTTGGTGCCTTCATAGATCGGCGTGATGCGCGCATCGCGGAAATACTGCGCGGCGCCGGTTTCCTCGACATAGCCCATGCCGCCATGCACCTGGATGCCGAGCGAGGCGACTTCGTTGCCGAGATCGGTGCCGTGCGCCTTGGCGAGCGGGGTGACGAGTTCGAGGCGGTTGCGCGCGGCGTGATCGCCCATGTTGGCGCGATCGACCTGCCCGGCGGCGTAGTAGACGAGCGCACGCGCCGCCTGGGTCTGCGCCTTCATCCGCATCAGCATGCGGCGGACGTCGGGATGCTCGACGATCTTGACCGACTCCTTGTTCGGCGAGCCCGCGCGCGCCGACTGGACCCGGTCGAGCGCATAGGCGACCGCGCCCTGCGTCGCACCCTCGGCGACCTGGACGCCCTGGAGCCCGACGTTGAGGCGCGCATTGTTCATCATCGTGAACATCGCGCGGATACCGCCCAGCTCCGCGCCGATCAGCTCGCCGATGCAGTCATCGTTATCGCCGAAGCTCAGCACGCAGGTCGGCGAGGCGTGGAGCCCCATCTTGTGCTCGATCGAGACGACGCGGACGTCGTTGAAGTCGCCCGGCGTGCCGTCGTCCTGAAGCCGGTATTTGGGCACAAGGAACAGCGAGATGCCCTTCGTTCCGGCCGGGGCACCGGGGGTGCGGGCGAGGACGAGGTGGACGATGTTGGGCGCCATGTCGTGATCGCCGAACGAGATGTAGATCTTGGTGCCCTTGATGCTCCACTTGCCGTCGCCGAGTGGCGTCGCGGTCGCGCGAAGGGCGCCGACGTCGGAGCCTGCCTGCGGCTCGGTCAGGTTCATCGTACCGGTCCATTCGCCGGTTGCGAGATGCGGCAAATACAGTGCCTGCTGCTCGGGGCTACCGTGATGCTGGAGCGCCTCGATCGCGCCGACGGTCAGCGTCGGGCAGAGCGCGAAGCCCATGTTCGCCGAGCCCAATGTGTCGAGCACCGCGGTCTGGATCGCGAAGGGAAGCCCCTGCCCGCCCCATTCTTCCTCGACGCCGATCGTGCCCCAGCCGCCCTCGACATAATCCTTGTACGCCTGCGCGAAGCCGTCGGGCATGACGACGCCGTCAGGGGTCCATTTGGCGCCGACGGTGTCGCCGGTGCGGTTGAGCGGCGCCCATTCGCCGGCGGCGAGCTGCCCGACGCCCTCCAGGACCGCGTCGACGACGTCGTCGCTGGCGGCGGAATAGCGTTCGGTATTCGCGAGCTCGGCGATCCGCACGACATGGTCGAGCACGAAACGCTGTTCGGTGGTTGCTGGGGTGAAGGCCATCGCATCCTCTTATCGCTATGCTTTGCGCCCGCTATAGGCCTTCAGAATGACCCGTCCACACCCAGTGATTTTACCGTACGGCACGGCCGCGGTCGCCGAGGCCGCTGCGCTGATTCGCGCGGGCGGCATCGTCGCGGTGCCGACCGAGACGGTGTACGGGCTCGCGGCGGACGCCACCAATGCCGAGGCGGTGGCGCGGATCTATGCCGCCAAGGGGCGTCCGAGCTTCAATCCGTTGATCGTGCATGTCGCCGATCTGGCGGCGGCGGAGCGGATCGCGGTGTTCGATACGGACGCGAGGATATTGGCCGCGGCGTTCTGGCCGGGGCCGCTGACGCTGGTGCTGCCGGTGCGCAGCGGTTCGGGGATCGCGGCGCTGGTGACCGCGGGGTTGGAGACGATCGCGATCCGGGTGCCGCGGCACCGCGCGATGCAGGGGCTGCTCGCGGCGTCGGGGCGGCCGTTGGCGGCGCCGTCGGCCAATGCGAGCGGGGGGATTTCACCGACGACGGCGTCGCATGTTGCGGCGAGCCTGGGGGCGAACGTGCCGCTCATCCTCGACGATGGGGCGACCGAGGCGGGGTTGGAGTCGACGATCGTGGCGGGGCGGCGCGTGCTGCGGCCTGGGCCGGTGACGGCGGAGGCTCTCCACCAGCACCTCCCCGGCGAACGCCGGGGCCCAATTGGCACGTCTGGGGTAACGGAGCGCGACGCGGATCATCATCGCCCCCCAATTGGGCCCCGGCCTTCGCCGGGGGGGAGCGTAGTGACGGCGCCGGGGCAGCTTGAGAGCCACTATGCGCCGAGCAAGGCGCTTCGGTTGGGCGCGACTGTTGCAGAGCGCGACGAGTGGCTGATCGGGTTTGGGGAGGTTGCGGGCGACGTGTCGCTCTCTGCGTCGGGGGATCTGGTCGAAGCCGCGGCGCGGCTGTTCGACTTGCTCCACGCGGCTGATGCGAACGGCGCCGCTCGCATCGCCATTGCGCCGATCCCTGCGCACGGCATCGGCGAAGCGATCAACGATCGCTTGCGCCGCGCCGCGCATCGCTGACGCCTCGTCATCCTGACGACCGTCAGGACCCAGAGTCCCGAGCGACACCCCCTGTAACCCTGGGTCCTGACTTTCGTCAGGATGACGGGGGGGTGTGGCTCGGCCGGCTGGTTTAAAGATTACGCGTTCACAGCCGCCTTCGACCGTGCCGCAAAGCTCTTGCGCAGCTTCTGCAGCTTGGGGGGGATCACCGCCATGCAGTAAGGGTTCGAGCGGCCCGACGTTTCCCAATAATCCTGGTGATAGCCCTCGGCCTCGTACCAGGTCGATGCCACCGCATTCTGCGGCGCCTCGATCGTCGTGACGATCGGCTTGGGGCTGTCGGCCTGTGCGCGCTCGAGCGCCGCCTGCATCTCCGATCGCTGCGAATCATCCATCGGGAACATCGCCGAGCGATATTGCGTGCCGACGTCGTTGCCCTGCCGGTTGAGCGTCGTCGCGTCATGCGTCGCAAAAAAGATGTCGAGCAGATCGCCGAGTTTCAGCTGCTCGGGATCGAACCCGATGCGGATCGCCTCGGCATGGCCGGTGTCGCCGCCGCAGACCTGTTTGTACGTCGGATCAGGCACATGCCCGCCGATATAGCCGCTCTCGACGCTTTCGACGCCGATCACGTCCTTGAACACAGCCTCGGTGCACCAGAAGCAGCCGCCGGCCAGCGTTACATAATCCGTCATTATGATCTCCTTTCTCCCAAGATAGGAAGCCGCTACCGCGCAACAAAGAGGAGACGTACATGATCGACGGCCCAAAGCTCGATGGTAAGGTAATGGTCACCGGCGGCGCCGGTTACATCGGCAGCCATGCGGTATTGGCACTTCTCGACGCGGGATACGACGTCGTCGTGCTCGACAATCTGGTCACCGGGTTCGACTGGGCGGTCGATCCGCGTGCTACGCTGGTCGAGGCGAACGTTGCCGACGATGCCAAGGTCCGCGCGGCGATCCGCGACCACGGCGTCCGCGCGATCATGCACTTCGCCGGGTCGGTGGTGGTCCCCGAATCGGTCAGCGACCCGCTCAAATATTACCGCAACAACACCGCCGCCAGCCGCGCGCTGATCGAGAGCGCGGTCGTCGAGGGCGTGCCCCACTTCATCTTCTCGTCGACCGCCGCGACCTATGGCACGCCCGAAAAGGTGCCGGTGGCGGAGGGCGATCCGACCGTGCCGATCAACCCGTATGGCATGTCGAAGCTGATGACCGAGGCGATGCTGCGCGACGTCGCGGCGGCGCACCCGATGAACTATGCCGCGCTGCGCTATTTCAACGTCGCGGGCGCGGATCCGCAGGGGCGCAGCGGCCAGTCGACGGTCGGCGCGACTCACCTGATCAAGATCGCGGTAGAGGCGGCGACCGGCAAGCGGAGCCATGTTGGCGTCTACGGCACCGATTTCGCCACGCCCGACGGCACCGGCGTGCGCGACTATATCCATGTCAGCGACCTTGCCGCAGCGCATGTCGCAGCGCTCGAACTACTGGTCGCCGCGCCTGCCGAGAGCCACACGCTCAACGCGGGCTATGGCAAGGGCTTCTCGGTGCTCGAAGTGCTCGATGCGGTCGACAAGGTCACCAACCGGACGATCGAGCGTCGGCTGGAAGGGCGTCGTGCGGGCGATCCCGCGATGCTGATCTCGGACAATCGCGCGATCCTCGAGACGCTCGACTGGACGCCGCGCCACGCCGATCTCGACGGCATCGTCCGAGACGCGCTGGCGTGGGAGCGCGCGCTCGCCGAGAAGGGCCGCTAGGACTGGCTGCGACCCGAATCCTCCCCCGCCAGGGGGGGGTGGCAGGCAGTAGCCTGACGGAGGGGGAGGAAAGGGAAGCCGCTGTTGCGTGTCCTCCCCCTCCGTCGCCTATGGCGCCACAGTGCGAGGTCGATCATCCTCCCAGCATGATCTTGGATTGCCGGGGGCAATCCAACCTCGCACTCCCTGGCGGGGGAGGATTTGAGGGTGGGGTCCGGGCCTTGGGATCAGGTGTCGGCGGGCGGGGTGCCGAAGGCGTGGCGCTCGCCGCCGATCGCGCGGCGCGCGCGGGCGGTCGCCAGCCACCAGGCGAGCGCCCAGAGCGTGCCGAAGCTCCACCCGGCGAGCACGTCGCTTGGCCAGTGGACGCCGAGATACACCCGGCTGCAGCCGATCGCGCCGACCAGCAGGATCGCGATAACGAGCAGATAGCGCCGAGTCGCGCGATGCTCGGTGACCTGCGACGCTAGCCCTGCGAGCGTGAGATAGACGATCGCGCTGTTGGCCGAATGCCCGCTGGGGAAGCTCATATGCGTGACGGCGACGAGATGCTCGACGATGTCGGGCCGCGGGCGCGCGACGTGCAGCTTGACCAGCTCGACGACGATATTGCCGCTGATGCTCGACGCGACGATCGCGAACGCGGTCAGCCAGAGCCGCTGGACGATCAACAGGCCGGCGACGAGCACGACGACGATCGTCAGCACGATTCCGCCGCCGAGCGCGGTGACGTCGGCAGCGACCTTGGGCAGCCATGACGGGCCACCCCAGGCGCGCAGGCCCAGGATGATCGAGCGATCGAACGCGAACGGCCAATTATCGACCGCGAGACCGACGATGAGGATCAGGACGATGCCGACCGCGGCGACCGATGCGCCCGCGAGAATCGCCGGGACATGCCGCCGCTTGCTCGGCGCGTCGGCCGAGCTAGGGCCTAGAGCATCGATGGTGGGTCCGCCGGGGCTCGAACCCGGGACCTCTCGATTAAAAGTCGCTTGCTCTACCAACTGAGCTACGGACCCCCGCCATCGTGGACCGCGCACCTAATCGCGTGGCCGCCGTCGGTCAACCAGTTGCGCCAATTGCCGTATCGTTCTGCCCGTCCGCGGATCGCGCCAGGCGGGCACGAGGCCGGCGAGCGGGGCAAGGACGAAGCCGCGCGTGCGGAATGCGGCGTGCGGCACGACGAGGCCGGACGACGTCCATGCGCCCCCCGACCAGAGGATGATGTCGAGATCGATCACGCGACTCCCCCAGCGACGCCCCGCGCGCCGGCCGAAGCGCCGTTCGATTTGTTTCAGCCGGACGAGCAGCGTGGCGGGATCCTCGGGCGTCTCGATCAGCGCGACGGCATTCGCGTAGCGGCGATTCGACGGGCCGAGCGGCGCGCTGGCGACGGTCGGCGACCGCGCCACGACGTCGCCCAGCGTGGCCAGCGTGGCCAGCGCGGCCGCGATCTCGCGCTCGGGCGCCCCGTGCCGGCCGCGGCGGTTGGAGCCGAGCGCGATCACGTACGCCGTTGCCGGACGCGCGATCGGCGGGAGCGGGGTTGCAGGCGACATTTCGTCCGCCTAGCGCAATCGCATGGACTCCACACCTTACACCGCCGATCTTTCCGACTCCGCTGACGACGGCGTTATCGACGTCACCACCGTCTTCGCGCCCGTCGCCGCGCTGCCCGAGACCGAGCCGCCGCGCGACTGTCCGCTCTGCCCCCGCCTCGTCGCGGTGCGCGAGCAGTTGCGCACCGAGTTCCCGACCTGGTGGAACGCCCCCGTGCCCGCGTTCGGCGATCCGGCGGCGTGGCTCGGCATCATCGGCCTCGCGCCCGGCAAGCACGGCGCGAACCGCACCGGCCGCGCGTTCACCGGCGATTATTCGGGGCAGTTCCTGTACGAGACGCTCGGGCGGTTCGGGCTCGCCACCGGTACCTATGGCGCCAAGGCCGAGGACGGGCTGGCGCTCGACGGTGCGATCATCCTCAACGCAGTGAAGTGCCTGCCGCCCGAGAACAAGCCGACCCCCGAAGAGATCCGGACCTGCCGGCCGTTTCTCGAGACGCAGGCAGATGCGGTGCCTACCGCGCGCGTGTTCGTGGCGCTGGGGCATATCGCGCACCAGTCTGCGGTGAAGATGCTGGGTGGACGGCTGCCCAAGGCTCGGTTCGCGCACGGGGCGGAGCATGTGATGCCCGATGGCCGCATCCTGATCGATAGCTATCACTGCTCCCGCTACAACGTGAATACGGGCGTGCTGACCGCGGAAATGTTCGACGCGGTGTTCGCGCGGGCGCTGGCGTTGCGCGAGACGGTTTGAGACGCGTCGCAAGCTGAGCGGCTACTGGACCGCGATCGGACGCTAGGCACTTCTACACCGCCCCGGCGAAGGCCGGGGTCCAGTTGGAAAGGTCGCGGTAACGGAGCGTACCGTTCAGTTAGCGGCGTTCCCCAACTGGACCCCGGCCTTCGCCGGGGCGGTGGGAAACAATGGGGTCAGGCGTGATGGTTGCGGTAGACTCTACTCGATCACCCAGGCCTCGCCGGCTTCGGGCGTCCGAAAGCGGTCCGCGGCGATGTGCTCGCGGGCCAGCGCCGCGCGGAGGTGTTCGGGCGGCTCGTTAATGCCTTCCGAGGTCAGCTCGAACGTGCCCCAGTGGACGCCGATCGCATAGGCCGCGCCGAGCTGGTCGAACGCGGTCACCGCCTGGTCCGGACCGATGTGATTGTCGGTCTCGTGGCCGGCAAAATGATACGCGCCGATCGGCAGGATCGCGAGGCGGACGGGGCCTGCGCGGCGCGCCTCGGTGGCCCAGCGCATGTCGCCCGGCCCTGTGTCGCCCGCGAAATACAGGTTGCCGCCGGGCAGCGTCACGGTGAAGCCCGCCCATAAGGTCGTGTCGCGGTCGCCGGGGTCGTATTGGCTCCAGTGATGCGCGCGCTCGACGATCACGTCGACGCCCGGGCGCAGCGTGACGCGCCCGCCCCAGTCGCGCGCTTCCGCATGGACGCCGTTGCGCTTGAGGATCTGGTCGTTGCCCAGGCCCGTCACGATCAGCGGTTTGTCGCGGTGCCAGAGGCGGCGCATCGCGTGCATGTCGAGATGGTCGCGGTGATCGTGACTGAGCAGGATCAGGTCGATCCTGGGCAGGTCCTCCAGCCGCACGCCGGGCGCGCGGACTCGCTTCACGCCGAGGAACTGCACCGGCGACGAGCGTGCGAGCCACATCGGATCGGTGAGGATGTTGAGCCCCTGCGTCTGCACCAGCACGGTCGAATGGCCGATCCAGGTAACTCGCATCGTCCGGCCGTCGACCTGCGCCGGCGGTCGCGATGGCGTCACGGGGATTTCGGGCCAGGTGCGATAGGGCGGCTTCACCAGATTGCGCAGCAGCGCGACCGGGCCCTGTTTCTGCTCGCCGCTGCTCCCCTGCACGCCGTCCGGGTTGAAGAAGCGGCGGCCGTCGAAATGATCGCTGGGGGGAACGCTCTTCACCGACGGTGTTGCACAGCCGACGAGCAGCGCAACCAGCGGCGGCACAAGGTATCGAATGTGGCGTAACGTCATGGCGTACTTACAAATATGTCACCCGACCATCAGCGTCCAGTCACGCGCGGGAGCGTAAGCCGACCGCCATGGACGACGATTTCGACGTGCGCGGAATGCATGAGCAACTCTCGGAGGAACGCGCCGCCAAGGGGGAGGCATTCGACCAGCGGATCGCCTTGTTCACCGCGGTGCTGGCGACGCTGGCGGCGGTCACCAGCTTTCTCGGCGGGCATACGCAGAACGAGGCGCTGCTTCACAAGAACGAGGCGGTGCTGATCAAGGCGCAGGCGTCGGACGCATGGGGCTATTACCAGGCGGAGGACCTCAAGCGGCATATCGCACAGATGGAGGTCGATCTCGCCCCGCCCGGGGTCGATGTGGCGCGGATGGCGACGCAGCGGGCCGATATCGCACGCTACAAGGCGCGCGGGGCCGCGTTGAAGCGGGAGGCGACCGCGCTCGACGCGCGATCGGCTGCGGCGGATTTGGACTCGGACGAGGCGTTGCGCCCGCACACGAAGCTGGCGCTGGCGGTCACCGCGATCCAGGTTGCGATCGCGCTGGCCTCGATCACCGCGCTGACCGGGCGGCGGTGGTTGCTGTGGGTCGCGGGCACGGCCGCGCTGGTCGGCGCGCTGCTCGCAGGGATGGCGTGGTTCTAAGTTCTCGATCCTCCCCCGCAAGGGGGAGGTGGCACCGAAGGTGACGGAGGGGGAGGATATGGAACGGCAGTTCTCCTATCCTCCCCCTCCGTCTGGCAAGCCAGCCACCTCCCCCTGGCGGAGGAGGATTGGGATTCAAATGTCCTGGACCAGCCGGCCGTACAGGTCGGGCCGGCGATCGCGGAAGAAGCCGAATGCGGCGCGGTGGCGCTTGACGATGTCGAGGTCGATCGTCGCGGTAATCACGCCTTCGTCCTCGCGGCCGAGTTCGGCAAGGATGTCGCCGCGCTCGTCGGCGATGAAGCTGGTGCCGTAGAAGGTCTGGCCATGCTCGACGCCGACGCGGTTGGCGGCGACGATCGGCACGACGTTGCTGACCGCATGACCGACCATCGCCCGGCGCCACAGTCGCGCGGTATCGAGCGAGGTGTCGTGCGGCTCGCTGCCGATCGCGGTCGGGTAGAACAGCACTTCCGCGCCCATCAGCATCATCGCGCGCGCGGTCTCGGGATACCATTGGTCCCAGCAGACGCCGACGCCGAGCGTCGTCCGCCCCGCCTCCGACGCGTGCGGCCAGACCTTGAAACCGGTGTTGCCGGGGCGGAAATAGAACTTCTCCTCATAGCCCGGGCCGTCGGGGATGTGGCTCTTGCGATAGACGCCCTGGATGTTGCCATCCGGGCCGATCATCGCGAGGCTGTTGTAATGATGCGGGCCGTCGGCCTCGAAGAAGCTGGTCGGGATCGTGACCTTCAGCGCCTCGGCGAGTGCCTGCATCGCGAGCACCGCCTTGTGCTCGCCGACCGGGGCGGCATTGGCGAACAGGCCCTCGTCCTCGACCCGGCAGAAATACTCGCCCTCGAACAGCTCGGGGGGCAGGATCACCTGCGCGCCCTTAGCCGCGGCCTCGTGGACGAGCCGCGAGACGTTGGCGATGTTGCGGTCGATGTTGGGCGTGAAGCCCAGCTGCAGCGCGGCGACGGTGATCTCTGTCATGGCGGCGCATATAATGAGCCCGCATGCGTTGTGCGAGCCTTTCGCCTCGTATCTCGCAGGGCAACGCACGGTCGCGGTTCCCCCGCGCAGGCGGGGGTCCAGGGTTACGGGCGTTGCGCTGCGAGATGCTGGGCCCCCGCCTCCGCGGGGGAACGAGACGTAGCGCAGATTGACACGCCCCTGCCCTGTCCGACATGCGGCCGGGGATGACGACACCCCCTCTTCCACCGAGCTGGCAGGCGCTCCGCCCCGAGTTCGATGCGCCGTACATGCGAGACCTCGACGCGTTTCTGGAGGCCGAGCGCGCTGCGGGCGCGCGCATCTTCCCCGACGATGCGGATCGGTTTCGCGCGCTGGAACTCACCCCGCTCGATCGGGTCCGGTGCGTCATCCTCGGCCAGGACCCGTATCACGGCGAGGGCCAGGCGCACGGGCTGAGTTTCTCGGTGCGCAAGGGGGTGCGGACACCGCCGAGCCTCGTGAACATCTACAAGGAGCTCGAGGCCGATCTCGGCATCCCGCGCGCGCGCCACGGCATGCTCGATCACTGGGCGGAGCAGGGCGTGCTGCTGCTCAACGCGGTGCTGAGCGTGCGGATGGGGGCGGCCGCATCGCATCAGAAGCGCGGCTGGGAGCGATTTACCGACGCCGTGATCGCCACAGTGAACGCGCAACCGAAACCTGTCGTGTTCCTCCTTTGGGGGGCGTATGCGCAGAAGAAGGCGGCGTTCGTCGACGATATCGCGACGGGCGGGCGGCACCTGGTGATCCAGTCCGCGCATCCGTCGCCGCTGGCGGCGCGGACCGGGTTCTTCGGATCGCGGCCGTTCAGCAAGGCCAACGCCTTTCTCGAAACCCATGGGCGCCAGCCGATCGACTGGGCGCTGCCGGAGACATCTGATGACTGAGACCGCCAACGACGAATATGTGTACGACGAAGCGACCGGCGAGTGGGTCGCGGGTGGGGGCGCGGCGCCTGTCGCGTCGGACGACGGTGCGATTGTGGTGCGCGATTCGGTCGGCAACGTGCTCACGGACGGCGATCAGGTGACGCTGATCAAGGACCTGACCGTAAAGGGCGCAGGCCAGACGCTAAAGCGCGGGACGCTGATCAAGTCGATCCGCCTGACCGGCGACGCGCAGGAGATCGATTGCCGGTATGAGGGCATCAAGGGCCTGGTGCTGCGCGCGGAGTTCGTCAGGAAGCGGTGAGGCTGTCCTACTGTCTGGGGCGCGCGGTCTTGTCCCGCGTCCCCTAGGCTGCGTCGTACGATGCTTACAGTGCCCGACGTGACGACGGTCGTTCAGAAGCACGGCCCGTTGGGTTCAAAGCGAATGGGCACAGTGCTGTAGAGAGGCAATGTCTATAGACGCAACAAAGCCCGCATAGTCTTGTGGACTTTGCGGGCTTGGTTGGTTGCGGGGACAGGATTTGAACCTGTGACCTTCAGGTTATGAGCCTGACGAGCTACCGGGCTGCTCCACCCCGCGACATTCGCGTTAGCG